>NZ_DATJTC010000001.1:0-45545 GCF_035503745.1 Dyella sp.
CCGCTGAACCTGATCGGCCTGCTCGACCGCGTGGAACAGGCGCTGGGCACGCCGGTGCAGACGGCGGTGAAGCGCGAGGACGAACAGGCCTTCGCGCTGGCCAACGGCAGCAACCTGATGTTCTGCGAGGACGCCGCGCGCGGCATCCAGCGCGCGCTCGATGCCGACGGCAGCATCGCCGATTTCCACGTGCGCCTGGAACATCAGGAAAGCCTGCATCCCCACGACGCGGTGGCCTACGCGAGCAAGGGCGTGCCCGGCGGCTACGGCGCGGACCGGCCCAAGGCCGGCTGAGCCATCGTCGAGAGGATTGCCGTGAAGATACGTCGTGGTTTAGGGCTTGTTGCCGTGCTCGCGCTTGCCGCGTGCGGCTGGATCCCGCACTTTGGCAAGAACAAGGCGCCGCCGCAGCAGGAAGTGCCCCAGCAACAGGTGTTGATGAAATCGCTGAGCGGCGAAGTGGAATACTCCCTGGCGCAGCCGCTGCCGCCGAATGCATACCTGGAGGTGGTGTTGTCCGACGTCAGCCGCCAGGATGCGCCAGCGCGCGTCATCGCCAAAGAGCGCATCTCCCCGGTGGGCGCCTCGCCGGTGACGTTCGTGCTGAGCTACGAGCCCAAGGATCTGGGCGACGGCGTGGATTTTGCCGTGTCCGCACATATCGAACAGGACGGTCAGCTGCTCGCCTTCAACGACACGCGCATCAGCGTGCTGGGCCGCTCCGGCAACAACGGCCCCGTGCGGATCGCACTGGCCGCCGCGCACTGAACATCGGCACCGGCTTCGTTCGAAGGCCGGTGCGGCGTGTGGCTTACCGGTCGAAGGTCAAACGCTGGCCGCGCACGCTGTCGTCGATGCGCGTGCCATCCCATACGCGCTGTCCGTTGACAAAAGTGGCGGCGATCGAGCTATCGAACGTGTAGCCTTCGAAGGGCGACCAGCCGCATTTGGAGAGCACTTCCTCGCGCCGCACCGTGTGCGGCTTGCGCGGATCCACCAGGACCAGGTCCGCGGCATAGCCTTCGCGCAGGAAGCCGCGTTCGCGCACGTTGAACAGCAGCGCCGGCGCATGGCATACCGCTTCGACCACGCGCTCCAGCGTCAACGTGCCTTCATGCACGCGCTGCAGCGCGGCCTGCAGCGCGTATTGCACCAGCGGCAGGCCGGACGGCGCCTGGTCGTACTTGAGCGCTTTTTCTTCCAGCAGATGCGGCGCGTGGTCGGTGGCGAGCACGTCGATGCGGCTTTCGGCCACGGCCTTGGTGATGGCCTGGCGGTCCGCGGCGGTCTTGATCGCGGGGTTGCATTTGATCAAGAAGCCCAGCCGCTCGTAATCGGCATCGTCGAAATGCAGGAAATGCACGCAGGTTTCGGCGGTGATCCGCTTGCCCGTGATCGGGCCGGGCTGGAACAGCGCCAGTTCGTCGGCGGTGGAGATGTGCAGCACATGCAGGCGCGTGCCGTGCTTCTGCGCCAGCGAAATGGCCAGCCGGGTCGACTTGATGCAAGCCTCGCGCGAGCGGATCAGCGGATGTTCGCGCGCGGGAATGTCCTGGCCGTATTTTTCGCGCGCCTTGGCGTGCAGGGCATCGATCATCGGCGTGTCTTCGCAGTGCGTAATGATCGGCGTGGGTGCTTCGCGGAAGATGCCGTCCAGGGTCTGGGGGTTGTCCACCAGCATGTTGCCGGTGGAGGCACCCATGAACACCTTGATGCCCGGCGCCGCCTTGGGGTCGAGCGCGCGGATTGCCTCCAGGTTGTCGTTGCTGGCGCCCAGGTAGAAGGCGTAGTTGACCGCCGAGGTTTCGGCCGCGCGGCTGTACTTGGCCTCCAGCGAGTCGCGGTCGAGCGCGGGTGGCCGGGTGTTGGGCATTTCCATGAAGCTGGTAATGCCGCCGGCCGCGCAGGCGCGCGATTCGTGCGCGATGTCGGCCTTGTGCGTCAGGCCCGGTTCGCGAAAGTGCACCTGGTCGTCGATCATGCCGGGCAGCAGCCACAAGCCGGAGGCGTCGATCGTCTGCTCGCCCGGACGCGTGTCCAGACCCTCGCCGATGGTTTCGATGCGCCCGTGCCTGACGCGCACGTCGGCGTGGAAGCGGCGCCCTTCGTTGACCAGTTCGGCGTTCTTGATCAGCCAATCAGTGGACATGCGGGTCTCCATGGTTGCGGCAGCGGGGAAAGTGGAGGCGCTCGGGCACTGGATCGTTGCCTCCTGCACAGAGCGGCTGGCAGCGTAATATGCGCCATCCGGCCAGCAGACTTCCACGCCAGGGGCCGAAACGGGAGACTGCGACCCGTGCATAATCGGAGCAACTGGGGTAAAAGCGACAACGCTGTCCGAGCAGGGGACTGATGAAGCGCTTGTAGAAGCGAAGTAGTAAAAGGATAAATCGACTCACGGCATTCACATCGCCGATACTGCTTGTGGCACCCGACCCAAGGCCACAAGTATCCCAGAAGGAAGGTTGCCGGTGTTAAGGATATTGGGCTATAACACCCGGCCGCCACGGCCAAAACGGTGAAGGTAAATGGCGAAAACCACGCGTAATACGACCGCCGCCAAGAAAGCTCACAATGGAAAGGCTGCGGGGAAGGGCCACGACGCCAAGGCCAGCAAGGCCAAGGTTGCCGTCGCCAAGTCCGCGAAGAAATCCGCGCCCGAGAAGAAGGCCGCGGTGAAAAAGGCGCCCGTCAAGGCTCCGGCCAAGAAGGAGCCTGCCAAGAAGGTTGTCGCCAAGAAAATTGCCAAGCCGGAACCGAAGAAGGCCGCGCCGGTCAAGCATGTGTCGGCCAGGCCGGAGCCGAAGAAAGCCGCACCGCCCAAGCCGGCGCCCGTGAAGAAAGCCGTAGAAAAGACCACCGTGAAGCCAGCCGCCAAATCAGCACCCGCTCCCGCTCCGGTCAAGCCCGTGCCCAAAGCCGTGGCACCCGCAGCGCAGCCGGCGCCCAAGCCGGTGGCCAGTCGTCCCCCCGTCGCCGGCAAGGTAGCCAGCGCCGTCGGACCGACGGCGCGCGTGGCAAGCGCCACCCACAACCCCACCAAGAAACAGAAGACCCCGCAGTCCTCAATGAATAGTTCCGCTACCACTCTCGACAATGGCGTAACCCGCGAAGACGGCCGTTATGCGCTGCCTACCACGGTCAACATCGACCTGCCTCAGGGATACCGCCCCTCCAACGACGAGGAGTACATGAATCCCCGTCACCTGGCGTACTTCCGCAACAAGCTCCGCGACTGGCGCGAGCAGTTGGTGGAGGAGTCGCGCCAGACCATGGAGAACCTGCGCGACGAAGTCCGTGACGTGGGCGATGAAGCCGAGCGCGCCACGCGCGAGACCGAAAACTCGCTCGAACTGCGTACCCGTGACCGTTACCGCAAACTGATCTCCAAGATCGACAAGGCCCTGCGCCGGATCGAGGAAGGCCGTTACGGTTACTGCGAGGAAACCGACGAGGAAATCGGTCTGGAGCGCTTGGACGCTCGCCCGATCGCCACTTTGTCGCTCGACGCGCAGGAGCGCCGCGAACATCTGCAGAAACAGATGGGCGACTGAACGGCGCGTCGAAACATGTGCAGGTGGAGAGCAAAGCCTCGCCGCCAGGCGGGGCTTTGCCGTTTCTGCCCGGCTGCTGTTCAGCCCAGCTGCTCGGCGGCGTAAGCCTTGATGCGCGCCAGCATCGCGGCCAGGCCGTTGGAGCGCGTCGGCGACAAATGCTTGGCCAGGCCGATGTCCTGGATGAAGGCAGGCTCTGTCGCCACGATCTCCGCGGCCGGCCGGTCCGAATACACGCGCAACGCCAGGGCGATCAGGCCCGAGACGATGGCCGAGTCGCTGGTGGCCTCAAAATGCATGTACGAGGCATCGCCACTGGGCACCAGCCACACCATGGACTGGCAGCCATGCACGCGGTGCTCCTCGGTTTTCCATTCTTCGCGAAAGGGCGGCAATTGCTTGCCCAGATCGATCAGGTACTGGTAGCGCTCGGACCAGTCGCCGAAGAAGGCGAACTCTTCGGCAATATCCTGCTGGGCCTGGGCGGCGCTGGCGGTGGCAATCGTGTTCATGGCGACTATTATCGCGCGGTTGCGGCTATGAAACCGAACCGCGGCGTACTCAACGCTTGATCACGCTCCAGCGCGTACCCTGGGCGCCGTCCTCGATGACCACGCCCATCTCGGTCAATTCATGCCGGATGGCGTCGGCACGCGCGAAATCGCGGGCCGCACGGGCCGTCCGGCGCTCTTCCAGCAGAGCTTCCACCCGACCGGCGTCCACGGCATGGCCCCCGGCCCGCTTGAACCAGGCCTCCGGATCGTCCTGCAGCAGCCCCAATACGGCGCCCGCGCCCAGCAGCGCGGCCTTGGTGCCGGCACCGGGGGCCTGGCGCGCGGCGTCGGCGAGCACGGACAGTTCGGCCAGCGCTTGCGGGGTATTGAGATCGTCGCAGAGAGCCGCTTCCAGGCGCTCGGGCACCGGCAGCGGCTGATCGGGGTCGATGGCGACGTCGTTCAGTTCACGCAGCACGCGATACCAGCCGTCCAGGGTGCCGATGGCTTGCGCCATGGCGGCATCGGACCAATCCAGCGGCTGGCGGTAGTGACCGCGCAACAGCAGCAGGCGCAGCGCTTCGGGGGGGTGTTGGGTCAGCAGTTGGTGCACGTGCAGCACGTTGCCCAGCGACTTGGACATCTTGCGCCCGTCGAAGGTCAGCATGCCGTTGTGCAGCCACCAGCGTGCGAACACCTTGCCGCCATGCGCGCAGGTGGATTGGGCGATTTCGTTCTCGTGATGCGGGAACTGCAGGTCCACGCCACCGGCGTGGATGTCGATGGTTTCGCCCAGATGTGCCGCGCTCATCGCCGAGCACTCGATGTGCCAGCCCGGACGGCCACGCCCCCACGGGCTGTCCCATCCGGGCAGCTCCGGCGTGGAGGGCTTCCACAATACAAAGTCGGTGGGATTCTTCTTGTACGGCGCCACTTCGACCCGGGCGCCGGCGATCAGCTCGTCCGTGTCGCGCCCGGACAACGCGCCGTAGGCGGGGTAGGAGCCGACGTCGAACAGCACGTGTCCTTGTGCTTCGTAGGCGTTTGCGGCGGCGATCAGCGTCTGGATCATCGCCACGATCTGGCCGATGTGCGCGGTGGCATAGGGCTCCACGTCGGGCGGGGCGATGCCCAACCCTGCCATATCTTGCCGGTATGCCTCGCTGAAGCGGCCGGTGATGGTGCCGATCGGCACGCCTTGCTCCAGCGCGGCGGCGTTGATCTTGTCGTCTACGTCGGTGATGTTGCGTGCATAGACCACGTTGGGATAGTGCCGGCGCAGCAGCTTGACCAGCACGTCGAACACCACCGGCCCGCGCGCGTTGCCGATGTGCACATAGTTGTAGACCGTCGGCCCGCACAGATACACCGTCACCCGGTTCGGATCGAGCGGTGCAAACGGCTCGATGCGGCGGCTGAGGCTGTTGTAGAGCGAGATCGGCATGGGGCTGGCGTCCAGGGTGGGCGGTGCGGGCTGGCCGGCCATCTTAACAAGGTCCTGCGCTAGGGAGGCTCTGACTAATGCTTCGCAGGTGTCGCCCGCTCTGTCTGTTCGCAGGCCACAGGGCCATCGGCGCCGGCAGACAGGCTGGCTGTCAAGACGATGGCCCTGTGGCTGCGGACAGACAGAGCGGGCTGCGCATCCTGAATTGACGTGATGGAGTGATGTCCAGAAGGCCCGCGGGCCGTGCCGCACGGCTTGGCAAGACGGCCAGTCTTCCCGGCGCCGCGCAACACCGCTTGCGAAGCATTAATCAGAGCATCCCTAGGGCAGCAGGCGGCCATTTGCGACAATCCTTAAAAGTGCGGCGGCGCTTACATTTCGCAACGCTCGTTCTAAGCGTGGATTCAGCGTGAATTTGTTGGAATTTGCCTATCTGCACGTGGCGCTTTTGATGCCCCCCCATTTCGGAGGACTTTTGTGAATAGAACGATGCTGTTGGCTCCCCTGCTGGCACTGGCCCTGGTTTCGACCGGAGTGTTCGCGCAGGACGGCGGTTATCCGCCCCCGCCGCCGCAGGGTGTCGGCGGCCCTCCGCCGGGAGCCGGCCCGGACAACGCCCACTACGCCTGGGCGGATGTATTGCGCGTGGATCCGGTTTACGGCGTCGCGCGCACGGCCACGCCCACGCAGCAGTGCTATGACCAGCAGGTCGTGCAGCAGACGCCCAGCAACAAGGGCATCGGCACGGTGCTGGGTGCGGTGGTCGGCGGCGTGCTCGGCAGCACCATCGGTCATGGCCGCGGCAACACCGCCGCCACGGTCGGCGGCGCGGTGGTCGGTGGCGCGGTCGGCAACTCGGTAGCCAGCGGTGGCAGCACCACGGTCTCCAACCAGACCGTCTGCCAGCCCGGCACCCAGGTCAGCGAGCAGCGCCAGATCATCGGCTACGACGTCGAATACCGCTATCACGGCGATGTCTACATGTCGCGGCTGAGCTACGACCCGGGCGAACGCCTGCGCGTACGCGTCAGCGTGTCCCCGGCCGACTGACGAACCCGCTGTCGTGGGCCTGCTGAAGGCGATCGCTGCTCCGGCGCGGTCGCCTTTAATTTTTTGTTGCGTAGCAACGGGAATCCGGTCATGATTGAAGTTCAGCCACCCGGAACACCCATGTCCGCAGCCGTCTATACCGCCACTGTTCTTACCAGCGCCCGCATGGCTGCTGGCATGACCTCGCGTGCGCGTCGACCGCTGGACCGACATTCGGCCGGGTAGGCTGTCGCCACGTTGCATGTGTAATACGACGACAAAACCCGGCCCTTGCGCCGGGTTTTTTGCTTTTTTGGACTGGAGTCACCGATGACGCTTCGCCATTTCCTCACCACCCAGGATTACAGCCGCGCCGAGATCGATGCGCTGCTGGAGCAGGCCGCCGCATTCAAGCGCTCGCCGCGCGGCCAGCAGCTTGCCGGCAAGTCGGTGGCGCTGCTGTTCTTCAATCCTTCGATGCGCACGCGCACCAGTTTCGAGCTTGGCGCTTTCCATCTCGGTGGACACGCCATCGTGCTTTCGCCCGGCAAGGACGCGTGGCCGATCGAGTTTCGCCCCAATGTCGTGATGGACGGCGAGGCGGAGGAGCACATCGCCGAAGTGGCGCGCGTGCTAAGCCGCTACGTGGACCTGATCGCGGTGCGCGCGTTTCCGAAGTTCCAGGACTGGGCGATCGATCGCGAAGACTCGGTGATCAAGGCATTCGCGCAATACGCCACGGTGCCGGTGATCAACATGGAGACGATCACGCATCCCTGCCAGGAACTGGCACATGCGCAGGCGCTGAAAGAACGCTTCGGCGATCTCACCGGTCGCAAGTATGTGCTGACCTGGACCTACCATCCCAAGCCGCTGAACACGGCCGTGGCCAATTCGGCGCTGCTGATCGCCACCAAGATGGGCATGGACGTCACGTTACTTTGTCCGACCCCGGACTACGTGCTGGACGAGCGCTACATGGCCTTCGGCGAACAGAACGCGCGCGAAAACGGCGGCTCGCTCAAAGTCAGCCACAACATCGAAGAGGCCTATCGCGGCGCCGACGTCGTCTACGCCAAGAGCTGGGGTGCGTTGCCGTTCTTCGGTAAATGGGAAAACGAAAAGCCGATCCGCGATGCGCACAAGCACTTCATCGTCGACGAAGCGAAGATGGCGCTGACCAACAACGGCGTCTTCAGCCATTGCCTGCCGCTGCGCCGGAATATCAAGGCGACCGATGCGGTGATGGATTCGCCCGCCTGCATCGCCATCGACGAAGCCGAAAACCGCCTGCACGTGCAGAAGGCGGTGATGGCGTCGCTGATCGCGCAGCGTTGACCGCCAAGGACACGCATGTACTTGCCCAAGTCGTTCCATGAAACGCGCCCGGAGGTTTTGCAGGCGCTCATCCGTGCCTATCCGTTCGGCACGGCGGTGATGCATGGCGATAAGGGATTCCTCGCCAACCATCTGCCGTTCGAACTGGTCAGTGATGCGCTTCTGCATGGCCACGTCGCACGCGGCAACGAGCTGGCCAAGGCCGATGGTGCGCCGGTATTGGTGATGTTCCAGGCGGCGGACGGCTATATCAGCCCCAATTGGTATCCGAGCAAGCACGAAACGGGTCGCGAAGTGCCGACGTGGAACTACGCCGTCGTCCACGTGCATGGGCGCCTGCGCGTGGTTAACGACAAGGCATGGCTGCGGCAATTGCTCGAACGGCTCACCGACACGCACGAAGCGAACCAGCCTAAGCCATGGCATGTCGGCGATGCGCCGGAGGATCACATAGAAAGCATGCTCACGCACATCGTGGGTATCGAGATCGCGATCGAGCGCATCGAGGGCAAGTTCAAGCTCAGCCAGAACCATCCCGACGCAAACCGCGCGGGCGTTCGCAAGGGGCTGGGCGAACGCAACGGGCGACGCGACAGCGAGTTGTTGGACCTGATGCAACAAGCCGAGGAGCGCCGCCGTGGCGGATAAGCAGCATCTGTATCCGGTCGGCGTCGTGTGGACCGGCAACCGCGGCGACGGTACCCGAACCTATCAGGGCTACGGTCGCGAGCATGAGGTGCGCGTTGCCGGAAAGCCCGCCATCGCAGGTTCGTCGGACGCGGCATTTCGTGGCGACGCAACCAAGCACAATCCCGAGGATTTGCTGGTAGCCGCGCTCTCCAGCTGCCACATGCTGTGGTACCTGCACCTGGCCGCGCAGGCCGGTGTCGTCGTTACGGCGTACGTCGATTCGGCCGTGGGTACCTTGGCCGAGCGAGGCAAGGACGGGCGATTCACCGAGGTCGTGCTGCGTCCGCTGGTCACCATCGCCGCGGGCGGCGACGCCGAACGCGCCGCCCGCTTGCACGAAGATGCCCACCACGCCTGCTTTATCGCCAACTCCGTCAATTTTCCGGTGCGCTGCGAACCCCGCATTGTCATCGAAGCTGTGTAAACCCCTCCCTTTACCGATAGATCTCCTGGACTTCGCATCATGAGCAAAGACATCGTTCTCGCCTTTTCCGGCGGCCTGGACACCAGCTTCTGTATCCCCTACCTGCAGGAACGCGGCTGGGCCGTGCATACCGTGTTCGCCGATACCGGCGGCGTCGATGATGAAGAGCGCGCCTATATCCAGGCGCGCGCCAAGGAGTTGAAAGCGGCCAGCCACGTCACCGTCGATGGCGGTCCGGCGATATGGAACGGTTTCGTCAAGCCGTTCGTGTGGGCGGGCGAGGGTTATCAAGGGCAGTACCCGCTGCTGGTGTCGGACCGCTACCTGATCGTCGATGCCGCGCTCAAGCGTTGCGCGGAACTGGGCACCAAGGCTATCGCGCATGGCTGCACCGGCATGGGCAACGACCAGGTGCGTTTCGATCTGGCGGTCAAGGCGCAGGGCGACTACGAGATCGTCGCGCCGATACGCGAAATCCAGAAAGAACACACCGAAGTGCGCGCCTACGAACAGAAATACCTGGAAAAGCTGGGTTTCGGCGTACGCGCCAAGCAGAAGGCCTACACCATCAACGAAAACCTGCTGGGCGTGACCATGTCCGGCGGTGAGATCGATCGCTGGCAGACACCGGGCGAGGGTGCCGTCGGCTGGTGCAAGCCGCGCGCTGAATGGCCGTCCAAACCGCTGCGCCTTAAGATTGGCTTCGTCAACGGCGAAGCGGTGGCGCTGGACGGCGAGAAGATGCCCGGCCATGCCATGCTTGCCAAGCTCAACGGCCTGCTGGCGCAATACGGCGTGGGCCGCGGCATCTACACCGGCGATACCACCATCGGCCTCAAGGGCCGCATCATTTTCGAAGCGCCGGGCCTGACCGCGCTGCTGGTCGCGCACCGCGCGCTGGAAGAGGCCGTGCTCACCAAGCACCAGAATCGCTTCAAGCCCGACGTGGCGCGCAAGTGGGTGGAACTGGTCTATGAAGGTTTCTTCCACGATCCGCTCAAGACCGATCTTGAAGCTTTCCTTGCCTCCAGCCAATCGCAGGTCAACGGCGAGGTGACGCTGGAAACGACCGGCGGCCTCGTCAATGCGGTAGCGGTGGAGTCCAGGCACATCCTCAACGCCAAGGGCGCAACCTACGCCCAGTCCGCCGATTGGGGCGTGGCCGAAGCGGAAGGCTTCATCAAGCTGTTGGGCATGAGCAGCACCCTGTGGGCCGAGGTCAACCGAGGATGAGTGCACTGCTGGATGCCACCTTGAAGCACCTCAAGGCGCTGGTCGGCTACGACACGCGCAACCCGCCGCGCAACATCGGCACCGGCGACATCTTCGACTACTTGCGCGAGCAACTGCCCGGTTTCACCGTGAAGGTCACCGATCACGGTGCCGGCGCGGTGACGCTGTATGCCGTGCGCGGTACGCCCAAGTACCTGTTCAACGTGCATCTGGATACGGTGCCCGATTCGCCGCATTGGACCTGCGATCCGCACGTGCTGAAAATCGAGGGCGATCGCGCGATCGGCCTGGGTGCGTGCGACATCAAGGGGGCGGCCGCCGCACTGGTCGCGGTGGCGAACGCCAGCCTGGGCGACCTGGCGCTGCTGTTCTCCACCGACGAAGAAGCCAACGACCCGCGCTGCATCGCGGCCTTCCTGGCCCAAGGCCATGCGTACGATGCGGTGATCGTCGCCGAACCGACCCGCTGCGAAGCGGTGCTGGCGCATCGGGGCATCCATTCGGTGCAGATGAGTTTCGCCGGGCAGGCCGGCCACGCATCGGGTGAGCTGCGGCCTAGCGACAGCGCCTTGCACCAGGCGATTCGTTGGGGCGCGGCGGCGCTCGACTACGTGGAGCGGCAGTCGCACGAACGCTTCGGCGGCCTTACCGGCCTGCGCTTCAACGTCGGGCGTGTCGAAGGCGGCATCAAGGCCAACATGATCGCGCCGACGGCGGATGTACGTTTCGGCTTCCGTCCGTTGCCGAGCATGGATCCGGATCATCTGCTGGAGACCTTCCGCACCTTGGTCGACCCGCAGCCTGCAACGTACGCCGAGCTTTTCCGCGGCATGTCGCTTCCCGCCGGCGATAACGCCACGGCGGAGGCGCGCCGCCTTGCCGCGCGCGACATTGCCGACGAACTGGGCATCCCCGTGGGCAACGCGGTGAATTTCTGGACCGAGGCGGCGTTGTTTTCGGCCGGCGGCCATATCTCCTTCGTCTACGGCCCTGGTGACATCGCCCAAGCGCATACCGCCGACGAATGGGTCGCGTTGGACCAATTGCAAACCTATGTCGACACCCTCTACGAGATCGTGAACCGTGGAATCGCATAAGAACACCCGCCAAACCATCGTGCGCCTGCTTTCGGCGATGGGCAGCGCCAAGGAAATCCAGCAATACCTCAAGCGTTTTTCGCAGTTGGACGCCAAGCGTTTCGCCGTCGTCAAAGTCGGCGGGGCGGTGTTGCGCGATGAGTTGAACGACCTGACTTCTTCACTCACCTTCCTGCAACAGGTCGGCCTGACGCCGATCGTGCTGCACGGCGCGGGGCCTCAGTTGGACGAAGAGCTGCAGGCGGCGGGCATCACCAAGCAGACCGTGAACGGGTTGCGCGTCACCTCGTCCAAGGCTTTGGGCATCGTGCGCCGCGTCTTCCAGCAGCAGAACCTGCGCCTGGTCGAAGCGTTGCAGGCGATGGATACGCGCGCAACATCCGTGCCGTCCGGCGTGTTCATGTCCAGCTTCCTGGACAGGGACGTCTACGGCATGGTCGGCAAGGTCGACAGCATCAACCTCGCGCCGATCGAAGCAAGCCTGCGCGCGGGCTCGATTCCGGTGATCGCCAGCCTCGGCGAAACCGACGAGGGCCAGTTCCTCAACATCAACGCCGACTTTGCCGCCAACGATCTGGTGCGTGTGCTGCAGCCTTACAAGATCGTGTTTCTTACCGGTACCGGCGGCTTGCTGGACGACAAGGGGCAGGTGATCGATTCGATCAACCTCAGTACCGAGTTCGATCACTTGATGCAGCAACCGTGGATCAACGGCGGCATGCGCGTAAAGATCGAACAGATCGCCGATCTGCTGCAGAGCCTGCCGCTGACCTCGTCGGTGTCGATCACGCGCCCGTCGGAACTGGCCAAGGAACTGTTTACGCACAAGGGCTCGGGCACGCTGGTACGGCGCGGCGAGAAGGTGTTCCGCTTCGAAAGCTGGGACGGCATCGATCTGGTGCGCATGCGCAGCTTGATCGAGTCCAGTTTTGGCCGCAAGGTGGTGGATGACTATTTCGAGCGCACCAAGCCCTATCGCATCTACGTGAGCGAAAACTATCGCGCCGCGATGATCCTCACGCAGGAAGAAGGTTTGGTTTACCTGGACAAATTCGCCGTGCTCGACGACGCGCAGGGCGAGGGTCTGGGCCGCGCAGTGTGGCTGGTGATGCGCGAGGAAAATCCACGCCTGTTCTGGCGCTCGCGCCATGGCAATCAGATCAATCATTTCTATTACGCCGAATCCGACGGTTGCTACAAGCAGGAGCGCTGGAAAGTGTTCTGGTACGGCCTGGACGATTTCGACACGATCGCACGCTGCGTCGCGCACTGCGCCGTGCGTCAACCGACCCTGGTGGATTGAGCAGACATGGCTATTTCGAAAAAACGCATCGGCATAGTCGGCGCACGTGGCCATACGGGTGCGGAGCTCATTCGTCTGGTGTCCGCGCACCCGACGCTGGAACTGGCGTATGTGTCCTCGCGCGAGCTGGATGGCCAGCGCGTCGACACGCATGTGGCCCAGTACCAGGGCGATCTGCGTTACAGCTCGCCGGCGCATGAGGATTTGCCCGGACTGGACGCCGACGTCGTCGTGCTGGCGCTGCCCAATGGCAAGGCTGCGGCATGCGTCGAGGCGTTCGATGCGGCGGGCAAGGACCCGGTGATCGTGGATCTATCGGCCGACTACCGCTTCGACGGCAAGTGGCACTACGGCTTGCCGGAATTGACGCGCAACACTTGGCGCGGCGAGAAGCGCATCAGCAATCCGGGCTGTTACGCGACGGCGATCCAACTTTCCATTGCGCCGCTGAAGGAACTGCTCGCCGCGCCGCCGGTATGCTTCGGTGTCTCCGGTTATTCGGGCGCGGGTACCACGCCCTCAGACAAGAACAATCCCGAGACATTGCGCGATAACCTGATGCCGTACTCGCTGACCGGCCACACGCACGAAAAAGAGGCCAGTCGGCATCTCGGTATCCCGGTGGAATTCATGCCGCACGTCGCACCGCATTTTCGCGGCCTTACGGTTACCACCAATCTTTATCTGTCGCGCGCGCTGAAACGCGACGCGGTAAAAGCGTATTTCGAGCGAGCCTACGGCGATGAAAAACTGGTCCGTGTGCTGGACGACGCGCCGTGGGTCAGTCGCATCGCCGGCAAGCACCATGCCGAAGTCGGCGGCTTTGCGATGTCCGACGATGGCAAGCGCGTGGTGATCGTCGCCACGCTGGACAACCTGCTCAAGGGCGCCGCGACGCAGGCGATGCAGAACATCAACAGGGCCATCGGCGTGGACGAATACACCTCCATACCTATGTAAGCGCAAACCTACCCTCTCCCCTGCGTGCGGCAGGGGAGGGCCGGGGTGGGGTAACGCCGTCACGTCACGGCAAGCTCCATGGCCCCTTCGAACCTTCCCGCATGCAGGGCAAGGACTAAAGACTGGAATGTACGAGGGTTACCCATGACCGATCTCCTTTGGCAAAAAGCCGGCGTCGAAACCAATGCCAAGATCATGAAATTCCTGGCCGGCGACGACGTGCTGCTGGATCGCGAGTTTTTTCTGCATGACATCGCCGCCAGCAAGGCGCATGTGGAAGGTCTGGCCAACATCGGCGTGGTAAGCGCGCAGGAAATGCAGGATCTCAAGCGCGAACTCGATGCGCTGGCCGAGGATTTCCGTGCCGGCCGCTTCTTGCTCGATGAACGTTTCGAGGACGGCCATTCGGCCATCGAGGCACGGCTCACCGACCGGCTCGGCGATGCCGGCCGCCGCGTGCACACCGGGCGCAGCCGCAACGACCAGATCCTGGTCGCCACCCGCCTATGGCTGAAAGAGAAGCTGGCCCAACTTGAAACGCACTGCCGCGCGATCGCGCAAGTGTGCCTCGACCGGGCGGCACAACCGGCGATCCCGCTGCCCGGCTACACCCATTTGCAACGCGCGGTGGTGTCGTCCACCGGCATGTGGTTTGCCGGTTTCGCGGAGGGCTTTATCGACAATGCCTGGCGCGCGCGGCAGACGTCGGCATGGATCGACGCCAATCCGCTTGGCACGGCGGCCGGATATGGCGTCAACCTGCCGCTCGACCGCGCGCACACCACGCACGCGCTGGGTTTCGCGCGCATGCAGATTTCACCGGTCTACGCGCAGCTTTCGCGCGGCAAGTTCGAGATGGCGGTGATGGAAGCGTTGAGCAGCGCGATGCTCGATGCGCGCCGTCTTGCATGGGATCTTTCGTTGTTCACCACGGCGGAATTCCATTTTGTATCGCTGCCCGCCCAATACACCACCGGCAGCTCGATCATGCCCAACAAGCGCAACCCCGACGTCGTGGAGCTGCTGCGCGCTTCCTATGCCACGGTGGCGGCTTCGCGTTGCGAAATCGAGCAGTTGTTGTCGCTTCCCACCGGTTACCAGCGCGACTTGCAATTTTCCAAAGGCTCCCTGTTCCATGGCGTGACGCATGGCCTGGCTGCGCTGGAGCTATTGCCGGACCTGCTTGCGCGGATGCAATGGAACGAGGCGGCGATGCGCGCGGCGATCGAGCCGGCGATGTACGCCACCGACGTCGCCATCGAGCAGGCTGCAGCGGGCGTGCCGTTCCGCGATGCTTATCGCGCGGCGGCAGAAGCCGCTACGGCGGCAGGGCAAGGCCGCACCCCCGAAAGCAGTCTTGCGGCGCGCACTTCACCCGGAGCCGGCAACGATTTGCAACTGAATGCGCTGCGGCAACGTCTTGCCGAACTTTTATAGCCATCACGGAGACGACATGGCCGCCGTCAGCACTGCCAACGCAGAGCATTACCACTGGGGCCAGTCGTGCGACGGTTGGCACCTGCTTGCCGGGGATGATTTGAGCGTCATCGAAGAACGTATGCCGCCGGGAAGCGTCGAGCAACGGCACCGTCATGCGCGTGCGCGTCAGTTTTTTTACGTGCTGGAAGGCGAGGCGATGATGGAGCTGGAAGGTGTCGTTCATCGCTTGCATCGTGGCGAAGGTTTGCATGTGCCGTCCGGCAGTGCACACCAGGTGCGCAACGAAAGCGCCGCGGACGTACGCTTCATGGTGATCTCCGCGCCGAAAAGCCATGGCGACCGTATCCCCGCACCGTTGGAAGCCGTGCAGCCATGAACAACGCACAGCGCGACTTGCCCGAACGAGCCTTGCCGACATGGCGTCGCGCCGTGCTCAAGGTAGGCAGCAACCTGCTGGCCGCGGACGGCGGCGGATTGACCGAGCGTTACGCCCAGGCGCTGGCGACGTTCATGACAGCCAGCCACGCAGTGGGCCGCGAAGTAGTGTTGGTGTCGTCCGGTGCTGTGGCCGCCGGACGCGCGCTGATGCGCGAGCGCGCCGCGCTGGGTGGCGACCTTGCCGCGCGCCAGGCGCTGGCCGCACTTGGGCAGGCGCCGATGATCGCGTTGTGGCAGGGCTTGTCCGAGCGCCCCGTGGCGCAGGTGCTGCTCACCCACGACGATCTGCGCAACCGCCGCCGTTACCTCAACGCGCGCGCCACCTTGCGCGAGCTGCTGGCGCTTGGCGTACTGCCGGTGGTGAACGAAAACGACACCGTGGCCGTCGACGAACTGAAACTGGGCGACAACGACAATCTCGCCGCTATCGTCGCCGCCCTGGTCGATGCTGACCTGCTGCTGATTGCCTCGGACGTGGATGCGCTTTACAGCGCCGATCCGCGCCGCGACCGGCATGCCGTGCCGATCGGCCATGTGCCGGACTTGACGCCGGACGTACTGGCGATGGCCGGCGGCAGCGGCACCAGCGTGGGCACCGGCGGCATGCGCACCAAGCTGGAAGCGGCCACGAAGGCCGCCGCCGCCGGCATCCCCACCGCTTTGTTCGGCGGCCGCGATGCGGACACGGTCCAGGCGCTAGCGCAAGGCAGGTTGCGCGGCACGCTGCTGGATGTCGCCGGCAACCGCATGCAGGCGAGAAAATACTGGTTGCGCCATGCGCCGGGCGGCAACGGGCATATCCGCGTGGATGCGGGTGCGGCGCGCGCCTTGCTGGGCGGCCGCGCATCATTGCTGCCTGGCGGTATCCTGGACGTGGCCGGCGAGTTTCACCGGGGCGACCTGGTCGAGATCGTCGATGCCCAGGAACGTGCCATCGCGCGCGGACTCTGCCAGTACGGTGCCGGGGAAGTGCGCCGGCTGGTTGGGCGGCACAGTCGCGACATCGGCTCGGTGCTGGGCTACAGCTATGGCGCCGAGATCGTGCATCGCGACGACTTGGCGACGCTTGCAAACCCCCAGACGACCCAGGGAGGAAGGGAAGCATGAGCGAGATCCGCAACCTGGCGCTGGCGTGCCGCGACGCAGCGCAGGCGACATTCGCGCTGGACGGCCAAACCAAGCGCCGCTTGTTGTGCGATATGGCCGCCGCGCTGGAAGCCCGATGCGATGCCATACTCGCCGCCAATGCACGCGATGTGCAGCAGGCGACGGCGAAAGGCATCCAGGGCGCCATGCTCGATCGTCTGCGCCTGGACGAGGCGCGTGTATCGGGCATCGCGCATGCAGTGCGCGAGATCGCCGCGCTGCCCGATCCGGTCGGGCAGGTCACGCGCAGCGAAACCCGCCCGAACGGGCTGGAAATACAGCGCATACGCATTCCGCTCGGCGTCGTTGCCATGATCTACGAGGCGCGCCCCAACGTTACCGCCGATGCGGCGGCGCTGTGCCTGATGGCGGGCAACGCGGTGATCCTGCGCGGCGGCTCCGAGGCCCTGCACTCGAACGTCGCCATCGCCGGCCTGTTGCGCCACGTGCTGGAACAGCACGACATTCCCGCCGCGGCAATCACCTTGGTGGAAGATCTCAGTCGCGATGCCATGGTCGAACTGTTGCAGCTGAGCGATCTCATCGATCTGGCCATACCGCGCGGCGGCGAAGGTCTGATCCGCTTTGTGGCCGAGCATGCGCGTGTGCCGGTGATCAAGCACTACAAAGGCGTGTGCCATCTGTACGTGGACGCATCGGCCGACATCCCGCTCGCATTGAATTTGCTGGTCGATGGCAAGACCTCACGGCCGGGCGTTTGCAACGCGCTGGAGACGTTGCTGGTGCACCGCGATATCGCCGCCCCCTTTCTTGCGCAGGCGGCACGCGTGCTGGAAGAGCGCGGCGTCGAATTGCGCGGCTGCGAGCGTTCGCGTGCCTACGTGCCGGGCATGCGCGCCGCCACCGACGACGATTACGCGGCCGAATTCCTCGACCTCATTCTTGCGGTGCGCGTGGTCGACGATCTTGGCGGCGCGATCGGCCACATCCAGCGTTTCGGTTCCGACCATACCGAAGTCATCGCCACCCGCGACGATGCTGCCGCCCGGCGCTTCGTGCAGGCGATTCGTTCGGCCGTGGTGATGGTCAACGCGTCGTCGCGTTTTTCCGACGGCGGCGAGCTTGGCCTGGGCGCGGAGATCGGCATATCCACCACCCGCCTGCATGCCTACGGCCCGATGGGAGCCCCATCGCTGACGATCGAGCGCTTCGTGGTCCGTGGGGATGGCCAGGTACGTCACCCGCAAAGCAAGTTGTAGCGGTTTGCGCCGCTTAAGGCGGCCTGGTTTTAAGGCGTGGCCGGCCTGGGGCATACTGCGGCCACATGCCTGTGGGAGCGGTTGATGAGAGACGCCGTCATTGCCATGCCGCGCAGAGTGTTCCAATGGTTTCGCGGGCAATCGCTTCCCGCGAAGGCGGTGGCGCATGAGCCCGTCCGGGATGTGCCGGCGGCAAGTATCCGGTCAGTCGAGCTCGACGCCATCGGCCCGCAGGGCCTGTTCGTCATTGGCGCGGCGCGCAGCGGCACCACGGTGATGCAAAACGCGCTGAACGACTCGCGTGAGATTTTCCTGTTCGGCGAGCCGGTTTTTCATGAGGATCCGGGCACGCCGGATTTTGCCGCGCGCTACAACGGCAAGCATCGCGGTTGGGGCAACCAGGAGAACAAAAGCAGCTTTTGCCCGCCGCTTTTCGAGGGCGATGCGCCGTGGTTCGCTTATCTGTGCCGTCTGGCGGCCATGTATCGCTATGTGGGCAGCAAGCTGGTGGTCAATCCGCATCGGGCGCAGGAGAACTGCCAGGCCATCTTCGACTTCCATTGCCGGTATTTCTATCGCGCGCATTATGTGTTCACGTTCCGCAATCCCATCGATGTACTGATGTCCACGCGCGGACTGGCTCAGCTCAACGGCGACACCGCGGCGGACTACGAGACGGTTTTGCGCAGTTTCGTCCACGTGGCGGGGTTGTACATTCGCATGCTGCGCAATCTTCCCGCCGTCAGCGCGGTTTTTCATGAAAACGTCGGCGAAGCGGTATTCCGCGATCTAGGCCAGGAACTTGGCGTGGATCTCTCGGCGGCCGTGCGCTACTACGATACCCAACGGGTGAGGCACTACACGCTGGATGATATTCCCGCGCCTGTGCGGGGAGCGGCCGAGGCCGTCATCGGTCTCTACGAAAACCTGCGCGAGCAGGCGCTTGCCGGATTCAAATCCATCCAGCTTGAGCAGAATTCCAAACATCTTGACGCGCGGCATTTCACGCCGCTGGGTGCGCTGCAGCGCGAGGTGGAGCAACTGCTCGCGCGGCTTTAACGAATCGGCCCGATCGCGCGGTGGCATCCTGATGCCGCCGCCGCGTTACCGCGGCGGTTTCCGTGGCAGGTCAGCGCTGCGCCTGGCTATGCCAGCGGCGCACCGCTTGGGCAAACGCCAGGCAGTCGGCAAAGCGGTTGTAGAGCGGCGCGGGGGAAATGCGAATGACGTCGGGTTCGCGCCAGTCTCCGATGATGCCGTGGTCGATCAGGTAGTCGAACAGCGCGCGCCCCTGTGCGCGTCCGCCAAGTACGCGAATGGACAGTTGCGAGCCGCGACGTTCGGGTTCCCTTGGCGTGACGATGTCCAGCACGTCCGCGAGCTGGCTGTGCACCAGCCATTCCAGATAGCCGGTAAGCGCCAGCGATTTTTCGCGCAGCCGCGCCATGCCCGCGCGATGGAAGATTTCCAGCGAGATGCGCAGCGGCACCAGGGCGAGGATGGGCGGATTGGAAAGCTGCCAGCCATCGGCGCCAGGCGTGGGCACATAGTGGGGGCCCATCTGGAAGCGCGTGTGCTTGTCGTGCCCCCACCAGCCGGCGAAACGCGGCAGTGTGGAGTGGGCGTGGCGCGCGTGCACGAACGCACCGCCCACGGCGCCGGGACCGCCGTTGAGGTACTTGTAGCTGCACCAGATGGCGAAGTCGGCACCGCTGTCGTGCAGGCGCAACGGCAGGTTGCCCACCGCATGGGCCAGATCGAAGCCGACCGTGCAGCCGTGCTGATGGGCCAGCGCGGTGATGGCCTTGAGGTCGAACGCCTGGCCGGTGCGGTATTGGATGCCGGGCAGCATCACCAGCGCGATGCGCGAGCCATGTTCGGCCAGGGCGCGCTCGATGGCAGCCATGGAGAGGGTGCCGTTCGGCTCGTCGCCCTCCAGCTCGATCAGCGACAGATTCGGGCTGAAACCGTGAAAGCGGATCTGCGATTCGACCGCGTAGCGATCGGTCGGGAACGCGCCCGCCTCGATGAGGACGGCATGGCGATCGGGCGTGGGGCGATAGAAGCTCACCATCATCAGGTGCAGGTTTACGCCCAGCGTGTTCATGGCCACCACTTCTTGTGGCTGCGCACCCACCACTTCGGCGAGGTGATCGCGCACGAACTCGTGGTAGTCCATCCACGGCAGGCGGCCCTTGAAGTGGCCTTCCACGCCAAGCTCGCCCCAGTAGTCCAGTTCCGCATTCAGCGCATCGCGCGTGGCGCGCGGCTG
This sequence comes from Dyella sp., assembly GCF_035503745.1. Classification (GTDB taxonomy): domain Bacteria; phylum Pseudomonadota; class Gammaproteobacteria; order Xanthomonadales; family Rhodanobacteraceae; genus Dyella_B. The sequence continues at coordinate 20,083 of NZ_DATJTC010000001.1, forward strand.
CAAGCCCAGCGAGTTGCCGCAGAAGTAGTGGGCGTCGCCCTGTTCGTACGGCGGGATCAGGAATTCGTCGCGGAACGCACGCAGCGGATCGGCGTCGTCACGGGCCTGGGCCCAGGCTGTGGTGGCTTCGTAGGTTGCGGACATCGGGTATTCCAGCTTTTTTCGATTCGTGCGCTGCCTGGGGTGCGGGGCAGGGGGATGGCGCGCCCGAAGGCAACCGCAGGCGCGCAACCGGTCAGATGTTCAGCGAGCCGGCCAGCGCGCTGCAGCCTTTGTCGAACGCCGCGGCCCAGCCCGCGCCGGCCTGGCTTGAGGTGGGGCGCACGCAGCGCAACTGGATGGCGTGGCCGTTGCGGAACCAGTAGCGCTCGAGGTAGGTGTAGGGCGTACCGCTTTCGGTGGCGGTGTAGACGAAGCTATTCTGGTCACCCGTGGCGCTGCTGCTGGGCTGGTAGTTCTTAAGGTCCTTCGCCTTGTTGACCGCGTTGCTGACGTAGTCGTTGAAATCCTGCAGGTTGGCGATCTGTTTCACGGTGACGGTGACGCGCGCCAAGGTGTCCTTGGCGCTGGGCGAGGGATCGGGTACCTGGAACACGCGCACTTCAGGGTCGCCATCCACTTGCATGATGCCAACCCAATTGGAAGGCGTGCTAAAGCGCACGCTGCCCGAAGCCATGGTCACTTCGTCGGCCTGGGCCACGGCGATGCCGGCCACGGCCAGCACGACGGTCACCATCATGTAGCGCCAAAAATTCATGCGTGCTCCTGAGTCGGTCGATCGGAAACGAAACGGCGATGCGGCAACCCCAGCCATTCCAGCGCGGTGCCGTGGAACAGGCGGGCGCAGTCGGACTCGTCCAGTTGCAGCGCTTCGATGCCGCTGCCTGGCTGCTGTTCCCCCAGCGGGAAAGGATAGTCGGTACCCAGCATCACGCGCTCGACGCCGGTCACATCCAGGAGATAACGCAGCGCCTGCGGATCGTGTACGCAGGAATCGAAGTACAGGCGCTTGAGGTACTCGCGCGGGTTGCGCGGGTTGTCGGTAGCGACCAGGTCCGGGCGCATGCGAAAACCATGTTCGATGCGCCCGATCGTCCACGGAAAGCTGCCGCCGCCATGCGCCAGCATCACGCGCAGTCTGGGCAGGCGCTCAAGCACGCCGCCGAACGACAGGCAGCAGGCCGCGCGCGATTGCTCGGCCGGCATGCCCACCAGCCAGGGCATCCAGTATTTGGGCATGGTCGCCGCGCCCATCATGTCCCACGGATGCACCATCACGGCCGCGCCAAGGTCCGCGGCGGCTTCGAAAAACGCAAACAGTTCCGGCGCGTCCAGATTCCATTCGTTGCAATGCGAGCCGATCTGTACACCGCACAGGCCCAGCTCATCGATGCAGCGCTCCAGCTCGCGAATCGCCAGTTCCGGTGCTTGCAGCGGCACGGTGCCGATGGCTGCGTAGTGCCTGGGATAGTCGCGGCACACCTGCGCCATGTGATCGTTCAAGTGCCGATGCAGCTCCAGCGCCTGGTAGCCCGGCGCCCAGTAGGAGAACAGCACCGGTACGGTGGAGATCACCTGCACGTTCACGCCGAAGCGGGCGTAGTCCTCGATGCGGTACTGCGGATCGAACGACGATTCCCACACCTCGCGGAAAAACTTGCCGTCCTTGTAGATACGATGCCGTCCGTCGCCGTGGATCATCACCGGGAAGGCCTCGTTGCCGTACTTGGCGGCAAGGTTGGGCCAGTCGCGGGGCAGGATATGGGCGTGGGTGTCGATCTTGAGCATTGCCACAGTGTATCGCGTATGGACGCGAGCCACGGTGGCGGGCCGGCGCCGATCAGGGGTGAACCCGCCGCTCCCCTTGCGCCGCCGCCGATTCCTGCGGGCCGCGGCTTACCACGTGCGTGAGGGTGTTGATGTTGTCGGCCAGGCGGTCGCTGATGCGCACCAGTTGCTCGGCCCGCGTGCGGTCGTCGGCCATGGCCAGCAGGGTGGCCAGGCTGCGCTGCAGCTGGCGCAGTTCCGGCGCGGTGGCGGGTACCTGGTTGTCGCGCAGCGCGCTCGCCAGGGCGTGCAATTGGGAGGCCGAGCGGTCGATGAACTGCGTTACCTCCGCTTGCTCGGGCAGGCTGTCGCAGTCATGCAGCAGCGCTTCCAGTGTCATCGCGGTGCGCGCCAGGCGGTTGCTGTTGAGGAACAGCGCGTTGGCCAGGTCCAGCAAGGGCAGCGGGGTGGCGGGTTCGGCCTGCATGCGGTCCAGCGACGCCTGTGCGTTGGTGCGCGCGGTACGCACCCCCGTGCGCGTTTCGCGGTGCGCGTCGCGACGCTCGGGCCGGGCCAGGGCGTGCAGGTACTGGGCATAGGCTTCCAGCATGTCCGAGAGCGCGGCGCGCGCGCGTCCGCGTTCCCAGGTCGGCCACAGCACGTACGCCAGCAGCGCCATGCCGCTGCCCAGCGCGGTATTGATCACCCGATCCATGACCGCCACGTCCGAATGCACGCCTTCGAACGAAAGAAACACCACCACCGTGCCGGTCAGCGCCGCTACCGCGATGCCGTAATGCGCGGTGGCCAGGTAGCGGAACAGCATGCACAGCACCGCCATCAACGCCAGGTGTGCCCACGGATCGTGCGGCGTGATGTACAGCAGTGCGGTAGTCAGCACCAGACCCAGAACCGTACCCACCACGCGCAGTAGGCCGAAGTTGAAGGTGGCGGCAAAATCCGGGCGCAGCACGATCGCCGCCGTCATCGGCAGCCAATAGCCATGCGGCAATTGCCAGATGCGCGACACCAGCAGCGCGGCGCTCAGGCACACCGCACAGCGCAGCGCATGGCGGAACGCGGCCGAACGCACGGTGAGCGATGCCTTCAGCGTGGACAGCGCCGAGCCGCCGCGCAGCGCGCGCGGCAGGCTCATCTCCGCCGCGGCGGCGCGCTGCTCGCCGCGCGCGCCGGCCCAGTTCGCATTGCGTACGGCGGCGGCCAGCTGGCCGGAAAGCGCATGGATGTGGGCGGCCGCGGCATCGGTGCGGGTGCTACGGTCCAGCAGGGCGCGCTCGCTGGCCTGCAGGGTTTGCAATGCGCGCGTGGCCTGATCGGGAGAGTCGCCGCTTTCCAGCGCGTCGGCGATCGCGCTCAGCACGCGCTCGGCATCCTGGCGGAACATGGCATGGATGGACGCGGCGCTGTGCATCTCGGCCATGGCGACCAGTTCCAGGCGAATGCGCTCGGCCAGTTCCAGCAACGCGGCGAAGGCTTCCATCGCGCGTCCGCGCGCATGGTGGCGGCCCAGCAGCGTGTGTTGCAACGTGGTCATCGACTCGGTGAGCGCGGGCGCGACCGATTGATCCTGCGCGTATTCCCGGGCGAGCGAGGCAAGCTCGCGATACACCGTCGCCAGCGCCTGACGCTCCGGGCGATAGCGGTTCAGCGGCCACGCGGCGACGGAAAACAGCGCCAACAGCAAGCCGCCGGCGAAAATCAGCGCGGCGCCGTCCAGCGCATGATCGAGGGTAGTGGGCGTGGCCGCGGTGATCACCAGCAGGATCATGCTGGTCATGCCCACGCGTGCGATGTCGGTACCGAACACCACCAGCAAGCCGCCGAAAAAGCCGAACACCATGGTAGCGAGCGTGATCGGCAGCAGATCGCCGCCGAGCAGGAATCCGCACAGCGAAGCGAGCCCGGCGGCCAGCGACGCAAGCAGCAGCTGCCACAGGCGTTGGCGATAGGGGCCGGGCTGGTCGGAGAACATCGTGTCCAGCGCGCCCGCGCCGATGGCCAGCCCCGCTTGCGGATGGCCGGTCAGCATGCCCGCTGCCAGCGGCAGCACCACCGCGGCGGTATTGCGCAGCACCACCCACGCCGGCACGTCCGGCCGCTTGGTGGTGGTCAGGCTTTGCAGCACGCTGGCGCGTAGCGAGTAAGCGCGGGTGGACATGGCGGGGAACGATGCCGACGATGCGTCGATTCTGCATCATCGGCGCCACCGCTGTCCCTATATACAGATACCAAAACGGCGTCGCCCGATGGCGGCGCCGCATGCATGTATTGGCGCAGGGGACTCAGGCGCGGCCAGCGAATTCGCCGGTCAGCGTATTGACCCACACCTTCTCGTCGTTGGTGATGTATTCAGGCACCTGGATCTCGATGCCGGTGCTGAGCTTGGCCGGCTTGGTGCGCTTGGTGGCGCTGGCACCTTTCAGTTCGGGGGCGGTGTCCACGACGGTAAGCATTACGCTGGTGGGCACCTGCAGGCCGACCGGCGCGTCGTCGATCACCTGCACGTAGTAACCCTCGACGCTTTCCACGATGTAGCCCGCGTTGTCGCCGATCAGCTCGGCGTCGAGCGTGTACTGGGTGTAATCCTCCGCGTCCATGAACACGTAGGCTTCGCCGTCCATGTACGAGAAGTTGGCGGCGCGGCGCACCAGATCCATTTCCTTCAGGTCGTCATCGGCACGCAGGCTCAGGTCGAACTTGCGGCCGCCCGGGATCGAATACAGCGTAAAGCGGAAGGTGACGTTGCCGCCACGCGCGGTGGGCGAGCTGCGCTCGATGTCGCGCACCTGGTAGACGGTGCCTTCGTGTTCGACCACGTTGCCTTTCTTGACGTCGGAAGCTTTCATGGATGTAAGCCGATGTAGTGGTGTTGGGGTTGCGCCATTGCGGCGTGCCGCAATGGCGGTGAGGCTGGTCGCGGCGGTGCCTTTGGGAGCGCAGGGTTACTTCGGCTGCAACCGCACTGCGCCATCCAGGCGGATCGTCTCGCCGTTGATGTAGCGGTTGCCGAGAATGAAAGCCACGGTAGTGGCAAATTCGTCCGGCTTGCCCAGGCGCGAAGGGAAGGGGATCGATGCCGACAGCGATTCCTGCACCTGCGGCGGCATGCCATCGACCATCGGCGTCCAGAAAATGCCGGGCGCAATCGTCGCCACGCGGATGCCAAAGCGCGACAGTTCGCGCGCCATCGGCAGCGTCATGCCGACCACGCCGCCCTTGGAGGCCGAATACGCGGCCTGGCCGATCTGGCCTTCGAACGCGGCCACGCTGGCGGTATTGACGATCACGCCGCGCTCGCCGTCTTCGCCCGCCTCGTTGTGCTGCATCAGCGCGGCGCCGGCCTTGGCCACGTTGAAGCTGCCGACCAGGTTCACCATCACGGTGCTGGCGAAGGTGCCCAGCGGCATCGGACCTTCCTTGCCCAGCATGCGGCCCGCGCCCAGGATGCCGGCGCAGTTGATCACCACATTGAGGCCGCCCATCGCATCGCGCGCGGCGGCGACGTTGCCGGACACCCCGTCTTCGGAGGTGACGTCGGTGCGGAAGAAGCGCGCATTGCCGCCCAGCGCCTTGGCCGCTTCCTGGCCCTTGTCCTCGTTGACGTCGAACAGGGTGACCTGGCCGCCGTTCGCTACCAGGTGCTGTGCTACCGCATGGCCGAGACCGGAAGCACCGCCGGTGATGATTGCCTTGACCTGATTGAGCTGCATGGGATGCCTCGGGAGGGAATGTAAAAACCGCAATGGTAGCGCACCGGCTTGGCGGGACGCCTCGGCGTCGCCGGGGCCTGAACGTGAAATCTTGCTGCGGCGAAGTGTTCACGGCGCATTCGGCATGCTGTCGCGAAGCTGACAGGCCCGTCGCGGCGATGATCCCGTGTGCGGTGGCAGGCAAATCAATGGATTACGGTAAGGAGTACATCATGAAGAAGCAGTTGGGAGCGATCATCCTGTGCGGCGCGATCGTGGCGTCGCCGCAATATGCGTTGGCCCAGGCGTACCGGCCGGGACCGCCACCGCCGTCACCGCCGGCATCGAAATATCACGGCATGTACGACCAGGGGCGCCATGAGGGCTGGTATCGCAAGGGCGGGCACGTGCCGGCTTCCTATCGCGGCAGCCGCTACGTGGTCAGCGATTGGAAGCGCTACCGCCTCAAGCCGCCGCCGCGCGGCTACCAGTACATCCGCAGCGATAACGGCGACTTTCTGTTGGCGGCGATCGCCACCGGCACGATTCTCAGCATCATTGCCGCCGGTCACTGACGGCGGATGAACCAGGGCCAGGCATGCAGTGCGTGCCTGGCCTTGGGGTTGATTCACGCGCCGGGCACGCGCTTTAACCATTGAAGCAGCTCAGGCGATGCGGCCAACGACGAAAACGCTTGCAGCGGCGTTGGTGGATTCGTGGGCGCTTGCAGCTGTTTCTGCCATACGCCCACGTCCCACCACTGTCCGGCTTTGTGGCCGGCCTTGCGCCATACGCCGGCCGCCGTAAAACCCATCGCTTCGTGCAGCGCGACGCTCACCTCGCCGGGCAGGGTGATCACGCCCATGGCCTGGTTGATGCCCTGCAGGGTCATCACCTGCAGCAAGGTGTCATACAAGCGGCGCGCAATGCCACGGCGACGCGCATCGGTGTGCACGTAGATCGAGGTTTCGGCGATCCAGTCGTATGCGGCGCGTTCGCGAAAGCGCGTGGCGTAGGCATAGGCCAGCACCTGGCCATGTTCTTCCCACACCAGCCAGGGATACTGCTGCAGGCGCGCAAGGATGCGCTGGCGCATGGCCTCGACGCCGGGCAGCTCGGTTTCGAACGTGATCGCGCTATGGGTGACGGCGGGCGCGTAGATGGCGTGGATGGCAGCGGCATCCTCGGCGCGGGCGATGCGGATCATTTCATGTATTTCCAGTTGCGTTGCTTGCCTTCGGCGAGCCATTCCAGTGCCGTGTCCATACGCCTTTGGCGGGTGGCATCGGTTTTGGCCTCGGTGATCCAATCGATGTATTCGCGTTGCGCGCTGGGGCTGAACGCTTCGTAGGTCTTGCGCGCGGCAGCGCGCTTGTTGAGCAGCGCCGCAAAATCGGCGGGCAGGATGGGCGGTGGTTTGGGCGCGCTTGCCGGGCGCGGTTTCTTGATGCCGGCATCGTTCAGTGCCATTGCCTTGCGTATATAACCGGTCAGCTCGCGCTTGCCGGGCAGATCCTTGATGCTGAGGATCTTGCCGAACTGGCCCATGCCTTGCTCGGCCTGTGTGCCCGTCACATCCTTGCGCTGCCAGAAGCCGAAGCTGCAGTGCTGCTTGAACGCGGCCATCGAACACATCATTGCGCCGCGATAATCGAAGTGCGGAAAACCCCATTTGATGGTTTCTTCCGCTTCCGGACATGCGCTGTGCACCACCATGCGAATGTGCTCCAGGATGGGCCGCGCGAAGTCGGCGGATTTGGCGATGTAGGCATCCACGCGCGGATCGCGGCTGGCCATGGCAACCTCGTCAAAGATCCAGGATGAAGAAACGGTCGCAGCTGAAGTGGCCGGTGCCGCCCATCGGTGCATTCAGCGGCACGAACCCGTGCTTGCGGTACAGCGACTGGGCGGCATCCATGCCGGTCAGGGTTTCAAGATAACAGCGTTTGAAGCCGAAGCCGCGCGCCGCATCCAGGCAGTGCCGCATCACCGCGGCGCCGGCGCCGATGCCGCGCGCTTGGGGCAGAAAGTACATCTTGCGCAGTTCGCAGACGTCTTCGGCGGCGCCTTCCAACTGCGCCACGCCGCCGCCGCCGAGTACGATGCCATCGCATTGGACCACGAAATACGCGCTGCGCGGCTGTGTGTAAGCGGCATGCATATTGTCCACTTCGGCGTCGTGAATGGCGAAGCCCGGGCCGTCGGCGCCAAATTCGGGCATGACGGCGCGAATGACGCCGGCGACCGCCGCGTCGTCGCGCGGCTCGATGGGGCGGATCACGAATTCGGACATACGGCGCTGGCTCAAGGGGAGTTCACCAGCGTAACGACCTTGCGGGCCGGCGCAAGATGCCGATGGTCAGGCCGCCGACATGGTGCGCGCTTTGGTCACGCGGCTGGCCGTGGGCTTGTTGAGCTGTGTGGCGAGCCACGCGCCGGTCGCGACGAGCAGGTCCAGGTTCACGCCGGTCTGCATGCCCATGCCGTGCAGCATGTAGACCACGTCCTCGCTGGCGACGTTGCCGGTGGCGCCTTTTGCATATGGACAGCCGCCGGTGCCGGACACGGCGCTATCGACCACGCGCACGCCTTCCTCCAGGCAGGACAGGATGTTGGCCAGCGCCTGGCCGTAGGTGTCGTGGAAGTGCACCGACAGCGCATGGATCGGCACTTCCTGCGCCACCGCGCGCAACATCGCACGCGCCTTGGCGGGCGTCCCGACACCGATGGTGTCGCCGAGCGAGATTTCGTAGCAGCCCATCTCGTACAGGCGTTTGGCGACGCTGACCACGTCGGCCACCGGCACCTCGCCCTGGTACGGGCAGCCCAGCACGGTGGACACGTAGCCACGCACCTTCACGCCATCGGCCTTGGCGCTGTCCATCACCGGCTGGAAGCGCACCAGCGAATCGGCGATGGTCGCGTTGATGTTGGCGCGGTTGAACGCCTCGGAGGCCGCGGTGAACACCGACACTTCCTGCGCGCCCGCCTCGCGCGCGGCGCGATAGCCTTGTTCGTTGGGCACCAGCACCGGATAACTTACACCCGGCACCTTGCGAATGTGGCGGAACACTTCGTCCGCATCGGCCAACTGCGGCACCCAGCGCGCGCTGACGAAGCTGGTCGCCTCGATGGTCTTGAGCCCTGTCGAGGAAAGCCGGTCGATCAGCGCGATCTTGACCTCCGGCGGCAGCAGCGTCTTCTCGTTCTGCAGGCCGTCGCGGGCGCCGACTTCGACGATGCGTACGAAATGGGAAGTATCCATGAGCATCCGGTTACGGCTCGGAAAGCGGGCGGGGTCGCCGCACGGGCAGGATGGGCGGGAGCATGGATGCCGCGCGCAGGCTGCGAACGCGCGCCGCGATCGCCCATGGCGCCATCGCGATGGATACTGCCAGGTACATCCACGCTTGCGTTGCCATACCTACCCACGCCAGGAAGCCGATGACGAAGTCTTCTATTTATCGGGTAATTAATTTGTAAAACGCACCAGAACCGCGTCCGCCTCGACGAATTGGCCCTGCGCGGCACTCACGCTTTCAATGGTGCCCGAGCGCGGGGCCTTCAAGGCAAGCTCCATTTTCATCGCTTCCATGACCAGGATTTCCTGGCCTTCTTCCACCTTATCGCCTGCCTTGGCTTTTACTAAAACGATGCGGCCGGGCATCGGCGCGATGATCTGATTGCCGCCGCCGCCTTCTTTCGACTCCCAGGCGAACGCGGCGGCGCGCGCGAAGGCGTAGCGTTGGCCGCAGGCGTCGTGCAGCAGCACGCGATCGCCGAAGGCGCGCGCGGCGAGCCGTACGCCTTCGGCGTTCAGGCGTGCGCTGAGTACCCCGTGCTGGAGGCGCGCGCCTTGCACTTGGCCTTGCGACGGGCCGTGCTGCAGTTGGTAGTCGCCGTCATGGCCATGCGCTTCGATTTCGTAACGCTGGTCGCGCGACGCCAGCGCCACGATGCGCTTGCCGGCATGACCGATGCGCCACGCATCGGCGCGCGACCACGGCGAGTAAGGATCGGAAGTGGACGAGGCGGCGGCGACCACGGCGCCTTCGTCGTACAGCAGCGCGGCAGTGGCGGCGGCGAACAGCACCGCTTCGGGTACGGCGGCGTCGCCGGTTAGGAATTGGTCAAGATGGCGGTCCAGGTAACCGGTGTCGATGCGGCCTTCGACTACCACCGGATGGCGCGCCAGCCGTTCCAGGAAGGCGATGTTGGATTTGGGCCCCACGATCTCGCATTCGGCCAGCGCCTCGCGCAGGCGCTGCAGCGCCTGCGTGCGGTCGGTGTCATGGACGATCAGCTTGGCGATCATCGGGTCGTAGAAAATCGTGACGGTGTCGCCTTCGATCACTCCGCCATCCAGGCGCACATGCCGCGACGGTGCCGGTAGCTTGAGCACGCGCAGCTTGCCCGAGCCGGGCAGGAAATTCTGGTCCGGATCCTCGGCGTACAGCCGCACCTCGATCGCGTGGCCGTGCGCCTGCACTTGCTCCTGCCGCAACGGCAGCGCCTCGCCAGCTGCGATGCGCAGCTGCCATTCGACCAGGTCAAGCCCAAGCGTTTCTTCGGTGACCGGGTGCTCCACCTGCAGGCGCGTGTTCATTTCCATGAAGAAGAACGTGCCGTCCTGGCCGACGATGAATTCCACCGTACCCGCGCCCACGTAATCGACCGCCCTGGCCGCGGCGACCGCCGCCTCGCCCATGGCCCTGCGGCGCTCGGGGTTGAGGAAAGGCGAGGGCGTTTCTTCCAGCACTTTCTGGTAGCGGCGCTGCGCGGAGCATTCGCGCTCGTTCAGATGGATGATGTTGCCATGCGTATCGCCGAACACCTGGAATTCGATGTGGCGCGGATGCTCCACATAGCGCTCCAGGATCACGCGCGTGTCGCCGAAGGAACTGGCCGCCTCGCGTTGCGCCGAGGCGAGCGCGTCGGCAAATTCCTTTTCTCCGCGCACGATGCGCATGCCCTTGCCGCCGCCGCCCGCCGCCGCCTTGATCATCAGCGGAAAGCCGGTCTTGCGTGCTTGTTCGGCAAGGAATGCGGGCTCCTGGTTGTCGCCGTGATAGCCCGGCACCAGCGGCACCTGGTGGCGCTCCATGAGCGCCTTGGCCGCTGCCTTCGATCCCATGGCGTCGATGCTTTCCGGGCGCGGGCCGATGAAGACGACGCCCGCATCGCTGCAGGCGCGCGCGAAGCCGGTGTTTTCCGACAGGAAGCCATAGCCGGGATGGATTGCCTGCGCGCCGGATTTTTTTGCGACCTCCAGGATCGCCTCGCCGCGCAGGTAGGAATCGGCCGGGCGCGGGCCGCCGATCGGCCAGGCTTCGTCGGCCAGGCGTACGTGCTGCGCGTCTTTGTCGGCTTGCGAATAGACGGCGATGGTGTGGACCCCTAAGCGCCGGCAGGTGCGGATGACACGGCAGGCAATCTCGCCGCGGTTGGCAATCAGTACGCGCTCGAACATGCGAGATCCTTGCGGGTGATACGACGGCTGCAAAGCCTGTAAAACTATCAGATTCGTACGCGTTAGCCGATGCGCGGCGCAGCATGGCGCCGGGCGCGGGTGTGGTTCATTCGCCGTCCCAGTAGTCCAGCGAATCCTCGGGCCGGCCGATCACGCGAACCTGCCGCGGCAGCGGTTTTCCGGATGGATCGCCCGATGCAGACGCAAGGTACTTGCCCGAGTCGGGGTATTCGCAGATGTCCACGTCCGACTCGGTACTCACGGCAAGATAACGAAGTTCCGCCTCGCCGGTGTTGATGATCTGGTGCGCCGTTTCCGGGCCGCCGGTGGGGCAGGCGATGACATCGCCCGCGCGCAGCGGGTAGCGCGCGTCGCCGTAGCGCAGCTCGCCGGTGCCTTGCAGGATGAAGAACATTTCCTCGTCCACGCGATGACTGTGGAACGGGCAACTGGTTTTGCCCGGCGCCACGGCGGTGAGGTTGTAGCCGAGCTTGCGCGCGCCGATCCGGCTGGCGATCTTGCCCCGGCGGATATCGTAATACTGCGCGTTCGCGCCCTTGGGCGCGCGATCGGCGGCAGGTGTTTGGAGCACTACTTCATCGAGGTTGAGCACCGGCTTGGTCATGACGACTCCAGAGGTTTCAAGTGTTGGCGCTCCATGCGGGCGCGCGTTTGTCGAGAAAGGCGCCCAGGCCTTCCTGGCCTTCGGCCGAGACACGCAACCGTGCGATCAACGCCGCGTTGTCGCGGTCGATGCGTACGGCCGCTTCCTCGGTGAAGCCGTGCATGCCAAATGCCAGCCGCTTGGCTTCGTGCTGCGCCACCGGGCCGGCCTTGGCCAATTGCTTGAGCACGCCGTGCACGGTGTCGTCGAGCATGTCCGCCGGCACCGCCTGATGCAACAGACCCATGCGCGCGGCGGTGTCGGCATCGAACACTTCGCCGGTAAGGAACAGCCGGCGCGCATTGCGCAAGCCGATCGCGGCGATCACATATGGCGAAATCACCGCCGGCACCAGGCCAAGTTTCACTTCGGTGAGGCCGAATTTGGCGCTATCCACGCCGATGGCGATGTCGCAGCACGCGACCAGCCCCACGCCGCCGCCGTAGGCCGCGCCATTGACCCGCGCGATGGTGGGCTTGGGCAGAAATTGCAGCGTGCGCATCAGCTGGGCCAGGCGCAGCGAGTCGTCGCGGTTCTCGGCTTCGCCGGCCTTGGCCATGCCGCGCATCCAGTGGAGGTCCGCGCCGGCGGAAAAACTTGCGCCCACGCCCGTAAGCACCACCACGCGCACGGCCGGGTCGGCAGCTGCCGCCTCCAGCGCGGCGGTGAGATCGGCGATCAGGCGGTCGTCGAAGGCGTTGTGGACCTCCGGGCGATTCAGGCGAAGCTCGCGGATGCCGCTGTGGTCGGCGATTTGGACGGCGCAGGTCATGGGGGGAATCCTGGGAAGCAAACGCGGGCATCTTAACTATTGCCGGGCAAAGATGACGGTTCCACTGCACTACATGCGAAAAGTGGATACAATGCGAACTATTCTTATTTAGAAAGCTGGCAACCGTGCGCCTGTCCGATCTGCCGAAAGGTGCTTCCGCTGTGGTTGAACGAGTCGAAGATAGCCATCCCGACGACCTGATCGCGCAACGCCTGCGCGATCTGGGCTTTGTCGAGGGCGAGCAGGTGCGCCTGGTGGCGCGTGGGCCGATCGGTGCCGATCCCTTGCTGGTGCAGATCGGCTCGACCCGTTTTGCGTTGCGTCGTGCGGAAGCGGCCAGGGTCAGCGTGCGGGCGCAGGAGGTCGCATGAGCGCCGATACGCTGCGCATTGCCCTGGTCGGCAATCCCAATTGCGGCAAGACCGCGCTGTTCAACCAGCTCACCGGCGGCCGCCAGAAGGTGGCCAATTACGCCGGCGTCACGGTGGAGCGCAAGGAAGGGCGCTTTACCGCACCGTCGGGCCGCGTGCTGCAGATCCTGGACCTGCCCGGCACCTACAGCTTCGATGCGGCCAGCCCCGACGAGCAGATCACCCGCGACGTGCTGGAAGGCAATTACCCGGGCGAGGCGGCGCCGGATTTGATCGTCTGCGTGGCCGATGCCACCAACCTGCGCTTGCATCTGCGCTTCGTGCTTGAAGTGAAGCGGCTCGGCCGCCCGGTGGTGCTGGCCTTGAACATGATGGATACCGCGCGCCGTCGCGGCATCGAGATCGACGTGCCCGAGCTGCAGCGTCGCCTGGGCCTGCCGGTGGTGGAAACCATCGCGGTCAAGCGCGGCGGCGCACGCGCGCTGATCGAGCGCGTGGACGGCGAAGTGCCCGAAGCGGCGCCCGCGCAGCCCGATGACCCGATCAGCCGCGCAGACCTGCATGCGCAGGTGCGCGAGTTGCTCGCCGCCACCGTGCGCATGCCGCGCGCCACCGACGCGCTGGACGATGCGCTCGATCGCTGGGCGCTGCATCCGGTGTTCGGGCTGATGATTCTTGCCGTGGTGATGTTTCTGGTATTTCAGGCGGTGTATTCGTTCGGCAAGCCGATGAGCGACCTGATCGGCGACGGCTTCGACTGGCTGGGCGCGCAGCTTGGCGTGTGGTTGCCGGAAGGGCCGCTGCGCGGCTTGCTGAAAGATGGCATCTGCACGGGCCTGGGCACGGTGCTGGGCTTTCTGCCGGAAATCCTGGTGTTGTTCTTCTTCATCCTCACGCTGGAGGAATCGGGCTATTTGCCCCGCGCGGCCTTCCTGCTCGATCGCCTGATGCTGGGCGTGGGGCTGACCGGGCGTTCCTTCATTCCGCTGCTTTCCAGCTTCGCCTGCGCCATTCCCGGCATCATGGGCACGCGCAGCATCCAGGATCCGCGCGATCGCCTCACCACCATCCTGGTGGCGCCGCTGATGACGTGCTCGGCGCGGTTGCCGGTGTATGCGCTGCTGATCGGTGCGTTCATTCCCATGCATCGCGTGCTGGGTATTTTCAATCTGCAGGGGCTGGTGCTGTTTGCGTTGTACGTGGCCGGCATCGGCGGCGCCATGCTGGTGGGTTGGGTGATCAAGCACCTGCACCGCGACCGCAGCGAGCACGCCTTGCTGATGGAACTGCCCGCCTATCGCATGCCGCAGCCGCGCGACGTGGCGATCGGCCTGTACGAGCGCAGCGCGATCTTCCTCAAGCGCCTGACCGGCGTGATACTGGCGCTGACGATCCTGATGTGGTTCATCTCCACCTTCCCATCGCCGCCGGCCGGCGCGACCGGGCCCGCGATCGACTACAGCATTGCCGGTTATCTTGGCCGTGGCCTGCAGTACATCTTCGCGCCGCTGGGTTTCAACTGGCAGATCAGCCTGTCGCTGATTCCGGCCTTCGCGGCGCGCGAAACCGCCGTGGCGGCGCTGGCGACCGTGTATGCGGTGGCCGGTGGCGATGCGCAGGGTAGCGGGTTGGCGCATGCGCTGACGACGAACTTCTCGCTGGCTTCCGCGCTGTCGCTGCTGGTGTGGTTTGCGTTCGCGCCGCAGTGCATGTCCACGCTGGCGGTGATCCGCCGCGAAACCAATTCGTGGCGCAACGTCGCCATATCCTTCAGCTACATGTTCGCGGTCGCTTACGCGGCGTCGTTGATCACTTATCAGGTGACGAGGCTGTTCCTGTGAGTACGAGTCTGCTTGTCCAGTACGTGGTGATCGGCGTGGCGGTGTTCGCCAGCGCGCTGTATGCGTTGCGCAAGCTCGCGCCGCAATTGACCAATCGCTGGCTGGCCGCGGCATCGATCCGTTTCAGCCAACCCGGGCACGCGGCCTGGCTGCGCGGCGTCGGCCGCCATCTGCAACCCAAGCAGGCCACCGGCAACTGCAGCGACGGCTGCAGCACCTGCGGCGCTTGCGGCCCCAAGCCGCCGGCTGCGGCGCATTCGGATGTACGTCCGCTGGAATTTCGCCCGCGCGCCAAGTAATGCCCTAGCGGCAACGCTCTGCAACCCGGACAGGCCGCCGGCCATGGCGGTGACAGTGACAGGGCGGGGTGACGCGATTCGGGGCAGAAGGCGTCGGCGTTGCGCGCTGGCGGCCTGTAGGCGGTCGGCGCGGAATAGAGGTGGTGTAAACCCCGTGCCCGGTCTCTAGCGAAGGCACATCTCCCACTTGGCTATCCGGCGAAGGCGCATGTGCCGTGCCCGGTCTCCATGGCTTGCGGTTCCTTGCGTTTTAGCGGCTCATGCCGTCCGGTGCCCCGTTTCCGGGGCGTCAGCCGCCTGGCATATCGCGAAAATCCGGCGCCAGCCGGCCGATATGTCCGCGGTTGGCCTTTTCGTTACGAAAGAATACGACAGGACTTGCAAGGCGTATTTGTTTTCGAATACTGTTGGTTTGCCGTTTTGAAACATTTCGATTTGCATCATATCTTGTCGGAAGCTTATGCCTGCCCAGCCCGTCCGGGATGTCCTCACCATCGAATCGTTGTGCGCGGCGTCGCTTGGCGAGCCGGCCCGGCTGGGTTGTGCCGGCACCTTGCGGGACATCCCGCGGCCGCCGGCCTGCCGGCGCAATGCGGCGGCCACGCTGCCTGGCGTCGAGGTTCGCGCGCTGTTGCGGGATCTGATCGCCCAGCGGCAGCGGCATGCCGGGCCAACTGACTTGGACGGTTGTATCGATGCCGGCGAGCGTCTCGCACTCGGCCAGCGAGACGGTGCGCGCGGTGGAAACGTTCGCGATCCATCGCGAAGCGGGGCACGCATGACAACGCCGCTTGCTGCGATGACGGGCAAGCGTAAACGGCGAGGCATCCCGTGCCCCGCCGCACGAATACCCACGACCTAGCGTTCGGCGCCATCCGCGCGGCTGGGGAGATGCGCGGACACGGCGATCGGACGAGCGGCAGGAAGTGGCAGGGGAGCGATGGATGCGCGCCAAGAACACCCGTGACGGCAACGTCGCGCAGGTGTCCCGCATGCCATGGAACGGGAGTACGGCAAGGCACTTTTTGCAGGGTTGATGAAAGTCATCATTCGAAAGAGGGAGGGGTTGGCCAACATGAAAAGAACGTATGCGTTGAAGAAGAAATGCCTGGGTCTGACGATCGGTTCGTTGCTGATGGCCGCTGGCTTGCACGCACAGTCCACCACCGGCAGCATTTACGGCCAGGTGCCGGTCGAGAAAGATCTCAGCGTGGTCGTGCGCAGCGACTCGGGCCTGACGCGCGAAGTCGGCATCGACAGCCAGGGGCGCTACAACGCCACGCAGCTGCCGGTGGGCACTTACACCGTCACCCTGATGCGCAGCGGCACGGCGGTACAGACGCACGATCACGTGACCGTGAACGTAGGCCTTGGTGTCAACGTGTCGTTCTCCGAGCCGGTGGCGGCCAAGCAGCTTTCGGGCGTATCGGTGACGGCGAACAGCACGCCGCCGATCGACGTGAGCACGGTCGATTCGCGCACCGTCATCACCGCCGCGCAGCTGGCGGCATTGCCCTTGCCGCGCACGGCGGAGGCAGCGGCGCTGCTCGCGCCCGGTGCCGTTGCCGACAGCGGCGGCTTCACCAGTACCACCGGCGTGCCGCTGGTGAGCTTCGGCGGTTCGTCGGTGCAGGAGAACGCGTATTACATCAACGGCTTCAACACCACCGATCCGTATCTGGGGCAGGGCGGCATCACACTGCCGTACGGTTCGATCGATCAGGAAGAAGTCTATACCGGTGGCTACAGCGCCCAGTACGGCCGCTCCGACGGCGGCGTGCTGAACATGATCGGCAAGAGTGGCACCAACCAGTGGCACTTCGGCGGCCAAATGCTATACGAGCCCGAGGGCCTGCGCTCGGCCCAGGACAACACCTATTACGCCAACGGCACGCCGCCTTCGCCGGTGGCGGGCAATCTGTTCGACCCCAACAGCAAGGACAGCCACTGGACGTCCGTTTACGACGCCTACGTCGGCGGCCCGATCATCAAAGACAAGCTGTTCTTGTTCGCCTCGGCTGAAATGAGCGACGAAGGCGGCCAGACCGTCAACAACGTTACCTCCAGCACGCCTGCCGAAAACTACAAGACGCGCCTGCCCAAGTGGTATGCGAAGGTCAACTGGAACATCACCGACAAGAACCTGCTGGAACTTACCGGTGCCTCCAGCAAAGAGGAAGGCCTGGGCACCTACTACAACTACGACTACAACGCGCAGCAGGAAACCACGTTCCGCGGTTATGCCAACGACACCAAGAGCGGTGGCGACATGTGGTCGGCGAAGTTCACCAGCTACATCACGGACGACCTCACCTTCACTGCCATGTACGGCAAGATGAAGACGTTCAACTACAGCGTACCGGTGGATTACGATCCCGACGCCACGTATATCGCCGGCGCGACCTACCAGAACCCGGCCTACAACAATGGCGTGCCGAACAACGGCCAGCAGACCATCGCTTCGCTGTACAACCCCTACTACCGCACCAGCAACCTGCGTGCGAGCTTAAGCTACGTGATCGGCAATCACACCATCACCGCCGGTATCGACAACCTGACCTCGGGTGCCTTCGATCAAGGCAACAATAGCTCCGGCCCGGGCTATTACTGGAATTACGGACAGACGCCCGATCCGACCGTGCCGCTTATTCCCGCGTTGGGCGTCGGCGCGCTGGCCAACTATCCCAACGGCGCATCGGGTTACTACGTCAGCAAGAACATGTTTATCGGCGGCGCCAACCTGCTTACCAAGCAACGCGCCCAATACATCGAAGATCAGTGGCAGGCGACGGATCGCTGGCTGCTGTCGATCGGTTTGCGCGACGACGGCTTCACCAATTTGAACGCGGCGGGCCAGTCGTACATGGCGCAGAACAAGCCGCAGTGGGCGCCGCGCCTGGGCTTCAGCTGGGACGTGAATGGCGATGGCAGCTTCAAGGTGTACGGCAACGCCGGGCGTTATTACCTCGGCGCGCCGCTGGCGCCCGGCGGCCCCGCCAACGGCTACATCAGCACGCAGCAATATTTCACTTATAGCGGCATCGCGCCGAACGGAACGCCCATCGGCCTGACCCAGGTTTCTCCGCCCGTGTCGGCGGACAATGCCTTCGGCCAGACGCCCGACCCGCGCACGATCACGGTGCAGAATCTCAAGGCCGAAGATCAGGACGAATTCATTCTCGGCTTCACCAAGACGCTGGGTTCGTCGTGGATTTACGGCGCGAAGCTGACGCGCCGCATCCTGCGCCACGACATCGACGATTATTGCGATATCCAGACGGTGATCAACAAGGCGGCATCCGAAGGCATCACCGACGTCAACAATGCCAGTTGCTACTACATCAATCCGGGCCAGTCCAACACGTTCGCGGTAGAAGATCCCAATGGCGTCTTTCACAACGTGACGTTGACCAATGCGCAAATGGGTTTCCCCGACATGGTGCGCAAGTACTACGGGCTGGAATCGTTCCTGGAACATCCGTTCGACGGCAAGTGGTACGGCAAGATCGATTACGTGTTCTCGCGCAGCTACGGCAACAACGAAGGCATGGGTGAAACCGACATCCAGGCCCTGGCGGCCACGCAGACCACCTACTGGGATTTCCCGCAGCTGATGGAATACGGCATCGGCCCGCAGGGCGAGGACCATACGCATCAGCTGAAAGCCTTCGGCTATTACCAGCTCACGCCCGAATGGCAAGTGTCGGCGAACCTGACGCTGGTATCCGGCGGTCCGCGCTATTGCCTTGGCTTGTACGGACCCGGCCAGACCGATCCGGTCGGCTACGGTTCGCTCTATCAATGGTGCAACGGCCTGCCTTCGCCGCCCGGGGCGGCCGGGCGCTTGCCATGGGAGAAGCAGTTGGACATCGGCGTGCGTTATCGGCCGGCATTTGCCGCGCACAAGCTCGGGTTTAGCCTGGATGTGGTCAACATCACCAACAATCAGGCGCCGCTCAACGAATATCCGGAATACAACACCGGTACCGTGCCGGCCGCGCCGAACCCGCAGTATGGAACGGTGATGCTGTTGCAGACGCCGCGTTACGTGCGTCTGGGCGTCACCTACGATTACTGATGCGCGGTTGTTTCACCTGACTGGAAAAAGGCGCATGGGTGGCAACCCATGCGCCTTTTCCGTACCGGCGATGTTTTACCGGTGATGGTGGATTACCACGGCGTGCCGCCCGAATAATCGCTGCTCATGGTGCTCTCAAGCTGCTGCAGGACGCTCGCATTGGTGGTGGTCAAGCCCAGTTCGCGGTTTTCGGTCAGCGAAGCGCTGGAAAAGTTTTCCGAACCCACGAACGCCACCGCGCTGGACGTGCCGTAGTCGGCCACGATCGCCTTGGCATGGATGTACAGCGCCGTATCGTTATCCGGATACGTGCTGATCTTCACGCCGTCTTTGGTCAGCGCGTTGAACTCGCTGGAGTATTCGTTATCGTCATTGGTCATCACGACGGTCACGCTCACGCCTTTCTCGGCGGCCTTCTCCAGCGCACTGACGATGGCGCTGTCGCTCATTTCCTCGTTTTCGACCAGCAGACTGGTCTTGGCATTGTTGATGATGTCGAGCAGGGAGGTCTGCGAATTGGTCGGACTCCACACCAGGTCGGCGCCGTCGGAGGGCGTGACGGAGTCGTGCGCGTAGTCCTTGGCGAAGGTGGCTTCGATAGCGGCGATATCGGTCGCGTTGTTTTCGATCACCGCGAAATCGCGCGTGGTGCTGTAGTAGCGGCTGGTGAGGTTGGCGGTCATGATCGCCGTTTGCGCGTTGGCGGTAGCGCCGTCGATCGTGATCGTCTTCTGGTGTGTCGCCTCATACTTGGTCCAGGCCCACACCACGCTCACTCCGCAATCCTTCAGCTGATCGTAGGCGGAGGTGTTGTTGCTCTTCTCGTCGTTGACGTCCAGGATCACGCGAACCTTCACGCCGTTGGAGGCGGCCGTGCACAGCAGGTTCTGCGCGGTGGTGTCCTGAAGTTCGTACATGGTCATGTCGATGGTTGACTTGGCCGCCGAGATCAGGTTGTAGATCGAGGTGAAGCCCTGGTCGGGCTCGATCACCAGTGTCTGGCTGGTCTGCGCGAAGGCCGGAGCGGCCGCGCCGAAAGCGCAGACCAGTGCAGCGGAAAGCATCGTTTTCGCAAAAGAACGTTCACGCTTCATGATTAATCCTTATAGAGTCGGAAGGTAGGCGCGCATTCCGTGCGCAATCGACTGCCGCTCTCCCTGGGCGGCTCCGGCCTGACCGGTCCACCCGGTCTTCCCCGCATTGCAACGCATGTGCACGCCGGCCGAAGCGGCGATCACAACGGCTCTAGATGACACGAATCTTTCTTCGAGATGGCAACGCGATGTGCGTTTAGCGTTCGTGCGCCTTCGTCGCGATGGGGTGAACGTGAACGTTTTGTCGACCGATGTGATGTGGCGCACACAGAAGCGGGAGATGGTTGGCGGTTGACGCTTCCATCACGCCATGTGTGGATGTCTCGCACTACTCGCCATGCAGTGCGCGTCGGCGCGGTTGGGCGGTCGCCGACCGGCGGCGGTGTGGTGTCATCCACCGCACGTTCCGGGCTTATGAATACGTGAGGTGCGCCATTGGCAGTGACGAGCCGTCAAAAGCAGCTTGGCCTGTTTTACGACCAGAAATCGCCAAGCGCAGCTGGCGCGCGTGCATCTTGGTCGCGAACGGCTGCGTGAATGCTTTCGCCCAAAAGGCCAGTCAAATGCGGTCGCACCGGAATTGCATTTTTAGCGGTAGCAGCATCACGCGTTCTTTGGCCATAGGGTGGCGCGATGACGCCACGTGTCGAGCAGCCACAAGCACATCGCCACGGCCGCGCCGATGGCGGCGAACGGTATATCGAGTGCGACGGTGTTATCGTGGGCATACGATCTGTATGCGTTGCTCAAGACGATGCCGCCGATCCACAGCGGAGCACGCAACGATCCGAAAGAGAAGCTCGACCCGGCACGCGATCGGCGGGAAAGCCAGCGGCGCAGTGACAGTATGAGCGCGAGCGCCACCACCGGGCCGCCGATGAGTGGCATATCTGCCAGGTAAGCGAACCCCGCGCCTGTAGCGCACAGCGCAGGGATGGCCAGGCGTCGCAGCCATATCCAGCGCGATGGCATGGATTCGGGTAGACGTTGCCAGCCGTCGAGCCATGCCCAGCCCGCAAGCGCCAGCCATGCAGCGAGGGTGCCTGCAAAGGCAAGCATCGTCGGGGCGACGACACGACTCCATACCGTTTCGCCGGGGCTCCCATCGAGCAGGCTGCACACTGCCAGCGTGAGGAGCGCCAGCAAGAGGCCGATGTAGACAGCGCGAACCGTGTTGACGGCAAACCGCTCCCAGATCATCGCGCCCGGCGTGGACGCGCGATGCCAGAACAACGCGTGTTCGCGATTGAGCGGTGGGCGAATTTCCTCGAACATGCCGCCGCAAAAGGCGCGCACGAAATCGCCGCGACGCTTGACGCGTTCGCTGCTCAGTGCGGAGGTGGCAATGTGGTACCAGCGAAGAGGTTGTTGCAAAAGCGCCAGATGACGGCGCAGCTTAGTGACGTCGGGAGTACCGCCGGTGGTTACGCTAGTCCGGCGCGCAAGCTCGTGATGATGCTCTGGTTTGAGTTCCCATTGCAGCGATTGCCGCATGCGCAGCTGCTGCAGCGCAAACGGGTCGATGCCCGACAGCACGTGGTCGAGATTGAAGAAGCGCAGCACGGCGTCCAGGTTGCGCGATGACATCGGTTGCGGGTTCTTGAACAGCTTGCCGAGCACCATCTGCCCGATTTGCTGCTTCACCTGGATCGACCAGAACTCCGGCCTGTCCTGCAGTAGCCGGGTGAGTTCGAGGTGGTCCTCGGTCTGGATGGCGCTGGTGATGACCGAATCGGCCAGCTGGTTGGCGCTGACGGTGACGACCCTGGCTGGTGCCGGCGAAGGCGGCGGTGGGGTTGCGGGTTGTGCGGGTTCAGGGGCCTGCTCATGCGCTACGGGCGGCGCCTGCACTGGCGTCGTGGCCGTCGGCTCGGATTCGCGCGCAACGGGCGCCTGGGCCGGCGTGGACTGGTTTGGCCGGGCGGCGCGCATCAGCGCGGTCTTGTAGGCCGTATGCAAGCGCTGGAATGCTTCGGGATCCTCGTCCGGACGCGTCGTGCGCAGCAGCTGTGCGTAGGCGCGCTTGACCGTGCGCTCATCGGCATCAGGCGAAATGCCCAGCAACTCGTAGGCCCAGTTCAAAGCTGCGCTTCCAGCGCATCGAGTGCCTGACGAAAGTTGTCGCGATGCTCGCCGATGGTTTTCTCGTTCTGGCTTTCCAGCGTCTGGCGGAATTGACCGATCCACTGCTGAAGCACCTGTCGGGCGGAAAGAAACTCTTCGTACAGCCGTTCGGCGCGCGCCAGCAGGGCGATGTTTTCCTGCCGCGCACGCGGGTGGATCTTCAGCTCCGACAAGGAGGCAAGGCGGGCGCGTATCTCCGTTTCGCTGAGCAGGCCCGGGTTTTGTTCCAGCACGAGTTCATGGCAGATGCCCGTCGCCGCCGGGGTCGCCTCGATTTGCAGCACACCGTTGATGTCGTAGGTGAAGCGCACGGTGACCTGGTTTTGTGCGGTCGACAAGCGCGGGTCCATCGGAATGTCCAGTTGGCCGAGCTTGATGTTGTTGGCTACGAGCGGATTTTCGCCCTGGTAGATCTTCAGCTCCAGCACCTGCTGGCGCTCACTGAGCGGCTGGTAGGTGTTCTCGCGGCTGACCGGCACCACGCTATTGCGTTCGATGATCGGCGAGAACATGCCATTTTGTATGTGGCCATGTGCATCGCGCTGCCCGACTTCCACGCCAAGCGTATAGGGACAGACATCGGTGAGGATGATTTCTTCCAGCTTGGCGTTGCGGCTTTTCAGGCCCGACGCGACCGTCGCGCCGATGGCGATGGCTTCGTCGGGATTGACGTGGCGCAACGGCAACCGGCCGAACATGCGCGTGGCCAGGCGCGATACCAGCGGCATGCGGCTGGCGCCGCCGACCAGCACGATCTCGTTGAGCTGGTCCGGGCGCAGGCGCGCGTCCCTCAGCGCACGCTCCAACGGTGCGCGCATGCGTTGCAACAGCGGATCGGCCAGGTGCGCAAAGCGATCCTGATCGAGCTGCCACTGAATAGTGTGTTTGCCGATCTGGCAGTCGAGCGTGGCAGTCTGCTGCTGGGTCAGCGCGCGCTTGACCGTTTCAAGCCGGCGTCGGAGCGAGCCGCGTTCGACCGGGCTGAAATCGTCTGCGCGAAGTTTCAGGTCGGCCAGGCAGGTGTTCTGCAGTATTTCAAGGAAATCCTCGCCGCCGAGGTAGTTGTCGCCGGCACTGGCGTGCACCTCCACGACACCCTCGAACATTTCCAGGATCGATACGTCGAAGGTTCCGCCGCCCAGATCGAAGACCAGGAAGCGGCTGCCTTCCTGCCGCTCTTGCAGTCCGTAGGCGAGAGCCGCGGCGGTGGGTTCGTTGATCAGCCGCTCGACCTTCACGCCGGCTAGTTCGCCCGCGGCACGGGTGGCTTTGCGCTGCGCATCGGAAAAATAGGCCGGCACGCTGATCACCGCTTCGCGCACTTTTTCGCCGAGCGCCGCTTCCGCGTCGGCCAGCAGCGAGCGAAGCACGAGTGCGGACAGCTCCTCGGCACGCAGGCTGCGCCCTCCGAGCGCGGTTTCGCGCGAAGTACCCATCCAGCGCTTGAACGCGGCGACGGTCACGCCGGGATGGCTGATCAGCCGGTCACGGGCGGCCGCGCCGACGATCATGTGGCCGTCCTCGTCCATGCTTACCACGGACGGCGTCAGGTATTCGCCCAGCGCGTTGCGAAACAATTGCGGACCCGACTCGCCGTAACAACCGATCAGCGAGTGGGTGGTGCCCAGATCGATGCCAACGATCATTGCCTAACTTCCCCCTGTCTTGCGTCCATGGCCGTTAGGCCACGTCTTCATTACATGCGGAACACGCCATACCGCTGCGGTTCGATCGGCGCATTGAGCGAGGCGGAAATGGCCAGGCCCAGCACCCGGCGCGTATCGGCCGGATCGATGATGCCATCGTCCCACAGGCGCGCGCTGGCGTAGTAGGGGTGGCCTTGCCGTTCGTATTGCTCCCGGATCGGCGCCTTGAAGGCATCCTCTTCTTCGGTGCTCCAGTTTTTGCCGGACGCTTCGATGCCGTCGCGCTTGACCGTGGCCAGCACGCTGGCGGCCTGTTCGCCGCCCATCACGCTGATGCGCGCATTGGGCCACATCCATAGGAAACGCGCGCCATAGGCGCGGCCGCACATCGCGTAATTGCCGGCGCCGAAGCTGCCGCCGATCACCACCGTGAACTTGGGTACATGCGAACACGCCACCGCCGTGACCATCTTCGCGCCGTCCTTGGCGATGCCGGCGTTTTCGTATTTTTTGCCGACCATAAAGCCGGTGATATTTTGCAAAAAGACCAGCGGCACGTTGCGCTGGTTGCACAGTTCGATGAAATGGGCGCCCTTGAGCGCCGATTCGGAAAACAGGATGCCGTTGTTGGCGACGATGCCCACGGGATAGCCATGGATGTGCGCGAAGCCGCATACCAGCGTCTTGCCGTAGCGCGCCTTGAATTCGTGGAATTGGGAATCGTCGACGATGCGTGCGATCACTTCGCGGATATCGAACGGCCGGCGCGTGTCCTGCGGAATCACGCCGTAAAGTTCTTCGGCCGGATAGCGGGGCTCAACGGACGGGCGCAGCGCCAGCGGCATGTCTTTCTTGCGATTGAGGCTGGCGACGATGTCCCGCGCGATCGACAGCGCGTGCGCGTCGTTTTCCGCGAAGTGGTCGGCCACGCCGGAGATGGACGTATGTACGTCCGCGCCACCCAGCGCTTCGGCATCCACCACTTCGCCGGTGGCGGCCTTCACCAGCGGCGGGCCGCCCAGGAAGATGGTGCCCTGTTCGCGCACGATGATGGTTTCGTCGCTCATCGCCGGTACGTAGGCGCCGCCGGCGGTGCAAGAGCCCATGACCACGGCGATCTGCGGAATGCCAAGACCGGACATGCGCGCCTGGTTATAGAAAATGCGCCCGAAATGTTCCTTGTCCGGAAACACCTCGTCCTGCATCGGCAGGAAGGCGCCGCCGGAGTCGACCAGATAGACACAGGGCAGCCGGTTCGCCAGCGCCACCTCCTGCGCCCGCAGGTGCTTCTTCACGGTCATCGGGTAGTAGGTGCCGCCTTTGACCGTGGCGTCGTTGGCGACGACGACGACCTCGCGGCCGTGCACGCGGACGATCCCGGCGACCACCCCGGCCCCGGGCGCGGCGCCGTCGTAGAGATCCTCGGCGGCCAGCGGCGCGAGCTCGAGGAAGGGGCTGCCGGGATCGGCAAGCCGGTCGACCCGCTCGCGCGGCAGCAGCTTGCCGCGCGCGGTGTGGCGCTCGCGGCTGGCCTCGGAGCCGCCGAGCGCGGTCTCCGCAACCTTCGCGCGCAAGGCTTCGGCGAGAGCGCGATTATGCCCCGCGCGGGCTTTGGCCTCGGGACTAT
>NZ_DATJTC010000002.1:0-152654 GCF_035503745.1 Dyella sp.
GAAGTGAAACGCAGCTGCGCCGATGGTAGTGTGCACTTGCATGCAAGAGTAGGTCACCGCCAGGGGCTTTATCCTTCAAACGCCTTCCCTCACCGGAAGGCGTTTGGCTTTAGGGGCCCGGCAAAAGGCCCCGCCCGCCGGGCCGCGCAGACACGCACCCAAGCACCGCCGCCGCCCAGCCGCACAACCGGCACCCCCTTATCGCCTATCATGCAGCTTCGGATCGGCTACAACTGAGCGAGTGCCGAGGAGAAGCGCCGTGTTCGTCAATGTTGAAACGCGACGTCAACCGCGCATCCACTGGGCGGCGATGCTGCTGATCAGTATTTGCGTGGTGACCTTCGTCGTGCTCGCATTGATGCCTGCGCCTCGACGTGTCACCTTCCTGCTGGAGTGGGGCACGGTTCCCGCCAACATCTTCGATACTCACCAGCCGGTCTGGCAGCAGTTGCGCGATCCAGCACTGCTGCGCCTGGTGACGGCGCTGTTCATCCATGTCGCATGGTTACACCTGCTAAGCAACCTGTTGTTCCTGATGATCTTTGGCGTGCCGGCTGAACGCGCGCTGGGGTCGGTGCGCTTCCTGGTGCTGTTTCTTCTGGGCGGGGTCGTGGCCAATTTCGCCGGCGCGGTTTCCCTGGCGGGGGTGGTCAGACCGATCATCGGATGCAGCGGCGCGGTGTCGGCCATTCTTGGCGCATATGTTTCACTGTTCCCGCGCGCGCGCCTGGGGCTTGTGCTGCCGCTCGGTTTTTATCTTGAATTCGTGCGCGTGCCGGCGTTTCTGCTGATCGGCATCTGGGCGTTGCTGCAACTGCTCTTCAGCTACGTCGGACCCAGCTACGGCGGTTATGCATGGTGGACGCACGTGGCCGGCTTCCTGTTTGGAGCCGTATTCGCACTTCTGTCGCGCGGCGCGATCATGCGCCGCATGCGGCGTTAAAATGCCGCCATGCGTACCAAGAAACTCTACAAAGTCACCTTTCTGCACCTGGGCAAATGCTACGAGCTGTATGCGCAGCATGTGGCATCGAGCGGGCTATGGGGCTTCACCGAAATCGGCGATCTGGTTTTCGAGCCGGCCGGGGATGGCTTGGTCGTCGATCCCACGGAAGAACGCCTGCGCGAGGAATTTAAGGATACGCGTGTGCTGCATTTACCGATGCAGGCGGTCGTACGCATCGAGGAAGTGGAGCGCAAAGGGGCGCTTGCCATACGCGACGCCGCGGACGGCCAGAAGGTAACGCCCTTCCCGATGCCGCCCCGCAGCCGCTGAGCGTGCTCAGGGCCTAGTCGTGACTAAGCCCGTGCCGCCGCGAAAACATCCTTAACAGCCGGCGCGCATTGGGCGTCGCGGCCACCTGCCGGAAGGCGTGGTGGGGGTCGAAGCCTTCGCGGCGCATGTCGTGATGCTTGCGCTTGATGTACGCGCGCATCACATCGGCGTTGAATTCCGGATGGAACTGCACGCTGATCGCGTTGCGCCCGTAGCGAAGCAGATGATGCGGGTCGCGCGCCGAGCGGGCCAGCACCTGGGCGCCTTTGGGCACTTCAAGCACGCTTTGCTCGTGCGTGGTATGCGCGCGAAACTGGGCAGGCAAATGCGCCGTGAGCGGATCGCGTTCGGCGCCGGGCAGCAATTCGATCGGCAGAGTGCCGATTTCGCGGCCGCCGGGCAGATAGTCGACGCGTCCGCCCAGTGCATGCGACATCAATTGATGGCCGTAGCAAACGCCCAGCAGCGGCAGATCGATATCCATGGCAGCGCGAATCCAGCCGGCCGTTTGCTCGCTCCACGGCGCACGTTCGGTCACCATCGCCGCGGAGCCGGTAATCATGGCGCCAGCCACTTCCTGCGGTGGCGGCAACCCTTCGCCGGCCGCCACGTTGACGACGCGCACGCGCGGCAGCGGCAACCGGGCGCTTAGCCGAAACCAATGCGGAAAATCGCCGTGGCGAGCACGGATGTTGTCGGGGGCGTGGCCGGTACGAATGATCAGGATCGGTTTCATGGAGCCAATGACGAATGAGGCAAATGCAGCTTAATGCTGGATATCTTCGGGATGTTCGACGGGAGGGATCACCGTCAGCACCTCCTGCACGGTGGTGAGGCCGCGCGCGACCTGGTCGGACGCGGAGATGCGCAGGGGCCGCATGCCGTCCGCCAGCGCCGCCTCGCCAAATTGGATCAGGTCGAGCTGGGCGCCGACCAGTCCGCGCAACCTTGGCGTCAGCTCCATCATTTCATAAATGCCGGTGCGTCCCATGAACCCGGTATGACGGCATTCCAGGCAGCCGACCGGCTTGAACACGCGCTCGGGAACCGCAATCGACCACCCGTGCGTGAGCGCGGTCCACTCGTGCGGATCCTGTTGCGTCGGGGCTTTGCAGTGCGGGCATAGCGTGCGCACCAGGCGTTGTGCCACGACGCCGCTCAGCGTGGACTGGATGAGGTAATGGGGAACGCCAAGGTCCAGCAAGCGCGTCACCGCGCTCGGCGCGTCGTTGGTATGCAGCGTGGACAGCACCAGGTGTCCGGTAAGCGATGCCTGCACGGCCATCTGCGCCGTTTCCAGGTCGCGTATTTCGCCGACCATGATGATGTCAGGGTCCTGGCGCAGCAGGGTTCGCACGCCGGTGGCGAAGTCCAGGTCGATCGCCGGCTGCACCTGCATCTGGTTCAGCTCGGGAGAAACCATTTCGATCGGGTCTTCCACCGTGCACACGTTGATGTCGGGCGTCGCCAAGTGCTTGAGTGTGGAATACAGCGTGGTGGTCTTGCCCGAACCGGTAGGGCCGGTCACCAGCACGATGCCATGCGGGCGCTCCACCAGGCGACGCCACAGCGCGGCTTCGGAAGCCGAAAAGCCCAGCTGGGAAAAATCCTTCGCCACGATGTCGGGGTCGAAGATACGCATCACCAGTTTTTCGCCGAATGCCGTGGGCATGCTGGAAATGCGCAGTTCCACTTCGCGCCCGGACGTGGCGCGGGTCTTGATGCGGCCGTCCTGGGGGCGGCGCTTTTCCGCCACGTCCATGCGCGAAAGAATCTTGATGCGCGAGGTCACCGCCGTCATCACCGGCGGTGGCAGCTCGAACACCTTGTGCATGACACCGTCGATGCGAAAGCGCATGCGTCCGGCTTCGCGGCGCGGCTCCAGGTGGATATCCGAAGCGCGCTGCTCGAACGCGTATTGCAGCAACCAGTCCACGATGTGCACGACGTGCCGGTCGTCCGCGCCCACCTCGCCGGCCTTGCCCAGTTCCAGCAGCTGCTCGAAGTTGAGCAATGCGGATGTGTCATAACCCTGGCCCTTGGCGTCCTTGGCCAGCTGGATGGAGCGCTGGACGCCGTAGAACTCCTGCAGGTAGCGATTGATGTCGATCGGGCTGGACACCACGCGGTGCACGTCCCGGCGCAGCATCTGCGCCAGATCCTTCGCCCAGGCGTTGTCGAACGGCTCGGCGGTGGCGAACGTCACTTCACCGGTCGCCGCCGCCACGGGCAGGATGCGATGGCGCAGCGCATACGCATGGCTGACCACCTGGGTGACCGCCGCGACATTGATCTTCATCGGGTCGATTTTCAGATACGGCAGGCTGGCGTGGCCGGCCAGCCATTCGGTCAGGCCCTCCAGGCTCAGCGGGCGTCCCGGGTCGCGCTGGTTGATGAACTTGGCGTTGGCGATCACCACCAGGGGATTGAGCTCCACCGCCGTGGTGCCGGCACGGCTGCCCATGCGCAATTGCTTGGCGTCATCGGAGGACAAATGGCCATCGACCACCAGGGCGGCCAGCACATCTTCCAGGGCCAGCCGGCCGCGGCGGCCGAGCAAGGAGGCGATTTGTGGAGTAGCTGCCATCGGCTTCAGATCCCTTCATTTAGGCATCCATCCACGCGAAAAATCGGCGGAAAGATGCGCTGCGGCTATACTAGCGCGCTTTACACACGGTTACGGAAAGCGATGTCCGCACCTACTTTCCAGGATGTGATCCAGACCCTCAACCGCTATTGGGCGGCGCAGGGCTGCGTACTGCTGCAGCCGCTCGATACCGAGGTCGGCGCCGGCACCTTCCACCCCGCTACTTTCCTGCGGGCGCTGGGTCCGGAACCTTGGGCCGCCGCCTACGTGCAGCCCTCGCGGCGCCCCACCGACGGGCGCTATGGCGAAAATCCCAATCGCCTGCAGCACTACTACCAGTATCAGGTAGTGATGAAGCCCAACCCTGAAAACATCCTGGAGCTGTACATCGGCTCGTTGAAGGAACTGGGCCTGGATCCGCAGGTGCACGACCTGCGCTTCGTGGAAGACAACTGGGAATCGCCCACGTTGGGCGCGTGGGGCCTGGGTTGGGAGGTGTGGCTCAATGGCATGGAAGTCACCCAGTTCACCTATTTCCAGCAGGCTGGCGGCCTGGAATGCCGGCCGGTCACCGGCGAGATCACCTACGGCCTGGAACGCCTGGCCATGTACCTGCAGAACGTGGACAACGTCTACGACCTGGTCTGGACGGAAAGCCCGCACGGCAAGGTCACCTACGGCGACGTATTCCATCAGAACGAAGTGGAGCAGAGCACCTACAACTTCGAACATGCCAACGTCGCCGAGCTGCTGCGCTGGTTCGACGTATGCGAAAGCGAGGCGGGCAAGCTGATCGCCGCGGGGCTCCCGCTGCCGGCGTATGAGCAGGTGATGAAAGCCAGCCACACCTTCAACCTGCTCGATGCGCGCCGCGCGATCAGCGTGACCGAGCGCCAGCGCTACATCCTGCGCGTGCGTACCTTGTCGCGCAGCGTTGCCGAGGCCTACGTGGCGCAGCGCGAGAAACTCGGCTTCCCGGGCCTCCGGCACACCCACAAGGAGCAGGCCGCATGAGCGCCGCCAAGTCATTGCTCATCGAGCTAGGCACCGAAGAGCTGCCGCCCAAGGCGCTGGATGAACTGGGCGCGTCGTTCCTGCGCGGCATTTGCGAGGGTTTAAGCAAGCGCGGTGTCGGCGCGTTGCTGGAGCAGGCGACGCTCTACGCCACGCCACGGCGTTTGGCCGTCCATATCCCCGATGTCGCGGTGGCGCAGCCGGAGCAATCGCTGGAACGCCGCGGTCCGGCGGTAAGCGCGGCGATGGATGCCGATGGCAACCCCGGCAAGGCGCTGGTGGGTTTTGCGCAATCGTGCGGCGTCGGCGTGGAGCAGTTGGAAAAGCTCGAAACGGACAAGGGCGCGTGGTTCGTGTTCCGCACGGTCAAGCCGGGCCAGCGGGTGTCCGCGTTGCTGCCGGAGATCGTCGACGAAGCGCTCAAGGGCCTGCCCATTCCCAAGCCGATGCGCTGGTCCGATCACGACTACACGTTCGTGCGCCCGGTGCACTGGCTGGTGATGCTGCATGGTGCGGACATCATCGATGGCCAGGTGCTGGGTCTGAAGAGCGGGCGCAAATCGCGCGGCCATCGCTTCATGCATCCACAACCGGTGCACGTGGCCGATGCGGACAGCTGGCTGGACGCCATGCGCATGGCCAAGGTCATGGCCGATCCGCAAGAGCGCCGCCAGCGCATTCGCGACGAAGTCGCACGCGTGGCCAAGCAGACCGGCGGCACGCCGCGGCTCGACGAGGCGCTCTTGGACGAAATCGCCAACCTCACCGAATGGCCGGTGGCCATTGCCTGCGCGTTCGATCGCCAATTCCTCGACGTACCGCCCGAGGCGCTGGTGACCACGATGGAAGCGAACCAGAAGTTCATTCCCGTGTTCGACGAGAAAGGCGCATTGACCGAACACTTCATCGGCATTGCCAACATCGACAGCAAGCAGCCCGGCGAAATCCGCAAAGGCTACGAACGCGTGATCCGCCCGCGCTTTGCCGATGCGAAATTCTTCTGGGACGAAGATTTGAAGACGCCGCTGGCAAGCTATCAGGAGGCGCTGAAGAACGTCACCTACCAACAGGCGCTCGGCAGCCTGTGGGACAAGAGCATACGCGTGGCCGAAATCGCCCGCGTGGTGGCCAACCGCGTCGGTGTCGATGCCGGGCAGGCCACGCGCGCGGCAAGCCTGGCCAAGTGCGATCTGCTCACGCGCATGGTCGGCGAGTTTCCGGAATTGCAGGGCGTGATGGGGCGCTACTACGCGCAACACGAATACGAGCCGGCCGAAGTCGCCAATGCGCTCGACAGCGTGTACCAGCCGCGCTTCGCCGGCGACTCGATCGCGGCAGGCAAGGTCGGGCAAGTGCTGGCGGTGGCCGAGCGCGTCGATACGCTCGCCGGCATCTTCGCCGTTGGCTTGAAGCCAAGTGGAAACAAGGATCCCTTCGCATTGCGCCGCGCCGCGCTGGGTCTGGCGCGCACGCTCATCGAAGGCGGTCTGGATCTCGATCACAAGGCGCTTTTCGCCGAAGCACTGGAATTGCTGCCGGATACGGCGTTCGCCGCCGGGCTCAAGCCGGGCAAGGACGGCAAGATGCCGGCGCTCGACGTGGGACAGCGTCGCGCCGCGCTGGTGAACGAGCTTGCCGATTTCGTGCTCGAACGTCTGCGCGGGTACTACGCCGAGCAGGGATTTACCACCGAGCAGTTCGAAGCCGTAGCGACGGTGACTCCGGTCAGCCTGGTCGACTTCGATCGCCGCTTGCGCGCCGTGGTCGAATTCGGCCGCTATCCGGAAGCGGCCAGTCTCGCGGGCGCCAACAAGCGCGTGGCGAACATCCTGCGCAAGCAGCAGGAGGAGCATGGTGCACAGAGCGTCGGCACACAGGTCGATCCCGCCCACTTCGAAGCGGATGCGGAACGTGCGCTGGCCCAGGCATTGGAAGCGGCACAGGCAGACAACGTCGTGGCGTTGCAGCGTCGCGACTACACCGCGGTGCTGGCACGGCTGGCGCAGCTGCAGGCGCCGGTCGACGCATTCTTCGACAACGTGCTGGTGAACGCCGAGAATCCGGCCGTGCGCGCCAACCGACTGGCGCTGCTGGGGCGGCTCAAGGCGCAGTTCACGGCGATCGCGGATATCGCACGCCTCTAGCGTTGGCGCAGCCCATAAAAAAGCAGCCGTAAAGCTGCTTTTTTATGGGCTTGAAGGTGGCCAGTCAGCTCATCAGGCGCGTGGTGGCGCGATGGCTCTTCAGGCGCTCGGCGAGGCGATGATTGAACGCGACCATCGCCGCGGCATCCACGTCGTTGCCGCCGGGACCGAGAATCTCGTAAAGCTCGGCCAGCATGTCGGAATTTTCAGCCAGGGTCAGCGGACTGCCTGCCAGGTCCAGTTCCGACTGCAGGATGCGCAGCGCTGTGTTGAGGCGCTGTGCATCCATCGCCACGCCGCTGGCATCGAGCGCATCGGTCACAGCGCGCAGCTTGGCGCGATGGCGGTGGGCGATGGTTTCGGCGCTGTTGCCGCCGCCATCGTCGGGCACCAAGGAGCCCGGATCGATCTGCATCGATCCCTCGCCGGCCACCAGCCATACGAGCGAGATGCCCAAGGTTCGCGCCAGGGTCACGCAGCGCGCTCGCGAAGGATCGGTGTTGCCGTCGCGCCAACTGCGCACGACTCCTTCGGAAAATCCGCACATACGCGCGATTTCGGTGACGCTGCCTACGCGCTGGATCAATAACTTGATGCGGTCGGCGAAGGTGGAAGACGTATCGGGGATCGTAGTGGCTTGCAGATTCATCGCAATTTTCCGCGCTTTTCTGGCAGGTGGGCGGCAGGATTTTACTAAGTGCCTTATTTTTCTGATGTTTTGCGGATTTTCAGGGCGTGGGGCACCGCGAGATTTTGGTCTGAATTCGCATTATTTTGCGAAATCCGGCACGTCATGTCATCCTTGGACGCATAAACGCGTCAGTTCTTTCTGCGTTGACATTTGGGTGCGACACAGGGCAAGAAACTGCGGGCTCTCCGCCCCGAGCTTTTGCGGCCGGCCTGACGGCGGGCGCCGGGCGCTGCGCATGGGCATGCCATGGCGTCGATGCCTGCGTCGGCGATAACTACCGGATCGCCAGGCCGAACCCGGCAAAAATCGACGGCGCGTTTGAGCCCTTCGTGCAGCAGTCCCTGGCATTGGATGACATAACTGCCAGACAGATCCTACAAATCAGATGGTTACATACGCCTGCGAATGGGAACTTTTAGCCGGTTGACTTTTCCATGCCGTGACTTTCGGCTATTCTCTGAGGCTCCCCCGCGATCGTGGCGGCGCCGTAGCGTCACGCGGATCGCGTTCGAATCGATCCAAACCTGAGGTTTCTTCCATGCGCAGCGTTGTATGGTCGCTGATGACAGTGGCAGCAGTTGCACTGGCCGGCTGCAATAATGCCTCCAATTCGTCGTCGACGAATTCGAGTGACGGCGCGGCCGCACCGGCGCCCGCCGCACAGGCAACCAGTGTCACCGGTACGGTCTCCATTCGTGGCGACATCAAGCCGTCCGCCCAGGACACGCTGGATATCAAGCTGGTCGATGTGACCGCGCAAGGTTCTGCGCCGCTGGCGACCAAGGACATCGCGTCGGCAACCACCTTCCCGCAGCAGTTCCAGCTGGACTTCAATCCGGCCAATGTCGTTCCCAACGACATGTACGTGGTGGAAGCCACGCTCACCGATGGCGATCGTCACTATGTGATGCCGCTGCAGGCCCCGGTGCTGACGCAGGGCCACCCGACCAGCAACATCGCGATCGAGCTGATGCCCGAACAGACGCCCGGCGAAAAAATGCTTGCCGCGTTCCAGAACGTGCAGAAGCAGATCGGCGGCATGAAGCGTTCGAGCGGCACCAAGCTCGAGCCCAATGTCTCGCGCGCCTGGCAGGTGTTCCGCGATGGCCTGGAAGTGAAGTTCATCCGCGAGCTGGTCGATTACGGTGACAAAGGCTTCACCAGCACCGACTACGCCTACAAGGACGGCAAGCCGTGGGTGGTGCAGCAGAAGAAGATGGCCAGCCAAAACGCCAAGCCTAGCTCGATCGATACCGCCGGTTGGGCCGATGACGGCACGCTGGTGCTGAAGACGCACGATGCTGGCGGCACCTCCAGCACCCTGAGCGACAGCGATGCGGGCAGCTTGCAGCAGCAGGCCAAGGACATCCTGAGCCTGGCCACGGGCGGCAAGGGCAAGTAAGCGGATCGAACAGCCCTTCGATCACCTCGATGCACATGAAAAAAGCCGTCCGCATGCGGACGGCTTTTTTGTGGGCCGCGTGAAGCCGGCTCAGAAGCCGAACTTCACCCCCAGGTTGATGCTGTTGTAGCGCTGGCTGTCATCGGAGAAGTGACCGTCATAGCTGACCCAGCCCACGATGTTGGACGTGATCTGCGCCTGGACGCCGACATTGGCCGAGCCCCAGTTCTTGTCGGGCGTGAAGCCGGCCATTTCGAAACTTCCGTTCAAGCCGTTCACGCCCGCGGTCACCATGTCGGTGCTGGCGCGGCTGTCGTGATTCCAGCCCAGGTCGACGAAAGGCGTCAGATCCATGCCGCGGGTCTGCCAATGGCCCTGCAGGCCCCAGCCCAGCGTGCTGATCAGTGCATTGCGTTCCTGGCGGGCGAACCACATCGAGGTGGCGTCGTCGCCGCCTTCGCTGTAGCCGTCGATCTTGATGTTTTGATATTCGACATTGACCAGCGGGCCGGTCTTCAAGCTGCCCACGTCGAACCAGTAGCCGCCATGGAAACCCAGGCCCAGGTAGGAGCCATCGGTCTTGCCGCTTTCATGCGTGCTGTCGTCGCCGACCATGAAAACGCGGTTGATGTTGGTGTAGCTGGCCTGACCGAAATCACCGTACGCACCCACATAGGCGCCGCCGGCATGCCAGGTCAGGTAGCCCAGGCCCGTGAGCGCCTGCAGATCGTAGCCACCACCGCCGCTGACGTCGGCATAGTGCTCGCCCACACCCAGCGCCACGCCGGCCGAAATGCTGTCGGTGGCGTGCACGTCGGCGCCCACCGTGAGATCGACATTGTTGCTGGTGGTCTTGGGTGCGCCGGCGCTCTGGTCGAATTGCTGGTTGGAGTAGTTAATGCTGGCGAAGGCGCGCGTGGTGCTGCCGAAGTTATCGGCCGTCATCTGGTTGCGGATGGCCGAGGTCTGCGTGGTGACCGCCGCCAGCGGCGCTTCCTGCAGCAGCGAAATCTGCTGCGGCGCGGCCAGTTCCGACAGCACCACCTGTGCCAGCATCTTGTCCGCGCCGGTGGTGGGATGCACGCCATCGGCGAACAAGTAGCTGTTGTTGGTGCCCGGCGCATAGGTGTAGGGCAGGCCCGAGCCCTGCGGACCGCAAAGCACGGAGTCCGAACCCACGCCGCACGCGGGCGTGGTGACGTTGCTGAAGCCGTACAGGCCCGGGTTGGCGATGACCTGGTTCAGCAGCGCGAACGCATTGACCGGAATGATGCCCAGGCCCAGCTTGCCGATGCCGGCATTGAGCTGGTTGTTGTAGATCACGCTGAGCGTGGTGAGATTGGAGGCTGCCGCCGCGCCCGCTTCAGTGGCATCGGGCGTAAGGCCGATATTGGGCAGGTTGAACACTACGATGTTCTTCGCGCCCGCCGCCTGCAGTGCGCCCAGCAGCTTCACTTCCTGCTGCGCGGCCGCCACGATCTGCGCTTGCGCGGTGGCCGGCGTGGTGGTGGCGTAGAAGATGTCGTTGGCGCCGCCCCACATGGTGTACAGCGCGCGGCTGTCCAGGGTGGGGTGGCTGGCCAGGTATGTGTCGATCTGCGTGGTGATGGTCGGCACGCCGGTGGGCGTACCCGGCGAATTGTTATTGATGCCCGCGCCGCCCCACGCATAGTCGTTGCCGCCGGCCAGCGAGGCCGTCAACGAGTAGCCGAGCCCTGCGGCGACGTTCTGCACGGTGACATTGCCGGGATTGGTGGTGAACTTCTGCGGCGGCTGAAAGCCGGGAACCTCCGACAGCGAAAGATTGCCCGCATCGCTCAGGCTGTCGCCGAAAGTGATGACGTTATCGAAGGTTGACTTCGGATTCCCCGTAGCGTGCGAAACGCCGATAAGTCCGAGTGCCAGCGCAATGGCGCCAGCGATCCTGCGTGGGTGAGCCATGGGTTAGTGCTCCTGCGTTTGTTATAGGGATGTTACGTTAATGCAATCCATACGTAAGCGCATGCTGCGTTGCACGCAAACCGCGTAAAGCAGCAGGCCCGCGTGCGCGGCCGCGCACGTGGGCCTTGTATGATGTTTCGAATCAGGCACTTGGCATGCCCGATTGGCGATGGTCAACGCTTCAGCGCACGCGAGAACGCGTCGGCGAACGCGCTATTGGTGGGCGGCGCGGAGGGTTTTGCGACAGAGGAACCACCAGGGCGCGGTCCGCGGTTGTCGCGCGAACCGCCGCGCGGCTCGCTGCCGCCCGCCGGCCGGCCGCCGCGAGCCTGGCCAGGCTCGTCGTCCAGCCGCATGGAGAGGCCGATGCGCTGGCGCGGAATGTCCACCTCCATCACTTTCACCTTCACGATGTCGCCGGCTTTGACGGCATCGCGCGGATCCTTGACGAAGGTATGCGACAGCGCCGAAACGTGCACCAGTCCATCCTGATGCACGCCGATGTCCACGAACGCACCGAACGCGGCCACGTTGGTGACGCGGCCTTCCAGAATCATGCCCGGCTTGAGATCTTTGAGGTCTTCCACGCCTTCGGCAAAGCTCGGCGCGACGAATTCGGGACGCGGATCGCGGCCGGGTTTCTCCAGCTCCTTGAGGATGTCGCGCACGGTCGGCACGCCGAAGCGTTCGTCGGTGAACTGCTCGGGTTTCAAGCCGCGCAGGAAGCCGGTATCGCCGATGATGCTTTTCACCTCGCGCCCGCACTGCGCGATGATGCGCTCGATCACGGGATACGCTTCCGGATGCACCGCGCTGGCATCGAGCGGATTGTCGCCGCTGGGAACGCGCAAAAAGCCCGCGCATTGTTCGAACGCCTTGTCACCCAGGCGCGGCACCTTCAACAGCGCCCTGCGATTGGCGAATGGCCCGTTGGCGTCGCGATGCTTCACCACGTTGTCGGCCACGCTCGGGCTGAGGCCGGCCACGCGCGAAAGCAGCGCCGCCGAAGCGGTGTTCACGTCCACGCCGACCGCGTTCACGCAGTCCTCGACTTTGGCATCGAGTGCGCGCGCCAGCTTCACCTGGTTCACGTCGTGCTGGTACTGGCCCACGCCGATGGCCTTGGGCTCGATCTTCACCAGCTCGGCCAGCGGATCCTGCAAGCGCCGCGCGATCGATACCGCGCCGCGCAGGCTCACGTCGAGATCGGGAAATTCCTTCGCCGCGGTTTCCGAGGCGGAATACACCGAAGCGCCCGCTTCGCTCACCACGATCTTGGAAAGCTTCAGGTCGGCGTGCTTCTTGATAAGTTCGCCGGCCAGCTTGTCGGTTTCGCGCGAGGCGGTGCCGTTGCCGATGGCGATGAGGTTGACGCCGTGCTGCTTGCTCAGCAGCGCCAGCCGCGCCAGCGACTGGTCCCATTGATTGCGCGGCTCGTGCGGATAAACGGTATCGGTCGCCAGTAGCTTGCCGGTGGCATCGACCACCGCCACTTTCACGCCGGTACGGATGCCCGGGTCCAGGCCCATCACCGTTTTCGCGCCGGCCGGTGCGGCCAGCATCAGATCCTTGAGGTTGTCGCCGAAGACGCGGATGGCTTCGTCCTCGGCGCTCTCGCGCACGCGGCCGAACAAGTCGAGCGTCAGATGCAGATGCAGTTTCACGCGCCAGGTCAGGCGCACGGTCTCGCGCAGCCACGCATCGGCGGCGCGGCCTCGATCGACGATGCCGGTGTGCGCGGCCACGCGGCCTTCGCCTTCCTGGTGTCCTTGCTCGGCGTCGGCCGTCGGCGCAAGCTCAAGCTCGATCACGCCTTCGTTGCGTGCGCGCATCAGCGCAAGCAGGCGGTGCGAGGGAATTTTGCCGATGGCTTCCATGTGGTCGAAGTAGTCGCGGAATTTCGCGCCCTCGTTTTCCTTGCCTTGGACCACCTTGGCGCGGATCTGGCCCTTGTCCCACAGCCAGTCGCGCAGGTCGCCCAGCAGCTGCGCATCTTCGGCGATGCTTTCCATCAGGATCGCGCGCGCGCCATCGAGCGCGGCACGCACGTCGGCCACGCCCTTCCCGGCATCGACGAAGGCTTCGGCGAAGGCTTCGGGCGACTGCGTGGGGTCCTCGCGCAGGCCGGTGGCCAACGGCTCCAGGCCCGCTTCGCGCGCGATCTGCGCCTTGGTGCGGCGCTTGGGCTTGTAGGGCAGGTACAGATCTTCCAGGCGCGCCTTGGTGTCGGCGGCGAGAATGTCGCCCTTCAATGCATCGGTGAGCTTGCCTTGTTCTTGCACGCTGGCCAGGATCGCTTCGCGGCGTTCTTCCAGTTCACGCAAATAGCGCAGGCGTTCTTCGAGCAGGCGAAGCTGGGTGTCGTCCAGGCCGCCGGTGGCTTCCTTGCGGTAGCGTGCGATGAACGGCACGGTGGCGCCGCCGTCAAGCAGGTCCACGGCGGCGTGAACTTGTTCCGCCTTGGCGGCGATGTCCTGGGCAATGCGTTGTTCGATGCTGAGCATGATGGAGCGACGATTCCTTGTGCCGGCGTCGCGGCGCCGGCATGCGGTGAAGAAAGCGCCGATGATAGCAAGGCGCGGTGAATGGGCAGAAAAACGGCGCCGGATCGCTCCGTCGCCGCTGGCCTCTGCGCGGCAAATCAGGCGGTGAACGAAGTGCGGTCGTCCTGCGCCGGCGGCGGTGCGTTGCGATGGGCGTCGGTGGCGCGGCCGTTGACCACCAGCGTGTTGGCCAGCATGTCATGCAGCCCCTGCTTGCGCTGGGTGAAGGCCACCAGCAGAAAGCCGACGCACAGCATGAAGCTGCTGATCAGTTTGCCGCCGTAGCGTCCCAGTGCACGTGCGAAGCTGATGCGTCCGCCGTTCAGATCGGTCACGCGCATGCCCAGCGCCAGCTTGCCGATCGTGGCCTGCCACGAAGAGCTTTCGCACACCGCGAAATACAGCCAGCCGACCACCATCGTGGTCAGGAAATACGGCCACTGTTCGACGTAGAAATGCTGGTACGCCGTCATCGCCGCCTGGAAATCAGTGCCGGCTGACAGCACTTGCTGGTTCAGCGCGACATAGGCCTTGCGCATGCCGAAAGGAATTTCCAGCAGCGAGAAAGGGAAATACAGCACGAAGGCATCGATAAGGTAAGCCAGTACGCGCTTCCAGAAACCGGCGTAGCTCACCGTGGCCGATGGCTGGGGCGCGGCATGCGCGGAGTAAGCCGATACGGGCGCGGCCGCCGGAGGATAGGGCGGTGGCGCCTTGGAAAATTCGTCGGCGAACAGCACCGAAAGCGGCTGCCAGTCGGCCAGGCCGTCGTACCAGCCCAGGTCGTCGCGACCCAGCTGCCCGCTGCGCAGCCATTCGCGCACTTGTTGTTCCTGATAAGGACCGTGGCGTTCGCCGTGTCGGCCGATCCAGACTTCCATCGCGCATCCCTCTTTCAACAGACGCGCATGATGCCATGCGCCCGCGACGGATTGGACTTTAAGCCGCGGCGCGCCGTTTCAGATGCACCAGCAGCAGGGAAATGGCCGCCGGCGTCACGCCGCTGATGCGCGCCGCCTGGCCGATCGTGGCGGGCAGGCTGCGCTTGAGCTTCAGCAGCACCTCGGCGGACAGGCCGCGCACCTTGTCGTAGTCGAAGCCGGACGGGATGGCGGTGTTTTCGTGCCGGCGCTGGCGTTCGATTTCCTCACGCTGACGTTCGAGGTAGCCGGCGTACTTGGTCTGCACCTCGACCTGGGCGGCCACGTCCTCGCGCTCGACCGCGGGGCCCAGTTCGGCCACCGAGGTGAGCCGGGCGTAGTCCAGCTCAGGGCGGCGCAGCAGATCCAGGGCATTGGTTTCGCGGCTCACCGCAATGCCCAGCTGGCGCTCGATGGCCGCGCCCAGCGCGTTGTTCGGCGCGGCCCAGAGCGCCGCCAGTCGCTGGATCTCCCGTTCCACCGCTTCACGCTTGGCGCGCAATGCGTCAAACCGGGTCTGCGGCACGACGCCCAGCGCATGGCCGGTTTCGGTCAGGCGCAGGTCGGCGTTGTCTTCGCGCAGGTGCAGCCGGTATTCGGCGCGCGAGGTGAACATGCGGTAGGGCTCGATGGTGCCGTTGCTGGTGAGGTCGTCGATCAGCACGCCGATATAGGCCTCGTCGCGGCGCGGGTACCACGGCGCCTTGCCCTGCACGGCCAGCGCCGCGTTCAGGCCGGCGATCAGCCCCTGCGCGGCGGCTTCCTCGTAGCCGGTGGTGCCGTTGATCTGGCCGGCGAAGTACAGGCCGGGGATGGTCTTGGTCTCCAGCCACGGGTGCAGGCCGCGCGGGTCGAAATAGTCATATTCGATCGCGTAGCCGGGGCGGGTGATGTGCGCCTGCTCGAAACCCTTGATCGACTGCACCAGCGCCATCTGCACGTCGAACGGCAGCGAGGTGGAGATGCCGTTGGGATAGATCTCGAAACTGTCCAGGCCTTCGGGCTCGATGAAGATCTGGTGCGAGGCCTTGTCGGCGAAGCGCACCACCTTGTCCTCGATCGACGGACAGTAGCGGGGGCCCACGCCTTCGATCTGGCCGGTGTAGAGCGGCGAGCGGTCGAGCGCGCCGCGAATGACCTCATGGGTGCGCTCGGTGGTATGGGTGATCCAGCAGCTGACCTGGCGCGGGTGCTCGGCCCGCGAGCCCAGGTAGGAGAACACCGGCGCCGGGTCGTCGCCGGGCTGCTCGTCCAGGCCGCTGAAGTCGATGCTGCGCAGGTCGATGCGCGGCGGCGTGCCGGTCTTGAGGCGGTCGGCGGCCACCGGCAACTCGCGCAGGCGCTGGGCGAGCGTGCTGGCGGGTGGATCGCCGGCGCGTCCGCCCGCGTACTGCGCGGGGCCAATATGGATTTTTCCGGCCAGGAAGGTGCCCGCCGTGAGCACAATTGACCTGGCACGGAAGGAAAGGCCCATTTGCGTCACCACCCCGACCACGCGGCCCTGCTCGATCAGCAGGTCGTCCACCGCCTGCTGGAACAGGTCCAGATGCGGTTGGGTTTCCACCATCCGGCGGATCGCCGCCTTGTAGAGCACCCGGTCGGCCTGGCAGCGCGTGGCCCGTACCGCCGGGCCCTTGGAGGCGTTGAGCGTGCGCCATTGGATGCCGGCACGGTCGGCCGCCTGGGCCATGGCGCCGCCCAAGGCGTCGATTTCCTTCACCAAGTGGCCTTTGCCGATGCCGCCGATGGCCGGATTGCAGCTCATCTGGCCGATCGTCTCGATGTTGTGGCTCAGCAGCAGCGTGCGCGCGCCGCAGCGCGCCGCGGCCAGCGCGGCCTCGGTGCCGGCGTGGCCGCCGCCGATCACGATCACGTCATAGGTGCGTGGATGGAGCATCGAAGTGCGGAAAATTAAGGTTGGGACAAGGACTTATGATAACCCAGCAGGCCTTGTAGGGGGTCGCCTACCTAAACATGGCATGTTTTCTGCTTGCTAATCACCGCACTTTCACGGGCAGATGCCGCGCAATTCGCGCGCTGAGATAGGGCGACAGGGGCCCCTTCGCGTACCGGGACAGGAAGCAAAGACGGCGCCCGAAAGGGCGCCGTCGTTATTTTTGATCTCTTGCAAGAGAGATCTGGCGCCCGGCGGTCTCAGGAACAGGGGGAATCCAGGATGACCGTGTTGCCGGGCGCCAGAAACTGAAAAACCGTCACGCATCACGGGCTGCATGGCAACCATGGCATCCCCTTGGCGTAGGGCGATCATCGCCCCGTACGTGTGAACATTGGGTGACTAAAACGCAAAAATATGCCGGTATTTGGCAGCTGATGACGTAATAGGTCACAGCGTGATCGAGAGCAAAAATGTTGTGTGATGTGCATCACAAGTTGGCACGCCTAATGCAGCGCTTCCGTGCAAGCAAAAGTCGGAGGGGTGTCATGGATAACAGTAACGAGTTCGCACCGGTTTACCTGCGGCACGATCTGATGATCGAAATCGGTCGCCTTGAAATGGCGATGGATCATCTGGTCGAGCGCGAGCCTGCCCAACAGCAGCAGCTGCGCCCGCGCCTGGAATCGCGCATGAATCATCTGCTCACCGAGCTGGATCATCTGCCCGGCTGAACAAGCCCTTTTTCAGTGCCGCCCTGCGACGGCGCCCCCTGTGGGAGGGCGCCGTCCAAGTCTCAGGCGGGCGTTAAGAGGCTCAGCGCTGCAGCACGTTGCCGATGATCTCGCCCAGGTTGCGCGATAAGTCCTGCCGCCGGGCCAGATCCTCAAGCGCCGCATGCGCCGCTTCCCGCCGAACCGGCTCCAGCCGTTGCCACCCGTTGAAGGCCGTGGCCATGCGCGCGGCGATCTGCGGGTTAAGTGCATCCAGCGCGGCCAGCCGTTCGGTCAGCCAGCGATAACCGGCGCCATCGTCGCGGTGGAAGCCACTGGGATTGTTGCTGGCGAACGCGCCGATCACGGCGCGCGCGCGGTTGGGATTTTTCAGCGTGAAGGCCGGATCGCTTTCCAATGCCTTGACGATGGCGAGCGCCGGCTCGCCGGGCACCTGCGCCTGCACGGCGAACCATTTATCCAGCGCGAGCGGGTTGTCGGCATAACGCTGGCGGAAATCCGAAAGCGCCGCCGCGGCCTGCGCCGCGCGATCGCGGACCAGTACGCCCAGTGCGGCGAGGCGGTCGGTCATGCCGCTGGCCGTTGCGTATTGCTGCGCCGCCAGCGCATGCGCGCCGTCGGCATCCACCAGGGCCAGCAGTTCGAGCACGCGGCGTTTGAGCCGGCGCCGGGCCTGGCTGTCGGCATCGAGCGACTGGCCGGCCTGCGATGCCAGTGCGCGATAGCGCGCAAGCAATGCCGGCGCGCCGATGTGTTTGGCCAGATGATGCTGCAACGCCTGGCGTTGCGCGTGAATGCTGACCGGATCCACTTCGGCCTGGCGATCGGCGAATTCGATTTCGCCGGGCGGTGTAAGCAGATCGGCCAGCAGGGCATCGTCGATCGTGTCCTGCTCGAACAACACGCCCAAGGCATCGCACCAGGCTTTGCATGCCTGCGTTTCGCCCTCGCGCAAGCTTTCGAACGCAAGCACAGCCAGCTGCTGGCCGGCCTCCCAGCGATTGAAGCCATCCGCGTCGTGCGTCAACAGCAGCGCCAGTTCGGCCGGCGAGTGGTTGTATTGCAGCACCACGGGCGCTGAGAAGTCGCGCAGCAACGAAGGTACCGGGTGGCTTGCGACATCGCGGAAAACAAGCTGCTGCGATGCTTTGTCGATCACTACGACCGTTTCCGTGCCGCCGTCGCTTCCCTCCAGGTGCAGCGGCAGCAACTGTCCGTTGCGATCGAACAGCGATAGCTTCACGGGAATCGGCACGGGTGCTTTCTCCGGCTGTCCGGCCGTGGCGCGCGTGTGTTGCGAGAGGGTCAGCGTGTATTGGCGTTTGGCCGCGTCGTAGTCGCCGTGCGCGTGCAGATGCGGCGTACCGGCTTGCGCATACCAGGCCAGGTACGGCATCAAGTCGGTGCCGTTGGCATCGCCTAGCGCGCCGAGGAAATCCTCGATCGTCGCCGCGCTGCCGTCGTGGCGTTCGAAATAGGTGTCCATGCCGCGCCGGAAACCTTCAGGTCCAAGCCGGCCCGCGAGCATGCGCACCAGTTCGGAGCCTTTCTCGTAGACGGTGGCGGTGTAGAAGTTGTTGATCTCCCGGTACTCGGCCGGACGCACCGGGTGCGCCAGGGGGCCTGCGTCTTCGGGAAACTGCGTGCGGCGCAGCAGCGAGACGTCTTCGATGCGCTTGAGCGGCGCGGAGTTCATGTCCGCGGAAAACTGCTGCTCGCGGAACACGGTAAGGCCCTCCTTCAACGACAGTTGAAACCAGTCGCGGCAGGTCACGCGGTTGCCGGTCCAGTTATGGAAATACTCGTGGGCGACCACCGCTTCGACGGCGCGGTATTCCTCGTCGGTGCTGCTGTCAGGATCGGCCAGCAGGTACTTCGCGTTGAAGATGTTCAGGCCCTTGTTTTCCATGGCGCCCATGTTGAAGTCGTGCGTGGCCACGACGTGGAATACATCCAGGTCGTAGTTGCGACCATAGTTGCGCTCGTCCCAGCGCATCGAGCGTTCCAGCGCATCCAGCGCGTAGTGGCAGCGGTCGATGACGTTCGCTTCGGACCACATCACCAGTTTTACCGCGCGACCGTCCGCCGCAAGGTAA
Source organism: Dyella sp. (assembly GCF_035503745.1). Taxonomy (GTDB): domain Bacteria; phylum Pseudomonadota; class Gammaproteobacteria; order Xanthomonadales; family Rhodanobacteraceae; genus Dyella_B. Next base: position 19,243 of record NZ_DATJTC010000002.1, read on the forward strand.
TCGCGCTGAATGCTTTCCAGCCGCCCGGCCACCAGCGCGAACAGGTAGCTCGGTTTGGGATGCGGATCGACGAAGCGCGCCCAATGACGCCCCTCCGGCAACTCGCCGCTGCCATCGGGATTGCCGCCGGCCAACAGCACGGGAAAGCGTGCGCGATCGGCACGCAGCGTCACAGTGAAACGGGCGAGCACATCGGGACGGTCCGGGAAAAAAGTGATGTGACGAAAGCCTTCCGCTTCACATTGGGTCAGAAGGAAGCCGCTCTCGCGCGAACCGGACAGGTACAGGCCCTCCAGCGTGGTATTGGCGGCCGGCTTAACCCGTACGCGGGTTTCCAGCACGCTGCCATCGTGTGCGCCATCCACTTCCAGCCCGTTGTCGTGGATGCGGTAGCTGCCCGTATCGAGCGGGCGGCCGTCCAGCGAGATCGCCAACAGCTCCAGGCCCTCGCCATCCAGTCGCAGCGGTTGGGGCTGGGTGGGATCGTGGCGCACGTTGAGCCGGGCGCTGATCTCGGTGCTGTCGATGCCCAGGTCGACGTCCAGTTCGATGGCGTCCACGCTCCATGCGGGTCGGCGGTAGTCGTGCAGGCGGATGGGGGCGGGGGCAGTTTCGTTGGCGAGGGTCATGCGGCACGTGGACAAGGCAAAGTTGGATCAGGCTAACATGCGGGTTTTTCCCGTCGGGACAAGCGCATGACCGTATTCAGCATCGAGTCGGACCAGCTGGGCGCGCACGAAATACTCGTTTTGCGCGACATTAAGCGTGGTCGCTGCGTCCGCCTGGCGCGCCGCGGCGCCGTCCTGATCGGTCTGGAGCAGGCGGTGGACGGGGGCGTGCGCCAGCTTGCGGACGGTTATCGGGACAGTGCCGAGCTGGAAAGCCGCCCCAGCTCGCGCTTCGCCATCATGGCGCCGTTCGCCAATCGCATCGCCGATGCGCGCTACCGCTTCGATGGCCGTGACTACGACCTGCAGCCGGGGGTGGAAGGCGCGCAACGCGCCGCCCGGCACGGTTTCGTGCGCGGCGTGGATTTCGACGTCGCGCACAAGCATGCGGACGAATCGGGCGCGCATGTCACCTTCGCCACCTCGGTGATCCGGCCCGGCAAGTTCGACGGCTATCCGTTTGCGGTCGATGTGCTGGTGACCTATACGCTCGATGCCAGCGGACTTACTCTCCAGGCGCACCTGCGCAACGTCGGCCAAACCGCGGCACCGTGTTTCTTCGGCTGGCATCCGTATTTCCGGCTGGGCGATCAGGGCATCGATGCGTGGGAGCTTACGGTTCCTGCCACGACGCTGGTGCGCACCGATGGCGATTTCATTCCGCTGCCGGGCGCGCAAGCGTATCAACCGCTCGACGAAGCGCCGCGCGAACTGGACTTCCGTCGCGCCAGGCCGATCGGTGCCACCGACATCAACCACGCCTACGCGAATCTCGCCAAAGATGCCGATGGCCGCGCGCGCACCAGCCTGCGCGACCCGGTCAGCGGCATGCGCATCCATGTATGGCAAGAGAGCGGCGTCATGCTGGTGTTCACCGCCGATACGGTGACGCGCGACGCGCGCCGTGCGGTGGCGCTGGAGCCGATGGAAAGCATGTCCGACGCCTTCAACCGTGCCGATTGCGCCAGCGCCGTCCGCCTGGAACCGGGCGCGGAGCGGCTGTTTCGCTGCGGCGTGGAGATCGACCCGGCATGAGCGCATCGCTACCCACGCTCCAGCACATTCGCGATGCCGCCGCGCGGATCGCGCCCTACGCCACCCTGACACCGGTGTTGCGCAGCGATGAACTCGATGCCGTGGCCGGTGCCCAGCTGCACTTCAAATGCGAAAACCTGCAGCGCGGCGGTGCGTTCAAATTCCGCGGCGCGTGCAACGCGGTGTGGTCGTTGAGCGATGAAGAGGCCGCCCATGGCGTGGTGACGCACTCGTCCGGCAATCACGGCAACGCACTCGCGCTGGCGGCGGCGACGCGCGGCATTCCCGCACATGTGGTGGTGCCCGAAGGCGCCGTGCGCGCCAAGCTCGAAGCGATCGAGCGCGCGGGCGCGATCCTGCATCGCTGCGCCCCCACCATCGCCGCGCGCGAAGCCAAGGCGGCCCAGGTGCAGCAGGCCACGGGAGCGATCATGGTGCATCCCTATGCCGATGCGCGCGTCATGGCCGGGCAGGGCACGCTGGTGCTGGAGCTGCTGCACCAGTGCGCAAGCCTCGATGCCCTGGTCACGCCGATCGGCGGTGGCGGCCTCTCCGCCGGCTGCGCCATTGCCGCGCACGGTTTGCAGCCATCCATCGCGATCTACGGTGCGGAACCGGCCGGCGCGGCCGATACCGCGCAATCGCTGGCGCGCGGCGCGCGCATCGACAGCTTCACGCCGGACACGATGTGCGACGGCCTGCGCGCTTTCGTCGGCGAACCGAACCTGCAAGCGCTGCGCGAGCATGGCGTCAGCGTCATCACCGTAAGCGACGAGGAAACCGTCGCCGCAATGCGCCAGCTATGGCAGGCCTTGAAGATCGTGGTGGAAGTGTCGAGCGCCACGGTATTCGCCGCCGTGCTCAAGCAGCGCGAACGTTTCGCCGGCAAACGCGTGGGGCTGGTACTTACCGGCGGCAATGTCGATCTTGATGCGCTGCCCTGGTAATGGTGCGTCGCATCGCCCGGCGAGCACGTTTTAGCGGTGCGTTACTTTCAACCGACCGTGTAGGCGCGGGATTATCCAAACAACTGTCCCTGGCTGGTTTGGCTGGAGCCTGCGCCAAGAGCGTCGAGGGGCGGCTCCGCTTTGTAGAGTCCGTTGATGGGCTTGGCCAGCGCGTAGTCGTAGGAATCATGGCATCAATCGGTTGAGACGGTCGGTACGGAGCTGTCGATTCATCCGATCCAGCGATGACGGCGCGGTCTTGCCACTGAGCGTGGTGCGTATCCTTTGACCCTCTTTCCAAGGCCGCTCTTGTAGGAAAACCCTTATATCCGCGCCAGAAATATCGTAACGGTCGCCCTGTAGGCTACTTATCACGATTCCTTCACAAGTTGGTGCTTACGTTTCCCGACATCGCAAGGGGTGGGAAGGACAAGCAAATGGATTTGGTTCGGTGCATCCTGCGGATGTGTCTGGGTTGGGCATGGAATGTTCGGGGCAACGCTGCCACCCGTCAGCGATCAAGAATCCCCGGCCCAGGTTTCCAGCGCTTAGGCGCATTGCTCGCGCTTGCGTTAGTAGCCATCAGCCACCCGGCATCCGTCATGGCGGACAGTGCTTCCTGCATTTCACCCTACGGATGCTTCTACAGCTTCGAAGGTCAATATGAAAACTGCGTGCAAGACATGCAGGCCGTGACGCATTGGACGCTCATCAAACCTTGCTATCTGCGCGGTTCGCGCGCTGACTCCGTTAAAGTATGAAGGCAGGTTTGGACTTTGAGGGGTTCCGAGTACCTAGGGCAGCCTGGTCGTTCAATGGCTCGATCCACGCTTTATTCAACGCCAGTGCGAGCGGCAGTTGCGACGCGGACGGCAACCAGGTGCAGGGCATGGGCGGATTAGGTATCCAACGGCAGTTAGGTTGCGACGTGATCAATCGCTTGTGCAAACCATCGACAACTCCAATGACACGAACTGACAGGGATATCAAATGACTCGTATTTTTGGACTGATTCTCGGTGCGCTGTTGGCTGTTTCTTGCAGCGCCATTTCGATAAACGCGCATGCCGCCGATCAATCTGGTACGTATGAGACTCAAGGTGAGGCATATGCAGCGTGTAATGGGTTTGTTGCGTGGTTGAATTCGCACGGACCTCTGAGTCCACCTTACTACTACACGTGCGAGGATGTGGTTCGCGGATCTTCTCCGCCTAGTCCACCTTGTCTAGGCAAGCCATTTGAAGGCGTAAATTACAGCTATGCCTATACGGTTTATTCCGAGCCAAATCATGACGATGGTGGTTGGGCGGGTTGGTACTTCTGGTGCGCTCCTACGTTTAGCCCAAGCAAGAACAATGGCTGCTCCTGTAGCGTAGCGGGTGACCCCATCAATCTGGGTACCGGTAACGAATACGAGGATCAAAAGGATTACTCATCCAGTGACTCTCTACGGTTCGAACGCTACTACAACAGCAGCAATTCGATTACCCCGACCAACATCGGCGCGCAGTGGCTGGATAATTACGACCGCAGCATTCAATATCAGACCAGCACCACCCCTGTCGCGACTGTTTTTCGACCCGATGGGAAAGAGTTTGCCTTCCAGAAGGTCAATGGGGTGTGGGCCGCTGATCCAGATGTCAGCGATACGCTCACTGAGAGCGACAATGCCCTAGGCCAGGTTCAAAGCTGGACATATTTCGATGCCCAGACGCAGCAATACGAAAATTACAACGCAGGCGGCGCGCTAACCTCGATCGTTGATCTGAGCGGTCAAGTTACAACACTGACGTATAGCGATGGGACGACACCCACGACCATCGCACCGATGGCCGGGTTATTGATTACCGTCACGGCACCCAGCGGGCGACAGCTCCAGTTCGTTTACAACGCCAGTAGCCAGATCACGCAGATCACCCTGCCTGACGGCGGCACGCTTGCGTATGCATACGACACGTCTGGAAACTTGACTCAAGTGACCTATCCGGATGGCCGTACGCGCGTCTACAAGTACGACGAAAGTGGCAATGCCCCATCGGGGTCACCGAATCTTTTGACGGGCATTATTGATGAGGCGGGGCAACGCTATGTGGACATCCACTACGACAGCCAGGGTCGTGCCATGTCGTCGCAGATAGGAGGCATAGCCAATCTCACTCAGGTGGCTTACAACTCGGATGGAACGTCTGCCGTTACCTATCCGAGCGGAGTCCAAACCACGATTGGATTTGCAACCCCCTATGGCCGAGCGCAGATCGCGTCAGTGAGCCAGCCTTGCGGACCGGGTTGTGATCAGACGGCGGCGGCGCGTACGTATGACGCCAATGGCAATCCAGCGAGTGCCACGGACTTCAACGGCAACGTCACTACCACCACCTACGACGTCAACGGCCTGCTCGATCAACAGATCGACGCGTCCGGATCTCCGGCCCAGCGCACCACCAACTTCACCTGGAACACCACACTGCGCGTACCGCTGACGCGCACCGTGCTCGATGCCAACGGCAACACAGTGAGCAACACGCAATGGGTCTACAACGCCACCGGCCAGACCCTGGCCCGCTGCGACATCGACCCGGCCAACAGCGCCGATAGCGGCTACAGCTGCTCGAACACCGGCGCGGTGCCGGCCGGCGTGCGCCGCCGCACCTACACCTACTGCACCGCCGTCGGAAGTAACTGCCCGCTGGTGGGCCTGATGCTCACCGCCACCGGCCCCCGTACCGATCTCACCCAGACGACGAGCTACAGCTACTACACCAGCAGCAGCACGACGGGTTGCGGCACGCCCGGCGCCGCCTGCTACCAGCCCGGCGATCTCTACCAGGTCACCGACGCCCTGGGCCACGTCACCACCATCGCCTCCTACGACGCCGACGGCCGCATCACCCGCCTCACCGACGCCAACGGCGTCAACACCGATCTCACCTACACCCCGCGCGGCTGGCTCGCCTCGCGCACGGTGGGCGGGGCCACCACTCGCTTCACCTATACCGCCTACGGGGCCGTGCAAACCGTCACCGATCCCGATGGCGTCACCACCACCTACGGCTACGATGCCGCCCATCGCCTGACCACCATCACCGATGCCCTGGGCAACACCATCCAGTACACCCTGGATGCCGCCGGCGACAAAACCGCCGAACAGGTCTATGACTCGTCGGGCACCTTGCACCAAAGCCTCACCCGCACCTTCAACACCCTGGGCCAGCTCACCAGCGTGGTCGATGGGCTTAGCCACACCGTGTTCAACGCCAGCGCCACGGGCAGCTACGACGCCAACGGCAACCTGATCCAGAGCAGCGACGGCCTGGGCATCGCGCGCCAATTGGGCTACGACGCCCTGAACCGCCTGGTGCAGACCCTGGACAACTACAACGGCAGCGACCCTGCAACGAAGAACACCACCACCCAGTACAGCTACGACAGCCTGGACCGCCTCACCCAGGTCACCGACCCCAGCAACCTCGCCACCACCTACAGCTACGACGGCCTCAGCGACGCCACCGGCCAGGTGAGCCCCGATACGGGCACGACCAGTCGCACCTTCGATGCCGCCGGGAATGTGCTGACACGGACCGACGCCAAGGGCATCACCGCCAGCAACACCTACGACGCACTGGATCGGCTTGTCAGCACCCGCTACCCCGACAGCACGCAGAACGTTACCTACAGCTACGACGATCCCAACGGCACCACCGGCTGCAGCACCAGCGATCCGGTCGGCCGGTTGACGCGGATCATCGAAAGCGCCGTCACCACCGTCTACTGCTACGACGCCCGCGGCAACGTGATCCAGAAACAACAGATCACCAGCGCCGGCACCGACACCACCGGCTACGCCCTCACCAACGCCGGCCGCCTCAGCGGCATCGTCTACCCCGACAGCACCCTGGTCAGCTACAGCCGGGATGGCGATGGGCGCATCACCGGCATCAGCGTGACGCCGCCCAGCGGCAGCGCCGGCACGGCGGTGAGCGCGGTCACCTACCAGCCCTTTGGCCCGGTCAGCGGCTACACCCTGGGCAACGGCCAGCAGATCGCCCGCACCTACGACGCCAACTACCGGCTGACGGACCTCACCAGCCCCGCGTTCACCCTGCACGTGGCACGCGATGCGATGGGCGACATCACGGCCATCGGCAACAGCCCCGGCGCCAGCCCGGCGACGGAGACCTATAGCTACGACCCGCTATACCGCCTCACGGCGGTGACGGAGGCCAACGGCACGACGCTGGAAAGCGTCACCTACAACCAAACGGGTGATCGCCTGACCAAGACCGGCAGCGGCCTCGCTACCGGCACCTACAGCTACACCCCGAACACGCATCAACTCATTGCCACGGGCAACGCCACACGAACGGTCGATGCGGACGGCAACACCACGGCGATCAGCGAAGCCGGCAGCACGTATGGCTTTGGGTACAACGACCGCAACCGCATGAGCACCGCGCAACTGGGTGGGAGCACGGTTGCCAACTACACCTACAACGCGCTGAACCAGCGCATCCAGAAGGTTGCCGGCAGCAACGCCGAGCGTTACGACTACAACGAAGGCAGTGGGATACTTGCCGAATACGGTGCTACCAACCGGGACTATATCTGGATGGATGGCATTCCGGTGGCCAACGTGGACACGGCCAATGGCACAAGCACGATCGCTTACGTCACCGCCGACCAGTTAGGCACGCCACGCGCCATTGCAGACAGTTCCGGAAACACCGAGTGGCAGAATGCCTACCAGGGTAATCCGTGGAACGAAGTAGCGCCGACGAGTAGCGGTTATGTCTATAACCTTGGGTTCCCAGGGCAGTATTTCGACGCCGAAACGGGGCTCAGTTACAACGTCAATCGTGATTACGACTCAAGCACTGGGCGGTACGTGCAAAGTGATCCGTTTGGTCTGAATGGTGGTCTAAGTACGTACGCATATGCCATCAGTGACCCACTGAGTACATTTGACTCTCTCGGTCTCCGCCCATTGACCGCCGGTGAAGTTGCGATGCTTACTCCGATTTTCAACAATACAGTAAATTTTTCGCAGGTCGATATCGAATCGGGCACAGATGGTGATTTTCGCGCAGCCATACCACTGGCTAACGGTGATGCCGTAACGATAAACAACACGATTCACTTTCCATCATCGCAGTACCTGCCGGACTTCTCACAGGGTGACTTGAGTGATCAGGCGTGGCTTGCACACGAAGTGACACACATTTTTCAGCACCAAAATGAACCGGGCTACACATACGGAAAAGCCATGAGAGAAACGTGGAAGTATGGCAAGCATGTCTACGACTACTCGCTGACAGAACACAAATGCTTCACTGATTACCGATACGAGCAGCAAGCTGCGATAGTCCATGACTACTTCGTTGCCTTGCATCAAGGAACTCCTGATCTGAGCGGATTTGAAAATTTGCTTGGTCCTATGGGCCTTGGCATGAACCACAATTAAGAGAGGGACGATTGATGAAGTTCATTTCAAAGGTCTGCGTTGCCCTGTTATTTGTCGTCTTACTTTGCGGGCTCTCATCTCGATTCGCTATCGTGGTATCTCAGTCACAAGGTCAAGCACCCTCTTTTGTAATCAAAAGGACAAGCCATGGCCTACTTGGTGAAAGCGTTGAAATCAACTCGTTCTCCGTAGTCAAGAAGAATGACGCCGGGCAGTGGGACTATAAGCATCCCGTCTGGGCATTCGATCTTCCTCCTGGCACGGGAAAAGAGTTGTCAAAAGTCAATTATGGCCAAGTCCCTGCGGGTTTCATTGAAAGAACAAAGGCATTAAAGCTAACTAGTGGTATTACATATTTGGTGCTTGGTTTTGGTCTTGGATCTGATGGTTCTGTCCAATTCGTTGCCAAATGATCGCGCCACAGGGTGCTGAAAAAAAAGCGCCATACGGGCGCTTTTTTGTTTTGGAACATCCGATTCCCGGGGGCAATACTTCGATGCAGACGTAAGCTCCCCCGTCAAGCGGACATTTCAGAAGTAGAACTTTTGGCGTAGTGATCGCGATATTCGGCCGGCGTCATAGCGCCGAGTGCATCATGGGGACGTTGCTCGTTGTAGTCGATGAGGAACTGCCACGTGGCCTCGCGCACGTCGTCGAGACGGGTGAAAAGGTATTGATCGAGCACCTCTTCACGATAGGTGCGGTTGAAGCGTTCGATGTAAGCGTTCTGGTTCGGCTTTCCCGGCTGGGTGTACCGGATGGCCATGCCATGCGCCTTGGCCCATTGCGTGAACACTTCGCCAAGGAACTCCGGCCCATAGTACATCTGGAAGTATGGTTAGCAGATGGGCAGTCACCGTCATTGAGATCATCCTGAGGGTTCTCACACGCCTTAGGAGTTCAACGACGATGACTGCCCCTACTGATGCTACGCCCGTTGCCACCTGGGTGGCGATTGATATCGCCAAACGCCACCATGCGGTGTTGATCGAAGTGCCGGATGAGAAGCGCCGACGTTTTAGGATGGCTAGTTCATCTGAAGATCACCAAGCATTGGTCGCATTGCTCCACTCATTACCTCAGCCCATCCGGGTCGCCATGGAGCCGACTGGTGACTGTCACCGCACTTTGGCCTATCGGCTGGTTGATGAAGGTTTTGACGTTTTCCTCGTTTCATCGATTGCCGGGGCTCGCTATCGAGAGGCCATGTTCAACTCGTGGGACAAGAACGATCCCAAGGACGCAAGCGTGATCATGGCCTTGCTCAAGCAGGGGATGACGATGCGTTATGTCGATCCACTCGTAGCGGGGCATCATGGCTTGCAGGAGCTGTCCAAAACGTATTACCAGATTAGCCTTGCTCGCACACGGCTGCAGCACAGCCTTCTAACCCATTACCTTCCACTGTATTTTCCCGAGATGGAGCGCTACTTCAACACGTCTCATGCAGATTGGTTTGTTCGCTTCCTGCTCCGGTTTCCCACTGCCGCTTCGGTTCATCGACTCGACCGCGAAACCTTCCGGCAACAAGCCTGGGAACTGGTGGGAAGAAAGGTGAATAAGACAACGTGGCTAAGCGAATTGTACGATTGTGCAGGCCACAGTATCGGTTTACCCGTTGCTGAGGACTCACTGGCGATCACGACCTTTCGCCTTCAACTTGAGCGATACCAAGTACTGATTGAGCAGCGCGACGCTTTGTCCGCACAAGCCCATCAACTTTTGAATGGCAACCCCGATTATGACGTCCTGTGTTCTCTCCCAGGCGTGGGACCAGTCATCGCGTTGACCATCTTGGCTGAGGCCGGCGACATGCGTCGCTTTGCTCATCATCGACAATTTCTCAAGTACTGCGGACTGGACCTGGCCAAGTCTCAATCAGGCGAACGCCGCGGTCAGGAGCGCTTGTCCAAACGAGGCAATGCGAGACTCCGTTTTGCCTTTTGGTTTGCGGCCACTATCGCTGTGCGGATGCGTGAAAACAGCTTCCGAAACAAGTATGAGCGCTATATCCAAAATGACCCGAAAAATGCTGATCGAAAACGTAAGGCGCTCACCGCCGTCGCTGCCAAAATGGCGCGCGTCGCTTATGGATTAGTCAAGCATCAGACCCTTTACCGCTGTTACTTCGAGACCGCTTTACCCCGTGGATCGATCCCGCTCAGTAGGGCCGTTGGGACCGCTTAGGATCCTGTAGATAATGCTCGGACCTTCCACGGGTTCTCCATGCTGTTTTAGGCACGTTCGAGGCCGCTTCGGACCTCGTGTTCACTATGGTTAGATTAGGAGACCTTGACGACGTGGAAGCCCATGGGACATCGCGGATGAAGGTTGCGGTAGTTGTCCAACAGACGCTAAAAGCGGCTGCGCATTGCTGTAACCTGATTACGTACTTGACTCCAGAGTTAGCACGTTGTCCGTTCGTAGCACTTGAGGCAACGCACGCTCCTGGGCGATACGCTCGAAGATGCGCACCAAGCGTGCCGACGTGATCGAGGTATCGATCTCGATATGCACAGCCTCGCGATTAAAGTCATCGACGATGTTGAAGGTACGCAATGGGCGCCCGCAGATCAGGGCATCCAGCATAAAGTCGGCCGACCACACCATGTCCGGGCGCTCCGGCACGTACAAGGGCACACGTTCACGCTTGGGCAAGCGCCGCGTCGCGGCCCGGCGCAGGTTGAGTTTCATGTCACAGTACACCCGGTAAATACGCTTGTGGTTCCATTGCGGATGGGTTCTTTCAAGGATCTGGCAACACTTGTCGAAGCCGCGGCTAGGCTTGGCCTCGATCAACTTGGACAATGCCGCGATAACCTCAGCGTCCCGCACCGTCCAATCCAATGGCGGCGCGTACCACGCCGCGCGGGACAGGCCGACGCAGTCGCAGGACCGGCGCAAGGGGCGTGCATGCACCTCAACGAGAAAACGCACCGCCTCGCGCTTCTGCGCCGGCCCTACAATTTTTTTGCGATCAGGTCCTTCATCGCCGCATTGTCCAGCGCCAGCTCGGCATACATTCGCTTGAGCTTGGCGTTCTCCGCTTCCAGCTCCTTGACCCGTTTCAGGTCCGAAGCGTCCATGCCCCCGTACTTCGATTTCCACTGGTAGTACGTCGCCGAGCTGATCCCCGCCTGCCGGCACAAATCCTTTACCGGTACACCGGCATCACCCTGCTTGAGAATCGAGACGATCTGCGCCTCGCTGAATTTGGATTTCTTCATGGAACCTCCTAGCGGAAAAGATGCCAGAAAGTTCTACTTGCTGTGTGTCCAGGAACTGGGGGAGCTTACGCAGAGACCGGGCTCGAATACAACGGCGCACGCTATTACGACTCGGCGTCGGGACGCTTCCCGCAAGCCGACCCGATGCACATCAAACTGCTGGGCCAGTTCGGCCGGCGACAGTGATCCGCATTCCTATGACCGGTCAATAAATAATCCGGCCGCCAACCTTGCTCAGTTCTAAGCTAGGTATAAGAACGGTAATTATGAAGCACAAGCACAGATGTGGCAGAGCTATGTGTATTCGAAGCTAACGGAGTGGAGATGTAAACCAAGCCACGTTTAATCGAAGGTTCATGCGAGTGCAAACAATGAACATTGTGAAGAATTTTCTGATATCCGGTGTCGTGATTTTTTCTGCATGTGTCGCACCTGGAGATGGCGTCAAGGCAAAGAGCGGCTATGCAGCCGCTGCACCTGTGATTAAAGCACTTGACGCGTATCATCAGGTCAATGATGCCTATCCCTCTTCGTTGAATCAGCTAGTTCCAAAGTTCATTGCCGGCGATAGGTTGGTAGCTACCACGCCAGATAGAAAAGTAACGCCGTTTAAGTATCGACAAGTCGATAACGGTTATGAGCTATCGTTTTCTTATACGGGTCCCGGTACGAACCAATGTGTGTACAGGGAAAGTGCCAAAGCGTGGAAATGCTACGGCGCTTACTAGGACTGCCCGAACACCATAAGCGGTCGTGCCACGGAAAACCGTTGCGATCGGTGCATTACGGTGAGCAGAAATTCATACAGCAACACTCTCTATAAAAACATTGAAAATTTTCTCGGCCGCACGATGACAACGACGATTGCCGATAAGGCGCAAGATCGCTCATCCCTGGGTCTTGGCTGTTGCCCTTTGATCAGCCGCTTGGAACACTCGTGACCTGCTACGGAAAATTGGTCGTACCACCAGGAAAATGGCGCATATGTCACCGACATTGAGGGGTGGGCTGATATCCATTTTCCTGACCGCTGTCGCGTTCGTCGCGGCAGTTCAATGTGCTTACACTTTTGGTCAGCTCTATCACGTCGCGATCATGGCGTATAAAACAGGAGAAGTGCAGCCGCATCTGGTTAGCTTCGGCCGACTTGGCGTTTATTCATATTTTTCATTGGCAACCATTATCGCGGTCACAATGCTTTTATTCATAAAGTCTAAAGGAGGCGTTAGGCGTGCAAAGGTCGCCAGCGCGTTCTTAATAATCTCTCTCGTCAGTGCCGCTGTCTTCGCGGTGCTGGTCCTACTCCCGGTCTCTGATGTGGTCATTAGGTAGCCGCAAAGCGCTCCTACACCGTTCGGTTTTCGCGACAAGAACAACGAGAACAAAGGAGTCAGAACCTGAGGTTTCCCAGCGTTTCATGCTGTCGCTGTCATCTGGTCTGGTCCCTTTGTTAAATGTGACTGTCGGGATGTCTGTTCCCCTGCAAGGAGAGTCCCATTCTCGAACGCAAGTGCAGCTCGCAATAAACACGTGGCTTATCCCCATAACTCAATTTCGAGAAGAGGTTATGATCAAAAATAAGATAGCGGAGAGTGAAATTAGCGCTCTGATGCTTGAGATAAATGCAAAACTGAATGAGTCCGTTCGAGGGGTTCAAGAGACCTGTGACGACGATGATTTCAGAGCCTATCGACGAGCGGTTGGGGAAATTATGGGCGAGATTTTATTTGAGATTGCCAAAAGGGGAGAGTTGCGGTGACCACACGCATACGTTGTCATTGGGCGGCCGATGGGGAGTTGATGCAGGCGTATCACGACGCCGAATGGGGCGTGCCGCTGCACGACGATCGCATGCTGTTCGAATTTCTGTGCCTGGAAGGTGCGCAGGCGGGGCTTTCGTGGCGTACGGTGTTGCACAAGCGCGACAATTATCGGGGCGCTTTCCACAATTTCGACATCGCGCGCGTTGCGGCAATGAAGGATCGCGAGCTGGAAAAGTTGCTGCTCGATCCCGGCCTGATCCGCAACCGCCTGAAGATGACCTCGGCGCGCGGCAATGCGAAGGCGGCGCTGCAGGTCATCGAGGAGTTCGGCAGTCTCGATGCGTATCTGTGGTCTTTCGTCCAGGGCAAGCCGGTGCAGAACCGCTGGCGCGCGAAGGGCGAGGTGCCGGCCAGCACGCCGCTGTCCGATCGCATGAGCAAGGATCTGAAAAAGCGCGGCTTCCGCTTTGTCGGCACCACCATCTGCTACGCCTTCATGCAGGCCACCGGCATGGTCAACGATCATCTGGTGGATTGCTTCCGGCACAAGGCGTGCGCCGCCAAGCGCGCATAGCGGTCACGCTTGCATCGCCAGGCGGGGCGTTTCAGCGGCGGCGCGAGCCGCGCAGGCTGTCGATGGAAAAGCTGGCGATTTCGCCGCCGTCTTTCGCGCGACGCGATTGCCCTGGCGGCGGGCCCCAGGCATGCGCTGTCACCACTTCCCAGGTGGCGGGAATGAGCCCGTCCACGCGCATCGCTTCGTAGGCGGCCAGCATGCCGCGGAAGTGCCGCTTGCCGGTGAGGCCGCGCTCGCGTCCGCGGTCGGCATGCGTGGCGCCCAGGCCCTTGAGTTCGCGCAGCAACGCCTGCGGATCGCTATAGGTGAGGGTGTAGCGATCCACGTCCAGCACCGGATCGCGCAGCCCCGCCGCGATCATCGCATCGCCCAGGTCGTGCATGTCCAGGAAGCGGCCCACGTGCGAATGCTGGTCCACCGAGGCCCATGCGGCGCGAAGCTCGCGCAAGGTGTCCGGGCCGAAGGTGGAGAACAGCAGCATGCCGCCGGGCTTGAGTACGCGCACGCATTCGCCGAACAACGCGGGCAGATCGTCGATCCACTGAAAGCACAGGTTCGAATGCAGCACCTCGACGCTGTGATCGGGCAGCGGCAACGCCGTCGCCTCGCCGCACACGCGCAGAAACGGCTTGAGCCAACCGGCGTGTGCCCTGGCCGTGCGCAGCATCGGCAGCGCGGCGTCCACGGCGATCACCTGCGCTTTGGCGTAGCGCTTTTTCAGCAGCGCCGAGCCGCGCCCGGTGCCTGCGCCGACGTCGATCACCCGCGACGGTTGCTGCAGATAGAAATCCAGCCGCTCCAGCAACAGTTGCTGCACCTCGCGCTGCAGGGCGTCGTGTTTTTCGTAGCTGTCGGCAGCGTGGCCGAAGTTGGCGCGCACGCGTTGCGTGTCGAGGTGGAAATCGCTCATCGGTGGGCCTCGAGCCAGGGCAGCAGCGTTTGGGCAACGGCATCGGCATGGCTCAGAAAAGGGGCGTGGCCGGCGTGCGCGATGACGTGGAAGGGGCCGGCACTCGCCGCGGCCGACCATTCCATGGCCTGCGGATGCACCAGGCGGTCGAGCCGGCCGGCGGCCCACCAGCTGTTGCCCGGTTTCAAGCGCTGCAACGCGGCGCGCAGGTCGGTTTGATCGAGCAGGCGGATACCTTCCTGCAACACGCGCAGATTCGGTTCGCCGCGCGAAAAGACCTGCTCGCGCAGCTTGCGCAGCTCGCCGCGCGGATCGCGGCTGCCCATCACTTCCAGCGTCAGGAAACGATCGACGGTGGCGTGGTAGTCGGTCTCAAGATCCGTTGCCAATTGTTGCACCAGCGCTTGTTCGCGGCCCTGCGGCCAGTCCGGCGCGCTGACGAAGCGCGGCGTGGCGCATAGCATGGCCAGTCCACGCACTTGTTGCGGGAGGTCCAGCGCGGCGCGCAGCGCGACCAGCCCGCCCATCGACCAGCCCAGCCACGCTGCCGGTGGCGTGGCGTCGGCGATCGCGTGCGCGCAGATGGCCGGATCCAATGGCAGCTCGCTATCGCGCGAGTAGCCGTGTCCGGGCAGGTCCACCAGATACAGGGTGCAGTGTTCGGCCAGCGCCTGCACCAGCGGCGCGAAGATGCCGCCGTGCATGGCCCAGCCGTGGATCATCACCAGCGGGATCGGGCCGCTGCCGTGCGTCTGGATATGCAGGCTCATGCGGCGCCGGCCTTTGCGGTGTCTTCCCACGCGCGGGCCGATGGCGCTGCCGGCGCCAGCGCGTGATCCACCGCGCCGCGCTCGTCGAACACGAAGCAGTCGCCCTGCCAGTGCGCAGCGCCGACTTGCTCGAAGTATTTCAGGATGCCGCCTTCCAATTGATAAACGCGCTGCATGCCGGCGTCCTGCATGTGCAGCGCGGCTTTTTCGCAGCGAATGCCGCCGGTGCAATAGGAGACGACCGTCTTGTCCGCGTAACGCGCCCGATCGGCGGCCAGCGCCGCCGGCAGTTGCGTGAAGCTGGCGATGCGATAGTCGATGGCCTGCGCAAACATGCCCACGTCGGTTTCGTAGGCGTTGCGCGTGTCCAGCAACAGCACCTCGCGGCCGTCGTCGTCATGACCCTGATCGAGCCAGCGCTTGAGCGTGATGGCATCCACCGCGGGCGCGCGGCCGCCTTCGGGGCGAATGGCGGGATGGCGCAGCGTGATGATTTCCTTCTTCAACCGCACGCGCATGCGCTTGAAGGGTATTTCGTCGGACAGCGATTCTTTCGTCTCAAGGTCGGCAAAGCGCGTGTCCTCGCCAAGCCAACGCATGAACGCTGCGATGGCCTGGCGGGAGCCGGCCAGGAACAGGTTGATGCCCTCCGGCGCCAGCAGGATCGTGCCCTTCAACGCGAGCGCATGGCATTGCGCCAGCACGCGTTCGCGCAGCGCCGGCAAATCGTCCAGGCTGACGAAGCGGTAGGCGGAAATATTGAGGATCGACATAGGCAAGGCGGGGACGCTGGACTGGCCATTATACCGGCGCGTCTGCCAGGCGCAGGGCGGCGAGCGCTTCCAGCAGCCTGTCGACGTGGGTTTCTTCGTGCGCGGCGGTCAGCGTAATGCGCAGCCGCGCCTGGCCCTGCGGCACGGTGGGCGGGCGGATCGCCACCACCAGCAAACCCTTCGCTTCCAGCGCCTTGGATGCTTCCAGGGCGCGCCCGGCATCGCCGAGCAAAAGCGGCTGGATGGCGGTGTGCGAGGGCATCAGGGGCAGGCCCAGTTCGGTGGCGCCGCGCCGAAAGCGTTGGATCAGGCCGGCGAGTTTTTCGCGCCGTCCGCTTTCCTGGCGGGCGAGCGCCACGGCGCGCCGTGCCGCTGCCGCCAGCGCGGGTGGCATGGCGGTGGTGTAGATGTAGGTGCGCGCAAATTGCGTCAGTCCGTCGATCAAACCAGCCGAACCGGCGACGAAGGCGCCGCTGCATCCCAGCGCCTTGCCGAGCGTGGCCATCAGCACCGGCACCTCGCCTGCGTTCAATCCGGCGTGCGCCACGCTGCCGGCGCCGTTATCGCCCAGTACGCCCAGGCCGTGCGCATCGTCGACCATCAAGGTGGCGCGTTCGCGGCGACACAGTGCGGCCAGTTCGCGCAGGGGCGCGATGTCGCCGTCCATGCTGAACACGCCATCGGTGGCCAGCAGTGCGCAGGCGTCCGGGTTGCCGCGCAGCTGGCGCTCGGCGGCATCCACGTCCGCATGCCGGTAGCGCTTGAGGTCCGCGCCGGAAAGCTGCGCGCCGTCGAGCAGGCAGGCGTGGTTGAGTTTGTCCTGCACGCACAGGTCGCCGCGCTGCAATAGCGCCTGCATGGTGCCCAGATTGGCCATGTAGCCGGTGGAAAAAAGCAGGGCGCGTTCGCGGCCGGTCCATTCGGCCAGCGCTTCTTCCAGCGCGGCATGCTCGCGGCGATGGCCGCAGATCAGGTGCGCGGAACCGCTGCCCACGCCATCGGCATCGGCCGCTTCTTTCAATGCGGCGATCAGTTGGGGATGTTGCGCCAGGCCCAGGTAATCGTTGGTGCAGAAAGCCAGCAGGCGGCGCCCCTGGCTTTCCACCCACGGGCCATCGGCGCGCGCGATGGTGCGCAGGTGCCGTTGCAGCCGGGCTTGCGCGCGTTCGGCCGTCTGGACGGCCAGGCGCGCAAGCAGTTCAGGCCGCGGCATGGCAGCCGCAGCCGTTGCCGCAGCTGCCCGCTTGGGTCTCCAGGATGTCGGCGTGCACGGTGTCGGTGTCCTGGGCGACCTCCAGTGCGTGCAGGTCCAGGCGGCGGAACAGGGCGCGATCGTGCTCGACGTCGGGGTTGCCGGTGGTCAGCAGCTTTTCGCCGTAGAAAATCGAATTGGCGCCGGCGAAGAAGCACAGCGCCTGCACCGCGTCGTCCATCTGCTGGCGGCCGGCGGAGAGGCGCACCATCGAGGCCGGCATCAGGATGCGTGCGACGGCGATGGTGCGTACGAACTCGAACGGATCCAGCGCCTCGGTGCCGTGCAGCGGCGTGCCTTCCACCTGCACCAGCTGGTTGATCGGCACCGACTGCGGGTGCTCGGGCAGGTTGGCCAGCGTCTGCAGCAGGCCGGCGCGCTGCGTACGCGTTTCGCCCATGCCGACGATGCCGCCGCAGCAGGTTTTAAGGCCCACTTCGCGGATATGTTCGAGCGTATCCAGGCGATCCTGATAATGGCGCGTGTGGATGATCTGGTCGTAGAACTCCGGCGCGGTATCGAGGTTGTGGTTGTAGTAGTCGAGCCCGGCCTGCTTGAGCGTCTTGGCCTGCGGCTCGGTCAGCATGCCCAGCGTGGCGCAGGTTTCCAGGCCCAGCGCCTTGACCGCCGAGACAATGTCGGCGACTTGGGCGACATCGCGGTCCTTGGGGCTGCGCCAGGCCGCGCCCATGCAGAAGCGGCTGGCGCCGGCGTCCTTGGCGGCCTGGGCGCGGGCCAGGACGGCGTCCACCGACATGAGCTTTTCGGCCTTGACGCCGGTGTGGTAGCGCGCGGCCTGCGGGCAATAGCCGCAATCCTCCGGGCAGCCGCCGGTCTTGATCGACAGCAGCGTGGACACCTGCACCGCATTCGGGTCGTGGTGCTGGCGATGCGTGCTGTGCGCCCGGTGCAGCAGTTCGTTGAACGGCAGGGCGAACAGGGCGACGACTTCATCGCGCGTCCAGTCATGGCGAAGTGCGGCTACGGACATGGGCATCGGTTCCGGAAAACGTGCGGCGCATAAGTGTGGAAGTGACCCGGAAGGCTGTCAACTCAATACGGGGTGGAATGGTTGACGGAAGGGGATGCCAAACCCGCTACCATCCGGCCTCTGTCCATCCCAAGGAAAGGATTCGTGGCTACAGACCAGGGCGGTATGCCGCGCGCACGCATACCCAGGTTGCGCGGTTAGGCCGGCACTCCCACTGCATGAGCGCGGCAAAACATCTGCTGGATGCCTGGCACCGCTGGCTGCTGCCATGGCGCTGCCTGCTGTGCGGCGACGCGGGCATGGACGGCATCGACCTTTGCGCCGCCTGCATCGCCGAATGGCCACGCAACACGCCATGCTGCGCACGTTGCGCATTGCCCTTGCCCGCATCGGCGCCGCAATGCGGCCGCTGCCTGCTCAAGGCGCCGCCGTGGGATGCGGCGTGGGCGCCGTTCCGCTATGCATGGCCGCTGGACCGGCTGGAAACGCGTTTCAAGTTCGGCCGCGATCTCGCCGCGGGCCGGGCGCTGGCGCAGGTGTGGCGGCATGAAACCCCGCGCGCGCTGCCGCAGCTCATCTTGCCGGTTCCGCTGCATCCGCGGCGACTGCGCCAGCGCGGCCACAACCAGGCGCTGGAATTGGCCCGGCCGCTGGCGCGCTCGCTGCGCATTCCGTGCCGGTGGGACGTGCTGCAACGCGTACGACATACCGACGCGCAAACCAGCTTGACGGCGATCGAACGGCGCCGCAATTTGCGCAACGCCTTTGCCCTGCGCAAGGGTGCGCAGCTACCCGCGCACGTGGCCGTGCTGGACGATGTCTTCACCACCGGGGCGACGCTCGCCGAATGCGCGGCTGTGCTCAAGCGGGCCGGCGTGGCGCGGGTCGATGTATGGGCGCTTGCGCGAGCGCCGATACCCGGTCGCTAGCATCGAAAATTCAACGCACGGCCACGGCCACGGCCAGTGCGATGCCGATCCACAAGGTCAGGCCCACCCAGTTGTTGTGCCGGAATGCGGCCAGGCATGCGTCGCGCTCGCGATGGCGGATCAGCCACTGCTGCCAGCCGAACAGTCCCGCGCAGGCCGCCACCGCCAGCCAGTAGGGCCAGCCGAGGTGCGCGCGGGTGCCAATCATCGCCAGCGCCACCATGAAGGTGCCCATCAGTACGCCGATGATCAGAAGATCCGCGTCGCCGAACAGGATCGCGGTGGAGCGCGCGCCGGCCTTCAAGTCGTCCTCGCGGTCGACCATCGCGTATTCGGTGTCATAGATCACCGACCACAGGATGTTGGCGATGAACAACAGCCAGCCCAACGGCGGCACGCCGTTGCCCACCGCGGCGAACGCCATCGGGATCGACCAGCCGAATGCCGCGCCCAGCACCACCTGCGGCAGATCGGTATAGCGCTTGGTGAACGGATACAGCGCCGCCAGGCCCGCGCCAATGAAAGAGAGTTTGATGGTCAGCGGATTGGTCAGCAGCACCAGCAGGAAGGCGAACGCCAGGAGGGCGGCGAACACGATCAGGGCTTGGCGTGGCGTGATCCGTCCGGCCGCGATCGGCCGTCCAGCCGTCCGTGCGACCTGGGGGTCGAGCTTGCGGTCGGCGAAATCGTTGATCGCGCAACCCGCCGCGCGCATGGCGAACACGCCCAGGGTAAAGATGATCAGTGGCTTCCACGGCGGAAAATCGCCAGCCGCCAGCCACAGCGCCCACCAGGTCGGCCACAGCAGCAGCAAGGCGCCGATCGGCCGGTCCATGCGGGTCAGTACCAGGATATCGTGCGCTTTCTGGCGGTGGCGTTCGGGCAGCGGACGCAGCAGCCCATCCAGCACGCGGGCGGCACGGGTGGAGCTGTCGGCCGGCTTTTGCGCCTTGCGCACCGTCGGCGTGGCGGCGGTGCGCGTGCGC
The DNA here is from genome assembly GCF_035503745.1 of Dyella sp. Classification (GTDB taxonomy): domain Bacteria; phylum Pseudomonadota; class Gammaproteobacteria; order Xanthomonadales; family Rhodanobacteraceae; genus Dyella_B. The sequence continues at coordinate 39,528 of NZ_DATJTC010000002.1, forward strand.
GTGGAGGTCGGCGCCGGGGGATTGCGCCGGGGGCGCTTGCGGGAAGTGGGAGACATTGACCAAGTGTAGCGTGCCGCTCCGGCCCGGAAACGGTGCGTTGTCCCACCAGGCGCGCGGGGGGAGTACATTGCCCCTGCCGGTGCGATCAGTCTAGGATCGTGCACCGTTTTGGGGGGTGGGGTGTTCATGGTCTCGTCAATCAGTCACATTGCACTGATCGTGCGTGACCCTGCGCGTACCGCAGAGCTGTTTGCCAGCGTCCTTGGGGCTCAAGTCGTGGCCGATTGGCCCGACGGCAACGGCCATCAGCAAAGTTGCGCCAGGTTGGGCGGCGTGTGGTTCCTGCTGCGGCAGGGCACGGGGCCCTCGTGCCGCAACGGCGACCACATCGCACTTGGCGTGAGTCGCGATGAGCTGGCGGTCTGCGCGGACAAACTGGCCACCTCCGACGTCGAACACTTCATGGCGCGAGAAGACACCGCGCTGTACTTCATGGATTACGACAACCACGTGTTCGAGCTGGACGCGGGCCGGTCGTTCGACGACATGCTGGACGCCTGACGCAAACGCCGCGCCTTACGCGCGCAACAGCAGTCGATAAGCCGGATTGTCGCTTTCGTCGATGTGCGGATAACCCAGGCTGTCGAGAAACCCCCCGAGCAGGGCATGCTCGCTGGGCGGCACCTGCATGCCGACCAGGATGCGCCCGTAGTCGGCGCCATGATTGCGATAGTGGAACAGGCTGATGTTCCAGTCCGGATGCATGCGCTCCAGGAAGCGCGCCAGCGCCCCGGGGCGTTCGGGAAAGTCGAAGCGATAAAGCCGCTCATCGCGCGCCAGCGGCGAGCGTCCGCCGATCATGTGGCGAAGGTGCAGCTTGGCCAGTTCATCGTCGGTGAGATCCAGCACCCCGAAACCGTTCGCGCGAAAGGCCTCGGTCAGCGCTTCGCGTTCGCCGCGCTGGCCAGTCTGCACACCCACGAAGATGTGCGCCGCCTGCGCATCGCCGATGCGGTAATTGAACTCGGTGATCGCATGCTGCCCCAGCGCGGCGCAAAAACGCCGGAAACTGCCGCGTTGTTCGGGAATGGTCACCGCAAACACGGCCTCGCGCTGCTCGCCCACTTCCGCGCGTTCGGCGACGAAGCGCAAGCGGTCGAAATTCATGTTGGCGCCCGATACCACCGCCACCAGCGCGCCGCCCTTTGCGCCATGCGCGGCGACGTATTGCTTGAGCCCCGCCACCGCCAGCGCGCCCGAAGGCTCGGGGATGCTGCGGGTATCCTGGTAAATGTCGCGGATCGCCGCGCAGATGGCGTCGGTATCCACGCGCAGCACCTCGTCCACGTATTGCCGGCACAGCGAAAACGTCAACGTGCCGACCTGCTTGACGGCGGTGCCGTCGGCGAACAGGCCCACGTCGTCCAGGACCACGCGTTCGCCCGCGTCGAGCGCGCGCGCCATCGAATCGGCATCGCTGGCCTGTACGCCAATGACCCGGATATCGGGCCGGCGCGCCTTGATCACCGCGGCGACGCCCCCGATCAGTCCGCCGCCGCCGATCGGCACGAATACGGCGTGCAGGGAGCCGGGGTGCTGCGCCAGCAATTCCAGCGCAATGGTGGCCTGGCCGGCGATCACCTCCAGATCGTCGAAGGGATGCACGAAGGTGGCGCCGAGCGCATCGCGCAGGCGTTGCGCCTGGGCTTGTGCGTCGCTGTAGGAGTCCCCCGCCAGCACGACCTCGGTATGGCGCCCGCCCAGGCGGCGCACGGCGTCGACCTTTACCTGCGGCGCGGTCACCGGCATCACGATGGTGGCCTGGACGCCCAGCCGCGCGGCCGCCAGCGCCACGCCCTGTGCATGATTGCCGGCGGACGCGGCGACCACGCCGCGCGCGCGCTGCGCGGGATCGAGTTGCGCCATGCGGTTGTAGGCGCCGCGCAGCTTGAACGAGAACACCGGTTGCTGGTCCTCGCGCTTGAGCAGCACGGTGGCGCCCAGCCGTTCGGACAGCAGCGAGGCCGGTTCCAGCGCGGTGTGGTGCGCCACCTCGTACACGCGCGCCGCTTCGGCGCGCCGCAATACCGCTGCGGCCGTCAGCACGGTTTCGGTTTCGCCGGATGCAAGCCTTGCATTCATGGTTGCGCGGGATGCTCCACCTGCAGCACGTCGACCAGTTTGCGCGTCTGCTGCAGGATCTGGGTCAGCTTGGCGTCGTCGCCGCGCACGGTGAGCGTGAGCCGCGAGACCGCCGGATCATGGGTGGCCGCGACCGTCAGCGTGTCGATATTGTGGCCGCGCGCCGCGAACAGCCCGGCGACGCGAACCAGCGCGCCGGCTTCGTTCTGCAGCAAGATGGAAAGCGTGTGTTGCATGGCCTTGGCTCCGGTGATTCGGGCGGGTTAGAAGCTGTCGGTGGCGGCCGCGTCGCCGGCGTGCGAGGCGTGCCGTGCGGGGATGAATGGGCCGGTGATCATCTGCGAGTAGTTGCTGCCCGGGCCAACCATCGGATACACGCCGGCATCGGGATCGATCATCACTTCCAGGAAGGCGGGGCCGTCGAAGTGCAGGAAATCGGCGATGGTGGAGGCCAGTTCCGCCGGGTTTTCCAGGCGCCGCGACCAGGTGAATCCATCGGCCTCGGCGGCGCGGACGAAATCCTTGCGATGCAGGCTTTTGTCCGATGAGGCGAAGCGTCCCTTGAAAAACAGCTTCTGCCACTGCCGCACCATGCCGTCGCCGACGTTGTTGAGCACCAGGATCTTCACCGGCAGGCCGTAGGTGGTGACCGTTTCCAGCTCGCCCAGGTTCATGCGGATGCTGGCGTCGCCGTCGATGTCGATTACCAGCGCATCGGGCCGCGCCAATTGCGCGCCGATCGCCGCCGGCAGGCCGAAGCCCATCGTGCCCATCGAACCGGAGGTCAGCAGATGGCGTGGCGCACGGAAATCGAGATATTGCGCGGTCCACATCTGGTGCTGGCCCACGCCGGTGGTGACGATGGCGCGGCCCTGCGCGTGGCGATTGATTTCCTCCAGCACCGCGTATGGCTGGATCAGCGTGCTGGCGTGGTCGTAGTTCATCGCGTGCGTGCGCTTGAGTGCGGCGACGTGTGCGTGCCAGTCGCCCAGCGACAGGCGCACGCGATGGTCCTTGCCGTATTGGATCAGGCGCTGCAGCGCGCGGTCCAGCGGGCCCACGTGATGCCAATGGGTCTGCTTGACCTTGTCGATTTCCGCCGGGTCGATGTCGATGTGCGCGATGAACTTTGCGTGCGGCGCAAACTGCGCCGGTACGCTGGCTACGCGATCGTCGAAACGCGCGCCCAGCGTCAACAGGAAGTCGCAATCGTCCACCGCATAGTTGGCGTAGGCGGTGCCGTGCATGCCCAGCATGTGCAGGGCCAGCGGCTGGGTGGTGTCGTAGCCGCCGATGCCCATCAGTGTGGTGGTGACGGGCAGGCCGAATGCATCGACGAACGCCCGCAACGCAGGTGCCGCACCACCGGCGATGACGCCACCGCCGGCATAGATCAGCGGACGCTTGGCATGCGACAGGGCGTCGAAAAATGTCGCGCAGTCGGCGTCGTCGAGCATCGCGTGTTCGACGGTGCGCAGGCGGGCGCGATAGCCGGGCAGCGGCAGTTCGCCTTCGCCCTCGAAGCGGATCAGGGCGTTCTGCACGTCCTTGGGAATGTCCACGACCACCGGCCCCGGCCGTCCGCTGCGCGCGATGGTGAAGGCGGTGCGCAGGGTGGCTTCCAGTTGCGCCGTTTCGGTGATCAGGAAGACATGCTTGGCGCACGCGCTCATGATGTTGCTGATCGGTGCTTCCTGGAACGCGTCGCTGCCGATCGCCTGGGTGGCGACCTGGCCGCTGATCACCACGATCGGTATCGAATCGGCCATCGAATCGCGCACCGGGGTCACCATGTTGGTGGCGCCGGGGCCGGAGGTAACCACGGCCACGCCGACCTTGCCCGACGCGCGCGCGTAGCCGGCGGCCATGAAGCCCGCACCCTGCTCGTTGGCGGGCACGATCAGCGGCATCGCTTCGCGGCCGTCGGCGCGCGCATGCTCCACGTTGTGCCGGAACACCGCATCGTAGACCGGCAGGATCGCGCCGCCGGAGTAACCGAACAGTACCTCGACACCTTCGTCGGCCAGCACTTGTACGACGATGTCCGCGCCGCTCAGGTCCTTTCCTGCGAGCGGGTGACGCGCGGCGCGCGGATCGGCGTCGGCGGCGAACGATGGTTTCGGCAGTGGCGTGTTCACTTCTGTCCCTTGGTGTTTTTTGCAATGCGCGTTGCGCTGTTGTTGGATCAATGCCGGCCGCGCGCTACGCATCGACCGGTATGCCGTACGTCTGCACGATGCGCTCGTCCTGCGCACTGGCACAGAAGTGTTCCCATTCGATCCCGTTCACGTCCTGCGTGCTGGTAAAGCCTTGCGCGGCTTCGTCTTCGAAGCCGACATGGCGCAGCTGGCCGGCGCGCTCGGGGTGCCGGTTGATCGAAAAATTCAAAAGCTCGGTGCGCCACATCGCGTACTTGCCCGCCACCACCGCGTTGGGGCGTTGCCCCAGGCGCGTGCTGTAGTCGGCGATGGAAGCGTCCAGGTCGCGTACGGCCAGGGCGATGTGAAAGCGTTTCATCGACAATTTCCCTGTGTAAAAAGGGCCATGCGGCGCTCTTCCTGCCGGAGGGATGGGGGTGAGGAAGAGCGCCGCATGGATTTAACCGGCCTTCTTCAACGGTGCGGGCTCGGACTTCGCGCCGGCTTGCAGCCATGGCATGCGCGCGCGCAGCTTGGCGCCGACCTGTTCGATCGGATGATCCAGGTCCGCCTGCTTGAGCTTGGTGTAGTTGGGCAAGCCCGCGTTGTATTCGGCGATCCAGTTGCGCGCGAAAGTGCCGTCCTGGATGTCCCGCAACACGCCCTTCATGCGCTCCTTGGTGGCGCTGTCCACCACGCGCGGGCCGCTGACGTAGTCGCCGTATTGCGCGGTCTCGGAGACAAATTGCAGCATGCGCGTGATGCCGCCTTCGTAGAACAGGTCCACGATCAGCTTCAGCTCGTGCAGTACTTCGTAATAGGCGATCTCCGGCTGGTAGCCCGCTTCCACCAGGGTCTCGAAACCCTTGATCACCAGTTCGCTGGCGCCGCCGCACAGCACGGCCTGCTCGCCGAAGAGATCGGTTTCGGTTTCTTCCTTGAAATCGGTCTTGATCAGCATGGCGCGCGCGCCGCCGATGCCGGCGGCATAGGCCTTGGCTTTTTCTTCGGCGTGGCCGGTGCTGTCCTGGTGCACGGCATACACGCACGGCACGCCGCGGCCGCGTTCGTATTCGCTGCGCACCAGCGCGCCCGGACCCTTGGGCGCGACCAGGATCACGTCGATGTCGCTGCGCGGCTCAATTTGCTTGAAGTGCACGTTGAAGCCGTGCGCGAACAACAGCGCCGCGCCGGGCTTGATATTCGGCGCGATCGATTCGGCGTACAGCTTCGGCTGCACCATGTCCGGCGTCAGCACGGCGACCAGGTCGGCGCCGCGCACCGCCTGGGCCGCTTCCACGACGTGGAAGCCATCGGCGACGGCTTTGCTCCAGGTGGGGCCGTTCGGGCGTAGGCCGATCACGACATCGAGTCCTGAATCCTTCAGATTGAGGGCGTGGGCGCGGCCCTGGCTGCCGTAGCCGAGAACGGCGATGCGCGCCTTGGCCAGCGTGTCGGTGGTGGCGGTGCTGCTCATGCGGTAACTCCTGCTTGGGTGTCTTGCGTGGTTGAAGGGGAAGGCGGAACGGCAACGGCGGTTTTCGGATGGGTGGTGGCGCCATCGGACGCCGAACCGACCAGACGCGCGTATTTGGCGAGCGCGCCGTGGGTGACCTTGGCGGCGGGCGGCGTCCAGTGCGCGCGGCGGCTTTGCAGGTCGGCATCGGTGCGCAGCTCGCGGCGGTCGCCGTCGATAACGATGCGGTCGCCATCGCGCAGCAGCGCGATCGGGCCGCCGCGCGCGGCTTCCGGTGCAATGTGGCCCACCATGAAACCGTGGGTGGCGCCGGAGAAGCGCCCATCGGTGATCAGGCCGACATCATTGCCAAGGCCGCGACCGACCAGCGCCGCGGTGACGCCGAGCATTTCGCGCATGCCGGGGCCGCCGGCCGGACCTTCGTTGCGGATCACGATGACGTCGCCCGCCTTGATGCGGCCGCCCTGCACGGCGGCGAAGGCTTCTTCCTCGCTTTCGAACACGCGCGCGACGCCTTCGAAGTGATTGGCGCCTTTGCCGGCGAGCTTGAGGATGCAGCCTTCGGGCGCGAGATTGCCGTAGAGAATCGAATAGCCGCCGCGCGGTTTCAGCGGCTGGCGCACCGGATGCACCACGTCCTGTTGCTCGGCGCGCGGGGCGGCGGCGCATTCTTCGAACAGGCTGCGGCCGGTGACGGTGGGACGATCTTCAAGCATGCCCGCGGCGATCAACTCCTGCGCCACGCGCGCGCTGCCGCCTGCGCCAAACAGTTCCACCGCGGTATAGCGGCCGCCCGGCAGCAAGTCGGCGATCACCGGCGTGTGCACCGAGGCCGGTTCGAAATCCTCGATCGTCCATGGCACGCCCGCTTCGCGCGCGATCGCCAGCAAGTGCAGCACGGCGTTGGTGGAACCGGCCGTGGCGGCGACCATGCGCGCGGCGTTGCGGAACGCGGTGACGTTGAGAATATCCAGCGGCTTGCGCTGCTGGCGCAGGCAATCCATCACCAGCTCGCCGCAGCGGAAGGCGGCGTGCGTTTTGGCCGGATGGGTGGCGGGAATGTCGTTGAAGCCCATCGGCGACAGGCCCAGCGTCTGCATCACCATCGCCATGGTGTTGGCGGTGAACTGGCCGCCGCAAGCGCCGGCACCGGGGCAGGCGTCTTTTTCGACGGCGGTGAGTTCGGCATCGTCGATCTTGCCCGCGCCGTGCGCGCCGACCGCCTCGAACACCTGCTGGATGGTAATGGGATGGTTGTCGTGCGTGCCGTGCGCGATGCTGCCGCCGTAGAGCGCCACCGCGGGAATGTTCAGCCGCGCCATCGCCATCGCGGCGGCGGGAATGGTCTTGTCGCAGCCGCACAGCACCACCATCGCATCGAGGCAATGGCCGTCCACGGCCAGCTCGATCGAATCGGTGATCACCTCGCGGCTGATCAGCGAGGCGCGCATGCCGGGCGTGCCCATCGCAATGCCATCGGTCACGGCAATGGTGTTGAATTCGATCGGCGTGCCGCCCGCGGCGCGGATGCCGGCGGCGGCGTGCTCGGCCAGTTCGCGCAGATTCAAGTTGCACGGGCTGACGTTGGACCAGGTGTGCACCACGGCCACCAGCGGTTTGGTGATGTCGCCATCGTTGAGGCCGGTGGCGCGCAGCATGGCGCGCGCGGGGGCGCGGTCGGGGCCGGTTTTGATCAGGTCGCTACGCATCGTGCCCTCGCTCAGCCGCACGCGCGCAGGCCGCACAGAAAGGCCGGCGTGGCTACGTCGTCCAGCGCCTGGATCACCGCGTCGCGGATCTCGGCGGTGCCGGCCTTGCCGCCGATGTCGCGGCTGTGCGGACCGTTGCTGAGCACGTGGCTCACGGCCGCCTCGATGGTGGTGGCTTCCACGTCCAGTTCCAGCGAGTGGCGCAGCAGCAGCGCGGCGGAAAGAATCGCGCCCAGCGGATTGGCGGCGCCCTGGCCGGCGATATCCGGTGCCGAGCCATGGATGGGTTCGTACAGGCCGACTTTGCCGTCACCCAGCGAGGCCGAGGGCAGCAGGCCCAGCGAGCCGGCCAGCGCGGCGGCTTCGTCGGTGAGGATGTCGCCGAACAGGTTTTCGGTGACGATCACGTCGTAGCGCGAGGGTTGCGTCAACAGCAGCATCGCCATCGAATCGACCAGCTGGTGTTCGAGCTTCACGTCCGGGTATTGGGCCGCGATGCGCGTGACGGTGCTGCGCCACAGGCGCGAGGTTTCCAGCACGTTGGCTTTGTCTACCGAGGTGACGTGCTGGCGGCGCTCGCGCGCCAGTTCGAAGGCGCGGCGCGTTACCCGCTCGATTTCGGCGACGGTGTACTTGCATTCGTCGGTGGCGGCGTCAGCGGTGCGGGTCTTGGCGCCGAAGTAGGCGCCGCCGGTCAGTTCGCGCACGAACAAGACATCGACATTCTTGAGCTTTTCGTTCTTCAGCGGCGACAGCGAGGCCAGCGCCGGATGCACCTGCAGCGGGCGCAGGTTGGCGAACACGCCCAGCGCCGCGCGCAAGGCCAGCAGGCCTTGTTCGGGGCGCACTTTGGCCTGCGGATCGGACCACTTGGGGCCACCCACCGCGCCCAGCAGTACGGCATCGGCCTGCTTGCACGCGGCCAGCGACGCGGCCGGCAGCGGCTCGCCCGTGGCGTCGATGGCGCAGCCGCCGATCGCGTGCGATTCAAATTCGAACGTGTGGCCGCTGCGCTCGGCGACGGCTTTCAGTACGGCAACGGCCGCGTCGGTAACTTCCGGACCTACGCCGTCGCCGGGCAGGGTAACGATACGCGCCTTCATGCCGCTTTCTCCTGTTGTTGTTCGTAATGAGCGATGGCCGCCTCCTGCTGCAGCAGAAAGCCGAGCTGATCGACGCCGTTGAGCAGGCAATGCCGTGCGAACGGCTCAAGCTGGAAACGGATGCGTCCGCCGTCGGGCAACTCGATGGTTTGCTCGCGCACGTCGATGGACAGTTCCACGCCGGGGTTTTGCAGCAGCCAGCGGTGTTCGGCTTCGTCCAGCACAATGGCGAGCAGGCCGTTCTTCAGCGCGTTGCCGCGGAAGATGTCGGCGATCTCGCTGCACAGCACCGCCTTGATGCCGTAGTCGAGCAAGGCCCACGGCGCGTGTTCGCGCGAGGAGCCACAGCCGAAATTGCGCCCGGCGACGAGGATGCCGCAGCCGCGGGCTTCGGATTTGTTGAGCGGAAATGCCGGGTTGTCGCTGCCGTCCTGGTTGTAGCGCCAGTCCTCGAAGCAGTGCTTGCCCAGGCCGCTGCGCTCGGTGGTGGTGAGGAAGCGCGCCGGGATGATGCGATCGGTGTCGATGTTCTCATCGACCAGCACGGCGGTGCGCGAATGAATGCGGGTGATGGGCTTCATGCGGCCACCTCCGTCAGGTATTGGCGTGGATCGGCGATCGCGCCGGCGATGGCCGAGGCGGCGGCGGTGGCGGGACTGGCCAGCACGGTGCGCGCGCCCTTGCCCTGGCGACCTTCGAAATTGCGGTTGGACGTGCTGACGACCAGCTGCCCCGGCTGTGCGAGATCCCCGTTCATGGCGATGCACATCGAGCAACCCGGGATGCGCCATTCCGCGCCGGCGGCGAGAAATACTTCGTGCAGGCCTTCGCGTTCGGCATCGCGGCGCACGGCTTCGGAGCCCGGCACCACCAGCATGCGCACGCCCTGGGCGACCTGTCGGCCGCGCAATACGTTGGCCGCTTCGCGCAGGTCCGAAAGGCGCGAGTTGGTGCAGCTGCCGATGAACACGACGTCCACGGCAGTGCCTTGCATCGGCTGGTTGGGCTTGGCCTGCATGTAGTCGAGCGCGCGCTGTTCCGGCGCGTTGCGTGCGGCCGGTACCGGCTTGTCCATCGCGATCGCCATGCCCGGATGCGTACCGTAGGTGACCGTGGGACGGATCTGGCTGGCGTCGATGCGCACCTGGCGGTCGTAGACCGCGTCCGTATCGCTGCGCAGCGCGCGCCAGCGAGCGACGGCCGCGTCCCATGCTGCGCCCTGCGGCGCACCGGGGCGGCCTTTGAGCCAGGCGAAGGTGGTGTCGTCCGGAGCGATCAGTCCGGCGCGCGCGCCCGCTTCGATCGACATGTTGCACACGGTCATGCGCTCTTCCATCGACATCGCTTCGATGGCTTGGCCGCGATACTCCAGTACGTAGCCGGTGCCGCCATCCACGCCGATCTCGCCGATGATGTGCAGGATCAGGTCCTTCGCGCCGACCCCGCGCGGCAGCGTGCCATCGACGTGGATGGCGAAGGTTTTCGGCTTGCGTTGCAGCAGGCACTGCGTAGCCATCACGTGGCCGACCTCGGTGGTGCCGATGCCGAACGCAAGCGCGCCGAACGCGCCGTGGGTAGAGGTGTGGCTGTCGCCGCAGACGATGGTCATGCCCGGCTGGGTGGCGCCCAGTTCCGGACCGATCACGTGCACGATGCCGCGGTCCTGGCTATCCCAGCCGTACAGGCGCACGCCAAATTCGCGGCAGTTCACTTCCAGTTGCGCCACCTGCGCCTTGGCTTCGGCGTTGGCGTAGGGGCGTTCACCGTCCGCGCTCGGCGGCAGCGTGGGCGTGGAGTGATCGAGCGTGGCCAGCGTGCGGTCGGGGCGGCGCAGTGTCAGGCCGCGCGCGCGCAGTTCGCTGAAGGCCTGCGGCGAGGTGACTTCGTGCACCAGATGCAAGTCGATGTACAGCACCGAGGGGGTGGCGTCGGTTTCGGGTGCGACGACGTGGCCGTCCCAGATTTTTTCGAACAGCGTACGGGGACTCATGTCGCGGCCTCCATCGTGGCCTGGCTTTGTTGAGGCGTGCGGCCGTGACTGGCCGCATTTTGATTTTCGCGGTCGGCGGCGAGCGCGCTCGATACGTGCGTGAGCCAGCCGTAGCGGTCCTGCGTGCGACCATCGAACAGGCCGAAGAAGGCATCGCGCAGCGCGCGCGTGACCGGGCCGGGCGTGCCGTTGCCGACCTGCTTGCGATCGACCGAACGTACCGGCGTGATTTCCGCGGCGGTGCCGGTCATGAACACTTCGTCGGCCCAGTACAGCGCCTCGCGCGGCAGATCGCGTTCTTCCACCGCGATGCCCAGGTCGTCGGCGAGCGTGATCACCGTGTCGCGCGTGATACCGGACAAAATGCCCGCGCTCGACGGCGGCGTGAGCAGCTTGCCGCGCTTGACCAGGAACAGGTTCTCGCCCGCGCCCTCGCTCAACAGGCCGTTGTGGCCCAGGGCAATGCCTTCGTCGAAGCCGCCGCGGCGCGCTTCCAGCCCGATCAGCTGGCTGCTGAGGTAGTTGCCGCCGGCCTTCGCCCAGCTCGGCAAGGTGTTCGGGGCGGGGCGATTCCACGAGGACACGCACACATCCGCGCCGGTTTCGGCGGCGTCGCCCAGATAGGCGCCCCATTCCAGCGCGAGGATCGCGACGTCGACGGGCGCGCCGTCCCTGGGGAGTACGCCGAGCCCGCCGGCGCCGCGAAAAACGATGGGGCGTACATAGGCCGAAGCCATGCGGTTGGCGCCAATCAGTTCCACGCACGCTTCGTCGATCTGTTGCTCGGTGTAGCCGATCTCGATGTCGTAGATGCGCGCCGATTCGAACAGCCGGCGCGTGTGATCGGCCAGGCGGAAATACGCCGGGCCGTCCGGCGTGTTGTACACGCGCTCGCCCTCGAACACCGAGGAGCCATAGTGCAGGGCGTGCGCGCTGACGTGGACGGTAGCCTCGGCCCAGGGCTTGATGCGCCCGTTGTGCCACAGGAACGGCGTGTTCATGCGGAAGCTCCTTGTGACGTGGGGATCTGGGCAGGGCGTTGGCCGGGCTGCCGTTCGATGCGGTTGACGATGGCGAGCGCGGCGTGCGCGGTCGCCTCGATGATGTCGGTGCTGACGCTGCTGCCGCTCCAGTCGCGCTCGGCGTGGCGCGCGGTGAGCCGCGCGTGGCCCTGCGCATCGCCGCCTTCGCTGATGGCGCGGACCTGGAAGCGCGTCAGCACCATGTCGGTGCCGGTGGCGCGCTCGATCGCGCGCAGCACGGCGTCCACCGGACCGTCGCCGATCGCCGCTTCGCCCACCACGCGGCCGTCTTCGTGGCTCAGCTTCACCGTGGCCGAGGCGCTGCCGCCCAGGTGCGAATGGGTGTTGAGCAGGTCCAGGTGCCACGGGCCCTTGGCATCGGGATCCTGACCCAGCGCGAGCGCCTCGAGGTCCTCGTCGCGGATCTCGCGCTTGCGATCGGCCAGCGCCTTGAAGCGCGCGAAGATCTCATCCATCGCCGCCTCCTCCACCGCGTGGCCGAGCGCCTGCAAGCGCTGGCGCAGGGCATGGCGGCCCGAATGCTTGCCCAGCACCAGTGTCGTTTCGGCAATGCCCACATCTTGCGGGCGCATGATTTCGTAGGTGCTGCGATGCTTGAGCATGCCGTGCTGGTGGATGCCCGATTCGTGCGCGAAGGCGTTCTCGCCCACCACCGCCTTGTTGCGCGGCACGGCCTGTCCGGTGATCTGCGTGAGCAGGCGCGAGGTGGGGTAGAGCTTGCGCGTGTCGATGCCGGTGTTCAGGCCAAAATGCGGTGCGCGGACCTTCAGCGCCATCACGATTTCTTCCAGCGCCGCATTGCCGGCGCGTTCGCCGATGCCGTTGATGGTGCATTCGACCTGGCGCGCACCCGCACTGACCGCGGCAAGGCTGTTGGCCACGGCCATGCCGAGGTCGTCGTGGCAATGCGCGGAAAATACCGCCTTGTGCGCGTCGCGCACGTTTTTGCGCAGATAGGTGAACAGTTCCACCATTTCGGCCGGCGTGGTGTAGCCGACCGTGTCGGGCGCGTTGAGCGTGGTCGCGCCGGCGGCGACGGCGGCGCTGAACACTTCGACCAGGAAATCCGGTTCGGTGCGCAGTGCGTCCTCGGCGGAAAACTCCACATCGGCGCAGTATTTGCGCGCGCGTTCAATCGACGCTACCGCAGTGTCGAGCACCTGCGCCTTGCTCATGCCCAGCTTGTGCTCGCGATGCAGCGGACTGGTGGAGAGGAACAGATGGATGCGTGAGCGATGCGCCTGTTCCAGCGCGCGCGCGGAGGTGTCGATATCGCCGTTCTGGCAGCGTGCGAGTGCGCACACGGTGGTGGTGCGCAAGGTGCGCGCGATTTCCGCCACGGCGGCGAAATCGTCCGGCGAAGCCTGCGGAAAACCCGCTTCCAGGATGTCCACGCCCAGCGTTTCCAGCGCTTGTGCCATGCACAATTTCGCGCGCCGGTCCATGGAAAAACCCGGTGCCTGCTCGCCGTCGCGCAGGGTGGTGTCGAAAATGCGTACGCGGTCCTCGGCGTTGTCGCCGGCTTCGTCCTGGTGCTTGGGTGGTGTCGTTTCGGTGGTCATGCCTGGCTCCGTTTGGACGGTGCCGAGGGCAACAAAAAACCCCGCATCCTGGTGGGTGCGGGGTTCTTCGGGGTATCTAGGTCAGTTTTGCTTTACCTGGACACGCGCCCTCAGCCCGCACCTCCGTTGGTAATAAGGAGTACGAGTACAAGGGAAATAAGAAGGAGGCCGGCAAACGGCAGCGTGTCCGTAACCGTCGGGGGACGGATCGCTCGGGTCACGTAGCGGTGGCTGTTGCGCTGCGGCATGTCGTTGACCCTAAGGCACCGTTCATGAGGCTGTCAACCATTTTTTTATGAAAAATTTTCCGAATTGCCAATTCGCACACGTACGGACGGCTGGACGTCCATATGTACCAACGTGTTTCGTATTTATTCGTTTCAAAAGAAACCAATAAAAAGTAGCGCGCGATGTAGGCACGATTGCCAATTTGCCGGTCGCGCATGCATCCATCGGGGCCCAATGAGGCGACGAGCACGGCGCATGCAGGGGCTGACATGCGGTCGGATGATCCCGAGTCTGTTGCTGGCGTCGGCTGTCCCGCAGCAATGTGCGTTAGGCAGCGCGGCCCCGCCGGATTGAGCTCTGGAGAGGACTCGGTACCATAGCGACATGAATGTTTCCCGCCTCTTGACGCCTCGTCGCCTGACTCGGCGGTTGTTGCCGTTGCGCCGTTTCCTGCGTCCGCAACTGAATGCGCTGCACGCCTTTGCGGTGCCGGCCGATGGCATCCGCGTGCTGGACGGCCCGGCCGCGTTCCGCGCGGCGCTGCTGGCGTCGATCGCGCGGGCGCAGCGGCGGATCGTGATCGTGGCGCTGTACCTGCAGGACGATGACGTCGGCCGCGAAGTGCTCGATGCGCTGTATGCGGCAAAGCGCGCCAATCCCGCATTGGCAGTGGAAATCTATGTCGACTGGCATCGCGCCCGGCGCGGACTGATCGGCCATGCCGACAGCGATGGCAATGCCGCGATGTATCGCCAGTACGCCGCGCGCTTGGGCGACGGCGTGGCGATCCACGGGGTACCGGTGCAAAACCGCGAAGTGTTCGGCGTCCTGCATCTGAAAGGTTTCGTGATCGACGACGAAGTGCTCTACAGCGGCGCCAGCCTCAACGAGGTTTATCTGGCCCGGCACGGACGCTACCGGCTCGATCGCTACCATCTGCTGCGCCATGCGGGCCTTGCCGATAGCCTGGCCGGCTTCGTGCACCGGCATTTCAAGGGCAGCGACGCGGTGATCCGGCTGGACCGGCCGCCGTTGCCGCCCACCCGCGAGCTGCAGAATCCGATCCGGCACCTGCGCCGGCAATTGCAACGGGCGCATTACCAGGTGCCGCACGAGGCGTTGCCGGACGGGGCGGTGGCGGTGACGCCGCTGGTCGGCTTCGGCCGCACCGACAACCAGCTCAACGATGTGCTGCTGGCGTTGCTGCGCGACACGCGGCGGCGCGTGGTGCTGTTCACGCCCTACTTCAACCTGCCGCGGCCGGTGCGCGCGGTGCTGGGCCACTTGCTGCGCCGCGGCTGCAGCATCGACATCATGGTGGGGGACAAGACCGCGAACGATTTCTACATTCCACCCAGCGAACCCTTCCGTAAGACCGGCTTGCTGCCGTATCTATACGAAAGCAATCTGCGCCGCTTTCTGCGACTGCATCGCACGCACGTCATGCGCGGCCAGCTCAATGTCTGGCTGTGGCGCGACGGCGATAACAGTTATCACCTCAAGGGCCTGCTGATCGACGAGGAGGTCGCCGTGCTCACCGGCAACAACCTCAATCCGCGCGGGTGGGGGCTGGACCTGGAGAACGGTCTGCTGTTGCGCGATCCCGCGCATCTGCTGACGGCGCGTCACGAAGCGGAGTGGGCCGCCCTGCGCCGCCACGCCACCCGGTTGGACGATTACAGCGCGCTGGACAATCCGCGCCACTATCCGCCCCAGGTGCGCCGGCTGCTGCGCCGGCTCAGCCGGGTGCGGCTGGACCGGTTGCTCAATCGGCTGCTTTGAGCGCGTGCAGGCGCGCCAGGCGCATCTGAAGCCAGCGCGATACGTCCGGCCACTCGCTGGCGATGATCGAATAGCACACCGTATCGCGCAGGGTGCCGTCGGGACGGCGCTTGTGGGCGCGCAGCACGCCATCGCGATGGGCGCCCAGGCGTTCGATCGCGCGCTGCGAGTCTAGATTGCGGCCGTCGGTGTGCAATTCCACCGCCACGCATTGCAGGCGCTCGAAGGCGTGCTGCAGCAACAGGCGCTTGCAGGCGGTGTTCAGGTGGCTTTTCTGCCAGCGCCGGGCGTACCAGGTGTAGCCGATGGCGATACGCGGCAGCGCCGGATCGAATTCGTAGAAGCGGGTAGTACCGACGATCTCGCCGCTGCTTTTTTCGCGCACGGCGAACGGCAGCATGGTGTTGGCGGCCAGGCCATCCAGCGCTTTCTGGATGTAGGCCGGGGCCTGCCCGGGGGCCGGGGCGCTGGTAAACCACAGTTCCCACAGCTGGCCATCCGCGGCGGCCGCTTCCAGGTCGGAGGCGTGATGCGGGGCGAGGGGTTCGAGCAGGACGTGCTCGTCCTGGAGTGAGACCGGAGTCAGGGTGGGCATCGGATCAGGCGTCGAGGTCGGGAATCAGCTTGCTTTCCAGCCGCGCGATGGTGTCTTTCAGCAGCAGCTTGCGCTTCTTCAGGCGGGTGATCTGCAGCTCGTCGCTGCCCAGCGAGTGACCCATCTGCTCGATTGCCGCGTCCAGGTCGCGATGCTCCTGGCGCAGTTCGGCCAGGAGATGGACGATCTGGGACTGATCCTGGGCCTGCATGGGGGCAATCAATCGCTTGGGCGGCGGAAGATAGCCAATTGTAGCGCGCAAAAATGGCGGGAGAGAGGCAGGTACACTATGCGCTTGCCCGTCCGACGCTGTGCCCATGTCCGCCCATCCCGACCTCATTCCTTCGGAACCCACACGCAAGCAGGCCTACGAGGCCGGCAAGCTGGCCAAGCGCCTGCGCCATCAGGTGGGTCAGGCGATCGCCGACTTCAACATGATCGAAGACGGCGACAAGGTGATGGTGTGCCTGTCCGGCGGCAAGGACTCCTACACGATGCTGGACGTGTTGCTGTCGCTGCAGGCCAAGGCGCCGGTGCGCTTTGAGCTGGTCGCGGTGAACCTGGACCAGAAACAGCCGGGCTTTCCCGAGCACGTGCTGCCGCAGTACCTCAGCGAACGCGGCGTGCCCTTCCACATTATCGAGCAGGACACCTACAGCACCGTGACGCGGGTGATTCCCGAGGGCAAGACCATGTGCAGCTTGTGCTCGCGACTGCGTCGCGGCGCGCTGTACACGTGGGCGGCGGCCAACGGCGTCAGCAAGATCGCGCTGGGGCATCATCGCGACGACATCCTCGGCACGTTTTTCCTGAACCTGTTCTACCAGGCCAGCCTGAAGGCGATGCCGCCGAAATTGCGCTCGGACGACGGGCGCCATGTGGTGATTCGCCCGCTGGCCTATTGCAAGGAAAGCGACATCGCCGACTACGCGGCGCACAGGCAGTTTCCGATCATTCCCTGTAACCTGTGCGGCTCGCAGGAAAACCTGCAGCGCAAGGCAGTCGGCCGCATGCTGCATGAATGGGAACGTACCCACCCCGGACGCAGCGAAACCATTTTCCGCGCGCTGGCGAATGTGGCACCCTCCCAGCTTGCCGACCGCCGGCTGTTCGACTTCGCGAATTTAGGTTCGCGCGAAGGCGCCCATCGCGCCGACGCGCATGGCTGGCTGGCAGGAGCCGAAAGCGACGGCCAGCATTGATCTTCCAGCGGACGTTTGGACGTCCATCCATCCATTTATCACATCGAGTAAAGCCGTGTCCTCCTTTGCATCCGTTGAAATGACCCCGGGCGATCCGATCCTGGGCCTTACCGAGGCGTTCGTGACCGATACGCGTCCGGGCAAGGTCAATCTGGGCGTGGGTATCTACTACGACGAAACCGGCCGCATTCCGCTGCTCAACGCCGTGCGCGAAGTGGAAGAGGCGCTGGCGCGCGAGGCCAAGCCGCGCGGCTACCTGCCGATCGACGGCCTGCCGGCCTACAACCAGGCCACGCAGAAACTGGTGTTCGGCGCCGAGTCGCCGCTGCTGGCGGCCGGCCGCGTGGCGACCTCGCAAACCATCGGCGGCAGCGGTGCGTTGCGCGTGGGCGCGGAATTGCTGCGCAAGGCGCTGCCCAACGCCAAGGTCGCCATCAGCACGCCGAGCTGGGAAAACCATCGCGTGGTGTTTGCCGCGGCCGGTTTCGAGGTGCTCGACTACGCTTACTATGATGCCGCCACGCACGGCCTGGATTTCGCGGGCATGCTCGCCGATCTTGGCAAGCTGGAGCCCGGCACCGTGGTGCTGTTGCACGCGTGCTGCCACAACCCCACGGGTGTGGATCTCACCGTCGAGCAGTGGAAGCAGGTGGTCGCGCAGGTCAAGGATCGCGGCCTGGTGCCGTTCATCGACATGGCGTACCAGGGCTTCGACAAGGGCATCGATGAGGATGCCGCGGCGGTGCGCCTGTTCGCCGAGTCGGGCATCGAATCGTTCGTGGTCGCCAACTCGTATTCGAAGTCGTTCTCGCTGTATGGCGAGCGCGTGGGCGCGTTGTCGATCGTGGGCGCCAACCGCGAGGAAGCGCTGCGCGTGCAGTCGCTGGTCAAGCGCATCATCCGCTCGATCTATTCCAGCCCTTCCACGCATGGCGGTGCACTGGTGGCCGGCGTGCTCAACAGTGTCGAGCTGCGCGCGATGTGGGCGAAGGAGCTTACGCAGATGCGCGAACGCATCCACGCCATGCGCGCAGGCATGGTGGAGAAGCTGGCCGCCAGCGGTGCACCGCAATTTGGCTTCATCCAGCAGCAGGCAGGCATGTTTTCCTATTCGGGCCTTAGCAAGGCACAGGTGGACCGCTTGCGCGAAGAGCACGCCATCTATGCGATCGGCACCGGTCGCATCTGCGTGGCGGCGCTCAACCAGGGCAACCTCGACAACGTGGTTGCGGCGGTCGCCGCGGTTATCCGCTGATTCCCTGTAACCGGTGCTCCCTCCCCTGCGTGCAGGGGAGGGTTGGGGTGGGGTAAAGCAATCTTGCGTCCAGGCTGGTGCAAGACACCCCCACCCAGACTCCCGCTGCAAGCAGGGGGAGGGGCTAAAACAAACGCACGCATCACGACAAGGTCTTCATGTTTTTCCGCAACCTCACGCTGTTCCGCTTTTCTCCCGCCGTTGCCGAAGATCTCAAACGCCTCGAAGAGGTGTTGGGCGAGCATCGGCTGCGTCCGTGCGGCCCGATGGAAATGGGTACGCGCGGCTTCGTGCCGCCGGTCGGGCGCGGCGAAGATGCCGCGATGACGCACCTCGTCAACGCTTGCACGTTGCTCACCACCGGTAGCGAGGAAAAGCTGCTGCCTGCCGCCGTGATCAACGACGAGTTGCAGCGCAAGGTGCAGAAGATCGCCGAAGAAGAAGGCCGCAAGGTCGGCGGGCGCGAGCGCAAGCGCATGAAGGAAGACCTGCTCAACGAACTGTTACCGCGCGCGTTCGTGCGCAGTTCGCGCATGTCCGCCTACGTCGACCGCAAGCATGGCTGGCTGGTGCTTGACACCGCCAGTCGTAAATCCGCCGAAAACGCCTTGACGCAGGTGCGCGAGGCGCTCGGCAGTTTTCCCGCGGTGCCGCTTGCGCCCGAGGAAGGTCCGCGCGTGTTGATGACCGACTGGCTGGCCGGCGGCAAGCTGCCCGGCGGCCTGGTGCTGGGCGACGAATGCGAACTGCGCGATCCGGCCACCGCCACCGGTGCCATCGCGCGCTGCCGCCGCCAGGACCTGGACGCGGAAGAGGTCAAGGAGCATCTGCGCAACGGCAAGCAGGTGTTCCAGCTGGGCCTGGTGTTCGACGATCGCATCAGCTTCGTGCTGGGCGAAGACCTGGTGGTGCGCAAGCTGAAGTTCCTCGATGCGGTACTCGACGAGCTCGGCGACGGCCAGCAGGATGCGGCCGCCGAGATGGACGCCCGCTTCGCCCTGCTGACCCTGGAACTGGAGCGTTTGCTGGCCAAACTGGAAGAATGGTTCGGCCTTCCCCGTCCCACTGACAGCTGAGACGCGCGCCAGGCCGGGCTTCCCGCCGGCTAGGCAAAATAGCCCTTGCGCGGGGCCCCCGCCGCCCCACATTCTGCTTGCAACCGGGGGTTATTTCGGCCCCCGGCGGTAGTACCGAAGGGCAGGATCATGGCGTACCTCGACGGCGACTGGCTGGAGCTGGCCACACCCAGCGGCAACACGATTCGCGTGCTCAAAGCGGCGCACCCGCGGGCGCGCCGGCTGCGTCTTACCGTTTCGCCGAAGGGCGCGCGGATCACCTATCCGCAGGGCACCCATCCGTCGCAGGTCAACGCATTCCTGCGCCACAACGCGGATTGGCTGGAAAAGAAACTGGACGAGCTGAACCTCGTCATCGAACCGCTGCCGCCGCTGCGCGTGGGTACGCCGATCGAATTTCCCTTCCGTGGCGAAACCACCACGCTGGACTGGGCCGAAGGCGCCTATCCGCGCGTGATGGCCTTCGAGGGCGGCCTTACGCTGGAAATTCCGCGTCCGCACAGCCGTGCCTTGCCGGTGGCGCGCGGCCTGCTGGCCTCGTATTTCGAAACGCAGATTCGCCGCGACGTATCGCGCTGGCTGGCCGGTTACGTGCCGCAGCTCGGGCTGGCGCCGACCGCCTTGCGCATCCGCCCGATGAAGAGCTTGTGGGGCAGCCTCGATACGCGCGATCGCATCAATCTCGATCTGGCGCTGGCGCTGGCGCCGTCGTCCGCCTTGCGTTACGTGCTGGCGCACGAGCTGTGTCACCTGAAGGTGCGCAATCATTCGCCGCGCTTTTGGGCGCACGTGGAGTCGATCTTCCCCGATTGGCGCGAACAGCGCGACTGGCTGCGCCAGAACGGCGCGATGTTGAAGGCGGAACTGGATCGGCTGATCGCCGACGTCGCCGACTAAGGGCCCGCGCGGCGCACCGGCCGTTTACGCGGTGCTCACCTGTGCTGCACCTGCCAGCGGCTACGCTGCCGTACCGTGTATAACTTCACTTAACTTCAACGCAGGGGAAAGGCGATGCCGTTCGGTACTCTGTTCGTGGGCGTGTGGCTGTTGTGGCTGGGGTACTGGGGCATCAGCGCGCTTGGGGTGAAGCGTGCGGCGCGGGTGGAATCGATGTGGTCGCGCTTTGGCAAATACTGGTTGCCGCTGATCGTGGCGATCCTGTTGTTGCGCGGTTTGCCGCCCTTTCGCAGCGCGCTGCTGAACGAACGCTTCGTGCCCGAGCTGCTGTGGATCGTGTGGCTGGGTTTTTTCCTCACCGTCGTGGGCCTTGGTTTCGCATGCTGGGCGCGCGTAACGCTGGGCCGCAACTGGAGCGGCGTGGTGCAGATGAAGCAGGATCACGAGTTGGTGGTGCGCGGCCCCTACAGCCTGGTGCGCCACCCCATCTACACGGGCCTGCTGTTGGCTCTCTTGGGCACGGTGCTGGCCGTCGGCGTGTGGCGTGCGCTGCTGGCGCTGGCGATCGTGGCCTTGTCGTTCTGGCGCAAGCTGCGGTTGGAAGAGCGCTGGATGTGCGAGTTGTTCGGCGATCAATACCGGCAATACATGTCGCGCGTCAAAGCGCTGGTGCCATGGCTGTTGTAGAGGCTTGATCAGCCTGTGCGCGGCCCGGGCCATTGCGGCCGCGCGGCCGGATCTTCGACGCTCATGCCCGCGCCTTCGGTGGCGCGAACGGGAACCGAGGCGGGGTCGAACCCCGCCAGGCAGAACACGTTGATCCCGAAGTGATCGGGTGCGGCGCGCTTGCGATGAAACACGTAAATGCCGCAGTGCCGGCAGAAGTAATGCCTGGCGCGGTGCGTGTTCCATTGATAGAGCGTCAACGCGTCCTCGCCCTGCACGATGCGCAAATCCCGTTCGGGCACCTTGAGCATCAGCGCGTGGCGCATACGGCACAGCGAACAGTCGCAGGTGGTGAGTTCGGTGACGGTCGCCCGCACGCAAAACCGCACCGCGCCGCAATGGCAGGAGCCATCGAACGACTGCGGCGCGCGATCCTGCGTGGGCATTCCTAGTGCGCCAGCGCGAAGCTGGTCAGCGACTGGGCGAATTCCTGCGGTTTCTCCAGCTGCGGCATGTGATTGCAGCCGTTGAGGATGCTGGTGTTGATCGAAGGCGCATGGGTCAGGCCGTTGCGCAGGCTGTCGAGCGCGGAGATGTCGATGATCTTGTCATCGCGGCACCACAGGCCCATCGTCGGCATGGTCAGCTTGTCCAGGCGATTCTGCAGCGACAGTACCTGCGAATCCTCGCGCAGCTCTCTGAAGGTATTGTCGATAAACGTGTGATTGGCGATGTTTTCCTTCACGAAAACATCGATGAAGCGTCCCGGCACATAGGGCACGTGCAGGAACGCCAGCGACGTCGCACGTTCGAAACCTGCACGATCGTGGTAGACGAAGGGGTCGATGCCGGCCATGACTTGCTTGGCGAAGTCGTTTTCCTTGAACTTCAAGCCGAACGAATCGATCAACGCCAGCTCGGCAACGTCATCGGGATGCTCGGCCGCGTACACGCCGGCGATCGCGCCGCCCATCGAATGGCCCACGAACAGTGCGTGCTGAAGGTGCAGCGTCTGGACGAAATCATTGAGGCGCTCGGCCTGGTTGTCGATGTTGTAGCTTGCGCCGGCGATGCGCGAGGATTCGCCCCAGCCCGGCAGGTCGGGGATGACGACGCGGAAATGCGCGGTGAGCATCGGCGCGACTTTCAGCCACACTTCCTTGTTGGCGGCAAAGCCGTGCAGCAGGACGATGGTCGGACCCTGGCCGCCTTCGTAGTACACCCAGCGCGTGTCGCCGGCCTGCACGGCGTGCTTTTCCAGTTGCGCATTCATCGCCTCGCGCGCCACCTCGGCCTTCATCAGCCATTGCGGCGCGAACAGGTAGCTGCCGCCGAGCAGGACGACAAGCAGCGCGGCGACGATGCCGAGGAATTTCAGCCGGCGCAGCAACAGTCGCTGCCATAGCGGGCGGGCTTGGGGATTGGGTGGCGTGTTCATGATGGCAAGGCTCGTGCGTAGACGGAACTCGATGCCCCACGCCGGTGCGGTTCGCGCCGGCGTGGGGCGTTGTTTCGAACTTCAATGCTGGCCTGGCGTGGCTTTCGCCAGCAAGGTTTCGACCGCCTGCTGCGTCAGCGGGTGATAGCCGTCCTTCGCCTTGGCATACACCTGCCGTGCAAAGGCGAGGCCGTCCAGCGTCGCGCTCAGCGCGCGGTACACCGGCACGGTCAAGTACAAGCGGCCGATGCGCGTCATGTGCTCGGCGGCGGCGGGCCACACGGCTTTGTCGCCCGCGCCGATCGCATGCACGTACCAGCGCATGCCGATTTCCGCATTTGGCGTGCCGGTGAGATGCCATGCCGCATCGAGCGCCTGCATCTTGTCCAGCGGGGGCGTGTTCGGCAGGCCGTCCAGGAAGTACATCCATTCCTGCGTGTTCCAGTCGTGCGCATCGAGTTTGCCGGCCGGCAGCGTACCGGCGAGGAACGTGGCGCGTTCCTTGTCGATCGCATCAAAGCGCGGCGAATCGGGAATCGGCGCGTTCTTGGGAATGCCCGTGCCGTAGACCCAGTCCTGCACTTCGTCCCAGCTCATCTTGCCGGGGTATTTGTCGATCAGGTTGGGCTTGAGGAACGCGAGCATCTGTTCGGTGGTAATGCTCTGGAAAGCGAAGTGGTTGAAGTAGCTTTTCAGGTAATTGTCGAAGGTGGCGCGGCCGAAGCGTTGCTCCAGCGTGCGCAGAAACCAGGAACCTTTGTTGTAGGCGACATCGGAGAGCGAATCGTCGGCGTCGATGCCGCCGGGCTTGGGAGCCAGGCGCTGCGCGTTGGGCGGCAGCGTGGCGATTTCGCGCTGCAGCGCATGGATGTCCAGCAGCGCTTCCTCGTCGGCCTGGCGCTTGCCGTACAGCGCCTGGGTGATGCGGCCCTGCACGTAGGTGGTCACCCCTTCGTTGAGCCAGATGTCGCGCCACGAGGCCGCCGTCACCAGGTTGCCCGACCAAGAATGGGCCAATTCATGCGCGACCAGCGAGACCAGACTCTTGTCGCCGACCAGTACCGTGGGCGTGGCGAAGGTCATGTTCGGATTTTCCATGCCGCCGTAAGGGAAGCTCGGCGGCAGCACCAGGATGTCGTAGCGGCCCCAGCGATACGGTCCGTACAACTGCTCGGCGGTCTGGATCATCTTTTCGGTATCTTCGAACTCGTGCGCGGCCTTGCCGACCACGGAAGGTTCGGCATACACCGCCGAGCGCGGACCGGTTTCCCTCACATCGAGATCGCCCGCGGCGATGGCCAGCAGGTAGGACGGAATCGGGTGCGCCTGATGGAAGTCGAAGCTGCCGTTCAAGGCATGCTTGGGATCATTGGGTGCGCTCATCGCCACGCGCACGTCCTGCGGTGCGCTCACGTGAGCATCGTAGGTGAAACGAATCGCGGGCGAATCCTGCAGCGGCACCCACGAGCGGGCGTGGATGGATTCCGATTGCGAGAACATGAACGGCTGCTTCTTGTCCGCCGTCTGTGCCGGCGGCAGCCATTGCAGGCCCGAGGCGTCGGGCGAGGTGGTGTAGACGATGCGCACCTCGTGCGGATGCCGCGGCGCCTGGATGGTGAGCTTGCTGCCCAGCTGCTTGTCGCGCGGGGCCAGTGCATAGGGCAGCGGCGAGGTTTTGCCCTGCGCATCCACCGCCTGCACGCTGGCGATGTGCAGGTCGCGCGTGTCCAGCACCAGCGAGGCGGCCTTGGGGTTCTTCCAGTCCAGCGTCAGGGTCGCCTGGCCGGCGAGCTGACGGTGCGGAAAGTCCAGCTTCAGGCTCAGATCGAGGTGGGTGACGCGCACCGCGTCGGGCTGGGCGTAGGAATAGGGGTCGTTGGCATAGGCGGCCACAGGCAAGAGCAGGGTGCCTAGGGCCAGGGTGCGGAGCGGGGGCATCGTGCGGCTTCCGGAGCGTTTTGGAAGCGGCGAGTATGCCACTCCCAACCCGGTCCTGCCCCGTGGCGCAAGTCCATCAGCACCGCGCGCGGACGCCGCCGGCCGCAGGTTTCGGGGGCAGCTCCCTATCTGTCGCGCGGCCGGCAGCGGCCTATGTTCAGGCATCGCACCTTTGCGCCGCGCGCCGCGGGAGACTCAATGCCACAGCGGCGGCTTGGCCACCATCAGCCAGAAAATCGCGATGACCGACAAGAATGCCGGCCAGCCGAGTGCGAACCAGATGCGCATGTATCGGAAATACGCCGCCGGCAGCGCGTTGCCATCGCGCAGCGCGGCGGCGGCCAGTTGTGCCGCGCGCCATTGCAGCCACACGACCGGCAGCCAGCACAGGCCGGTGAACAGGTACAGCAGCATCGCCGCCTGCAGCCACGGCGCATGCAGGTCCAAGCCCATCAGCCGCATCAGCGCATAGCCGGTAAGCGGCTGCGCGATGACTGCCGGCGTAGTGAACAGGAAATCGGCGCGCACCGTCAGGCGCGTGGCGGTGGCGATGGCCGCGACCTCGCCGGTGCGATGCGTGAACCACATGAAAAACGCCGTGCCCAATCCGGTACCAAACAGCAGCGTGGAAGAAAGTATGTGCAGCGTTTTCAGCACGACATAGGCATTCATCGGCGTTCGTCCGTGGCGATCAGCATGGTCAGCGCGACGATGAGCGGCAGATTCTTCAGCAGGCCGCCGAACGGATCAAGCCAGTGCGCCGGCCAGAGTGTGCCGATGCCCACGGTATAGCCCAGCAACATCGCCAGCATCAGCGAAAGCACCCACCTCCAATGCCAGCGCAGCAGGCATAGTGCGCCCAGCAGCAGATCAGCCGTGGCGGTGGTTCTTGCCAGCCAAAGCGCCAGATGGGGCGCGATCGCGTGTCCGGATGCGGCGGGCACAACATCGGTTTCGGGCAGCCACCAGCCCACGATGCCCGAACCGAGCCACAGCAGCGCCACGGAGACGCGCAGTAGCGGCAGCAGAAAATAGAGCCGCGCATGCCAGCGGTCCTGCACGTGGCTGGGCGATGCACGCAGGACCTGGGCCAGCGGTTGCGGTGCCAGGCCCAGGCTGTCGCGCATCTGTGCCAGTGCGCCGACCGAGCCGACGCTGCCGCGGTCGAGCATGCGCGAAATGGTCTGGCCCAGCGGACCGCGACCGATCCGTTCGCCGATGGCCGCCGCGATCCGCACCCACACCGGCGACACATTCCAGATGCGCGGTGTGGCGAAGCCGAACCAGTGCCGCCAGGCGAGCAGATAATCGCGCAGAGGCATTACCTGCGGCCCGACCACCTCGATCACTTGCCGCGCGCAGGCCGGTGTCGCCAGTGCCGCCGCCACGGCAGCGCCCACGTCGTTGGCCGACACCGGCTGCAGCGGCTGCTCGCCCTTGCCGGGCAGCGGCAATACCCAGGGCAATGACGCCAGCGCACGCAGCAGCGATGTGCCGCCATAGGAGCCGTATGCGCTGTATACCAGCGACGGCCGCAGGATCAGCCAGTCCAGCGCGAGCTTGGAAAGTGCCGCATCGCCGCGATGCTTGGAAGCGATGAACTCGCCATCGGCGGGATCGCCCAGCGCAGAGATCTGGATTGCGCGCCGGATGCCTCGTTGTTCGCATGCGCGGAACAAGGCCAGCGGCGCATCCTCGTGGACGGCGCGGAACGTGTTGGCGCCGTCTTCGCGCAGAATGCCGGCGCAGTTGACCACCGCGTCGATGTGTTCGAGCCGCGGTAGCCAGTCCGATACGCGCGTATCGCGCGCCATGTCGCAGGCGATGGCCTTGAGGCCGGGAAAGCGCGAATCGATGCGCGCGCCGCGCACTGCGCAAGTCACCTCATGCCCGGCAGCCGTCAACGCGGCAACGATATGCGCGCCGATGAATCCGTAGGCCCCGACTACCATGACGCGCATGCGCTCGCTCCCTGTCGCGCCATGGTTTCAATATCGCAGGGGCACGTCAATCGCCCGGACTTGGCGTTGCGATGGCCAAGTCCCGGGCAGGCATCACTCCACAGGGTGCGCGATGCCGCCGATCCAGGTTTCGCGCACCGTCAGCGTATCGTCCATGACTGCGAAATCGGCGCTGTAGCCTGCGGCGATACGTCCATGCGTGCGCTCCAGGCCGATCCACGCGGCGGGATAGGCGCTGGCCATGCGAGAAGCCTCGGCCAGCGGCACCCCAAGCATGTGCACGGTGTTGCGCAAGGCGCCGGCCATGTCCAGGCCCGAGCCTGCCAGCACGCCGGCCTCGTTCTGGCAGATGCCCTCGCGCATCACGATGGTCTGGCCGTTGAGCACGTAGTCGGGGCGGTCGCTGCCCACCGGCGGCATCGCGTCGGTGACCAGTACGCACTTGCCGCGCGCTTTGGCGGCCAGTGCCACGCGCAAGGTTGCCGGGTGCACGTGGTGGCCGTCCACGATCAATCCGCACCAGCTGTGCGGATCGTCCAGCGCCGCGCCGACCACGCCGGGATCGCGGCTCGCCAGCGGCGTCATGGCGTTGAAAAGATGCGTGAAGCCGCTTACGCCGGCATCGAGTGCGGCGCGGGTGGTGGCGTAGTCGGCGCCGGTGTGTCCGGCCACGACGATCACGCCGGCCGCGCTGAGGCGGGCGATGACTTGCGGCGACACTTCGTCGGGCGCGAGCGTCAGCATCACCGGTCCGCGGTGCGCGGCGATCAGTGCTTCGATGTCGCTCTCGTCGGGATGCCGGAACAGCGCGGCGTTATGGATGCCCTTGCGTGCGCTGGCGAGGAACGGCCCTTCCACGTGAATGCCCAGGATGCCTGGGACCCGTTGTTCGATCGCCTCGTCCACCGCTGCGAGCGCGGCGTGCATCTGCTCGGCGGTATCGGTGATCAGCGTGGGCAGCATGCCGGTGGTGCCGTACTTGCGATGCGCCTGCGCGATGCCGCGCAGCGTTTCCACCGTCGGCGCGTCGTTGAACAGCAGGCCCCCGCCGCCGTTGACTTGCACGTCGATGAAGCCGGGCAGCAGCAGATGGCCGTGCAGATCGTGCCGCTGCGCATCGTTCACGCGCGGATCGTCGTGCGCGACGATGGCCACGATGCGCCTGCCGCGCACCAGCACGGCAAGGCCCTCGCGCGGGCCGTGGTCGCCCAGCACGCGTCCATGGACCAGGGCAATCAGCGGATTGGCGGGCATCACACGGTCTCCGTGACCTTGCGCAGGTGCGGCGGCACATCCGGGTCGTAGCCGCGCGCGAGCGACAAGGCGCTGGCCGCGCGATAGAAACTCTGCACCGCCAGCAACGGCGTCACGATCGGTTCGATGCCGGTGGGCAGCGGCAACGCATCGTCGCCTTGCGCGCCGGGTGCGGCCACCCATACGCGTGCGCCGCGCGCGCGAAATTCGGCCGCCAGCGCCAGGGTGTTTTGCAACGTGCCGTCGTCCTGCGCGAGGAACAGCACGGGAAAACCCGCGCCGACCAGCGCCATCGGTCCGTGCTTGACTTCGGCCGCGCTGAACGCCTCGGCGTGCAGGCCGCAGGTTTCCTTCAATTTCAGCGCCACTTCCAGTGCGGCGCCGAAGCCGTAGCCGCGGCCGACGACGTAGAGATTGTGCACCTGGACCAAGCCGCGCTCGAGCGCACTCCAGTCGCCTTCCCAGCCGCGGCGAAGATCGCCGGGCAGGCGTGCGATTGCCGCATGCAGGGCGTCGTCGTTGTTCCAATGCGCAGTCAGCTGCAGGATCGCGGCGAGCGTCGCCAGATAACTTTTGGTCGCCGCCACGCTTTGTTCGGGGCCGGCGCGCAGCGGAATCACCGTATGCGCGAGCGCGGCCAGCGGCGAATCTTCCACGTTGACCATCGCCACCACATAGGCACCGGCATCCTTGGCCGCCTGTGCGCTGCGCAAAAGATCGGGGCTTTTGCCCGATTGCGAGATGGCCAGGAACAGCGCGCCCTCCACCTTGAGGTTGGCGTCGTAGATCGATGCGATCGAGGGCGACGCCGACGCCGTGACCAGGCCAAGGCGCGTTTCGAACACGTATTTGGCGTACGCCGCCGCATGATCGGAACTGCCGCGTGCGCAGGTCACGATGAAGCGCGGCGGCTGCGCGCGCAGCCGTTCGCCCAGCGCTTTGAGCAGCGATGCGTTCTGCGCCAGCTGGCGCTCCACCGCTGCGGCGCTTTCCTGCGCCTCGTTGTACATCAGGGTGTCAGGAGCGGATTTCATGGGGACTCCGGGGAAAAGAAAAAGTGCAGCAGGCGCCGCCACGCATCGCGGTGCGATGCGCGCGAACGGCTCGCTGGGTGGGGTGACAAAATGAGCATGGCGCGCCGACGCGAGGATGCCGGCGCAACGGCATCAGGTCTGGCGCGGCGGCGCGGTCGAACCGCGCACCACCAGTTCGGGCATGAAGCCTTCGTTGGCCGGTTCCGGACCTTGGTTCTGCAAGCTGGTGATCAGGTGCAGGGCGGCATGCGCGCCAATTTCGCTGGTCGATTGCCGCGCGGTGGTCAAGGCGGGCCACGCCTGCTTGGAAAACGGACTGTCCTCGAACCCGGCGATGGAAAGATCCCAGGGCACGTCCAGCCCCGCCGAGCGCGCGGCGGCCAGCACACCCGCGGCGATCTCGTCGTTGCAACCGAAGATCGCGGTGGGCGGTTCTTTCAGGGCAAGCAGTTTGCGCGCGCCGCGGAAGCCATCGTCGAACGCATAGCGGCCGGGCAGGATCAGCTTGCGGTTGATCGGGATGCCGTAGTCCTTCAAGGCGTCCGCGTAGCCTTGATAGCGCTCCGGGCTGGAGCGGTGGTGCGGTTCGCCCCACAGGAAGCCGATACGCGTATGGCCCAGTTGAATCAGGTGCTCGGTAATCGCGTAGGCCGCGTCGTGGTCGTCCACGTAGACGCAGGGCATGCCGTCCTGCGGATCCTCGCGCGAGGCAATGATGCGCACGAAGGCCACGCCGCTGGCTTTGAGCTTGGCCAGCAGCGTGGACTGTTCGGACATCGGCGGCGCCAGGATCAGCCCGGCCAGGCGCGCACGCTGCACCAGCGCGATCAGGTCCTCGGCCAAATGCGGGGCGGTCGAATCGCACGGGTAGATCTGCAAGCCGAAGCCGCGTTCGCGGCAGGCCGAAAGCACGCCGTTCTGCATGTCGATCACGTAGTGCGCGTTCGGGTTGTCGTAGACCAGGCCGATCGCATAAGCGTGCGAGCTGCTGCGCAGGCTGCGTGCGGAGGGGTCCGGGTGGTAGCCCAGTTGCTCGATCGCCCGTTCCACTTTCTCGCGGGTTTCCGGGCGAACCGCTGCCTCGTGATTGATTACGCGCGACACCGTTTTCAGCGAAACGCCGGCGTGTCTGGCGACATCCTTGATGGTGGGACTGTGCAACGAAAAATCCTCCCGGGTGTCGGGTGGGCATCGTAGCCCAGTCACCGGGTGTAGTGGTGGCCGCAAGGGTGCCGGCGCCTGACATCGCTAAGTATGCCTCAGCCTGCGTGGTTGCCCACGTTATGTCCGCGCATCCCGTAGTAAAGGATGTAGAGATAACACGGCACTATGACAATCAGGAAGGCGAGCTGGAAGTCGATGTGCTGCTTGAGGTGCACGAACACCTGCGGCAACAGCGCGCCGCCGACGATGCCCATCACCAGCACGGCCGAGCCCAGTTCGGTGTGGCTGCCCAGGCCCTTGATCGCCAGCGGGAAAATGGCCGGCCACATCATGGCGTTGGCGAAACCCAGCGCGGCGACGAATGCCACCGATACATAGCCGTGTGTGACGTAGGCGCCGAAGGCTAACACTACGCCCAGCACCGCCGAAACGGCCAGGTAGCGCTGCTGCGAAATGAACCGCGGAATCAGCACCGAACCGACCAGGTAGCCGGCCAGCATCGAGGCCATGGTGTAGGTGGTGAAATGCGAAGTCACCTGCAGGGGCAGTCCAAAGCCCTGGCCGTAGGTATTGATCGCATCGCCCGCCATCACTTCCACGCCCACGTACACGAACAGGCACAGCACGCCCAGCCACAGATGCGGGAAGCTGAAAATGCCGCCCTGGGCATGGCCGATCGAACGTTCGCTGTTGGCGCCGGAAGGCTTGATCTCCGGCAGCGAGGAAAACACGATCCAGATCGCCAGTACCACCAGCAGGCCGGCCAGGCTCATATACGGCCAAAACACGCGGGCGGCGAATTCATTGAGCAGGGCTTCGCGGGCCGGGCCCTGGGCCATGGTGGTCACCTGGCCAAGGAAGGCATCGATGCCCGCCATCACCAGCGCGCCGAACGCCAGCGGCGCCAGCGCGCCGGCCACCTTGTTGCAGATGCCCATCAGCGCGATGCGCTGCGCGGCGCTATCGATCGGCCCGAGAATGCTGATGTACGGATTGGATGCGGTCTGCAGCAGCGACAGCCCCGCGCCGATCACGAACAAGCCGGCCAGCGCGCCCGGATATACGCGGATGCGGACGAATTGGCCGAACACCGCCGCGCCGATGGCCATGATGAAAAGCCCCAGCACCATGCCTTTTTTCATGCCGGTGCGCTTGAGCACGGCGCCCGCGGGCAAGGCAAGAAAGAAGTAGGACATGTAGAACGCAAAGGGCACCAGGAAAGCATTGATGTCGTCGAGCGTAAAAGCCACCTTCACGAACGAAATCAGCGGACCGTTGAGCCAGGTGAAAAATCCCATGACGAAAAACAGCACGCCGATGATCAGCATGGGCAGCAGTGTCGACGTGCGAGGCGCGTCGGCGGTGTACGTGGTGGACGACATTTACGATTCCCCGTGGATAACGCGATGCCGACGATCATGCGACATCACCGTGACGGTCTTTATTGTCCTCAAGGCATAACGTTGTCAATGAAGGTGGACAAATTGGCCCCGACAACGTGCGTCATTTTACCTCGCCCGATTTAATTTCTTGGTGCGCCGCAACAGTTTGCCACATAGGTCTTTTGGCCTAAATGGCATTCGGTAATGTATAAACAAATCAATAATTTAAATATCTAATCCCGCCCCGTCCGGCGATTATGTTTCGCGGCGCGGCAAACAGTCTTTGAAGGCCATCTTTACGACCTGTTGACAGCGTTGTCATTCGTGACCAGACTCCGTCAACGAAAGTCGCGCAGAGCAGACCAGTGCCCACGGATCGATCGGGCAGGCGCGACAGGCAACGCGAGGAGGGGGCGTGATACAGGCTGTAACACATGGCAACGTGCATTCGATGCCGTCGGCAGAGCTGGCGTTCCTCGCCGCCGATGTGGGCGGCACGCACGCGCGCATCGGCCTGGTCAGCCCGCGTCCGGATGGCCACCGTCCCGTCACGGTGCTGGAATACCGCCGCTACGCCTGCGCCGAATGGCCCAGCCTCACCGCGGTGCTGAAGGATTTCGTTTCGCAGATGGCCGTCAACGTGCGCCTGGAACATTGCGCGGTGGCCAGCGCCGGTTATGTGCTGGGCGATGCGATCGTCAACGACAACCTGCCGTGGCCGGTATCGATCCGCGACATCCGCGAAACGCTCGGCATCTCCAGCCTGGCGGTGATCAATGATTTCGAAGCCGTGGCCTATGCCACGCAGTTCATGACCCAGGCGGACACCACGCCGGTGATCGAGACCAGTTCGCCGCAGGTGAGCGGCCCGGTACTGGTGATGGGCCCGGGCACGGGCCTGGGTTCGGCCGTGCTGCTGCCGGGCAAACCGCACGCCACGGTGCTCGCCACCGAGGCGGGGCAGGTGGCGCTGGCGCCCGGCAACGAACTGGAGATCGAGATTCTGCGGCTGTTCGCGCGCGATCGTTCGTATGTGTCGTTCGAACAGGCCCTGTCGGGCCCGGGGCTGGTCAATCTCTACAACGCCATCTGCACGCTGCGCGGCATGAGACCTGCCTTGCGCATCCCGGCCGAGGTGACGCGCAGCGCGGTAGAAAAATCCGATGCCGCCGCCGTGGAGGCGCTGCACGTGTTTTGCGGATTGCTCGGCAGTTTCGTCGGCGATCTGGTGCTGCTCTACGGCGCGCGCGGCGGCGTGTATCTGGCCGGCGGGATCCTGCCGCAGATCCGCGATCTGCTGCTGACCAGCACGTTCGCCGAGCGGTTCTTCAACAAGGGCGTGATGCGCCCTTTCCTGCAACAGGTTCCCGTACGACTGATGGAGCACGGCCAGCTGGGTGTCATCGGCGCTGCTGGCCTGTATTTGGACGGACAGCAGGCCCAGTGAGGGGCGCGCCGAGGTCATTTAGGAACGAGGTTTTTTTCAACTAAACCGGGCGCAAGCCCATACGCCACACAGCACAGGCATGCCGCGAACATTTCCTGTGCTGAAAAACGCCTCTGAGGGGAGGAAGCCATGTCACATCGTAAGACTCTACTAGCCGCGAGCATCTTCGCCGGATTGTGTATATCCGGTGCCCTGCATGCGCAGGACCAGAACCAGAACCAAAACCAGAGCACGACCAACAACGGCGTCGGTGCCATCACCCAGAGCCAGCAGGACACCGCCCAGACGCACGGCGCCAGCGCGGCCAATGCCAAGCAGCTGGCTACGGTTACGGTGACCGGCATCCGCGCCAGCTTGCAGGCGTCGATGGACACCAAGCGCAACGCCGACGCCATCGTCGATGCGATCACCGCCGAGGACATCGGCAAGTTCCCCGCCACCAACGTGGCCGAAGCGCTGGCCCAGGTACCGGGCGTCACGCTCGACCGCAGCATTCCGGGTACCCAGCGCGTCAGCATCGATGGCCTGGACCCCAGCCTCAACCTCAGCCTGCTCGACGGCCACCCGGTAGCGCAGGCGATCTGGCTGTTCGGCGACAACCCCAACCGCGGCTTCAACTATTCGCTGCTGCCGCCGGAAATCCTTGGCCAGCTGGAAATCGTCAAGAGCCCCGAGGCGCGCCTGGTTGAAGGCAGCCTGGGCGGCACGGTGCTGATGCACACGGTGCAGCCGCTGGACGTGGCGCCCAACACGTTGTCCGGTTCGTTCGGCACGAACTACAACGACATGGTCGGCCAGCAGCGTCCGAACGGCTCGGTGTTCTACTCCTGGCACAACGCCGACAAGACCTTCGGCGTGGACGTTTCCGCCCAGCACTATGAGGAATACACCTCGCGCGAGGGCATGGAGAACTACGGCTACAGCACCGTCGGTTCGATCGCCGCCGGCAACCCCGACATCGAGGCCGAGCTTGCGTCGGGCAAGATCAAGGCCAGCGACCTGATCCCCAACCAGCTGAGCGCCGCCAACTTCCAGCAGATCGAAAAGCGCAACAGCATCCTGGTCAACCTGCAGTACAAGCCCAACGAGAGCATCGAGAGCACGCTCAGCCTGATGTACATGAAGGACGGGCTGGATAACACCAACCAGTCGATGTATCCGTGGGCGACCAACCGGCCGGCGGGCATCACCTCGCTGACCGAAGGCCCCAACGGCATCATCACCGGCGGCACCTCGGTGGGTACGCCCTGCTACAACTCCACCTCCTGCACCAGCACCGCCTCCACCTTCTCCGATAACTACGCGCGCCAGTCGATGGTGAGCACCAAGGGTATCGACTGGAAGGGCACCTACTTCGGCGACGGCTGGCGCCTGGCCGCAGACGTGGGCGTAAGCTCTTCGCGCAACCCGATGACCTCCTTCATCAAGGAGATCTACTACGGCGGCGGCTTCACCTGGAACATCAACAACGGTGTGCAGTTCACCGATCCGTCCACCGCCAACAATCCCAACTACTGGGCCGACAACGGCTGGGGCGGCAACGAGGAAACCCTGCTCTACAAGGCCAGGGACACCTACGGCCAGCTCGATTTCAGCAAGGATTTCGACGGCTTCTTCAATGAACTGCTGGTCGGCGTGCGCTGGGCCAGCCACTGGGAAAGCCAGGTCGAACAGGCCTATACCGGTCCGCAGCAGCTGACGCTGAACCAGATCGGCTACGGCGGCCTGACCAATCTGTCGGGCCTGAGCGACCTGGGCCTTTCCGACAGCTTCGTCACCCACGTGCAGACGCTGGGCTTGAACGCGATCAAGAACGCCGTGCTCAGCACGCCCGGTTTCGGCGCTTCGCGCGATGCGAACGTGTACTTCGACAACACCTGGGCCGTGCAGCAGCAGAATGAAGCGGCCTATGCGCAGCTGAACTTCGGCAACGACGACGTGCACGGCAACTTCGGCCTGCGTTTCGTGCGTACCCAGTTCAACTCCTCGGGCTACAACGTTCCCAGCACGTGCTCCGCCGACGATACGTTCAACTGCTACTTCCCGGCGGGCTTTGGCTGGGTCACGCAGAAAACCACCTACGACAACGTGCTGCCCGCGGCCAACATCGCGTGGAACGTCACGCCGGATGTCATCCTGCGTGCTGCAGCGTCGGAAACCGTTGCGTATGCGCCGTACAACCAGCTGGCCCCGTACTTCGAAGCCAACGACACGGTGCTCACGGCCAGCGGCGGCAATCCCAACCTCAAGCCCTATCGTTCGGCGAACTTCGACGCGTCGGCCGAGTGGTACTTCAACTCCGAGTCGGTGCTTGCCGCGTCCGTGTTCTACAAGGACGTGCTCAACTACATCGTCAACGCAGCCACCACCCAGTCGCGCATCAACGGTTCCTGGACCCTGCCCGGCTATCTGCAGAGCGAAGGCAATGCACAGATCGCGGCGGGCCTTTGCACCGCGGCGGGTATCTGCCAGTACGACGTGACTGCGCCGGTGAACGGCGGTCGCGCCAAGGTGAAGGGCGCCACGCTGAGCTATCAGCAGGCCTTCGGTGAAAGCGGCTTCGGCATGCGCGCCAACTACACCTACTCCGACGGCCGCACCGAAAGCGGCGGCTGGCTGCCGTACAACTCGAAGAACTCCTACAACATCGGGCCGTACTTCGAGAAGGGACCGTACAGCGCAAGCGTGTCTTACAACTACCGCGACGATTATCTCGCCGGCGGTTACGTGGCCGGCGCGCCGTCCACCTATGTGTCCGGCTTCAAGGAGTTGGATGGTTCGGCCGGCTATCAGTTCAACAAGAACTTCGGCCTCACGCTCAACATGCTCAACCTGCTCAACGAAAAGTACTACGCGTACCTGGGCAGCAAGACGCAGTTGTCGGAAGAGTATGTAACCGGTCGCCAGTTCATGCTCGAAGCGCACTTCAAGTTCTGATCCAAAGCTCGACCTTTCTTCTTCCCCGCCAAGGACCTGGCGATCTTGCCAGGTCCGTTTTTTTTCAAGCGGGGACGTCGATCGCAACAAAGGCCCGCAACGCCGGCTACCGGCGTTGCCGCGGCCGCCTTGCCGGAGAGGCTGCATGAAGTTCCTCGCGCAATGCGTCCTGGCCAGCTTCGCACTGCTCGCGCTCAACGCATGGGCGGGGGAACCGAAGGTGCTGGTCGATCAGGTGGGATACGAGCTCAATGCCGGCAAGCAGGCTATCGTGGAGGCTGACGCGGGGCAGGCGCTGCACGCGCTGGACGTGATCGACGCCGACGACGGCAAACCCGTTCTCACCGCACTGCTGCAAGACACCGGCCCGGTGGCCAAGTGGGGCAGCCAGCATTACTGGCGCGCCGATTTCTCCGCGCTCAAGAAACCCGGACGCTATTACCTGCGACTGGACCTGCCCGGCCAGTGCGTGCGCTCGGATGAATTTCTGGTGCAGCAGAACGTACTGGAGCGCGACACGTTCTCCAACGTCATCTATTACTTCAAGGGCCAGCGCGCCAGCGGTTTGCTGGACAAAGCCGATCGCCATTTAGCCGATCCGTACGGCGGCTCCGGAACCTTGGACATCCACGGCGGCTGGTACGACGCGACGGGCGACTATGGCATCCATCTGTCGCACCAGAACCTCACCTCGTATTTCAACACCCAGCAGTTGCCGCTGGTGGTGTGGAGCCTGTTGCGCAGCCTGCAGCAGATGGACGCGCGCCACGATCCGGATTTCAGCCAATACCAACGGCGCTTGCTGGACGAAGGTTTGTTCGGCGCCGATTTCCTGGTCCGCGACAAGCGGCCGGACGGTTCGTTCTATCAATCGATCGACGCGCCCGGCAGCGGCAAGCTGCCGCAGGATCGGCGCATTGGCGATCCCAATTGGCGCACGCAGATCAAGCGCTCGGCCAGCGACACCGGTGCGCGGGTGGAAGAGCCTGCGCGCGGTCCGCATGCCTATGAGGCGAGTTTCCGTGCCGGCGGCGGCATGGCGATCGCCGCGCTGGCGCTGGCCGGCACCGCCGATGCCGATGGCGATTTCAGCAGGCAGGACTACCTGCATGCCGCCGAGTCGGCGTATCGGTTTCTCGACGCGCACAACAAGGAACTGCTCAACGATGGTGTGGAGAACATCGTCGACGACTACTGCGCGCTGCTGGCAGCCACCGAACTTTACCGCGCTACGCACGACCAGGCGTGGCGAAACGCCGCCGAAAAGCGTGCGGCAAGCCTGATGGCGCGCCTGGTCACGCACGCCGGACAACACGATTACTGGCGCGCCGATGCCGGTACGCGGCCGTTCTTCCATCCTACCGACGCGGGCCTGCCGGTGGTGGCGCTGCTCGAATACGCATCCATTGCTTCGCCCGCCCAGCAACGCGCCGTGCGTGATGTGGTGAGGCGCTCGCTGGCTTACGAATTGCGCGTCACCGGCGAGGTGAACAATCCCTTCGGCTACGCGCGGCAACTGGTGCGCATGGGCGATGGCCGCGTGCGTACCGCGTTTTTCTTTCCGCACGACAGCGAAGCGGCGCCGTGGTGGCAGGGCGAAAATGCGCGCCTGGCGTCGCTCGCCGCCGCCGCACGCATGGCCGCGCCGCTGTTTGCCGACGATCCTGCGTTCCAGGCGCAACTGGAACGCTACGCGTGGAACCAACTGCACTGGATCCTCGGCCGCAATCCCTACGACACCAGCATGTTGATGGGCAGCGGCCAGCGCAATGCGCAATACATGTATTTCCGTTCCTACCAATACACCAGCGCGCCCGGCGCGATCATCAACGGCATCACCGCGGGACTGGACGATGAGGACGGGATCGCCTTCAATCTCGGCTATGCCCAGACCGGACGCGACGACGACTGGCGCTGGACCGAACAATGGCTGCCGCACGATGCGTGGTACCTCTACGCCGTGAGCCTGCCGCACGATTAAGGATCATGCATTGAATACATTCTTGCGCCTGGCCGGTTTGGCTTTTTGCTTAGCATGCTGCGGCCTCGCGCAGGCGGCTTCGGCGCCACGGGCCGCCATACCGGTGATCCCGCTGCCGGCGCAGGTGCGTGCCGTGGCCGGATCGTTCACGGTGGATGAGCACACCGTCATCGTGCCCGCTTCGCACGATGCGGCGACACGGCAGTCGGCGGCCTATTTCTCCGACCTCCTGGCGCGCACGCGCGGCCTTAGGTTGAAGGTGGTGGACGATGGCGCCGGATCGAACGCGATCGTGTTCGCCAGGGACGCCAAGGCGGCGGTGGCGCACGCCGAAGGCTACACGCTGGACGTTACCGCCAAGGGCATCCGCATCGGCGCGCGCGACGATGCCGGTGTGTTCTACGGCGCCGTCACGCTGTGGCAAATGCTTACGCCCGACGCCGCGCAGGGCGCGGTGCGCGTGCCGGCCGTGCATATCGCGGACTGGCCGCGCTTCGCCTGGCGCGGCGTGATGCTCGACTCCGCGCGCCATTTCCAGTCGGCGGCCGAGGTGGAGTCATTGCTCGACCAGATGGCCCAACACAAGCTCAATGTCCTGCATTGGCATCTCACCGACGACCAGGGCTGGCGCATCGAGATCAAACGCTATCCCGACCTTACGCGGCTGGGCGCATGGCGCACCCCGCCCGACGCGGGGCACGACGGCGAACCGCTGCGTTATGGCGGCTACTACACGCAGGATCAGATTCGCCAGGTGGTGGCCTATGCCGCCGCGCGGCACATCACGGTGGTGCCGGAAATCGACATGCCCGGCCATGCGCAGGCGGCGGTGGCGTCGTATCCGCAGCTTGGCGTCACCGGCAAGCGTCCGCCGGTGTCGGTGGACTGGGGCGTCAATCCGTATCTGTACAACGTTGACGATCCGACGTTCCAGTTCATCGACAACGTGCTGGACGAGGTGATGGCCTTGTTTCCCTCGCACTACATCCACGTCGGCGGGGACGAGGCGATCAAGGATCAATGGAAGGCCTCCCCGGCCGTGCAGGCCAAGATCAAGGCGCTGCACCTGAAGGACGAGGATGCGCTGCAAGGCTGGTTCATCGGTCGCATCGGTACCTACTTGTCCGCGCATGGACGCCGCCTGATCGGCTGGGATGAAATTCTCGACGGCGGCGTGCCGGCCGATGCGACCGTGATGTCCTGGCGTGGCACCGATGGCGCGATCAAGGCGGCAAAGATGGGGCACGACGTCGTGATGTCGCCCTCGCCGGACCTGTACCTGGACAGCGTGCAAAGCGACCGCGCGGATGAAACGGCCGGGCGCCTGCCCGTGCGCGATCTGGCCAGCATCTACGCCTTCAATCCGGTGCCATCGGCCTTGACGCCCGCGCAGGACAGCCATGTGCTGGGTGCGCAGGTGAACGTGTGGACCGAGCATATGCCCACCATGCGGCACGTCGAGCATGCGGTCTTTCCCCGGCTCGATGCCTTGAGCGAAGTGGTGTGGTCGCCGGCCTCGGCCAGGAACTGGAAAGGTTTTCTCGCGCGCCTGCCGGCGCAGCTGGAGCGCTACGCCGACCAGCGCATCGACTATGCCGATAGCGCGTTCGCGCCGGACATCCAGGTCGATGCCGATCGCGCATTGAAGAGCGGCAAGGCGGACATCGTATTGTCGAACCAGGCCCACTTCGGTGCCATCCACTACACCCTCGACGGCAGCGTACCGACCTTGCATTCGCCCTTGTACAGCGGCGCGCTGGTGTTGCAGTGGCCCATCACGATCACCGCCGCAAGCTTCGCGCCCGACGGCAGCATGCTTGCCGCGCCGCGCACGCGCGTAATCGATCGCGCGAACCTGCTGAGCCGCGAAGGCGTGGTATTGCCCAACTGCCCGGGCAGCGACTTCCGCCTGCGCCTGCAGCCGATGCCCGATGCAAGCAGCATGGCGCCGGTGTATGCGGTGAATCTGTTCGACGCCTGCCAAGTGTTTCCCTCCGCGCCGCTCGATGGCGTGGTCGGCATTCACGCCGACGTGGTGCGGTTGGAACGCAACTTCGCGCTTGCGCATGACATTGGCCTGGTGAAGTCGCGCGCGCACCGTACGCCCTACGGCGAGTTCGTGGTGCACCTGGATACGTGCGACGGCGCGGTGCTCGCCAGCATGCCGCTACCTGATCCGGCCAAAAGCGGGCGGCAGATCGCGCTCGATGCGAAGGTGCCGGCGCAGCACGGCGAACATTTGTTGTGCCTGATATTCACCGCGCCGACGAATGGACCGCTGTATGCGCTTGGACGCATTTCGCTGCAGCAGAACAAGCACTGAGTGCCGCCCCGCGCCTTGCCGCGCGGCAGGGTACGCAAGCCTTTCGATTGAAGCGATTCAAACGACACGTCCCTCGCGGCAGCGCCACACCGGCTATGCTCAAGGCATCGCTTCGCACGGGGAAAGCGCGTGTCCGCTTTGTCGCCCACGCCTGCATCGACAGCATCGCTTCGCGGGCTGTTGCCGGTGACCGTGCTCGCCGCCGGCGCCATCGCCGGCGCGCTGGCCACCGGCGGTGGCGCGGACACGTGGCACGCGTTGCACTGGCTGTGCAAGCCACTGGCGACACTGGCCATTTTTCGGGTCGCCTGGCGCGCCGTACCGCCGGTGTCGGTGGCCTATCGCCGTTACGTGCTCATCGCCATCGTCTTCTGCCTGGTCGGCGACGTGCTGCTGATGCTGCCGCTGGATCTGTTTGTGCCTGGCCTGGTGAGCTTCCTGCTGGCGCATGCATGCTTCATGGCAGCCTTCTGCAGCGACGTGCGCTTCGCCGCACGCGGATGGCCATGGCTGGCATGCCTGGCGTTCGGCGCGGGCATGGCCGGGTTGCTATGGCCGGGCATGGCTGCGGCGCTGCGCGGACCGGTGCTGCTTTATATAGGGGTGCTGGCAACGATGGCCGGCCAGGCCCTGGGGCGAGCGGCATGGCTGCGCGCGCGGGGCGACGCCAGGGCCGCCTCTGCCCGCCATGCGGGCATCGGCGCGCTGCTGTTCATGGTCAGCGACGGGCTGCTGGCTTGGGATCGTTTTCGCACCCCTTTGGCGTGGTCCGCGCTATATATACTGGCCACGTATTACGCGGCGCTGTGGTTGATCGCCCGTTCTGTCGAACGCGGCCCCGCGGCGCCCACAGGCGGGCAAGGCTGAGATGATGACACCCGAACAGATCATGACCTGGGCCATACCGGGCTTTTTCCTGTTGATCGGCATCGAGTTGCTGGTCGCCAGGTGGCGCGGGCGCCAGGTGTATTACAGCAACGATGCGATCAACAGCCTGGGCCTTGGCGTGATCTCGCAAGTGGTCGGCGTGTTCACCAAGTTGTTTGCCATCGGCATCTATGGATGGTGCGGCGCGCATCTTGCGCGCTGGACCCTGCCCGCGAACAGTGTGTGGGTGTGGGTCAGCGGCCTGCTGCTCTACGACTTTTTGTATTACTGGCTGCATCGCATGGGTCACGAGGTGAACGTGCTGTGGGCCGCGCACGTGGTGCATCATCAAAGCGAGAGCTACAACCTCACCACCGCGCTACGCCAGACCGGCAGCGGCTTCCTGCTGGGCTGGCTGTTCTATCTGCCGATGGCCTTGCTTGGCTATCCGACCGAAGTGTTCGCGGTGATCGCGATCGTCGATCTGCTCTATCAGTTCTGGGTGCATACCGAGGTGATCGGCCGCCTGGGCTGGTTCGACCGCGTGTTCTGCTCGCCCTCCAATCATCGCGCGCACCACGCGGTGAACGATCGCTACCTGGACCGCAACTACGGCGGCATCCTGATCGTCTGGGATCGCATCTTCGGCAGTTTCGTCGAGGAAGACGATCAGGACCGGCCGGTCTACGGCACGCGCGCACCGCTGCAAAGCTTCAATCCGCTGTGGGCGAATGTGGAGGTGTACTGGGCCATGCTCAAAGACAGCTGGCACGCGCGCAACTGGCTGGACAAGCTGCGCGTGTGGGTCAAGCCGCCAGGCTGGCGTCCCGCCGACGTGGCGGCGCGTTTTCCCAAACCGGACTTCGACATGACCCATGCGCGCTACGACCCGCCGATCTCGCGTGCGTTGAAGTTCTATTGCCTGGCGCAGTTCGCGCTGATGCTGGTCATCGGTGTGCACTTTCTCGGCGCGGCGCCGAAGATGGCCTTGCCGCAGGCCGCCGCGTATGCGGCGTATCTGGTCTATAGCCTGTGGGCCTTGGGTTTTCTGCTGGAGGGGCGCGGCGTTGGCGTGTGGCTTGAACTGCTGCGCACCGGCGGCACCGCCGTGGCAGTGCTGCTGGGCGGACGATGGTTCGGCATTGCGCATTTGGATGCGCGCTGGGCGGTGGCGATGACGGCGGTGTTCGGTCTGGGCGCCGTGGCGCTGTTGTGCGTGGCCGGCTACGAACGACGCCACCCGGTCCCGGTGCGGCC
Source organism: Dyella sp. (assembly GCF_035503745.1). Taxonomy (GTDB): domain Bacteria; phylum Pseudomonadota; class Gammaproteobacteria; order Xanthomonadales; family Rhodanobacteraceae; genus Dyella_B. Next base: position 81,376 of record NZ_DATJTC010000002.1, read on the forward strand.
CGCGCTCGGCTGACGCGCTTCATGCCGCTGCCGGTACGGATACGCCCAGGTACGTTCGCCGGTTGCAGCCGCGCAGGGATAGCTGCGCTGCAACAAGCGCGAGCATCGTCGCCGCGTGCATCACGCCATCGTAGCGCCTAGTGCGCAAAACGCGGCAAGCAGGCGGAAAACTGCAGTCAATCGAGTTGGAACATGCGCCGGTTTGTTCCATAGTGCACACCAGAGGGTCGCCTGGCCTGGCATCCTCGCCAGAGCCGGGTGTGATGCACGTGTTCTCCCTGGGAGAATGACCATGCGCTACACACAGCTGTTCGAACGCAACAGGGACGTCCTGCTACTGATCGCCCGCATCCTGCTGATGAGCCTGTTCGTCATCTTCGGCTGGGACAAGTTCATGAACTTCTCCGGCACCGCCGACTACATGGAATCGGTGGGAATACCGCTGGCCAGGCTCGCCGCCTTCAGTGCGCTGGTGATGGAGCTGTTCGTGGGGCTCACCATCCTGGCGGGCTTCTATACGCGGCCGCTGGCGTTGCTGCTGGCCTTGTATACCCTGATCACGGCGCTGATCGGCCATCGCTTCTGGGCGCTGACCGGCGGCATGCGCCTGGACACGATGATCCATTTCTACAAGAACATGAGCATTACCGGCGGCTTGTTGCTGTTGTGCCTGACCGGGCCGGGAAAGTATTCGATCGACCGGCGCTAGCGCCGGTCGCCGAGCCGGCGTTGCATGCGGTGCCCGGAGACGTTCTTTCACGCCGGCGCCACCGCTTAAGCTGCAGCGCAGCATGGTAACGGCTGTCAGATATCCCTGGCAGCCGCCGTGCCGGCAACCGGCTTTCGCTATCATCGGCGCTTTCGCCCGGAGAGCACTCGATGAGTTTCCTAAGCAGGATGCTGCGCCACAAATCCGTTGAACAATTGCAGACCGAAGCGGGCGGGCGCGGCGATTTCCGGCGAGTGCTCGGCTTGTGGCAGCTCACCGCGATCGGCATCGGCGGCATTATCGGCGTGGGCATTTTCGTGCTGGCCGGGCAGCAGGCGGCGACGAACGCGGGGCCGGCGGTGGCGCTGAGCTTCATCATCGCCGGCTTCGGCAGCGCCTGCGCCGCGCTGTGCTACGCCGAATTTGCCGGGCTCATCCCGGTAACCGGCAGCGCCTACACCTATGGCTACGCGGTGCTGGGCGAGTTCGTGGCCTGGATCATCGGCTGGGACCTGCTGCTGGAATACGCGCTGGTGGTGGCGGTGGTGGCGATCGGCTGGTCCGGCTACGTGCAGGTACTGCTCGGCTCGGCCGGCATCCACTTGCCGGTATGGGCACAGCAGAGCATGAGCACGCAGACGATGGAGTATTACCTGCAGCAGCTGCTAGGCACGCATGGCGCGCAACCCATCGCCGGGCCCAGCGATGGGCATCGCTTCAACGTGATCGCCGCGGCAATCTCGCTGCTGGTGGCGGCGCTGCTGACCGTGCGCACCGAATGGGGTGCGCGCTTCAACACGCTGGTCGTGGCGATCAAGGTGATCGGCGTGCTGCTGGTGGTGGGCGTGGGCGTGTTCTATATCCATGCGGCAAACTGGCAGCCGTTCATTCCCGCGCGCACGGTCGATGCGCAGGGCGTGGGGCACTTCGGCTGGGCCGGCGTGCTCACCGGCGCGAGCGTGGTGTTCTTTGCGGTGTTCGGTTACGACACGCTCACCACCGCCGCCGAAGAAGCCAGGCATCCGCAACGCGACCTGCCGCGCGCGGTGCTGCTGTCGCTGGCGGTGGCGATGGTGCTGTATATCGCCGTGTCGCTGGTGCTGACCGGCATCACCCATTACAGCCATCTTGGCGGCGATGCGTCGGTCTCCGATGCGTTCGAATCGATCGGCCTGCACTGGCTAAGCATCACCATCGCCGCCGCCGCGGTGATCGGCGTCACCAGCGTGCTGTTCGCCTTCATGCTGGCCGCGGCGCGCATCTGGTTTGCGCTGGCGCGCGACGGCCTGCTGCCGGCTTGGTTCGCGCACATCCATCCGCGTTTTGGCACGCCCGCGCGTCCCACGGTGATCATCGGCGTGTTTACCGCGGTGGTGGCCGGGCTGTTGCCGATCGGCGAGGTGGCCGAGCTGGTGAACATCGGCACGCTCAGCGCCTTCATCATCATCTGCACCGCGGTGCTGGTGCTGCGCGTGCGCAAGCCGCAGGTGCCGCGCAGTTTCCGCGCACCGGCGCTGGCGCTGGTGGCGCCGCTGGGCGTGCTGTTTTCGCTGCTGCTGATCTTCGGCGTGCCGTGGCCGGATGCCGATGGCTGGCAGCGCATCGGCGGTCTGCCGGGGATCACCTTCGAGCGCTTTGTGATCTGGATGGCGCTGGGCTGCCTGATCTATTTCGGATACGGCATGCGGCATAGCCGTTTAGAAAATCCCGCATCGACGCATTCGTGACCTCTGGCAGGGGAGGGCGGGTAGGGCCTTGGCTCTACCATGCGTAGGTAAACCGCTACATAGGCGGTAGTCACCTACCTACTGTTTCTGCGGGCGTTCCGCACGGACAGTGTCTGCCCGGGAGTCGCCCTGTGAAAGTAAAACCGATGCGTGTCAGCCTGCTCGCCGCCGCCCTGTTCGCGGCCGGCGCCCTCTCGGCCACGGCCGCCGCGCAAACCGCCGCGGCCGAGGCGCCGGCGCCGGTCGACCAGCCTTACGCGGGCATGCTTACCGTCGACGTCGACCTTACCGATGCCGGCAAGCGCATCTTCCGCTCGCACGAAACCATTCCGGTGAAGCCGGGCCCGCTGACCCTGTTCTATCCGAAGTGGATTCCCGGCGAGCACGCGCCGTCCGGTCCGGTGGAAAACGTGTCGGGCCTGATCATCCGCGCCAATGGCAAGCAGCTGCCGTGGCGGCGCGACCTGCGCGACATGTTTGCGCTGCATCTGGACGTGCCCGAAGGCGTGAGCCAGCTCGACCTGCAATTTGAGTTCCTCTCGCCCGGCGACGGCGAAGGCAGCAACTTCGGCGCCAGCGCATCGGCCACGCCGGACCTGGTCGATGTGGAATTCAACCAGGTGGCGTTCTATCCGGCCGGCTACTACACGCGCCAGATCCAGATCCAGCCCACGGTGGAGTTGCCCGCGGGCTGGAAGTTCGGCTCCGCGCTGCAGGTGGACAGCCAGTCGGGCAACACCACGCACTTCAAGCCGCTGACCTTCAACAACTTCGTCGACTCGCCGCTGATCGCGGGCGCCTATTTCAATCGCGTGGACCTGGCGCCGGGCGCCAGCGTGCCGGTGCATCTGAACGTAGTGGGTGACTCGGCCAAAGACGTCAAGCTCACCGACAAGCAGCTCCAGCAGCAGCGCAACGTGGTCAAGCAGACCAACCTGCTGTTCGGTGCGCACCACTACGATCATTACGACTTCCTGCTGACGCTGTCCGATCACACCGGCCACTTCGGTCTAGAGCATCATCAGTCCAGCGATGACCGCCTGCCGGCCGATTTCTTCACCGACGACGACATGCACCTGGTCGCGGCCAGCCTGATGCCGCACGAATTCGTGCATTCGTGGAACGGCAAATTCCGCCGTCCGGCCGATCTGTGGACGCCCAACTTCAACGTGCCCATGCAGGACGATCTGCTGTGGGTCTACGAGGGCCTGACCGATTACTGGTGCGGCGTCCTCACCGCACGCGCCGGTTTGTGGACGCCCGAGCAATACCGCGATTCGATGGCCAACATCGCCGCCTCCATGACCTATCGCACCGGCCGCGCCTGGCGTTCGCTGCAGGACACCGCCGATGCCGCGCCGCTTACTTATTACGGTTCGGAAAGCTGGATCAACTGGATCCGCGACACCGATTTCTATCCCGAAGGCCAGCTGCTGTGGCTGGACGTGGACACCAAGCTGCGCGAGCTGAGCGGCGGCAAGCATTCACTGGATGACTTCGCCCATGCTTTCTATGGCATGGACAACGGCAGCTACGTCACCAAGACCTACACCTTCCAGGATGTCGTCAACACGCTCAACCAGGTGCAGCCGTTCGACTGGGCGAAGTTCCTGCGCGAGCGCCTGGACTACACCGGCGCCGACCTGCCCGAACACGGCATCGAGCGCGGCGGCTGGAAGCTGGTCTTCAACGACAAGCCCAACGGCGAAGAGAAAGCCCTCGAGGGCCTGCGCCACGGCGGCGTGAACCTGGCCTATTCGATCGGCCTGGTGGTCGGCCAAAGCGGTCGTATCGGCGACGTGCAGTGGAACGGCCCCGCGTTCCAGGCCGGACTGGTGCCGGGCCTGACCATCGTTGCCGTCAACGGCCACGATTATTCGGCCGATGCGCTGAAAGACGCGATTACGGCGGCGAAGTCCTCGCAGGCGCCGATCGAGCTGCTGGTGAAGAACGTGGATGTGTACAGCACCGCGAAGGTGGATTACCACGGCGGCCTGCGCTATCCGCACCTGGAGCGTGCCGATGGCAAGGACCTGATCGGGGCGATCGTCGCGCCGCGTAAGTAATCGCGCCGCACGACCGGTGGGCAAAGGGGAGGGGCGGCCGGTGGCCGCCCCTCTTCGTTTCCGGCCGCCCGGGCGCTCGTCAAGCCTTGCCGATCTCTGCCGATATAGCGGGCAGGTGCGGGGATTTCCTCGCAAATGGTTGCCGGGGTAGGGCGATGGCTAGGTTCTGGAAGAAACTGTTTGCGCGCGAGGCGCCCCAGCCGCGACCGCGCTTCAACGTCGTGCTTCCCTGGCCGGAAGACGCCAAGCCCGCCGAGCCGGAAGCCGCGCCCGCGCTCGGCAGTGCCGACGTGCAGGACTGGTTCTACCGGCTGGTGCTGGGCATGCCCGGCTCGGAGGTCTCCGAGCTGCGTGCGCCCGAGCAGGTGATGCTCAAGCGGCTGGACGAACTTTGCGGCGGCGACCGCTTCGACATCACCACCCTGCCGCGCCTGCCGGAGGTGTTGCCGCAACTGCTGCGCCTGCTCAAAAGCGAAAACTCCGACGGCACCAAGGTCGCCAAGCTGATCGGTCGCGATCCGGTGCTGGTGGGCGAGGTGATGCGTGTGAGCCGCAGCGCGCACTACCGCACGGCCCGGCCGATCTCCAGCTTGCAGCACGCAGTCGTTCTGCTGGGCTACGACGGTCTGCGCCAGATGGTGGCGCAGCATGTGATGAAACCGATCCTGCAAGCCAGCGCCGGCATGCTGGGACATGCAGCCGGCCAGCGCCTGTGGGACCACGCCGAGCGCTGCGCCCATGCCTGTGCGTATCTGGCCAAAGGCCATGGCGATCCGTTCGAAGCGTACCTGGCTGGCGTCATGTGCAATGCCGGCGTGGGCGCGATGATCCGCTTGCTCGATCAGGAAGCGCCGCCGACGCTGGGTGTGTTCAGCCGTGCATTTCTCAACAGCTACGTCAGCATGTCCAACCACCTTACGCTGCGCGCGGCCCGGCATTGGGAAATGCCGCCAAACGTGATCGAGGCCTTGCGCGAGCGGCTGGAAGTGCGTTCCAGGCCGCCGACCACGGAGCTGGGCAATGCACTGCTGGCCGCCGATCATCTGGCCATGATCCAGATGCTGGCGGACAACCACGTGATCGACCGCGGCACACCGCCGGCAACGGCGCGGGCGGACCGGTTGCCGGATGCGCTGGTGGAGCGCGCGCAGCAGGAATTGCGCAGGAATTTCCGCCAGGCTTGACGCTGCCGTTTCGACCTTTTGCCTGCTCCGTGCTGGGCCGTCGTCTTCCCTGCGCCAAGGTCACGGCCCAACCGTTACGCACCGTACCCCGTCCTTCCCGCCTTTCAAGGTGCATCGCCCGACCGCTGGGGCTGCATGCTTATCGAGCGACGCGAGCGAATCCGGGCGCGCCAGCGAGGCGAACAGCCGCGACGGCACGCCGAGTGGGATTATCTGGCCGGTGCCTCTGGCGGCGATCGACGCGGATCGTTAGGGTTGGCGGCGTGTAACGGCGCTGGCGTGGCGAAGGTGCAGCGAAGCCTTCGCGATCACGGTGGTGCCCCCGAGACGCGCTCGATCAATGCATCCAGCTGCGCCAGGAACATCTTCAAGATCGGCGACGGATTCGTCCGGCTGTACCCCACCGCCAAATCGATCGTAGGCGCCTTGCCCGCCAGCGGCCGGCTCACCACCGACCAGGGCATCAAGTTCTGCACGTACGCGGGGATCAAGGTCACCCCGCGCGTCGATGCCACCAGCGACATCACCATCGCCGGATTGTCCACCAACTGCTCCGGAACGATCTCCACGCCTTGGGCGTCCAGGTACGTCTTGATCACGCCGGCCAACACCGTCGCCTTTCTGCCCAAACCGATAAACGGCTCGCCGACCAGATCGCTGGCCCTGATCGCATCGCGCGACGCCAGCCGGTGGTCGCTGGGCATCAATACCACCAGCGGCTCCTGCTTTATGGGGCGATAGACCAGATCGTATCCGGGTTCGGCACGCAAAAAAGCCAGGTCGAGCTTGCCGCGCGCCACCGCATCGGCGAGATCGGGCGAGTAATCGCTCGATACCGTGACATCGAGGTTGGGCAGCTCCGCGTGCAACGCATGCATCGCCTCGGGTAGCCAGATCATTTCCTGGCCGGTGAGAAAGCCCAGTGCAAAGCGCTGCTTGGCCGGCTGCGCCGCGCGCCGCGCCGCTTCGATGCCGGCGTCGATCTGGCTCAACACCATGCGCGCGTGATCGAAAAACACCTTGCCCGCCTCGGTCAGGGCGACACCGCGCGCGCTGCGCAGCAAAAGCGCCACGCCGACCTGGTCTTCCAGGTCCTTGATCTGCCGGCTCAGCGAGGGCTGCGAGGTGTGCAGGCGCCGCTCGGCAGCCACGGTAAGGCTGCCGGTCTCGGCGACGGCGAGGAAGTACCGCAGGTGGCGCAGTTCCATGGTATCTCCGCTAGCCATGCTTTCTAGGCATGGCATCCAGCTTACAAAGTCTTTTTCAAGGGCGCCAGGGCGGCCTACAGTGCATCCCATGGCGAAGCGAACGGCGCTCAGGCGATGCCTAACAGGTCTAACCGAGCACTACCCCCGCCGCCCTTGAAAATCACCCCATTGCCCGGAGTTCTGACATGAACGCTCATACCCACCAGACCGCACCGACCCAATTCGTGGAAGCCAACGGTATCCGTTTCGCCTATCGCCGCTTCGGCAAGGCCGGCGGCGTGCCGCTGGTCTTCAACATGCACTTCACCGGCACCATGGACCACTGGGATCCGCTCCTCACCGATGGTTTGGCCAAGGATCGCGAAGTCATCCTGTTCAACAACGCCGGCATCTCAAGCACGTCCGGCGAAGTGCCCACCAGCATCGAGGAGATGGCCGCCAACGCGGTCGCCTTCATCAAGGCGCTGGGCCTGACGCAGGTGGACGTGCTGGGCTTTTCGCTCGGTGGCCTGGTGGCGCAGACCATCGCCTTGAACGCGCCGGAGCTGGTGCGCAAGCTGATCCTGGTCGGCACCGGTCCGCGCAGCGGCGAAGCGATGACCACGCTTACGCCCGAGGCGCAACGCATCTTCGGCGCCAGCTACGACAAGCCCGATCACCTGTGGCTGAAAGTGTTCTTCACCGATTCCCAGGCCAGCCAGGCAGCGGGGCGCGCGTTCCTGCAGCGTTTCCGCCTGCGCACTGAAGGCCGCGATCCGGAAGCGAACGAAAAGGTCGCACCGGCGCAGCTTGAGGCACTCTCCAAGTGGGGCGCCGCGCGCGAGAACCCGTATGCGTACCTGCATGACCTCAAGCAGCCGACGCTGGTGATCAACGGCGATGCCGACGTGATCATCTACACCATCAACTCCTACATCCTGCAGCAGAACATTCCCAATGCGCAGCTGATCCTGTACCCGGATGCCAACCACGGTTCGCAGTATCAGTATCCCGAACTTTTCGTACAGCACGTGTCGACCTTCCTGGCGCAGTGACGCGCGCCGCTATCTGCAATACGACATCATCTCTCCCCATCGTCAATCCATCCGAGGAGCAACGCCATGAACACTTCCTCCAGCCAACGTCCGAAGAAAATCCCAGGTCCGGATCATCCGATCACCGTCGAGCGCACCGGCAGGCGCGTGGTGGTGAAGAGCGGCGGCCGCACCCTGGCCGATACGCGCGATGCGCTGACACTGAAAGAAGCGAACTATCCGCCCGTGCAATACATCCCGCGCAAGGACGTGGACATGTCGCAGCTCGCGCGCACCGATCACGCTACCTACTGCCCTTACAAGGGCGACTGCGGCTACTACAGCATCGCCGAGGCCGGCGAACGTGGCGTCAACGCGGTGTGGACCTACGAACACCCGTACGACGCTGTCGCATCGATCAAGGAACACCTGGCTTTCTATCCCGATCGCGTGGACGCGATCGAACTGCTCGAACACTGATGCTTTAGCTACTCCCCCTTTTCATCCCGGAGAACCCCCATGAGTCATCTCACTGGTAAAACCGCACTGGTTACAGGTGCATCGCGCGGCATCGGCCGCGCCGCCGCGCTGGCCCTGGCCAAGGCCGGTGCACAAGTCCTGATTCACTACGGCAGCGCGCAGAGCGAAGCCGAGGCCGTGGTCGAAGAAATCCGCAAGGCCGGCGGACGCGCGGAAAAAGTCGGTGCCGATCTCAGCGCGCCGAACGGTCCGCACGATCTGGCCAAGCAAGTACGCGGCATCGTGGGCGACCGGCTGGACATCCTTGTTGCCAACGCGGGCGTTTCCAAGGCCGCGCCGATCGAGGAACTTTCGGTGGAAGATTTCGATCGCCTTTTCGCCGTCAACGTACGCGCACCGTATTTTCTGGTGCAACAGCTGATGCCGACCTTGAGCACGGGCAGTAGCATCATCTTTACCTCTTCGCTCGCGGCACGCTCGGCTGTGGGCAATCTGTCGGCGTATGCGGCCAGCAAGGGCGCGGTGGATACCATGGTCAAGCACTTTGCCGCCGCGCTGGGTCCACGCGGTATCCGCGTCAACGCCGTGGCGCCGGGCATCGTGGATACGGACATGTCCAACTTCACCAAGACCGAGGAGGGCCGCAACGCCGCCTTGGGGATGCAGGCGCTCAAGCGCGTGGCGCAGCCGGACGATATCGCTGGCGCCGTGACGTTTCTCGCTTCCGACGATGCGCGCTGGATCACCGGCGATACGTTGAACGTCGATGGCGGTTCGAAGCTGTAAATCTCAGACGCCGTGTCGCCTGGACACGGCGTCCTCTTCGGCGCGGATCGGCACAAGGCGTTAGCGGGCTGGCCTGTCTTCGCTTCTATCGCATGGCGGTGCATTTTCGCGACACGCCGCCAGGTCATACATTGACCCGCGGCATCCGCGATTGCCGCAGGCTTGGTCCTCTTCAATACGCATGCGTGCGATCAACCGCGCATTGTCCGCGGCATAAACATGGCTCGGTCCGCGGGCTCAGGCAGATCGCCAGGGCGCCATGAGTCGTCGCATGCCTGGCATTTGAACGATGCGCGGCTGGCTGCGCATCGGTGTTGCCATCAGGCAAGGGTTTCGATGAAGCCGGTGACGTCCGCGCGGGAGTCCAGGCAGGTCTTCGCGCCGGGAAAGTCGTTGAAAATGCGTGCATGCGCCGCGTATGAGCTGGAGCCGGTGCGGGTCTTGTAGGTTCGCATCCAGCCGATCAGCTTGGCCTGCAACGGTTGCGTGCCGCCGCGGCGCATACCGCGCTGGGAAAGATTGGCCAGGCATTCGGCTTCGTCCAGCCGCAGCCATACCAGCGCCGTCGCGCGCGCCTGGATCGCCTCGATCAGCCAGCCGTAAATGCCTTCGATGACCCATGTATCGGCCTGGGCTTGCGCTTGCGCAAGTGCGATCGCGTTCTCGCGCTCTCGCGCCGCGTCGTAGCGGCCCGGAAGCCAGTGGATGGTATCGAGATCCACCCAGGTTGCGCGTTGGTGTTCGGCCAGGCGCTCGGCCAGCCAGCTTTTGCCCGCGCCGGTGTTGCCGATGACGAGGGTTCGACTGAAATCCATGTTCTGCATGCCTTCCATGTGATGTGTACCTGTTGCGAAGAAACGGTAGTAACTGCAAGCGTGCGCACTTGGCGCCGATGCTTGTATGTGGCTGCGATCAACGCGGTGGTGCGTTGGACCGACAGACCGGGAAGCATGGCCTGATCGCGGATCGGGAGCAAGCGCCCCGCCTTGGGTATCGCGCAAGCCCGCTGTGGAAGCGCGAAAAAGCACAACGCCGCGTTTTCTTCATAATGGCCGGTAGCCGGTGCATAGGGGCGGTATGCGCTGCATCGACCTTTTGCACCGTGCCGTATGAGCTTGGATCGCACGCTGCCTTACACGCTTACTGTTCGTCGCGTTTCGCTTCGAAGGCTTCGTCGTCCGCCGTGCTGGCGACGAAACGCTGCAGCGACGAACCGAGGCTTTCGATCGCATCCAGCCGCGTCTTGTCGGTGAAGCCGTGCAGCGATGCCAGCAGGCGCAGCGCGGTGTCGCGTCCTTGTTCGGTCAGCGCCAGGATCACCTGGCGGCGGTCCCACGACGAGCGGTGGCGGCTGACCAGGCCGCGATGAGCGAGTTCGTCCAGCAGCTTGGTCAGCTGTGTTGGCGCGATGCCGGTGGCGCCCTTCAAGTCGCCTTGCTTGCAACTGGCACTATGCGACAAGTGCACCAGCACCAGGCAATGCATCAAGGTCAGTTCGTCGCTGCCGGAAGCGGCGTGCGCGAGTTTCTCCATGGTGGACGCCGCGCTCTTGAGCACGCGGCACACCTGGGCCATCTTGTACAGCGCATCGGTGTCGGCTTGTGTCGCCACGCCCGGGCTTTCACGTCTGGCCGGTGCGGGGCGCGACGATCCTTCGCGCGCATCGATGGAACGATATTTGCTCATCAATCGTCACTCCCGCCGGACATTTCAGGAACGCGGCGTCGCCACCGATGCAACGGCCTTGTCGGTGGATGCCGCATCCGGATAGGCAGACTCCCAGCCGCCGCCCAGTGCCTTGTACAGCGAGACCAGCGTGGTGGAGATTTCGGTGGTGTTGTCGGTCAGATCCTGCTGCGACGACAACAGGCGGCGCTCGGCATCGAGCACCTGCAGGAACGAGCCGGTGCCGGCCGCGTATTGCAACTGCGCCAGGCGCAGCCCCTTCTGGTTGTCCGCCACTTCCGCGGCGAGTTGATCGTGGCGGTCCTGCTGCGCGGCATACTGCGTCAGCGCGTTGTCGATCTCATGCCATGCCGACAACACCACGCGCTGGTAATTCACCGCCGCTTCCTGCTGTTGTTCCTTGCGCAGATTGAGCGTGGCTTTCAGGCGGCCGCCTTCGAAAATCGGCAGGCTCATCGAGGGGCCGAAGGAGAACTGGCGCGAACCCCAGTTGCCGAGTTTGCTAAATTGCAGCGCCTGCAAGCTGCCGCTGCCGGAGAGCGTAATGGTGGGATAGAAATCGGCCTTCGCCACGCCGATTTCCGCCGTGGCCTGATGCAGCGTGGCTTCCGCTTCGCGGATGTCCGGACGGCGACGCGCAAGCTCCGAGGGAATGCCCACCGGCACCACCGGTGGCGTCGGCGGCACCGGCTTGGTTTCTTCCAGCTCCGCGCGCAGCGCGCCAGGTGCCTGGCCGAGCAGGAAGCTCAGGCGATTGATGGTTTCATCTTCCTGTTGCGCAAGCTGCGGCAGGATCGCATTTTCGGCCGACACCTGCGAGGCGGCTTCGGTCACGTCCAGTTCGGTGGCCAAACCGTGCGCCTGCCGCTCGCGCGTGACGCGTTCGGCATCCTTGGCCGCTTTCAGATTGTCGAGGGTGATCGCGTAGTCGGTCTGCGTGCCGCGCAGTTGGATATAGTCGCGCGCGACTTCGGCCATGGTCGACATCAACAGGTCGCGGCGCGCATCGGCCTGCGCATCCACCGATGCATCGGCCGCTTCGACTTCGCGGCGCACGCGGCCCCACAAGTCCAGCTCCCACGATGCATCGAAACCGGCCTGGAACAGGTTGAACGGCGCATCGCCCGAGGATTTTCCGCCGGACTTGAAACTGGCGATGCCCGAACCGGTGCCATTGGCCGCGGTCGCCGCACTGGTGGACTGCGTCAGTGCGCCGGCGATGCTGGTGACGCCATTGGCGCTGGCGCGTTCGCGCACCGCACTGGCATTGCCGTTGATGGACGGATACTGATCGGCTGCCGTGATCGAACGCTCGGCACGGCTTTCGGCCAGGCGCAGCGAAGCGACCTTCAGATCCAGGTTTTCAGCGGCCACGCGCTGTTCCAGCTTCACCAGCTCCGGATCGTTGAACGAGGTCCACCAGGCGGTGTTGACCGGTGCGACGGTGGTACGGCTTGGGCCGGTCTGCGCCGCCTGGCAGTGACTGGCGCACCACGCGTCCGGCAATTTGGCATCGGGCCGGGTGAAGTTCGGGCCCACTGTGCATCCGGCCAGCAGGAAGGCGGCCGCGATCATTGGGTATTTGGAGACGTTCATGATATGGATCCTCGCTAATTCGAATGGCTGTCAGTGCATGGGCGCGGCTTCATGGCCGCCGTCCTTGACCGGCGAAAGAAACATCGCGGCGGGAATCATCAACACCGCCAGCACCGCGCAATAAAGAAAGACATCGCTGTACGCCAGCACCGAGGCCTGGTGCAGCATGGTCTGGAACGCGTGCCCGACCGCTTCGCTGTGCAGCGAGGTGGTGGCGCGGCCAAGCGCGCGCAGCGCCGCTTCGTTGCGTGCCACCAGCGCGTTGAACGACTCGTTGTACGGCGTCAGCCACGTGGACAAATGCGCCTGGCTGGCCTGCGCGCGTTCGGTCACCAGGGCGGTGGAGATGGAAATGCCGATCGAGCCGGACACGTTGCGAAACATCACAAACAGCGACGACCCATCCGCGCCCAGCGACTTGGGCAAGGTGTGATAGGCCATGATGCTGATCGGCACGAACAGGAAAGCCAGGCCCGCCGTCTGGAAACCGCGCATGGTCACCAGCGTGCGGAAATCGACGTCCGGAGAAAGGGTGTTGGAGTAGCGCAACGCCAGCACCATCAGGCCAAAGCCGATGCCGATGAGGTAGCGCAACTGGACCACTTTCATCAGCCGTCCCACGAAGGGGATCAGCAAGATCACCACCACGCCGCCAGGCGCCAGGATCAAGCCCGACCACGTCGCGGTGTAGCCGAGCGTGGTTTGCGCCAGCTGCGGAATCAGCACGGCCGTGCCGTAGAGAATCGAGCCCATGCCGATAATCAGGATGCAGCTGATGGCAAAGTTGCGGTCCTTGAACACATCCAGATTCACGATCGGCTTTTTCGCCACCAGCAGCCACGCCACTGCACCGACCAGGCCCGCCGCCGCGATGATCGCCATGTGCACGATGAAGGGCGACTGGAACCAGCCTTCGTCTTCGCCGCGATCCATCATTACCTGCAGGCAGCCCAGTCCCAGCGTGATCAAGGCCAGGCCGATGTAATCGACCGAGCGCTTGCGCTTGACCGCCCACGGCGGATCCTCGACCAGCGCATTGACCGCCAGGCACGCAAAGATGCCGACCGGAATGTTGATGAAGAAAATCCAGCGCCAGGATGCGTTGTCAGTGATGACGCCACCCAGGACCGGACCCAGCACCGGCGCCACCACCGTGGCGATGGACGTGATCGCGAATGCGGCGCCGCGCTTCTGCGGCTCGAACGAGTCGAGCACGATGCCTTGCTGGTTGGGCTGCAGGCCGCCGCCGAAAAAGCCTTGCAGCAGACGGAACACGATCAGCTGCGGCAGGCTCTGCGCCAGGCCGCACAACAGCGAGCAGACCGTGAACATCGCGATGCAGATCAGGAAGTAGCGCTTGCGGCCGATCACCGTGCCGAGCCAGCCGGAAATGGTCAGCACGATGCCGTTGGCGACCAGGTAGGAGGTGAGCGTCCAGGTGGCATCGTCCGGACTGCTCGACAAGCTGCCGGCGATGTGCGGCAGCGCCACGTTGACGATGGTGGTGTCGAGAATTTCCATGAACGCCGCCAGCGTCACCACCACCGCGATCACCCACGGATTGCCCCGCGGTTTCCATGCGACATCATGGACGTCGGCGCTCATTTCAGTTCCACCGTCGGTTCGACCGAAAGGTTGAGCGGCAGCGGCTGGTTGGGATTCAGGCCGGAGTCGATCAGGATCTTCACCGGCACGCGCTGCACGATCTTCACGAAGTTGCCGGTGGCGTTTTCGGCCGGAAAGGCGGTGAATCTGCCGCCGGAACCGTCCTGGATGCTATCGACGTGGCCCTTGAGCCTGAGATCGGGATACGCATCGACGTCGATCGTCACGCGCTGGCCGGGGTGCATGTGCGCCAGTTGCGTTTCCTTGAAGTTGGCCGTTATCCACACTTGCGGGCTGACGATGGCGAAGATCTGCTGGCCGGTCTGCACGTAGTCGCCTTTCTCGACGCCACGCTTGGTGATCCAGCCGTCTTGCGGCGCGGTGACATTGCACCAGCCGACATTGAGCTTGGCCTGCTCCAGATCGCCCTGCGCCAGTTTCACCTGGCCCTGCAGTTGCTCCACGCGCGCCTGCGCTTCTTCGATGTTCAATTGCACCGGCTGGGCGATGCGCGCCTGCGCCTGCGCCTGTGCCACGTCGCTTTGCGCGGCGTTGCGGTCGGCGGTGGCGAAGTCGATGTCATGCGAGGTGGTGGCTTCCTTGGGAATGCCGTGCTGGCGCTGGTATTCCGACTCCGCCTTGAACAGGTCCGCGCGCTCGGAGGCCAGCGTGGCTTGGGCCGCGGCGTACTTGGCGGGGTAGGTGACCTTGGCCAGGCTCAGATCCGCCTGCGCTGCCGCCAACTGGCCCTGCGCGGCCTCCAGCGCACCGCGGGCGTGCTCGCGCGTGGCGACATAGTCGGTGCATTCCACGCGGATCAGCACCTGGCCCTTGTGCACGAACTGGTTGTCGTTGACATCCAGTTCGGCGACGTAGCCGGCCACATGCGGCGCGATGGTGATCGCGCGGCCATCGGTGTAGGCGTCGTCGGTGGACACCTCGCGGCCGGACATCACCGTGTACGCCGCGCCGCCGGCCACCAGTAGCGCCGCCACCGCCACCAGCGCGATCCGCTTCTTGCGGGGCATCGGCTGCCGCGTTGGCTGGGCCGCTGCCTCTTCCTGTTTATCGGTATTGCTCATGACCCACTCCTCCAATATCGGGCTGGCTGGCGCCGATCGCGAGCCATGCCGTAATTTGTATGGTGACGAACAATACGCTTGCGAAGTAAATATGTCAAGCGACATACAATTTGGAGACGTATTATTTGTCGCGAGGGGTTCAGCTCCCCGAGGCAACTTGTCAAGTACCATACAGTCCATGTGTCGAACTTTTATGGGAGATAGGCCGTTGAAAGATAAGGAAATACCGGTTCTCACGAACTACCCGACCCACGCCCTGCGCGAGGCCTATCTGAAGCGCTTCCCGATCGAGGCGGCCCAGCGGCTGGAGACGGTGTTTACCCTCAGGGTGGCGAGCCAGCAGATCATCAACGTGTTGAACGGATGGCTGGAGGGCACCGCCGGCTCCCCCACGCGCTTCCAGACCCTGGCGTTGTTATGGGGCGCGGGCGATCGCCCGGTGCCGCACCAGGAAATCATCGCGGCGCTGCAGGTCAAGCGCGCCACCGTGTCGGCGATGATGTATTCGCTGGAACAGGAAGGCATGGTGCAGTCGGTAGGCGATCAGACCGATCGTCGCCGGCTGCTCGCCACGCTCACCGAAAAGGGCCGCGACATTTTCACCAGCGCGATGGATCTCAACGCGCGCCGCCTGGCCAAGGTATTCGCCGACGTGCCGGTGGAAGAGATGGTGGCGCTGCAGAACACGCTGATGCGGATGCGCGACCGCTTCGTTAAGTACGCCGAAGAAGAAGCCACGTCCTGACCCGGGGGTGCCCTGCCGTTGCGGCGGGGGCACCGGATATCCACCGCGTGGCGCGCTTAATGCGGAAGGCGGCGCAACACGATCGAGACCGGGATCGACGGATGATGCCGGTGCACCCGCACCGAAATGACGATGCGGTCTTCCCAGGCCTCGCGCACACGCTCCTCGATGGCGCGTTCGGTAGCGTGGAAGCGGTGTTCGTGACCATGCTCGGTGCGCAGCAGGAATCCTTCGAAATCCCCGAAGCGGTCATAGAGCAATCCTTCCACCTTGCCAGTGAATTCCTCGGCCCCGTGCGTGTGATGATGTACGCCGCCGCCGCCGCCGCTTCCAGCCGGAAGCGGAATGCCGGTGGGCGAGGGCAGGATGGTGGTCGGATCGCCGCCGAAGCCGACGATGCGTCCGGCCACGTAGGTCAAATAACGCTGCAACACCCGATACCAGCGGTCGCCGGGCGCGAGCTGGCTGAGCCGCCACAGCATGATCGCGTAGGTGTTTTCTTCGGCCGGCAGCAGCGATTCCTCCAGCGCGACCGGAATCGTCACCTGGAACGTGCCCACCACATAACGCCAGTTGCGCTGCGTGGCGGCGGCGTTCACCTCGGCCGCGACGCGTGCCGAAGCCCGCGCAACTTCAATGTCGACCACGCGCCGGGTGGAGAGCCGCCGTACTACGATATCGAACTGCTGGCCTGCGCGAACACCGGTGGGCAGGTCGACGGTGAACAGTCCCGCCAGCCGCTCCGTGCTCCCGATCGGAATCGGCACGCATGTCACCCCGCCTTTCACCGTGCATTGCACGGTGGACGGATCGGCAACGCTCAGTTCATCGGTGCCATATAGCCGTCTGGCCATCCGTACTACTTCCAGCGCCTGCGCTTGCGGCCAATAAATCGTGGCGGTGCTGCCGGCTGGCGTGTTACCCCAATCGATCATCAGTTCATCGGGGTAATCCAATAGCTCACCGCCCGTGTCGCTGATCGGCGGACTGGGCCGCAGGTCGAACGTTTGCGGTATGCGATGCGCGGCGGGACCGCCGGGATTGCCCGACGGCGTGATCTGCAGATTGCGCTGGGCCAGCTTGTCCGAATTGGCCGGTCCCACGGTAATGCCGTTGGCGTTGATGATGGGCGCGTCGTCATAGGCGATCTGCGCCACCAGGCAATGATGCGTACCGCGCGCCTTCCAGTTGTAGGCGCCGCTGTAGACATCGAGGAAGCAGCCGAAATACACCGAGGTATCGCCGCTTGCATCCACAGTGATCGGCTTGACGTTGATGCCGCCCGCACCGTAGTCGCCGGCCGCCGAGCCGCTGGCGAAGAACGGCGTCGTGGAGCCATCGGGCGCGGCCAGCGGCTGGTCCGGCCATCCGCTGGCGTCGAGCATGCTTTTGTATGAGGTGGCGGGTTGATAGTCGGTATCGTTGCTCTGCGTAAGAAACAGGCGGAAGAACACCTTCACCGGATCGGCCTTGGTGCCGGCGGGCCCGCGCAGTCGCACGCGCGCGATGGCGAAGTTGTAATTGGTATGGCCGTCGGTGGTCGGCGTGACGGACGAATCGCCCGATGAGGTGGCGCTTGGAAACGAGGCAAAGGGATTGTTGTTGCCCGCATCGGTGAACTGCGCCGAACCATTCATGTAGTTGAGCACGCCTTCGATGAAGGCGCTGGCGGCGGTGGGGTCCTGCCCGTTCGGATCGCTGGTGCTGAAGGTCACCGGGATACCGGGCACAGACGGCTTCGTGACCGGATTGATGGTGAAGACGCAAAGATCCTGGCTCAGCCAGAACACGTTGTCGGTTTGAGGGTTGATGTTCTCGAAATAAGGGTCGGCACCGGCCACCAGTTCGATGGTGGTTTCGGCCGTGTACGCCTTGCCGGCCACCGTGATGCCGGCTTGCAGCAGCATCTGCACGGGGTTGGCATTGCCGGTGGGAAACGCGCTCATGGCCGCGCCGGAAAACTGTACGCTGTAGGGAATCATCACGCGCTGCGCCTGCGTCGCCACCAGGCTTCCGCGCGTGATGGAAATGCCGCTGATCGCGCTGAACGCGCCACCCAGCGTCAGCGCATTGGCATTGATGGCGGCCTGTACCTGGCTCTTGCTGTAGCCGTCCACCACCAGCCAGAAGCTGTTGGAAAAGAGTGGAAACGTTTCGTTGGCGGAGGCTTCGTCATAACCGAAGCTGCCTTTGTCGACCGCAAAATAAAAATTCACAGCGGGGCGAGCCAGCCAGATCGCCGTATTGACATAGAACGCCTGCATGTCGGCAAGCACGCTGCCGCTGGCCGGTGCGGACATGGCGGGACCGAAGCCGGCGCGGCGGTCGGGCGTGGAGCCGCAGGGGTCGCCCACCAGGTTCAGGTCCAGGCAGTGGTGGAACGACGAATCGGTGACGATGCGTCCGACATTGGCACCGCGACCGTCGTAAGCGCACAGGATGCCGATCGTCGCCGCGGTGGTCGCCGAATCGTCCGTCGTAAAATTGAACGTCTCGCAACTGGACGACGCGTTCACGATGGTGCTGTGGCCGCCAGTGATGGTGCCCGTCGCCACCACCGCCGGCGCCGGCTGAAAGCCGCCTGCCGCCGGATACTCGGCGTAGTTTTGCCCATTGACGGTCATGGTGGCGCCGAGGTTGCTGGGCGTCACCACTTCGCCTTCGTGCATGTGATCGGGAAAGCGCGACAGCCCGCCGGTCGAACCTTCCAGGATCGGATGGACGATGTTGCTGGGAAAGGCCAGTTGTTGCGGCAGGTTGTCCGACTGGTCGTCGAAGGCGTATTGCGATGGCGTGTCGCTGGGATTCATCACCAGCGTATCGGCGCGCCCTACGCCCATATTGGGAAAGTTGGTGGCCCCGCCCCAATTGAGCGACGTCACGCTGCTGCCTGCGTAATTGATCGCGGTGCTGGGGTAGCCGGCTGGAAGATCCTGTGTGCGCACAAACCATTTGCGCATCGTGCGCACGCGCGGAATGCCGCCGCTGATGAACGAGCCCATGCCGGCGTGGTCGCCGGTGGCAAACACGCCGCCGCCCTGGTCCATGAAGGCGGTGATCGCGGCCACCTCTGCTGCGCTGATCGCGCCGCCCGGTGGTGGGTCGATGCCGTTCCATCCCTCGTAGCCGAGCAGCCAAAGCACGTCGTACTTGGCGATGCTTGCCGCCGTGAACACGAAGTTCTGGAAGGTGGCATGCGCGTCGGCGCGCCGATGCGCGGTATCCACCGAGATCGCCACGTCCGATCCCTGCGTCAGCAGATAAACAAGCTCCGAAACGGTGAACGTGTCGTCCGTTTCGTCCTGCGACGGGGCAAAGTTGATGCCAAGATGCGGCGGTACGTTTGCCTGGTAAGGGCCATCGCCCACGACAAGGACGTTGATCGCGGCCACAAAACCCCCCCCCCCCCCCGCGCGAGGCGCGGCGGCAGTTATTCGATTCACCTTAGCAAAGGCGGTGTGTACGGCGCGTCATGGGTTCATGATATTTAGACGTCTAAATGACTCAAGGGCACGTGGGTGGATCGCGCCTTACCCGGTGTATCACGCGACCGGTAAACAACGAACCGAAGCCGTGCCTGCTTTCGAACGTTTTCAGACCGAACGCTTTCGTAAGTCGCACTAAAGCTTGGAGGTATGTGCATCGCGCTTTGCGTTGGGTTGCATAGGAAGCAGATGCCCATCGCTCGGTAAGAAATGTGTCACGCCACGAAGATTGCGGCAGCGGTGTTCAGCAACGTGATGGACGTCTCTCTCTTGCGCATGCGTTTGGTCGCACCATAGCGCCGCTTTTTTAAATCGATCCAGCCACCGTCGGCGCACCGGGTGACAAGGTGTTCGTCATGCGCGCTCATGCGCCGGCATCGACTCAAGGCTCAAGTTGTCTAACAGGGGGACGACGGTGAGACTGCATACGTACGGCACATGGAAATGGGTGGTTTGGGCCGGCGATTCCGCCGGCCGTCGCCAGGGGATGCGGCAACACGGTTCCAGCGTTTGGCGGACCTTGCTGATGACGTTTGCAGCGCTGCTGGCTTTCGCCGGCTTGCCGCGTGCGCACGCGCAACAAGTCGAATCGACGCTGCCTTCCTCGCCGCGGCAGACGATCAACCTCGCCGCCGGCATGCCGCAATACGTCGGCAACGCCGGCAGCACCTCAAACGCGCCGCAGAGTCATTGGTGGTTTGAAAACACCAACAACTCCACCGCCTACGCAACGCAAAGCTTCAACGAAAGTACCGATGGCAGCGCTTCGTGGATGCAGGTGGGCCTGCCCTACGACGCCAACATACCGCGTACGTTCATCAACCAGGCATCCGGCGGCGGGCAGGGTTCGCTGACCGGCAACGACAACTGGTATCGGCTGCATTTCAAGGTCGATCCCAGCTACGCCGGGCAGAAATTTCTGCTCAAGTTGGAAGGTTCGCACACCGGCGTGCAGGTCTACATCAACGGCACGCTGCTTCCGGGCGTAAGCGCGGTGGCCGCCGACGCGCAGGCCACGCATGTGGTGGGCTTCATTCCGGTGATCGTGGATCTCACGCCGTACATCGCCGCGGACGGCAAGACCGACAACGTCATCGCCATCGATGTATCGCGCGGTGCGTCGTGGTTCGAACAGCCCGGTTTTTCCGGTGCGTTCCGCTTCGGCCAGGCGATGGCGGGTTTGTTCCGCAACGTGAAGCTCTACATCACCAACCCGGTGCACATTCCGCCCAACGTCTATTCGAACCAGAAGACCTGGGGCACCTATGTCGGTACGGTGTCGGAAGTGCCGGCCGCGCAGGGCACGGCGACCGCGGCGTCGGCGGTGGTCGAAGTGCAGACCAACGTGGTCAACGAAACCACCTCGACGCAGCAGGTCACGCTGACCACGCAGATCGTGGACGCCAAAGGCAACGTCGTTGCCACCGCACCGCCGGCAACGCAGGCGGTGCCGCCGATGACGGCCGCCAATTTCCCATCCGGCGCCACGCCGATGTTCGATCAGCAGATCACGATCGACAACCCGACGCTGTGGTATCCCAACAACGCCACCTGCGGCACGCCGCCGGTGCTGTGCGGCTCGCCGTATCTGTACAAGGTCTACCATATCGTCAGCGTCAACGGCGTGGTGGTCGATGCCACTCAGGACACGCTGGGCATCCGCACCATCACCTGGGATGCGAACTTCCCGTACTTCAACGGCCACGCGGTGTACCTGTGGGGCGGCTCGGGTCGTTACGACTATCCGGCGCTCGGTTCGTCCGTGCCCGACGAGCAAGTGTGGCGCGACATGCAGCAGATCGCCGCGCAAGGCGGCAATATCTGGCGCCCCGGCCATTCCACCAGCAGTGAAGAGCTGGTCGCCGCCGCCGACGCCTACGGCATCATGATCGACCAGCCCAGCGGCGACGGCGAAGGCTATTGGAACGCCAGCTCCAACCCCACCGCCGACGACCTGCAGCTGAAGCAGGAGCTGCATCGGGACATGATCATCCGCGATCGCAGCCATCCGTCCATTCTCGATTGGGAACGCGATAACGGCGGCATGAACACCACGCTCGCCAGCGAGCTGGGCACGATCGAAACCACCTGGGACAACATCAACCCGCGCGGGAGTGCCGATCGCACGTTCAGCCCGTCGTTCGGCCTGATCGACGAATGCGACGGCGCCGGCTGCGAAGCCGGCAACAAGCAGCAGAACCCGAACAATCCTGCGTTCGGTGCCGAATACTGGGACAACATGGGTACCGGCCGCGGCCTGGCCTATGATTACCAGCTGGCTTTCGCCGCACCGTATCTGGACGACTGGCGCAAGGGCAGGGAGGCCAACGCGTTCGGCATGGCGCAGTGGTATTTCGCCGAATCGCCCGGCGAAATCAGCCTCTGGGCCGAATACCAGAACAACCCGAACATGCTGAACTATGTGCGTTCGCTGGGTTACTCCTCCACCGACGCAAATCGTTTTCCGCGCCTGCTTTACTACATCTATCAGGCCAACTGGATTCCCTATACGGTGCAGCCGGTGGTGCATTTGGCGCATCACTGGAACCGCGCCTACGAATACACCCCCGGTACGCCGCTGCAAGAGAACGCCTTCAGCAACTGCCCGGGCGTGCGTTTGTTGATCAACGGCGTGCCCAACGATCCGGCTACCGGTACGGTGCTGCAGGATCAGGTGCCCAATCCGTGGAACATCAATTCCAGTAGCAATCTCACGCAAAACACCACCGTGATGCCGGGCCAGGTGCACTGGATGGTGAACTGGGCGCCGGGCACGGTAACCGCCCAATGCCTGGATGCGAACGGCAATCCGGTGCCAGGCGTCAGCGACACGCGCACCACCGCCGGCCCCGAAGCCAAGATCGTGCTTAGCGTCGTGCCCGACGTGACCAAGCCCGACGGCAGCAGTTTCCAGTGGACCGCCAACGGTTCGGACGCCGCCTTCGTGGTGGCGCAGGTGGAAGATGCCGACGGCAACCTCGTGCCCACCGCGGCGGACAACGTCACCTTCTCGGTGTCCGGCCCTGCCACCTACATGGGCGGCACGCAGCAGCTGGTAGCCGATCCGTCGTGGACGAATTACTACCAGGATGCTTTCTCGCAAGCCAACGCCAATGTGATCCAGGGCCTGCCGTATGCGTTCTTCCATTCACCCGGCGATCCGGAGCTGAACTTCGAAGGCGGTTTGCAGAAGATCGCGCTGCGCAGCACGTTCACGCCGGGCACCGTCACCATCACCGCCAGTGCGCCCGGTCTTGCCAGCGGCAGCGTCACCTTAAGTTCGGTGGCACCGCCCGCGCCGGTGCAGAACCAGGCGCCGGCGATCATCGTGGCGCCGGTCAGCGCGCAGACGACTTCCGGCTACACCGCCACCTTCAGTGTGGTGGCGTCCGGCTCGGGCACGCTGCAGTATCAATGGTCCGACAAGAACGGCCCCATTGCCGGCGCCACCAGCGCCATCTACACCACGCCGCCGACCACCGCGGCCAACAGCGGCGATACCTTCACGGTGACGATCGCCAACAGCCAAGGTTCGGTGACATCGACGCCGGTGACGCTAACGGTCGATGCGCCGGCCGACGTCGTCATCAGCACGCAGCCGGTGTCGCAGGCGGTCGTGGTGGGTGAATCGGCCACGCTCACGGTGGCGGCCACCGGTTCGCCGCCGCTCGGCTACCAGTGGTACCAGGCAGGCGTCGGCGCCATTGCCGGTGCGACCAGCGCCACCTACGTCACGCCGATCTTCAACACCGCCGGCAGCGCGAGCTACTACGCGGTGGTGACCAACGACATCGATTCGGCGCAATCGAACAACGCAACCGTGACGGTCGGCGCGGCGACGCCGGTATCGTTCACCACGCAGCCGGTCAATGCGATCGTGCCGGTGAACGAGCCGGTGCAGATCACCGCCGTGGTCGCCGGTTCCGCGCCGTATACGTATCAATGGCAATTCACCGCCGCGGGCGGTTCGCCCATCATCTTGAGCAGCGGCACCTCGCAGTCGAACACGCTCAGCTACACCATCGCGGCGGTGAGCGCGGCCAATGTCGGTGCGTATACAGTGACGGTGAACAACGCCGCCAGCGCGCCGGCTACCAGCAACGCCGCGCAGATCACGCTCGCGCCGCCGGGCACCAACCTGGCGCTCGATGCCGTGGCCACCTCCAGCAGCACGCAGAACGCGTGCACCGACGGCACCACCTCGCCGCCGTATTCGGGCACCGGTTGCCTGGGTCCGGAGAACGCGGTGGACGGCAATCTTTCCTCGCGCTGGGGTTCGGCCACGGCCAATGCGCCGCCGACGCCGGCCGTGCCGGGCGTAGATCCGTCGTGGCTGCAGATCGACCTGGGTTCGACGCAGTCATTCAATACCGTCGTCATCAATTGGGAAAACGCGTACGCGACGCAGTACCAGATCCTTTACACCAACCAGGATCCCGCGACCCATCCGACCTGGCAGGTTGCCACGACCAACAACGCCGGCGTGGGCGGCACCGAAACGCTGACCTTCCCAACCGTCAGCGCCCGCTACATCCGCTTGAACGGCACCCAGCGCGCCACGCAGTACGGCTATTCGGTCTACGAATTTCAGGTCTACAACGTGCCCCAATGCGGCGGCAGCAGCGAGCGCTACACCGTCAATGCCGCCAACCCGAACCTGGTGACGGACAACCTCACCGGTCTTACCTGGACGCGTACGGTGATGACCTACACCACGCCCGGTTCGCAGTTCACCGGCGTGAATGCGCAGTCGTATTGCGCGGGTATCAACATGCGCGTGCCCACGCAGTCTGAAGCGACCACCATCAGCGGCGCCAACAACAACACGTGTGCGTTCTCCGGTACGTGGAGCACGTGGACGTCCACCGTCGATCCGGATGACTCCACCAAGAGCGCGGTGGTGAACTTCGACGGCACCTCCTCCTACCAGGTCACCGACAACTACCCTGGCGCCACGCTGTGCACCGCCGGCACGGATGCCGGTGCCGCGCCCACCATCACCACGCAACCGGCCAACGCATCGGTGACCGTGGGACAAACCGCCACCTTCACCGTGGCGGCCACCGGCCTTGGCAGCGTGAGCTATCAGTGGCTGAAGAACGGCACGCCGATCATCGGTGCCACCCAGCCCAGCTACACCACGCCCGCCACGGCGGTGACCGACAACGGTTCGGTGTTCACGGTAGCGGTGGGCGATGTGTTCGGCGCCACCACCAGCAGCGCCGCTACGCTTGCCGTGCAGCAGAACCTGTGCACGGCCGTGCCCGGCGCACCCAATGGCCTGGCGGCGTCGCTCAGCGGGTCCGGCCCGGTAAACCTGAGCTGGGGGGCAAGCACCGCGGGCAGCGGCTGCAACGTGAGCTACACGATCTACCGCAGCGAAGTGAATGGCTTCACGCCGTCAGGCGCCAACCAGATCGCCACCACTTCGGGCACCACTTATGCGGACGCGAGCGTGGCGGCGGCAGCCACGTACTACTACATCGTCCAAGCCAGCGATTCGGCCGGCGCCTCGGCATCGTCCAACACCGCCACGGTGACCACGCCGGTTTCCACCTGCACCAGCCAGTGCACCAGCCCGGATGCGATCGCGATCAGCGCGGGCGGACCCGGCGCGGGCTACTTCGCCGCCGATGAAGATTTCAACGGCGGCACGCCGTCGGGCAGCAATGCCGCCATCAACATCAATGGCGTCACCCATCCCGCACCGCAGTCGGTGTACCAGAACCAGCGCTTCGGCAACTTCAGCTACACGCTGCCCGGCCTCACGCCCGGCACCACCTACGTGGTGCGCCTGCACTTCGCCGAGTTCTACTGGACCAAGCCGGGCCAGCGCGTGTTCAACGTCAGCATCAACGGCACGCAGGTGTTGAGCAATTTCGACATCCTTGCCGCGGCGGGCGGGCAGGACATCGCCATCGCCGAGCAATTCGCCGCCACCGCCAATGCGCAGGGCCAGATCGTGCTGCAGTTCGCGTCGGTCATCGACAACGCGGCCGTCAACGGCATCGAAGTGCAGAACGCGACGGCCAGCAACACGCCGCCCGGTGCACCGTCTAACCTCACCGCCACCACCGCCTCGTCCAGCCAGATCAATCTGAGCTGGACGGCTTCGGCCACCTCCGGCGTCACCTACACGGTGTTGCGCAATGGCGCACCGGTGAGCAACGGCCTCACCGGCAACACCTACAGCGACACGGGGCTGACATCCTCCACCACGTACTCCTACACCATCGAAGCGGTGGATACGGCCGGCACGTCGATGGCCTCCAACACCGCCACCGCCACCACCTTCGACGTGGATTGCGTATCCGGCTGCGGCACGGATGCGCTGGCGATCAGCGCAGGCGGCACCGCCTCGGGCGATTACGCGGCCGACGAGTACTTCAACGGTGGCGGCACCTCCGGCACGGGCGCAACCATCAACACCGCCGGTGTCACCAACCCAGCGCCGCAGTCGGTCTACCAGCACCAGCGCTCGGGCAACAACTTCAGCTACACGCTGCCCGGCCTCACCGCCGGCGCCACCTACACGGTGCGGTTGCACTTCGACGAGTTCTACTGGACGCAAGCGGGCCAGCGCGTGTTCAACGTCGCCATCAACGGCACGCAGGTGTTGAGCAAGTTCGACATCATCGCTACCGCGGGCGGGCAGGACATCGCCGTCGTCGAACCCTTCACCGCCACGGCGAATGTGCAAGGCCAGATCGTGCTGCAATTCACCACCATCACGGACAATGCCGAGATCAACGGTATCGAAGTGATCGCGCCGCCGCCGGGCTCGCCCAGCAGCCTCACTGCCACTGCCGTGTCGTCGAGCCAGATCAACCTGAGCTGGGTGGCTTCCTCCGCCAGTGGCGTGGTCTATGACGTGTTCCGCAGCACCAGTGCCGGCTTCACGCCATCCAGCGCCAACCAGATCGCCACCGTCAGCAGCAACAGCTACTCCGATACGGGCCTGGCGGTGAACACCACGTATTACTACGTGGTGGAAGCCTCCAGCGCGGCCGGCACTTCCGCGCCGACGCAACAGGCCAGCGCCAGCACCATGGCCATTCCCAATGCGCCGACCAACCTTACGGCGACCGCGGCATCCAGCAGCGAGATCGATCTGAGCTGGCTTGCCTCGACCACCTCGGGCGTCACGTACACGGCGCTGCGCAACGGTACCGCCGTGGCAAGCGGCCTCACCGGCACCGCCTACGCCGACACCGGGCTAGCCGCTTCGACCACGTATACCTACGTGGTCGAAGCGGTGAACGCGGCCGGTACGTCGCCAGCCTCCAACACCGCCATCAGCACCACCGCCGCACCGCCCACGGCAACGGCGCCGAGCATCAGCACGTCGCCCAGCAGCCAGACGGTAACGATCGGCCAGACCGCCACCTTCAGCGTGGCGGCCAGCGGCAGTGCGTTGACCTACCAGTGGTACAAGAACAACGTGGCCATCGACGGCGCCACCGGTTCCACCTATACGACGCCGGGCACCACCGCCGGCGACAACGCCAGCGCGTTCACCGTCACGGTGACCAACTCCTCCGGCTCCGCCACGTCGTCCGCTGCCACGCTGAGCGTCAACACCTCGCCCAGCTACACCGTGGTGCCGGGCTACATCGTTACCGACCTCAACAACAACACCAACGGCCACTGGTCCGATAGCCAGATCTACGTCGAAATTCTCGGCAACGATCCGGTCACCGGCGTGCTGTCGTGGGTCAACTACAACGGCACGCTCACACCGGCCAACGTCGCGGACAACACCGCCAGCAACGCGCTGGTGGCGCCGAACGGGCAAACCTATCCCAACTACGCCTTCACCCTGGCCCAGGCCAACCACACGTTGTTATTGCCGCCGCTCACCGCCGGCCGCATCTACATATCCGAAGGCAGTCCGCTGTACATGTCGATCGTGGCTGGCGCCAATGGCGGCAACAACGGCTATGCCGGGCCCAACCCGTTGAACACCACCGATCCCAACATCAACGTGCACTACGACTGGTATGAGTTCACCTACGGCAGCAACGGCGGCATCTTCATCAACACCACCCAGGTGAACCAGTTCGGCCTGCCGCTGCTGTTGGACGTGTGGGCGTCCAACGAAACCTTCCACATGCAGGTGGGCATCAACGAATCGATCGCCAACATCGACCAGGAATACATCAATCAGACACCCGCCGCGTTCCACACGCCTGCGCCGAACAATCTGCGCATCATCGCACCCGCGCAGACCACCTTCGGCAACGGCGGCACCAACGGCAACTACTTTGACAGCTACATTGCCAATGCGTGGACGCAATACGGCACCGCGCCGTTGACCCTCACCGTCAGCGGCCGCCAGTTCACCGGTACCGCTTCGGGTAGCACTCTCACTTTCAGCGAAGTGAATCCGTCGGCCGCCAACGTGGGTGAAACCTTCGTGGTGCAGCAACCGTCCACCCAGGACATCCTGCAATGCGCCGGCACCATGGCCAGCGGCGTGGCGGGCGGCACGCCGCAGCAACAAGACGAAAACGCCATCCAGCTGCAACTGGAAAACCAGATCTGCGCAGCCACCAACCGCGGCGTGCTGCTGACACCGGGCAGCTGGGCCAACGCGTCGACGTACTATCAATCTTCGCCCGCCAACTTCTACTCGTGGTTCTGGCATCAGCACTCGGTCGGCGGACTGGCTTACGGCTTCTCCTACGACGACAACAACAACCAGAGCACCACCATCGCCACGCAGAATCCGGAGCACATGGCGTTTGGTATTGGTTGGTAAGGCGTGAACCCATCGAGCCGGCCTAGGACCCGGCTCGATCAGTGGTAGGGCGGCATGTCCACATCGGCATGCCGCCTTTTTCTTTAGGTGCAATCAATCGGCGCGCGCCTTGGCGGCAAGAGCACCATGTGCGTGCTGACAAATAGGTCGTGTCACGTATGACCTTAACCCGCACGCCGCTACACGCGCACCAGTTCCATCAGTGGTTCAAATCGGTATATCGCCGGGCGGCGTCCGGCCGCTTCGCGTACCACCTGGAGGATGCCGTTATTGAGCAAGACCCGGGTAAAGCGGGCAGCAGTTTGTGACGGTATGCCGGCATTGCGCGTAAAGCGGCTGTTGTTGAACACCGGATTGGTAAACAAATAGTCCAGCGCCGCCACGGCGTATTTGGACGCTAAAAACTCAATAAAGCGCGGTTTCGTCTCGTCGTAGAAATCACTGATGTGTTGTGTGGCTTCCAGCTGGAGGATTTCGTCCAGGGTGCTGGTGGTGCCTTCCATGCGCGAGGAGACCACCGCTTCCTGTCCGCGCAACGGTGCAAGAAAGATTTCACTGTTGTGCAGGCTGCGTAGCATCTGGTCGTAGCGAGCCAGCGCGGTAGTGGCACTCAGCAGTCCTGGCATGAGCCGGGCCAGATTCAACAAAGGGGGGCTTGCCGAGGTGATAATGAATGGCATGGCTGATGTCCAAATTCACGGTCGGACCCTTCGCGCCTGATCTTTTATCATTAACAATGTTTAATTTATTGACAACAAAAGCGGGCATCTCACAAAGGGTGCCGTGCGAAGACGGCAAAAAGTCGTTGCCCCATCGCTTATCGTTTCGGCCGACCAGGTTGAAAAATGGCCCTCACCCGATAAGCACGACCCTGCGGGGGCTGTTGGGTGTTCCTTAGACGAAGGGGTGTTCGGGCTACTTCCGCTTTCCCGCAAGGCTTTCAAGATACGCACCAGGCATGTCGGCCACCGCATCGGCATAGCGGCCGGTCTGTGCGTCCGTGCGCTGGCTTTCCGAAAAACCCTTGCCCCCGCGCTGAGCGTGGTGGCGATTAAGTCACCTGCCAACACTGCTTTGAGCCAGGGACCTTGGGCAGCACCTCTGCACATGCAATGTCGCCATCGCGCGCAAATCCGCTAGCGGCCATCTATCGACAACCTTCGCCGAAGAGGTGGAGCTGTCGATGTGGCCTGGCGGCGACGCCTGGGCTGGACCCCATCGCCAGGGCATCCATCACACAGCGCAGGCAGGAGGGTGGCTCACGAGGATTCGCAACTTCTTGTGCGCGCCTCTCACGGTACGGATGCCGGGCTCCTCCGTTTGTCGGCGCATGCATCCAGCAAGAAATGCAGTCACTAACCATTGACGATGGCTTCACTGCTAAATTGTTAGCTTCGTCACGTTTTCCGATGCCGCGTGAACGCCGCATCGCTGACCACGGGGGAAGGGGATCATGAACTTGAAGCTAGGCATCGCCCTGCTAGGGGCGAGCACGCTGTGCGCCTGCGCATCCATGGCCCCAGTGACGCAAGAACAGAGTGCCACAAAGCAATTTGCGGCCGGTGCCCACGCGGTGGATTCTGCGGAAATCGCTTTTTTACGCCAAGTGCAAAATAGCGAATGCATCAGCGACTTTTACAGCGCCGCCTTCGCGTTCGCGACGGCGGATAAGGATCCTCGCACGCATCAATACGTTGCTTCGCCGCTGGATCTCTTGCCTGTTTGCCAGCCCAAAGAACTGACCGCCGCCCAATTGCAAACGCGCCAGTCATTGATGGATGCGCTCGCTGCCTACGGCGATGCCATGCAAACGCTGATGAATGGCAACAGCGACCAGACGCTGGATACGGACGGCGAAACGATGGCGAAGGCGATCCAAGGCGTCGCCAAGCAGGAAGGTTTTACATCCATTGGCGGCAACGAAGTGGCAGGTCTTAATGCTGCCGTGATTGCCGTTACGCAATGGGTCATCGATCGTCACGAGTATGACAATGTCAAGGATGCGGCGGCGAAGGTGGAGCCGTCCTTGGAGATTATCGTCAATGCCCTCAAGGCTGCGAACACGAATGATGCTGCCGGAATCCAGGTAAAACTGAACGGAGTAAAGAACGAATTTCAGATCGCCATGTTGGCGGCGCGGGCTCATCGGGGCGCGGCGAGCTTCATGGATGTTGCCAACGCCCACGCCTTGCTCAGTTCGCTTGCCGTGCCGTCGGACGTGACGCAGCTAAACAAAGCGCTCGATGCACTGGTTACAAGTAACAAAGCCATGGCCAGCGGCGACAAGGCAAGCGCGGTGCAGGAGATTTCAAACCTGGTCAGCGAAGGTCAGAAGGCTGTTGCGGTCTACAACGCTTCTAAGTGATGACGTGAATCTTGACCGAGGGGTAAGTCATGACAAGCACAATGTCGCAACAGAACATTTTGAATGCCATACAGGCGATCCAGAATGCGGCCAATTTGCTGACCAGCCAGATTAGCGACGCCACCGATCCGGTATCTGCCATAAAGCTCAATCATGCGTACCAGCAGCTCAACGCGTGCCTTAGCCAGCTTCTGCAGTTGCAGAATGTGCGCGATGACGCGACGTTCAAGTCTTCGGTCGCCAATATCAAGGCGCAGACCAATACCCTGCAGACGGACGAAAAATCCATCAAGGGACTTATCAGCGATGTCGGTACTGCCACGAAGGTACTGGGCTATGTCGCCGACGCGGTAGGATTCATCGCCAAGATCGCATGACGGATCTGACTATCGACGGGTTTCAGGCATTGACAGAGCATTATCATGCGCAATATGCCCTGCCGTCAGGCCCCGGCGGATGATGCAAGAACGAAGGTTGCGTGGTTAACCGCGGGCGGGCCCAAAGTCTACGCTGGGAAGGGGGTTATATGTTCGGCAGCAATGTTTGCGAAGTCGCGCTTGGCATGATCCTTTGTTTTGGTTCGGTGGCTTTGATTGCCAGCAGCATTCAAGAGGCTGTCGCATCCATTTTGCGGTGGCGAGCGAGGACGCTGCTGGCCGGCATCAGCAATTTGCTTAATGGCAGGGATCTGGTTGTTGATATTTACAACCATGCGCTGGCCAATCCGCGTTCCGATGGCGGCGCCAGTACGATGGCGGATATATCGATGAAATATGCGCCCTCATATATACGTCCGGAGGATTTCTCCAGGGCTCTGGTCGATTCACTGCAAAAAGACGGGGCCACTTTTCAACAATTGCCCGCCGTCATAGCAACCATCGGCGATAAGCAATTGGAAACCTGCTTGCTAGGTATGTACAACCGCTCGGTCGGAAGCACCGAGAAGTTTGAAGACAGCGTTGCGCGCTGGTTCGATTCCGCCATGGATAGAGTCTCCGGTGCCTACAAGCGCAAGGCGCAGCTGTGGACCTTTATTTTTGCTCTCGCCGTGGCGGTAATTTTCAACGTCGACGCGCATCAAGTCATGACCGCCCTGTGGAACCTGGCGATCAACCACCACGGGCCGGCGATACCCACAGACCCCAAGGCGATAACTTCGGTGGATGATGCCTTGGCTACATTCGACAGGCTTCCCATCGGGTGGAGCCGCCTGTGGCCGTTGAATCCGGCCATTCGCGACGAAGCGATAGTTTGGGCGGCCTTCGGATGGATAGTGACGGCAAGCGCGGCGCTGTTTGGCGCACCTTTCTGGTTTGGGCTGCTGGGAAAGGTGGTCAATCTACGCGGAGTCGGAAAGGCACCTCCCAATTAATTTTTTTCGCGAACGAGGCGCATGGGGGCGTTTTCGCCGCGGACCGGCTGCCATGCATGGTGCAGGGATGGCGTTGTCGATTTCACGGGAGAGTGGGCGGCAAGCGCATAAGCGTGCATGACTTGTTGCCGCCATGGGATCAGGCGGCCAAGGGAACATCCCGCTGATTTCCCTCCGTTCCCAACGCAGCTTTCACCACATGATCAAACCATTTGTCATGCAGCCGCTCGCCCTCCTGGCAGGCTTCGCCGTTGGAACACTGTGGGCACATCTGGGTGTGGAGCACCAGCGCCAGCACGATCCCTTTCATGGTGGTTCCCCGAATCAGGTAGTGGTCGTCACGTTTCGCTAACGTTATCGACCGGCATGTGCGGCGGCTTGAATCGGGTGTCGGTGAAACGAAAGAGGCCGGGCGGTTTCCGGTGGGAAGTGCGCGCCAGCCTCTTTTGAAAATCGACGCGCTCGCTGCGGGCGCGCGTTGTGTCGATCAGTCGTCCTTGTTGAACAACCCACCCAGCACCGAACCGATCACGCCACCGGCGATGGCGCCGCCCAGTCCACCGGCATCGCCGCCGATACCGCTCATCACGGAGGTGGTAGATGCGCCTTCGCGGCCGATATAGGGCGATAGCGCGTGGGCGAGGTTGGGCATGGTGAGGGTTTGCAGCCACACCTGGCCGGGGCCGGTGAGTTGGGCGATGAACAAGCCGTCGCCACCGAAGATTTTGTTCTTCAGGCCCGGCAGCAGGGTGATGTCGAAGTTCACCGTGCCTTCGAACATGCCGATGTGGCCCGGGTGTACTTGCAGCGTTTCGCCGGGGGCGAGGGTGTAGGTGACGATTTCGCCGCCCAGTTCCACCCAGGCGCGCGCGTTACCACTGAGTTTTTCCAGAATGAAGCCGTCGCCGCCGAAGATGCCGGCGCCGAGCGAGCGCTGGAAGCCGATGCTCAGTTCCACGCCTTCGGAGCCGCACAGGAAACCATGGCGGTGGATGAA
This sequence comes from Dyella sp., assembly GCF_035503745.1. Lineage (GTDB taxonomy): Bacteria > Pseudomonadota > Gammaproteobacteria > Xanthomonadales > Rhodanobacteraceae > Dyella_B. The sequence goes on from NZ_DATJTC010000002.1 coordinate 114,243, forward strand.
ATAGGTGTGGCCCGGATTGACCTGCACCTCGACGATCGAGCCGGGCACTTTCGCCGCGAAGGCGACCATGCCGGGCGAGCCGGAGGTCTCGTATTCATTCATGAACAGGCCGCCGCCGGAAAGCGCGCGCCCCACCACGCCGAGAAAGCCCTTCGCGCCGGCCGTTTGCGCGGTGGTCTGCAACACGATGTTGCGGGTCATCCAGGAAAACCGGCCCGGTTCGGAAATAATTCTGTCGCCTTGCTCCAGGCCCACTTCCAGCACCGGCAACGTCGTTCCCACCAAACGCGTTTTCATTCTCTTGCTCTCCCGTAGTGCCATGTCTTGACTCAGTTTGCGGGTATCGAACGACACACGCCTGGTTGCTTGCAAACTAAACGAATGTGAGCGGGAACAGGTTACATTGAAATTTCAGCGGCTTGAAGCAACCGTGCCGAACCTCACATGCGTGCGTGCTTCTACGCCAGAAAGGCTCAGCTGGCCAATTGCGCAACTACCATGTCCAGCAAGGCGCGCAGGCGTGCGAGGCGGCGCATGTCGCGGTGGTAGCCGACCCAGATATCGCGCGCGGGCGGGTCCTCGCCCAGGTCGATGCGTTGCAGGTGATCGATGGTGTCGCCCAGCGGACGCGGCAAAACCGCGACACCCGCGCCTTTGACGCACATGCGTGCCTGCACCGCGCGCGCATTGCTGCGAAAGCCCACGCGCGCATGGGGCAATTTGCGTTGCAGCCATTCCACTTCGGGCATGCCGCCGAAGGCCACATTCATCACCAGCAGCGATGCGCCGGTGCCGTCGCCGGCTGCCGGCACTGGCGCATCGGCCGCGACGTACACGCCATAAGGCATGCGCAGCAGCTTGCGCGAAACCACGTCCGGTTCGTCGAAAGGCTGGATGCGAAAGGCGAGGTCCGCTTCGCGCCGCGACAGGCTGAAAAAGCGCGAATCGGTGAGCAATTCGACGACCACGTGCGGATACTGCCGGGAGAAATCGGCGATCACCGGCGTCAGCATGTATTCGGCGAACCAGTCGGAGGACGTGATGCGCAACATGCCGTCCAGTTGCTGCTCGTGCCCGGTGAGCTGGCGCTGGAAGGCGAGCGCTTCCTCCTCCATGCGCTCGGCGTGGCTCAGCACGGCAGCGCCTTCGTCGGTGAGCACGAAGCCGTCCTTGGTGCGCTGGAACAGCTGATGTCCCAGTGCGCGTTCCAGCGCTTGCAGACGCCGGCCCATGGTCGGCTGGGTTTGCCCAAGCTTGCGCGCGGCCGCACCCAACGTGCCTTCGCGCGCCACGGCGAGGAACACGCGCAGGTCGCTCCACTCCATCACCTACCTCCGGCCGGGTCACCCTGACCATGCAATTATGCATGGACGGAATGCGATTATTTTGATTTCCATACAAAAAATATGGGCGTAGCTTAACCATCCATCTCCCCTGATTGCGACGCCGCCATGAGCAAACCCACCTCCATGCAAGCCGCCGTGCTGGAAAACCACGGCGCCCCGTTCCGCCTCACCGAAGTGGCCCGGCCGGTGCCCCGGGCCGGCCAGGTGCTGGTGCGCATCATGGCCAGCGGCGTCAATCCCTTGGACCTGAAAATCCGCAGCGGTGGCGCCGAGCATGCGCGTCACCCGCTGCCGGCGATCCTGGGCATCGATCTGGCCGGCGTGGTCGAGGCGGTGGGCGCACAGGTCGCGGATTTCCGCGTCGGCGACGAGGTATACGGCATGACCGGCGGCGTGGGCGGCATCCAGGGTTCGCTGGCCGAATACGCGGCGGTGGATGCCGGTCTGCTGGCACGGAAACCTTCGCATTTCAGCATGCGCGAGGCGGCGTCGCTGCCGCTGGTGTTTATTACCGCGTGGGAAGGTCTGGTCGATCGCGCGCATGTCCTTGCCGGTCAGACTGTGCTGGTGCAAGGCGGTGCGGGCGGCGTGGGTAGCATGGCGATCCAGCTCGCGGGCGCATTGGGCGCGAAGGTATTCGCCACCGGCGCCGCGGCGCGCGCGAACGTGATTGAACAACTCGGCGCCACGCCGATCGACCATGCCAAGATGTCGGTCGAGGAATATGTAGCCGCCTATTCGTCCGGCCGCGGTTTCGACGTGGTGTACGACACCTCCGGCGGCACCAGCCTGGATGACTCCTTCAAGGCGGTCGCGCGCCTGGGCCACGTGGTCAGCGCATTGGGCTGGGGCACGCATGCGCTGGCGCCGCTGTCGTTCCGCGCCGCCAGTTATTCGGGTGTGTTCACCTTGCTGCCGCTGCTCACCGGCGAGGGCAGGGCGCATCATGGAGAGATTCTGCGCCAAGCCACGCGCCTGGCCGAGGCGGGCATGATCAAGCCGCTGGTCGATGCACATTATTTCGCCTTGAGCGACATCGACGCCGCGCATGCGCTGGTGCAGGCACGGCGCACGCAGGGCAAAGTGGTCATCAGCATTACGCATTGACACCGGGCGCGGCGCCCGATTGCAGCACCTCACATCCACCAGGAGAACTGTCATGTTGAATTGGCTTGAATACCGCAAGGAACTGATGGGCCGCATCGGCGAAATCGGCAAACTGAGCCCCGATACGCTGGCCGGTTACCAGACGCTGTCCAAGGCCGGCCAGAAAACCGGCCAGCTGGACGCGAAAACGCGCGAACTGATCGCGCTGGCCGTGGCGGTGACCACGCGCTGCGACGGCTGCATTACCGTGCACACGGGCGAAGCCTTGAAGCATGGCGCGACGCGCGAGGAAATCGCCGAAGCGCTGGGCGTTGCCGTCGCATTGAACGCGGGTGCGGCACTGGTGTACTCCGCGCGCGTGATGGATGCGGTGGGCGAACATAGCGCGGCAGGCTGAGCATCCTCTCTTGCATGCAGGGAGAGGCAGGGGGCAGGCAGTCTCGCATCGAGGCAAGTAAGAGCGGCCCCCGACCAGCCTCCCCCTTGCAAGCAGGGGAAGGTAACCTGCGACAGCGCATTGAACCCACGATCACTGTAAGGATTGTCCATCATGTCCAAGCCACACTGGTTCATCACCGGCATCTCGCGCGGCTTCGGCAAGGCGCTGTGCGAGGCCCTGCTCGAAAGCGGCCACCGCGTAGTGGGCACGACCCGCAACGGCACATCGGCATTGGCGCACGACAACCTTACCGTGCTGGCGCTGGACGTCACCGATGAGCGGCAAACCGAACAAGCGATCCAGCAGGCCATCGCAAAACTCGGCCGCATCGACGTGGTCGTCAACAACGCCGGCTTTGGCATGGTGGGTGCGGTCGAGGAAGTTTCCACCGACGAGGCACAGTTTGCCTTCGACACGAATTTCTTCGGCAGCCTCAACGTGATCCGCGCGGTGATGCCGCACTTGCGCGCCAACCGTGGCGGACACGTGGTCAATTTTTCTTCCGTCGGCGGGATCACCGGTTCGGCGGGCAATGGTGTGTACAACGCGGCGAAGTTCGCGGTGGAAGGCATGTCCGAAGCGCTGGAGCTGGAAGGCAAGCCGTTCGGCATCGGTGTCACGATCGTCGAGCCCGGTTATTTCCGTACCGATTTTCTTTCCGCAGGCTCCATCAAAATGGCCGCCAGGCGCGTGGACGCGTATGCCGATACCGCCGGCAAGGTGCGCGAAGCGGTTTGCGCGCGCAGCGGCAAGCAGCCCGGCGACCCGGACAAGGCCGTGCGCGTGATCATATCGGCGGTGGAATCGGCCACGCCGCCGCTGCGTCTGCCGCTTGGACCCGATTGCTACGCGCGGATCGAAGACAAGCTGGCGCGGCTCCGGCGCGACATGGACCACTGGCGCGACGCCGCCTGCGCCACGCAATTTGACGCATAAGAGGATCTTTCCCGTGCCTACCCATGCGAGCGACATCCCCGGCTACACCTACGGCAGCTCCGCGGTGCAGGCGTCGTCCGTCACGCTGGAGGAACTGCAACGGCTGAAGTTGTCGGTGGGTCTTACCGAGGAAGACGAACGTTACCTGCGCATGGCCGCCACCGTGCTGGACGATCAGGTGGCAGCGATCGTCAACCACTGGCGCGCCGGTATCATCGCCGGCATCCCGCATCTGGCCAGGCATTCGCGTAACTTGGACGGTTCGCCCAATCCGGAGTATCTGGCGCGCAGCAATCGCCGTTTCCAGCAGTGGATCATCGACACCTGCCTGCGCCCGTACGACCAGGACTGGCTCAATTACCAGCAGGAAATCGCGCTAAGGCATACGAGCCTGAAGAAAAACCGGGTCGATCGCGTCGCCTCCACCACGCACGTGCCCTACAGCGACATCGTTGCCTTCGTGGCGGTGCTCAACGACACCATCAAGCCTTACCTGCAGGCCAAGGGCCACAGCGATACTGATGTGGCGGGCATGCATCTGGCCTGGCAGAAATCGCTGCACTTGCAGATGGCGCTGTGGGCAAAGACGTATATGGATCTGCCGGACGGCAGCGCCCAGTGGTGATGTCCCATTCGCGTTATCCAAACCGTCTCCCGCGCGGAGGTGGCCGGCGGCGATCAATCACCCTTCCATTGCGTAACGGCCTGGTTGGCGAAGTCCCGGTAGGAGCGCGGCGCATGCCCGAGCAGGCGCGTCAATCGCACGAGGTCGTCCGCGCTCGCCGCCGCGCCATCGCTTTGATAACGGTCGAGCATCAGGCGTAGATCCAACGCCTGCCACGCCGGCATCATCTGTTTCATGCGCTTCTCCAGCGCGGCGGTGTCGTTGCCCGCATAGCGGATCTGGCGCCCCAGCACGTCGCTCCAGATCTGGGCGATGGCGCTGCCGGGCAACACATCCGGTCCGACCAGTGCGTAGCTCTCGCGGGGTAGCGGCGCGGCTGCGCGTTCGCGACGCAGCAGTTCGTGCGCGGCCGCTTCGCCGATGTCGCGGATATCCACCATCGAAATACCCTTGTCGCCGACGGGCATGCCATAGACGCCGGCGTTCAACAGCAAATCCTTCTGGCGCAGATCGTTCTGGATGAAATAGGCCGGACGCAGCACCGTGGCGGGCAGATCCAAGGCCTGGATCATCCGCTCCACCGTATGCTTGCCGGCGAAGTGCGGCACGTCGGCGTAGCTCTCACCCTTGAACACGGAGAGATAGACGATGCCCTTCACCCCGGCCTCGCGTGCGACGGTCAGCGCCTGCATCGCCTGGGTCAGTTCGTCCGCGACATTGGGCACCAGCAGGAACAGGGTGCTGGTGCCTTCAAGCGCGGCACGAAAGGCATCGATGTCGGCCAAGTCGCCGGCCACCGCGCTCGCGCCGGGCGGAAGCTGCGCATTGGCCGGTGAGCGGGTCAGGGCGCGCACCTGCGCGCCCGATCCGGCCAGTTGATGGATGACCTGGGAACCGATCGTTCCGGTGCTGCCCGTAACCAGAATGCTCATGACGGAAATCCTCGCTGTGTAATGGGGTAAACAGGTGGATACACGGTAAGGGGTTTCATTCGTGTAGATAAGACGCCAATAATTGGACACCTCGTCTCATATATGGAACACACCCTATGGATCTGCAGGCGCTCACTGATTTCGCATTGGTGGCCATGCACGGCGGCTTCGGGCGCGCGAGCCGGGTCTCGGGCCGATCCAAGGCCACGCTGTCGCGGCGCGTGGCCGAGCTGGAGCAAAGCCTGGGCGTGCGCCTGATCGAACGCGGCACGCAAAGCCTTCGCCTGACCGATGAGGGGCGTGCCCTGCACGAACGCACGCACGGTCCGCTGACCGAACTTGCCGAAGCGGAGGAGGCCGTGATGCTGGGGGCTTCGACACCGCGCGGAAAGCTGCGGGTGAGCGCGCCGCTCGTGCTCGCGCACGTGGCCCTTGGTCGCGTGGCTGCGCGCTTCGCGCTGGCGTATCCGGACGTCCAACTGGAAGTGGTGGCCGAAGATCGAAACGTGGATCCGGTCGAGGACGGTTTCGACTTGGTGATACGCGTGGATCCTTCGCGCGATGAACGGCTGGTCGGGCGCCGCATTCTCGACGATCAGCGCCTGGTCGTCGCGCATCCGGATATCGCCATGCCCGCGGCCGTTGACGGAAACGACACTCCGCCGCCGGTCAAGGCGGTGTTGATGTCGGCAGCGTCGCCGGACGCCGTGTGGTCGTTCCGTACTGGCGATGGCAACGAAAGGCGTGTGGCGGCGACGAGCGCCTTGCGATTGTCCTCGCTGCTGATGGTTCGCGATGCGGCGCTGGCGGGCGCGGGCGTGGCGTTGTTGCCCAAGCTGCTGGTGGAAGAGGACGTCAAAAGCGGTCGCCTCGCGCTGTGGGGCATCGATACGCGTCCGCCGGTGGAGATATGGGCGTTGCGAAATTCCCGCCGTCTGGTGGGTGCGAAGGTGCGTGCGTTTCTCGATGCGATCGAGCAGGCGTTTCCAGGCCGCATCTTTACGCCGCCGGCATAAGATTCGCCGCGCAGAAACGAAGCGACATCTTCATAAACTTAAAAGGAAGGCCAAACGCATCGACGATTTATTGATGCGATCGTGTTGCCCATTCGATATGGTTGTGTGCGCAACGGCCCGCCCACTTGCGCAGGTCAGGGTGCGTGGCAAAGCGATCGGCACGCAAAGGCGTGCCGGCATGCAACGTTGACGATTGCGGCAGTTGCTACGCGTAGTAAGCCAGAAACATATCCACCGCCGACTCCGCCACCTGCTTCTGCGCGGCCGCATCCAGCGGCGGTTGCGCCAGGGTGATCTGCGGCCAGAACGCAAACCCCTTGATCAGCCCTTGCAGCTGATGCGAAGCGAACACCGGATCTTTCGTGTTCAAGCGGCCCGCGGCGGCGGCGGCGCGAATCCACACGGTCAAGCCTTCCTCGCGCTCGCCCATGCGCTCCACCATCTGCTGCGCGCGTTCGGGCGAATGAATGCCCGCGGCTATCGCCACGCGTGCCAGCGATACGAACGCCTCGTCGTTGAGCAGTCGAAACTTCTGCGCGATCAGTTCCAGCAGTTGCTCGCGCAGCGGGCGGTCGTGGCGATAGACCACTTCTTCGCCGCCGGCGATCGCCTGCCATAGGTGATGCAGGATCTGGGCAAACAGCACTTCCTTGCTGGGGAAGTGGTTGTAGACGGTGCGCTTGGACACGGCGGCGCGCGCGGCGATGCGATCCATGCTGGTGGTTTCGTAGCCGGACAGCCGGAATTCCTCGATGGCGGCCTCGATGATCGCGCGCCGTTTGCGGTCGGTCAGGCGTTGGGAGGTGGCGGAAGAACTAGGCATGGCGCCATTTTACACTGGATGGTTTACTTTTTGCGAAAGATAAAGTACACTGCTCGGTGTACATCCGGGCATGTCCCGGCCCCTCTGCAGGAATTGGCCATGTCTTCCCCTCTGATCGACAAATACCAAGCCTCGCCCCAACGCCGCGGCCAGCGCTTCCACAACCCGGCGCCGCGTCCGCCGCAAAGCATCGGCAAAACCCTGCGCATCATCTGGAACGCGCTGTTCCACAAGCCGGCCGACACGCGGCCTCAGGCACCAATTCCGGTGCAAGCGCTCACCCGCGCGCAGCTCGATGCCGCGCCGGACCGCAGCCTTTACCGCCTCGGCCATTCCACCATGCTGATCAAATTGCGCGGTGCCTATTGGCTCACCGATCCGGTTTTCGCCGAGCGCGCGTCGCCATTGCGGTGGATGGGCCCCAAGCGCTTTCATCAGCCGCCGATCGCGCTGAGCGATCTGCCGCCGCTGCGCGGTGTCGTGCTGTCGCACGATCACTACGATCACCTGGACCGCTGGAGCATCGAGCAACTGGCCGCCAGCACCGGCGTGTTTCTGACCCCGCTCGGTGTCGGCGATCGCCTGATCGAATGGGGCGTGGATGCGTCGAAAGTGCACCAGCTGGACTGGTGGGAAAGCATCGAGATCGACGGCCTGCGCATGACCGCCGCACCCGCGCAGCATTTTTCCGGGCGCACGCCGTTGGACGGCAACAGCACGCTATGGGCGTCATGGGCAATCTTCGACGATGAGCTGCGCGTGTTCTTCAGCGGCGACACCGGTTATTTCGATGGCTTCAAGCGCATCGGCGAGCGCCTGGGTCCGTTCGACATCACCTTGATGGAAACCGGCGCCTACGACGGGCAATGGCCTTACGTGCACATGCAACCGGAACAGACCGTGCAGGCGCATCGCGACCTGCGCGGCCGCTGGCTGCTGCCGGTGCATAACGGCACCTTCGACCTGGCCATGCATGCGTGGCAGGAGCCGTTCGAACGCATCGTGTCGCTGGCCGCGCAACGTGACGTTCCGCTGGCCACTCCACGCATGGGCGAGCGGCTGGATCTGGCTGCGCCGCACCAGGGCGAGCGCTGGTGGCGCAACGTGGAATCGGCGGCGACCGCGCGGCTGGAAAGTGCCTTGTCGCTGAAGTGAAGGCGGCACGCGCGGACAAGGATCCGGCGGGGGCGTGGCGCCCCAACGAGCGGGGCCGGGGCGCTTGTGCGCGCACCCGGCCCCGGCGAGGCATCGATCATGCGGCCAAACGCACCGCCGCGATCAGGTCAGCTTGTAAGAGGATGCGCCCGTGCCGGCCAGCTTGCCGCCATCGACGATCAGGTATTCCGAGCGTATGGGTTTTTTCTCGAAGAAGCATTGCAAAATTTCCAGCGTGCCCGCCGCGTAACGCGTCTGCGCGGAAAGTGACGTACCGGAAATGTGCGGCGTCATGCCCTGGTGCGGCATGCGGCGCCACGGGTGATCGATCGGCGCGGGCTGCGGAAACCACACGTCGCCCGCGTAGCCGGCCAGCTGCCCCGATTCCAGTGCGCGCACGATTGCATCGCGATCGCACAGCGCGCCGCGCGCGGTATTGATCAGGTACGCACCGTGCTTGAACAGCTTGAGCATCTTGTCGTTGATCATGCCTTGGGTGGATGGATACAACGGCGTCTGCAGGTTGACCACGTCACACGCTTTGATCAGCGATTGGGGTGTGTCGTGGAAGGTGACGTTGAGTTCCTTCTCGATCTCCGGCGCCAGGCGGTGCGGGTCGTAGTAATGCAGATGCACGTCGAACGGCTTCATCCGGCGCAGCACGGCCAGGCCGATGCGGCCGGCCGCGATGGTGCCGAAATGCATGCCTTCGATGTCGTAGCTGCGGCTCACGCAATCGGCGATGTTCCAGCCGCCATGGTTGGCGATCTGGTGGGAGGGCAGGTAATTGCGCACCAGCGACAAGGCCATCATCACCACATGCTCGGCCACGCTGATGCTGTTGGAGAAGGTGACCTCGGCCACGGTCACGCCGTGTTCGGAGGCAGCCTTCAAATCCACGTGGTCCGAACCGATACCGGCGGTGATCGCCAACTTCAGATTCTTCGCCTTGGCAATGCGTTCGGCGGTGAGGTACGCGGGCCAGAACGGCTGCGAAATCACCACGTCGGCGGTGGGCAGGTGCTTGTCGAGCACCGAGTCGGCGCCTTCCTTGTCGCTGGTCACAATCAGTTCGTGGCCGTTCGCTTCCAGGTATTTGCGCAGGCCCAGCTCGCCCGACACGCAACCGATCAGCTCGCCCGGCTTGAAGCCGAGATCGCCTTGCGGCGTGGGCGCGGTCTGTCCGTTCGGATAGCCCTTGATCGCCGGAATGTCCTCGCGCGCGTAGGCCGGGGGGTAGCCGGTGACGGGATCGGGGTAGAGAACGCAAAGCACTTTGGCCATTGGAATGCTCCGTTGGGGGAAGGACGTGATGGTTCACGCAGCCAACGGAGTCTGCGTTCGCGGTGGCGTTCGCCGCCAATCATTTGTCGGTATCCGGTGATAATCGTCATTTATCACGCGCTGTTGCGTTGCAGCGAAACGACTTATCAATGCCGGGGCGGCGCGACCGCTTCCAGCACGCCGTCAAGGCGTCCTTGCAGGTCCATCAAGGGCGCCATGTCCCATGCTGCCTTCACCACCGCGGGGGGTGCTTCTTCGCGCAGGCGCAGCAAACTCATCGGCGACAACTGCTGCGGCTCGATCGGGCGGATGCTGATCCCGCTGGCCAGAAAGTAATCGGGCAGCGCGCTGACCGGCGCGATGCTGCACACCTGGCCCATCAGCACCTCTTCGTACATCACGCTCAAGGTGTTGGTTTCCACCATCACATTCGGCACCACGCCCGCGTGTCCGAAGGCGGCATCGACGATCTTGCGATTCTGCATCTCGTGATTGAACAGGCACAGCGGCAGGCGTGCCGCTTCCGCCCAGCTATAGGAAGGCTTGGTGGGCAGTCCGGCCTTGTCGCTGGACAACAGCACGAAGCGCTCGGAGTAAAGCACCATGCTTTCATACGCATCCGGGTCGCAGCGTTCGGCATAGGCAAGACCCAGATGCACTTCCTTGTTCTTCAGGCGTTGCAGAATGTCGCGCGTGCTCAGCGAGAACACTTCCAGCGTAAGTTTGGGAATGGCGCGGCGATATTCGCTGGCCAGCATCGACACCGCGCGCAACGCCGAAGGCACCGTGCCGATCGCCAGATGGCCGCCGGCCACCACCTGCGCCAGCGCCGCTTCCTGTCGCAGCCCTTCCAGCGATGCCAGCGTCTGCCTGGCCCACGCCAGCACCCGCTCGCCTTCCGGCGTAAAGCCCTGAAAGCGCCGGTCGCGCAGAATGATCATGATGCCAAGCTCCCGTTCGAGCTGGCGGATGCCCGCCGAAAGTGCCGGTTGCGACACCCAGCACGCTTCGGCCGCGTGCGCGAAATGCTTGTGTTCGGCGAGTGCGACAAGGTAGTGCAGCTGTCTTACGAACATCGCGGTTCCCGCTGGGGTGGTGGGCAACGTGGGTCAAGGCGCGAGCGATTGGCTTTGCATGGAAAGCGTGCACGCCGCGATCGCCCGGCACCTAGTGTCCCACCGCGGCACGCAGCGCGGCCACGTCCGCCGCCGGCAGGTAGCGCTCGCGTGGCGAAGCAGGCGCTGGCGCATAAAGGTAGGCCATTGCCGAGCCGTCGTTCCAAGCGAACAGATCCAGCGTGCTCTGCGGGCCGCCGGCCCGGCGCATCACAATGGCCATGGTGATGGACCTGGGTGGCGTTCCCATCGGTGCGCGCCAGCCGGCGTCGTGCGCCTTGAGCCAGTCGGACAGCTGTGCGACCTGCTGCGCACGCAACGCCCCGCCGGAAATCCCTGGGCCGTAGACCGACGCCGATGCCACTTCGGGTATCTTGACCACGCTGTAGCAACCCGCGAGCGCGGGTATCAACGTCGCGATCAGGGCTCCTCGCGCAACGGCTTGCATGCCAACCCCTTTTTGCCCGGGCGCCTCAAGTGTGCACCTTCCCGTACCGGCATCCAATGATCCTGCCGCGCCCGGATCGATCCGGCCGCCGCACCGCCAACCTGGCAGCGCGCGGAGCCAAGCCGGCGCCACGCACTACCACCTGGCGGCCATTGCAACGCAACGCGGGCTACGCCAATAGTGTGAACAGGCCCTAGACGTTCGACGGCTCGGTTTGAGCCGGTTCGGCCTGCTTGGCCGGCAGCGCCGATACGACCAGCGCCGAAAGTTGCGCCGCGCCCAGGACAACCACAAGACCTACGGCGGCGCTGGCCACACCATGGTTCACGAAGGCCAGGGCACTGGCACTGCTGGCGTAGTTGCCGGTGTGCACGTTGTAGGCCGTGACGAAATAATTCAGGCCGCTGAAGATTTCCGAGGCGCCGAGATAGCGCAGCACCAGCGTGAACCACATCCTGGGTGACATGTATTTTCTCTCCTTACGGTAAGGGTTGGACGGGCCTAAGCGCACGGGGCGAAGCTGCATGTCGAAAGCTGGTGCCGGCCGCCCGTGCGTATGAAACTCTACCTCGCGGCAAGCATGGCCGGCAGTGGCCGGGGCGCCGCCGGCACGGTGGCCCTGGGTCTGTGATTTTTTTCCGCGCTGTGCGAATCATGGGGTGAGCCGACGAGCGCGAACGAGCATGAGCCACCGCCAGGACCCACGACAGTTCCAGACCCTGCTGCGCGAGCACGAAGGCATCGTGTTCAAGGTGGCGGGCCTCTACGCCCGCCACGCCGAGGACCGGCGCGACCTGGCGCAGGAGATCGGTCTGCAGGCATGGCGTTCGTTCGCACGCTTTGATCCGCGCAAGGCGAAGTTTTCCACCTGGCTCTATCGCGTGGCCTTGAACGTGGCGATTTCGCAACTGCGCAAGGGCAGCAGCCACTGGCATGGAACGCTGGAGCCGCTGGAGCGGCATCACCTGGAAAGCATCGGGGCCGAGCCCGCGCCCGAGCCGGACGAACGGCTGGCCATGCTGTACGCCTTCATCGCGCAATTCGATGCGCTCAACCGCGCCTTGATTCTGCTGTATCTGGAAGACAGGCCGTATGCCGAGATTGCCGACATTCTCGGCGTCAGCGAAACCAACGTGGCCACCAAGATCGGCCGCATCAAGCAAACGCTGCGCGCGCGCATGACCGGCGCGCAAAACGTGGGAGCATGATCATGGAACTGGACGACATGAAGCAGGCCTGGCAGGAACTCAGCGGGCGACTGGACCGCCAGCAGGCGCTGGACTGGGAGCTATGGCGCATCAGCCACATGGACCGGCTGCGGCGTCGGCTGCAGCCGCTGGTCTGGGGACAGTCGGTGCTGCTCGTCCTTGGCGTGTTGATCGCGTTGTGGGGTATCCGCTTCTGGTCCACGCATGTGCACATCTGGCAGGCCCTGGCTTGCGGCATCGCCATGCAAGCGTTCGGCACGCTGTCGATCTTTTTTCCGGCACGCGTGATCGCGATGGTGTGCACGATCGATTACGCCGCGCCCGTGCTTGAGATACAACGCCGCATCGCGGGACTGCGCGCGTGGCGGGTGAAGGTGGAGGCGCCGGTCTTTGGCGTGCTGGGCAGCGTCATCTGGATTCCGGCGCTGCTGATGCTGGCGCAGTACGGCATGGACATCGCCGGTGTCGACGGCTGGCGCGACGCGTCCGGTTTACCCTTGTGGCTAATCATTGTTGGCGCGGGATCGTTGGCGGTCACGGGCCTGCTTTACTGGCTGGTGTGCAAACTGGGGCGTCGCCGCTGGCTGGAAGACAGCATTGCCGGCAGCTCGGTCAAGCGAGCGCAAGTGATGCTCGGCGACATCGCGCGATTCGAGCAGCCATAGCGCTGCGTGCGCCGGGCAGGCCCACGCGCGCGAACAGGTAGAAGTTGGGCGCCGGCTAACTTGGTGCCGTTGCCGGATCGCGCCTGCTCAGCGCGGTTTCTTCAGCCACCACAACAACCGTTGTCTCCAAGCGCCCACCTGGCCCGGTTCCCACACGAACGTCGCCACGCTTTGCGCCGGCATGATGTATTCGAAACGCGTGTGATCCTGGGAAACGGCGATGTTGCGCGCCGCGGCGCTTCCGTTGACCACCACCAGCACGATCGAGTCGTCCGCGGAGTTCTGGAATGCCACGTTGTAGATGCCGTGGTCGGTATCGGTGGAACCGATGCGCACGGCACCGGGCAGCACGAATCGGCTGAAGTGCGCGAAGGCGTAGTATTCGTCGTTGCGGCTGATCGCGCCGGTGCGCGAGTCGATCAGGACGATGCCTTTGCACAGCGTGCAGCCGCCGAAGTGCGGGCCGTGGTTTTCGTCCAGCGCCAGGTTCCAGTAGACCACGCCGCGTGCCCAGTGCCTGAGCCCGGCGAGCAGCAGGTCGCGGGCGAACCACAGCAACTCGCCGTGCATGGCCGAGCCCCAGTCGCCGCCGGAACATTCGCTGATATAGGTGTCCTTTTGCGGATAGGCGCGATGCACGCGGCTTTGTGCAGTGGGTACGCCTTCGTAGCAATGCCAGGCAACACCATCGATATACGGCGCAGCCTTGGGGTCCCCCAGTACGCTTAAAGGTTCCTCCGGATGGCTCCAGTTGTGATCCCATTCCAGGAGGCTGGTTTTCTGCTTGCGCTTGGCCAGCTTGGGGCCAAGGTATTGGGCGATCACACGCGCCCGCGTGGGCGCGGGCATGCCCATGCCGGGATAAGTGGCGGGTATGAAGGCGGGCTCGTTTTGCATGGTAAGGGCGAAGATGGGGATGCCATGGTCGCGGTAGGCGTCGAGGTACTTGACCAGGTAGTCCGCAAACACGCTTTCGTACTGCTGCAGCAATGTTCCGCCGATCACGCTGCCGCTGGTCTTCATCCAGCCCGGTGCGCTCCATGAGGAGGCGATGATGCGCAAGCCCGGATTGATCGCAAGCACCTCGTGTATCGCGGGTATCACATCAAGCAGATCGGGCGCGATATTGAAGTGCGTCAGTTGCGGATCGACCTGGCCGGATGGGACGTCGTCCAGCGTGTAGGGTTTCAACGAGAAGTCCGACGCGCCGATGGTCACGCGCATCATGTTGAAGTTGAGCCCCGGCGGCGGCCCATACAGCTCATGCAACAAAATGAAGCGCTGCAGCGCGCCGAGTTTGTTTTCCAACAGCCATGCCGAGGAGTCGGTCATCGCCGCGCCGAAGCCCACGATGGTTTGATAGGTCTTGTGAGTGTCGATAACGATGTCGGTGGCCGCCGGGCCACGCGCGCTCATCTCGATATCCGGTTGCCGCGCCAGCTTCAGCCGGCGATCGGCGGTGCTCAGCCAAAGCTCCACCACCGTCGTGTCCGTGTACGCCGAACCGACAATCCCCGGGTCCGCTCTTACGCGCTGTTCGAGGCGCAGCGCTTGCGGCGCAGTCAGCGCGAGCACGGTGAACAGGGCGAGCACGGCGGTGAGTGCGGCAGCTACCCGATTGGACTGGTGCTTTCGCTCATCCATGGCGTGTGCACATCCTATCGCTCATAGTGCAGATCACCTGGAGCCCGACGTGTCCGGGCTTGCGCACCGGGGCGCAGGATGCGATGGGGTGCCGCGCTTGCAGGATGCCCGATCCAGTACCACATTAACGGCGAGCGAAGGCATCGAAAGATTGCCCCAGGGCACGCCAAGCCGATCGCCTCCATCCCATGTTCGCCGTGTTGTCGTTCAAGGCGCTAAGAATACATCCGTTGCAGGGCGGAAACGGCGTACCTCATGCCGGAAAAGATTCGGCGCGCCGTTTCCGTTTCCATCCCTACCCCAAGGCGCGAGATCTTGCATCGTGGACAAGCCAACCCTCTACTCCTATCCGGGCCTGTGCGGCGTCGCGGACAACAACCCTTTCGGCCTGAAGGTCTATGCGTTCATGCGCCTGTGCAACATGCCGTTCGAGCACAAGCACATCCTGGATACGAAGAACGCCCCGCGCGGGCAACTGCCCTATCTGACCGATGGCGACCAGGACATCGGGGACAGCGATGCCATCATCGCCTACCTCATCCACCGCTACCGGCTCGCGCTGGATGACGGCCTTTCCGAGCAACAGCGCCGTCTTGATTACTTGCTGCGCCGTACCCTGGATGACCTGTATTGGCCGATGAGCTATTCCCGCTGGGGCGACGCGCGCTACTGGCCGTCGTTTCGGAACCTCGTGCTGGCCGAGCATCCCCAGATTGCCCAAGGCGACATGGATGCCGCGCACGACTATAACCAGCAGCGTTATTACTACCAGGGCATCGGCCGCTACCAGCCGGAGCAGATCTACGAGCGGGGCATCGCCGATCTTGCGGCTATCAGCGGCCTGCTCGGCGACAGCGCCTTCATCTTCGGCGCGGCGGCGCGCTCCATCGATGCCGCTGTGTATGGCTTTGTGGCCAACATCTATTTCTATGACATTCCCACGCCGCTAAAGCAGTTCGTCCTGGCATGTCCCAACCTGGCAAGGCATTGCGAATCGGTGCACGCGCGCGTTCGCTAGCTGAGCCGGCATTATTTTTCCGGTTCCGGATTATCCATCTTGTCGTAGCGCTTACCGAGCAAGGCGTGCATGAGATAGATGCCGAACAGGGTGAGCGCGAGCGTTCCCAGCAGATGGCTGGCCACATGGGCCGCGAACCAGAAGTATTGCCCATGCAACAAAAGCCCGACCGCTTCGGCAGAAAAGGTGGAATAGGTGGATAAACCGCCGATCATGCCGGTGGCTGCGAACAGGCGTACTTCCACCGGCAGGGTCTGGAATCGCTGGAACACGCCGATCAGGCATCCCATCACGAAGCCGGCGCTCCAGTTGGCCGCCAGCGTGCCGGGCGGCAGATGCGGAAAGAGCGGGTTGAACAGTGCGCTCAGGATGTAGCGCAGCCAGCAACCCACGATGCCGCCCAGGCCCACCGCCAGCAATCCTCTCCAGGTCAGGTCCTTCATGGGTGCTCCTCGTCGCCGCGTCAGTGCCGCCAATGGCAGGTTCAGTAATCGCGAATATCCAGCGCGATAAAGCAACGCGCACTATAACCTGCCCCGGAAGGCCAGTTGAGTTGGCTCAGCAACCGGTCGCCGCCCGGCCACGGCTCGTTGTCCAGCAAGGCTTCGGCGGTGACCGCGCCGTCGTCCGCGCGGCGATGGAACAGGCGTATCCAGTGCAGCTGGCCACTCAGCGACTGGTTGCGCAAGGCTTCCTGCAAGGCGGGCAGCAGGCCTTCGGGCGCAGCGATGTCATCGCGGCTGACGGTGAACGGGCCGACGAACACATCCCAGCTGCGCACGCCCAGTTCCCAGCTTTGCAACTGGATGCGCCGGTCGTCCGTGACGTACCAGCATGCGGCCAGCAGCACATGCAGCACATGCTGCTCGAACGCCTTCAACGCATCGCGCATGCCGGTCTCGCCACGGCCACGGCCGGCGACGCTTTCCTCGATGTGGCGTTCCTCGCTGATCACCACCTCGATGTCCAGCCGCCCGGGCGCGGCATCGGTGCCGTCCTGCCAATGGGCGCGGAGGGCGGGGAAGTCGCCATCGGTAACCAGCCAGTCTTCATCCACTTCCAGCTCCACATCGTGACGCCGGAACAGGCGCAGGAGCTCGGTTTGCAAGGTGTGGGAATCGGCCATGGTCATCTGTGGAGGTACCTGTGTTTTCTCGGTGGCGCAGCCGGCGAAGCCGATGCGGCGCGTGGCTGAATAAGGCGGTGCGGGAATTTTACAGCCAAGCCGTCACTTTCGAAGGTTGCGCCTTCCGGCACGCGCACCGCGCACACCGTCGCCTTTTCATGTCACTGGCAGAAGCGATTGGAAACGCTTGAGGGCACCCAGGCACGGCCTTGCCAGCCGTGAAAGCGGCCAGCGGGGTTGACGGCGCAATAGTTGTTAATTCACAATAGTTGTATGAATACAACTATCAAGACCCATGGACGCCCCGCGGCGCATCCCAACCTCATTCTCTGCATCTGCTGCCTGAGCCTGCTGATGGTGGCCATGGATGCCACCATTGTGAACGTGGCGCTGCCTTCGATCCGGCGGGATCTGCACGCCTCGATCTCGGGCCTGCAGTGGGTCATCGATGCCTACACCATGGTGGTGGCGAGCCTGCTGATGCTGGCGGGGTCGATGGCGGACCGTTTCGGCCGCCGCCGTGTCTTCCAGTTCGGCATGGGGCTGTTCATGCTGGGCTCGCTGCTGTGCAGCCTGGCACCGAACATCCACGGCCTGGTGGCGTTTCGCGTCCTGCAGGCGCTGGGGGCGACGATGCTCAATCCGGTGGCCATGTCGATCATCGCCAACACCTTCCACGAACCCAAGGCGCGCGCGCGTGCCATCGGCATCTGGGGCGCGGTGGCCGGCGTGTCGATGGCGCTGGGTCCGGTGATTGGCGGCGCACTTACCGAAAGCGTGGGCTGGCGTTCGATTTTCTGGGTCAACCTGCCGGTCGGTGCCACGGCGATGCTGCTGGCCGCGCGCTACATTCCAGAGTCGAAGGCGCCGCAACCGCGCCGCGTGGATCTGGTCGGGCAGGTGCTGGTGTTCACCACCCTGGCGACCGTCACCTATGCGGTGATCGAAGGCACGCATACGGGCTGGGGTTCGGCCACCATCGTCGGCCTGTTTGCCACGGCCGCGCTGGCGCTCGCCGCCTTGCTCATCTATGAACCCCGGCGCCGCGAACCGCTGATCGATCTGCGCTTTTTCCGCAGCGCGCCGTTCAGCAGCGCCACCTTGATCGCGGTGTGCAGCTTCTCCGCGTTCTCCGGCTTCCTGTTTCTCAATGCGCTGTACCTGCAAGAAGTGCGCGGGCTTTCGGCCTTCCAAACGGGTTTATGCACCTTGCCGCTCGCGCTGGCCACGATCGTGTGCTCGCCGCTTTCCGGGCGGCTGGTGGGCACGCATGGCACGCGGCCCTCGTTGCTGGCCTCCGGTACGGCAACGGTGATCAGCGCGTTGATGATGACGCAGCTTACCGCCACCACGCCGCTGCCTTGGTTGTTGTTGACCTACGTGATCTTCGGCATCGGCTTTGGCATGGTGAATGCGCCGATCACCAACACGGCGGTATCGGGCATGCCCAAGGCGCAGGCAGGCCTGGCGGCGGCGGTGGCATCCACCAGCCGGCAGATCGGCGCGTCACTGGGCGTGGCCCTGGCCGGCACCATACTCGGCGCGCACATCCATGACGGTTTCGCGCGGGCGTCGCATCCGTTCTGGTGGCTGGTCATCGGCGGGGGCCTTACCGTGTTGCTGCTGGCGTGGTTGTCCCACACGCCGTGGGCGCGCGATACCACGCGTCACGCGGCGCATTTGCTGGAAGAAGTGCCGGCCGGAGCGCCAGCATGAGCCGGCGCGGCCCCGGCGGCAGCGAAGCCGATGGCGTGTGGCAGATGATGGTCGCGCTGGTGTGGGAAAACCGCGGCGAATGGCGCCGCAAAGTGAGCGAGGTGAGTGGCCTGCCGATCAGCCGCGTGCGTATTCTGCGCCGACTGTTCGACGAGCCGAAAACGTTGAAGGAACTGGTCGAGATGACCGGTAGCGACGCGCCGGCGATTACCGTCGCAGTCAACGATCTGGAAGAGCGCAAGCTGGTCCAACGCACGCCGCTTCCGGACAACCGGCGCGCGAAACAGGTGTCGCTGACGCCCGCGGGGCGCAGGCTGGTGGAGACGATCCACGATACGGTGCGCGACGAGGCGCCGCTGCCTATCCAGCATCTGTCCAAGACCGACCTCGCGCATCTGCGCCGGATCCTGGAGCGGATCACCTAGGCGTGCCGCGCGATGAAACAGCATCGGCGCTGCGCGCGGCGCAGCGTTCGCCAGCCTTTGCCGAGGATTACCCGATGACGACACGGCCGTGTGCATCCAGCTCGGTCCCGTCGCCGAACACGGACCGACCTGATGATCCGCCGATCGAGGCGGATTTCTGGCGCATCGTGCAGATGGCGCTGGGCGTGGACTCCGATCGGGCACGCGTACGCGAGTGGTACCGGACGGAGAACATCCGCGAGCTGGATGGAAAGACCGCGCAGGAGTTGGTGCAGATGGGCGAGGCCGATCGGGTCATCGGTTTCCTGCGGTCGATCCGGCGCGGTTATCGCGATTGATCCGTGCGCGTTTGAATCGCGCGGTGTCATCAGCGCCGTAAGCGCGGCGGCTGTAAGCGGGCAGGATGGCTTGGCGCCAGGCACTTGTACGCCGGCGTGGCCCGGCGCAATCTATTTGGCCGTCCAGATGGATGCGCGTTGCGCACGCCACGGGACGCGCGCGCAAGCTTAAGCGGAGGCCGACGATGCAGGCGCACGACATCCGGACTGCCCTCGATCGGCATTGGGCCGCGTCCGCCGCGGGCGATCTCGTCGCCGAGCACGAGATCTACCACGACGATGCCGTATGCGAGTATCCGCAGTCGGGCGAAATCATTCGCGGACGCCACAACCTGCAGGCGCTGCGTGGCCATCATCCGGGCAAACCGGCGGGCTTCGCCGTTCGCCGCATCGTGGGCGAAGGCCAACTGTGGGTTACCGAATATGCCATTGCCTACCAGGGAAACATGGCGCACACGGTAAGCATCATGGAGTTCAAGGACGGCAAGGTGGCGCACGAAACCCAATATTTCGCCGATCCGTTTGCCGCGCCCGCATGGCGTTCGCAATGGGTCGAGCGGCCGGCGTGATCGCGCGCCGCAAGAGGATGGTTAGCGCGGAATGTCCTGGCGCATGGCCAGCGCCTGCATCACCCACTCGATGAACACGCGCACGCGCGGCGAAAGCTGCCGGCTGTGCGGGTAGAGCAGCGACACCGGCGTCGGCGGCGGCGGAAAGTCGGCCAGCACTTCCACTAGCGAGCCTTCGGCCAGCGCGGTCTGCACGTGATAACGCGGCACCTGGATCAGGCCGAGCCCGAGCTTGGCCGCGGCGACGTAGGTTTCGGCGCTGGTCACCGTGACGGTCGAAGGTACGCTGACGTTGCGCGGCGTGCCGTTGAGCATAAATTCCAGCGGCAAGACCATGCCGCTGGCCGAGGAAACGAAACCCACGCTCACGTGCGCGGCAAGATCGTCGATGCCGGCGGGGTTGCCGTAACGCGCCATATACGCGGGGCTGGCGCAGGTTACTTCCTCCAGCAGCGCGACGCGCCGGCCGATCATGGCGCTGTCTTGCAGATCGCCCACGCGCAGCACGCAGTCGACGCCTTCGCGCACCAGGTCGACCAGGCGGTCGCCTTCGCCGATGTGCAATTGCAGTTGTGGATACTTGGCAAGAAACGCAGGCAACGCCGGCAGCACGAAGTGGCGCGTCAGCGTGCCGTGCACATCCACGCGCAACAGTCCGCGCGGCTTGGCCTCGCTGAAGGCGGCCTCGGCATCTTCCACGTCGCCAAGAATCGCCACGCAGCGGCGGTAATACGCTTCGCCGTCCAGCGTGGCTTTGACGTGGCGGGTGGTTCGCTGCAGCAGTTGCACGCCCAGGCGCTTTTCCAGCTCCTGGATCACCTGCGTAGCGGTGGAGCGGGGCCATTCCAGGTCCTGCGCGGCGAGGGTGAAGCTTTGCCGCTCCACGATCCGGGTAAACAGCCGCATCACGTCCAGGCGGTCCATAGGGGGCTATTGTTCGCTTATAACGAATTATGTTGCCAGGTTAGCACCGATTATTTGTCCACAGGGAAAGCCTAGCCTTTCTTCAAGCCGGCACGGTGCCGGTCCTGGAGAACCCTCATGAACAAGCAAACTCAGAAAGTGGCCCTGGTGACCGGCGCTTCCCGCGGTATCGGCGCCGCGATCGCGCAACGCCTGGCGGCCGATGGCTTTTCCGTCATCGTCAACTACGCCGAAAACGCCGCGCCGGCCCAGGCCCTGGTACGTGCGATCGAACAGGCGGGTGGTTACGCCGTGGTGGCCAAGGGCGACGTCAGCAACGCCGCGGATGTGCGTCGGTTGTTCGATACCGCCGAAACCGCCTTCGGCGGTGTGGACGTGCTGGTCAACAACGCCGGCATCATGCAGCTGGCCACCGTTGCCGATGCCGACGATGCCTCGTTCGACCGCCAGGTGGCCGTCAATCTGAAAGGTACGTTCAACACGTTGCGCGAAGCGGCGACGCGACTGCGCGCGGGCGGCCGCGTCATTAATTTCTCCTCCAGCGTGGTCGGGCTGCTGCAGCCCACCTATGCGGTGTATGCCGCGACCAAGGCGGGGGTGGAAGCGATGACCCGGGTGTTCGCCAAGGAATTGCGCGGGCGCGACATCACCGTCAATGCCGTGGCGCCCGGTCCGACCGCGACCGACCTGTTTCTCAACGGCAAGCCGCAGGAAGTGATCGATCGCCTGGCCAAGCTCGCTCCGCTGGAACGTCTGGGGCAGCCCGCCGACATCGCCAACACGGTGGCTTTTCTTGCCGGCCCCGACGGCGGCTGGATCAACGGCCAGGTTTTGCGCGCCAACGGCGGAGTGATCTGAGCACGCGTCTTCCCACTTTCAACGCAAGGAAACCCAATCATGAAACAGGTCATTGTCATCACCGGTGCATCCAGCGGCTTTGGCGCGCTGGCCGCACGCGCGCTCGCCCATGCCGGGCATACCGTTTACGCGGGCATGCGCGAAACCACCGGGCGCAATGCGCCTCAGGTCGAGGCCGTGCAGCGCTACGCCGCCGAGCATGCGGTGGATCTAAGCACCGTCGAGATGGATGTCGCCTCGGAAGCGTCGTGCGAGGCGGCGATCGCGCGCATCATCGCCCGGCAGGGCCGCCTGGACGTGGTCATCCACAACGCCGGCCACATGTCATTCGGCGCGGCCGAAGCGTTTACTCCCGAGCAATTCGCGCAGCTTTATGACATCAACGTGCTGAGCACCCAGCGCGTCAATCGCGCCGCGCTGCCCTCGTTGCGCAAGCAGGGGCGTGGTTTGGTGTTGTGGGTGTCCAGCAGCAGCGCGCGCGGCGGCACGCCGCCGTACTTGTCGCCGTATTTCGCGGCAAAGGCGGCGATGGATTCGCTCGCCGTCAGCTACGCCAGCGAACTGGCGCGCTGGGGCATCGAAACCTCGATCATCGTGCCCGGCGCGTTCACCCAGGGCACCCACCATTTCGCCAACGCTGGGGCGCCCGACGACAAGGTACGGGCTGCTCTCTACGATCAAGGGCCGTATGCGGGATTGGCCGAGCAAAGCCTCAAAGGTCTGGCTTCGCTGGAGCCCGCCGATGCCGATGTAGCAGCCGTGGCCCAGGCTATCGTGCAGGTGGTGGACACCCCGTTCGGCAAGCGTCCGTTTCGGGTGCACATCGATCCGTCGCAGGACGGTGCCGAGATCGTCAACGGCGTGGCTGACCGCGTGCGCGCGGAGCTGTTGCGGCGCATCGGCCTGGAAGACCTGCTGCATCCCCGCGTCGTGGAGCATCCGAAAGCTTGACCGCGCCCGGGTCAGGAGCGGCGGCTGGCGTGCCGCTCCTGATCGACGCTCACGTATTCTTGATGCTCGGATTGGGATCGGACCTTCCGCAACCAAACGTCAATGGCACGCCATAGATGCGCTCGCCAAAGCGCGCGAACAGCTGGTAACGCCAGATGCCTTCGCTGCTCTTGTCATGGTGATGGTTGTGCAAGGTGATCGTTTTGCCATGGTGATGCAGCTGTCGAAACACTTTTTCGCTGGGTCGGCGCACCAGCCAGCTGAAGCCCGGATTCTGCGCTTCGTCCAGCGCGCAGAATTGACCGTCGGCGGCGTTGCCGATGAGTGTCCAGGTGATGGTGTGCGGTTCGCCGTCGCTGGGAATTTTGTCGAACACCTGGTTGTGATCGCCGCGATTGATCACCAGCAGGTTGTCGTCCCAGCCGTCGCCGGGGTCGCGGTAAAGCTCGACGCGCATCTGGATGTTCTGGGGCTTGGCGTGCTTCATGGAAAACTCCCGTATCGTTAAAGGGAAGGTTCCTTGCCCGGTCGTGCTTCCATGGGGTGGAGCGGTTCGGTCAATCCAGTGAGTGAGGCGCGGGGTTTTGTGCAAGCATGCGTTGCCGGAACGCCGCGTTGATGGGGTAAGCGAGGTGGCCGCGCTGCAGCACGGCCAGCCATTGGGCGTCGCGATAGCCGCTGTCCCATAGTTGCTTGACCAGCGGTTGCGCTTTGGCGGTATCGCCCAGCGCCAGCAGTGCCTGCGCTTCCATCGCAAGCAGGCGCGGATCGCCCCGGCCGCTGGTTTGTGCCTGCGCAAGCGCCACCATATCCTGGCGCCAGCGCTTGGCCGCCTCGGTATCGGTGCTGGTTGCGGCCAGTAGCCATTGCGCGGCCATGCTGGCCAGCACGACGGATCGCTCATGCGGTTGTCCGGCCAGCAACGGCTTGAGGGCCTGCGCCGCTGCCTGTGCCTGCGCTTGTGCGTCGTGCACGCGCCGCGATGCCAGCGATTGCGCCGATTGTTCGGTCAGTATTTCGCCGTGAAGCCGTTGCAGGTCCGCATCGCCGGGGCTTTGCTGCAGCAGCGTGGCGATGATGGCGAGCGATTGCGCGGTAAGCGCCGTCGCCGCCGCCATGTCGCCGTTGAGGCGCTTGAGCCGCGCCAACTGCGCGCCGTAGCGCGCCAGATCCTGCTGGAAGTCGCTGTTGTCGGGATGGTTCCTGACCAGGTCCTTGGCGGTGTCCACCGCTTGCTGCATGTAGCGCATGCCGGCCTCGTCCGCGCCGGCCAGCGCCAGTGTGCGGCCGAGAATGGCTTGCACCGTCAGCTGGGCATCGCGTTGGCTGATGTCTTGCGGATGCCTGGCGGCCAGCGCTGATTCGATCGCATCATCGGCCCGGTATTGAGCCAGCGCATCGGCCAGGTCGCCGCGCAGCAGGGCGAGCTTGCCCAGATTGTTGTGCGCGCCGCCCAGTTCCGAGGCAAAGTCCGCGCGCTGCGGCTGTGCCGCCACTAACTGGCGCGACAGAGCCAGCGCATGGGTGTAAGGCACTAGCGCATCATCGAGCCGGCCGCGCGCTTCCAGCACGTGGCCGAGGTCGTTGTCGAGCATTTCCAATTCGAACTGCAGGTCGAGATTCCGCGCCGCATGCGGCTGGGCCTTCAGCAGCACGCCGCGCGCGCGCTCGAAGGCATCCTGCGCCGGATCAAGCTGGCCATCGTACCAATGCGCCTGGCCGATGAAGGCCAGGATGCGAGCCAGGCGCAGCTGCCGCGGCAGATCGCGCGGGGCCTTGGCCGCCAGCGAGGCGGCCAGCGACGCCGCCGCCTCGAACGACGCGATCGCTTGCGCGTAGTGCCCCTGTTCCTGCCGCACCGAACCGATTTTCTCCAGCACCTTGGCCCGCTGCGCCAACACCTGGTCGGTGACGTCGGTGATGGGCATCGAAGCGAAGTAGGTCATCGCCTTGTTGTCCACGTCCTCGATGATGTCCAAGCGCTCGGCTTCATGCAGCTTGTCGTTGAGATCGCCGAGCATGAAATCGACCAGGTCTTCGGCCTGCCGCTGGCGCCGTTCGGCATCCGCGCGCGCGACCACGGCGGCGCGGCGCGCATGCATGGCGACGATCGCCAGCGATGCGGTGACGGTGGCCACCGCCAACGCCAACGCTGTAATCACGCTCAAGCGCCGATTGCGCCGTTGCAGGTCGCGCTGCTTGAGGCTGTCGAAACTGAGGCCGAGCATGCCGGCGATCAATTTCAGTTTCGCGTTGCGCCGGCCATCCTTGTCGGCGCGTGCGTCGGCGGCGATGGGTTCGGCGGGCATCGGCCTGCCTTGCGCGTCGTGCGGTGCCAGCAATGCCGGGGCGAAGCACCCTTGCGCATGCACGTCGGTATGCACATCGGCATGTGCGTCGGCCCCCGGTTCGCCATCCACGATCAGGCAGAAAATATGCTCGCCGCGTCCGAGCCGCTGGTAAGCGAGCACTTCTTCCTGCACCCATTGGGACACCGCGGAAAACGGCGAGCAGATGACAATGAGGTTCGCCGATTGCGCCAGCGCCTCGCGCACCTTGCTACCCAGGTCCGTGGCGCTGGCCAGTTCGTCGCGGTCGCGGAAGATCGGCGCCAGCCGGCGCGGCGTGATGCCGGCCGTGGTTTGCTTGCCGACCAGGCGCGCGGGCACGCGATAGGTTTCCAGCGCCTTGTGCAGCCATGCCGCCCAGGACGCATCCCGGTGGCTATAACTGATGAACGCGCGATACCGGAAATCCGCTGCCGCCAGCGACTGCCTCATGACGCCTTGCGCTCCAGGAACAGGTCGGGCCTTCCTGGCGATGAACGTCGCGCGAGATCGTGGCGGGCGGCGGGCCGGCTCTGGCGACCGCGTGAGCCTAGCACCAAATGTGATGGACATCACACTTTGGTGCTAGGCTGGCCCCCGCAAAGCCGCTGCAGGGGACAGAGCCGGCGGGCTTCCAAGTGCGGCTTCGGCGCGGCGCCTGGGAGGTGTTTCCGAGCTTGCCTTGCACAGAGGCTGTCATGACACCTTTGGTCATCGGCGTCACGAGTCATCGCAACATCGCCGCTTGCGAAGTCGAACCGGTCCGCGCACGCATCCGCAGCTTCCTGGCGCGGATCAAAAACCAATTTCCGTCCTTGCCGCTGGTCACGCTATCGGCGCTGGCCGAGGGCGGCGACCAGCTGTTCGCCGCCGAAGCGCTGACGTTCGGCAGCCGCCTGGTGGTGCCATTGCCGCTGCCGCGCGACATGTACATGGATGACTTCGCCGATCCGGCGGTGCGCGCGCAGTTCGAGGTATTGCTGCAACAGGCCGACGTGATCCGCCTGCCACTGTTGAGAAGCCAGCCGCGCGAGGAACTGGCCGTGCATGGCGATGCGCGCAACCGCCAATACGCGAAAGCGGGGGTGTTCATCGCCAGCCACGCGCACATTCTCGTCGCCATCTGGGATGGCAAGGATTCGGGCCGGCTCGGCGGCACCGGACAGATCGTCAAGTACTACCTGCACGGCTCGTTGCCCGGCATCACTGAACGGCTGCGCCAGGCGCGGCATAACCTGAGCGGCGGGGACGAGCATCTGCTGTATCACATCGTGTGTTCGCGCGAAGGCGAACACAGTGCGGTGGCCGAAGGGCTGATGCCGCTGCAAACCCTTTGGCGCACGGGCGATGACATCGCGCCGGACGGCCCCATGCCGCAGGAATTCGAGCTGATGATCCGGCACATGGTCGAATTCAACCAGGATTGCGACAAATATGCGCAGGCGATCGAAGAAGCCAACGCCGCGGAAATTACCGATGCGGGTACCCCCGACAACATCGATCGGCTGTTTCGCTGTGCCGACTGGCTGGCGCTGCATTTCCAGAAGCGCGTGCTGTTGGCGTTGCGCATCACCTTTACGCTGGCGGCATTGATGGGCATCGCCTTCACGTTCTATGCCCACCTCGCCCAGCAGGACAATTTGATCTATTTCTTCCTGTTGCTGTTCGCCGGCGGCGGTGTCGTGGCGGGGCTCGCGCGGCATCGCCAATGGCATCGCAAATACCTCGATTACCGTGCACTGGCCGAAGGCCTGCGCATTCAGCTCTACTGGCAACGCGCCGGCATCCTGAAAGACACCGATCACGAATTTGCGCACGACAACTTCCTGCAGAAGCAGAACATCGAACTGGGCTGGATCCGCAATGTGATGCGCGCGGTCGGCCTGCAACCGCCCAGGAAGCCCGAGCCCGACGCGCTTGCCCGCGTGATCAGCGAATGGGTCGGCGAATCGGGCCGGTCCGGGCAATTGCACTACTTTGAGCGCAAGACCGACGAGAGCGCGGGCCTGCACCGCCTTACCGAAATCATCGGCTCGATCAGCCTGTGGGTGGGCATCGCCATCAGCGTGTTTCTGGCCATCTTCGCGCTCAAGCTGCCCGAAGCGACCAAGACCACACTGGTGATGATCATGGCGGTGTTTTCCATCGTCGCCGCCGTGCGCGAGGCGTATGCCTATCGCAAGGCAGACAAGGAGCTGATCCGCCAATACCGTTTCATGCAACGCATTTTCAGTGGTGCCCGCGCCGCACTGGACCGCACCAGCGATCCGGCCGAAAAGCGCAACATACTTCGCTCGCTGGGAGACGCCGCGCTGAGCGAACATGCCGAATGGACGCTGATGCGGCGCGAGCGGCAGGTGGAGCACAGCAAGTTCTAGCTATCGTGGCCGGCGAACCTGTATCCCCCGCGCGGCGCGGCGCATCATGGAGACGGTAGGCCGCACGGTTTCAAAGGGTTCTGCGCCGAGTCGTGCGAGCGGAAGTTTCCACAACGATATCCGTGCGCAGACGCGAAACGCGGCGCGCATCATTCAAGCGCGTGGCAAGCTCTCACGGCGAATCCAGATTGAAGTGCTCGACTCGGCCGACCTTGGCAAGCTCCCGCTGCACCGTAGGCCGGGCGACAATGATTTTCCAGCGCCGCATCTCTTCGGCGCCGAGCGGCGTCTGGGTTGTATCCAGATAATCCTGCATGTCCACGAGCGCATCGCTGCGCCACTTGTCGGTGGATAGGCGCTCAACGAGCAGGTCGGCGGCGGCGTCAAGATGGTTGGTGACGATCAGCGCAATCTCCCAGGAGGCGATGTCGTCCGCGCGGTGCGCACGCAGGTAGTCCAGGTGCTGGGCAATGCCTGGCTCGTCGTTCTGTTCGATGGCTGCCTTGAGCTTTATCTTTTCCAATTGCATGCGGCCATAGGGCGACATGTTTCCGACATCCGAGAGCATGTCCAGTGCTTCTTTGGGCCGTTGCAGGCCCGCGTAGAGCGAGGCAAGGTTGATGACCTGGCTGACGTTCATGGCGCCTTGTTCCGGGCGGCGCGCCGCATGTTGCCATTGACGGATGGCGTCATCCCAACGTCCCAGTCGCTCCAGGGCTCTGGCCCGGCCATCCAGCACCCAGACGTAGAATTCGTCAAAATCCTTGTAAGCCTTTGCACCACTGCCATCGCCGGCTTTGGCGATAACAGCATCGGAAAGCGAAAGTGCTTCGGCGTATCGATGGGTATCGAGCAAAAAATCCTGCAACGCCGTGACCGGCTTCAACGTGTCGGGTGCAGCCGACACGGCGGCCTTGTCGGCGGCCAGTTCCTTGGCGATGACCTGATCGACATCAAAGTGCAGCACTTGGGTGATGGGATCGAAGCGTTTGTCCACGAGCATCGATATCACGGTGTGTGCTGCCGTAACGCGTCGGGAAACCAGGATGGCTTTTTCGGTATTTCCCTCCTTTAGCCAAAACCACGATAGATCGCGCCACAGGTCATCCGCCGTACCCAGGGTGCTGTTCCAATTCATATCGAAAAGGGCTTGAAGATAATAGCGTTCCAGATCCCCGTTCGTTCCCCTGATGCCAGCCTCGATCTGATAAATGACGCCCGGGTCCATTGCGGTGATGGCCGCCGGCCAACGCGGCGCGACGTAAATGACAGACAGCGCGGCATCGCGGTCATTGCCCAGATAGTACGCGGACTCCAGCCGGCCGCTCCACGCGGCCTCATCGACTCTGTCGTTGAGATCGGACGTGCTGATCGACGTGCATTGTTTCAACTGATCGAGTGCCGTCGCGTAATCCTTTTTTTCGAAAGCGATCAATCCGGAGAGCAGGAACGCGCGCTTGCGGGCATTGGGCGGCAATTGAGCAAACACGGGTGAATGGATGGCGACGCTGAACGCTGCCGCGGCGGCGTCGCTATTGTTGTCGCGTAGATAGGCGACGCCCTGGTCGATGCTTTGCTCGGCACTGCTGATCTGCTCTTGATGATCTTTCACCGGCTCGGCAGGCGTGTTGATCGAGGCATGAGCCATTACCGCCAGCCCCAGGCATGCCGAGGCTATCCACGATGCGCGCATCTTCTCCCCTTTTTCGTAGCGACCGGCGTGCCGCCTTCAGGAGCACCCGATGGGCAGGATTATGCCTGCATCGCAATCGTTTATGGTCAATACTGGCAGTTATGGTTGGCATTACATCAGCGTGCATAGCGCAAGGCATCACGGAACAAGGTGAAGGCAGGTGAGCTTTGACGCCTGCTCGGGTAGTAAAGGTGATACCCCGGAAACGATGGGCACCAATCGGAAAGAACGCGTATCAACCGACCCTTCGCGACATGCGCTTGCACGATGTCTTCGGGCATGTAAGCCAGCCCTAACCCCTTTAACGCTGCGTCCAGGCGCATGGCGATGTTGTTGAATACCAGTTGGCCTTCCACGCGTACCTTTAGCTCTTTCCCTTTCTTTTCGAACTCCCAGGGAAAAATGCCGCCATAGGTCGGCAGGCGGATGGTGATGCAGTTGTGCCGAATGAGATCGTGGGGCGCCTTGGGGCGCGGATGCTGGGCGAAGTATTTCGGTGACCCGACCACGGCCATCCGCACATCCGGACCAATGCGCACCGCGATCATGTCCTTGGCAATGTGCTCGCCCAGCCTGACGCCAGCGTCGAAGCCCTCGGCCACGATGTCGGTAAGGCCGTAGTCCACGATGATCTCGACCTGGATGTCCGGATGATCCGGCAGGATTTTTGACAGAACAGGCTGTAGCACCGTGATTGCTGCGTGTTCGCCCGCCGTAATGCGCAACTTTCCTGCGGGCTTGTCCCGGAACTTGCTGAGCAATGCCAATTCGGTATGGATCTCTTCAAATCGGGGCGTGATCACCCGTAGCAGATGCTCGCCCGCCTCGGTGGGTGAAACGCTGCGCGTCGTGCGCGCCAGAAGCCGGACGCCCAGCCGCTCTTCCAACTGGCGCATGGCGCGGCTCAACGCGGGCTGCGAGATGCCGAGCTGGGCCGCCGCGCGCGTAAAGCTGCGCTCTCGCGCCACGATGGAGAAGATCGCGAGCTGATCGTAGCTTTCGATGGCCATTTATCCGCTCCGGTTATAAACCCTTTCCGATTATGCCACCTAGTGCGGGCAATCCTCCGACGCTAAATTGCTTGCATGGAGGACACTATGAAAACGCGCAAACTCGGCAAGAGCCAACTTGAAGTATCCGCCGTCGGCCTGGGCTGCATGGGCCTGAGCCATGGTTACGGGCCCGCCACGGACCGGCAGGCGGCGATTTCGCTGATCCGTGCCGCGGTGGAGCGGGGCGTGACACTCTTCGACACGGCGGAAGTCTATGGCCCTTTCCTCAACGAAGAAGTCGTCGGCGTAGCACTCGCTCCGGTGCGTGAGCGGGTGGTGATCGCCACCAAGTTCGGTTTCACTTTCGGTGAGGATGGTAAGCAGCAGATCCTCAATAGCCGGCCCGATCATATCCGCTGGGCCGTGGAGGGCTCGCTCAAGCGCCTGCGTACCGATGTGATCGACTTGTTGTACCAGCATCGTGTTGATCCGGACGTGCCGATTGAAGACGTGGCGGGTACCGTCAAGGATCTGATTGCCGAAGGCAAGGTCAAGCACTTTGGCCTATCGGAGGCCGGAGCGCAGACCCTACGACGTGCCCACGCGGTGCAGCCGGTGACGGCCTTGCAAAGTGAATACTCGCTGTGGTGGCGCGAACCCGAGAAGGAAATCCTGCCGACGCTGCAAGAACTCGGCATCGGGTTCGTGCCCTTCAGCCCATTAGGCCGGGGCTTCCTTACCGGAGCGATCAGCGCAGACGCGACCTTCGGCAGCGACGATTTCCGTAGCGTCGTGCCTCGCTTTTCACCCGAAGCGTTGCGAGCCAACCAGGCGCTGGTCGATCTGCTCGGTCAGATTGCCAAGGACAAGGGCGTGACGCCGGCGCAGATCGCGCTTGCATGGTTGCTCGCCCAGAAGCCATGGATCATCCCGATTCCAGGCACGACCAAGTTGCATCGCCTGGAAGAGAATCTCGGTGCCGTTGCGATCACCTTGACCGATGACGACAGGCACAAGCTCGCAAAGCTTCTGGAGGACGTTAAAGTGGAGGGCGAGCGTTATCCGCCGGCGCTGCAGGCGCGCGTAGGGCGCTGATGCGTGGGAGGCAAACATGGCATCTCCACGTGATCCTTCGCGGCGGGCCGTGGTGGCGGCCCTCGCGGGCCTTCCACTCATCAATCTTGCGGCACGCACGAAAAACGATGGCAACCCGCAGCAAGCCGGTTCCCGAACGCTCGTGGCTTATTTCTCGCGCTCTGGAAATACGCGCGTCGTCGCCGGGCTGGTTCATCGCGCGCTCGGCACCGATCTGTTCGATATCCGGCCTGCCAGGCCCTATCCAGAGGACTACCTTGAAACGGTCGAACAAGCACGGTGGGAGCGCGATACGGACTATGAACCTGCGTTGGAAGCCAAGATTCCAAACATGGCGGCCTACGACACGGTGTATGTCGGGTTCCCCATCTGGGGAGAGACCGCGCCACCGGTCATCCGCGCTTTCCTGTCCGCGCATGATCTGTGCGGAAAGACCCTGGTGCCCTTGGTTACCCACGGCGGCTACGGATTAGGAAACAGCCTCTCCATTCTCGCCAGCTACGCACCGAAAGCGCGGCTTCATCCAGGTTTCTTAATGCAGGCGGATCAGGAAAGGCAAACGATGGAGCGCGTCGTCGGCTGGCTGAAACAACAAACGGAGTAATCCATGAAGTATCGCAAACTTGGCAATAGCCATCTGGAAGTCTCAGCTCTCGGCCTTGGCTGCATGAGCATGAGTTCGGGTTACGGACCGGCCGCGGACAAGCAGGAGATGATCAAGCTTATCCGTGCCGCTCACGACCGGGGTGTCACGCTGTTCGACACTGCCGAAGCATACGGGCCCTTCGCTAACGAACGTCTTGTCGGGGAGGCGCTCGCTCCCATCCGCGATAAAGTGATCATCGCGACTAAGTTCGGCTTCGATATCAATCCGCAGACCGGCGAACGTGGTAGCGGCACCAACAGCCGCCCCGAACATATCAAGATCGCGGTTGAAGGCAGCCTCAAGCGCCTTGGCACGGATGTGATCGACTTGCTGTATCAGCACCGCGTCGATCCGCAGGTACCTATCGAAGACGTCGCCGGCGTAGTCAAGGAGCTGATCGCCGAAGGCAAGGTGAAGCACTTCGGCCTGTCCGAAGCCGGCGTCCAGACGATTCGCCGCGCGCACGCGGTGCAACCCGTTACCGCCGTGCAGAGCGAATACTCGCTGTTTTGGCGTGGGCCGGAAGTCGAGCTGTTGCCGCTGCTTCAAGAACTAGGCATCGGCTTCGTGCCGTTCAGCCCTTTGGGTGCCGGATTTCTCACCGGCAAGATCGATGAGAACACCCAGTTCGATCCGACCGATTTTCGCAATGTCGTACCTCGTTTTTCTGTCGAGGCACGCAGGGCAAATAGCGCGCTGGTTGAACGGGTCAAGTCGGTCGCCGCACGAAAAGGCGCGACGCCAGCTCACATCGCATTGGCTTGGTTACTCGCCCAGAAGCCATGGATCGTACCCATTCCTGGCACGACCAAGCTGCATCGTCTGGAAGAGAACCTTGGTGCGGCGGGCCTTGAGCTGAGCGCCGAAGATCTAGCTCAAATCGAGCAAGAGGTCTCGAGGGTCAAAGTGGAAGGTGAGCGGTTGCCCGAGGCCGCGCTGAAGATGACGGGGCTTTGATCGAGGCCGCGGCGTTGAGAGGTGCATGCTAATCAGCCAGGTGATGGCGTGGGTGCGCCATCACCTGGCTTTAGCGGTGCGTACGTTGGCGTCAGCATTGCATGTCAAAGCACTGACGGCATCCGGTTCAGTCCATCGACTATTTATTGCTTGGCACCAGCTGCTTGCTCAATCAGCTTGGCAACTTCATGGGGGTGCGAGATATAGACGACATGGCTGGCTTTGATCTCCACCGTCTTGCTGCCGGCGCGCTTGGTCATGAAGCGCTCCAGGTCCGGGTTGATCGCGCGGTCCTGCGTGGCCACCACTGCAAAGCTCGGCTTGGTGCGCCATGCGGCGGCCGTGATGGGCGTGCCAAAGGATTTGGCCGCGGGCATCACCTGGGACAGCGCCATGAAGTTTGCTTCGTCGGCAGGCAGGTCGGCGGCGAAATCCGCGTGGAAATGGGCCGGATCCAGGTATAGGTAGCCATCGGCGGTCGCCTTGATCGCCTTGGTGGCGGACGGCATCTTGTTGTTCAACACCATGGCGCTTTCGCCGGTATCGGGTTGGAAAGCTGCCACATACACCAGGGCAGCAACCTTGGGGTCGTTGCCGGCTTGCGTGATCACGGCGCCGCCGTAGCTGTGCCCGACCAGAATGCTGGGACCATCCTGCGCGTCGATCACGCGGGTAGTGGCTTTCACGTCATCTTCGAATGAGGTTTCCGGCTCTTGCACCACGGAGACCTTGTAGCCGTCGTGGGTGAGGATGTCCGACACGGCTCGCCAGCCCGAGCCATCGGCAAAGTAGCCATGGACAAGCACGATGTTCCTGACCGGTGCAGGGGAGGCGGCCTGAACACCCAGTGCGGTAAGGGAAAGGGCCAGGGCGGCGGCGATGCGGCTGATACGGGATGCGGTTTTCATGTCCATAACTCCAGAAGTGGGTGGGATTGGAGAATCTCGGCGGGTCTTTCGTACCCGGCAAGAAACATCCTACTAGTAGGTAGAATAGGACACAAGCATTTTTTTTGCCGTGGCATATTTTCCTTTCCAGATATACACTTACGACAAATCAACCAACTAAATGGTAGATATTCGGATGACCAGCAGCGGAGAAGCCACCGCCGGGAAGATCCTTGAAGCGGCGCGCCAGCTCATCATGCGACGCGGCTACAGCGGCTTCAGCTACGCCGACATCGCCGAGGCCGTCGACATTCGCAAGGCCAGCATCCATCACCACTTTCCCACCAAGGCGGACCTGGCGATCGCGGTGATGAAACACCATCGCGAGATATTCGATACCGACATGGCGGCGCTGCAGGCAAGCGGTGCCGATGCGCTGGCGCAGCTGCGGGCCTATTTCGGCCATTGGGAGCGCTGCATCGCGGACGACAGTGCACCGTTCTGCGTAGCCGGCATGCTGGGCGCGGAACTCCCCGCGCTGCCGGAAGACGTGGCGCAAGAAGTGAGCGCGTATTTCCGGAACTTCGACAAGTGGCTGGAAGACGTGCTCGAGGAGGGCGCGAAAAGCCACCAGCTTCACTTCAAGGGCACGGCGAAATCCGAGACGAAGATGCTCATCTCCCTCATCTACGGTGCGATGCTTGCCGCACGCGCGCACGGCGATCCAGGCCTGTTCAAGGAGGTCGCCAGCAACAGCATTGCGCAACTTACTCGCGCTTCGTCATAGAAACTATAAACATCATTCTGCGCGGGGCAGGGAATGTGTACCGGCAAAGGCGATCAAGATCCTGGTGATGGAGGTGAGATCGTTTGCTTGGCCGCAGAAAGGCACGTGAACCAGCACAGGTGGTCTCACTTTGGAATCTGTCGCCGGAACTGATGCGGCAGGTTTGTGGCAAAGGTGCTGAATTCATTAGCGCCTACCTGTGCCGCAGCATCGTCGTGGTGCGGCTTGCCGCCGGACGCGGCTAGACAAGATGGCCGCCTATGCAGTGGAACTCTGAGGCGCCAACAAGCGCAGCGCTTCAAGCACTAGCTTGAAGGCCGGTGACGGCTGCCGGCGGCTCGGATAGTAGAGATAGTAGCCGGGGAAAAATGGGCACCAGTCTTCGAGTACGCGAACAAGGCGTCCTTCATCAATATGCGCCCCAAACTCATCTTGCGGAAGAAACGCGATCCCAAGCCCCTCCAGCGCCGCCTGCACGATGGGCGGCGAGGTGTTGAACGTCAGCGGTCCTTTGACATGCACGTTCATGGGGCGACCACGGCGCTCGAATTCCCACGCGTAAAGGCCGCCATAGGTGGGCATCCGCAGATTGATGCAAGCGTGCGATAACAAATCCTGCGGTTTTTTGGGCACGGCATGCTGCGCCAGGTAGGAGGGCGAGGCGACGGCCGCCATCCTCAACGGCGGCCCAATCGGCATGGCGATCATGTCCTTGTCGATGCTTTCCCCCAGGCGCACGCCGGCATCGAAGCGATCGGCCACGATGTCCCTGAAACCGTAACTGACGTCGAACTCGATCTGCACGTCAGGGTATTGCCGCAGTATCGGCAGCAACTTGGGCATAAGCGTATTGCGTAGCACATGGTCGCCGCAGGTGATGCGCACGGCGCCCGCCGGCTTCTCGCGCAGCGCCGTCAGCGCATCCAATTCCGCATCGATATCGTCCAAGTGCTGTCCTACCGTTTGGAGCAATCGCTCACCGGCATCCGTCGGTGACACGCTGCGCGTGGTGCGGGTCAGCAGGCGAATGCCGAGCTTCTCTTCCAGCCCCCGGATGGACTGGCTGAGCGCCGATTGCGTCAGCCCCAATTGCGCGGCGGCACGGGTAAAGCTGCCCTCGCGGGCCACGATGACAAAGCTCTGCAGATCGTTGAGGTTGCGCTTGGCCATGGCCCAGTCTGGCAGCTTTATTCATTAGTAAAGCTAATAAGCCATTTAAGCATTCATCACCTAGTCGTGGAAGAGTCCAGCGGCCAGACTGTGTCATGTCGCGCCATGGCGTCGTCTCCGGAGTCCTTTCATGCAAATGCGTATCTATCGAAACGGGACTCGTCCCTCCGTAAAGGGCCCCGCCACGTGGTTCACGGGCAACGCACGGATTGATCCGCTATTCGATCCCGCCGAGCCCGGCCGGGTGTCCGCCGCCCTCGTCACGTTTGAACCGGGAGCGCGCACGAACTGGCACAGCCACCCGCTTGGCCAGCATCTCGTTGTTCTTTCCGGCGTAGGCTGGACGCAGTGCGCGGGTGGCCCGAAGAAAGAGATCCGGGCCGGCGATGTGGTGTTCTGCCATTGCGGGCAAAGACACTGGCATGGCGCCACCGACACCACGGCCATGAGCCACATCGCGATCCAGGAATGGATGAACGAATCGCCCGCGGACTGGTCGGACCCGGTTTCCGACGCCGACTACACCGCGCCGGTGGAGCACGACTGATCGCTGGTGCAGATGTCCGCCTTTGCCTGCGCGTGAGAGAGAGGCACACTCAGGTCGCCGCACGACACCCCATGCCTTCCACCCGAAACTTGGAGATTGCCCATGCTTGCCACTGTTCTGCACGGCCCTGGCGAT
Organism: Dyella sp.; assembly: GCF_035503745.1. Lineage (GTDB taxonomy): Bacteria > Pseudomonadota > Gammaproteobacteria > Xanthomonadales > Rhodanobacteraceae > Dyella_B. Next base: position 150,525 of record NZ_DATJTC010000002.1, read on the forward strand.
GTGCGCTACGAACACGTGGAGGATCCCAAAATCCTCCAGCCCACAGACGCCATCATCAAGCTTTCCGCGTCCTGCATTTGCGGTTCCGATTTGTGGCCGTTCCGCGGCTTGCAACCCACAGCTGGCCCCGCCCACATGGGACATGAGTATTGCGGTGTGGTCATGGAAGTGGGCAGCGAAGTAACCACCGTCAAGCCGGGTCAGTTTGTGGTCGGCTCGTTTTGTATCTCCGACAACACGTGTCCGCACTGCCAGCACGGCTTTCAGTCGTCCTGCGTACAACGCGAGTTCATGAGCGGGGCCCAGGCACCGTATGCGCGCGTGCCCATGGCCGATGGCACGCTGGTGCCCACGGCCGAGGTACCTTCCGAGGATCTCATTCCCAGTTTATTAGCCGTGTCGGACGTGCTCGGCACGGGCTGGTATGCCGCCGATGCCGCACGCGTGCAGCCCGGTTCAACAGTAGTGGTTGTGGGTGACGGTGCGGTCGGTTTGATGGGCGTGTTGTCGGCCAGGCAAATGGGAGCCGGGCGCATCATCGCCATGAGCCGGCACAAGCAGCGGCAGGAGCTTGCCCTGGAATATGGCGCTACGGATATCGTGACCGAACGTGGCGAAGCGGGTATTGCGCAGATCAAGGCGCTGACCGGCGGAGTCGGCGCTGATTCGGTATTGGAGTGCGTGGGCACGCAAGAATCCATGCAGCAGGCCCTGCGAAGTGCGCGACCGGGCTCCATGGTTGGGTTCGTCGGGGTTCCCCATGGCGTGGAGTTCGATGGCCAGTCACTGTTCTTCGCGCAAGTCGGCATGCTCGGCGGTCCGGCGCCGGTGCGTCGATTCCTGCCGCAGCTGATGGATCTGGTGCTTACGCGCAAAATCAATCCGGGGAAGGTATTCGATCAGGAGTTGCCGTTGCCCGACGTGGCGGAAGGCTACCGCGCCATGGACGAGCGCCGCGCCATCAAAACCCTGTTGCGGGTTTGACCTCCCGCCTTGAACCGCACTCTCAGCGCGCGTCGCATCGGTGCGCGCCATGTTCACTCGCTTGCACCAGGCCATGACGCCAGCTTCATAGTCCCCAAACCCAAGCTTGTTTCGCCGAGATCAAGCACCTCAATGGGCATAAAAGCGGCACGAAACCAACGAGAGGTACTTATGCCACATGTCATCGTCAAGCTTTGGCCAGGAAAAAGTGAAGCGCAGAAACAACGCCTGGCCGATCGAATGACCCGGGATGTGATGGATGCGCTCGGCTACGGCGAGGAAGCGGTATCCGTAGCGTTTGAAGAAGTTGCACCCACTGACTGGGCTGAGAAGGTTTATCGCACCGACATCCAGAACCCGGCTGGAAAGCTCTACAAGAAGCCGGGTTATCGCATGTAAACGCGTTCGAAAGCGAGCCTCTAGGACTCATGATCGCTATGGTTACTTGCATATGGCAAACGGCTACTTGCCGCAACCCGGCGGAAGCCGCCAAGGACGCGTCTAAGCAGGCGGCGTTTCGATGCTATGTTCGGTAGGCTGGGGCGTGATGGTCATCACCTTGAGTCGGGCGGATCCTTCAAAACCAGGCCAAACCGTGGATACCTGAAAGGATACCGTGGAAACGTGAGTGGAACCGGTGGCCATGGGAAGCACCACACAGGGTTATCACAAAACCTGCGACAGCAGCATCCGGGACCGGCCGCGAGCGAGCATCAGGATCGTCGATACCCGCCCGCCATTTCTTTACCAAGATGTCAAATGGGCTGCCGACGCATCATCGGGCAATCCATTGCCCGACCGGGCAAAAAATTGCCCGCTTCGTCTTCAATAAAATCAATGCTTTGAAAATGAGCGGGCAATCGGTTGCCCGATTCCCCTGGAAAATCGGCGTTTTCGGCGATGGCATGCGCAATCATCTGCGGCAACATGCCACCGATATCCGTCTAAATCGTTGATATACATCCACCTTGTTTGAACAAGGACACATTGGCACGCCAATTGCTGATAGCCCCATGGTCATCCCCATGGATGGCACCACGCGCCATGAGGCGCGCGTGACAACAAAGGAACTCCTGTCATGCCAACACCCGCCTATATCAGCATCAACGGTAAGACCCAGGGCAATATCACCAAGGGCGCCTTCAC
>NZ_DATJTC010000003.1:0-14226 GCF_035503745.1 Dyella sp.
GGCTTGCAAGCCCCCCTCAGCCGCGTCAGGCGGCGATCACGATCGGGCCGATCGTTTTTCATTGCCGCCATCATGCTTTCGCTGGGGCCTGATACAGAGAACCCCGTGTTTCGTAAAACACGGGGTTCGTCAGCAGTCTGACGCCGCGCAGGTGCGCGGCGTTTTTTCTGGCGGATGTGCCGATGTTCTAAGGATGCGCCGCCGTCCGCGGACGATGATGCATCGGCGGCGGGGCGGCCGGCGCGCAGAACGGCACCACGCCCGCATCGATCGGCAGCTGGGCATCGCTGAGCATGGTCAGCAGCGTTTCGCCGTAGATCAGCTCGAACGGTTTGCCGGCGACGAACTTCCACGCATCCTCGGTGTAATCGCCGCAAGCGACGATTTTCACCGCCGAGGCGTGGTGGTATTTCATCAAGCTGTGCATCTGGCGCACGTCTTTCACCTCGACGTGGCGGTTGTGCCAATGGCGGCATTGCACCAGGGTGGTCAGGCCGTGCTTGCGCACGATCAAGTCCAGGCCATCGTCGATATCGGCGTGGCCGGCGTGTTCCACCGCATAGCCGCGGTAACGAAACGCCTGCGCCACCCGGCTTTCGAAATCGCGCCAATGCATGCCGCGCAATTGATTCACCTCCTCGCGCACCACCAGCTTGCGCATGCGCTGGCGATAACCCAGGCACGCCATGCAGGCGCCAAACCAGCAGGCCGCCATGAGCATCCACACGATCACCAACTGGACGCCGTTTTGCGTGCCCAGGCCGTAGCGAGCGCCGACATAGACACTCAAGCCGAGCAGGATGCCGGCTGGCCAATGCACCGAAATGAACCGCTCGATGCCACGTGTTCCGTACTTCGCCATCAACAACTCCCCCGAGCTGTGAACGCTGCCTACTGAACGTGGCTTGACCTTAGCGCGGACGCCGGGGGAGATCAGCGTGCAGTGCGGCATTCGGCCGCAGCGCGTTCCAGGCTGGAAAATGGCGGGTTTTTCAAACCGTTTTGTGCGTTGCGGCGAGAGTTTGCCCAGGCACACGAGATGCATCGCTCGTTTTCGCCGCCCGCCCTCGCGTTTGCCCACGCAACCGGCGCGACGATCCAGGCCCAAGCCCGCGACCGCCTACACGTATTTTTCATGTCATCTGCACGAAAACTTACTACCGCCGCAAGCTGGCGCGGTCATACCATGGCAGCGTCCCTAGCCATGCGAAGCTCGACCATGGATCGCCGCCCGCCTACCCGAGTATCCAACCTGCGCGTGGACTGGAGCGATCCGGAACTGGAGTCGCTGCTGCGCCGGAGCGAAAGCTGGCGGCTGGACAATCGCGGCGGTTTCGCGCCCCAGGGCGTGCAGCTGTACATGGGCTGGAGCGGTAGCGTCGGCAGGTCTGCGACGCTGGTGTGGGAGCGCGACAAATCGGTGGTGGTGGAAACCAATTTCCCGATCGGCACGGGCGAGCACGTGCGCATCGACAAGCACCTGGGCGAAAGCATCCGCTCTCTGTGGGGCGTGGTTGCCGAAGGGCGCGAGGGGTCCCGTGACGAAGACCGCGCCAACGGCCTGCATTTCTATTGGCTGCACGTCAAATAGCGGTCGCCGCGCCAACGGCCCAGGCGTTTCGCCCCCCTTGCCGTACCGGCGCAAGCCGGCCCTAAAGTTATTGGCCGGTCAGGCCGATAAGCCGCTCAAGCGCGCTAACCATCCAGTTGTACCCGGCTTTCGCGATCGGATCCCTTAGGTCCGCTCGCGGCCAGCCGGCAAGCAGGGATCTTGAGCACGAGTAAGGCGCCGATGGCGTCGACCTGAACGGATGATGCTGCCATGAGCCATTTCAAGCCCAATTCGAAGCTGTCGAACAACCAGGTGAACTGGGACGACCCGCACCTGCAGTCGCTGCTGAGCAAAACGGACGGCTGGAAACTGGACAACCGCGGCGCGTTTTCGGCGCAGCCGGTTCAGCTTCACATCGGCTGGGGTGCAAACAGTGCGCGCAACGCCGTACTGGTTTGGGAAACCGATCGCGTCATGGTGGTAGAAACGCAGTTTGCCATCCCCCAAGGCGAGCACGTTCGCCTCGATCGCGTGGTCGGCCAAGCGCTGCGCACGGTGTGGGGCGTGGTGGCGGAGGGGCGTCCGGGTTATCGGGAAGAAGACCGCCAGAGCGGCGTGCTGGTGCACTGGCTGCACGTGTGCTGAGAGCGTTTCAGGCAGGCGTGGTTGTCCGATCCGATGGTGCAGGCCACGACGTGTCGCCCGATAGCAGATAGAACCCGACCTGTGCGCGCTTGGCATGCCGCTTGGCGCGTGCCGCCAGCGTAGCGAGCGTTTCCGGCCGGCCGGGAAACGGCGGCGCGACGCGCACCGCGCCGATGGCGACGGTGGTGAGCGGAAAGAACTGCGTGTTGCCGTGCCGGTCCTCGCCGACGATGCCTTGCCGGGCAATGTCGTCGTCGGCAAACAGACTGCGCGAGCGCTGATTGAACGAGGTGACCATCTGCATGCAGCGCGCCTCCCAATCCTCGCTCTGGAAGACCACCAGAAAGTCGTCACCGCCGATATGGCCCACGAAATCGCAGCGCGGATTGACCTGCGCGGTGAGGATGCCCGCCAGCAGGCGGATCATTTCGTCGCCGCGGAAGTAGCCGTACTGATCGTTGAACGGCTTGAAGTGATTGAGGTCCACATAGGCCACGGTGAACGGAAGTTCGGCGCGCAGTAGTCGTGCCAGATGTTCCGTCACCGGAATGTTGCCCGGCAGGAAGGTCAACGGATTGGCGTAGCGTGCCGCTTCGATGCGCAGTTCCGTCACCCGGCGCACCAGCGATTCGCCCGTACCCAGGCCCAGGTAGAGTTCTTCGCGGGTGACCACGAAACCATCGCTCAGATAGCGCTGGTCTTGCCCGCGCAGAATGTCGGCCATGCTTTCCAGCGACTGATTGACGTCGCACAGCAGCGGCGCCTCGTGCATGAAGGCGGTGCAGCTTTTGCGTCCGTACAGTTCGCGCGTGTACGGTTGCGCCATGCGCTCGCTGAAGATGCGTCGGTTGACGATGCCGATCGGGCGCTCATTCTCCACCACCGCCAGCGCATGCAGCTCGGGCATCTTGGTGAAGAGGGCGATCACGTCATGGTTGGTGTGCTGCGCCGTCAGCGCAGGGGCCTCGATCACCAGGTGTCCAAGATGCATGGGCCGCTGCGTGACCGGTCCGCGCAGTCGCGGCGGTACCGAGATGGAGGGGTGGCTCAATGCTTCGCGCGCGGACTTGCTGATCGCACTGCTCACCTGCGGCGCGGGGTGGCCGAGCAGGAATCCTTGCGCATAGCAGACGCCCAGCTCGCGCAGCATGCGCAGGTCATCCGCTTCCTCCACGCCTTCGCCGACCAGGTCCGCGCCCAGTGTTTCGGCCACCTGGCAGAGCGCGCGTACGATGGCCAGGCGCTCGGCGCTCTTGGCCATGCCGTGGATCAGATAGCGGTCGATCTTCACCACTTCGGGGTGGATTTCGTTCCACATTTCGAAATTGGAATGACCGTTGCCGAAATCGTCCAGCGCCAGGCGCACGCCGTGCGCGCGCAGATAGCCCAAGGCATGGGCAAGGCGTGCGGGCTCTTCGACGATGTCGCGCTCGGTGAGTTCGATCGTGATGCGGCTCAGGTCCATGCCGCCGCCGCTCAGGGCGGCGAGCAGATCGTCGGGTTTGATCGATTCTTGCATGAGCGCCTGGGCGCTGAGATTCACCAGCAGCCGCCCGCGCGCGTTTTGCGCGGCAAACGTGGCGCATGCGGTGCGGGCGGCAGCCAGTTCGAATTCGCCCAGGCGGCCTTCCAGGCGTGCGAGATTGAGGAGATCTGGAGTGGAGATGTCGCCCAGTTGGGCGGTGGTGCGGGCGAGTCCTTCATGCGCGACGATCTCCATCGTGTCCAGCCGGACCAGCGGCTGGAACACGGCGTACAGTCCGCTGGTCGCCCGGTCCAGCAGGCTGGTCAGTCGAGCTGTCTCGCGCAGGAAGGTCATGGCGGCGTCACGCGGCCTGGTCGAAAGCCTGTGTGGGGCGCTGATGGTCCGGCGTGGCAGGCTCGGTACCTGTTTGGGCGTCGTTATCTGCGGTGGCGTCATCCGTCCCGGTGGCTTCGATGCGGAAGAAATCCATCTGATGCAGTAGCGCTTGCGCGTTGCTGCGCATGGCGTGGCTCATGCTGGCGGTGTGTTCGACCAGCGCGGCGTTTTGCTGGGTCATGCTGTCCATGTTGGCGACGGCGCGGTTCATTTGGTCGATGCCGGCTTTCTGCTCGCGACCGGACAGCGCCATGGCGGCCACTTTTTCCGATACCTGCGTGGCGCTGGCGACGATGCCCACCAGCGCTTCGCCCGAACGGCGGGCAAAGGTGCGGCCATCCAGCACCGCGGCGCCGCTTTCGTCGATCGACTGCTTCACTTCGCGTGCGGCGGCCGAGCAACGCTGTGCCAGTTGGCGAACTTCCGCGGCCACCACGGCAAAGCCGCGCCCGTGTTCGCCGGCGCGCGCCGCTTCCACCGCGGCATTGAGCGCCAGCAGATTGGTCTGGAACGCTACTTCGTGGATGAGGCCGACGAACTCGCCGATGCGTTGGCCGGAGCGGTCGATGGCATCCATCGCGGCGACCGTGTCGTCCACGACCCGCTGGCCTTGCTCGGCCAGTTCGCGCGAGGTGATGGCGATGCGGTGCGCCTGCTCGGCGACACCGGCCGCTTCGGCAACGCTTGCGGCAAGCTGCTCCATCGAGGCGGAGCTTTCTTCAAGACTCGCCGCTTGTGATTGTGTGCGCTGGCTCAAGGCGAGCGTGCTGTTTTCAAGCCGCTGCGCGCCTTCGCGCACGTTGGCGGCGCCGTTGCGCACTTGCCGAACGACGCCGGCCAATTGCGCGTCCATGGCGGCCAGCGCGCGCAGCAGATCGCCGATTTCGTCGCTGCGGCCGATCGCGATCGCTTGCCCCAGTTCGCCGCGCGCGATGCGTTGCGCTACGCCCGAGGCCTGGCGCAGGCGTGCGCCGAGTGCGTGGATCAGCATGCCCTCGCTCACGCTCGCCAGCAGCATGGTGCCGGCGAACACCGCCAGCAGCAGAAAGAGGCCTTTATGGTTTGCCGCATGCTGGATCTGCGCCTGCGTTCTGCCGGCGGCCAGCGCGTCTTCGAACAGGTTGGTGAAATCGCTTTGCAGCGGCACCAGGTCCGGCTGCACGTCGGTGGCCAGTTTGAGTTGGGCGATGTCGAACTGCCCGGCCTGCAACAGGCTGAGCGTATCGTCCATCGCCTGCTCGGCATCCTTGCGGTGTTGGGCGGCAAGGCCAAGCAGTGATTTCTGCTGCATGCCCAGGCCGCTGCCGAGCAGGGGCTTCCAATAGCGATCGATGTCCACGCGATTGCTCTTGATCGCCGTGGCGGCCTCGTCGGCGGCCGAAGGCAGGCGCATCAGCACGGCGTGAGACAGCGCCTGGAAGTCGTTGTTGAAATCGCTCTGAATGCGGCCAACGTCGGAAATCGGCGCAAGCGTATCGCCGACGACCGAATCGATACGTTGGTCGGCGCGCATCAACGCAACACTGGCCAGGCCGCCGATGGCGATCAGCAGTACCAGCAAGCCGGCGAGACGAAGCAGAAGGATGTTGCGCAGGGTGATTCGGAACAGGCCGGAGGGGAGACGAGGCATGGCACAACCTGGAGCGGGGGATGCGTGCTCATCGGCCAGGGTCGCGTCAACTTGAGCGAAAACTTACAAAAATCGCCCATGTTTCAATCATTTGACGAAGTTGTTGCGGGGTGCTTTCCAGACGCCGCACAAGGCTCGCGCAGGTTACGAATCGGTCGGCGCCATCGCCAGCGCAGGCTCACCGCGCAGCGCCTGCGCGTGCAACAGCCAGGCAAGCATCACCGCAGCGATCGCGGCGATCGCGGCAAAGCCGTAGACGGCGTTGTAGCTCATGCCGCCGGCGATCCAGCCGCCGACGGGACCGGTAACCGCCATCGCCACGTCCATAAAAACCGAATACACGCCCAGCGCGGAACCGCGGCTGTGCTGGGGCACGCGATGCACGGCTTCCACGCCCAACGCAGGAAAGACCAACGAAAAGCCCAGCCCTGCGATCGCCGCGCCCACCGCCGCCATATGCGCGCTGCCGGCCATGCACAACCCGGCGAGCCCGGCCGCTTCGATCGACAGCGACACCATCGCCACGCGATAACCGCCGAATCGATGGATGGTGCGGGCGAACACAAAGCGCACACCTACGAATACCGCGCCGAAGATGGTCAGCGTCAGCGCCGCGTTGTCCCATCCATGCGCGGCGTAGAACAGGGTGACGAACGTCGCGATGCAACCGAAACCGATCGAGCCCAGCGCCAGCCCGATACCGTATGGCACCACGCGCGCCGCGACGGTGCGGAAGGGCGAGCGTTCGTCCGCTTCGACGCGGGTGGCGCGTTTGAGGCGGGCCAGCGGCAGCGCGGCCAGCGGCAACAGCAGCGAGACGATGCCGATCGCGGCGAAACCAAAGTGATGGGCGACCAGCACGCCCAGCGGCGCCCCCGCGGCCAGCGCGCCGTAGGTGGCCACGCCATTCCATGAGATGACGCGCGCGGTGTGCTCGTGTCCCACCTGGCCCATGCCCCAGGCAATGGCGCCGGTGCCCACGCAACTTTCCGCGCAGCCCAGCGCAAGGCGGGCGAGAAAAATCAGCCCGAGACTGAGCCACGGCAGGCTGGCTGCCCACGCACCAAACAGCAGCAGCACGCCGCTGGCCGCGCACAGCGTCAGGCCGGTCATTACCGTGCGTTTAGGCCCTTTGGCGTCGGCCATGCGCCCCACCTGCGGACGGCTGAGCAAGGTCGCCAGGTACTGCACACTGATCGCCAGGCCCGCCAGCATCGCGCCCAAAGCGAGGCGGTCATGCACAAACGCCGGCAGCACCGCCAGCGACAGGCCGATGGTCAGGTAGGTGATGAACGTGAACGCGACGGTGCTGAGGATCGACAGCAGTACACCATACGGGCGGCCGGAAGCGGCCGCGGTGGAGCAAGGGGCAACAGCCATGGGAGAAGTGCGACATCACCCGGATGGGGAGCCGGGTTTTAGCCCATTATAGTGCAACGATGCTGCGGTGCGTCATCACGATCGCGCCTCGCCCTTGCCCGATCCTGCAAAGTTGCCGGAGCAGGTCTTCGGTCTGACGTTGCCTCGCCAAGGCGTTAACGATATCCCCGTCAGGCCATGGCCTTTTCGAGTGCGGCGATATCGATCTTCTTCATTGCCAGCACCCCTTGCATGACGCGTTGCGCCTTGCCCGCGTCGCCGCCGCTGAGCAGTTCCAACAGCCGGACCGGCACAATCTGCCATGACAGTCCGTAACGATCCCGCAGCCATCCGCATTGCTGCGCGCGCGGATCGCCACCCTCGGACAACTTGTTCCAGTAGTGATCCACTTCCTGCTGGTCGCGGCAATGGACCACCAGCGACAGCGCTGGATTGAAGGTGAACGCCGGGCCGCCGTTGAGCGCGATGAACGCCTGGCCGTCGAGCTCGAAGGCGATCGTCATCACCGAACCCTCCGGCTGACCGGAGGCATTGGCCGCTGCGCTGGAGTAATGCGTGATGGTGAGGATGCGCGAGTGATCGAAGATCGAGACATAGAAAGCCACCGCTTCTTCGGCCTGGTCGTTGAACCAGAGAAATGGGGAGATGCGCTGGAAGCGAGTGTTCATGGACGACTCCTGATGCAGACGCGTGCTGAGAAGCTCATCTATACGACGAATGCGGCCGCGTGGATTCGACATGCCCGCAAGGCGCTTTGTCGGCGCGTCTTGCCCTAGGTGGCTATCGTTGTCATGCATGTCTGGAAAAGGTGATTGACGCAACACCCGATGGCGAACTGCCGTCTGCGTTTTCGAATGCAGTGGGTGGCGGCGTGAAGCGTGTGTGCACATGGCTTTTCACGTGTACGGCTCAGGCAAATTATGTTGCGACGCAATGAAAAAGCGGCCTTTTCAAGTCGTTTTCGCCGCTGTCGATGTGTACGCGATGTGAATTTCCACGGCGTGCTTATGGCATGTTCTCCTTTGCGATACATATCACGTTCCAGCGTGGGCATCGCGGCCAAATCCACTGGACAACGTTGTCATGACAAGTCGATACTCGCCGCACTTAAAACGTTGCCAATCCATTACACGCAGTTCGGGGCAGGGATGCGTGATGGCGACTGTCCCCACACGGCCGCTCGGAACGCGGCCGTGAAATCGCCGAGGTATCTCACTTGTTGCGGTTCTATCCAACCTGGAGACAGTTCATGCAGATGAAGAGATCGACGAGGTGGTCCACCCTTACGTTGAGTTCGCTCAGCACCGCCGTATGCGCGGCGTTGTCCACGACCGTACTGACGGTAGTGCCTGTGCAGGTGGTGCATGCGCAAGCGAGTTGCGCTGCGGCGTGGAATGCCTCGACGGCTTATACGCAAGGCAATGTCGTCAGCGAAGGCGGCATCAACTATGTGGCGAACTGGTGGACGCAGGGTAACGACCCGGCCACCAACAACGGCGGGTCGGGCAGCGGCGAGCCGTGGACGTCGGAAGGCTCCTGTTCCGGCGGTTCGCCGACGCCCACGCCCACACCGACGCCAACTCCCACGCCGACGCCTACGCCTACGCCAACCCCGACACCCACGCCTTCGGGTTCTTGCGATCCCGCGTGGAATGCGTCGACCGCCTACAACGGCGGCGCGCTGGTCAGCGAGAACGGCATCAATTACGAAGCCAACTGGTGGACGCAGGGTAACAACCCGGCCACCAACAGCGGCCCGTCAGGCAGCGGTGAGCCCTGGACCGAAATCGGCACCTGCAGCGGTTCGCCGACCCCGACGCCAACACCCACTCCGACGCCAACCCCGACGCCAACTCCGACGCCGACGCCGACCCCCACTCCGGCACCGACCGGGTTCGTGTTCAGTCCCTACAAGGACATGAGCATCAACATGAACTGGAACACTTATGCCATGTCGACGGAAGTCACCGGCACGCTGATTCCAGTCGTCGGCAGCGGCAGCCTCTATTCGACGCAGGTGCCCAATCTGCCGGCGATCTCGCTCGCCTTCGCCACCGGCGAGTGCGGCAGCGAAAGCTGGGCCGGGGTCACGCCGTCGGAATTCATTTCCGCCAACATCACCCCGGGCGCGGCCAACTCGCTGTCCAGTGCGGGCCTTAACTACATCGTGTCCACGGGCGGCCAGGCCGGTGTGTTCACCTGTTCGTCGCCGTCGGCGTTCGAGAGCTTCATCGCCAAGTACTACACGGCGCAGATGATCGGCGTGGACTTCGATATCGAAGGCGGCCAGACGCAGGCCGACGTGCAGCAACTGGTTGCCGATGTCGCGGCGGCGCAGTCGCAGTATCCCAACCTGCGCTTCTCCTTCACGCTGGCCACGCTCGGTGCGTCCGATGGCAGCTACGGCAGCGTCAACCAGCTGGGTCAGTGGGTGCTGCAGGCGATCCAGTCCTCCAGTCCCGCGCTCAAGAACTACACCGTCAACCTGATGGTGATGGACTATGGCAGCGCCAGCGCGGCCAACTGCGTGGTGGTGAGCGGCGTTTGCGAGATGGGCCAATCGGCCATCCAGGCGGTGACCAACGTCGAGCACACCTATGGCATTGCAGCCAGCCACATCGAGCTGACGCCGATGATCGGGCAGAACGATACCTCCGGCGAAATCACCACGCTGGCCGATATCGACACGATCACCAACTATGCCACCGCCAACGGCCTAGCCGGCGTGCACTTCTGGTCGCTGGATCGCGACACGCCCTGTGCGGCCGGATCAGCATCGGCGACGTGCAACTCGTATCCGAGCGTAGGCGTGCTCGGCTACACCAACGAAGTACTCAAGGACATCGGCAAGTAAACGGAGCAGGGGGAGCTGACGCGGGCCGGGAGGCATGCCCGGCCCGCGTCGGGATCCGGATGTAACGGGCGGCCACCGGCGCGAACGCGCCGGTGGCCTTTTGCTTCAGGCCCGGGCGCCAGGCGCTTTCAGGCGCCCAGCAGCGTGTCCGGCACGCGCGTCGCGGCCGAGCTTCTTGGCCTGGTACATGGCGGCGTCGGCGTAGCGCATCAGCTGCTTGCGATCCTCGCCATGTTCGGGGTAGACCGCGATGCCGATGCTGGAGGAGATCTCCAGCCGATGCCCGCCGACCTCGAACGGTTGCCTGAGCACGTTGCAGATCTTTTTTGCCACGACGGCGGCATCTTCGGGTTGCTGGATGCCGTGCAACAGCACGGCGAATTCGTCGCCGCCGAGGCGTCCGACCGTGTCGGCCTCGCGCAGGCATCCGCGCACGCGCCGCGCGGTCTCGCACAGCAGCGCGTCGCCGGCGTCATGGCCATAGGTATCGTTGGCCTGCTTGAAGCGATCCAGGTCGATATAGAGCACGGCCAGACGCTGATGGTCGCGCCTGGCCGCGGCGATCGCGGCGTCCAGCCGATCGTGGAAGCGTTCGCGATTGGGCAGGTCGGTCAGCACGTCATGTGCGGCGGCATATTGCAGCCATGTAGCGTTCTGCTTGCGCTCGATCGCCACCGCCACCTGATGGGAGACAAATTGCAGCAGCGCCTGCTGTTCGGCGGTGTAGCGCACTTCGCCCGAATAGCTTTGCACCACGATGGCCCCGATCACGCCGTTGGGCGTGGTCAGTGGCACGCCCAGCCAATCCAGCGAGTCGCGTCCGGCATAGGGCAGTTCGCATCCGGACACGGGCGGCGGCTGGTCGGAGGTCAGCAGCAAGGCCCGGCCGCTGCGGATGATCTCGGCGCTCAGCGTGCCCGAGTCGAGCTCGCGTGGCGTGGGCGGCGCATCGAATTCGTCCACAAAGTAAGGGAAGCTCAGTTCGTCGCCGCGCGCGTCGTACAAGGCGACGAAGAAATTCTTGGCCGGCAGCAGTGCGCTGATGATCTGATGGATGCGCTTAAACAGCGCCAGCAGGTCTTCGGCGGCATGGGCCGCTTCGGAAATCGCCAGCAAGGCCGACTGCACCGACTCGGCGCGCTTGAGTTCGGTGATGTCGTGCGCCACGGCGATGCGTACCCGTTCGTCGGCCGACCAGCGCGCCGACCACATGATGTGCACGATCTGGCCATCCTTGCGGATGTAGCGGTTCTGGAAGCTCGGCTTGGCCTGGCCGGCCATGATTTCGCTGGCGGCCCGCAGCGTGCGCTCACGATCGTCAGGGTGCACGAGCCGGATCATGGGGGTGCCGAGCACCTCCTCGGGCGCGTAGCCGAAGATGCGCTCGTAGGCGGCGCTGACGTAAAGGTAGTTGCCGTCGGCATCGAGCACGCAGATGGCATCGAGCAGCAGCTCGATGACGGTGGGCAGGGGCGGACAGCCGTTGTTTTGCATCGCTCCGCGGATCGGTGGTGGAGATACGCCAGCCCAGGCACAGGTCATGCCGTCCGGTGTTGCCGGCGCACGAGGCCGCGCGAACTGGGCGCCTTCACTTTAAATCCACACGCGGACCGCGAAAAAGGGTGGATGCAAGCCACGCGCAAGTCCAGTCCGGTGGCCTGGGGGGGTTGAGGGGAAGACAATCTGAACGAAATTTATTGCGACGCAATGTCCCTGGCACGCGCTTTGCGTATCCAAGTGATGGTGGCGCAAGAACTTTTCGTGGACATCTGTTGCATCTATGTGTAAGTTGCGTCAACTTACAGCTGACTGACGCGTTAAGTGATTCAGCTGCCAGACAGAACGCGACGCACTTACACGAAGTCAATAAAACAGGGGGCGCCAGCTAATGCAACGAACCTTCGTCGTCGGATGCCCGAGGTCGGGCACCACCATCGTGCAAGCCATGCTGGCCAGGCACCCGCAGGTTTTTACGCTCCCTGAAACCGGTTTTTTCCCGCGACTGCTGGGCGGCCTGCATCACCGCCTGGGTGACGAAGGCGCCAGGCCGCGCCGGCGCACGCTGGCGCGCCGCCTGGGGTTGACCCGGCGCTATGGCCGGCGCGAATTCCTTGAGCTGCAGCGCGCCTTGCTCGACCCGGATTTGGTGCCCAAGCGCGCGCCCTGGTTGCAGAGCACCTGCGTCACGCAATTCATCGCCTCGCTGGACCGCTTGGCCGGGCAGGCGACGCGGTCGATGTGGATCGAAAAAACGCCGAACCACCTGCTGTATTTGAATGAAATCGAGCATTACCTTCCCGACGCGCGTTTCATCCATGTCATTCGCCCCGGCATGGACGTACTCGCCTCGATCACCGATGCCGAACTGCGCTATGGCAACAAGGCTTTCAGCGGCGGCCTGATGCTGTGGGCGCAACGCTGGAACCGCGCGGTGGAAATCCATCGTTCGCGTATCGGTGTGCGCAACCACCATTTCGTCTTCCTGGAAGACCTCGTGGGCAATCCCCTGGAAGAGTGGAAGCGCGTGTGCGCATTCCTTGAGCTGCCCGGGGATGTCCAGTTGGACCAGACCTGCCATCAGCGCATTGCCGATCCCAAATCCGAACCGTGGAAGCAGGATGCGCTGAGCGGCCTGCCGCATCAGGCAGATAGCAAGGTGGAGAGCCTGTTCGGCCCGCAGATGCGGGAGTGGCTGCGCGAACGCCTGAGTTCGTACGAAGAGCTTTATGCGGCCAGTAGCCTTGCCTACAACCGCGAAGACAGTTTCCAGATGCCTCTGCGGCACACCGGGAAGAACCCGGCCGAAGTCGACATGGGCGTTTCCGATCCCGTTGCGGACGGGCGCTTTCGCGTTGCCTGAAACGTTCGTCGTTGCACGGCGGCGCGTCTAGCCGGCCAGCATTCGCGATACATGGGGCCATCCATGCGCCTGAAGCCGTGCCCGCCCATTTTGCGGGTCCGTCTGGGCTGTTGGATCGAACAAATCCTACTTGGGCCTGTCACAATGGACGAGCCATCGTGAAACAGGTCTTATCGTGAACCGTACCCCCAAGAGAAAGCAGACGGCCTACGGCAGTTGGGTCATTGCGATCATCGTGTTGGCAGCCATTGTATTGGCGGGCGTTTATCTCGTCCGGATGGCTTTGCATCCGGCCACGCCGGCCGCCAATTCGGCGCTACCGGCGCCAGCGGCGGCATCCACTGCCGCGCCGGCGAGTGCGGCACCGACGATCCAGCATCCCATCGCACAGGCCAATGCCGGCCCCGCGCCCGCATCCACCGCGCCATTGCCGACGCTGGCCGATAGCGACAGCAGCGTGCTCGACGCGCTTGCTTCGCTGGCGGATGGCGGCAATGTACGCGCGCTGCTCGTATCGGACCAGATCATTGCGCGCGTGGTGGCGACCGTCGATGCCTTGCCAAGGCAGAGCATCGGCAGCACCCACATCCTTCCGCTGCACACGCCGCAGGGCACCATGGTCACCCGCCAGGCCAATGGCGTGACGTTGATCGATGCGCGCAATGCCGATCGTTACAAGCCCTACATCGCCGTGTTGCAAAGTGTGGATCCGCATGCGCTGGTCGCCTGGTACAAACACAACTATCCGTTGTTCCAGCAGGCGTATCGGGAGCTGGGCTATCCGCACGGGTATTTCAACGATCGCGCGCTTGTTGCGATCGACGACATGCTGGCCGCGCCGGATCTGCACGATCCGGTCGCGGTGAAGCGCGATGGCCCGCATTACGTGTTGGTCGATCCACAGCTGCAGTCGTTGTCGAACGGACAGAAGCTGATGGTTCGCCTGGGCCCGGAAAACGAAGCCCAGTTCAAGGCCAAGCTACGCATGATTCGCACACTGCTGGTGGGCGAACAGGTCGGGCACTGAGTACCGGCGCGCGCGAGCGGTTTTCACCGACATGAAAAGGCCCGCCATGCGGCGGGCCTCAGACTGCTGACGAACCCCGTGTTTTACGAAACACGGGGTTCTCTGTATCAGGCCCCAGTGAAAGCATGATGGCGGCAATGAAAAGCGATCGCCCCGATCGTGATCGCCGCCTGACGCGGCTGAGGGGGGCTTGCAAGCCGACTGGGCGCCCGTAAAAGACCACAAAGACGCGCCAGCAGCAGCGCCATCTTCTTGATGTTCTGGGCCGCCGCCGCGAGCAAGCACTGCTCGGTCACACGCAACCAGCCGCGCATGCGCGCATAACGATGCCCATGCAACTGCTTGGCATCGGCGAAGCTGCGCTCCACCGTCTCCTTGCGCCGCGCATAGACCCGCTTGCCCCATGCGGTATGCCGT
>NZ_DATJTC010000004.1:0-6083 GCF_035503745.1 Dyella sp.
ATGTTTATCAATTGGTGGGCGCATGGGATAGCCATGACATCCGGCCCGACACCTGGCGCAGCAACTGGTGGTATAGCGGGAGCGTCCAGAACAATTACAACTATTACGCGAAGCTGCCGCCTGGAACCGCCAGCTACGTTGTGCCGAACAGACCGCCGATAGACATGCGTCCGCAGCCGGAGCGACCTCAGAATGGCCTACCCACCACTTCGCAGTTTCATGACCCCACCGACGGTGACACCAGTAATGATACAAATCCGGTGGATGACCCGACACGGCCTCAGGATGGCCTATCTGACGCGAAAAGCGGCAACGTTAAGGCGCTGAAGAACCTTTCGGAGGCTTTTCCGGATTACTTCAAAGCTATCGGCCAAGATTTCACCCGCACTTCCGTTTCTTTTTCTGGAGACTCTCAACTTAACGTAGAAACAGCACCCCGTGCATTGGCCGTTTACGGCGGACTAAATGCCGACAATAAACTGGTCGAGCATTACACATTCAAATCACTGGGTAACGCTGTCAATCCGGAACGTCCTTTTCCGAACGCCATTTTTCAGTTCATTTATTTGAGACCGGAAGACAAAGACAAATTGGGAACCTTAGATCCCGGCAAGTACGACACGCACTACGAAGACGTTGAATACATTCACCCCCATCCAGAGAGTGATGGAACCCATACAGTTTGGAGAACTGCCCGCTTTATCATGCCAAAAGAATCGAGCCCGGCGGAGATCGAAAAAACCCCGCCTGACTATGGTTATTTATACCTTCTGGACGATGGCGACCCCCACGCTCAACAGACATTACCTGGCGAAAATAGCAGCATCGTCATAAGCAATTTTGCGGGTGAAAAAATCCCGACCACATACAAAGGCCCCTGACTACGTCTGGGCAGCGGCCGCTTGACGCGGGCGCTTCCGGTCAGCCCAGGCGGCCGGACTTGCGCACGATCAGCATCGCCAGTTCCAGCGATTGCTCGTAATTGAGGCGCGGATCCACCATCGACTTGTAGGCGCGTTGCAGATCGGCCTCGCTGAGATCACGCGCGCCGCCCATGCACTCGGTGACATCTTCGCCGGTAAGTTCCAGATGGACGCCACCCAGGCGCGTGCCGGCGGCATCGTGGATATCGAATGCCTGCTCCAGTTCGCCACGGATATTGTCAAAGCGACGCGTCTTGAAACCGTTCGACGTGCTTTCGGTATTGCCATGCATCGGGTCGGCTACCCAAAGCACGCGTCGGCCTTCGCGCTTGACGGCCTCGAGCAAAGGCGGCAGTGCTTGTGCGACCTGCGCATTTCCCATGCGATGGATCAGCGTGAGACGACCAGGCTCGTCGTCCGGGTTGAGCGCATCGATCAGCGGCAACAACTGCTCTGGCGTGACGGAAGGGCCGACCTTTACCGCAATCGGATTGCGGATGCCGCGGAAATATTCCACATGTGCGCCATCCAGGGCGGCGGTTCGCATGCCGATCCACGGGAAATGCGTGGAGAGATTGAACCAGCCGCGGTGGCGCGGAACCTGTCGCGTCAGCGCCTGCTCATAGTGCAGCAGTAGCGCTTCGTGCGAGGTAAAGAAGTCCACCCGCGTGAACCCGGCAATAGGACCGGCCAGGGTTTCCATGAATCGCAACGAATCGCCGATACCCGCCACCATGCGTCGATAATCGGCCGCCAGCGGCGAGTGCTCCACCCAGGCGAGATCCCAGTATTCCGGATGATGCAAATCCGCGAACCCGCCATCGATCAGCGCGCGCACGAAGTTCATGGTGAGCGCCGAATGCGCATGCGCGCGGATCAGGCGCTGCGGGTCAGGCCGACGCGCCTCGGGCGTGAATGCTGGGCCGTTGATGACGTCGCCGCGGAAGCTCGGCAGGGTGATGCCATCGCGGGTCTCCGTGTCGGCCGAGCGCGGCTTGGCGTACTGGCCCGCAAAACGGCCTACGCGCAGCACCGGCTGCTTGAGCCCGTGCACCAGCACCAGGCTCATCTGCAGCAGCACTTTCAGGCGATTGGAAATGATCGGACTGGTGCAGTCGGCGAAGCTCTCCGCGCAATCGCCCCCCTGCAGCAGGAAGCGCTTGCCTTCCTGCGCTTCGGCTAGCGATTGCTTCAGCGACAGCACTTCCCAGGAGGTGATCAGGGGAGGTAGATGCGCCAGCGCCTCGATCGCCTTCGCGAGTTCAGCCGCGTCTTCATAGTGCGGCTGCTGCAACGCAACACGTTGCTGCCAGGAGGTGGGCGTCCAATCGAGGTGCTGCAAGGGGTTTGTCAAAGTATTCATAACCGCAACCTCGGCGCGGCGCGGCGCAGCGTCGCGCGAATGGCCCAGACCGATAGCAAGATGTACCACAGCAGCGTCCACAATGGCATGGGCAGGCCGAGGATCGGCTGGATCTTGGCGCACTCGCCGGAGCCGGTAAACACCATCTTAAGTACCTTCGCGAACGGAAAGGCATCCATCATGTACGCAAGATTGGGGCCGCAGGAGGGGAGCTGATCCGGCGGCAGCGACTGGATCCACAGATGGCGTACCGCCGTCGCCAGACCGAACAGGGCGCCGAGCAGCAGCAGGCCGGTATAGAACCAGCGCATGCTACCGCGCGGCGCATGCAGTGCGCCTAGCAAAAAGAAAACTGCCATGACCATAAAACCGATGCGCTGGAAGATGCACAGCGGGCACGGCTCCATTCCCCACACATGCTCGGCATAGAGGGCGAAGCCCAGCAGACCGGCGCAAATGAAAAAGCCCAGGAAGAAACTGGCGCGGTAGGACCAGCGTAAGGGGTTCATGAGTTCGTTGGCATCGGGGATCAGGATGTTGACATTACCCGCTCGCAAAGACCCTGTCAGTAGGCCGGGGCCTCGGCGCCCGTAAAAAAGCAAAACCCCGGTCGGTTGCCCGGCCGGGGTTTTGTATTTGGACGTCCAAACAAGGGCTTGGGACGATCTTACTCGGCGTCGACCGCCTCGGTACGCGGGCGGTCCACCAGTTCGACGTACGCCATCGGCGCATTGTCGCCCGGGCGGAAGCCGCACTTGAGAATGCGCAGGTAGCCGCCGGGACGCTCGCGGTAACGCGGGCCCAATTCGACGAACAACTTACCCACGGCCTGCTTGTCGCGCAGACGGGCAAACGCCAGACGGCGATTGGCGACGCCATCGACCTTGGCCAGGGTGATCAGCGGCTCGGCGATACGGCGCAGCTCTTTGGCCTTGGGCAGGGTCGTGCGGATCAGCTCGTGCTTGATGAGCGACGAAGCCATGTTCTTGAACATCGCTTCGCGATGGCTGCTGGTGCGGTTGAGCTTACGCCCGGATTTCATATGACGCATGATGAGACTCTCTTGTCTGTTGTTATGAAAAACCGGTCCTTATGGCCGGATTTCCGCGGGTTACCCGCTATGCAAGCCCTTGGTGGAACGGGCTCTTATTAAGAGCGCGGCCGAAGGGCCGCTCTCGCGTCAGGCCAGCACCGTAAAAAAAGCGACGGAACTCCACCTGACTCGCGACTACGATCAAAGGTGACCGTGTCCAATACACCAGCAGCCGCAGTCTTAACGACTGCGGCTGCGGCAAAATCAACCCAGCTGCATGCCGTGCGAGAGGCCCGGCGGCGGCCAGTTTTCCAACTTCATACCCAGGGCCAGACCACGCACGCCCAGGACATCCTTGATTTCCGTGAGCGACTTCTTGCCGAGGTTCGGCGTCTTAAGCAGCTCCACTTCGGTCTTCTGAACCAGATCGCCGATGTAGTAAATGCTCTCGGCCTTCAGGCAATTGGCCGAACGCACGGTGAGTTCCAGATCGTCGATCGGACGCAGCAGCAGCGGATCGAAACCGCCCTTCTCCGCCTTGTCGGTGGCACTTTCACGACGCGAGAAATCACCGAACACCGACAGCTGGTCGTTGAGGATTTCAGCGGCCTTGCGCACCGCATCTTCCGCACCGATGGTGCCGTTGGTTTCGATATCCAGCACCAGCTTATCGAGGTTGGTGCGCTGCTCGACACGAGCGGCGTCCACCTCGTAGGCCACGCGCAGCACCGGAGCAAACGAGGCATCCAGCTGCAGGCGACCGATCGGGCGCGCTTCGTCGTCCGGATGCTGACGCAGGCTTGCCGGCTGATAGCCGACGCCACGACGCACCTTTAGACGCATGTTCAGCGCGATGTCCTTGGTCAGGTGGCAGATCACATGTTCCGGATTGATGATCTCCACCGAATGATCGACGGTGATATCACCCGCGGTGACCACACCCTTGCCCTTCTTGGACAAGGTCAGGGTGACTTCATCACCCGTGTGCTGACGAATCGCCACTTCCTTGAGGTTGAGCAGGACTTCAATCACGTCCTCCTGCAACCCTTCCAGGGTGGTGTACTCGTGCAGCACGCCATCAATTTCAACCTCGACGATGGCGCTGCCAGGGATCGAGGAGAGCAGCACGCGACGCAGCGCATTGCCCAAGGTGTGGCCAAAGCCACGCTCGAGCGGCTCCACCACTACCTTGGCGCGATTCGGTCCGAGCTGTTCAACACTGAGGCCGCGAGGCCGCAGCACGCTAGTTGACGAAACTGCCATGCATGGCTCCGGTTGATTACTTCGAATAAAGCTCGACGATCAGCGCTTCGTTGATGTCGGTCGGCAGGTCGGCGCGATCCGGCACGGACTTGAACGTGCCAGCGAACTTCTTGCTGTCCACTTCCACCCACTGCGGGCGCAGATCCATCGTGTCGAACACGGTGCCGGCTTCCTGCACGCGCAGCTGGTTGCGCGCGCGCTCGGTCACGGCGATCTCGTCACCCGGGCGAACCTGGTAGGACGGGATGTTGACCTTCTTGCCGTTGACCAGAATGCCCTTGTGCGACACGAGCTGACGAGCCTGGGCGCGCGTGACGGCGAAACCCATGCGGTAGACGACGTTGTCCAGACGGCTCTCGAGCAGGCGCAGCAGGTTCTCACCGGTGTTGCCCTTGAGGGTCGACGCCTTGGTGTAGTAGTTGCTGAACTGGCGCTCAAGCACGCCGTAAATACGCTTGACCTTCTGCTTTTCACGCAGCTGGACAGCATAATCGGACAGGCGGGCGCGCTTGTTGGCGCCATGCTGGCCGGGCTTGTTCTCCAGCTTGCACTTGGAGTCGATGGCGCGCGCCGGGCTCTTCAGGCTCAGGTCCGAACCTTCACGACGCGCGAGTTTGCAGGTAGCTCCACGATAACGTGCCATGGTTGTGCTCCTTAGACGCGACGCTTCTTGGGGGGACGGCAGCCGTTATGCGGAATCGGCGTGACATCGATGATGTTGAGAACCTTGTAGCCCAGCGCGTTCAGCGAACGCACCGCCGACTCGCGGCCCGGGCCGGGGCCCTTGATACGCACTTCCACCGTCTTCACGCCATAGTCGCCGGCAGCCCGGCCGGCCTTTTCGGCGGCAACCTGGGCAGCGAACGGGGTCGACTTGCGCGAACCGCGGAAACCCGCGCCGCCGGCAGTCGCCCACGACAGGGCATTGCCCTGGCGATCGGTGATCGTGACGATGGTGTTGTTGAAGGACGCCTGCACGTGCGCCACCGCATCGGTGACAACGCGCTTGACTTTCTTCTTGGTCTTAACTGGCTTTGCCATGTTCGGAATCCAAATCTCTTAAAAAGCGATCACTTCTTGATCGCGCGGCGCGGACCCTTGCGGGTACGGGCGTTGGTACGCGTGCGCTGGCCGCGCACCGGCAGGCCACGGCGGTGGCGCAGACCGCGGTAGCAACCCAGGTCCATCAGGCGCTTGATCGCGATACCGACTTCGCGGCGCAGATCGCCTTCCACCACATACTTGGCGACCTCGTGGCGGATCTTCTCCACCTCGCCTTCGCTCAGCGATTTGATCTGCACGTTCGGGTTCACACCCGCCGCTTCGCAGACCTTCCTGGCCCGGCTGCGGCCGATGCCATAGATGCTCTGCAGGCCAACCCAGACGTGCTTCTGGACCGGCAAATTGACACCCGCAATGCGCGCCATGATGTACTTTCTCCGATGCTTTCTTGCGCGGTAAACGCGCAATTCTAACCTTAATCAAACTGTCAGGAAAGCCC
>NZ_DATJTC010000005.1:0-125507 GCF_035503745.1 Dyella sp.
CGGCCACCACCAGCGGCGCTTGCGGGGCGGCGTCGGCATCGGCCGCACCACCCGACGGCCGTGCTTGAGCGCGCCGGCAAACCCCCACCACAGCCGCCACGCCAGGCGCGTCCGGCGCGGCGTCATTTGCCGTGCGACGCGCCGGATCACAATGCCCGGTGGCAGCGCGTACACGCCCCAGCGCCACCACGCCGCCGCCTGCCGGTACGCGTGCTCCCAATCCTCCGCCTCGGCCTGTGTGCCCCACATGGAGCCGAGCACGACCATGTGGAACGGCCGCTTCCCCCAGCCGTGGGCGCAGTGCTGCGCGAAGCGCCGATCGGGATCCACGGACTGGCCGATGTAGACGAACCTCCGCACGTCATCGAACACCAGCGCGTACAGGAATCGCTCCCGCCGGTGGTACTTCTCCGAGCGGCCGTAGGGCGTTCCTGCCATGCGGATCTCCCACTAAGGCCCCGGTGGTCACACCGGAGCCGCAGCGTCAGCGATTACCAGCCGTAGCCGATGCCGACCCCAATGGAGCGCTCGCTGCCGGCGATCGCGCCCTGGATGGACCAGGACACCGCCTTGCTCTCGGAGATGTGGCGGTAGCCCACCGCGATGCCGTTGTGCCCACCGGACAGACCCAAGCCCACGGCGAAGGAGTTGGGCATTTCTCGGAAGTTCGAGGCCATGGACGCGGAGGCCGCGCTGGCCGCCATGACGCGGGAGATGCGGTCGTTGAGACCCGACACCGCTTGATCCGTGTACGCCTTGGCCCAGTTTTCGGACTGGCGCACCGCACCGTACAACTGCGCCCCATTCACGGCATCCGTCGAGGTCGGCGAAATGACGCCGGGGGCCACGTTGGTGATGGTGGTGCCGTTCGCGCCCTGCAGCGTCACTGTGGAATCGGTGCTGTCGTCGTAGTGCACCGCGTTCGGATCGGTGCTCGACACCGGGCCCGTCGGTCCGGTCGACGTGGTGCCGTCCAGCCCGTAGAGGAAGTTCAACGCCGCGCCGACGTTGTTGAAGGAATGCGCGCCGAAGGTGTAGTTCGGGTTGACGATGGCCCCGGAGTTCATGCCCGCGCCGCTGCCGAAAATGCCCAGCGCGCCGGTCAACTGCGAGACGTTGACCGCGTCGTTGGGAGCGACACCCGCCGCGACGTTGGTGATGCGCGTGGTGAAACCGAGCCCGGCGTTGCCGACCGACAGTGTGTCGGCCTGATTGCAGGCGGCGAGGGACCCGATGGCGGAGCACCCGTTGTCGGCCGAAGCGTTGGCACCGATCGCGAGACCACCACCGGTGCCAACCTGCGCACCGGTCCCAATGCCAATGCCGCCGGCGCCCTGCACGTTGACGCCCTGGCCGAGCAGGATCGTGTTCGCGGCGTTGGTCGTGGAGCCGGTGCCGATGAGGACGCTGTTGGTGCCGGTGTTGGTGTTGCCCGACCCCATCACCACGGCGCCGGAGGCCGACACGGTGTTGTTGTTGCCGAACACGCTGGCGCCGTCCAGGCCGTTGGTCAGCGTTCCCCCGCCGTTGACGTTGTTGTTGACGCCGAACACCGAGTCGTCGAACCCATTTCCCGTGGAGTTCGCGCCCACCACGGTGGACTGAAACCCGTTGGCCGCCGCGCCGTTGCCGATGCCCACCGCGTTGGTGCCCGGCGCGACCGCGCCGCCGGCGGCGTACGAGTTGGTCCCCGTTGTCTGCGCCAGCAGCGCGGTGGGGGCGAGCAGCGCCAGCAGACCGGCGCACACAAGAGATCGACGAAGGACGTTCATGACGGGGTGGTTCCAGGGGAGGGGATCCATCCAGCCAAGCAGATTCCGACGCGGCGTCAAGGCTTGCGGTCAGGGCCGCATGTGCTGGCGTGGGCTAACGATCCAAAAGAGAAACCCCCGCCGGGAGGAGGGGGTTTCCAATGGGCGGCGCACCCCGCGGTGTCACCCCAGTTTCGTCCGGGAACCAAGCGGACGAGGACGTCGTGTGTTGAGCCGGCCCACATCCAACGTAGCAGGCTTGGCCGGTGCCGCAAGACACCCGGTTGGCCACACGCGGCTCCCATGGCGTTTCGGCCGATCAGCGGTATGTGTTGACGACACCCGTCACGCGCCGGAGCCGACGATGCCCACACTGCCCTCCTCCTTCGGTGACGCCCTACGGTGGGCCGCGCACCAGGGCCATGCCGACATCCTCGCTGTGTTGCTGGCCACCGCCGATGGACGGCGGGCGATCGACGAGACCGACCACCTCGGACGCACCGCGCTCCTGATCGCCGCCGAGCGCGGGCAGGCCGTAGCGATGCAAACCTTGTTGGACCACTGGGCCGATCCCAACATCGCGGACCTGGTCGGGCGCACGCCCGAGCACATCCTGCAGGGCCACCTGATCCAGGTGCAGCCCGACCAGGAGGAGGCGCAGGCCGACCTCGAGGCCCTCATTGCGGCCACCCCGGCCGACAACGCCGAAACCTCAGCGGCCGGGGAGCGGGTCCGATACCTTATTAATAGGGGCGCTCTGCCGGGCCGGTGGCAGGCGCGCGGCGGAACCTGCCTGCACGAAGCCGTGGCGCGCGGCCAGCGCTCAATCGTGCGGGCCCTCTTGGAGCACCCCGACAGCATCCAGACGTCCCTCAAACAAGACCGGTTCGACCGGTCCCCTCTGCTCCTGGCCGTCGAGGTGCACGCGACCGACGAACTTCTGGATGACCTGATGTTCCGGGGCGGGGCGCACACCCAACTTGCCGACGCCGTGGCCGCGGCCACCACCCTCGGGGCGCCGGCGCGGGCGGCGCGGCTGCAGCGGATCCTGGAGCGCGATCAAGCCGAGGAGCGGCGGATGGCGCTGGAACTGATGGCCGTGTGAGCGGGGCTCACATGATCGGCCCGCGTTTTCGCGGGTGATCGGAGGTCAGGTCCGCAACACCCTGAAGTATGGCGGCCTCATCCAGGCTGACGAGCGCGCTCACTTCCGACAAAATATCCTGCAGGACGACCCGACTGCGCTCCATCCACTTCAACATGCGCGGACCAATGTTGGTCATGCGCGATCGGCGGCCGACCGGGACCAGCGCGGGAGGAAGAACAGGGCGATCATCGGGGCGGCTTCGCTCGTCGAGGGCGCGCGCCAACGCGTCGATCGGAACCAGCCACCGCTTCTCCCCTTTGCCTTTTCGGATGCCGGGGATCAGCGTTCCGGCGTCGAGTTTTTCCCGGATCGATTCGACCCGTTTTTTGGTGGCAGCGGCGTCGCCATGAATCGCTTGCGCGATCTCTTTGGGCGTGAGGGCGACGCGACCGGGAAAGCGCTCGCGGAGGATGTCCAACGTGCTCATGGGAGCAGTGTAACAGCGGGTGTCGGGGACACGGCCGGGGACACAAGAGGTGGATTTGAGGGCAAAACCGAGCGTTTCGGTGCGTTTGGCCGGTCCGGACTCTGAGTACAAAAAACCCCGAAAAACGGCTGTTTTTCAGGGTTCTTTGGGTCTTTCGATTGGTCGGGGTGACATGATTCGAACATGCGACTTCTACGTCCCGAACGTAGCGCTCTACCAGGCTGAGCTACACCCCGTGGGAGCCGCGTATCTTATCGGGCCACAAGGAGCTTGGCAACAGGGCCGGCCCTGGCGGGAGCGGGTATGCGCGCTTGCCGGCGGGTAGGGCAGATGGGTGCATCTGCTACGCTATGCGGCTGCCGTCGCCCGGCATTTTTCTTTTGCTAGCAGAGGATTCCATGGCGCTTACCCCGGCCCGTACCATGCCCGGCGTGCTCGAGCTGCTTCCGCTCGACCAGATCGCTTTCCAGCGCATGCTCGACGTGATCCGTCGCAACTATGAGCGCTTCGGTTTCCTGCCGGTGGAGACGCCGGTGATCGAATATTCCGACGTGCTGCTGACCAAGACCGGCGGCGAGACCGAGCGCCAGGTGTATTTCGTGCAGTCCACCGGCGCGCTGGAACAGGGTGAAAAGCCGGAGCTCGCCTTGCGCTTTGACCTCACCGTGCCGCTTGCCCGCTACGTGGCCGAGCACGAGCACGACCTCAGCTTCCCATTCCGCCGCTACCAGATGCAGCGCGTCTACCGCGGCGAGCGCGCGCAGCGCGGCCGTTTCCGCGAGTTCTACCAGTGCGACATCGACGTGATCGGCAAGGACAGCCTGTCCACCCGCTACGATGCCGAGTTGCCGGCGGTGATCTATAGCGTGTTCCGCGAACTGAACATCGGCGCGTTCACCATCCAGTTGAACAACCGCAAGCTGATGCGCGGTTATTTCGAAAGCCTGGGCGTCACCGATCCGGAGCAGCAGACCCTGGTGTTGCGCGAAGTGGACAAGCTGGACAAGCGCGGCGCCGACTATGTGCGCCAGACGCTGACCGGCGAAGGTTTCGCGCTCAGCGCGCAGGCGGCACAGAAGATCCTCGACTTCGTGCAGGTGCGCTCGACCTCGCTGCAGGATGCGCTGGACAAGCTCGACGCGCTGGGCGAGGGTCCGGCGTTGATGGAGCAGGGTCGTATCGAGCTGAAGGACGTGCTGAACCTCATCCATGCCTTCGGCGTGCCGGAAAGTCACTACGCGCTGAACCTGTCCATTGCGCGCGGGCTCGACTACTACACCGGTACCGTCTACGAGACCACGCTCAACGATCATCCGCAGATCGGCTCGATCTGTTCCGGCGGCCGCTACGAAAACCTGGCCGGCCAGTACACCAAGTCGCACCTGCCGGGTGTAGGCATCTCGATCGGCCTTACGCGCCTGTACTGGCAGCTGCGCGATGCGGGCCTGGTCAATACCGCGCGCAGCACGGTGGATGTGCTCATCACGCAGATGGATGCCGCGCAGATGCCGGCCTATCTCGCGCTGGCCGGCGAATTGCGCGCGGCGGGCATCGCCACCGAAGTGGTGCTGGACGGCGGCAAGCTCGGCAAGCAGTTCAAGTATGCCGATCGTGCAGGCATTCGCTTCGTCATCGTGCTGGGCGAGGATGAAATAGCCAAGAATGTGGTGACGGTCAAGGATCTGCGGCGCGAAGACCAGTTCGAGGTTGCACGCGGGGAACTGATCAAGACGTTGCGCGTCGAACTGGCGCAGGCGGAAATCGGCAGCTGACCGGTAAAGCCGATGACGTAATCGCGTCAACGCACACATGGGTTGCGAGCGCGGTTGCCCCAAAAAATCAGCGGACGCATTGACGACGTCCCCATCGTCAATGCGATCAATAACACAATGCCTGCGAGGGCACGGAGTACGCATGACCGCCAATTCGATCCTGCTGGATGGCAATAGCCTCAGCCGCCAACAACTCGTCGCCGTCGCCCGCCAAGGATATGGCGTGCGGCTCGATCCTTCGCAGTTGGAGCGCGTCAAGCGCGCGGCCGATTTCCTGGCCGACAAGGTGAGCTGCGGCGAACCTACCTACGGTGTCACCACCGGTTTTGGCAGCAATGCCGACAAGCTGCTCGGCGCCTATCGCCTGCGCGACGAATTGCCCGGCGGCAATCCGCACAAGCCCGAAGGCACGCTGCTGGAAGAGCTGCAGCACAACCTCATCACCACCCACGCGGTTTGCGTGGGCAAGCCGTTTGCCGCCGAAGTCGTGCGCGCAATGCTGGTGATCCGCATCAATACCCTGATGCGCGGGCATTCGGGCATTCGCGTGGAAACGCTCCAGGCGCTCACCGCGCTGCTCAACCACGATGTGATTCCGGTGGTGCCGGAAAAAGGCTCGGTCGGCGCGAGCGGCGACCTGGCGCCGCTGTCGCACCTGGCCATCGTGCTGCTCGGTGGCGGCGAGGCGTTCTACAAGGGCGAGCGTCTGCCCGGTGCCCAGGCGCTGCAACGCGCCGGGCTGCAGCCGATCCGCCTGTCGTTCAAGGAAGGCTTGGCGCTCAACAACGGCACGGCGCAGATGCTGGCCACCGCGGCGCTAGCGCTCGATACGCTGGAATATCTGCTTGGCGTGGCAGATCTCGCGGCATCGATGACGCTGGATGCGTTCGCTGGCCGCAGCGGTGCATTGCGCGCCGACGTGCATGCCCTGCGCCCGCATCCGGGACAGGTGCAGACGGCCGACCATGTGCGCGAACTGTTGCAGGGTTCAACCCTGGTCGATATCCCGTACCACCTGGTGCCGCGTTTTCGCCAGTGGAGTGCCGAGGCGTGGAGTACGCCGCAGGATCAGGCGCTGAGCTTCGACATCGGCTGGGACTGGGTACCCGCCAACCAGCGCCATGGCCGCGAGGCGTTCTACAGCCGCTTCCTGCCGTTCAAGGGCGGAAAAAAACACCAGCCGCAGGACGCATACTGCCTGCGCTGCATGCCGCAGGTGCACGGTGCGGTGCGTGATGCCTGGGCGCAGGCCTGCCGCGTGATCGACATCGAGCTGAATGCGGTGACCGACAACCCGCTGATTTTCCCCGACAACACCGATGCCCAGCACATCGAGGAGCAGGTGATTTCCGCCGGCCACTTCCACGGCATGCCGCTGGCGCTGGCGATGAGTTATGTAAAGGCGGCCATTCCGGTGCTGGCGTCGATCTCCGAGCGGCGCCTCAACAAGCTGGTCGATCCGGCCACCAATGACGGCCTGCCGGCCTTCCTTACCGGCAACGAGGACGGCACCGATTCGGGCTTCATGATCGTGCAGTACACCGCCGCGGCGCTGGTCAACGACCTTGCCACCCGCGCGCATCCGGCCAGCGTGTATTCCGTGCCGACCAGCGCGAATGCCGAAGACCATGTCTCGATGGGCGCCAACGAAGCGCGCCACGTGCTGGAGATGACCGAAGACCTCAGCCACGTGCTGGCGCTGGAGCTGTACACCGCCGCGCAGGCGCTGGACTATCGCCAGGAAATGCTCAACGCCGCCCGCCGCCTCGCCGCGCGCGGCGATTGGCAGGCGCTGGCATCGAAAGTCGCCAATGCGCCGCGCGAAGACAACCCGCACTACGCGCAGTTCGTCGAGGAAGTGAAGCAGTTGACGGCGGCGCTGGCCGGCGTCGGCGATTTCCACGCGGGCGGCGCGGTGCGCAAGGCGTACGATACCTTGCGCGGCCACATCGGCTTCATGCATCGCGACCGCGCGATGGACGGCGACGTGCGCACCGTTTGTGAGCTGGTGCAAAAACGCCTTTTCCCCAGCACCTAAACAAGCTCACGCCGGGCGGGCGGCGCGCATCACGCACAACGCCGCCCAGCCCAGCCAGAGCAGGATCAGCACGATCGCCAGTTTCTCCCACAAGCCGTTGGGAAGCCCCGGCACCAAAACCTGAAACCACAGTACCGAGGTGGCCGCCCAGGCAAGCACGACGCCTGCGCGGCCGCCTTTTTTCATGCGCGGGTCGCCAAGCCAGCGGCTGGACAGCAACAGCATCGCGAAGCTAAGCCACAGAAACGTCGCGGGCGAGGCGACCTGGTGGATCGTGCGGGCCAGATCGCCGAGCCTGGTCTGCCGGAACAGTTCGGTCGCCGCCACCACCGGCAAGATCAATCCCGCCGCCGCGAACAACGTTGCGGCCAGTCCGCTGCGTAGCGAGGCGGCGGTGGCGTGAAAACTCGCCCAGGCAAAGCCGAGCAGGGCCAGCGACATCAGGTAGTAGACCACCTGCACGCAGACACTGCCGGGGCCGTACAGATAAGTGCTAAGCGGAATCCGGATCCAGTTCAGGTCGGTGCGCCAGAACTGTGCTGCCGTGCAGACGCCCAGAAAGGCAAGTACGGCCAGCAGCATCAAGCCGGCCAATGCGCGGATAGCCCAAGACCTTCCGATGGCGTTCATGGTACCGACCTGTGGTGGAGAGGGGGCGCAAGTCTTTGCCCCGGCTGGGTATTGTACGGAGGGATGGCAAGCTTGCCGAGCGCGTCCCGGTGTCGTATCATGTGTTCCATTGTATTAACGCATTAGCACATTATGAAACGTCGATCGATCGATCCCGAAACGCCGGACGAATCCGCCAAGATCAGTCTGTGCCGCGCCTTGCTATCCATGAAAAACGTGGAAGAGATGGACGCGTTCCTCAACGACCTGTGCACACCCGCCGAGTTGGAAGTGCTGGTCGATCGCTGGCGGGTGGTGCCATATCTGCTTGAAGGCGTGTCGTATCGCGAGATTCACGAGCGCACCGCCGTCAGCATCACCACCATCGGCCGCGTGGCGCGCTATCTGAATCAAGGCAGCGGCGGGTATCTTGCCGCCGGGGCACGCGCGGCGCGCAGTCGCGCCACGGCCAAACGGGTGCGGGCATGAAACCGCGCGATCGTCTGCGCATTGCCATGCAGAAGTCAGGGCGCCTGACCGAGCCCGCGCTGGATCTGCTCAAACGTTGCGGGCTCACCTTCCGCCAGAGCCGTGACAAGCTGTTCTGTTTTGGGGAAGGCGAACCGGTGGACCTGCTGCTGGTTCGCGATGACGACATCCCCGGCCTTATCGCACAAGGCGTGTGCGATCTGGGCATCGTCGGCCGCAACGTGCTGGACGAATTCAAGGGTGCCGCGACGAATGCCGCCGCCATGCTGACCGAGTGGCGTCCGCTGGGCTTCGGTCGCTGCCGCCTGTCCATCGCCGTGCCGCATGACATGCATTACAGCCAGCCACGCGATCTGGATGGCCTGCGCATTGCAACCTCTTATCCTGCCTTGCTCAATGGGTGGCTCAACGCGCAGGCCGTCAACGCCGCCGTGGTGACGCTGGCAGGTTCGGTGGAAATCGCACCCAAGCTGGGCACGGCCGATGTCATCTGCGATCTGGTGCAAAGCGGCGGCACGCTGGTCGCCAATCAGCTGCGCGAAACCGAAGTGCTGTTGCAAAGCGAGGCCGTGCTGGCCGGTCCGGAGTCGCTGCCCACCGACGAGCGCGGCGACATGATCGAGCTGCTGCTCAAGCGCCTGGATGGCGTGATCCAGGTGCGCGAATCGCGCCTGCTGCTGCTGCAAACCTCTCGCACGTCGCTGGATGCCGTCACCCGGCTGTTGCCGGGCGGCCCGCAGCCGACGCTGCTGCCGGTGGCCGGGCAACCGGACCAGCTGATGCTGCAGGCCTTGTGCGCCGGCGAAGTGAGCTGGCGGCAATTGGAAGAAATCAAGAAAGCCGGTGCGCGCGAGATGTTCGTGTTGCCGGTGGAAAAAATGCTTGCGTAACGAGTTGGCTTGAATGAAACGAATTTCCTGGAATACTCTGGACGAACCGTCGCGTCGCACCGCACTGGCAAGGCCCGCGCAATCCCGGGCGGAAGAGCGGCGGCACCGTGTCCAACAGATCATCGCCCAAGTACGCGAACGCGGCGACGCAGCCCTGCGCGAACTTTCCGCTCGCTACGACCAGTGCGCGCTTGAGAGGCTTGAGGTCGATGACGCTGAATTCGCCGCGGCCGAGACAAAGCTCGCTCCGCAACTGAAAGCGGCGATCCGCGAGGCGGCCGGGCGCATCGAGGCCTTTCACCGCGCAGGTGCGCCGCAGGCCGTTGCCGTGGATACGGCCACCGGCGTAAGGGTCGAGCGTGTACTGCGTCCGATTCAGCGCGTGGGGCTTTATGTACCGGCAGGCAGCGCGCCATTGCCTTCCACGGCGCTGATG
Source organism: Dyella sp. (assembly GCF_035503745.1). Lineage (GTDB taxonomy): Bacteria > Pseudomonadota > Gammaproteobacteria > Xanthomonadales > Rhodanobacteraceae > Dyella_B. The sequence goes on from NZ_DATJTC010000005.1 coordinate 9,560, forward strand.
CTGGGCGTGCCCGCGCGCATCGCCGGTTGTCGCGAAGTGGTGCTTTGCTCCCCGGCCCGCGCGGATGGTACCTGCGATGAAGCCGTGCTGTTCGCCGCACGCGAAGTGGGCGTGCACCGGGTGTTCAAGCTCGGCGGCGCGCAGGCAATTGCCGCCATGGCCTATGGCACCGAGAGCGTGCCGCGTTGCGACAAGCTGTTCGGTCCGGGCAACGCGTGGGTGACCGAAGCGAAGCTGCAAGTCTCGGGCGATCCCGATGGCGCGGCGATCGATATGCCGGCCGGCCCGTCGGAGGTGCTGGTGGTTGCCGATGCGCAAGCCAATCCGGTATTCGTGGCGGCCGATCTGCTGTCGCAGGCCGAGCATGGTCCCGATTCGCAGGTGATCCTGGTCAGTCCATCATCGAGCCTGCTCGACAAGGTGTCCGCCGAAGTGGCGCGGCAATGCGCGGAGCTGCCGCGCGGGGCCATCGCGGAACAGGCGCTGGCGCAGAGCCGTCTGATCGAGGTCCAGTCGCTTGCGCAGGCGATCGAAGTCAGCAATCGCTATGCGCCGGAGCACCTTATTTTACAGACGGCGGCGGCACGCAGCCTGCTCGATCTTGTCCAAAGTGCGGGTTCGGTGTTCGTCGGTGCCTGGACGCCGGAGTCCGTCGGCGACTATTGCAGCGGCAGCAACCACGTATTGCCAACGTACGGCTATGCACGCAGCTACAGCGGCGTTTCCGTGGCCAGCTATCAAAAGCAGATCACTGTGCAAGAAGTCGATCCCAATGGCCTGCGCGCCATCGGCCCATGCACGGCAACACTGGCAGCGGCCGAACAACTGGAAGCGCACCGCCGCGCGGTGACCTTGCGCCTGGCGGCATTGGGTGTGCGGCTATGAGCGTGCTGGATCTTGCCAGGCCGGAAATCCGCACGCTGCAGCCGTACTCCTCCGCTCGGATGGAGGCCGGTGGCGGCCAGATCATGCTCAACGCGAATGAATCGGCGTGGCAGCCGGTCGGCGATATGGGGCTGGGCTGCAATCGCTATCCCGATCCGCAACCGGCAGCGCTCGTGCAGGCGCTGGCGCAACTGTATGGCGTCAAGCACGAGCAGCTATGGGTGGGGCGCGGCAGCGACGAGGCGATCGATCTGCTGGTGCGCGCTTTCTGCCGGGCCGGCGCGGATGCCATCCTGATCCAGCCGCCGACCTTCGGCATGTACGCGGTCAGCGCGCGCATCCAGAACGCGGCGGTGATCGAAGTGCCGCTCAAGGCGGATTTCAGTGTCGACGCGCAAGCGCTGCTCGCTGCCGTAACGCCCGCGGTCAAGTTGATATTTCTGTGCACGCCGAATAATCCGAGCGGCCGCTCGATTCCGCGCGCGGACATCGAACATCTTGCGGCACAACTGGCTGGAAGGGCGCTGGTGGTGGTGGATGAGGCGTATGTGGAATTTTCCGATCAGCCAAGCGTGGCCAATCTGATCGACCGTTACGAAAACCTGGCTGTCCTGCGCACCTTGTCCAAAGCCTGGGCGCTGGCGGGTGCGCGCATTGGCAGTCTGCTGGCCCATCCTGATGTCATCGCCCTGATTCGCCGCATCATGCCGCCCTATCCGCTACCGCTTCCTTGCGTGGCAGCGGCGCTGGCGGAACTGGCGCCAGCGGGACAGGCCACGGCGCGCGAAAACGTGGCGATCGTGCGCGAACAGCGCGCGATCATGCGCAGTGCGCTGACCAGGATTCCGGGCGTTCGCGAGGTGATGCCGTCGGACGCCAATTTCCTGGCCGTCCGCTTCGACGACGCAGGAACCGTATATCAGCGCCTGCTGCAGGCCGGCATCGTGGTGCGCGATATTCGTCGTTATCGCCAACTGGAAGACGCATTGCGCATCACCATGGGTACACCGGAGGAAAATGCGCGCGTGCTTACCGTGCTGAGCGAGGCCAGGGCATGAGCCGAAAGATTCTTTTCGTCGACCGCGACGGCTGCCTGATCGAGGAACCCGCCGACCAGCAGATCGACAGCTACGAGAAGCTTTCGCTGCTGCCGGGTGTTGTCGCGGCCCTGCAGCGCATCGTGGCGGCAGGCTATGAGCTGGTGATGGTGACCAACCAGGACGGCCTGGGCACCGAGCGGTTTCCGCAGGCGCATTTCGACGGCCCGCACGATTTGATGCTGCGCATCCTCGCCTCGCAAGGCATCCGGTTTCGCCAGGTGCTGATCGATCGCAGCTTCCAGCACGAAGGCCTCGATACGCGCAAACCCGGCATCGGCATGATGCGCTCCTACCTCGCTGACGACAGCTGGATCCGCGCCGAGTCGGCGATGGTGGGCGATCGCCCAACCGATCTGCAATTTGCCGCCAATCTGGGCGTGCGCGGCTTTCGCGTCGGCCGCGACGGCATCGGTTGGGACGACGTCGCGCATCAACTGCTGGACCGTCCGCGCGTGGCCGAAGTGGTGCGCCATACCAAGGAAACGCGCATTACCGTGCGCGTGGATCTGGATCGTCCCGCTGAACCGGTGGTGCACACGGGTCTTGGCTTCTTCGATCACATGCTTGAGCAGATCGGCAAGCACGGCGGCTTCGCCCTGCGGATTGACTGCGATGGCGATACCAAGGTGGACGAACATCACACCATTGAGGACTGCGCGCTGGCGCTGGGCCAGGCTTTGCGTCAGGCATTGGGCGACAAACGCGGTATCGGCCGCTATGGATTCACCTTGCCGATGGACGAGTCGCTTGCCAGTGCCGCGCTGGATCTTTCCGGTCGTCCCTACCTGGTTTTCGACGGTGCATTTACGCGCGAACGAGTCGGTGACATTCCCACCGAACTGGTACCGCATTTCTTTCGCTCCTTATGCGACACCTTGGGCGCCAATCTGCACTTGTCGGTGAAGGGCGATAACGCGCATCACATGGTCGAGGCGTGCTTTAAGGTCACCGCGCGCGTGCTGCGCCAGGCGATTCGCCGCGAAGGCAGCGAACTGCCCAGTACCAAGGGGATGCTGTCGTGAGCGTGGTCCTGGTCGATGCCGGCGGTACCAACATCGGCTCGGTGCGCTACGCCTTGCAACGGCTGGGCGTGGATGCATCGCTGACCTCCGATGTGGCGCAGATCCGGATGGCCGACAAAGTGATCCTGCCCGGCGTGGGTGCGGCCGGGCCGGGCATGGCGCGATTGCGCGAGCTTGGCCTGGTCGAGGCGATCCGCGCGCTGACACAACCGGTGCTTGGCGTATGCCTGGGCATGCAGCTGCTGTGCACGCATTCGGCCGAAAGCGATACGCCGTGCCTGGACGTCATTGCGGCCAAGGTGTCGCGCTTCGTGGAGGCGCCCGGTCTGTGCGTTCCGCACATGGGCTGGAATCGTCTCTCGCCAGTGGCCGCCCATCCGCTGACCGACCATCTGGAAGAAGGCGACTGGGCGTATTTCGTGCACAGCTATGCCGTTCCTCTGGGCGATTACACGCTGGCCAGCGCCGATTACGGCGGCGGTTTTTCCGCAGTCATCGCCCAGGGCAATTTCCATGGCATGCAGTTTCACCCGGAGCGCTCGGCGCGCGTCGGCGCCAAATTATTGAAGAACTTCCTCGAACTATGACTTTTGACGTGATACCCGCCATCGATCTGCGCGGCGGCCAGGTGGTCCGCCTGCGGCAAGGCGATTACGCGCAGGAAACTCGTTACGCGCAGCATCCGCAGCACATCGCCACGCACTATGCCGACGCCGGCGCAAGCTGGTTGCATGTGGTTGACCTGGATGGCGCGCGTTCGGGCGACCTGGCCAACCTGGCGGTGATTGCATCGCTGGCGAAGGCCGGCATGCGCGTGCAGGCGGGCGGCGGTGTACGCGCGGAAGAAGACGTGCAGCGGTTATTGGACGCGGGCGTGTCGCGCGTGGTGGTTGGCAGCGTTGCGATCCGTGAACCGGAGCGAGTCGCCGCATGGCTAAAAACTCATGGCGCCGAACGCTTTACCATCGCCCTGGATACCCGCCGGCGCGATGGCCGCTGGAGCCTGCCCAGCGCAGGCTGGACCGAGGATGAGACACGCACGCTCGACGAACTGGCACCGTGGTACGCCGCACAAGGAGCGCGTCATCTGTTGTGCACGGATATCGAGCGCGACGGCATGCTGGCCGGCTTCAATCTGGATTTGTACCGGCATCTGGCGCAGCTCGCGCCGCAGCTCGCGGTGCAGGCGTCGGGCGGAGTGCGTTCGCTGGACGATATCCGCGCCGCGCGCGATGCCGGCGCGCGCGGGGTGATTCTCGGCCGCGCGCTGTTGGAAGGGCGTTTCACGCTACAGGACGCGTTGACATGCTGAGTCGCCGCATCATTCCCTGCCTGGACGTGCGCGATGGCAAAGTCGTCAAGGGCGTGCGTTTCCGCGATCATGTCGTGATGGGCGAAATCGTCGAGTTCGCCTTGCGCTACCGCGACGAAGGCGCCGACGAACTGGTGTTCTATGACATCACCGCCAGCCCCGAGGGACGCAGTGTCGATCGCGGCTGGGTGGAGCGTGTGGCGCGCGTGATCGATATCCCGTTCTGCGTGGCCGGAGGCATTCGCTCCGTGGAAGAAGCACGCGCGGTGCTGCATGCGGGCGCCGACAAGATCTCGGTGAACTCGCCCGCGCTGGAACGCCCCGAACTGGTGGACGAATTGGCGGACGCATTTGGCGTGCAATGCGTGGTGGCAGGCATCGATTCGATGCGCGACGCCGATGGCGAATGGCGCGTGCGCCAGTACACGGGCGATCCGTCCAAGACGCGTTCGCTGGCCCGGCGAACGATCGACTGGGTAATCGAGGTACAGCGACGCGGTGCCGGTGAGATCGTGCTCAACTGCATGGACAGCGACGGGGTGCGCAAAGGTTACGATCTGCCGCAGCTCAGTCAGGTACGGGCTGTTTGTCGCGTTCCCTTGATCGCGTCGGGTGGTGCCGGTGCGATGGAACACTTTGGCGATGCGTTCATGCAGGCGCACGTCGATGGCGCGCTTGCCGCCAGTGTCTTTCACAGCGGAGCCATCGTGATACCCCCATTGAAACGGTACCTGCAGCAGCAGGGCGTGGTGGTTCGCCTGCAGGAGTGCGCCGAACATGCATGACATCACCCATGATTTCAGCCGTCTGGACTGGAACAAGTCGGATGGATTGCTGCCTGCCATCGTGCAGCACTGGCTGAGTGGGGAAGTGCTGATGCTCGGCTACATGAACGCCCAGGCGCTGGCGCGCACGCAGGAACTGGGCCAGGTGACCTTCTATAGCCGCAGCAAGCAGCGTCTGTGGACCAAGGGCGAAAGCTCCGGCCATGTATTGCAGCTCAAGTCGATCCGCATCGATTGCGATGCGGACACATTGCTCGTGCAGGCCCAACCCAATGGTCCGACCTGTCATCTTGGCACCCGCAGTTGCTTCGGCGATGCTGCCAGGCCTCCGCTGGGGTTTCTGGCCGAGCTCGATGCCCTGGTTGCCAGCCGCAAGGCACAGCTGCCCGAAGGCAGCTACACCACCCAATTGTTCAAGGACGGTACGCGCCGCATCGCGCAGAAGGTGGGCGAGGAGGGTGTCGAGACGGCGCTTGCCGCGGTGGTGCAGGGCGATGAGGAGTTATTGGGCGAAGCGGCCGATCTGGTTTTCCATCTCACCGTGTTGTTGCGCGCACGCGGCCTGGGCCTGGACGATATCGTGCGCGTGCTTGCCGCGCGGCATGGTTAAACGCGTTGCGTCGAACTCACTGGGCGGCTGCGGGCGCGCTGCTCGCCGATGCCGGCGGTGGCGCGAACGGCACCGCCGCGCCGGGTTTGACGTCTCGCCGCCACATTGCCAGTTGCTGCACGATGCCTTCGCCGATATTGATCTGCGGCTCGGATGGCGTGAGCTTGTCCTGCTTTTCCCAGCCTTCGATGTCGGTTTTCGCGTACTGGAACGCGTCGACGAAATCGTCGGTGCGGTTCATGGCGTCGACCAGCCATGCCTTGCCGAAGTAGGTGATATCCGAGTCGCTGCCGCAGCCGAATGAACTGCGATCGGTGCGCGCGGCAGTCAGCACCAGCGTGCCCGCGCTGTGCAGATCCGGAATGAAGCCGCCGGAATAGCACGCGTTTACCACCACCACCTTCCACTTGAACGGATGCTTCTTGAGGATGCCGGCAAGATCGGGGGCGCCGATCTGATCCAAGGGCAGCGGATCCATGTCGACCAGCAGGTTGTGATCCTCGTCGCCATGCGAAGTCAGGTACAGCACCAGGATGTCCTGGTCCGGCTTCATCACAGTCCAGAGACCGTCGAGTGCGCTTTCCAGGTTGCTCCAGTCCGCCAGCGGATGGGTTTGCAAGGTGGTGGGGTTGTTTTCCAGCACCAGCGCATGTGCGGTCGGACCGAAGCGCTTGGTGAACAGTTGCGCGGCGTATTCGGCTTCGTTGCGGAACACGTCCTCGCCGCCGTCGCCGGCGAAGGTGAGCAGGTAAAGGTTGGTTTTGCCGGGCACGCGCGGGCCCAGCTGCGACAAGGCTGTGTGCATCATCCCTGGCTGGGCGTAGAAGACCTGTTCTGGCGAGGGCCCTTGGTTGGGCCAGTTGTCGTTGCTGTCGCTGCTGTCGTCCGAATCGCTGCTGGAGCTGGAAGTCGCAGGGTTGTTTGCCGTGCTGGCGCCGGAGGCCATGTTGGTGGCCGAAGCGACGTGTGAAGGCGAATGCCGGCCGACCAGCGTCATCAGCAGCACACCGGCGGCGAAGGCGAGCAGGGCGGTTAGTAGGGTGCGCATGGAGGGCTCAGGGTTGGATGGCGTCGAAGTCGGTGTAGGCGGTGTGCCGGGGTTGGGCAGGCGGCGTTGACGGCGAACGCAGCAACCACCCTGTCTGCAGGCCGGCGGCAGCGGCGGCATCCAGTTCTTCCACGATATCGGAGAGGAACAGCACCTGCTCCGGGCGCGCGCCGATCGCCTCGACGATGCGAAGGTAGGATGCCTTGTCCCGCTTGGCACCGGTCTCGGTGTCGAAATAGCCGGCGAACAGCGGCGTGAGATCGCCGGCCTCGCTGTAGCGGAAAAACAGCTTCTGCGCCGGCACGGAGCCGGAGGAATACACGTAAAGGTTCAGCCCGTCGCCGCGCCATGCGCGCAGGCGGGCGGCAACCTCGGGATAGACGTGGGCACGGTACTCGCCGGCCTCGTAACCGTCCTTCCAGATCATGCCCTGCAGGGCCTTCAGCGCGGTGGATTTGCGGTCCTCGTCGATCCAGCGCAGCAGTAGCTCGATGATTTCCTGGCGCGTGGCCTCGACCAGGCCGGCCTCCTTGGCGGCCTCGTGCAGCCAATGCTGCACCGCGGGATCATCGGTATGGGTCTCGATGTAGGCGGGCAGCCGCTTGCGCGCATAGGGAAACAGCACGTCCTTGACGAAGCTGATGGAGCTGGTGGTTCCTTCGATGTCGGTAACGATGGCGCGTATGGCGGTCATGGGGGCGGTCAGGGGAGCGGGCTCCCAAGCTTAACCTGCCCCCGGTCGCGCGCAAGTTGCAGTGGTACTGAAATCAGCCAGATAGGGGAGCCGGTGCCCGTTCACCCGAACGATCGGGTCTATTCGCCCGCCGTTCGATCCCATGGTTCGGCCGTTTACGGACGGACACCCCTCCGCTCTTACTCTTGGCTGGCGCGCGGCGAACTGCGGCGCGGACCACGGTGATGGCGTGGAACGCGCCCTGGTACGCCTTGGACGGCTCAGGCGGCCGTGGCCAGGGGCTTCATGCGGGGGAACTGTCCGGCAATGTCGGACCCGGTGAAGTTGGCCACCCAGCCTTCCTTGTTGGTGAACAGGCGGATCGCCACGAAGTAGGGCGCTTCGCTCATGTCAAACCAGTGGCGGGTGCCGTCCGGCACGCCGATCAGGTCTCCCTGCTCGCACAGCACGTCGTAGACCTTGTCCTGGATATGCAGGGTGAACTGGCCCGCACCGGCGACGAAGAAGCGCACCTCGTCCTCGCTATGGGTGTGCTCGCTGAGGAATTTCTGGCGCAGGGCGGCACGGTCGGGGTGGTCGGGCGTCAGGCTGATCACGTCCACGGCCTGGTAGCCCTCTTCGGCCATCAGCCGATCGATGTCGTTGCGGTAGGCCGCAATCACCTGATCCTGGCTGGCGCCGGGAGCAACCGGCTGGCTGGCTTCCCATTGCTCGAAGCGCACGCCGACCTTGCCCAGCTCGCGCGCGATGCTCGCGTGGTCCTCGTGCACCGAGGTTGGGGTTTGCGGTTGTTCCACATCGAAAATGCGCAGACGGCTCATGCGTTCAGTCTCCTCAAATCGAGTTCGCAGCCGAGCAGGAATTCCAGCGCTTCCAGATGGCGTTGCGCCTCGGCCATGTCGCGACCCCAGGTGTAGATGCCGTGGCCATTGATCAGATAGGCGTGCAGGGGCTTGCCGGCGTCGAGCAAGGCGTCGACCTGCGCCACGAGTTCGGGCATGTGCTGGGTATTGGGAAAGACCGGAATGTCCAGCACGCTTTCGTGGGTAGCAAAGCCGTGGATGGCTTTCTGCAGTTCCCACCCTTCCAGCCGGATCACACCATCCCTGGCAAAGAGTCGGGACGCGACGCTTTGCGTGCGCGAATGGGTATGCAGCACCGCATGGATGCCTGGCCAGCGCCGGTATACCTGGGTATGCAGTTCGGTTTCCGCACTCGGGCGCGATTCGGTGCCCACGGCTTTGCCGTCCATGTCCACCAGCATGATGTCGTCGCGCCCGAGCTTGCCCTTGTCGCGGCCGGAGATGGTGATGGCAGCGTGATCGGCGTCCACGCGCATGGAGAAATTGCTGCTGGTCGCGGGCGTCCAGCCATGCTGTGCAAGTTCGCGCGCGGCGGCGGCGATGGCATCTGCGCGCTCGTGGAAAAGCGTTGCGGGAATGGTGGAGGGCAGGACTTGGCTCATGGTAAATGGACGTCCAAATGAAGTACGACTATAACATGGGGCGAAGAAACGGAAATGCGAGCTATTCGCGAAAGCGGGTGGAGCGGCCGGACGGCGTTACGATGCCGGCGGTCGCCGCATCCTGCGGCGCGCGCATGGGATATGAGGATTGTTATGTCCGGGCATGAAGATATCGCGTCACGTCGTCGTTTCCTCAAGCTGGCTGCCGGTGGTGCCGTGGCGGCTGTTCTGGTCGGTGGGTTGCCGCGCGTCTCGCGCGCTGACGATCTGCCGCACCTTTCCGAGACCGACCCGACCGCCAAGGCGCTGGGTTACGTTGAAGATGCGACCACAACCAAGAATCCCAGGCACAAGGTTGGCGACACCTGCGCCAATTGCCAATTTTATTCTGGCGCGCCGACCGGTTATGGCCCGTGCCAGCTGTTTCCCGGCAAAGCGGTGAGCGCGAAGGGCTGGTGCATCTCGCACACCGCCAGGCAAGCCTGACGAGGCAGGTATCGGACCCTTTTGCAAAGGCCGGCCATGCGCCGGCCTTTGTGTTGTGGGCAAAAGAAAAACGCCTGTACGGGACAGGCGTTTGATAAAAAACGAAGGGGTAATGCTGAAAAGGTGCTACCCGGACGCGTCAGGCTGAGGAGCTGACTCGCCTGACGCGCCGGGTCGCGATCCGGGGCCCACTGCCAAGTGATCAACCCGGGCTGGTGATGATACTCCGGTTGTTCGGAGTGGGGCGAACCGCGATCGGAAATTTGTGATGACCGTTTTAATTATTTATATAAATCAGCAATTTACGTAAAAATCCTAAAGCGTGACGTTGAAGTCATTAAAAGACTGTTCGCGGCAAATTGACCGCAGATGGCGCCATATTTCCACTTTTCCCGGAAGATCGCCGACGATCAAGCTTTTCCGGAGCTATTGGCAAGACGCAGGCGACTATGGCGAACCCCATAGGAGAAATAAATCGCAAACCCAATCACGGTCCAGACGATCATCAGCGCCCAGTTGAACCAGTCGAAGGTGACCAGCAGGGCAGCACAGCTCAGCACGCCGGCGATGCAGATCACATGCGCCCACGGCACGCGGAAGGTGCGCGGCAGGTCCGGCGAGGTGTAGCGCAGGATCAGCACGCCAGCGCAGACCGCAACGAAGGCGATCAGCGTTCCCATGGACGTAAGGTTGGCCAAGAGATCGAGCGGGAACACCGCCGACAGCGCGGCGATGCTGACGCCGGTGATCAGTGTGTTGATATGCGGCGTGCGGTGACGCGGGTGGATGCGATTGAACACCTGGGGCAACAGGCCGTCGCGCGACATGATCATGAAGATTCTCGGCTGCGCGATGATCATTACCAGGATCACCGATGAAAGGCCGATCATCGCGCCGATCTCCACGATCAGGCGCAGCCAGCCAAGCTCCGGATGCGCCTTGATCGCCGTCACCACCGGCTCGTCGGTGCCCAGCTGCGTGTACGGAATGAGTCCGGTAAGCACGGCGGCCATCGCCAGGTAGAGCACGGTGCAGATTACCAGCGACACCAAGGTGCCGAAGGGCAGGTCGCGCTGCGGGTTCTTGCATTCCTGGGCGGCCGTGGACGTCGCCTCGAAGCCGATATAGGCGAAGAACACCATGCCGGCGCCGCGCAGGATGCCATCCCAGCCGTACTTGTGATTACCTTGTGCGGCAGGAATGAACGGATGCCAGTTGGCGGGATTGATGTAGCGATAGCCGGCCACCACCACCACGATGATCAGGCCAACCTTCAGCAGCACCATCATGAGGTTGATGCCGGCCGATTCGCGAATACCGATGTAGCACACCCAGGTCAGGGCCAGCACGATCGCCACCGCGGGCAGATTCAACAGATGCCCGGTGGAGACCAGTTCGCCGTTGGTATACGCAAATGGCGCGTCAGTAAGCGTGACGGGCAGGTGGATGCCGATATGGTCGAGCAGGCTGAGGAAATAGCCCGTCCAGCTCGTGGCCACCGCAGACGCCGAGATGCCGTATTCCAGCACCATGTTCCAGCCGATGAACCAGGCCACCGATTCGCCGAGGGTGGCGTAGGCGTAGGAATAAGAGCTGCCGGAAATGGGAATCAGCGTGGCGAATTCGGAGTAGCACAGCGCGGTAAAGCCGCTACAGATCGCCGCAAGAATGAACGAAATGAGCACCGCTGGCCCCGCGTGATCCGCGGCGGCCTGTCCCGTCACTACGAAAATGCCGGTGCCGATCACGGCGCCGATACCTAATGCGGTGATACCCCAAGGGCCCAGTGTGCGGCGCAGACTGGGACCGTGGGTACTTTCGTCATCGGAAAAATCGATTTTGCGGGCGAATAGCTGTTTGAGCATAGCGCTTCCGGATATGAAGCCGGCACGGTGTGTTCACCGTGCCGGCGGACGTCAAGCGATCATACGAGAGCCTTAGGCCGATTCGGTGCCGTTGGCGAGATGGCTCTTGCGATGGCCGTACAGGTAGTAGATCACCAGGCCGACGATACCCCAGCCAAAGAACACCTTGAGGGTGGTGGTGGGAAGGTTGACGAACAGCAGCAGGCATCCGAACACCGCCAGCGGGCAGACCACCCACACCAGCGGGGTGCGGAACGGGCGCTTGCGTTCAGGCTGCGTGACGCGCAGAACCATCACGCCGATGGCCACCATCATGAAGGCGAACAGCGTGCCCGAGTTGGTGATGTCGGCCAGCTGGCCCACTGGGTACAGCGCGCCGAAGATGGAGACGAAGATGCCGGTGATCAGGGTGATGACGTGCGGCGTGTGGAAGCGCGGATGGATCTTGGAGAGCGACTCGGGCAGCAGTCCGTCGCGCGCCATGGTGAAGAAAATGCGCGTCTGGCCGTAGGTCATGGTGAGGATCACCGACGGCAGGGCAATGCTCGCGGCTGCACCGATCAGATCGCCCCAGCCGACGAAATGCAGCATGCGCAACACATGTGCGAGCGCCTCTTTGCTGCATACCAGTGCGTCGGACGCCTTGCATGCGGCGGCCATTTCCGGGCTGCCCGGCTGCAATGCCACGCCGCTTGCGCTGGTGATGGGTTGGGCGCCCACCGAGCCGATGGCGCCGTAGCTCACCAGCAGGTAGTAGATCGTGCAAACGCCGAGCGAACCGATCAGGCCGATAGGGATATTCCGATTGGGATTCTTGGTTTCTTCGGCGGCGGTGGACACCGCATCGAAACCTACGTAAGCGAAGAATATCGAGGCTGCGGCGCCCAGCACGCCGATGCCGCCCATCGGACTGCCCCAGCCGTTGGGGACGAAGGGATGGAAGTTGGTTTCCTGCACTTTCGGCAACGCGAGGATGATGAAAATGGTCAACGCAAATACCTTGATGAGCACCAGGCAGGCGTTGACCACCGCCGATTTGGAGGTGCCCACCACCAGCAGGAACGTGATCACCAGGCCGATGAGGAACGCCAGCAGGTTGAAGGCCCCGCCATCCATGGGGCCAGTGCGAAGGAATTCAGGCAGGCCCATGCCGTGAGCGGCGAGCAAGCCGTTGACGTAACCCGACCAGCCCACGCACACGGTACTGGCCGCGATCGTGTATTCCAGCACCAGCGCCCAGCCGACGACCCATGCCATGCCTTCGCCCAGCACACCATAGGTGTATGTGTAGGCCGAGCCGGCGACGGGCACCATCGAGGCAAGTTCTGCGTAGGCCAGTGCGGCAAGCCCGCAGACCACGGCTGCGATCACGAACGAAACCATCATGCCGGGGCCGGCTTTCTGTCCCGCCTCGGCGGTAAGTACGAAGATGCCGGTACCGATAATGGCACCAATGCCCAGCATCGTGAGCTGGAACGCGCCAAGCTGTCGAGTGAGCGCCTTTTTTTCGGCGGTGGCAATAATCTGGTCGAGTGGCTTGACGCGTTTGAATAGCATTTAGTGCTCCCCGTGAGGACGGTGCCTCGTTTATCGAAAACGTAGTGGAATCAGCCCGAAGGCCCGAGGCATCCGCGAACCATAGCCTAGCGGGGGGCGGAGGTACAAGCTGCATTGCGGCTGAACCTGCGGCCGTGCGTACCGGCAGCGACATGCTCGCTGCCGGATGGCACTTGCATCGTGTGGAAGATGTTGCGACGTGCGTCAGAAGACCATGTTGATGGCTGCCATAGGCGTAAAGAACGCATCGTTATTGCGCCCGGCGAAGCTCAATTGCACGCCGCCGATGACGCCGATGCGATCGTTGAAGTTGTACTCGACCGCTGGCGCCAAGCTGAAAACGTCGCGCGAGGGGCTGCGGCTTTCCCACAGCACGGCGGTTTTGCCCTGGCCTTGCATGCCACGGACCTGGGAGGCGGCATCTCGGTCATAGGCGAGATCCATGGCCAGCACCCAGCGCTGATTGATGCTGTATTCCACCGCGGTGGAGACTTCCAGCGAACTACCCAGGCGGGCGTTGCCGAGAAAGCCCCTTGGTGTGCCGTAAGCGCTCATGCCTCGCACCGTCACCGGGTCGGGCGGAAGGCTGTAGGACACGGTCGCGCGAAAGCGCATGGGTCGCCCATTGGGCAACACCACATATTGCTGCAACAGCGCGGAGAAGGTGTCGACGTTTGCACCATTGCCGATGGCGTTCAGGGGATCCTGATCGACACGGTCGTACGTGCCGGTGGGAAAACGATGCGTATAGGCTAGCGACACGGCGGGATTTTTACGGTCTTCGCCCGGTGACAGCAGCATGTATTGGGCGCCGACGGTCGTGTCGGTGGCTTGAATGCCATCCGTATGCGCGCCACCTGACATGGCATGGGCGCCGCCGATGCCCAGCTTCAGTTGCAGGCGACCGGTGACGCCGTAGTAGATCGGAATCGACGTCTGCCACTGGCGTACGCCCGGCGACACCGAATGGCGGTTGCCTTGTTCGTCGTAGAAAGCGTTGCTCTTGTAGTAAAGCAGGTAAGGCTCGATCAGCCACGTGCCGGCGGGAAGCGTTACCGCGTTCGAGGTAAGCAAGGGACCGGTAAAATAGGCAGGTGAATCCTGCGCGATCGCATGGCTTGCGAAGGCAAGGGACGAGAGCGAGCATGCGGCGAATAAACGGGTACGGCACTTGCGTTGCATCATCGGATAGACACGCGTTGAGTGGAGCGCTAAAGCTACTCATTCGATCCAAGGTGTCATATCGTAGGATTCTCTAATCCATGTCAGATCTAGTTGTAATAATTGTCCTATGAAACTGCGCTTGTCGTTGCATCGCTATGTGCAAGACCACAGTATGGATCCGCACGCGCGTGCTTGCGTGAGTTTTCTCGATGAATCGCTAAATCCATTCGATCGCGACCATGCACATGGGCATTTCACCGGTTCCGCATGGTTGGTGGATGCGAGCGGCGAGCGCGTATTGCTGACGCATCACCGCAAGCTTCAACGCTGGTTGCAGTTGGGAGGCCACGCCGATGGCGAGAGCGATCTTGCTGCGGTTGCATTGCGCGAGGCCGGTGAGGAATCCGGTTTGCGGGGACTTCGCGTCGAGCCGGAAATTTTCGATGTCGATCGGCACTGGATTCCCGAGCGCAAGCACGAGCCGGGACACTGGCATTATGACGTGCGCTATGTCGTGCGTGCAGGCGACAGCGAAGACTTCGTCGTCAGCGACGAATCGCTGGAGCTGGCCTGGGTATCCATCGACAAGCTGGCGCATGCACCGGATACGGATGAGTCGTTGCGCCGCATGGCGCGCAAATGGCTTATGCGTTCGGGTTGAGTATCAGCCGTAGCGCGCGGGCGCCGGGTTGAGGTGTCCGCACGCCTTGCAGGTGCGCGCTTCCCTGGAGGCGTAGAAACGATCGAACACCGGCGGAAAGTCGGTCTCGATGTTTTGCAGGGTGAAGTATTCCTCGTACAGCTTGTGGTTGCATTGCTCGCAGAACCACAGCAAGCCGTCTTTTTCGTGGGCGAGCCGGCGACGCTCGATGACCAGGCCGATCGAGTCGGGCATGCGTTGTGGCGAATGCGGTACGCGGGGCGGAAGGTAAAACAGTTCGCCGGCGCGGATGGGGATGTCGCGTGCGACGCCGTCGTCCTGTACTTTCAGCACCATCTCGCCTTCGAGTTGGTAGAAAAATTCGGGGCCCTCATCATGGTGATAATCGGTGCGGGCATTGGGGCCGCCTACGATCATCACGATGAAATCGCCGTCCACGATGCACCGGTTGCCGACCGGCGGTTTCAGTAGGTGGCGGTGTTCGCCGATCCAGCGTTGAAGATCGAGCGGCGGCAGCAGGGACATGCGGCAGGTCCGGCTAACAAGGCAGCCGCCACCATAACCCCGACGGCGTGCTAGAGGGAAGATGCCGCGCCCGCGACGTCGCTGACCGGCAGGAATTGCAGGAATTGACCGCCCATAAAGCTTTGTCCGTAGTCGATGACGGCGCGACGGTATTTTTCGGCGGTGAACTCGGCAACTAGGTCGGTGCGTCCGATGATCGTACCGAACAGACGCTCGAAGCTGAGGTTGCGGCCGTGGTCGGAAACTTCATTGGAAAGCAACAAGGGATGCCCGGCGGAATCCTTGCGCTGGGCCAGCAGCCACATGGCGATTTCCACGTTGCGCGCGGCATTGTAGACGCGCTGCGCGTCCAGCCCATCGATCAGGTATTGCACGCGTTTGCCGCCGTGCGCCGCGATCAGCATGTCGCCGATGCCATAGATCAGCGTACCGACGCGGTCGCCCTGAAAGTGCGGATCGAGCGCCAGTTCCATTGCCTTGGTGTCACGTACCTCCAGGCCGGGTAGGGCGGTGTGCTCGTCAATGGCGCGGCGCACCCGCGCCATGGCTTCCTCGCGGCTGTTTGCACCGCTCTTTTTCCATTCCCCGGGGTTGCGCTTGTAGAGCTTGTCCATCAGCAGGTAGAGCGCGTCGAGGTTGTCGCGTATTTCCAGGTTGGCCATCCGGTTGGGGTCGGACTGGATCAGTTGGCCTTTGGTCAGTTTCGAGGCGTGCACCATGTGGCCGTTGATGGCCGGGGTTGGTTTGCAGCCTGCGCAGACGAGCGCGAAAAGTACAAGGAGCCATGTTGAAAATGTTTTCATGCCGTATGTGCCCGTTCATGCGCGCATACGAAAATGCACCGCTCGTCGCGGTGCATTGTGTCCATACTTTGATGGCGATCCTTATCGGTGTTTGCCCCGCCGTGATGAAGGCCAATGCCTACGCGGGGCTCAGACTTCCAGCGTGGCCAGGTCGCCTTTCTCTTCCAGCCAGTTCTTGCGATCGCCGGCGCGTTTCTTGGCCAGCAGCATGTCCATCAGCTTGGCGGTGCCGTCGCTGTCTTCCACGGTGAGCTGCACCAGCCGGCGCGTATCGGGGTAGATGGTCGACTCGCGCAATTGCGCGGGATTCATCTCACCCAGGCCCTTGAAGCGCGTGACGGTGACCTGCCCCTTGATCTTTTCGCGCTCGATGCGCTGGAGCATCGCGGTTTTTTCGTTTTCGTCCAGGCAATAGAACACCTGCTTGCCCACGTCCACGCGAAACAGCGGCGGCATCGCGACGAACACGTGCCCTTCGCGCACAAGTGCGGGGAAATGGCGCAGGAACAGCGCGCTGAGCAGGGTGGCAATGTGCAGCCCGTCGGAGTCCGCATCTGCCAGGATCACGACCTTGCCATAGCGCAGGCCGCTCAAATCGTCCTTGCCCGGATCGCAACCGATCGCCACGGCCAGGTTGTGCACTTCTTCGGATGCCAGTACCGAGGTCGATTCCACTTCCCAGGTATTGAGAATCTTGCCGCGCAACGGAAGGATCGCCTGGAATTCCTTGTCGCGCGCCTGTTTGGCGCTACCGCCGGCCGAATCGCCTTCGACCAGGAACAGTTCGGTGCGGGTGAGGTCGGTCGCGGTGCAGTCGGCGAGTTTGCCGGGCAGGGCCGGACCCTGCGTGATTTTCTTGCGCACCACTTGCTTGGCGGCCTTCAGGCGCGCGCTGGCGCGTTCGATGGCCAACTGCGCGATGCGTTCGCCCAGATCAACGTGCTGGTTGAGCCACAGGCTGAAAGCATCGTGCACCACGCTTTCCACCAGCGCGGCCGCGTTGCGCGAGGATAGGCGTTCCTTGGTTTGTCCGGCGAACTGAGGATCCTGCAGCTTGGCCGAGAGCACGAAAGCCAGCCGTTCCCACACGTCTTCCGGCGCCAGCTTCACGCCGCGCGGAAGCAGGTTGCGGATATCGCAAAATTCGCGCACCGCGTTGGTAAGGCCCGTGCGCAGGCCGTTTACGTGCGTGCCGCCTTGCACGGTCGGGATCAGGTTGACATAGCTTTCCTGCACCAGCTCGCCTTCCGGCAGCCAGGTGAAGGCGACATCGAGGCCTTCGGTGTCGCGTGCCACATGGTGCACGAACAGGTCCGCGGGCAAGCATTCGGCGCCGTCCAGTTCGCCGCGCAGGTAGTCGCGCAGGCCGTCTTCGTAGTACCACTCGCTGACTTCGCCGCTGGCTTCATCGAGCAGCTTCACATTCAGGCCCGCGCACAGCACCGCCTTGGCGCGCAGCAGGTGCTTGAGCTTGGACAAGGAAATCTTCGGCGAGTCGAAGTATTTCGGATCGGCCCAGAAGCGCACCGTGGTGCCGGTTTTCTTTTTGGGGACACTGCCGATGGTTTCCAGCGGGCTGGCACGATCGCCGTGGGCGAAGGTCATGCGGTGTTCGCTGCCGTCGCGGCGGATGGTCACTTCCACCTTGGTCGACAGCGCGTTCACGACCGATACGCCCACGCCGTGCAGGCCGCCGGAGAAGTTGTAGTTCTTGCCGGAGAATTTGCCGCCCGCGTGCAGGCGGGTGAGGATCAGTTCGACGCCGGGAATGCCTTCTTCGGGATGGATGTCCACCGGCATGCCGCGGCCGTCGTCGGTCACTTCCACCGAGCCGTCGCTGTGGACCACCACTTCGATGGACTTTGCATGGCCGGCCAACGCCTCGTCGACCGAGTTGTCGATGACTTCCTGCGCCAGATGGTTCGGGCGCGTGGTGTCGGTGTACATGCCCGGACGGCGCTTGACCGGGTCAAGGCCGGAGAGGACTTCGATATCGGCGGCGTTGTAGCGACTGCTCATGCGGAGGTGCGGACTTCCATGGAAGTTAAGCGTGGGAGGATGGGTTGCGCTTGGACCCAGGTCAAGCGCATGCCCTTACAGGTTCAAAGCGGCGCGCAATGTTTTTCCAGCCAGGCGAGGTCGGCATCCTCCACCAGCGGCGCGACAGCCGCGCGCACGGTGGCGTGGTAATCGTCCAGCCAGGCCCGCTCTTCGGGGTTCAGTAGGCCCGGCTCCAGCACGCGCCGGTCGAAGGGACACAGGGTAAGGGTTTCGAAGGCGTAGAACTCGCCGAATTCGCTCCGCTCGGCCTCGACCACCACCGCCAGGTTTTCGTGGCGGATGCCGTGGCGTGCGGGTTTGTAGAGTCCCGGTTCGATCGAGCTGATCATGCCCGGCTCCAGCGCCACCAGCGTGCCGCCCGAAATCGGCGGGCGAATGCCGTGGGGGCCTTCATGCACATTGAGGAAGTAACCCACGCCGTGCCCGGTGCCGTGACCATAATCCATGCCCGAGGCCCACAAGGGCGCGCGGGCGAGGGCATCGAGTTGCGGGCCGCTGGCGCCTTTGGGAAAGCGCGCACGGGACAGGGCGATCATGCCCTTCATGACCAGGGTGGCGTCACGGCGCTGCTCGGCGGTGGTCGGGCCCAGTGCCAGCACGCGGGTGATGTCGGTGGTGCCGCCCAGGTACTGGCCGCCGGAGTCGACCAGCAGCAGGCCGTGGCGTTGCAGGGTGTTGTGCGATTCGGGCGTGGCGCGGTAGTGCGGCAGGGCGCCGTTTTCCATGTAGCCGGCAATGGTGGAAAAGCTTTCGCCGACGAAGTCCGGCTGCGCGGAGCGTTCTTCGCGCAACAGGGTGTCCACGTCCAGTTCGGTCTGCGCCATGCCCGCCGCGAGGCGCTCTTCCAGCCGTCGGAACGCGCGCACCAGCGCCGCACCGTCGCGTCGCATGACTTCGCGGATGTGGTTCAGTTCCGTGGTGCTCTTGCAGGCCTTCAATGCTGTCGACGGATTCGCAGCCTCGATGCGCTTGGCCAAAACCCCGGCCGTCTGCAGTACCGAGCTGACGACGCGGCCGGCGTCGAACAGCAGCGCATCGCCGGCGCCCAGTTCGCCCAGGGCACTGCCCAGGGTGGTGTAGCTGGCGACCCGGATGCCGTCGGCGGCCAGCGCGCCGACCAGGCTGTCGCTCAACTTGGCGCGGTCAACGAACAGCGTGGCCTGGCCCTCCGTCTCGACCAGCAGGTGCGCCAGGAACACCGGATTGCATTCGACATCGCTGCCGCGCAGGTTGGTGAGCCAGGCGATGTCGTCGAGACTGGACACCAGATGATGCGTGGCGTGCTGCTTGCGCAAGGCATTGCGCAGTTTCTCGAATTTATCGGCGCGCGGCGTACCGGCGTAGGCGAGCGGATGCTCGACCACCGGTGCCTTGGGCAGCGCGGGGCGCTCGGGCCAGATGCTGCCAGGCAGGTCCAGATCGACGCGCAGCTTGGCTCCGGCCGCTTCCAGCAGGCGTTCGATCTGGCGCTGGGTGGCCACGGAAACGCTGTCGCCGGCCACCGCGACCACTTCGCCCTGGTGCATGTGCTGCTGCAGCCAGGTGAGATGTTCAGGGGCGTGGGCGATGCGCTGCTTCATCAGCGCAATGCCACTACCGGCAAGTTGCTGTTCGGCTTGCGAGAAGTAGCGCGAGTCGGTCCACAGCCCAGCCTCGCTGGCGGTGACGAGCAAGATACCGGCCGAACCCGTGAAACCCGACAGCCACTCGCGCGCCTGCCAGTGGGCGGGCAGGTATTCGGACAGGTGCGGATCGGCGGTGGGAACCAGGCAGGCGGCGACACCATGCTTGACCATGGCTTCGCGCAAAGCGGCTACGCGTGCGGGAATCGGGTGGCTCATCGGCGCATGGTAGCAGGGTGCCGTGTCGTTGCCGCGTGCGTGCGATGGGGTGCTTTTCGCTTGCGTTATCGCGCAGATCCCATCGCGCAGATCGATCCTTGGCACGTAGCGGGCTTGCGAACGTCGGCGAAAAAATGATAGGCGGTATCGAAAACCGCGACATCTTGTCCCTGGGCTGGTCAATGCTTGTTGCGGCGCGATATTCTATGCAGGTCGTCCCCGCGACAAATCCTATCAGCCTGTCTAAGAGTCGTTCGTGAACAAGCGTGCCTTTGTGTCCGCTTTGCGCTGGTCGTGCGCAAGCGTTGCCGTGTTTCTCAGCGGTTGCAGTTTGGATGTTCTCTCGCCCAAGGGCGATATCGGGATGCAGGAAAAATCCCTGATCCTGATCGCCACGGGTTTGATGTTGGTGGTGGTGGTGCCGGTCATTGCCATGACCCTGTTCTTCGCCTGGCGTTACCGGGCGTCCAATGTCAAAGCCACCTATGCACCCAAATGGTCGCATTCCACGGCCATCGAGGCGGTGGTGTGGACCATCCCGTGCATCATCATCGCGATCCTCGCCACGTTGACGTGGCGCACCACGCATGCGCTTGATCCGTACAAGCCGCTGCAGTCGCAGGCCAAGCCGATCACCGTGCAGGCGGTGGCGATGGATTGGAAGTGGCTCTTCATCTATCCGGACTACGGCGTGGCCAGCGTCAACGAATTGGCGTTTCCGACGAATGTGCCGGTGCATTTTGAAATCACCTCCGATTCGGTGATGAATGCGTTCTTCATTCCACGCCTGGGCAGCCAGATCTACGCGATGGCGGGCATGGATACGCAGCTCAACCTGATCGCGAACGAGCCGGGCCGCTACGCGGGACTGTCGTCCAATTACAGCGGCGCGGGTTTCTCGGACATGCACTTCACCGCGATCGCGACCTCGCAGCAGGGCTTCGCGGACTGGATCAAGAAGGCCAAGGCCAGCACCGGCAATCTTGACGATACGACTTACCACGCACTGGCGCAGCCAAGCGAGAAGGTGCCGGTGTCGTACTACGCCAGCGTCAGGCCGGGCCTGTTCCAGGGCATCATCAACCAGCACATGGGCGATATGTCGATGGACAAGATCGGCGCGCCGTCGCCGTCGCCTACGCAAGCGAACGCGATTCCATCGCCCAACGATCACGCCAAGGCTTCGGAGTAGGCCATGTTCGGAAAACTTTCTCTATCGGCCATTCCTTTCAATGAGCCGATCATCATGGGCACCCTGTTGATGGTGTGCCTGGGCGGTGCCGCACTGCTCGGCTGGGTAACCTACCAGCGCAAGTGGGGCTACCTGTGGAGCGAATGGTTCACCACGGTGGACCACAAGCGCATTGGCGTCATGTACGTCATCATGGCGCTGGTCATGCTGCTGCGCGGCTTTGCCGACGCGCTCATGATGCGCGCCCAGCAGGCGATCGCCGCCTCCGACGCGGCCGGTTACCTGCCGCCTCACCACTACGACCAGATCTTCTCCGCGCACGGCGTGATCATGATCTTCTTCGTCGCCATGCCGTTCGTGGTGGGGTTGATGAACCTGGTGGTGCCGTTGCAGATCGGCGCGCGCGACGTGGCTTATCCGTTCCTCAACTCGCTCAGTTTCTGGCTCACCGCTTCGGGCGTGGTGCTGGTAATGCTGTCGATGTTCGTGGGCGACTTTGCCGCGACCGGCTGGCTGGCCTATCCGCCGCTGTCGGAGCTGAAGTTCAGCCCGACCGTGGGCGTGGATTACTACATCTGGGCCCTGCAGCTGTCAGGCCTGGGTACGACGCTCAGCGGCATCAACTTCGTCGTCACCATCCTGCGCATGCGCGCACCCGGCATGACGCTGATGAAGATGCCGGTGTTCACCTGGACGGCGCTGGTCACCAATATCCTGATCGTGGCCGCTTTCCCGGTGCTGACGGTGGCGTTGGCGTTGCTGGCGGCCGATCGTTATCTGGACATGCACTTCTTTACCAACGAGCTCGGCGGCAACGCCATGCTCTACATCAACCTGATCTGGATCTGGGGCCACCCGGAGGTGTACATCCTGATCCTGCCGTGCTTCGGCGTGTTCTCCGAGGTCGTGTCCACGTTCTCGGGCAAGCCGCTGTTCGGCTACAAGTCGATGGTGTACGCCACGGCGGGCATCGGCGTGCTGTCCTTCGTCGTGTGGCTGCACCACTTCTTCACGATGGGCTCGGGTGCGGACGTCAATGCCTTCTTCGGCATCACGACGATGATCATTTCGATTCCCACCGGCGTAAAGCTGTTCAACTGGCTGTTCACCATGTATCGGGGCCGCATTCGCTTCACCGTGCCGATGCTGTGGACGGTGGGCTTCATGGTCACCTTTACCATCGGCGGCATGACCGGCGTGCTGATGGCCGTGCCGGGCGCGGACTTCGTGCTGCACAACAGCCTGTTCCTGATCGCGCACTTCCATAACGTGATCATCGGCGGCGTGATCTTCGGCTGCATGGCCGCAATCAACTACTGGTTCCCCAAGGCGTTCGGCTTCAAGCTGGAAGAGCGCTTTGGCCGCTACTCGTTCTGGTGCTGGCTGGTCGGCTTCTACATGGCCTTCATGCCGCTGTACGTGCTGGGCCTGATGGGCATGACGCGCCGCATGAACCACTACGCCAACCCGGCATGGCAGCCGTACCTGGTCGTGGCCGCGGTCGGCGCCGGCATTATCGCGCTGGGCATCGGCTTCACCATCCTGCAGATCGCGGTAAGCATCCGCCATCGCGCGGAGAACCGCGACCTGACCGGCGATCCGTGGGGTGGCCGCACGCTAGAGTGGTCCACCAGTTCGCCGGCGCCGTTCTACAACTTCGCCGTTGTGCCGCACATTGAAGAACTGGATCAGTTCCAGGCCGACAAGGAACACAAGCGCGCCTATCAGCTGCAGACCCAGTACGCGGACATCCATATGCCGCGCAACACTGGCGTGGGCATCTTCATGGCGGCGTTTGGCACCGTGCTGGGTTTCGCCATGGTGTGGCATATCTGGTGGCTGGCGATTTTCGGCCTGGTCGGCATGGTCGCTTCGTTCATCAGCCGCGCTTACGACACCGACGTGGATTACTACGTGCCGGGCGCCGAAGTGCTCAAGACCGAACGTGCACGCCTGGTGCCGCTGCGCAAGCTGATCGAAAACGTGGATCCGGCATCGGCCGGCCAGAAGGTGGCTTAATCCATGAGTACTGCAATAACCGCCAACCACGGCGACGTCGCGCACGGCGGCGCCCACGAGCATCACGACGATGGTTCCAAGACCCTGCTGGGGTTCTGGATCTACCTGATGAGCGACTGCCTGATCTTCTCGGCACTGTTCGCCTCGTTCGCCGTGCTGTGCAACGCCACCGCCGGTGGCCCGATCAGCAAAGAGCTGTTCGAGCTGCCCTATGTGCTGGGCGAAACCATGCTGCTTTTGTTCAGCAGCTTCACCTTCGGCGTGGCGATGCTGAACATGCACGCCGGCAAGCGCAACAAGGTGATCGCCTGGTTGATGATCACGTTCCTGTTCGGCGCGGGCTTCATCGCCATGGAAGTGCACGAGTTCGCGCATCTCATCCATGAAGGTGCCGGCCCCAGCCGCAGCGCGTTCCTGTCCTCCTATTTCGTGCTGGTCGGCACGCACGGCCTGCACGTCAGCGCGGGCCTGATCTGGATCGTGGTGATGATGCACATGGTCGGCAAGTTCGGCTTGAACGATGCCGTGCAGCGCCGCCTGTCCTGCCTGAGCCTGTTCTGGCATTTCCTGGACGTGGTCTGGATCTGCGTGTTCACCATCGTCTACCTGCGGGGAGTGCTCTGATGTCGGCCCACCACAGTCATGCGCATGCCGCGGACCACGCGCATGCCGATCACGGTACGCTGAAGTCCTACGTCATCGGCTTCGCACTCTCGATCATCCTTACCCTGCTGTCGTTCGGCTGCGTGATGTCCGGTGCGGTGCCGCACCATCTGGTCATGCCGGGCATCATGGTGCTGTGCGTGGCCCAGATACTGGTGCAGCTGATCTTCTTCCTGCACCTGAGCGCCAAGCCGGGGCAACGCGACAATCTGTCGATCGGCGTGTTCACGGTGCTGATCATCGCGATCGTCGTGGTCGGCTCGCTGTGGGTGATGCACAACATGAACATGTACATGATGCATCCGGTCTCCCACGCCATGTCGTCCAGCATCGGTTGATGCCTGTACGTTGTTGCCTGGCACACGGAGTCCCCAAAAACCCTTCCGACTGGAAGGGTTTTTTTATGGGCATCGCGTGCATGGGCAGGGGTTTTGCAAGCGGGGCGGTGCCGGCCTCAAGCGGCATCGATGACAGCGCTACCCCTTCACTTTGCCGCGCACCGAAGCGTCGTGGCCGACGGGACGCCCGGCCGATCGGGTTCGGCAGATCCAGATGGAGGGCAGGGAGCGTCAGCCATGGGGGCGGCTTGAGGTGTAATATGGGTGGCTAGGTGATATATTGTCCTATAGTAACTTTTTGAAGCATAGTAACCAAAATGAAACCAGGCACCGGTTTGCCACGGAAGAAATCAGCCGAGGCGTCTCAGCTCGTCGTTGATGAAAACTGCCCTCCCAGGCGCATCCACGATGTCATCGGCCCCAAGTGGACATCGATGGTCATGTATGTGCTCAGCTTTGGTTCTTTGCGAACGGGAGCGTTGCAGCGCGCGTTGCCGGGTGCTTCGAAAAAGATGCTGTTTCAGACGCTGCGCGAACTGGAAATGGATGGGCTGATCAATCGAACGGTCTTCCAGGTCGTGCCCCCCATGGTGGAGTACAGCCTGTCGGAGTTGGGGCAGCGCTTTGTCGAGCCTTTGATGGCGCTTTACGAGTGGGCGGAAAAGAACAGCGCGCTTCTGGACGAGTTGGAGCAAAGGCAAACGGCCCGGACGGCGCAAGAGCGCTAATGCCTTGGCGTGAATCATGTTCTGCGGGATGGCATCGCATGGCCCGGCGATGCATCGGACTTTGCCCCCACTTTTAAGCGACACCCAAGTTCAGAACGGATCTGTTTCCCTCGCGCGTGAAGACCTGCGCGGGCTATGCCGGCAGCTCTCGCAGTTGGAACGATCTGCCGCTAAAATGCCGATTTCCAGCACGGCTGCTTTCCATGACCCCCCTGATTTTCGTCACTGGCGGTGTGGTGTCCTCGCTTGGCAAGGGCATCGCGGCGGCGTCGCTTGCGTCCATTCTCGAGGCCCGCGGCCTCTCGGTCACCATGATGAAGCTCGATCCCTATATCAATGTGGATCCGGGCACCATGAGCCCCTTCCAGCATGGCGAGGTCTACGTGACCGACGACGGCGCGGAAACCGACTTGGACCTGGGCCACTACGAACGCTTCGTTCACACCCGTCTCACCGGCAAGAATTCCATCACCACCGGCAAGATCTACGAATCGGTGATCCGCAAGGAGCGCCGGGGCGACTACCTGGGCGCGACCGTTCAGGTCATCCCGCACATCACCGACGAGATCAAGCACTGCATCCACGAAGCCACCCGCGGCTTCGACGTGGCCCTGGTGGAAATCGGCGGCACGGTGGGCGATATCGAGTCGCAGCCGTTCCTGGAGGCGATCCGCCAACTGCGCATCGAGCATGGCCCGGAGAAGTGCCTGTTCATGCACCTCACCCTGGTGCCGTACATCAAGGCGGCCGGCGAGATCAAAACCAAGCCGACCCAGCATTCGGTGAAGGAGCTGCGCTCCATCGGTATCCAGCCGGACATCCTGCTGTGCCGCTGCGAGCAGCCGCTGCCGGACGGCGAGCGCCGCAAGATCGCCCTGTTCACCAACGTGCCCGAGCAGGCGGTGATCAGCGCGGCCGACGTGGACATCATCTACAAGCAGCCGCTGTGGCTGCATCAGCAGGGTCTGGACGACATCGTCGTCAAGAAACTGGGCCTGGACGCCAAGCCCGCCGACCTGTCCGGCTGGCAGCGCACGGTCGATGCCGTGGAGCGTCCCAAAGACGAAGTCAACGTGGCCATCGTCGGCAAATACGTGGAGCACAAGGATGCCTACAAGTCGCTGGGCGAAGCCCTGCGCCACGGCGGCATCAAGCAGCAGACGCGCGTAAACCTGCAATGGATCGACTCCGAACAGATCGAAGCCGAAGGCGCGGCCAAGGTACTCGGCGATGCCGATGCGATCCTGGTGCCCGGCGGTTTCGGCAAGCGCGGCTTCGAAGGCAAGGTGCTGGCCGCCCGGTATGCCCGCGAACACGGCGTGCCGTACTTTGGCATCTGCTACGGCATGCATGCGGCCGTGGTGGATTTCGCGCGCAACGTCGCGGGTTTCACCGATGCCGATTCCAGCGAAAACGACCGCCACACGCCCAACCCGGTGATCGCGCTGATCACCGAGTGGACCACGGCTGCCGGTGAAGTGGAACAGCGCAGCGAGCGCTCCGATCTGGGCGGCACCATGCGTCTGGGCGCGCAGGAATGCCGTCTCAAGGCCGGCACGCTGGCGCGCCAGCTCTACGGCCAGGACATCGTGCGCGAGCGTCATCGCCATCGCTACGAATTCAACAATCGCTATCGCCAGGCCTTCGAGGATTTAGGCATGGTGATCTCCGGCAAGTCGATGGACGATCTGCTGGTGGAAATCGTCGAACTGCCGTTGCAGAAGCATCCCTGGTTCCTCGGTTGCCAGGCGCATCCGGAGTTCACCTCCACCCCGCGCGACGGCCATCCGCTGTTTATCGGTTTCGTGCACGCCGCGCGCGAGTACAAGGCAGTGCGCGACGGCCAGAAGCTGGCGAAGGAGTCGGTGGCATGAAGTTGTGCGGTTTCGAGGTCGGGCTGGACAAGCCGCTGTTCCTGATCGCCGGTCCTTGCGTGGTGGAGTCCGAACAACTGCAGATCGACACCGCCGGCACATTGAAAGAGATCACCGGCCGACTCGGCATCAACTTCATCTTCAAATCCAGTTTCGACAAGGCGAACCGTTCCTCAGGTGCCAGTTTCCGCGGCCCCGGCATGGAAGAAGGCCTGCGCGTGCTGGGCGAGGTCAAGCGCCAGCTCGGCGTGCCGGTGCTCACCGACGTGCACGAATACACGCCGATGGATGAAGTGGCCGCGGTCGTCGATGTGCTGCAGACGCCTGCGTTCCTGTGCCGGCAAACCGATTTCATCCAGAAAGTGGCGCGTGCCGGCAAGCCGGTGAACGTCAAGAAGGGCCAGTTCCTCGCCCCGTGGGACATGAAGAACGTGGTCGAAAAGGCCAAGGCCGTCGGCAATGACCAGATCATGGTATGCGAGCGCGGCGCCAGTTTCGGCTATAACAACCTGGTTTCGGACATGCGCTCGCTGAGCGCGATGCGCGATACGGGCTGCCCGGTCGTGTTCGATGCCACCCATTCGGTGCAATTGCCGGGGGGGCAGGGCACCAGTTCCGGCGGCCAGCGCGAATACGTGCCGGTGCTGGCGCGCGCGGCCGTGGCCGTTGGCGTGGCCGGCTTGTTTGCCGAAACGCATCCGGATCCCAGCAAGGCGCTGAGCGACGGTCCCAACGCCTGGCCGCTCGGCAAGATGGAAGCCCTGCTAAACACACTGCTGGAACTGGATGCCGTGACCAAGCGCCACGGCTTCCTGGAACAGACTGTCTGATGCGCGCGCGGTTATCGCGCGCCAGCATCTTTTCACTCCCCTGAAATGGATAGGACATGAGCACCCAAATTACCCATATCCACGCCCGCGAGATTCTCGATTCGCGCGGTAACCCCACGCTCGAAGCCGAAGTGACCCTGGCCGATGGCGCCTTTGGCCGTGCGGCGGTGCCGAGCGGTGCGTCGACCGGCACGCGCGAGGCGGTGGAGCTGCGCGATGGCGACAAGTCGCGTTATCTGGGCAAGGGTGTGAAAAATGCGGTGGGCCATGTCAACGGCGCGATCGCCGATGCGCTGAAAGGCTTCGATGCCGCCGACCAGAAAGGTCTCGACGCCAAGCTGATCCAGCTGGATGGAACGCCCAACAAAGGGCGTCTGGGCGCCAATGCGCTGCTGGGCGTTTCGATGGCCGCCGCGCACGCCGCGGCCGCCTCGCGCCGCGAGCCGCTGTGGAAGTACTTGTCCAACGGTAAGCCCGGCGCGCTGCCGGTGCCGATGATGAACATCATCAACGGCGGCGCGCACGCGGACAACAACGTGGACGTGCAGGAGTTCATGGTGCTCCCGGTCGGCTTGCCCACCTTCGCCGAAGCCCTGCGTGCCGGCGCGGAAATCTTCCACGCGCTCAAGAGCGTGCTCAAGGGCAAGGGCCTCAACACGGCGGTCGGCGATGAAGGCGGTTTCGCGCCGAACCTGCGCTCCAACGTCGAGGCGATCGACACGATTCTGGAAGCGGTCAACAAGAGCGGTTTCAAGATCGGCAGCGACATCCTGCTCGGCCTGGACGTGGCCAGCTCGGAGTTCTTCAAGGACGGCAAGTACGATCTGGAAGGCGAAGGCAAGGTCTATACGCCGGCCCAGTTCGTCGATGTGCTGGCCAGCTGGGCGCAGCAGTATCCGATCGTCTCCATCGAAGACGGCATGGCCGAAGGCGACTGGGACGGCTGGAAGCAGCTCACCGACAAACTCGGCAACAAGCTGCAGTTGGTGGGCGACGATCTGTTCGTCACCAACCCGGCGATCTTCCGCGAGGGCATCGAGAAGAAGATCGCCAACGCCATCCTCATCAAGGTGAACCAGATCGGCACGCTGTCGGAGACGCTGGAAGCCATCGCCATGGCCGAGGCGGCCAAGTACGCGGCCGTGATCTCGCATCGTTCCGGCGAAACCGAGGACACCACCATTGCCGACATCGCCGTGGCCACCACCGCCACCCAGATCAAGACCGGTTCGCTGAGCCGCACCGACCGCGTGGCGAAGTACAACCAGCTGCTGCGCATCGAAGAGCTACTGGGCAGTGCGGCGCGCTATGCTGGCCGCAACGCGTTTCCGAACCTGGCTCATCTGCCGGGCTAAGGCGCGCCCACGCTCAAGAGGTAAATGGCCACGATGTTGCGCTGGATCGCTTTGATCTTGCTGCTGCTGTTGATCGGACTCCAGTTCAAGCTGTGGTCCGATCACGGTGGCATGTCCGAAGTGAATGGCCTGCGCATTGCGGTGAAAAAGCAGAGCGACGAGAACGATAAACTGACCCAGCGCAACCAGGCACTGGCAGCGGATGTCGCCGACCTCAAGCATGGCGAGCAAGCGGTGGAAGCGCGCGCGCGTGGCGAGCTGGGTTTGATCAAACCGGGCGAAACTTTCTATCAGGTGGTGGAAAAGCCTGCCCATGCCGCCAGCACAGCCGCCCCGGCGGCCACGGTTAGCACGGGCAACTGAGCGGGCTTTGTTCTTCATCGCGGCGACCGTGCCCGGGTCGTGTTTCCTCCACAGCCAGTGACGCTCACGACAGAGTCGCCAGAATCGGTTCCATGACATCCGAATCAGAACTGCCCCGCGCCCACGGCGTACCGCCCTTGATGGCTAAGTTGCGCCACGTGCCCGAGGATTTTCGCGTCGAGGAAATCTTAGGCTACGACGCCGACGGCGAGGGCGAGCATGCGCTACTGTGGGTCGAGAAGCGCGAAGCGAACACCGATTGGGTGGCGCGCGAGCTGGCGCGCTTTGCCGGTGTGCCGCCCATGAATGTGGGATACGCCGGACTGAAGGACCGCCATGCGGTAACGCGCCAGGCCTTCACCGTGCAAATAGCGGGCAAGCCCGATCCGGACTGGACGGCTTTCCCGCACAACGAGGTCAAAGTGCTGGCCAGCACGCGGCACAAACGCAAGCTCAAGCGCGGGGCGTTGCGGGGCAACCGCTTTGTGCTGGTGCTGCGCGAGGTGCGTGGCGATCGCGGGCGTGCCGAGCAGGTGTTGCAATCGATTTCCGAGCGCGGCGTACCCAATTACTTCGGCGAACAGCGCTTCGGCCGCGAAGGCGGTAATGTAGCGCAGGCACGCGCCATGTTCGCCGGGCGGCGCGTGGATCGCGACAAGCGTTCCATCCTGCTTTCCGCGGCGCGCTCGCATATTTTCAACAGCGTGCTGGCCGCGCGCGTGGAACGCGACGCCTGGGACCGGCCGCTGGACGGCGAAATCTGGTCGCTGGCCGGCTCGCGTTCGTGGTTCGGCCCCGAACCGTTCAACGACACGCTTGCCGCGCGCCTTGCGCAGGGCGATATCCATCCGTCCGGACCGTTATGGGGGCAGGGCGAATCGCCCGCCACGGCGGAGGCCGGCAAGCTGGAGCACGAGATTGCCGCCGCGTTCGCCGATCTGGCCGACGGCCTGGTCGCCGCGCGCATGGATCAGGAGCGCCGCCCGCTGCGCCTGCTTCCGAAAGAACTACGCTGGCGCTGGCTTGACAAGGACACGCTTGAGCTCAGTTTCGAGCTGCCCGCCGGCGCGTATGCCACGGTAGTGGTGCGCGAATTGATGGATTGAACCGTCGCCACCCGCCAAGCCAATCAATTGGATGCCGCCGAATGCACCAGCGTCGCTATGTCGTTGATCAGCGCACCGTGCGTGGTGGCCGGTTGTGGTGCCCATAAGCGGTCGTCGGCCTTGCCGAAGGTACGGCTGCGCGGCAACCAGTAGGGGGCCGTTACATAGAACGGCAGGCGACGCAACGCGTCGGCGGCGGGCGCCCGTGCAAAGGGGACATGGATGGTGGCGGAGGCCGCGGACCGATCGGCCGAACCTGGGATGGATGCGCTGCGTTTCCAGTCATAGCTTTGCGCGGGGCGCGTGCTCCACGCGTGGGCGCCGGTATCGGCGATGGCAGGTGCTGGCATGCTCTTCAACGCGGGCAGCAGGCTGTCGCTGTTCTGTGCGCTAGCGTGCGAGGGCAGCGCCAGTGCGAGAACGAACCCGGCTGCGACGACGATCCCGTTCTTCATTGATACGCTCCCCACCGGAACACTCCTTCGTCAAGCGACCCTACGTTACCGTTTGACAGCCACCTGCGCCGACTGCAAGCCATTGTGCCGCCCTCGCTCGCAAAAAGGGGGCATCGGCATGACGCCCTTTATACGCGCGCCTTGGATTTGAGCAGCACCACCACTGCCCCGGTTCCGCCCTGCATCGGGCGCGCCGAGGCGAAGGCGATCACATCGTCGCGCCGTCGCAACAGGCGGTCGGTCAGCACTTTCAACACGGGTCCGGCGGCTTTCGATCGCAAGCCCTTGCCATGCACGATGCGCACGCAATGCAGTTCGCGTGCCTTGGCCTGGGCCAGGAAGTCGGCGATGGTCGCCTGCGCCGCGGCGGCGTTCATCTGGTGCAAGTCGATCTCGTCCTGCACGCTGTACTGACCGCGCTTGAGTTGGCGCAGCAGCTTTGGCGGATAGCCGTCGCGCAGATAACTGAGTTCCTCGCCGACCTCCATCAGTCCGGGATCGAAAGCCATGGTCAAAAGCTCGCGCGGCACGGCGGCTTCGTCGGCGTCCAGCATGTGCGGGTGGGGTTCGGGCTTGGGGCTTGTTGGCGGCGGCGCGACCGGGTCCATGCGCCGCACCTCGCCAATGGCCTCACGGAACAGTCGGCTGTCGTCGTCGTTGACGGTGGCGGGCGTGCGGCGCTTCATGGTGTGGATCGTAGCCAATGGCGACTGTGGCGGCGAGATTCCCGGCGGCAACGGCGGCTGCGACGATGAAACCGGCGGTCCGCTCGGTTAGACTCCAGGGTTCAGGGAGCGTGCGATCAAGCCCTCGGGCCGCACACCGTAAAACAGGTTTGAACGGATCACGATGCGAGTACTCGTTTCTAACGACGATGGCGTGGACGCCCCGGGCATCCGCGTGCTCGCCGAGCGCCTGGGCGCGGTCAGCCAGGTCACGGTGGTGGCGCCGGACCGCGACCGTTCGGGCGCAAGCAATTCGTTGACGCTGGACGCGCCGATCCGCGCGCTGCGCATGGAGAACGGCTATTACCGCGTCGCCGGCACGCCCACCGACTGCGTGCATCTGGCGCTGGCCGGCCTGATCGACCACGAGCCGGACATCGTCGTTTCCGGCATCAACAACTCCGCCAATCTCGGCGACGACGTGATCTATTCCGGCACCGTTTCGGCGGCGATGGAAGGTCGCTTCCTGGGGCTGCCGGCCATCGCCGTTTCGCTGGTCAGCAGGGACCATCACGGCGAACACTACGAATCGGCCGCAAAGGCCGTATTGCTGTTGATGGAGCGCCTGCTGATCGATCCGCTTCCCGCCGACACCATTCTCAACGTCAACGTGCCCGATCGCCCGTGGCATGAAATTCACGGCTTCGAAGTGACCCGGCTGGGCAAGCGCCACCGCTCGGCACCGTGCATCAAGCAGACCGATCCGCGCGGCAAGACCATCTGGTGGATCGGCCCGGCCGGCGACGTCGACGACGCCGGCCCCGGCACCGACTTCCACGCCGTGCAGCGCGGCTATGTGTCGGTCACACCCATTCACGTGGATCTCACCCGCTTCCAGGCGCTGGAGAAGGTGAGCCGCTGGGTCCATGCTCTTAGCGAGGGCATGACCGATACATCCGACGGCAAGGCCGCGTGAGGTAACCGTGCATCCATTGCCTCCATCCGCACTCAAAGGCGAAGGCATGACCTCGCAGCGGGCGCGCGACCGTCTTGTGGCCAAGCTCAAGGAAGAGGGCATTCAGGACAAGCGTGTGCTCGACGTCATCCGTCATCTGCCGCGCCATCACTTTATCGACCAGGCGCTGCACTCGCGCGCCTACGAAAACACCGCGCTCCCGATCGGCCATGGCCAGACCATCTCGCAACCCTGGGTGGTGGCGCGCATGACCGAGGCGCTGCTGGAGCCGTTCGACCAGAAGGACGGACGGCCCAGGAAGGTGCTGGAAATCGGTACCGGCTCCGGTTACCAGGCCGTGGTGCTGGCCAGTCTGGTGCCGCAGTTGTACACGGTCGAGCGCATCGAGGAACTGCTGCGCCAGGCGCGCCGCCGTTTTCGCCAGCTCGGTCTGGAGAACATCCGGTCGCGGCATGACGACGGCAAGCTGGGCTGGGCCGCCGAGGCGCCGTTCGATGCGATCATTCTCACCGCCGCCGGCGATGCCATTCCCACCCAGATACTTGATCAATTAAGCCCCGACGGCGTGCTGGTCGCACCGGTCGGTTCTCCCAGCAGTCAAACCCTGATCCGCATGCGCGGCGACGGCCAAGGTGATTTCGTGCAAGAGGAACTGGCGGCAGTGAGTTTCGTACCTTTGTTGGGTGGCATCGGCTGATGCGTTTATTCGAAAAGCTTTATGCGCGCGTTCTGATCTGGGCGCGCGATCCCAGGGCGATCTATTACCTTTGCGGCCTGAGCTTCGTGGAGGCCTTCATCTTTCCGGTGATGCCGGAGGTGATGCTGGCGCCGATGATGCTGGGCAAGCGGCATCGCGCCTTCTTCTATGCCAACATCAGCCTGCTGTTTTCGCTGCTGGGATCGCTGATCGGTTACGCACTGGGACATTGGGCGTTCCACGTGCTGACACCCTTGCTGCAATCGTTGCATCTTTACGATCCGATCCAGCGCGGCGTGGAAAGCCTGCATTCGCAAATGAATGCGCACTGGATGGAACTCTTGCTGGTGCTGATGCTTGCCGCGCTGCAGCCGGTAGTACCGATGAAATTCGTTACTTGGGCATCGGGTATCGTTGGCGTGCCGGTGGTGCCGTTCCTGGTTTGCATCCTGCTTGGACGCGGCAAGCGCGTGTGGCTGCTGGCGCTGCTGATCCGCCTGTTCGGCGAACGTGCCGAGCGAATCATCCACAAGCATATCGAATGGATCGGATGGGCGGCGCTGGCCGTGCTTGCGGCGCTTGCCGCATGGTGGGTGCTTAAGCATTAGAGACACCATCAAGCATTAACGCACGGCAATCTTTTCCGAAGGGGTCGTATGAAAACTCTGCGTGACCCCGTTATGCTGCCGTGCATGACAGGATTGATGCGATGGTCCGTACTTGCCACGACTGCGTTGTTCATGACCGCCTGCAGCACGGTCGTGGTGCAGCAGCCACCCGCAGGCGCCACTCCCAGGCCGCGCGCGCAGGGTGCCGGAGCGATAGGCAGCTATACGGTCGTCAAGGGTGACACCCTTTATTCCATTGCCTTTCGCAACGGCACGGATTTCCGTGACCTGGCCCAGGCCAATGGCATTTCCGCGCCCTATACGATCTGGCCGGGGCAGGTGCTCAAGGTACCGCCTCGCGGTGGCGTTCCCATGCATGCGCCCACCACCGTGGTAGTGGCCAAGGCACCGCCGCCCGCGCCGAATCCGGGTTTCCAACCGGTTGAATCTTCACCGCGGCCTCCTGCGTCTGCCCACGCGGCAACCGCGGCCCCCGCGGTGGTGGCAGCAAATTCCGCAGCGCCCGCTGCCCTGGCACCCCCAAGTGCACCGCCGCCGGTTGCGACACCGGTCGTGGCCAGCGGCGCTACCCGCGTCGTGGGCGGCGTGAAGTGGCGCTGGCCGGCGTCGGGCCAGATCGTGGGCAGGTTCCAGGCGAGTGCAGCGATACCGGGCATCGACATCGCCGGCAAAGAAGGCGATCCGGTGGTCGCCGCGGCAGACGGCGTCGTGGTGTACAGCGGCAACGGCCTGGTCGGCTATGGCGAGCTGATCATCATCAAGCACAACGACAGCTTCCTGTCCGCCTATGGCCACAACCGCAAACGCCTGGTGACCGAAGGCCAGCAGGTGAAGGCCGGCCAGGAGATCGCCGAGATGGGATCGAGCAGCAGTCCGCGCGACGAGCTGCAGTTCCAGATCCGCAAGGATGGCAGCCCGGTCGATCCGCTCGACTACCTGCCTTCGCGCTGAGTCTTTTACTTGCCAGGAAGAATGAAGGCGGCGATAACCCGTCGCCCTTCGGCGGCCAGCAGCCCATAGGTGCGCGCGGCGGCGGCATTGTCCATGACTTCGATGCCCACGCCCCGGCGCAGGAAGCCGGCAAGGAAAGATGCCTGTGGAAACTGCTGACGTTCGCCGGTGCCCAGCAGCACCAGCTCGGGTTTCAATTCAAGCATGCCGGCCACGTGGCTTTCGTCCAGCTCCAGCGCGCTGGTGACGGGCCATGACTCGACGACGCGATCGGGCGCCAGCACGAAACTCCGGCTGAGCGGGCGATCGACTACGGTGACGGTGGTGGGTGTGACGCGGCGGACGAACAAAAAACCGTCCGGCCGGTCCAGCGACAAGTCCATGATGCGTCCTTAGCGGGGCAGCGCGAGGCGGGGATCGTCTTCGTTGCGGCGGAACAGCACCACGGTATGGCCGATCTGCTGCACGCTTTCGGCGCCGGTGCCGTCGATCAGGAAATGGATCTGGGCCTCGCGTTCGTCCTTGTCGCCGCCGGAAAGCTTCACCTTGACCAGTTCGTGATGGGACAGGGCGAGGTCCAGTTCCTTCACCACCGCTTCGGTCGCGCCCTTGGCTCCCAGCAGGATCACCGGATGAAGATCGTGGGCGAGGCTGCGCAGGTAGCGCCGCTGGGACGGGGAGATGGCCATTCGTTCAGTCTCGGATTCGCGACGAGGGGATCGCAAAGGGTATCATGGGCACCCCTGTTCCCGGCCGTTGCCGACCATGCCTCGCAGCAAGAGCAGTTCCCGCTGGCTGCGGGAGCATTTCGACGATGTCTACGTTAAGAAAGCCCAGGCCGAAGGCCTGCGTTCGCGCGCCGTCTACAAGCTGGAAGAACTGATCGAGCGGGATAACCTGCTCAAGCCCGGGATGCGGGTGGTGGACCTCGGCGCCGCCCCCGGGGGCTGGTCGCAGCTGGTTCGTCAACGCTTGGGTGATAGTGGTACCGTGGTGGCGCTGGATATCCTGCCGATGCAGGGTATCGCCGGGGTGGATTTCCTGCAGGGCGATTTCCGCGAGGAGAACGTGCTGCATGCCCTGGAGTCGCGCCTGGACGGCCAGAAGCTCGATCTTGTGCTGTCTGACATGGCCCCCAATATGAGTGGTGTGGCCTTGGCGGACCAGATCCGGGCGATGGATCTGGCCGAACTGGCGCTTGATTTCAGCCGGCACTGGCTCAAACCCGGTGGCGCGTTTCTAATCAAGCTGTTCCAGGGAACGGGCTTTGACGATTACTTACGAGGCTTGCGCGCAGAGTTTTCGCGCGTAAGCATGCGTAAACCGAAGGCCTCCCGCGCGCGTTCGCGGGAGGTGTATGCGCTGGCAACCGGGTACAAACCGGCAAGCCGGCAAAATGGCGAGAACCGCGCATGAATGAGACATGGAAAACCCTGTTGCTCTGGCTGGTCATCGCGGTGGTGCTTATCACCGTGTTCCAGAGCTTCAACCCGCACGGTGGCGCCTCCTCGGACCTGCCTTACAGCAGCTTTGTGCAGAGTGTGGACAGCGGCAACGTCGCTACCGCCACCATCAGCGCCGAGAACCCCGCCACCATCAGCGGCAAGCTGAAGGACGGCAGCAACTACCGTACGGTGGCGCCCGTGCTTGGCTTCTCCACCAGCACGGTGGTCAAGCAGATGCAGGACAAGAACGTCATCGTCACCCAGGATTCGGGCACCGGCTTCTCGCTGATCGGCCTGCTGGTGAACTGGCTACCGGTCATCCTGATCGTGGGCGTGTTCATCTGGTTCATGCGCCAGATGCAGCAGGGTGGTGGCGGACGCGGGGCGATGAGCTTCGGCCGTTCGCGTGCCAAGCTGCAGGGCGAGGACCAGGTCAAGGTCAATTTCAGCGACGTCGCCGGCTGCGACGAAGCGAAGGAGGAAGTCGGCGAACTGGTCGAATTCCTGCGCGATCCGGGTAAATTCCAGCGCCTGGGCGGCAAGATCCCGCGCGGCGTGCTGATGGTCGGCCCGCCCGGCACCGGCAAGACGCTGCTCGCCAAGGCGATTGCCGGCGAGGCCAAGGTGCCGTTCTTCTCGATCTCCGGCTCCGACTTCGTCGAGATGTTCGTCGGCGTGGGCGCATCGCGCGTGCGCGACATGTTCGACCAGGCCAAGAAGCACGCGCCGTGCATCATCTTCATCGACGAAATCGATGCGGTGGGCCGTCATCGCGGTGCGGGCCTGGGCGGCGGCCACGACGAGCGCGAGCAGACGCTCAACCAGTTGCTGGTGGAAATGGACGGTTTCGAGGGCACCGAGGGCATCATCGTCATCGCCGCCACCAACCGTCCGGACGTGCTGGACCCGGCACTGCTGCGCCCGGGCCGCTTCGACCGCCAGGTGGTGGTCGGCCTGCCGGACGTGAAGGGCCGCGAACAAATCCTCAAGGTGCACCTGCGCAAGGTTCCGACGGCCAGCGATGTGGATCCGATGGTGATCGCACGCGGTACGCCGGGCTTCTCCGGCGCGGACCTGGCCAACCTCGTCAATGAGGCCGCCCTGTTCGCGGCGCGCGAAAACGCCCGCGAAGTGCGCATGAGCCATATGGACAAGGCGCGCGACAAGATCCTGATGGGTACCGAGCGCCGCTCGATGGCCATGAGCGAGGACGAAAAGAAGCTCACCGCCTACCACGAAGCGGGCCACGCCATCGTCGGCCGCCTGGTGCCCGAGCACGATCCGGTCTACAAGGTCACCATCATCCCGCGCGGCCGTGCGCTGGGCGTCACCATGTACCTGCCGGAAAGCGACAAGTACAGCATGAACCGCACCGCCATCGAATCGCAGCTGTGCTCGCTGTACGGCGGCCGCGTGGCCGAAGAGCTGATCTTCGGTACCGACAAGGTGACCACCGGCGCATCCAACGACATCGAGCGTGCGACCAAGATGGCGCGCAACATGGCCACCAAGTGGGGCCTTTCCGATGAACTCGGCCCCGTTACCTACGGCGAAGAAGAAGACGAAGTCTTCCTGGGCCGTTCGGTCACGCAACACAAGAACGTTTCCAACGAGACGGCGCGCAAGATCGACGAGGTCGTGCGTGACATTCTCGACCGTGCCTATGGCCGTACCAAGCAGATCCTGACCGACAACATCGACAAGCTGCACGTAATGGCCGACGCCTTGCTGCAGTATGAAACCATCGATGCGCGCCAGATCGACGACATCATGAACGGTCGCGTGCCGGGACCGCCGGCGGACTGGTCCAAGACCGCTTCGTCCGGCCCGTCGGTGCCGCCGCCCCCGCCGCGTGGCGATGCCGGGGCCAAGGTGGGCGATCCGGCCACGCAAAGCCGCATCTGATGATGGATGGACAATGTGAAAAGGCCGCCTCAATCGGGCGGCCTTTTCATTTGCGCAAGCGTGTGCGCGATGGAGTCTGGACGGTACCCGGCAGACGCATCGGTCTTGCCAGCCCGGTTGCGCAGGCAGACGTCAGAGGATCTGCAACACGGCTTCGGGCGGGCGTCCGATCGCCGCCTTGCCGTTCGCCACCACGATCGGCCGTTCGATCAGGCGTGGATGCGTAGCCATCGCCTGGATCAATGCCTCGTCATCGAGCGAGGCGTCGTCCAGGCGTAACTGCGCGTAGACATCCTCGCCACGGCGCAACAATTGCCGTGCTGTGATGCCCAGCAGTAACAGCAGCGCTTTCAGTTCGTTGGCGCTGGGTGGCGCGTCGAGGTAGTTGACGATCTCGAACGGTTTGCCGTGCTCTTCGAGCAAGGCCAAGGTGCTGCGTGATTTCGAGCAGCGAATGTTGTGGTAAATGCGGATCATGCCCTGCGTGGGTACCCGCGATCAGCGGTTGCCGGAACGATTGCCACCGCCGCCGCCATGAGGCCGGCCGCCACCGTGCGGGCGGTTGCCGCGACCCTGCGGGCGTCCGCCCTGACCGGCGCGACCGCCCTGGCCGCCACGGTTATTGCGATTGGTGTTGCCACCGGCGCCAAAGCCGCCATACGGATTGGCATTGCCC
Source organism: Dyella sp. (assembly GCF_035503745.1). Classification (GTDB taxonomy): domain Bacteria; phylum Pseudomonadota; class Gammaproteobacteria; order Xanthomonadales; family Rhodanobacteraceae; genus Dyella_B. The sequence goes on from NZ_DATJTC010000005.1 coordinate 48,311, forward strand.
GTGCCACCGCCACCACGGCGATTGCCATAAGCATTGCCGCCACCGCCACCGCCACCGCCACCGCTACCGCTACCACTACGTCCACCTTCGCGGCTTTCGCCGGCGAACCAGGTGCGGGCGGGGGGCAGTTCCTGACCGGGGCCGATGCCGCGCTTCTTCTTGTTGCGGTTCTTGGCGGGCCGTTCGGGGCCGGCGACGTTGCCGTTCACTTCACGATTGGGATTGGCACGGCGTCGCTGCTGCTTGCCGCGCACGGGTTCTTCGCGGATGCGATCGAATGCACGCAATTCGCGCGCTTCGTCGTGATAGCCGCCGCTCCAACCGGTGCTGCTGCCTTTTTCGGGACGATATTCGGTGACATTGCGCGGTGCGCGGCGTTGGTGCAGCACGGGGCTGAGCGTGAGCACCGGTTGCGGCGCGCCGAGGCCGGCGACCTTGCGCAGTTCCTTCACCGATTCTTCGTTGAGCGCTTCGCAGTCGCTACGGCGCAGGGTGCGCGGCAGCTCGATGTTGCCGTAGCGGATACGCTTGAGGCGGCTCACCAGGAAGCCTTGCGAATCCCACAGGCGGCGTACTTCGCGATTGCGGCCTTCGCGAATGACCACGCGGAACCAGCTGTGACTGCCGCCGCGGCTGATGATGGCGATTTCGTCGAAGCGGGCGGGGCCGTCTTCCAGCTCCACGCCGGCTTTTAGCTTTTCGATGATTTCGTCGGGTACTTCGCCGTGCACGCGGCATAGATATTCGCGTTCCAGGCCGCTGCGCGGGTGCATCAACGCATTGGCGAGCTCACCATCGGTGGTGAGCAGCAGCAGGCCTGTGGTGTTGATGTCCAGGCGCCCCACCGCGACCCAGCGCGCGCCTTTCAGTCGCGGCAGCTGCTCGAATACGGTTGGGCGGCCTTCGGGGTCTTCACGCGTGGTCACCACGCCTTCGGGCTTGTGGTAGACCAGCACTTCGGCGTCGTCGCGGTTGTCGGTAGCAACGACGAACTGCTTGCTGTCGACCACGACGCGGTCTCCGGCGCGCACACTGGCGCCGATGTTGGCGGGCGTGCCGTTGACCTCCACTTCACCGGCCTGGATGCGTTGTTCCAGCATGCGGCGCGAGCCGAGGCCGGCGTTGGCGAGCACCTTGTGCAGGCGTTCTTCGATTTGCGGGGTGTTTTCGGCCGGCGCGGCGCGCTTGAGGCTCAATACGGATTTTTGCGGCGCATTCATGCGCGATACTCCTCGGTGTCTTGCGTGTGGCTGCCTTCATCGGCATCCGCACTGTCCGCTGCCTCGTCGGCAGTGGAAGGGTGGGTTTGGACCGCTTCGTCCGCCTCGCTGGCGGATTCGTCGTCGTGATGGGACTGGGCATCCACGCGATCGTGGCGATCGTCTTCGACGGGGTCGTGAGGGGTTGGGTCGGTGCGATCTTCGCTTTCAGTACCTGCGTCCGCCTCGATGGCGGGCTCGTCGTGGTGAGACTCGGTTGCCACGCGATCGTAGCGGTCGTCCTCGACGGGGTTGGGGTGGGCTTCTTGGCTGTGCTGTTCGTTTTCGGAGCCTTCGCCGGCTTCGGCTCCAGCTACAGGCTCTTCGGCGTCCGGATCGATGGGCAGGTCGCGAATGACGCGGGGCGGGAAAGGCTCGTCGTCCAGGCGTAGTTGCGGGTCTTCCATGTCGCGGATTTCGGAGAGCGGCGGCAACTCATCCAGCGATTTGAGGTTGAAGTAGTCGAGGAAGGCGCGGGTGGTGCCGAACAGGGCCGGCTTGCCGGGCACGTCGCGGTGGCCGACCACGCGGATCCATTCGCGCTCCTCCAAGGTCTTGATGATGTTGGATGACACCACCACGCCGCGGATCTGCTCGATCTCCGGTCGCGTGATCGGCTGGCGGTAGGCGATCAGCGCCAAGGTTTCCAGCAGTGCGCGGGAGTAGCGGCTGGGTTTTTCGCTCCACATGCGCGATACCCAGGGGTGCACGTCCTGTCGGACCTGATAGCGAAAGCCCGAGCCCACTTCCTTCAGTTCCACGCCGCGGCCGGCGCAATCTTCGGCAAGCGCCTGGAGCGCCATGGCGATCTGGGCACGATCAACGCCGTCTTCTTCAACGAACAGATCGCCCAGTTGCACGACGCTCAACGGCTGGCTGGCGGCGAGCAGGGCTGCTTCGATAATCGTTTTCAGTTGCTCGATCTGCATACGCTTAGGATCGGGATTCCATGACAGGTTGTGCGTTACTTATTCGGTGCCCGAAGCACTGTGCTGCTCTTCGTCGAAGGCATCGTCGTCGGCGGCCACTTCGGCCTCTTCCATGGCCGAGCTGGCGTTGGCCTTGACGTAGATCGCGGCCAGCGGTTCTTCCTGCACGATGTTGATCAGGAACTCCTTGGCCAGTTCCAGCATGGCCAGGAAGGTGACCACCACGCCCAGGCGTCCCTCGGTCACGTCGAACAGGCTCTCGAAACGGTGGAACTGGTCGTCGTCCAGCTTGCTGAGCAGCTCGCCCATGCGCTGGCGCACGCTCAGTGCCTCGCGCTTGATGGCGTGATGCCCAAACAATTCGGCCCGGTGCAGCACATCCTTGAGGGCCAGCAGCATTTCCTTCAGATCGAGCGGCGGCGGCAGCTTGATCACGTTGCGCTCGCCCACCTCGGCCTGCACGGCCACCGTGTCGCGCTCCATGCGGGGCAGGGCGTCGATATCCTCGGCGGCCTTCTTGAACCGCTCGTATTCCTGCAAGCGGCGGACCAGTTCCGCACGGGGGTCTTCTTCCAGGCCTTCTTCCGTGGGAGGGCGAGGCAGCAGCAGGCGAGATTTGATCTCCGCCAGGATCGCCGCCATCAGCAGGTACTCGGCGGCCAGCTCCAGGCGCATCACATCGCGCATCATGTCGATGTATTCCATGTATTGCCGGGTGATTTCGGCAATCGGAATGTCCAGGATGTCCAGATTTTGCCGCCGGATCAGGTAAAGCAGCAGATCCAGCGGTCCCTCGAAGGCTTCCAGGATGACTTCCAGCGCATCCGGGGGAATGTAAAGGTCCTGCGGCATTTGCAGGATGGGTTCGCCGCGCACGATGGCCAGAGGCATCTCCTGCTGCTGCGGAACCCCGGCAAACGCATCTTGCGTTGCTTGTACAGGCTGAGACTCGGTTGGCTCAGTGCTCATCAATGCATGTCATTGGGCCGCCCGGCAGGGCTGGCGGTTCGTTCTGTTGATGATCGGAACCTGTCTTACGATGCTAAATCGAAGAAAGGCTCGTACCCGGAATGCCTTCGGTTGCGCAGGCCATTCCCGTGAAACCAGATCTTGCGATGCCCAGCCGGGCTGCGGGTTTCCCGCAATGGCAACCCCTGACGAAGCCACAGGCCGCGGTTCGGTCAGGTGTGCGGTCGCTGGTGCCGGGCCGGTCGTGACGGAAGCGATCAGGCTGAAACCACGCGTGACGCCGCCAGCGTCGCCCGCGAATCGTAAAAGTCGGCTGAAAACATCGGGTGGAGGCCAACCCGACCAGGATCCCCGGCGTGCATCCGTGCGTGGCTCCACACGCGGGTGACAGATTAACTGCAGTACGCAAGCATGTCCAGCGAAGGCTTCAGCTGCGGGTAAGGGTTGGCGAAGAGGCCGCGCGGAGCCGGCAGCCAGTTACGGCAGCATGTGACCTATCGCGTCGGCTCCCGCGACGGCATGGTGCTGAAATACACCCGATGGGTCTTTGAAACGCAGCTGTAGCAGTGGCATGCAGCTTGCATCATCATACGGAGATATCCGGATAAACCGGCTTAAAAGGCCGGCGGCGCGCGTTAGAAGCGCCAAGCCCGAGGGCCTGGCCCATGGCGCGACCGGAACAGGGGATGGCGTAAGGCGGCAACGCTGCGCGGTATGGAGGGTGAAAGACATGATGACTGAGGGTGGAGATGCCATGGAAGGTTCCGACAACGAGCATCTGCGTCCGGCGCGCATGCGCATCAAGACGACGGTTCTGATGAGCCATGGCGATGCGTCGCATCCGACCGACCTGATCGACATTTCCGCAACGGGTGTGCTGCTGCGCCGGCCGCGCGAATGGGGCGGTCAACCGGGGGAAAGCTGGGTGCTGGACATGATTTTCGGCCACGACCTGCATATCCATCTTGAGGCCAAGGTGGCACGGGTGTCGGAAAAGCACATTGGCTTTGCCTACACGCGCATTCCCGAAGACAAGCAGGTGCCGCTGTGGAACCTGCTGGGCGGCTACGCCGATATCCTTGAGATGTGGCACGACGAGTAAGCGTACCCGCACCCCGCCAGACGCGGGGTGTGCATGGGCATGCCTCGATGGCTAGCGATCAACCGGCGGCGACGGCCTTCTTTTCGTCGCGCAGTTCGCGGCGCAAAATCTTGCCTACGTTGCTCTTGGGCAGCGCATCGCGGAACTCGATAATCTTCGGCCGCTTGTAGCCGGTAAGGTTTTCGCGGCAGAACTCCTTGAGCTGTTCGGTCGTCAAGTTCGGGTCCTTGCGCACCACGAACAGCTTCACGACTTCGCCCGAGTGCTCGTCCGGCACGCCGATCGCGGCAACCTCGGCCACGCCCGGGCACTTCATCACGGTATCCTCGATCTCGTTCGGATACACGTTGAAGCCCGAGACCAGGATCATGTCCTTCTTGCGATCGACAATGTAGATGTAGCCGGAGGTGTCCATGCGCCCGATGTCGCCGGTGCGCAACCAGCCGTCGGCGCTGAGCACCTTGCTCGTCTCGCCCGGCTGGTTCCAATAGCCCTTCATCACCTGCGGGCCGTGGATGCAGATCTCGCCGACTTCGCCGATGTCCAGCTGCTTGCCCTCTTCATCCTGAATGCTGATGGCCGTGGAGGGAACCGGCAGGCCGATGGAGCCGTTGAATTGCGCGCCTTCCACCAGCGGATTGATGGTGGCGACGGGCGAGCTTTCGGTCATGCCGTAGCCTTCGATCAGCACGCAGCCGGTGACCTTATGCCACTTTTCGGCCACGGCACGCTGCACGGCCATGCCGCCGCCGAAACTCATGCGCAGGCTGGAGAAATCGACCTGGTCGAAACCGGGCGTATTGAGCAGGCCATTGAACAGCGTGTTGACCCCGGTGATCGCGGTGAACTTGGTTTTGCTTAGCTCCTTCACGAACGCCGGCATGTCGCGCGGATTGGTAATCAGGATGCTGCGGCCGCCGAAGCGCAGGAAGATGAAGCAATTACAGGTCAACGCGAAGATGTGATAAAGCGGCAAGGCCGTGATGATGGTTTCCTCGCCAGGCTTGATCTTGGCGCCGAACCAGGCGCCGGCCTGCAGCATGTTGGCGATCATGTTGCCATGCGTGAGCATCGCGCCCTTGGCGACGCCGGTGGTACCGCCGGTGTACTGCAGGAAGGCGATATCGTCATGCTTGAGCGAGGGCTTGGTCACTTCGTGCCGAGCACCGCGCGCGAGCGCTTCGCTGAAACGCACGGCGTGCGGCAGCGAGTAGGCGGGCACCATCTTCTTGACATGCTTGAGCACGAAATTGACCAGCACGCCCTTGGCGCCGAGCAGGTCGCCGATGCCGGTGGTCACGATGTGCTTGACGCCGGTCTCGCCGACCACCTCCTGCAGCGTCGCGGCAAAATTGTCCAGCACCACGATCGCCTGCGCGCCGGCGTCGGCGAGCTGATGCTTGAGTTCGCGCGCCGTATACATGGGGTTGGTGTTCACCACCACCAGTCCGGCGCGCAACGCGCCGAACAGGGCGATGGGATACTGCAGGATATTGGGCAGCATGATCGCCAGGCGATCACCTTGCTTGAGCTTGAGTTCGCCGGTCAGGTAGCCGGCGAATTGGCGGCTGAGCGTGTCGATCTGGCCATAGCTGAGGCTTTTGCCGAAATTGCAGAAGGCGGTGCGTTGCCCATAACGCTCAAAGGCCTCTTCCAGCACCGCAGCCACGGACGCATATTGGTTGATGTCGATGTCCGCGGGTACGCCATCCGGATAGTGACTCAGCCACGGATGCTCATTGCTCATGTTCAATCCCAAGCTCCAATAAGTGACGATCCGATGGTGGCGACGGCGGGCATCGGGCATCATGCGGGCGAGGCATTGGAGCATACGCCCGCGTATAGCGGCAAGCGGCGCTGCAGCGAGATTCGAGCATGTCAAAACTAAACCGGTGGGGCGGCTGGGTATGCCTGCTGGCGGTCCTGGCCGTGAGTGTTGCCGGCTGTCGTCGGGCGCCCGACGACGTGTTGATCCGGCAAGCCCTCGACAAGGCCGCGCAGGGCGTTCGGGCGGTTGATGCATCGGCCGTGACGGCGCAGCTTACGGATGACTTCGATGGCAACGACGGCGAGATGGGCCGCAAGGACATCGGCAATCTTTTGCGCGTGGCGAGCTTCCGTGGCGAGACCTTGCACGCTGTGCTCGGACCGGTGGACGTGCAACCGCGGGGCGACCGCTACTTGGCCGACTTTACCGTCACGCTCACCAGCGGCGGCAAGCTGTTTCCCTCGCAACTGGGTGTGTATGCCGTCCAGACGGCATGGAAGCGCGAGGGGCACGTTTGGCGTTGCTATCAGGCTAGCTGGAAACAGCAACTCTAAACAGCGTCCATCCAGGCGAAGACGCTGCCCCGCAAGGCAGCGTCTTCGCGGCGGGTATCAGGCGGCCTTCTTGCTGGCCAGCTGACGCAGCACGTATTGCAGGATGCCGCCGTGGCGGAAAAACTCGCGTTCCTTCGGCGTCAGCAACAACACTTTCACCGTGAACGTTTTTTCGCCGCCATCACCCTTGGCCACGACCGTGGCCTCTTTCGATTCGCCGTCCTTGAGCCCGGTGATCTCAAAGGTTTCCTTGCCGGTCAAGCCCAGTGATTTGGCGTTTTCGCCGTCCTTGAACTGCAGCGGCAACACGCCCATGCCCACCAGGTTGGAGCGGTGGATGCGTTCGAAGCTTTCGGCGATCACCGCTTTGACGCCCAGCAGCAAGGTACCCTTGGCGGCCCAGTCGCGCGATGAGCCGGTGCCGTATTCCTTGCCGGCGAGCACTACCAGCGGTGTATGGTCGGTTTTGTATTTCATCGCCGCATCGTAGATGGCCATCTGTTCGCCGGAAGGCACATGCAGCGTGTAGCCGCCTTCCACGCCATCCAGCATCAGGTTCTTGATACGGATATTGGCGAAGGTGCCACGTACCATCACATCATCGTTGCCGCGGCGCGAGCCGTAGGAGTTGAAATCCTTAGGCTCGACGCCCTTGGAAATCAGGAAGCGTCCGGCCGGGCTGTCTTTCTTGATCGAGCCGGCCGGCGAGATGTGGTCGGTGGTGATCGAATCGCCAAACAGGCCCAGCACGCGTGCGCCGTGGATGTCCTCGATCTTGCCGGTCTCCATCGTCATGCCCTCGAAATAGGGCGGGTTCTTGATGTAGGTGGAATCGCTCCACTTGTAGACCGAGCCGTCCGGCGATTCGATGTGGTTCCAGCGCGTATCGCCCTTGAACACGTCGGCATAGTTTTTCTCGAACATCTGTGGATTGATCGCGCCGGCGATGACGTCGGAGATTTCCTTGTTGCTCGGCCAGATGTCCTTCAGGTACACCGGCTTGCCGTCCGTGTCTTCGCCGAGCGGATCCTTGGACAGATCCACATCCAGCGAGCCGGCCAGCGCGTAGGCGACGACCAGCGGCGGCGAAGCGAGATAATTCATCTTCACCTCCGGATGCACGCGGCCTTCGAAATTACGATTGCCCGACAGCACCGATGCCACCGCAAGATCGCCCTCGGCAATGCCCTTGCTGATTTCCTGCGGCAGCGGGCCGGAGTTGCCGATGCAGGTCGTGCAGCCATAGCCCACGATGTAGAAGCCGACCTTTTCCAGCTCCTTGAGCAACCCGGTTTTTTCCAGATAGTCGGTCACTACCAGCGACCCCGGGCCGATCGAAGTTTTCACCCACGGCTTTGCCTTCAGGCCCTTGGCGGCGGCTTTTTTCGCCAACAAGCCGGCGCCCAGCATCACGGCGGGATTGGAGGTATTGGTGCACGAGGTAATGGCGGCAATCACCACCGCGCCGTCTTGCAGATGAAACTCATGGCCGTTCATCGATACGCGCGGCCCCTTGGCCAGCGCACTTGCATCGTGCCCCACGGCGGTGCCGCCACCTTCGTTGGCAAAGCGCGCTTCGCCGCCGTTGCGATTGGCGGTCAATGCGCCGAGGCTGTCATGGAAGCTCTTCCTCACGCCTTCCAGCAGCACGCGGTCCTGCGGACGCTTCGGGCCGGCCATGGACGGTTTCACGTCCGCCAGGTCCAGTTCCAGCGTGGTGGTGAATTGGGCATGTGGCGTGTTTTCGTCGTGCCATAGGCCCTGCGCCTGGGCATACGCCTTGACCAGTTCGATCTGATCGTCTTTGCGGCCGGACAGGCGCAGGTAGTTCAGTGCTTCCTGGTCGATCGGAAAAATGCCGCAGGTCGCCCCGTATTCCGGCGCCATGTTGCCGATTGTTGCGCGATCGGCGAGCGGCAGATGCTTGAGGCCATCGCCGAAGAACTCGACGAATTTGCCGACCACGCCGAGCTTGCGCAGCATCTGCGTCACCGTCAGCACCAGGTCGGTGGCGGTGACGCCTTCGGCGAGCTTGCCGCTGAGCTTGAAGCCGACCACTTGCGGAATCAGCATCGACGAGGGCTGGCCGAGCATGGCCGCCTCCGCTTCGATGCCGCCCACGCCCCAACCCAGCACGCCGATGCCGTTGATCATGGTCGTATGCGAATCGGTGCCGAACACGGTATCCGGATACAGCCACTTCTCGCCGTCAACCTCTTTGGCGAACACCACGCGCGCCAGGTGTTCAAGGTTCACCTGGTGCACGATGCCGGTACGCGGCGGCACCACCTTGAAGTTATTGAAAGCCTTCTGGCCCCAGCGCAGGAACGAGTAGCGCTCCTGGTTGCGGTGGAATTCGATCTCGACGTTTTTTTCCAGCGCTGATTCGGAGCCGTACACGTCCACCTGTACCGAGTGATCGATCACCAGTTCGGCGGGCGCCAGCGGGTTGATCTGCTTGGCGTCGCCGCCGAGCTTCACCACCGCATCGCGCATCGCGGCCAGGTCGACCACGCAGGGGACGCCGGTGAAATCCTGCAGCACCACGCGCGCGGGCATGAAAGAGATTTCGGTATCGGGCTCGGCTTTGGGGTTCCACTTCGCCACCGCTTCGATTTCCTTCGCGGTGACATTGACGCCATCCTCGTGGCGCAACAGGTTTTCCAGCAGGATCTTCATGGAATAGGGCAGCCGCTTGATGTCCAGGCGCTGTCCGAGCTTGGTCAGGCTGGCAATGTTGTAAGAGCTGCCGTTGACCTTCAGGGTGTCGCGGGTGGCGAATGAATCCAGCATGGGGGTAACTCCTGTTGCGTGAAGTCAGGCGGACGCACGAGGCGTAGCAGGCAAATGCTAAACCAGCGAACGTTAGGGCAATTGCAAGGAGGGTCTTCTTCCGTCTGGGGATACGGCAAAGTTTGGGGCAAATCGAAAGGCGCGCAAGCCACTTTGGTGGCATTTCCAGCACGAACGCATTGCAAGATTTCGAATGCAGCCGGAAATGCCTTCTCCGATTGCGACGCCGATGGCGCGACTGGCAAAATATACGCTTGAAGGAAGCCCCCAAAGGGCATGAGGGCAGGCCATCGGGCTTGCCCGGCCCAGGCAGCGGCCGTGCCCCACCCCATCATGGGACGTATCCGCCCCCGCGGCGGAGGCAGCCCTTTTGTCAGCCAAAGGACGAGATCATATGCTCCAAGCCTATCGCCAACATGTTGCCGAGCGCGCCGCGCTGGGCGTCCCCCCGCTGCCCTTGACGGCCCAGCAGACTACCGAGTTGGTCGAGCTGCTCAAGCATCCGCCGGCGGGCGAAGAGGGCTTCCTCGTCGAGCTGATCGCCTACCGCGTGCCGGCCGGCGTGGACGATGCGGCCAAGGTCAAGGCCTCCTATCTGGCCGCCGTCGCCTTCGGCAGCGAAACGTGCGCGCTGATTACACGCCAGAAGGCGACCGAGCTGCTCGGCACCATGCTCGGCGGCTACAACATCCATCCGTTGATCGAGCTGCTCGACGATGCGCAGGTCGGCGGCATCGCGGCCGAGGCGCTGAAGAAAACCCTGCTGATATTCGACGCCTTCCACGACGTGAAGGACAAGGCCGACAAGGGCAACGCCAACGCGAAGGCCGTGCTGCAAAGCTGGGCCGATGCCGAATGGTTCACCAGCCGCCCGGAAGTGCCGCAGAGCCTCACCATCACCGTGTTCAAGGTGCCGGGTGAAACCAACACCGACGATCTCTCGCCGGCTCCCGACGCGACCACCCGCCCCGACATCCCGTTGCATGCGCTGGCGATGCTGAAGAACAAGCGCGATGGCGCGCCGTTCCAGCCCGAGGAAGACGGCAAGCGCGGCCCCATCCAGCAGATTCTCGACCTCAAGAACAAGGGCCACCTGGTCGCCTACGTCGGCGATGTGGTCGGCACCGGTTCCAGCCGCAAGTCCGCCACCAACTCGGTGTTGTGGTGGACCGGCGAAGACATTCCCTTCATTCCCAACAAACGCTTCGGCGGTGTGTGCCTGGGCAGCAAGATCGCGCCGATCTTCTACAACACGATGGAAGACGCCGGCGCGCTGCCGATCGAGCTGGACGTGTCCAAGATGGACATGGGCGAGGTGATCGAGCTGCGTCCGTATGACGGCAAGGCGCTGAAGAACGGCCAGGTCATCGCCGAGTTTCAGGTGAAGTCCGACGTGCTGTTCGACGAAGTGCGCGCCGGCGGCCGCATTCCGCTGATCATTGGCCGCGGCCTCACCGGCAAGGCGCGCGAAGCGTTGGGCTTGCCGCCGTCGAACCTGTTCCGCCTGCCGCAGAGTCCGGCCGATACCGGCAAGGGCTATACGCTGGCGCAGAAGATGGTCGGCCGCGCCTGCGGCCTGCCGGAAGGCAAGGGCGTTCGCCCAGGGACCTATTGCGAGCCGAAGATGACCTCGGTCGGCTCGCAGGACACCACCGGCCCCATGACGCGCGACGAGCTGAAGGACCTGGCCTGTCTGGGCTTCTCGGCGGACCTGGTGATGCAATCGTTCTGTCACACCGCCGCTTATCCCAAGCCGGTGGACGTGAAGACCCACCATGAGCTGCCCGCCTTCATTGCCACCCGCGGCGGCATTAGCCTGCGCCCGGGCGATGGCGTGATCCACTCCTGGCTCAATCGCATGCTGCTGCCCGACACGGTCGGTACCGGCGGCGACAGCCATACGCGTTTCCCGATCGGCATTTCCTTCCCGGCCGGTTCCGGCCTGGTCGCTTTCGCAGCGGCCACCGGCGTGATGCCGCTGGACATGCCCGAGTCGGTGCTGGTTCGCTTCAAGGGCGAGCTGCAGCCGGGCGTGACGCTGCGCGACCTGGTCAACGCGATTCCGCTGTACGCGATCAAGCAGGGCCTGCTCACCGTCGCCAAGCAGGGCAAGAAGAACATCTTCTCCGGCCGCATCCTGGAAATCGAAGGCCTGCCGAACCTGAAAGTGGAACAGGCGTTCGAGCTGTCCGACGCCTCGGCCGAGCGCTCGGCTGCCGGCTGCACGGTGCACCTCAACAAGGAACCGATCATCGAGTACCTCAACTCGAACATCACCTTGCTCAAGTACATGATCGCGCAGGGTTACCAGGATGGGCGCAGCCTGCAGCGCCGCATCAAGGCGATGGAAGCCTGGTTGGCCGACCCGCAGCTGCTGGAACGCGATGCGGATGCCCCGTACGCGGCCGTGATCGAGATCGACCTGGCCGACGTGCACGAACCGATCGTGGCTTGCCCGAACGATCCGGATGACGTCAAGACGCTCTCCGACGTTGCCGGTGCGGTCATCGACGAAGTGTTCATCGGCTCGTGCATGACCAACATCGGCCATTTCCGCGCCGCCTCGAAACTGCTGGAAGGCAAGCGCGATATCCCGACGCGCCTGTGGGTGGCCCCGCCGACCAAGATGGACCAGCAGCAGCTGACCGAGGAGGGTCATTACGGCGTGCTCGGCACGGCCGGCGCGCGCATGGAAATGCCCGGCTGCTCGCTGTGCATGGGCAACCAGGCGCAGGTGCGCGAGGGCGCGACGGTGTTCTCCACCTCCACCCGCAACTTCCCCAATCGCCTGGGCAAGAACTCCAACGTGTACCTGGGTTCGGCGGAACTGGCGGCCATCTGCTCGCGTCTGGGGCGTATTCCGACCAAACAGGAATACATGACCGACATCGGCGTGATCAATGCCAACGGCGACAAGATCTATCGCTACATGAACTTCGACCAGATCGCCGACTTCAAGCAAGTGGCCGATACCGTCGAAGCGTAAACACGCCGCACAGCAACCCTCCTTCCCCTGCGCGCAGCGGGGGAAGGCTGGGGTGGGGGCGAGTCCGCCACGTTTGCGGCAAGCTGGTGCAACCCCTCCTCGGTCCTCCCCTGCAAGCAAGGGAGGAGGCACATACTTGCCAAGCCCGGCCTGTGCCGGGCTTCGTCGTTTATGCTTTTGCCCACGGCAACGGTGGAGCAAGCGCGCGGATGATGTCTTCCCAACTATCGGTCGTGTCGTTGCGCGATCTCACCCTGGTGCAGGCTGTGCATCGGCACGGCAGCTTCAACAGCGCCGCGCGCGCCATGCATATCAGTCCGTCCGGCTTGTCCCATCAGGTGCAGAAGGTGGAGCAGGCCCTGGGCGCGCCGTTGTTCGAACGCGGCGGGCGCCGCATAGTGCCTACCGCCGGTGGCCGCAGGTTGCTTGAGCAGATCGATGCGGTGCTGCTGGCCGCCGAGCATCTGCAGCAGGCCGCGCGTGCCGGTGCCGTGGCTTTCGGCGGCGAGCTTCGGCTCGGTGTGCCGGTGTCGCTGGGACCGTATCTGCTGCCGCACCTGATCGAGCCTTTTCCCCAGCATTTTCCTGGCGCGCGGCTAAGCCTTTCGGAAGGCAAGCCGCGCGGATTGCTACGGCGCCTGCACGAAGGCGAGCTGGACGCGGTGCTGGCGCCGCCGGCCTCCACCGTGAGCGGTGTCGCCGTGAGCCCGCTGTTCTTCGAGCCATGGGAACTGATGCTGCGCGCCGATCATCCACTGGCCGGCAAGCGCAACGTAACCTTGGATCAACTCAGCGCCAGCGACGCGATCCTGATGGCCGAAAGCCACGCCGATGGCGAGGGCTATGTGCAGGACGTGAGCCTGGAGAGCCTCGCCGCGCTGGTCACGCTGCGCGGCGGCTACGCGCTGGTCCCGGCGCTGGCGCACGATCGGCTCGCCTCCATGCCCGACGTCGTGCTGGCGAAGATCAAAGGGCAGGCGACCGGGCGCGAAATCGCGCTGTACTGGCGCGAAGCCTCCCCCTGGCGCGGTGATCTGCAGGCGTTTGCGCAATTGCTGCGCAGATTGGCCCGCCAGCGCCCGGGGTTGCGCGTGATCGACACGGGGCACTAAGTCAGCGGTTGTCCAGCGTGGTGCCGGTCAGCAATCCGCGCGCAAGCATGCTGCACTGCCGGCGATGCAGCAGCAGCTGCCATTGGCGGCCGCCGATCTGCCGCCACAACACCGCCGAGCGCACGCCCGCCAGCAAGCTGGCGCGCACGCGTTCCACCAGCGCCGGTTGCTGCAGCCATTGCGGATTGCCCGTCACCATCACGCGCGGACGCAACGTCGAGATGGTGTTGGTGTAGAGCGCGGCCAGGCGCCCGAAAACCTGCGGCGAGCTGAGACCAAAATGGTCCACCTGGCGCTTGGTCGCCAAGATGCCCTGCTGCAGGTCGTCGAGCAGATCCTTGCGATGGGCCAGGCTGCGCTCCAGCCGCATGACCGTGACCACCATGCGGGTCATGGACATGTCGCGGCTGCTTTCGTCCAGTTGCCCGATCAGCGTACGCAACCCCAGGCGAATGCCCGATACGTTGCCGTAGACGCCGATTACCGAAGGTGCGTCGATGCGAAACACGCTGGCCAGGCTGGCGTCCAGCGCCAGGTCGTCGCAGCGGCCTTCGTTGGCCAGCTGGTGCGCAAGGGCCGAGGCCTGGAACAAACCGGCCAGCGCCAACACGCGCTCCTCGTTGATGGCTAAAGCATTAAACACGCAGTGACACTCTCGTTGCTGGGTCGTGGATGCCGCCGAACGCGGCGTCGGTCGCACAGATCACGGCGCCGCCCAGGCATTCCTCGCGGTCGTAGAAGACCACCGATTGCCCTGGCGTCACGGCGCGCTGCGGATCGTCGAAGCGTACTTCGATCTGGTCATGGCTTACCGACACCATGCAGGCCTGATCGTTCTGGCGATAACGGGTCTTGGCGGTACAGCGGAACTCGGCGGCCGGCGGATGTCCCGCCACCCAGGTGGGCGACTGGGCAAGCAGCCGCCGGGAATACAGCCATTGGCTTTCGCCACCCTGGGCCACGTACAGCACGTTGGCCGCCACGTCCTTGCCGACCACGTACCACGCTTCGCCGCTGGCGCCCTGGCGGCCGCCGATTCCCAGGCCGTTGCGCTGGCCCAGGGTGTAGTACATCACGCCCTGGTGCTCGCCGATCAGGTGCCCCTCGGGACTGCGCATCTGGCCTGGCCGGGCAGGGATGTATTGGCTCAGAAACTGCCGGAAATCACGCTCGCCGATGAAGCAGATGCCGGTGGAGTCTTTCTTGGCGTGGGTAGGCAATGCCGCTTCGCGGGCCAGGTCGCGCACCCGTGATTTTTCGATCTCGCCGATCGGGAATAAGGTGGCCGCCAGCTGCTGCTGGCCCAGCGCATGCAGGAAATAGGTCTGGTCCTTGCCCCCATCGACCGCGCGCAGCAGGCGGTGGCGGCCATCCAGGCAATCCACTCTCGCGTAATGTCCCGTGGCGATCTTTTGCGCGCCCAGCGCCCGGGCTTCATCCAGAAATGTCTTGAATTTGATTTCGCGATTGCACAGCACGTCCGGGTTGGGCGTGCGGCCGGCGCGGTATTCGGCCAGGAAGTGCTCGAACACCCCGTCCCAGTATTCGGCGGCGAAGTTGCGCGCATGGAAGGGAATGCCCAGCCGCCCGCACACGGCGACGGCGTCCTTGCGATCGGTGTCGGCGGTGCAGGGCCCGTTGCGATCGTCTTCCTCCCAGTTTTGCATGAACAGGCCTTCGACCGCGTGGCCGGCCTGTTGCAACAGCAGCGCGGCCACCGACGAATCGACGCCGCCGGAGATACCCAGCGTCACCTTCATGACAGGCCGCCGTCGGGCATCAGATTGCCCACGATCGACAGCGGCAGGCGCTGCCCGGCCAGCCAGTCCTCGATGCTCATCAGCACCATGGGGCTGCGCAGGCGCTCGCCCAGCCCGGCGATTTCGCCGTGGGTCAGCCACAGCGCTCGGCGCACGCCCGTATCGAGCGGCTGCTGAGGATCGTGATGCAAGGGCCTGGCGGCGAAGGTGAAACGCACGATCACCTCACCGTGCTCGCTGCTGCGCCACTGGTGTACGCCGATCAGGTGGGTCAGCTCCACTGTCCAGCCGGTTTCCTCCCGCGTTTCGCGCACGGCGGCGTGATGCAGGCTCTCATTGTCATCCAGATGGCCCGCCGGCTGGTTATAGGCGAGACGGCCGTTCACTTCCTCCTCGACCATGAGGTAGCGATCGCCCTCGGCCACCACGCAGGCTACCGTGACACGCGGGCGCCAGGCGCCGTTAGAGGAATCGTCGGATGGGTTCATCGGGAGTCAAAGGCCCAGGGGAGGGTCTGGAAATAGCGTTATTGTGCCATTACCTCAAGCCCGGCCGCCGAGGAGCACAATCATCCAAGGCGTATACTGGAACCGAACAGGCACAAATCCGGAACGATGGCGAACGAACCCGAACAAGAACACGGCAGTGGACACGGACTGGCCGTCGAAGTATCCAAGCCCGAAGTAGCGCGTCCCCCGCTATTTCAGGTTTTGCTGCTCAATGACGATTTCACACCTATGGACTTTGTGGTCGAGGTACTGCGTAGCTTCTTTGGCATGGATCAGGAGAAAGCCGTACAGATCATGTTGCACGTACACACCCGCGGTAAGGGCGTGTGCGGGGTGTTTACCCGGGAGGTGGCCGAAACCAAGGTTACCCAGGTAAACGAGTATTCACGTGCCAACCAGCATCCTCTGTTGTGCACGATGGAAAAAGTCTGACTGGAAACGGTCTGATTGGCCCCCATCTTGCATCCAACGCGGTGAATCCGCCCATCATTGCAGTGGAGTAGGTCCGGATGTTCAGCAAGGATCTCGAAGTCACAATCGGCCAGTGCTACAAGCAGGCCCGCGAGCAGCGCCACGAGTTCATGACGGTGGAGCACCTGCTGCTCGCCCTCACCGAGAACCAATCGGCGCTGGGTGCCCTGCGAGCCTGTGGTGCGGACCTTCCGCGTTTGACCCATGAGCTGGAAAAAATCATCGCCGAGACCGTGCCGGTATTGCCGCATGGCGACGAGCGCGATACCCAGCCCACCCTCGGTTTCCAGCGCGTGCTGCAACGCGCGGTCTATCACGTGCAGTCGTCCGGCCGTAAGGAAGTCACCGGTGCGAACGTGCTGGTGGCGATCTTCGGCGAGAAGGACTCGCACGCGGTGTACTTCCTGCACCAGCAGGAAATCACGCGGCTGGACGTGGTCAATTACATTTCCCACGGCATCGCCAAGATCGGCGACGAGCCGTCCTCCAGCATGCCCGGCAGCGAACGTGATAACGAAGAAGGCGGCGAGGGCAAGGGCAATCCGCTCGGCGAATACGCCTCCAACCTCAACGAGCTGGCGCTGGAAGGCAAGATCGACCCGCTGATCGGCCGCCAGGACGAGATCGAGCGCACCATCCAGGTGCTATGCCGCCGCCGCAAGAACAATCCGCTGTATGTCGGCGAGGCCGGCGTAGGCAAGACGGCGCTGGCCGAGGGCCTGGCCAAGCGCATCGTCGATGGCGAAGTGCCCGAAGTGCTCGAAAACGCCACCATCTGGGCGCTGGACCTGGGCGCGCTGGTCGCCGGCACCAAATATCGCGGCGATTTCGAGAAGCGCCTGAAAGCCGTCATCGGCCAGCTGAAGAAGCAGCCGGGGGCCATTCTCTTCATCGACGAGATTCACACCATCATCGGTGCCGGTTCCGCGTCGGGCGGCACCATGGACGCCAGCAACCTGATCAAGCCGATGCTGGCGTCGGGCGAGCT
The DNA here is from genome assembly GCF_035503745.1 of Dyella sp. Classification (GTDB taxonomy): domain Bacteria; phylum Pseudomonadota; class Gammaproteobacteria; order Xanthomonadales; family Rhodanobacteraceae; genus Dyella_B. The sequence goes on from NZ_DATJTC010000005.1 coordinate 65,511, forward strand.
GCGCTGCATCGGTTCGACCACGTTCCAGGAATTCCGCGGTATTTTCGAGAAGGATCGCGCGCTGGCGCGCCGCTTCCAGAAGATCGACGTGGTCGAACCCAGCGTGGCGGAGAGCTTCGAGATCCTCAAGGGTCTCAAGTCGCGCTTCGAAGAGCATCACAGCGTGTCCTACACGGTGGAAGCGCTGAAGGCGGCGGTGGATCTGTCGGTCAAGCACATTCCCGATCGCCTGCTGCCCGACAAGGCCATCGACGTGATCGACGAGGCGGGCGCACGCCAGCGCCTGCTGCCGGCCGAGCAGCGCACCGGCAAGGTCGACGTGCCGGAGGTGGAATACATCGTCGCCAAGATGGCGCGCATCCCGGCCAAGCAGGTGTCGGCCTCCGATCGCGATGTGCTGAGGAATCTGGAGCGCAACCTCAAGATGGTCGTGTTCGGCCAGGATCCGGCGATCGAAGCCCTGGCGGCATCGATCAAGATGGCTCGTTCGGGCCTGGCCGATCCTTCCAAGCCGATCGGCTGCTTCCTGCTCGCCGGCCCGACGGGCGTGGGCAAGACCGAGGTCACCAAGCAGCTGGCCATGCAGTTGGGCATCGAGATGATCCGCTTCGACATGTCCGAGTACATGGAAGCGCATTCGGTCTCGCGCCTGGTCGGCGCTCCTCCGGGCTACGTCGGCTTCGACCAGGGCGGCCTGCTGACCGAGGCCGTTACCAAGCACCCGCATGCGGTGCTGCTGCTGGATGAAATCGAGAAGGCGCATCCGGATGTTTTCAACATCCTGTTGCAGGTGATGGACCGCGGCGTGCTGACCGATACCAACGGACGCGAGGCCAACTTCAAGAACGTGGTAGTGGTGATGACCACCAACGCCGGTGCGCAGCAGGCGTCGCGTCGGGGCATCGGCTTCGTCAAGCAGAGCCACTCGATGGACGCGATGGAAGTGATCCGCCGCACGTTCACGCCGGAATTTCGCAACCGCCTCGATGCGATCATCCAGTTCAATGCGCTGGACTTCGACCATATCCTGCGCGTGGTCGACAAGTTCCTGATCGAACTGGAATCGCAGCTGAGCGAGAAGCACGTGACGCTGGATGTGGATGCCGATGCCCGCCGCTGGCTGGCCGAGCACGGCTTCGATCCGCAAATGGGCGCGCGCCCGATGGCCCGCGTGATCCAGGAGAAGGTCAAGCGCGTGCTGGCCGACGAGCTGCTGTTCGGCAAGCTGGCCGACGGCGGCAAGGTGATGCTGAGCGTGCGCGAGGGCGAGCTGCAGGTGAATACCGAAGCGGCGGAGCCGGTGCCGGCGGCGGTGTCTTGAACGGATGGCCAGTCGATCGCGCAACCGCGGGAGATTGGCCACGGAAATGTCGGGTTTCAGACGCGAGTATGCGCGAAAGGCGCAGCGGCATCGGGAGCCGAACGACAGGCAGTACGACCGCAAGATGGAGGACAGAGTCAAACGGATGGATCCGGAGGAGCTCAGCGAATTGCTTTATGGCGATGACACCGAATCGGAAGCTGGTTGATTCTCCTATCCAAGACGAAAAAAGCCGCGCATGTGCGCGGCTTTTTCGTAAGGTGCCGGAAGCTGCGCAGCTTACTTCATGCGGTAGGTGATACGCCCCTTGGTCAGGTCGTAAGGTGTCATTTCCACCTTGACCTTGTCGCCCGTCAGGATGCGGATGTAGTGCTTGCGCATGCGGCCCGAGATGTGGGCGATGACAATGTGGCCGTTTTCCAGCTGCACACGAAACATGGTGTTGGGCAGGGTTTCCACCACCGTGCCTTCCATTTCAATGACGTCGTCTTTGGCCATGCGTTCCGGGAATATGCGCCGGCCACCATGGCCGCGTAAGCCCTCGATTATGCCACGTTTTGCAGGCGGGTCAAAGAAGCGTTAAGTGAAGTGTTCGTCCAGCTTGCGCCGGATTTCCTGCTCGATCATGGTCTTGAGCGGAGAAAACAGCAGTCCGAGCTGGGCCGTCACGCGGATTTCCTGGGCCTGGACGGCGATTTTGCCGCTGATCCCGGGGCGTTCGAATACCAGCGCGCCATCCTGCCAATGGCTCTTGAGGTCGAATTTCTCGCGCATGCGGTCGGCGACTTTGTCGATGACGCCGTGGGCGTCGGCTTCGGAGAGGCGATGGGGGCGGCGGATATCGATGCTTGGCATGGTCGGTTCGGGCTGGCAGGTCGGACATGATAAAGCGTTCCCGATGTCGATAGTTCCTACGCTTCTGATAGAGTCGCGCCGTCACGTTGTTGGTCGTTTATGCGCATCGAGTTTCCTCATTCCGCCCGGGCAAGTTTTCCTTGGAGTCAGTCGCTGCTGCGCATCGGCAGCGAGCCCGACAACGACCTGATACTTGCCTCGGGCCAGGCGGCAGCGCACCACTTGCGGATCTGCGTGGATCGCCGTGGCTGGGTGCTGGAAGTGCTGCCCGATGCCAACCGCGTCTACGTCAACGCCCGGCCGGTGCGCGAGCGCGCCATCCTGCGCCCCGGCGATACGCTCAGTGTCGGCGACTGCCGCATGCTGCTGTGCGTGGATGAGGCGCCAGAGGGCAGGGTTTCGCCCGGCCTGCCCGAGCAGGAACCCTGCACAGTGGCGCTGCGCGCTATCGCCGGGCCGCTCTCCGGGCAGGTGTTGCCGGTGCTGGAGCGGCTGGAACTGGGCCCTCACGGCCGCCTTCCGCTGGATCTGCCGCAGGGCGAAACGGCTTCGCTGGTCATTTTCTGGCGTGATGGCCAGTTACGCCTGGAAACCGAGCAGCCGCTAGCATCGCGCTATCCCCTGCGTGTGAACGGGAGCGCCACCCGGCAGACGGTGTTGTTGCCCGGTGACCAGATCGGCATCGGCATGCACCGTTTTGCGCTCGACGCCCCAGGCCTGGAGCCCGAGCCGGAAATCCTCGTGCCCGATCCGCCCGTCGAACCGCTGCCCGAAGATTTGGCCGGTCCGCGAGGCGAGGTCTGGTGGCTGATCGCGACAGCCGCGGTGCTTGCTTTAGGCATTGCCCTCTTGCTCTTCGTTCATTTCTGACAATTTCAAGTCGCAGGTACGGGATCTTCGAGCCGCAAGTGCTGCGTCCCGTTGACGATGCCTTGCTGCGGCGCGCCATAATGCGGCAGTCATCCTCGATGGGACATGCCGTGTGAGCAGGGTTTGGAACTTCAGCGCAGGTCCGGCGGCACTCCCGTTGCCGGTGCTCGAACGGGCGCAACGCGAATTGCTCGACTGGAACGGCAGCGGCGTCTCCGTGATGGAGCAGTCCCATCGCGGTAAACGATTTATCGCCATGGCCGAACAGGTCGAGGCGAACCTGCGCGAGCTGATGGGCATTCCATCCGACTACGCGGTGTTGTTCCTACAGGGGGGCGCCACCCAGCATTTCGCGCAAATACCCATGAACCTGGCCGGCGATGGCGCCAGTGCGGACTACATCCTCACCGGGCACTGGAGCGAGAAGGCGGCCAGCGAAGCGGCGCCCTACGTGCGCGTCAGTATTGCCGCGACCGACAAGCCCGACGGTTATCTGCGCATACCCCCGCGCGATACCTGGCAGCTTGATCCGAAGGCGGCCTACGTCCACATCGCGACCAACGAAACGATTCACGGCGTCGAGTTCGAGGACATCCCGCACGTGGGCGACGTGCCCCTGGTCGCGGACATGTCGTCCAACATCCTGTCCGGCCCGATCGATGTCCGCCGTTTCGGGCTGATCTATGCCGGCGCGCAGAAAAATATCGGTCCGTCCGGCCTGGTGCTGCTGATCGCCCGCCGCGACCTGCTCGAACGGCAAGCGCGCCCGATGGCACGGATCTTTCGCTACGCCGAGCATGCCGCCAACGAGTCGATGCTCAATACGCCCAACACGTGGGGCTGGTATCTGGCCGGACTGACCTTCGAGTGGCTGAAGGAAAACGGTGGCCTGCCGGCCATGGACGAACACAATCGGCTCAAGGCCGCACTGTTGTACACGGCCATCGACGGCTCGGGCGGTTTCTACAGCAATCCCGTCGATCCGGCCGTGCGTTCGCGCATGAATGTCCCCTTCATTTTGCACGACAGCGCCTTGGACGCACTGTTCCTGCAGGAGTCCGAGGCAGCGGGGCTGATGGCGTTGAAGGGGCACAAGGCGGTAGGCGGCATGCGCGCCTCGCTGTACAACGCGGTGCCGGTGGAAGCGGTGCAGACGCTGGTTGTCTTCATGCACGATTTTGCCGCACGCCACGGCTGATATCGTGCGAGGACTACGGACATTCCCGTTCGTTTCAGGCACTATGCGCCTTCGATTCAGACTTCTTTACGCTTGGACATCCATCGCATGAACCAACCCAAGTCATCGCTGGCCGAGGTGCGCGAGCGCATCGACAGCATCGACCGGCAGATCCAGGAGCTGATCTCCGAACGCGCTAACTGGGCCCGTGAAGTGGCCCGCGTGAAGGGCGAGGGGCTTTCCGCGATCGACTATTACCGTCCCGAACGCGAGGCGCATGTGCTGCGCATGGTGGTGGATCGCAATCATGGGCCGCTGTCCGATACGGAGATGGTGCGCCTGTTTCGCGAAATCATGTCCTCGTGCCTGGCCCAGGAAGATCCGCTCAAAGTGGGTTATCTGGGGCCCGAGGGCACCTTCAGCGAACAGGCCGTGCGCAAGCACTTCGGGCATGCCGCCTACGGCCTGCCTCTGGGCAGCATCGAGGAGGTATTCCAGGAGGTCGCCGCGGGCCACGCCGATTTCGGCATCGTGCCGGTGGAAAATTCCGGGCAGGGCATGATCCAGATTACGCTGGATCTGTTCCTCACCTCCGACGCACGCATTTGCGGCGAAGTGGAGCTTCGCGTGCACCAGTGCCTGCTGTCGCAGAAGGATTCGCTGGATGGCATCAAACGGGTCTATGGCCATGCGCAGTCGCTGCAGCAATGCAAGACCTGGCTGCGCGTGAACCTTCCCGATGCCGAATGCATCGCAGTGACCAGCAACGCCGAGGGCGCGCGCCTGGCACGCCATGCCGATGACGCGGCGGCGATCGCCGGCGCCACGGCGGCCAAGGTCTATGGTTTGAAAGTGGTGGAGAAAGCCATCGAGGACCGCGCCGACAACACCACGCGTTTCCTTGTCATTGGCCGCTCCTTGTTTCCGGCCTCGGGCAACGATCGCACCTCCTTGCTGATCACCGTCAACGACAAGCCCGGGGCGCTGTACGACGTCCTCAGCCCGTTCGCCAAGCACGGCGTAAGCATGAATCGCATCGAATCGCGCCCGGCGCACACCGGCAAATGGCAGTACGCGTTTTTCATCGATGTGTCCGGCCATATCGACGATGCGCCGCTGCAGGCCGCACTAAAGGACATGGGGCCGGTGGCCACGCAGGTCCGCGTGCTGGGCTCCTACCCGGTGGCGCTGCCATGAGCGGCGCGCAGCGACTGGATTGGAGCAGCCGTTCGGTCGAATCTTTGCAGGGCACGGTAGCGGTTCCGGGCGACAAATCCGTTTCCCATCGGTCGATGATGCTGTCGGCCATCGCCGAAGGCACTTCGCATATCCGTGGATTCCTGGAAGGCGAAGACACTCGCGCCACCGCCGCCGTACTCGCGCAACTGGGCGTTTGGATCCAAGCCCCGTCAGCGGGCGAGCGCATCGTGCATGGCGTGGGCTTGCACGGCCTGCGTGCATCGGACCGGCCGCTCGATTGCGGCAACGCCGGCACGGGCATGCGTCTGCTCGCGGGGTTGCTGGCGGGGCAGCGGTTCGACAGCACCTTGATCGGCGACGAATCGTTGTCGAAACGCCCGATGCGCCGCGTGACCGATCCGCTCGCCAGCATGGGCGCGCGGATCGACAGCCAGGATGGCCTGCCGCCGCTGCATGTACACGGTGGCCGGCCGCTGCACGGCATTCGTTACGAACTGCCGGTAGCGAGTGCGCAGGTCAAATCCGCGTTGCTGCTCGCAGGTCTGTATGCCCAGGGCGCTACGGAAGTGATCGAACCGCATCCGACGCGCGATTACACCGAACGCATGCTTGCCGCTTTCGGCTGGCCGATCGACTTTTCGCCAGGCCATGCCAGGCTCGAAGGCGGCCATCGCCTGCGCGCCACCGATGTGGTGGTGCCGGCTGATTTTTCATCCGCCGCTTTCTTCCTGGCCGCGGCGAGCATCGTGCCCGGTTCGCAACTGCGCCTGCCGGCCGTCGGCCTTAACCCGCGACGCACCGGCTTGCTGGAGGCACTGCGGCTGATGGGCGCGGACATTCGCATCGAACATCAAGCCCAGAGCGGCGGCGAAGTCATCGGCGACCTGGTCGTGCGTCACGCTCCGCTGCACGGCATCGAACTGCCGCAGGCGCTGGTCCCGGACATGATCGATGAGTTCCCCGTGCTGTTCATCGCCGCGGCGGTGGCGAAGGGACGCACCGTCATTCGGGGCGCGGCCGAGCTGCGGGTGAAAGAATCGGACCGTATCGCCACCATGGCGGCCGGCATGCGGGCGCTGGGTGTGCAGATCGAGGAAACGCCGGACGGCGCGATCATCGACGGTGGCCGCATCGGCGCTGGCAGCGTGGATACCCACGGTGACCACCGCATTGCCATGAGCTTCTGTGTTGCGGGTCTGGTCGCCGACGGCACGGTGACCATTCGCGATTGCGCCAATGTCGCTACCTCGTTCCCGGGGTTCGTCGAGTTGGCCAACGGTTGCGGATTCGCCCTGGGCACCGCCGGCTAACTCGTCTGCCGATGCGGTTGCAGGTACGCTTGCGCGCGTTCCCCACGAGGTTTTCATGTCCGTAGCCCAGCCCCCCTTTATCGTCGCCATTCCTGCCCGCCATGGCTCGACGCGCCTGCCGGCCAAACCCTTGCGGACCATCGGCGGTGTGCCGATGGTGGTCCGGGTCGCGCAGCGCGCGCTGCTGGCCGGGGCTTCGCAGGTCGTAGTGGCGGTGGACGATGCCCGTGTGGCCGACGCACTTGCCGGGCAGGGTGTTGAGGTCTGCATGACGCGCAGCGACCATGCGTCCGGCAGCGATCGATTGGCCGAGTGCGCCGCGCACTACGGTTGGCCTGCCGACGCCATCGTGGTGAATCTGCAAGGCGACGAACCCTTCGCTCCTGCGGCCGGTGTGCGCGAAGTGGCCCGCGCATTGGCCGCCGATGACGCGCCCATGGCGACACTCGCCACGCCGATTGCCGATGCGCACGAGTTGTTCGACCCCAACGTGGTGAAAGTGGTGGGGTCTTCCCGTGGCCGCGCCCTGTATTTCAGCCGTGCGCCGTTGCCCTGGGCGCGCGATGCCTTTGCGGCGAACCGCGACGTGTTGCCGGAAGGGTTCCCCTTTCTGCGGCACATCGGTATCTACGCGTACCGCGCGGGATTTCTCCAACAATACGCCGCGCTTGCGCGCACGCCGCTGGAACAGGCCGAATCGCTGGAGCAATTGCGCGTGCTTGAGCACGGGTTTGCCATTGCCATGCGCCTGACGCCCGAACCCTTTCCGCCGGGTATCGATACCGAAGCCGATCTGCAGCGTGCGCAAGCCTGGCTGGCTAGCCTGCCGCCATGATCGAACGCATCCTGTTCGTGTGCCTTGGCAATATTTGCCGATCGCCGCTGGTCGAAGCGGTAGCGCGCCAGCGTTTTGCCGAGGCGGCGCTGGACATCGAAGTGGCCTCGTGCGGCACGGGTGGCTGGCACGTTGGCGCCGGTGCCGACGGGCGCATGCAAGAGGCGGCTGCCGCGGCGGGCTATCGGCTGGACGACCATCGCGGCAGGCAGCTCAGCGTCGCGGATTTTGCGCATTACGATCTGCTGCTGGCCATGGATTGCGCCAATTTGCGCGATATGCGCCGGCTCGCGCCGCACGCCATCGAACGCACCGCGCTGTTTCTCGACTGGGCCGGCGTGGCGCCGATGCTGGAGTTTCCCGACCCGTATTTTGGCGGGCAAGCCAGTTTCGTCGCGTCGGTGAAGCTTGCCGAGCAGGGCGTCGCGGCGCTAATCGAGCGTTTGCGCGCCGGCTGAATAGCTTGCCCCAACCGGCCCGGGAGACCGCGCAAACGGGCTAGAATTGCAGCCATGCAGCCCGCCTCCTCACAGGCCTTCGACGGCAAGGCCTTTGTTCGCACGCTTACCAGTTCCCCCGGCGTCTATCGTTATTTCGACGAGGAGGGGGAGCTGTTGTACGTCGGCAAGGCCGGCAACCTCAAGAAGCGCGTCAGCAGCTATTTTCTCAAGCCGCGCATGGAGCCGCGCATCGCGGCGATGGTGTCGCAGATCGCGCGCTGCGAGATCACCATCACGCGCACCGAAGCCGAAGCCCTGCTGCTCGAATCGCAGCTGATCAAGGCGCTCAAGCCGCGCTACAACATCCTGCTGCGCGACGACAAAAGCTACCCGTACGTTTACCTCTCGGGCAACGAGGAGTACCCACGGCTTGCCTTCCATCGCGGCGCGCGCAACCAGCCGGGGCGCTACTTCGGCCCGTTCCCCAGTGCCTTTGCCGTGCGCGAAAGCCTCAACCTGATGCAGAAGCTGTTCAAGGTCAGGCAATGCGAGGACAGTTATTTCCGCAATCGCTCGCGGCCCTGCCTGCAATACCAGATCGGCCGTTGCACCGGACCTTGCGTGGCGCTGATCAGCCCCGAGGATTACCGTAGCGATGTGCGCCATGCGGAAATGTTCCTGGAAGGCCGCAGCAGCGCGGTGATCGACGAGCTGGCTGGCGCCATGGAACAGGCCAGCGCCGCGTTGAATTTCGAACGTGCCGCCGCGCTGCGCGACCAGGTTGCCGCGCTGCGCAAGCTGCACGCGCAGAACCACGTGCAGGGCGCCACGGCGGATATGGATGTGATCGCCTGCCGCATCGAATCGGGTATCGCCTGCGTCAGCGTGCTGTTCTTCCGCAACGGCATCAGCCTGGGTACGCGCGATTTTTATCCGCGCCTGCCGCTGGATGCCGAGCCTGCGGATGTGCTGGCGCAATTCATTGCACAGTATTACCTCGACCGTCCCGTGCCGCGCGAAATCATTCTTGGCGAGGCGATCGCCGACGAGCAACTGCTGGGCGAGGTGCTGGCCCAGCAATCGGGGCACGCGGTGGAGATCAAGTCGCGTGTGCGCGGCGATCGGGCACAATTTCTGCAGATGGCCGAGCGCAATGCGCAGGCTTCGCTCACCTCCCGCATCGCCAGCCGGCAAACCCTGGGCACGCGCCTGGAAGACCTGCAGAACCTTTTGGGCCTGGATGAGCCGCCGCGTCGTATCGAATGCTTCGACATCAGCCATATGCGCGGCGAGGCGACGGTGGCGTCCTGCGTCGTGTTCGGTCCTGAGGGACCGGAGAAATCCCACTACCGCCGCTTCAACATCGCCGGCATCACACCGGGCGATGACTACGCCGCCATGCACCAGGCGCTCACGCGCCGCTTCCGCAAGGTGGCCCAGGGCGAGGGGGCTCGCCCCGACATTCTGCTGATCGATGGCGGTACCGGGCAGGTGGCCCAGGCCCTGGATGTGTTGAGGGAACTGGGCATCGCGGGGATCGAGGTAGTGGGCGTGGCCAAGGGTCCGGGCCGGCGCGCGGGCGAGGAAACCCTGGTGCTGGCCGGATCGGGCAGGGAGATCCACCCCGGCCCGACTTCGCCGGCGTTGCATCTGGTCGCGGCCGTGCGCGACGAATCGCACCGCTTCGCCATCAGTGGCCACCGCAAGCGGCGCGAAAAGGCCCGCGAACGCAGCGTGTTGGAGGATGTGCAGGGCGTAGGTGCGCGTCGCCGGGCCGCGCTGCTCAAGGCTTTCGGGGGGCTCGCCGGCGTGGAGGCCGCCGGGGTGGAGGAACTGATGCAGGTCAAGGGGATTGATCGCGGCCTGGCCGAACGCATCTATGACGCACTCCATGCCTGATTTGTGCCCTCTCGTGCGACACTGAACAAAACGGAAGAGATCGATGCGCATCAACCTGCCGACTTGGCTAACGCTGTTCCGCGTAGCGCTGCTGCCGGTGATGGTGCTGGTGTTCTACTTGCCCTTCCACGGGCACAACTTCACGGCTGCCGTTGTATTCACCCTGGCCGGCGTCACCGACTGGCTCGACGGCTACCTGGCCCGGCGGCTGAACATGGCTTCCAAGTTCGGGGCCTTCCTCGATCCGGTCGCCGACAAGCTGATGGTGGCGGTGACGCTGTTCATGCTGGTCAACTCCCAGCGCGGCGATTGGTCGGGCATCGTCATGGCGATCACGGCTGCGATCATTGTCGGGCGCGAAATCAGCGTCTCGGCACTGCGCGAGTGGATGGCCGAAATCGGCATGCGGGCCACGGTGCGCGTGGCCTTCATCGGCAAACTGAAAACCGCGATGCAGATGGTGGCCCTGATCGTGCTGATCCTGCAGCATGAGAAAAGCGCCGAAGCCTTGCGCCTGTACCACATCGGTGAAGCGCTGCTGGTGATTGCCGGGGTGCTGACCATCTGGTCGGGCCTGTATTACCTGCGCGCGGCATGGCCGGCCTTGCAGGGCGACGCCCCCGTTCTTACGCCCGAGCGCGATCGAAACGCTTGACGATCGCTGGACAGCCGCTACAATGCGCGGCTCCGATGCGGGAATAGCTCAGTTGGTAGAGCACGACCTTGCCAAGGTCGGGGTCGCGAGTTCGAGTCTCGTTTCCCGCTCCAGATTCCGGACAAAGCCCCAGGCGCAAGCCTGGGGCTTTGTTTCATGGGATGCTTCAAGTTTACGCGGCAAGTGGCTTGAATCCCTGCAAAAAGTTGGCATTGGCTATTCACAACGTCGGCCAATCTGCTATAGTTGCACGCTCCGATGCGGGAATAGCTCAGTTGGTAGAGCACGACCTTGCCAAGGTCGGGGTCGCGAGTTCGAGTCTCGTTTCCCGCTCCAGTTTCAAGCAAAGCCTCGGACTACCGGGGTTTTGTTGTTTAAGGCGGATCCCGGCTAGTCTTGGCCGCGAATTTCGCGCAATGGCCAGGTGGCAGAGTGGTCATGCAGCGGCCTGCAAAGCCGTGTACGCCGGTTCGATTCCGACCCTGGCCTCCATTGCAAATCAAGGAAATCAAGCAACTAACCGCCGCAAGGCGGTTTTTTGTTGCGACGAAATCCCTACAGACAGGGAGCAAAGACCCTACTTTGCCACGCGGTTTTAAGTGGCAAGCTGGCGCAAACGTCCAGTTTCCCCGTGTACGTGAGTTTCCAAGGGTGGCAACAAAAAGATTGAGAGCCGGTAAGTGGCGGCGCGTCATCAAGCGCGCGGTAATGCTTCCGAAAAACGAGGGCCGTCCTTTTCGAAAATGAGATCGTGCCTTTGTAGGCGCGCCTTTTAGCCCTTAAGGACATGTGCGGGAAGGCCGTCATTTCTTTCAGGCAAACGCCCGGATCTAGGTAGCGAACGATAACGTCTTTCGACAGCGCGGGTCTCGCCGGAAAGCTCAAAGCGATCACCGCGAAAGGCGTCTATGTGATCGAAGGAAGGGACTTTGACGTATGCCATGTCGTGCTGTCGAATACGAACAAGTTGCGCACTGGGGGCTCCCAGGGTCGAGAATTGTGCAGCACGAATGGAAGGTGGAAGCACGGCGTGCGACGGCACGCGAACGGGTCACGCCAGATCCTGACAGTGCCGAATCAGGGCATTCGAGCCTAAATGAGCCGTCACGCTGCGCGGGGATGAATACTCTCTAGCACGTCACCAATCTCACGGCGCGCAGTTTCCAGCTCATAGCGCTTTTGGAGGTTGAGCCACATGTCGGCCGTCGTGCCAAAGTAGCGCGCAAGACGAAGAGCGGTGTCGGCAGTAATGCCGCGGCGTTCGTTGATGATCTCGTTTACGCGAGCAGCTGTCACCCCGATGGCTTGTGCGAGCGCAGTGCTCGTTAGCTCAAACGGAAGCAGGAACTCCTCTCGCAAAATTTCGCCCGGGTGAACCGGTGGTAGCAGTTTTTTTGCCATGGTCGTGTCTTCAATTCTGGGCAATTCTTCGGTGGTCTTTGTAACCGTCGTCACTCTCGTCTTTTCGCGCGTGTCAGTGGTAATCACAAATTTCCACATCGTAGGCATGCCCCTCGCTCCATCGAAAGCACACCCGAAACTGGTCATTAATCCGGATGCTGTGCTGGCCCTTCCGGCCGCCTTTTAAAGCCTCAAGGCGATTGCCAGGTGGTACCCGCAATTCGTCCAACACGGTGGCAGCTTCCAATAGCTCGAGCTTTCGCCTCGCGGCCTTTTCGATGTTGATGAAGCAGCGTACCGATTCACCATCGAAGAGAGCTTTCGCATCCTTGCGTGCAAACGTCTTAATCATGGGGAATATCGTATATCGATATGCGATATTTTACAAGCCTTCGGTTCAGCAATAGGCAGCCGCTGAGCGAGTGCACTCGATTGCATGGCCGAATCCGGAGTCAGGGTGCGCTTTCTCGACATGGGCAAGACATTCGAGAGTAACCCCAGGGGTGAGTACGTTCCGGGGCGTCAGGTGCCGCTTCGACAAGGTGACGTCACGTCGTTTCCGGAAAGTCATCCTGGCGATCCGATGTGCTGCTGCCTCCTCTTGTGCGTAACAGCACCTTCAAGTTCGCCACAAACCGCGTGCGATTGCCCAGCGAGTTGTAGAGCAATCGCAATCAATCGGGGGAAATTCAGGGGGCAAGTTACGCGTCGTGGCTGTGCTGTGGGCCTGCTGGCAATCGCCTTGCCTATGCCGGACCGGAAGACAATACGGCGTCCATTGCGATTGTAGAGAGTACCATCACGGCGCCTTTCCTTTTCATGCAGCCAGGACGCCTGTTCTAACGTTTGCGTCCAAACAGGAAATAGCCGTTGTAGTTGCCTGCGTTGCTACTGTGCAGGTTGTAGTGCTCGGCTTTGAATAAATCGCGGTATCGCGATTCCAGGTCGGTGTGTTTTCCCACTTCCATGCCTTTGTCCGTAGCCACCATCGCGGCGGACGTCTGTATCTGGAAGTCATATATCAGGCCGGGATTGTGCGCTGTGCACCACTGTTCAAGCCGGCTCAAGTCGTAGGAGGCGCGCAACTTGCCGGATGCAAACACGATCTCGGTGGGGCGCAATGTCCTGAGCCAGTCGAGCATGTCGCTCTTGATGTCTTGGCGTTGAGCCATCAGCGCCTGGTATGTGCGCGACCCTAACGTGGAGGCGTGCACCTGTTCGCCAAAGGTCAACAGGGCCAGCGCAGGGTAATGGAAGGCGCCGGCATACCCTACGGTAGCATTGATACCGGCAATGAAAGTGCACGAGTACAAAGCCGTGGTGATCACTGCAAGCTCGGTGGCGCGTGCGATCACGCCCTGGCCCATTTCAATGGAATACACCGGCATTTTTACCTCCGATGAAAGTGTGCTTGCCTATTCATGCCGCGCGATTTCTTGCCAGCGCGAAACGCCAGATCAACAGCAACGCATACGACAGCAGGAGAAATGCCAGCAGCAGCATGAATCCATTGCGCACCGTCATGGCATAACCGAGCCGGTCAACATTGATGAACCCATACGGATAGCGGTCGATCAGCGCGCCGCGAATCAGTGCATAAATGAAGTAGACGATCAGGTACAACGCCCACCACAAAGGTGCAGCCCATGGCAGCGCTGTTCCGCGCAAGCCGATGGCGGCATAGATGGCGACCATGGCTGGCACGGCATAGTGCAGTAATACGTTGGCCAGCCAGCCGAGGCCTTCCTTCGGTCCATTCCGGCTCAGCAGCAGGAAATAGGCGATGCCTACGAACAGGATGCTGGATGTCACCCAGCCGATGACGTCCTTGCGCATGAAGAAGCGGCCAGCCTTTGAATGAGGTGCCAGCAGCGGAGTAGCCATGGCCAGAAACACCAGGCCATTGGTCCATTCGGTAAGAAATCCGAAGTAATCGATCAGGCCCTTGGCCACGCTAGTGCCATCGTGTAGCGTCAAATACAAGCGCAGCACTAGCGCAAAGCCGCCGACGGCCGCCGTCAAGGCCGCCAGGTTCCTGGCCTTGCCATCCGTTACGTCCATACCGATGCCACCCATGCGGAAACGGGACGATCATAGAGCGGGCGCTCGACCCGTGAACAGGCCAACGTTGCGTCATAAAGTGGGGTACAAAAAATGGCTGCAGCAAAGTCCATGGCGCTGCGTTCGGCATGCGCCTACGCTTGCCTGGCGCGCAAGTGAGGTGCGTACGTCGTCATGTGCATGTCATAACCGTTGGTGAGGATAAAAAAATCAGGCATTTTCAATGCGTTTCAAACGCAAGAACTTAAGGGGAATCCACCGCATGTCGCACCAGGCCACTTGCCGCAAGGCACAGGTGGCAAGCCGCCGTTGGCTTGCTCTTTCCATCCAGATGGCGCTCTTGGGAATGCCATGCGCGCTGCACGCGCAAGCTACCGACAGCAGCGCCGCAAGTACTCGTACGCAGACGCCAGGCAAGTCAAAAGCGAGCAGCACGACGGTTGGCCAGTCCGCATCGTCGAAGGTCGTCAATCTCAACACCATCGTGGTCAGCGCGCAGAAGCGTGAGCAGCAGGTGCTGGATGTGCCGGCGGCGATTACCGCGCTATCGGGGGACTTTCTCAAGCAGTACGGCATCACCTCCATGGACGATCTTGGCCGCTACGTACCAGGCGTGCAGGTGCAGGTGCAAAGCCCGAACACGCCGAGCCTGTCGATCCGCGGCGTCACTATCGACGACACCGCTGCCAATACGCCCTCGCGCGTTTCGGTGTTCCAGGATGGTGTGGATATCAGTAGCCAGAGCGGCTCGATCGTTGCCCTGTACGACATGGCCGACGTTGAAGTGTTGCGCGGCCCGCAAGGAACGCTGTTCGGCCGTGCGGCAGAAAGCGGTGCGTTTGCGCTTAATTCCAATCGCCCCAACGACACCACCTCGGGCGGCTTCACCGCACAGGCCGGTAACTACGGTAGCTATCTGTTTACCGGTTATTTCAACGCGCCGATCAGTTCCAGCGTCGACACGCGCGTTGCCGTTTACGACAACTCGCACGATGGCTACATCGCCAATACCGAAGGCGGCCGGCTGGATGGCGCCGACACCAAGGCGATTCGCGCCAGCTTGCATATCAAGCTGGACGGCAACAGCTTCTACGACATCATCGCCAGTTACGAACGCGATGCACCGCCGGGTACCGATTTCCGCAGCGCATTGCCCAACGTGTACGGTTCGACCAACATTTATGGCGAGGCATCGCTGTATGGCGGCAACGAGCTTGGCGTGCGCCGCAAGATCACCGGTCTCACCGGCCTGGGCAGCTTCGTCATCAACGACGACTGGACCTTGTCCAGCACGACGGGTCTGCGCAGGTATGACTCCGATGAAAACTTCAATGCTTCCGGCACGCAGGCGCCGGTGCTGCAGTTTGGCAACAGCCAGGGCGAGCACCAGCTCAGCCAAGAGCTGCGCATGAACTATGACAGCGGCGGCCGCTTCACCGGTTTCTTCGGCGTAGACTTTTTCTACGAAAACGGCCACCAGACCGTGCCGTTCACGACCAATGAAAGCAGCCTGCTGACGGCGATCACGCCCTTGGTCAAACAACTGGCCCAAAGCCTCGACGGCGGAAAATACCTTGGGCTGGTCGACGATGTGTTCGGCAATCCATCGCTGCTCACCGCCAATTACCAGCCGAATCTGTCGCAGACCAAGTTTCCGGTGCTGGGTATCCCGCTTAATCCCGATGAGAGCGAAGGTTATACCAATCGCGGCAGCTCGCGTTCTTATGAGTTTTTCGCGGACGGTACCTTTCACGTCACCGATCAGTTCGACCTCACCGCGGGGTTGCGCGCCACGCATGAGCAGATCTGGGCCGGTTATGAGGTATACAACGCCACCGGCAAGAACGCAGCCGTCATCGGACCTGCGTTCGCGGAGCTGGGCGAACTGCTTGGCGTGGGCCCGCTCGGACTCGATGGCGTGACCGCGCCTAATGACATTTTTGCGCCAACTCATGGCCTGCTGACCAACGCGACCTCGACCAATTCGGTCGTGGGCCGCTTGATCGGCAGTTATCACATCAACGACGACACCAATACGTATGTGAGCGTGTCGCGCGGCCGACGTCCGGAAGATCTCACCTTCAACGTCAACGCAGCTCCCGCCCTGGGGTACACCAAGACCATCCTGCCGGCGGAAATACTGATGAACTACGAGGCAGGCATCAAGGGTTCGGCCGATCAGGGCAAGTTCGCCTACGACGTTTCCGCGTACTACTACCGATACACCAACTTCCAGAGCCAGGTGTACCAGAACGCCCAGTACATCACGGTCAATTCGGGGCGCGCCACGGCGCCGGGCATCGAGACCTCGTTGCAGGAAGCATTTACGCCGAACTTCAACGTCTTTCTCAATGCCGCCTACGAGCATGCGCGCTACGGTAGTCCGGCTGCGGGTACGCCCGCGGAAGACGATTTCGATGGCGACCATCTGCGCCTCGCGCCGGATGTCACTGCCGCCGTGGGCATGAATTGGAGCATCCCGCTCAACAATGATTATCTTGGCTATGTGCGGCCGAGCTACACGTGGCGTTCCAAGACATGGTTCGAGGACGGCGGTGCTACGGAAACCTTCACCCAGGGCGCTTATGGCCTGCTCAATCTGCGGATCGGCGTGACCTTCGACCGAAACCGTTGGGACGTCGGCCTGTTCGCCAACAACCTGTCCAATAAGAAGTACCTGATCGACGCCGGCAACACCGGTGCGCAGTTTGACTTGCCGACCTATATTCCCGGCCCGCCGCGCACCTATGGCGTAAGTATTTCCGGCCATTTCTGAGTTGGCACCACCAGCCCGGACGTCATGTCGGCAAGTGCCTGAAGCATGAGCCCGGGCTGAAAATTCATCGGGCGATGAACCGTTTGCAAAGTTAGCGCTAAGCCAAAACGGCTAGTCTCGCGCCGATATCGGCTATGGGGCTGGAGGCGTTTGGGTGCGGTCGTTCAGGGTTCGGGCTCATCAGAAGGCGGCGTTCGGCGGGTGCCTGTGGCGGGCGGCCGTAGCGGGCGGCGTGTTGGCGCTGGGCGCCTGCGCGACCTATTTGCCGTTGCCACTGAGTCAGGGGCAGGGGGTGAAGGATGTTTCGCAGCTCACGGTGAATGCCGCGGACATGCCCTTGCCGGCGCTGCGCACGCATCCGTTCGACCCTTCCCATGGCCTGGACGTGACGGATGTGGCCATGCTCGCCGTGGTCAATAACCCGGACCTGCGCCTGTTGCGCGATCAACTGGGTATTGCGCGGGCGCAGGCATTCGCGGCGGGGCTGTTGCCCGACCCGCAGATTTCCATCAACCGGGAGTTTCTCGACCACGCCCAGCCCGGCTATACGACGTCGTACGCCTATGGCATCAGCGAAGACATCACCAGCCTGTTGCTGCGCTCCACGCGCAAGGTCGCCGCCAACGGCCAGGCCGAACAAGTGAATTTGCAGTTGCTGTGGGCAGAATGGCAGACCATCGCGCAGGCGCGACTGCTGTTCAATCAGGTGAACTCCCTGCGTGCGCAGCAGCGGCAACTCCTCGGGGAGCAGGCCGCGCTCGCGCCCATCGACGCCTACGTGCGCGACGCGTACCAGGATGGCAACCTCACGCATGATGCGGCCAGCGCCGGCATCAATGCCTATGCCGACGCCAGCAAACGGTTATCGGATGTCACTGTGCAGTTGCATCAGGCCGAACACGATCTTCGGTTGCTACTGGGGCTTGCGCCGGATGCTTCGCTTGATCTGGTGGGCGCACCGTTCCAGGCGTCGCCCAGCGTCGAACAAGTGCAGGCGGCGCTGGCCAGCCTGCCGCAAAGACGTCCGGATCTGCTGGCTCTGCAAGCCGGTTACAAGGCGCAGGAAGCAATCTTGCGCGGTGCCATCCGTGCGCAGTTTCCCGCCGTAAATCTGGGTGTCGATCGTCAAAGCGACAACAACGGCGTGCTGTCGCACGGTATCAACATCGGCCTTACGCTGCCGTTGTTCGACCGCAACCGCGGCAACATCCGCATTGAAACAGCCACTCGCCAGCAGCTAAAAGACGATTACGATGACCGTCTGCTCACTACCCGCAGCGATATCGCGCAGTTGACGGCGGATCTTGAAACCCTGGGCCGCCAGCGCGATCAACTGCAACGTCAGTCCATACGCATGGACGAGGCCAGGCGTGCAGCGGACGCCGCTTGGCAGAAGGGTCTGATCGACTGGCCCACGTATCTTTCGATCCGCGCCAATGCACTGAGCGCCGACATGGACTTCATCGCCGCGCGCGACCGGCAGTCGCAGGAGGCCATCGCGCTTCAAGCCCTGCTCGGCGATACCGATCTTCAACCGTCTCCATCGGCTAACCCAAAATCATGAATCGATTTTTGCTGACCAATGCCGCCTTGGTGGCCATGCTTGCCTTGTTAGGTGGATGCGGTAGCGGCGGCGCGGGCGATGCCGATGATGCCGCCGATGTGAGTGGCCAGGTGCTGGTCACCACCACGCTGCCGATCAGTCAGACGTTCCACGATACGATTCAGGCATGGGGCAACGCGGTAGGCGATCCGCATCGCGCGACCAACATCAGCCTGGGCCACGGTGGCCTGGTGGGGGCGCTGGATGCGGTAGCCGGACAGCACGTGCATCGGGGCCAGGCGTTGCTGCACGTCGTTCCCGATCCCGTTGCGCGCAATGCCTATCGTCAAGCGGAGAGTGCATGGACGCTGGCGAGCGGCGAGTTCAAGCGCACCGAGCAGATGGTGGCGCAACATCTGGCGACGCAATCGCAATTGGCCACCGCGCGCAAGGCGCTCGACGATGCGCAAGCAGGCTTGCAAGCACAGCGCGCACTTGGCGGCGGTGCGGCCCTGGAAGTCGTCAGTGCACCGAGTGATGGGGTGGTCACGGCGCTGGACGTTAATCGGGGCGATCGATTCCAGGCTGGCGCCGCGTTGATGTCCTTCACGCCGGCGCATGAACTCATCGCGCGCCTGGCTGTGCAACCCGAACAGGCGCCGCGCCTGAGGCCGGACATGTCCGTGCAAGTGCAGGCCGAATACGGTTCGGACGAGGTATGGAAAGGGCAGGTCTTCATGGTCGGCCAGTCGATCGACGCGCAGACGCATCTGGTGCCGCTTCTGGTGACCTTGCCGCCCGATGCGGGCAACACGCTGGTGGCAGGTGCTGCGGTGCGCGCCAGCATCGATACGACCGGCTACACGGCTTGGGCTCTGCCACGCGATGCGGTGCTGCATGACGACAAGGGCGACTACGTCTTCACCGTCGATCACGGCAACGCCAAACGCATTGACGTTACGCTCAAGCATCCCGCGGGCGATACGGTGGGAGTAGAAGGCGCTCTGGACGCCAAGACACCCGTCATTGTGCTCGGTAATTACGAATTGAACGACGGCGATGCGGTGCGCGAGCAGCGGGAGCCGTCCAAGTGAGTGTTGCAGCGTGGACGCAACGCCATCGGCGTTCGCTGTGGTTTCTGGTATTGATGCTGGCGATCGGCGGCATCGCCAGCGCGATCTACATGCCGGTCGCATTGTTCCCCAACGTTGCCTTTCCGCGCGTACAGCTTTCGCTCGACGCAGGCGACCGGCCGGCGGACCAGATGGCGATCGAGGTCACCACGCCGATCGAAGATGCGCTACGCCGCGTACCCGGCGTGCGCGACGTGCGCTCGACCACCAGCCGCGGCAGCGCCGACATTGCCGTGACCTTCGATTGGGGCACGGACATGAGCCGAGCCCTGGGCGACGTGAATGCCGCCGCCAGCCAGGTGCTGCCTCAATTACCGGCGGGAACGGTACTAACGAGCCGGCGCATGGATCCGACCGCCTTTCCAATGCTGGCCTATAGCCTGCGTTCGCATACGGTATCGCCCAGTGCGCTTTACGACATAGCGCAGTACCAACTGCGCCCTCTGCTCAGTAGCGTCCGGGGTGTTGCGCACGTAAGCGTGCAGGGCGGCGAAGTGGCGGAGTTCCACGCCGATGTTGATCCTGGCAAGTTGCGCGCGTTCGATCTCAGTCTGGTCGAGGTCGCCGCCGCGGTCACCCACGCGGCGACCATTCAGGCGATGGGGCATGTCAGTGACCACTACAAACTGTATCTGCTGCTGGCCGATAACCAGCCGGGTACGGTGGCGGCGCTGCGCGATATCGTCGTACGCGCCGATGGCCACAGCGTCGTGCGCCTGGGCGATATTGCCGAGGTTACGCTCAGTCACGTGCCGCAATGGATTCGCGTCACCGCCGATGGCCAGGATGCGGTACTGCTGCAGATCTTCCAGCAACCCGATGCCAATAGCGTGCAGATCGCCCGCGACGTGAAACAGCGCCTGCATGACTACGCCGCGCAGATGCCGCCCGGTGTCAGGGTCGCCAACTGGTATGACCAGACTCAGCTGGTCAGCGGGGCGGCTGCAAGCGTGCGCGATGCGATCGTGGTCGGCATCGTGCTGGCCGGCCTGGTGTTATTCGTCTTTCTGCGCAACACACGTGTGATCCTCGTGGCGATGATCGTCGTGCCGACGGTGCTCGCGATCACCGTACTGTTGCTGCGCACGTTGGGGATGAGCTTCAACATGATGACCCTGGGCGGCATGGCCGCCGCCGTGGGGCTGATCATCGACGATGTGGTGGTGATGCTGGAGCACATCATGCGCCGATTGCACGATGCTTCAGGCGATGTGCGCCAACGCATCGCGCATGCAGCGGGGGAGTTCACGCGACCGCTTACCGGTTCCAGCGCTGCCACGGTGGTGATCTTTCTGCCGCTTGCCTTGCTCACCGGCATCACCGGAGCCTTCTTCAAGGCATTGTCGCTCACCATGGCCAGCGCACTGGTGATCTCCTATCTGCTCACCTGGTTGGTGGTGCCGTTGCTGTCGGAACAATTGCTCGAGCGTGGGCACATTGCCGATCGTGCGCCCAGCCGTGCGTTGCAGCGATTGATCGGCGGCTATCGGGGTGTATTGCGGCGATGGCTGCGGCGTCCGGCCTGGATGTTGGTTTTGGTGTTGCCGCTGTTGGGCGTGGGGGCGTTGGCGTATGCCCGCGTAGGCACCGGCTTCATGCCAGCCATGGACGAGGGTGGCTTTACTCTCGACTATGTTGCCAAGCCGGGTACCTCGCTGGAAGAAACCGGACGCCTGCTCCATCAGGTCGAAGACATCATTCGATCCAATCCTTACGTGGATACGTACTCACGCCGCACGGGCCTGCAGCTGGGCGATTGGCTGACCGAGGCCAACACCGGCGATATTTTCGTTCGCCTCAAGCAAGGTGCGCGTCCCGCCACCGATGAGGTGATGAACGACATCCGCAAGGAGGTCGAGCAGAAGGTGCCGGGTTTGGATGTCGACGTGTCGCAGCTGATGGAGGACATGATCGGCGACTTGGTGGCGGTGCCCGAACCGATCGAAATCCAGCTTTACGGCGACAACGCCGATCTGCTCAACGATACCGCGCGGCGTGTGGCTGACGCGTTGAGCAAGATCAAGGGCGTCAATGGCGTGCTCGACGGTATCAATCCGGCTGGCGACGCGCTCACCATGACGGTGCATCCGGACAAGGCCGCGCTGTTGGGCCTGGATCCCCAGGCGGTGACCGACCAGGTTACGGCGGCGATCGATGGCACCGTGGCGGCGCAACTGCCATCGGAAGGGCGGGTAGTGGGCGTACGCGTGCGCTTGCCGGTGTCCTCGTATCGGCATCTGGAGCAAGTGTCCGCGTTGCCGATCCGTGCGGCCGATGGACATCTACTGCCGCTTTCGCAAATCGCCACCTTGACGGTGGTGCAAGGACAGCCTGAAATTACGCGCAACAACCTCAAGCGCATGGTGGCGGTGACCGGCCGCATTGCCGGCCGCAGCATGGGTGCGACGGTGGACGATGTGAAAGCCATGCTGGCCCGGCCCGGTTTGTTGCCCAAGGGGATGTATTACCAGCTCGGTGGTTTGTACCAGCAGCAGCAACAGGCCTTTCGCGGGTTGACAGTGGTACTGCTGGCCGCGATTGCGTTGGTGTTTACCTTGCTGCTATTCCTGTACGAGAGCTTCCGCGTCGCCATCGCGATCCTGCTGATGCCGTTGCTGGCCATGGGGGCGGTCTTCATCGGCCTGTGGATCACCGGCATCGAGTTGAATATTTCCGCGATGATGGGCATGACGATGATCGTGGGCATCGTCACTGAGGTGGCGATTTTTTACTTTTCGGAGCTGGACGAGGTGGCCGCGACGCAGCCCCTGCACGAGGCCTTGCTGACTGCGGCCCAGCATCGGGCGCGCCCGATCCTGATGTCCACGCTGGCCGCCATCCTGACCTTGCTGCCGCTTGCCCTGGCCCTGGGCTCGGGGTCGCAGATGCAACAGCCGCTGGCGGTGGCGATCATCGCCGGCCTGCTGGTGCAGGTGCCGCTGGTACTGCTGGCCATGCCGGCGCTGTATGCGGCACTGGTGCGCTCGCGGATGGAAAGTGCCACTTTGACTTCGCGCTGATTCCCGCCACACTGACGGCATGAGCATCGCCATCGTGTGGTTCAGGCGCGATCTGCGCCTGGCGGACAATGCGGCACTTCACCATGCGTGCGCCCATCACACCGTGGTGCTGCCGCTCTACATCCACGCACCGCAGGAAGAGGGCGGCTGGATGCCCGGCGCCGCCAGCCGCTGGTGGTTGCATCACGCGCTGCATGCGCTGGACAACGGCCTTCGGCGGCACCACGGCTCGTTGCACATCCGCCAGGGCGATAGCCTGGCGACGCTGCTGGAGGTCGCCAGACAAAGCAACGCCGAGGCCGTTTACTGGAACCGCTTGTACGAACCGGCGGCGGTTGCGCGCGATAGCCAGATCAAGGCATCGTTGCGCGAGCACGGCATGGCGGCGCACAGTTCCGGCGGTGCGCTCTGGCATGAACCTTGGCAGCTTGCCACGCAG
The DNA here is from genome assembly GCF_035503745.1 of Dyella sp. Classification (GTDB taxonomy): domain Bacteria; phylum Pseudomonadota; class Gammaproteobacteria; order Xanthomonadales; family Rhodanobacteraceae; genus Dyella_B. Next base: position 88,446 of record NZ_DATJTC010000005.1, read on the forward strand.
GATGGACAACCCTACCGGGTATTCACACCCTTTTGGCGCAAGCTGCGTCCGCTGGTCGAAGACGTCAAACCCCTGCCTGTGCCTTTGCCTCTGCGCATGCTTTCCTTGAAAGACAGCTTGCCGCTGTCGGCGCTTGGCTTGTTACCCGCCGTTGCGTGGGACAAAGGCATGCGCGATGCCTGGGAGCCCGGCGAGAAGGGCGCGCATGCCATGCTCGAATTGTTTGCGGACGATGCGGTGGGCGACTATTCCGTTGCACGGGATGTCCCCGCTCGACACGGCACATCCCGGCTATCGCCGCATCTTCACTTCGGTGAAATCACGCCGCGCCAGATTCTGCATGGCCTGGGCGCCATGCTGCAGGCGCGCGACCGGAAGCGCCGCCCTGACCTGGAACCTTTCCTGCGCGAATTGGGATGGCGCGAATTCGCACACCATCTTCTGTATCACTTTCCGACCACACCGACCGAGAATTTCAGCGCACGATTTCAAACATTTCCGTGGGCGGCCGACGACGATGCCCAGCTTCAACGCTGGCAACAAGGGCGTACTGGCATTCCATTCGTCGACGCCGGCATGCGCGAGCTATGGCACACGGGCTGGATGCATAACCGGGTACGCATGATCGTGGCCAGCTTCCTCACCAAAAACCTGCGCCAACACTGGCGGCATGGCGCACGCTGGTTCTGGGATACGCTGGTGGACGCCGATCTTGCCAACAACACCCTGGGGTGGCAGTGGGTGGCCGGCTGCGGCGCCGATGCGGCACCTTACTTCCGCGTGTTCAACCCGGTGACGCAAGGGCAGAAATTCGATCCGAAAGGCGTCTATCTGCGTCGCTGGCTGCCGGAACTGGCCGACGCGCCGGACGCCTGCCTGCACGAACCCTGGAAAGATCCCGCACGGCTCAAGCGCAGCGGCTATCCCCTGCCCATGGTCGATCTAGGGCAATCGCGGCAATCCGCGCTGGCGGCCTATCAAGCGTCGCGAGCTTCGCCCAATGGCTGATCGACGGCCCGCTTGAGCAACACGGCAAGTATCGGCGGCGTGATCATCGCCGTGAGCAGCGACATCGCCACGATGATCGCGTACATCTGATCGTTGAAGACCCCCGCGGCGAGGCCAAGGCTGGCGATGACCACACCCACTTCCCCGCGCGGCACCATGCCGAAGCCCACAATGGATGCGCCCAGGCGCCCCAGCGACAGTGCTCCCAGGAAGCCGCCTAGCAGCTTGGACACGACGGCGATTACCGTCACCACCGCCAGCGCGATCAACGCATCCGCGCTGCCCAGCAATTGCAGATTGATCTTGCTCCCCGTCAGCACGAAGAAGAACGGCGTAAGCAGGGCAAGCAAGGGCTGTAGCTGATGCTCGAGCGTGTGCTGCTGGCGGGTTTCCGAAGCGATCATGCCGGCAAGGAAGGCGCCGATGATCGCCGCCAGACCGAACAGCGTGGATACGTAGGCGAGGCCAAGACATAGGGCCAGTACGATCAGCAGGGGCGAATGGGCGCTGCGCGGTTTTTCCAGCCAGTCCGAATTCCAGCGCATGACGCGCGTGCCGCCCCAGCCGATCACGGCGATGAAACCCATTGCACCAGCCAGCACCAGCACCAGGTTGGAAGCCTTCAAGCCTTCGCCGCCCTGCAGCGACACGACCACGCCCAGCAGCAGCATCGCGAGAATATCGTCGATTACCGCCGCGCCGAGTATCACTTTGCTTTCCACGCGCTGCAGTACGCCCAACTCCTGCAGCACGCGGGCGGTAATGCCTGCGGAGGTCGCCACGAATGCGGCGGCGACAAACAGCGACCTGTCCCAGTCATAGCCGCTGGCATGCGCCCAGAACGTGCCCATGCCGAACGGCAGCAGCACGCCGAGCACACCGACCAGCATGGCCGATTTACCCACCTTCTTGAGATCTTCCAGCCGTGTTTCCAGGCCTACGGAGAACAGCAGCAGCACCACGCCGATTTCGGACAGCACATCCAGCGGTGTACCTTCGCCGATCTGTTGAACCGTGATCCAGCCCAACACTGAAGGGCCGATGATGCATCCGGCGGCGATTTCGCCGACGACGCCGGGCAGCTTCAACCGCTGCGCGATCTCCGCGCCGATTTGCGCGGCGACGAAGACGATGAACAGGGAAAACAGGATTTCGTTGGCGTGGTGCATGGTCGGAGTCCTTCGATCTCGTGCATCCGGACATGCTACTCGTTCAGGCGGTGGATGACACTGGTACGTTCGCCCTCTTTTGGAGGCTGGCAAAGATCCGGCTCGCTCCCGCAGTGATGATCGCCAGGATGACGACCGTCCAACGGAATGCCACCACATAGTCGGCCGCCTCGCCGTGACCGTGCAGCACCGTCTGCATGAGTAGGGTCGCCATGGCGATGCCAAAACTCATGGAAAGGTATTGCGTGGTCGAGGCCATGGAGGAAGCCATCGACGCGTGCTTGATGTCCAGGTCCGTGTAGATCAACGTATTCATGCTGGTGTATTGCATGCCCACGAAGCCACCGTAGACAAACACCAGCAATACGATCAACGGTACCGGCGTATGCGGGCCGAGCAGGGCGAACGTGGCCAGCAGCAGCGATACGATCAACGTGTTCGCAAACAGCATGTTTCGATAGCCCATGCGTATGAGCAGGCGATTCACCAACCATTTGGCGCTGATCGAGCCGATCGCCTGCGGCACCATCATCAAGCCGGCCATCAGCGGCGACCAGCCGCAGCCGATCTGCAGGAAAAGGACGATCAGCAGAAACATGCCGCTGACACCAAGACGCGTAAGCAGACTGCCCGACAGCGATACCCACACGCTGCGCACGCGCAGCAGGCGCAGGTCCGCCACCGGGTGCGCGGCGCGGCGGCTATGCCACACATAGCCGGCGCCGAATGCGATGGCCAGCACGATCAACGCGTTCATTTGCCCCCAGCGAACGGTCTCGTCCGCGGCAAATTCGGATGCCGTCAGCGCCAAGGCCGAGGCGGCGGCGAACAACAGGAAACCCAGCAGATCGAAGCGGTTGGCATGCTCAAGCCGGTATTCGGGCATCTCGCGCCGATTGAGCCACAACCCCACCAGCCCGACCGGTACGTTAAGCAGAAAGATCAATCGCCAACTGGTGTACTGCACCAGCGCCCCGCCGAGCAGGGGCTCCAGCACGGAACCGAGCAAACCGAAGGTGGCGACGGTGCTCATCACTTGCACGAAATCGCGTTTGTCGATGGTGCGCACCAGAACATAACGCCCCACCGGCATCAGTGCAGCGCCCCCACAGCCCTGCAGTACGCGCGCCAGCACCAATTCCGGCAGCGTCTGCGAAATGCCGCAGAGCAGGGAGCCGATCGCAAACACGCTGATCGCTACGCCAAACACCCGCCGGGTGCCAAAGCGATCGCATAGCCATGGGCTTGCCGGAATCAGAATGGCCAGCGTCAGCACATAGCTGGTCAGCGAGCTGCGCATGTTCAGCGGCGTCTCGCCCAGCGCGTTGGCAATGGCCGGAACCGCGGTGTTGACGATGGTGGAATCGAGCGCTTGCATGAAGAACGCGGCCGCGACCAGCCAGATCAGGCCGCGGTAGCGCTGGCGGGATGACGGTTTGTCCAACTCCCCGGCGGCCGCATCGGCGATGGTGGAGGAAGCGACAGACGGAGGGGGCATGCCTGCTATGATACCTGCTATGGCAGCTAACTGCGTGAATGGAAGCCATGCCGGCATGGCATAGGCTGCGCTCGCTTGGGAAAAGGGCGGCAAAAGCCGGCTGCCAGCGCGGCCTGCCCAGGCCGGGGTATCAACCGGCGAGCTCCGAATCGTTACACTTTGCGGATGAGCAAACTGTCAGCATCCCCTTTGCCGGTACAGCGCGCCAACGAGCTGCGCCAACGGATCGATCACGCCAACTACCTTTACTACGTGCTCGACGATCCGCAGATCCCCGACGCCGAGTACGACGCCCTGATGCGCGAGCTGGAGGCGCTGGAACAGGCCCATCCGCAGTTGGCGACGCCCGATTCGCCGACGCGCCGCGTAGGTGCCCGCGCCCACGGCGGCTTTGCCCAAGTGCGGCATGCGCTGCCGATGCTCTCCTTGAACAATGCCTTCGAACAGGAGGGCAGCGACGACCGCGACCGCTACCGTGAGATCGTCGAATTCGAACGTCGCGTCGAGCAAACCCTGGGTCGCAGCCAACCGGTGTTCTCGGTGGAACCGAAACTGGATGGCCTGGCGATCAGCCTGCGTTACGAGAACGGCATCTTCGTGCAAGGCGCGACACGTGGCGACGGTGAAACCGGCGAGGATGTCACCGCCAATCTGCGTACCGTGCGCGCCATCCCCTTGCGCCTGCGCGGCGAGGATTGGCCGCGCGTGCTTGAAGTGCGTGGCGAGGTGATCATGCTGCGCAAGGATTTCGAGGCATTCAACGCCTATGCGCGAGAGCATGGCGAAAAGACCCTGGCCAATCCGCGCAACGGTGCCGCCGGTTCGCTGCGACAGCTCGATCCGGCCATCACCGCCAAGCGCAAGCTCAGCTTCTACGCCTATGCGGTGGGCGTAGTCGAGGGGCAGGAACTGCCGCCGACCCATTCCAGCACGCTCAAGCAATTGCGCGGTTGGGGTTTTCCGGTGTCGCCGGAAGTGGACATCGCCACCGGTTTCGATGGTTTGATCGCCTATTTCAAGCGCATTGGCGCCAAGCGCGACCGCCTGCCTTACGACATCGATGGTGTGGTCTACAAACTGGACGACTACGCCGGGCAGCGCGACATGGGGTTCGTTGCGCGCGCGCCGCGTTGGGCGATCGCGCACAAATTTCCCGCGCAGGAACAAAGCACCACGGTCGAGGCGATCGAAATCCAGATCGGCCGCACAGGCGCCGCCACGCCGGTGGCGCGCCTGGCACCGGTGCAAGTGGCTGGCGTGACCGTCACGAACGCCACCTTGCACAACGCCGACCAGGTGGCGCGGCTGGACGTGCGCATCGGCGACACCGTCATCATTCGCCGTGCGGGCGACGTCATTCCCGAAGTGGTGCGCGTCATTCCCGAAAGACGGCCGCAAAAAGCCAGGCCCTGGCACATGCCCACGCTCTGCCCCGTGTGCGGATCGGCACTGGTGCGCGAAGAAGGCGAGGCGGCATGGCGCTGTTCCGGCGGGTTGATCTGCGCCGCGCAACGCAAGGAGGCGCTGATCCATTTCGCTTCGCGCCGCGCCATGGATATCGAAGGCATTGGCGAGCGTTTCGTCGATGCGCTGGTCGATTTCGGCTATGTGCACACGCCAGCCGATCTCTACGGCCTGACGCTCGCACACTTCCTTGAGATGAAGCAACGTGCCGACGAACGCGACGGCACCACGCCCGAAACCGTCAAAGCGGGCAAGATCGCCACGAAATGGGCGGAAAACCTGGTCGAGGCCATCGAGGCCAGCAAGCACACGACGCTGGCGCGGTTTCTTTATGCGCTGGGTATCGTGCACATCGGAGAGAGCACGGCTAAGACCTTGGCGAACTGGCTGGGAAGTTTGCAGTGGGTGCGCAGCGCGCCGGCGGCGATCCTGCGGGAATTGCCCGACATCGGCGGCGAAGTGGCCGGTTCGATCGAGGCGTTCTTCGCGCAGGAGGGCAATCGTGCGGTGGTCGATGCGCTGCTGAAGGCGGGCATCCGTCTGACCGATGAAGCCATGCCATCGCCCCGGCTGCATCAAAAGCTGAGCTTTGCCGTCTTGCTGGAAAGCGCGGGCATCAACGGCGTGGGACGCCGCAATGCCCAATGGCTCGCCACCCATTTTCCGACGTCCGCCAAGTTACGCAGCGCAGGCAGCGCACATTGGATCACGGCTGGCCTGCCTCAGAACGCCGCCGTGAATTTGGAGCAATATCTTTCCGACGAGGCGCGATTCAAGGCGCTGCACAATGCAGAAATGGCGATGCATCATCTGCTGGCGGCTGCTCCACAAGAGGACGTCGGCGACGACAAACTGCCGCTATCGGGGCAGACCGCCGTACTCACCGGCACGCTGGCAAGCATGGGCCGCGACGAAGCGAAGGAGAAGCTCGAAGCCCTCGGCGCGAAGGTGGCCGGCAGCGTGTCGAAGAAAACCCATTTCGTGGTAGCGGGCGAGTCTGCCGGATCCAAGCTCGACAAGGCACGGGAGCTTGGCGTGGAGGTGTGGGACGAGCAACGCCTGCTCGATCTGTTCAAGAAGCACGGAGGCTAAGGCGTATGGACACCCATACTGTGACGCCATTTCGCAACCGCCTGCAGGGACGCGCCCAGCTCTACGCGCTGATTCGCGCGTTCTTCGCCGAACGCGGCGTGCTGGAAGTGGAGACGCCAATCCTGTCCGCGGCCGGCAATACCGATCCGAACATCGAAAGCTTCAACGCGCCTTTCAGCGGTCACGTCGACGCGGGTGCGCGCGAACGTTGGCTAAGGACCTCGCCCGAACACCCATTGAAGCGGCTGCTGGCCGATGGCGTGGGCGACTGCTACGAACTGGGTCGCGTATTTCGCAATGGCGAAGCAGGTGAACGGCACAATCCCGAATTCACCATGCTGGAGTGGTATCGCGTGGGCTGGAACCACCGGCAATTGATGGAAGAGACCATCATGCTGGTTGAAAGCGCGCTCGCACTCGTGGGGCGGCGCGCGGAAGTGTTGATCGAGGGCTACCGGCAATTTTTCATCGACGAACTGGGTGTCGATCCGCTGCACGCCCAGATCGACGCATTGCGCGAGCCGCTGGCCCGCTACGACATCGATCCGGCGGGTCTCACACGCGACGACTGGCTGGATTTGCTGATTACCCACCTGCTACAGCCGGCTTTTCCCCGCGATCGCATCACGGTCATTCACGACTACCCGGCCAGCCAGTCCGCGCTGGCGCGGATCCGGCCGGGTGATCCGCCGATGGCGGAACGATTCGAGTTGTACCTGGGGCCTTATGAACTGGCCAATGGCTATCATGAATTGAACGACGCGGCCGAGCAGCGCGCGCGTTTCATGCGCGACAACGAGCGCCGCCGCGAACGCGGCCTTCGTGAAATGCCGATCGACGAGCAACTGCTCGCGGTACTTGGCGACATGCCAGACTGTGCCGGCGTGGCGCTGGGCATCGAGCGCTTACTGATGTGCCTGGCGGGAACGGACAAGATCGGCGATGTGCTGGCCTTCCCCTTCTCAAGGGCCTGAACGCATCATTCACCCAGCGGCTTTTTTTGGGTCAACCCAAGTTCGATCGCGTACTTGAACAGATCGGCGTCGTTGTCGATGCCAAGCTTGCGCATGGCATTGACCTTTTGCGTGCTGATGGTCTGTTTGCTGCGCTTCATTTTGTCCGCGATGGCGCTGATGCTGGCGCCACCGACGTATAGCGCGATCACCTCCGATTCGCGTTGCGAAAGACGCGGGTAGTTGCCGGCCGGCGGCAATGCCCTGAGCGTGCTGGCAATGCTGGGGGAGTGGTAGCGGCGACCGATGCGCGTGGCCTGTACGGCGGCGCGCAAATGCGACATGTCATCGGTCTTGCTGAGAATGGCGTTGACGCCATACACCATCAGGCTGCGAATTAACGCCAGCTTCTCGATGCCCGTAAGCACCACGATGCGCAGGTCCGGGTAATGGCGGCGGATGAACGCAATCAGCTCAAGGCCGTCGCCATATTGCCCGCCCGGCATGGCGTAATCGGTGATGAGAATGTCGCAGGGACGAGCATTGAGAAGGGTAATAAGCTGTGTCGAATCGGCAACGGAACCTACTCGCTCGACGAAGGGCATGTCGTCGAGCGTGGCCTCGATGCCCATTCGTATGACTTGGTGGTCGTCAGCCACTACGACCCGGCTAAGGTTGTCCATCCTGGCAGCACCTATTTAATGCACTGCTTGAAGATACTAGCTCTAGTCTTACAGCGAAGATGTAGTGCAAAGACGACAATTCGTGTCAGCGTTGGCATACAAGACTTGTGCTAATTTATAGTCTCTTTTCGCGGTTCTGCCGTACGCAAGGAGCAGGGATTGACCATACGGGTTGCCGTCGCCGACGACCACCCGGCCTCGTTGGCCGGCATGGAACACGTGCTGTCCAGCGCCGGCAACCTGTCGCTGGTTGGCATGGTGACCAGCTCCACAGGGCTGATAGAACTGCTGGGCCGGACGCCCTGTGACGTCGTCGTCACGGATTTTTCCATGCCGCATGGGCGTTACGGCGATGGCTTGTCGCTGCTGCGATTTCTAAAACGGCGTTTTCCCACCACGCGTTTGGTGGTGCTTACCGGCATCGAAAACACAGCTGTCCTGCAGGGTATTTTGGGGGTCGGCTCGGTGGGGATCGTCAGCAAATCCGACGATTTGCAGCACCTGGAGCAGGCCATTGGCACGGCTTATGCCGGCGATCGCTACCTGTCGCCAGCGGTAGTGCGGATCCTTGCGCAGTGGAGCGCTAAAGCGAGTGCGTCCCAGTCGCTGCCGCAACTGAGCAAACGTGAAACCGAAGTGCTGCGCCTTTATGCGGAAGGACTTTCCGTGTCGGAAATCGGCACGCGCGCGGGGCGCAGCAGCAAGACCATCAGTGCGCAGAAAATGGCCGCGATGAGAAAGCTCGGCCTGCTGCGCGATGCGGATATCTTCAAATATGCGCTTGCACATGGTCTGGTCTCCGCTTCGGAGATGTCGCGGCAAAGGGCCAGGCAGACCGACGATGATGTGGGAAATGGCTGATACCGTGTACGGTAATGCTTAACTTTGAGTCGGCATTGCCTGACAGCGCGTTCGTCGCCATTCAGATAGACTTTTTGAACCTCGGGCCAATCTTGGACAGGCCCGCATTGCGCGGAGGCCCGTATCATTGGACGATTCGTACGACACGGAAGTCTATGCCGTACTGCTTAGCTTCGGCATGCTCAACAAGGCGCAGCGCCATGCGTTCGCCGAACAGTTCAACCGGTTCACCTGGGGATCGGCGCAACTGCAACGCAGGTTGATGCAGCAATGGTCCGGACGATGCCGCGACGACGCAAACCCCATGACACGCATGATTGCCGAATCATCGGCAGTCTACGTCGCTACGCCGCGGAAAAGACGAGGTAGTAAAAAGCCGAGCGAGTGAAGCGCGTGCAGGTGCTCGGCTACCCAAGTCTTATACAGATGGCCAGCTTAGCAGCGCAGTGCCCGTTTGCCGGTGTGCGCACTGCTTTCCATCAACCCATGCGCTTGCACCGCGTCCTTGGCAGCAAAACCTGGTGAACGGCTGGCCGCAAATGCTTTTCGTCAAATAGCGGCCACCCGTGTTGGGTGAGATTGAAAGCTTCTGCTTGACTACGCGTGATGTGTGCGTGAGCTTTCTGGCCGACATACACACTTGCCAGAACACTTCGCCTATTGCGATACGGGTTATCGCGCAGTGTCGACAAGCACCAGTTCAGTGTCTGCGAGGGCTTTTACGTCCAGCGAGGGTTCGTTGAGAATGGCCACGCCGTCGCGCGCATCGATTCGTACGCCGTTGACCTCCACCGAGCCCTTGGACGGAACCAGATACGCGTAGCGATCCTTCTGCAGCGCATAGCGCGTGGTTTCGCCCGCCTTGAGCGTAGCGCCCAGTACGCGCGCGTTGGTACGCAGGGGCAGGGCGTCGCCATCTTCCTTGAAGCCGCTGGCCAGGGCCACGAAGCGCCCCGACCGCTCGCCGGCTGGAAACGGCTTGGCGCCCCAGGAAGGCGGCTGGCCGTGCTCATCGGGCATGATCCAGATCTGGAAGATGCGCGTGTCGCCCGGTTCCAGATTGTATTCACTGTGCGTGATGCCGGTACCCGCGCTCATCACTTGCACGTCGCCCGCCTCCGTGCGGCCCTGGTTGCCCAGGCTGTCGCGATGGGTGATGGCACCCTCGCGCACGTAGGTAATGATTTCCATGTCCGCGTGCGGATGCGGCGGAAAGCCGGTCTGCGAAGCGATGGTGTCGTCGTTCCATACGCGCAGCGCGCCCCAGCCCATGCGGCGCCCGTCGTGATAGTTGGCGAACGAAAAATGATGTTTGGCCTTGAGCCAGCCATGGTCGGCTCCGCCAAGGCTGTCAAAGGGGCGACGTTCGATCATGAGAGCACCTGTAACCTGAGTGATTGCGGCGGTCCCCAAGATAAGGCCAAGCAGCGATTCGGGTAGCACCTGAATCGGAAACAGTGTGTCGCCGCCGCGAACGGCGGCAAGGGCGCGGGGGCGGCCGCCGCGCCCTTGGGCACGATGGCTACTGTTTATCGGCGACGAAGGTGGTGGTGGTGCCGCGCAGCTTGTCGTGGACTACGACATTCATGGTGTGGCCGTCGGGCGCGACTTTCACTTCGGCGATGGAGATGGGCTTTCCATCGCGTTTGTCCGTCTCGGTAAAGCTGTTCGCGCCGGTCTTGGTCACCGTGACGCTGGTGATGCCCGGATCGCCCTGGTAGGGCGTCTCGGTACCGTCCATCTTGGCGTTGTAGGACTGGCCCGTCGGGGTGCTCATGTTCAAATGATCGCCATCGACCTTGAAGGTCATCACCAGGCCATTGTCGGACAGGCTCTGCATTTTGGTGTTGCGCCAGGAGCCTGATATGGCGTGCGCACCAACAGGGCCGGGCGCGACGCGAGAGAGGGTTGCCTTGCCGCTGACGGGCGCGGCGTCGGTATCGCTGCTGTCGGTGAACTCGACTTCGGCGGTCTTGCCGTCGGAGGAAACCGCGATCGTGGAGGTGGCCACGACCTTGCCATGCTTCTTGTCCGTTTCCTGGATGGTGTGGGCGTCGACAACCTTGATCGCGACCGAGTCGTAATACGGGTGGCCGGTGACGCTGTGGTCGTTGCCATCGGCCTTGACGCTGATGGCCGGCGTGCAGGTCTTGCATTGGTAGATGCCCTTCTCAAGCACCAGCACGTCGGGTTTGGCTGGCATGTGCACTTTGCCCAGATCGATCTTCCACGTTCCGTCGAAAGCGCTTTGCGCCATCGCCAATGCTGGCAGCAGAGAAAGCAGTACGACCCCTGACAACCATGACGTTTTCATCGTCGATCCTCCTTTGGGGTTGGATGGGTAACGGGGTGCCCGGGAACGCTGCAAAAACGCCCCTGCCGCTCGTTTTGCGCCCGAATGGCCACCCCGCCGAACAATGTACGCTGATGCATGCCCAACAGGTAGTGACTGCGGGCTTTAGCGAGAACCTTCGGCGTTCGATCCGGGCCGGCGATGTCCGCTCATTTCGTGTCCCGCGTCAGGGGAAAAGGCACGATGCCAGTGCGTGGAACTGAGCGAGATCAGGGTGACGACCAAAAAAGCCACCGAAAAATTGAGCCGGCTCGGCTCGCTGTTGTGGCTTGCGGCCATCGCGAGCTTCAGGATCAGCGCCCCGCAACACACGCCCACCGACAGCATCAGCTGCTGCAGGGTGGAGTAGAAGCTGTTGGCGGCGCTCATGCGATCGGTAGGCACGGACTCGTAGGCGATAGTGTTGTAGGCGGCGAACTGGAACGACATCACCACGCCGCAGCAGGTCAGCAAGCCGAACATCAGCCAGAACGGCCAGTCGGCCTGGAAAAACGCGCAACTGGCGTAGCTGAGGCTGGCCAGTACGCCGTTGTAGACCATGGCGCGGCGAAAGCCGATCCGGCGCAGGATGCGCGTGGTGAGCAGGCGCGCCGCCAGTGCGCCCAGGGAAATGGCCAGGATCAACTGGCCGCTGCGCAAGGCGGAAAACCCAAGGCCGATTTGCAGTAGCAATGGCAACAGGAACGGCTGCGCACCTTGCGTAATGCGCATCAGCGAACCTGAGATGACCGACAGCCGGAACGAATCGATGCGCAGCAAAGTGAGATCCACCGCCGGATTGGCGCAGCGGCGCGCGTGCCATACATATGCCAGGCAGGCTGCCACGCCCATGGCAACCAGCAGCACGCCGTTGCGCATGTCGGCGTTCTGGCCAAACAGCTCCAGCCCGAACAAGACGCACGACAGCCCGGCGCCGCAAAGTACAAAACCGAACCAGTCGAAGCGGGAAGGTTGGGTGAGGCTGTTCACGACGGGGATGTAGCGCCGCACCAGCCAGTAACCCAGTATGCCGATCGGCACGTTGATATAGAAAATCCAGCGCCAGTCGAAATACTCGACGATGAAGCCGCCCAGCGGCGGCCCGGCCATGGTGCCCAGAATCGCCGGGATCAGCGTCCACATCATCGACGACACGAGATGGCGGCGTTCCACCGTGCGCAGGATCACCAGCCGTCCGACCGGCGCCATCAAGGCGCCGCCAGTGCCTTGCAGCAGCCGCGCCGCCACCATCATTGGCAGCGTCTTGGTCAGCGAACACAGCATCGAGCCGATGATGAACACCACGATGGAACTGTTGAACACGCGCTTGGCGCCAAAGCGATCGGACATGGCGCCACTGACAGGAATCAGGATCGCCAGCGCCAGCAGGTAACTGGTCACCGCCGCACTCATGGCCGGCGCCGAAACATGGAAATCGCGCGCCATCGTCGGCAATGCCGTTGCCAGCACGGTGCCGTCCATTTGTTCGAGGAAGATCGCGCAACCGACGATCAGGGAGGTAATGCGGTAGTCGGGAAACACCGGCGGGGCGGGAGTGGGTGTGCCTGGGTTTTCCTCGCTCTGCAGGGGTAACACGTTGCATCCTTGAACGAGCGTGTGCAGCAAGGCAACACGGCACGCCGGCTAGGCTCGTCGAGATATCGGCACATGGGGTATGCGCCGCAATAGGTGCATTATTCGACGCCGGGGGCGGGCCATCAAGCAATAGGCTTTGCCGTCCGGGCAAAAAGAACGGCGCCGTTTAGGCACGGCGCCGTTTCCGTTCTTCACGCGGGGTGGACGATCAGAGCGCTTCGAAAATGCCCGCCGCGCCCATGCCCGTGCCGATGCACATGGTCACCATGCCGTACTTCTGCTTGCGGCGGCGCAGGCCGTGCAGCAGGGTTGCCACGCGGATGGCGCCGGTGGCGCCCAGCGGATGGCCCAGGGCGATGGCGCCGCCCAGCGGATTGACCTTGGCGGTATCCAGGCCCAGATCGCCGATCACCGCCAGCGCCTGTGCGGCGAAGGCTTCGTTGAGCTCGATCCAGTCCAACTGGTCTTGCTTGATGCCGGTGGCCTTGAGCGCCTTGGGAATGGCTTCTTTCGGGCCGATGCCCATGATGTCCGGGCGCACGCCGGCTACCGAGTAGCCCACGAAGCGGGCGAGCGGGGTGAGGTTGTAGTCCTTGATCGCCTGCTCGCTGGCCAGCAGCACCGCGCCGGCGCCGTCGGAGGTCTGCGAGGAGTTGCCGGCCGTCACCGTGCCGCCGAACTGGCCGTTGCGGAACACCGTCTTGAGCTTGCCCAGCACGTCGGGCGTGCTGCCGGCGCGCGGGCCTTCGTCGGTGTCGATCAGGCGGCTGTCGGTCTTGATGCCGCGCGTGGCCAGGTCGGGGTAGTGGTCGTCGAGCTTGAACGGGGTGATTTCGTCCTTGAATTGGCCGGCCTTGATCGCGGCCAGCGCGCGCTCGTGGCTTTGCGCGGCGAACGCATCTTGCGCCTCGCGCGACACCTTCCACTGCTTGGCCACGTTTTCGGCGGTGATACCCATGCCGTAGGCGATGCCGATGTGCTCGTTGTCGAAAATCCCGGGGTTCATGGCCACCTTGTGGCCCATCATCGGCACCATGCTCATGCTCTCGGTGCCGCCGGCGAGCATCAGATCCGCTTCGCCCAGGCGGATGCGGTCGGCGGCCATGGCCACGGCCTGCAGGCCGGAGGAGCAGAAGCGGTTGATGGTGACGCCCGGCACAGTGTCGGGCAGGCCGGCCAGCAGCAGGCCGATGCGCGCGACGTTCATCCCTTGCTCGGCCTCGGGCATGGCGCAGCCGATGATGACGTCGCCGATGCGGTGCGGATCGATCCCCGGCGCCTGCGCGAGCACGGCGCGGATCACATGGGCGAGCATGTCGTCCGGACGGGTGTTGCGGAACACGCCGCGTGGCGCCTTGCCGACCGGGGTGCGGGTGGCGGCGACGATGTAGGCGTCTTGCACTTGCTTGGTCATGGTCTTTGCTCCGTGGCGTCGCGCGAATCGCGGCGACGCCGTTTGGTTTTGATCGTCATCCCGGCGAAGCGGGATCCAGGGTCTTTGTGGTGATCCAGATCGCTGGGCTCCGGTGTGCGCCGGAGCGACGAGCGTCAGTTACGCAGCGGCTTGCCGGTGGTCATGGTGTGGGCGATGCGCGCCTGGGTCTTTTCCGTTTGCGCCAGTTCGACGAAGTGCTTGCGCTCCAGATCCAGCAACCATTCCTCATCGACCAGCGAGCCGCGCTCGATCGCGCCGCCGCACAACGCGTCGGCGATGCGCGTGGCGATCGCGACGTCGTGCTCGGACGCAAAGTAACCGGCCTGCAGATTGGCCAGCGAGGCCTTGAACGTCGCCGTGCCAACATCGCCGGCGACGGGGACGTTGCGGTCGTACAAGGGTGCGCGCCAGCCGCTTTCGGCAAGCGAGGCGGCCACTTGCTTGGCGACGTAGAGCAGTTCGTAGGGGTTGAACACCACCACGTCGCTGTCACGCAGCAAACCCATCTGCTTGGCTTCCAGCGCGCTGGCGGAAACCTTGGCCATCGCCACCGTTTCGAACACTTTCTTCAGCGCTTCGAACGGGTCGCCAGGATTGGACTGCGCGGCGCGGATCGCCAGTTCATGCAGTCCGCCGCCGGCCGGCAGCAGGCCGACACCGGCCTCGACCAGACCGATGTAGCTTTCCAGCGCGGCGACCGTACGCGCCGAATGCATCTGGAATTCGCAGCCGCCACCGAGGGCGAGGCCGCGCACGGCCGACACCACCGGCACCAGCGAGTGCTTGATGCGCATGCTGGTGCGCTGGAAGTTGGCGACCATGGCCTTGAAGTCATCGACCTTGCCGGCCTGCAGCAGGCCCAGTGCGCCTTTCAGGTCGGCGCCCGCGGAGAACGGTTCGCCGGTCTGCCAGATCACCACGGCCTTGAGTTTTTCCTCGGCGACGCCGATCGCGTGCTGGATGCCGTCGAGCACCTGGTCGTTGACCGTGTTCATCTTGGTCTTGAACGAGATGATGCCGACGCTGTCCTCGCCCAGCGTCCACAGGCGGATGCCGTCGTTTTCCCACACGGTGGTGCCCTGGTCGAACTTTTCGCCGAGGATCGGATCGGGGAACAGCTGGCGCTTGTAAACCGGATGCTGCGAGCGCGGCTTGTCGGCGTTGGCGGCGGCGGAGTAGGAGCCGTTCTTGCCATGCACGCCAGTGCGGCCGTCGGTAACCCATGCCGGCAGCGGTGCCTTGCTCATGGCCTTGCCGGCGGCGATGTCTTCGGCGATCCAGCCGGCCACTTGCTGCCAGCCGGCGGCCTGCCAGGTCTCGAACGGGCCGAGTTTCCAGCCGTAACCCCAGCGGATGGCGAAATCGACGTCGCGCGCCGTGTCGGCGATGTCGGCCAGGTGGTAGGCGGTGTAGTGGAACAGGTCGCGGAAAGTCGCCCACAGAAACTGCGCCTGCGGATCGGCCGATGCGCGCAGCTTGCCGAACTTCTCGGCGGGATCCTTGATGGCGAGGATCGCCGACACTTCGTCGGACGCTTTCTGTTCGGACGGACGGTAATCGCGCTTGGCCACGTCCAGCACCACAATGTCCTTGCCGGCCTTGCGATAGAAGCCGGCACCGGTTTTCTGGCCCAGCGCGCCTTGCTCGATCAGGCCGCTCAGCCACGCCGGCGCTTTGAAGTATTCGTGCCAGGGATCGTCGGCCAGCGTGTCGGCCATGGTCTTGATCACGTGCGCCATGGTGTCAAGGCCCACCACGTCGGCGGTACGGTAGGTGGCGCTCTTAGGGCGGCCCACGGCCGGGCCGGTCAGGGCATCGACGGTGTCAAAGCCCAGTTTGAACTGCTCGGTGTGGTGCATGGTGGCGAGCATCGAGAACACGCCGATGCGGTTGCCGATGAAGTTCGGGGTGTCCTTGGCATACACCACGCCCTTGCCGACCGTGGTGGTGAGGAAAGCTTCCAGCCCTTCGAGCACGGGGGTGTCGGTGAGCCGGGTCGGGATCAGTTCGACCAGATGCATATAGCGCGGCGGATTGAAGAAGTGCACGCCGGTGAAACGGTGGCGCAGTTCTTCCGGCAGCGCCTCGGCCAGGCCGTTGATGGACAGGCCCGAGGTGTTGCTGGCCAGGACGGCGGTCTTGGAGACGTGTGGTGCGATCTTCTTGTAGAGATCGAGCTTCCAATCCATCCGTTCGGCGATGGCCTCGATTACCAGATCGACGTCCTTCAGGTGCGCCAGGTCATCGTCGTAGTTGGCCGCAATGATGGCGGCGGCGCGGGTGTTGTCGGCCAGCGGCGCCGGGGAAAGCTTCTTCAGATTCTCGATGGCCTTGAGCGCGATGCCGCTCTTGGGACCTTCCTTGGCGGGCAGGTCGAACAGCACAGTCTCGACGTTGGCATTGGTCAGGTGCGCGGCGATCTGCGCGCCCATGACGCCGGCGCCAAGCACTGCGGCCTTGCGGATGCGTAGTGCCGACTTCGGTTGAGTTGGAGCGGTCATTGGCTTCTCCGAGGGTACGAATGCAAAACAGGATGAACGAAGCAGGTTGCAGCAGGGGGACGGCCGGGGAGGGCCGCACTGTGAAAATCAGGGGGCACTGAGACCGGCGGCGGAAAAACGGATCAGGTGCGCGGCGGTCTGCTCGCGATGGACGGTTTCGCTGACGTCGCTTTTGCGCTGGATGATGCCGAAGCCGGACATGGCATGGGTCAGGGCGCCGGTGACCAGGTCGATGCGCCAATAGAGCTCTTCCTTGCTCAGGTGGGGCAGCAGGCGGGCGAATTCGCCGGTGAATTGGCGCATCACGTGGCCGTAATTGTCCGACAGGAACCGGCGCAGGCTGTCGTCGTGCTCGGCAAAGGCGCGCGCCAGCACGCGCATGAACAGGCCGCCGCCGCCGTCGTGCGAAAGATCCAGAGCGGGGCGGATAAAGGCGGCCAGGACGTCCTCCAGGCTCGTTTCAGACTGCCCCATGACCTGCTTCAAGGCCGCCAGGCGACGGGCGTTGAGCTGGTCCAGGCGACGCTTGAACACTTCTTCGACCAGCTTGTCCTTGGAGCCGAAGTGGTAGTTCACCGCCGCGAGGTTCACCCCGGCGGCGGCCGTGAGCTGGCGTAGCGAGGCACCTTCAAAACCCCGCTGGGCAAACAGTGCTTCGGCGGAGGCGAGGATGCGTTCCTTGGTGGAGGCGGAGCTGTTCACGGCGATCGCCCATGGCAGGAAATCAAACGATCGTTTGAGACTACACGGATGGCGCGGGGGCAGTCAAACGGTCGTTTGCCGGAGGCCTCGGCCGGGGTTGCTTATGGGCTAGAATCTGTCAAACTTTCGTGAGCTAAATCCGCATTTCGTGACGCATTTAGTTCTACATTCGCTGACACGTAGTCAGGCCGCCCTTTTAAAAAAATCCGTAGACCCGGAGCAGACCGTATGGCGCTGGAGCGCACCCTTTCCATCATCAAACCCGATGCCGTCGCCAAGAATGTCGTCGGTGAAATCTATGCGCGCTTCGAGAAAGCGGGCCTGAAAGTCGTTGCCGCAAAGATGAAGCATCTTTCGCGCAAAGAGGCGGAAGGTTTCTACGCAGTGCATCGCGAGCGCCCGTTTTTCGGCGCGCTGGTGGAATTCATGATCTCAGGTCCAGTCATGATCCAGGTTCTGCAGGGCGACAATGCCATTCTCAAGAATCGCGATCTGATGGGCGCGACCAATCCCAAGGATGCCGCCAAGGGCACGATCCGCGCCGATTTCGCCGATTCGATCGATGCGAATGCCGTGCACGGCTCCGATGCCGCCGAAACGGCCGCGGTCGAAATCGCCTATTTCTTCGCCGCTACCGAAGTGTTTCCGCGCTAAGAGACGTGATGCAGGTGAATCAGGTAGAAAAGGTCAATCTGCTCGACTTCGATCGCCAGGGTCTGCGCGAGTTTTTCGCGCAGCTGGGCGAGAAGCCGTATCGCGCCGAGCAGGTGATGAAATGGATCTACCATCACCTGGAAGACAACTTCGAAAACATGACCGACGTGGGCAAGGCGCTTCGAGCAAAACTCGAGGCGTCTTGCTATATCGGCCCGCCCAAGACGATGTTCGACAAGGGCGCGGCCGACGGCACGCATAAATGGCTGCTCGGCATGGACGGCGGCAACGCCGTGGAAGCGGTATACATTCCCGAACCCACGCGCGGCACGCTGTGCGTTTCCTCGCAGGTGGGCTGCGGCCTGAACTGCCAGTTCTGCTCGACCGCAACGCAAGGCTTCAACCGCAACCTGGCCACGTCCGAAATCATCGGCCAGATGTGGGTGGCCGCCAAATACCTGGGCAACATCACGCACCAGAACCGCCGCATCACCAACGTGGTGATGATGGGCATGGGCGAGCCGCTGCTCAACTTCGACAACGTCGTGAAGGCGATGAGCCTGATGCGTGACGACCTGGGTTTCGGTCTCGCGTCCAAGCGCGTCACGCTGTCCACGGCGGGCCTCGTGCCGATGATCGACAAGCTTTCCCAGACCATCGACGTGTCGCTGGCCGTGTCGCTGCATGCGGCCAACGACGACTTGCGCACCGAACTGGTGCCGCTCAACAAGCGTTTTCCGATCGCCGAACTCGTTGCCGCTTGCCAGCGCTGGATCGCGCGCAAGCCCAGGACGTCGATCACCTTCGAATACACGCTGATGAAAGGCGTTAACGATCAGCCCGAGCACGCGCGCCAGTTGATCAAGCTGATGCGTCGCCTGCCCACGTGCAAGGTCAACCTGATTCCGTTCAACCCATTCCCTGGCACGCGCTTTGAGCGCTCCGAACCGGATGTGATCCGTTCGTTCCAGACGCAACTGCTCAACGCCAATATCCTGACCATGCTGCGCCGTACCCGCGGCGACGACATCGATGCCGCCTGCGGGCAGCTCAAGGGCCAGGTACTGGATCGCACGCGTCGCCAGGCCGAATTCCGCAAACGTCTGGACGAGGATGCAGCTCATGCGGCGTGATTGGATCCTGCTTGGCATCGGCATGGCGGTGTTGGTCGCGGGCTGTTCCAAGACGGATATGGTCGTGCCGCAGGCGCCGACGCCCAAGCTGCCGGAGGAAACGCGCGCGCAGAAGGCGCAAAACGCCGCCGACGTGCACACCCGCCTGGCCCAGCACTACATTGATATCAACGACCTGCAGGGCGCGCTGCAGAAGGTCAAGCTGGCCGTCATCGACGATCCCAACTACGTGCCCGCGCAAACGGTGATGGCGTACGTCTACGAACGCATCAACGACATGCCCAACGCGGAGATCCATTACCGCAGGGCGGTCGAGCTGGCTCCCACCAAGGGCGACACCAACAACAATCTGGGCGCGTTCCTTTGCCGCATAGGCAAGGTGCAGGAGTCCTTCGCGTATTTCAGCAAGGCGCTGGCCGATCCGTTCTACGCCACGCCCGACGCCGCACTGGACAACCAGGGCGTGTGCCAGTTGAAACTCAACGATCGCGTCGCTGCCGAAGCCAGTTTCCGCAGTGCGATAGAGCGCAATCCCACCAATGCGGGCGCGTTGCTGGAGCTGGCCAACGTGCTTTATATGAAGCACGACTACTTCAATGCCAGCGCTTATCTGCAGCGCTTCGACGCGCTGGGCAAGCCCAGCCCCGATTCGCTCAAGCTCGGCTATGACATAGAAACCCATCTGGGCGACAAGGATGCCGCTCAAACCTACAGCAAACGGCTTATGGACCAGTTCCCGGATTCGGAACAGGCCCAGGCCCTCAATCAAATCGCACGCCCATGATTTCCGAGCAGTCCCATCCGGTAGGCCAGGAGGAACAGTCCTCCCAGGTGCCCGCCACGACCGCAGTGAACATGGATCCGAACACTGCCGAATTCCGCTTCAATGAAGCTCCTGGTTTTGGCTCGCGCCTGCGCGCCGTGCGCGAGTCGCGCGGCCTGGACCTGGAAACGTGCGGCCATGCGTTGCGCCTGCCGGTGAAGGTTCTGCGCCAGCTCGAAAGCAACGAGTTTGAAGCCATCGACTACCAGGTGTACCTGAGCGGCTATATCCGCAAGTACGCGCGCTTTCTTGAGGTGGACGACGCCCAGATCGACGCCGCGCTCGCCAGGCTGCGTCCCGCTCAACCTCCTCTGATAGCCACCGGCGGCGTCTCGCATTCGCGCTATCTGCTCGACCGCTACGCCACGGCGGCCACCTACGTGGTGCTGACGCTGGTCATCGCGGTACCGACGGTATGGCTGGGCATGCGCGGCACGCTTACACGCGACATGAGCCATCTGGCACCTCTGGATGCCACGCCCGTCGCGCAGCAGGATGCGCGCGCCCCCGCCGCTCCGGCTCCTGCGGGCAGTACGGCGAAGGCGCCGCTCATGCCGGTGGCCAGTCCCACGCAAAACCTGGCGCAAGCCGCCGCCCGGGTGCCCGCTACCGCATCTTCCGCGCCGCGCCCGGCCGATCAGCAGCCGCTGCTGGCCTCGATGGTGCCGGTACCCAATCTCGATACGGATGCCAATGCGGCCCCGGCGCCGGCCAATGCGCCGGCGGCTTCGGTCGGCAGCGGCAGCCACACCCTGACGCTCAACCTGCCCAATGGCAGCTGGGTGGAGGTTACCGGCAAGGATGGTTCACGTCTTGAATATGGCCTGCTGCCCGCGGGAACGGTCAAAACCTATCGCAGCGACCAGCCGCTTGATGTGCGCATCGGCAATGCCACCGGCGCCGAGGTCAACCTCGATGGCCAGCCGGTGACGCTCGATCCCTACCGGCACTCGAACGTGGCGCATTTTCGCGTCGACATCCAGGATGGCAAGGCGGCTCCGGCCGGCGCCTGAGCGCGGCTCCGGCGTCCCTCGCTCATCCCCGATCGGTTATGCTTGCGCATTGTCCGTCCTACCGACGGGCAATGCCGGCTGCCCCCGGATAGCGGCGGCTTTCCAACACCCCCACTAGCGCTTCGCGGCGCCTCTCGCGACACGGTGATTGCATGGCATTTGATGCTTACGACGACTACGAACAAAGCGAACGCGTACAAAAGTGGCTTAAACAGAATGGCCTGTCGATCGTCGTGGGCGTGGTCATCGGTTTGATCGGTATTTTCGGCCTTCAGCAGTGGCGCAGCCACAAGGCGGCGCATCAGGCTGCCGCTTCGGAGCTGTACCAAGAATTGCAGCCGCTGCTGGACACCGGTAACAGCAACGCGGTCGATATCGTCATGCAGCACCTGATGAGCGACTACGCCGACACGCCATATGCGATGTTCGCCGTCAGCGACCGCGCCCGCCGTCAGGCGGAAGCCAAGCAATGGGACAAGGCACTGGAGTCGCTCAACTGGGCCGAGCAGCACGCGCCGAGCCCGGAGCTGAAGGCCCTGGTGGATCTGCGTATCGCCCGCGTACAGCTCGCCCAGGGCCATGCGCAGGATGCCTTGAGCGTCCTTGATCGCATCCCGGCCGGTGGCTACGCCGTGGTGGGACAGGAACTACGCGGCGATGCGCTGGTCAAGCTTGGACGGCGCGATGAAGCCCTCAAGGCTTATCAGGCCTCCATAAAGGCCATGGGCCCGCAGGCCCCCGAGGGCAATGAAGTGCAAATGAAAATCGACGATCTGGCCACGGCCGGGAAGCAGGGTGCATGAAACGTTTTTGGCTGATCGTATTGACCGGTTCGCTGGTGGCGCTCGCAGGCTGCCACTCGTTCAAGAAAGAAAACATCCAGCCGCCCACCCCGCTGGCCAAGGATTTCAAGCCCACCGTGCAGGTGTCCAAGGTATGGAGTGCGCGCGTGGGCCATGGCGCGGGCGTCAGCGGCGTGCGCATGCGGCCGACGATCGTGGACGGCGTGCTCTACGCCGCCAGCACCGATGGCGTGATCGATGCGTTCGATGCCGCCACCGGTAAGCAATTGTGGGAAAAGAAGACGCGCACGCACGGCTGGTTCGGCTGGGGCGACAGCAAGCGTCCTGATGCGTTCTATTCGGGCGGTCCGGCCGTTTCCGGTGACCTGCTGGCCATCGGTACGCTGGACGGCCATGTGTACGGCCTCAATGCCAAAGACGGCAGCCAGCGCTGGCTGATCGCCTTGCCGTCGGAAGTGATCGATTCGCCGACCATCGCCGGGCAGCTCACCATCGTGCGTACGCAGGATGGACGTGTGTATGGCCTGGACAGCAATACCGGCGAACGCCGCTGGGTGAACGACCAGGGCAACGTGCCGCTGCTCAGCCTGCGTGGCAATGGGCCGCTGCTGGTGGCCAATGGCGTGGTGTTCTTCGGCAGCGACGACGGCAAGCTGATCGCGCTGCGCCTGGATAACGGCGAAAAGCTGTGGGAGCAGAAGCTGTCCACCGGCGAAGGCCGCACCGACATCGAGCGCATGAACGACGCCGATGGCAGCATCCTGCTTGACGGCAGCAACCTGTACGCGGGCGCCTATCATGGCAGCCTGATGTCGGTGGACGGCCCCAGCGGCCGTCCGGTGTGGGCACGTCCGTTCTCTACCTACACCTCGCTCGCGGTGTCCGGCAACAGCCTGCTGGCGGTCAACGACGACTCCCAGGTGTGGGCGTTCGACAAGAGCAGCGGCGCCGACATGTGGAAGCAGGACGGCTTGAAATACCGCTGGCTGACGGCACCGGCCGTGCAGGGCGACTATGTAGTAGTCGGCGATATCGAAGGCTACGTGCACTGGCTGCAGATCGGCGACGGTGCGCTGGCCGCGCGCGAGCGCCTGTCCAAGAAAGCCATCCGTGGACAGCCCGTGGTCGCTGGCGGTCTGGTTTACGTGATCGACGTGCAGGGCCACCTGGTGGCCTATCGCCTCGGCGCGAAATAATTTCTGGAATCATGCTTCGTGCTGCCCGTCATCGCCCTGGTCGGTCGTCCCAACGTCGGTAAGTCGACCCTTTTCAATGCGCTGACGCGTAGCCGTGACGCCCTGGTCGCCGACATGCCGGGCGTCACGCGCGATCGTCACTACGGTGTGTGCCGCACCGGCCTGCAGCCGTTCGTCGTGGTCGATACCGGCGGCCTCTCCGGCGTCGAGGAAGGCCTGGACGCGCTGACCGCGCAACAGGTGCGCCTGGCCGTGGAAGAGGCCCAGGTGCTGGTGTTCGTGCTGGACGCGCGCGATGGCGTGCTGCCTCAGGATCGCAGCATCCTCGACGAACTGCGGCGCAGCGGCAAGCCGATCGTGGCGGCGGTCAACAAGACCGACGGCCTGGACGTGCAGCACGTGCTGGCCGAATTCGCCACCTTCGGTATCGCCCAAACCTTGCCGTTGTCGGCGGCGCACAATCGCGGCACCGAGGAGTTGATCGCCGCGGTCCTGCCCATGCTGCCGGAAGACGCGCACGAAGAGCAGGTCCCCGAAGGCGACGACAGCATCCGCGTCGCCATCGTCGGTCGCCCCAACGCCGGCAAGTCCACGCTCATCAACCGCCTGCTCGGCGAAGAGCGGCTGATCGTTTCGGATGTCGCCGGCACCACCCGCGACCCGATTCGCGTACCGCTGGAACGCGATGGCAAGCGCTATACCTTGATCGATACCGCCGGCGTGCGGCGCAAGGCGCGCGTCGAGGAAGGCGTGGAGAAATTCAGCGTCATCAAGACGCTGCAATCGATGGCGGCGGCGCAGGTCGTGGTGGTCATGATCGATGCGCGCGAAAATCTTGCCGATCAGGACCTTACCCTGATCGGACACGTCCTCGACGAGGGCAGGGCGCTGGTCATCGCCGTCAACAAGTGGGACGGCATGGATGCGTACGAGCGCGAGCAATGCCAGCGCGCCCTGGATCGACGCCTGGCATTTGTCGAATGGGCCAAGCACGTATTCATTTCGGCCAAGCACGGTTCGGGGCTGCGCGAACTGATGCGCGCCATCGTGCGCGCCCATACGGCGGCCACCAAGGAACTGGGTTCGTCCGATCTCACCCGCACGCTTGAACGCGCCTACGAAGGCTACCAGCCGCCGCTGGTGCGCGGGCACGCGCCGAAGCTGCGTTTCGCGCATCCCGGCGGCAACAATCCGCCCACGGTCGTCATTCACGGCAGCCGCACCAAGCACATTGCGCCGGCTTATCGCCGATACCTGGAAAACTTCTTCCGGCAGCGCTACAAGCTGGAAGGCACGCCTATTCGCATCGAGTTCCGCGACGGCGACAATCCCTTCGCCGGCAAAAAAAATGTGCTTACCGAAGGACAGCAGCGCAAGCGCCAGCGCATGATCCGCGAGATGAAACGCCGCAAGCGTTGAATCTACCGGCGGCATTGCCGGCTTTATGCCTGACGGGCTTACACTGTGCCGATGAGCGAATCCCTCGACCGCGAATCCTGGCTGGCCGCGTTGCGTCAACGCATTGGGGAAATCTCTCCCGCGGAGGCTTTTGCGCGACAGGCGCAAGGCGCGCTGCTGATCGATGTGCGTGAAGAAAATGAACGCGTCGCCGGCACGCCCGCAGGCGCGCTGCTGATGTCGCGCGGGTTTCTTGAACTGCGCATCGAAGATCACGAGCCCGATCGCGATCGCCCGATCCTCACCCTGTGCGCCAGCGGCCGGCGCTCACTGCTGGCGGGCGAAACGTTGCAGCGCATGGGCTATCGCAACGTGGCTTCGGTCGCCGGCGGTTTCGAGCGGTGGAAGAACGAAGGCCTGCCGATTGACGTCGGCCAACTGGATACCGATTCGGCCGAACGCTACGCAAGGCAGTTGCGCTTGCCGCAGGTCGGCGAAGCCGGGCAACTCAAGCTCGGGCGCGCCAGCGTGGTGCTGCTGGGCGCGGGCGGATTGGGTGCGCCCGCGGCGTTGTATCTGGCGGCGGCCGGCATCGGGCGAATCACCTTGATCGACGACGATCGCGTGGAGCGTTCGAACCTGCATCGACAAGTGATTCATGCCGATGCACGCGTCGGCATGGCCAAAACGGAGTCGGCGCGCATGACACTTGCCGCGCTCAATCCGCGCATCGAGGTGAATCTGCATACCGAACGCCTGCGCGCCGGCAATGTGGAAAGCCTGCTCGCAGGACACGATCTGGTCATCGATGGCGCGGACAATTTTCCCGCGCGTTATCTGCTGGCCGCGGCGACACGCCGGCTGAACATGCCGATGGTTTATGGCGCCGTCGAGCGTTTCACTGGGCAGGTGAGCGTGTTCGACCCGCGTCGCGACGATTCGCCTTGCTATCGCTGCCTCTTCCCCGAGCCGCCTGCCGCCGCCGATGCACCCAATTGCAGCGAAGCGGGCGTGCTTGGCGTCTTGCCCGGCATCGTCGGCCTGCTGCAAGCCACCGAGGCGCTCAAGCTGGTGCTGGAACTGGGAGATCCCCTGGTGGGGCGGCTGCTGTCGTTCGATGCGCTCGGCATGCGCTTTCGCGAAACGCGCCTGCCGCGCGATCCGGCGTGCCCGGGCTGCGGTGCGTCGGCGCCGTTCCAGGGCTATGAAGACGTCGAGCGATTCTGCGCCGCCCTTGTTTGACGATTGAGCCGGAAGCGGACGCGGCGCCACTGATGACTCGTGGCGCGTTTGCGTGCAAGCCACGATAATGGCCGCTCGGGACGGCCAGGACACCTCATGAACGCACGCATCCTCGACGGCAAGCGCATCGCCCAGGAACTGCTCGATCGCATCGGCAAGCGCGTCAGCGAGCGCAAGGCGCAGGGTTTGGTGGAGCCCGGGCTGGCTGTCGTGCTGGTCGGCGATGACGCGGCGTCTTCCGTCTACGTGCGCAACAAGCGCAAAGCCTGCCACCAGGTGGGCTTCCGTTCTTTCGACTACGACCTGCCATCCACCACCTCGCAGACCGAATTGTTCGCCCTGATCGACCGTCTCAACGTCGATCCGGCCGTGCACGGCATCCTGGTGCAGTCGCCGCTGCCCGAACACATCGACGAAGATGCCCTGGTCGATCGCATCGATCCGGACAAGGACGTGGATGGATTCCAGGCGGTGAATGTCGGCCGCCTGGCGTTGCGCCGCTTCGGCCTGCGACCTTGCACGCCCAAGGGCGTGATGATGCTGCTGGGGCACACCGATCGTCCGGTGCGCGGCCAGCATGCCGTGGTGGTGGGCGTGTCCAACCACGTCGGGCGGCCGCTCGCATTGGAATTGCTGATCGCCGGCTGCACCACCACCTGCTGCCACCGCTTCACACGCGACCTGGAAACCTATGTCCGCCAGGCCGACATCCTGGTCGTGGCCGTGGGCAAGCCGGGGTTGGTCAAGGGGGAGTGGGTCAAGCCTGGCGCGGTGGTGGTCGATGTGGGTATTAATCGCCTGGACGATGGGCGGCTGGTTGGCGACGTCGATTTTGACGTGGCATTCCAACGCGCCAGCTGGATTACCCCGGTGCCTGGCGGCGTCGGCCCGATGACCGTGGCGACCCTGATGGAAAACACCCTGGAAGCGGCCCAAGCGCGCCGCTAGCGACGCAGGCCGCGACGAGACATGGTTAATGCCAACTAAACGAATGCGCCCGTCAACGCATTTTTGCGCACCCACTGGCACCATTCTTGTCGGCAGCAGTCGCGTTACGATCGGAGCCCGCGTATAATCCTCTCTTTGCAGCGGGACTTATCGCATGCGCATCCTCGCCGAGGCCCTTACTTACGACGACGTCTATCTCGTCCCGGCCCATTCCCAAGTCTTGCCGCGCGACGTGGATACCTCCACCCGGCTCACGCGGAACCTCCGGTTGAATATCCCCATCGTGTCCGCCGCCATGGACACGGTCACCGAAGCCCGGCTGGCCATCACCATGGCGCAGAACGGCGGCATCGGCATCATCCACAAGAACATGACCGCCGAGCAGCAGGCCGCCGAAGTGCGCCTGGTGAAAAAATTCGAGGCCGGTGTCATTCGCAGTCCGATTACCGTGGGTCCGCATACGTCGATCCGCGATGTGCTCAAGCTCACCCGCGCGCACAACATTTCGGGTGTGCCGGTGGTCGAGGGCGAGCAACTGGTGGGCATCGTCACCAGCCGCGACCTGCGTTTCGAGCGCAAGCACGACGATCCGGTGCGCAACATCATGACGCGCCAGGACAAGCTCGTCACCGTGCGCGAAGGCGCCAGCCAGGACGACGTACTGCAGCTGCTGCATAAAAACCGCATTGAAAAAGTGCTGGTAGTCAACGACGCCTTTCAGTTGCGCGGTCTCATCACCGTCAAGGACATCCAGAAAGCCCGCGACAATCCCAACGCCGCCAAGGATGCGCATGAGCGCCTGGTGGTCGGCGCCGCAGTGGGCGTGGGCGGCGATACCGAGCAACGGGTCGAGGCGCTGGTCGATGCCGGTGTCGATGTCATTGTGGTCGATACGGCCCATGGTCATTCGCAGGGCGTGATCGAACGCGCCGGGTGGGTGAAGAAACGCTACCCGCAGGTGCAGGTGATCGCCGGCAACATCGTCACCGGCGAGGCCGCGCGCGCCTTGCTCGATGCCGGCGTCGATGCGGTCAAGGTGGGCGTCGGTCCCGGTTCGATCTGCACCACCCGCGTGGTTGCCGGCGTGGGCGTGCCGCAGATCACCGCCATCGACATGGTGGCCACCGCGCTGAAGGACGAAATTCCGCTGATCGCCGACGGCGGCATCCGCTATTCGGGCGATATTCCCAAGGCGCTGGCGGCTGGTGCATCTACGGTGATGCTCGGTTCGATGTTCGCCGGCACCGAGGAATCCCCGGGCGAGGTCGAGCTGTTCCAGGGGCGTTCGTACAAGAGCTACCGCGGCATGGGTTCGCTCGGCGCGATGGCGCTGGGCTCCAAGGATCGCTACTTCCAGGACGAAGCCGACGCCGACAAGCTGGTGCCCGAAGGCATCGAAGGTCGCGTGCCGTACCGCGGTCCGCTGCGCAACATCATCCACCAGCTGATCGGTGGCCTGCGTGCCTCGATGGGTTATCTGGGCGCGGCGACCATCGACGAGGTGCGTAACAAGGCGCAGTTCGTCAAAGTGACCTCGGCCGGTGTCACCGAAGCGCATCCGCACGATATCCAGATCACCAAGGAAGCGCCGAATTACCGGCTGAATTCGTGATCGCCCGGGGCGCCTTTTCGCTCGACGTTCCGGCAGGCGTGCCAAGCGCACGGCATCTTCGCGCCACGCATCTCAACGTCGTCCCGGTCTGTACCGGGATGACGCCGGGCTAGCCCATCCTTCATCCTTTTCATGACCTCGCCGCCATGACCAACATCCATAGCGACAAGATCCTCATCCTCGATTTCGGCGCGCAGTACACGCAGCTCATTGCGCGACGCATTCGCGAGATCGGCGTCTACTGTGAAATCTGGGCCTGGGATCACAACCCGGCCGAGATCGCGGCGTTCGGCGCAAAGGGCATCATTCTTTCCGGCGGTCCGGAATCGACGACGCTGCACGGCGCGCCGGCCGCACCGCAGGAAGTGTTCGATTCGGGCTTGCCGATCCTGGGCATCTGCTACGGCATGCAGACGCTTGCCGCACAGCTGGGCGGCGCCACCGAGGCCGCCGATGCGCGCGAGTTCGGTCATGCACGCGTCGACGTGGTGGCGGCGGACAAACTCTTCGCCGGGCTCAGCGACCACGCGTCCATGCACGCGCTGGACGTATGGATGAGCCACGGCGACCATGTCGCCAAGGCGCCGCCGGGTTTCACGATCACGGCCACCACCGACCGTATCCCGGTCGCCGCGATGTCGAACGAGGCCAAGCGCTGGTACGGCGTGCAGTTCCATCCGGAAGTTACCCACACCAAGCAGGGCAATGCCTTGCTCAAGCGCTTTGTCACCGAGATCTGCGGCTGCCGGACATTGTGGACCGCGGCGCACATCATCGACGACCAGATTGCGCGCGTGCGCGAGCAGGTCGGCCAGGACCACGTCTTGCTGGGCCTCTCCGGCGGCGTCGATTCGTCCGTCGTGGCGGCCCTGCTGCATCGTGCGATCGGCAGCCAGCTGACCTGCGTATTCGTCGACACCGGCCTGCTGCGCTGGCAGGAAGGCGACCAGGTGATGGCCACCATGGCCGAGCACATGGGCGTAAAGGTGATCCGCGTGAACGCCGCCGAGCGTTACTTCCAGGCGCTGGAAGGCGTGGCCGATCCGGAAGCCAAGCGCAAGATCATCGGCCGCCTGTTCGTGGATATCTTCGACGAGGAGTCGGCCAAGGTCACCGCCGCCGGCAACGGCCACGTGAAGTGGCTGGCGCAGGGCACCATCTACCCGGACGTGATCGAGTCGGCCGGCAGTAAGACCGGCAAGGCGCACGTCATCAAGAGCCATCACAACGTGGGTGGCCTGCCCGAGCACATGAAGCTCAAGCTGGTCGAGCCGCTGCGCGAGCTGTTCAAGGACGAAGTGCGGCGCATCGGCGTCGAACTGGGGCTGCCGCGCGAAATGGTCTACCGCCATCCGTTCCCCGGGCCGGGGCTGGGCGTGCGCATCCTGGGCGAAGTGAAGCCCGAATACGCCGAGCTGCTGGCGCGTGCCGACGCGATCTTCATCGAGGAGCTGCGCAAGGACGACCTCTACGACACCGTCAGCCAAGCCTTCGCGGTGTTCCTGCCGGTGAAATCGGTCGGCGTGGTGGGCGATGCCCGTGCCTATGAATGGGTCATCGCCTTGCGCGCGGTGGAGACCATCGACTTCATGACAGCGCACTGGGCGCATCTGCCGTACGAGTTCCTTGGTCGAGTTTCAAACAGAATTATCAATGAGTTGCGCGGTGTTTCTCGCGTTGTTTACGATATAAGCGGCAAGCCGCCGGCAACCATTGAGTGGGAATAGCAAGATCAATCACTTAGCGCGCAAACGGCGCCGGCCTGTCTTGCTGCTTACTTTAAGAATTACATATAAACCATTGAAATGGTTGATGAACTAATCAGCTCGACAGCAGCGGCCGCGTTCAGCGACGAGGACGCTACCTATATGCGGCGTGCGCTGCAGCTGGCCGAACATGCCCGAGACGCCGAAAACGAGGTTCCGGTGGGGGCCGTGCTGGTGCAGGACGGCCAGATCGTGGGCCTGGGTTGGAATCGCAACATCACCCTGCACGATCCCACTGCGCACGCCGAAATCATGGCTTTGCGCGCGGCGGGCGAGAAGCTCGCCAATTACCGCATCGTCGGTGCCACGTTGTATGTCACGCTGGAGCCCTGCGCGATGTGCGCCATGGCGCTGGTCCACGCACGGATCGGCCGGGTCGTCTATGGCGCCACCGATCCCAAGACCGGTGCTGCCGGCAGCGTGTTCGACACGCTGGTTTCGGAACGCCACAACCATCGCATCGAGGTGCAGGGCGGATTGCTGGCGGACGAATCCTCGACCCTGTTACGCGAGTTCTTCCGCGCGCGGCGTTGAAGCGTCGCCGGACAGGAACGCCAGCGCTTCGGCGCACGGCTGCTGGATCTTCAGCTGCAGCAGCGGATCGGCACGGGTACGCCCCAGGTTGACCGCGGCGATCGGCTTGCCCGCCTTGGCGGCCGCGTGCGCGAAGCGGTAGCCGGAGAAAACCATCAGTGAGGATCCCACCACCAGCATGGCGTCGGCCTCATCCAGTGCCTGCATGGCCACGGCGACCCGCTCGCGTGGGACGTTTTCGCCGAAAAACACTACGTCAGGCTTCAGGATGCCGCCGCAATGCGGGCAGGGCGGTACGGCAAAGCTGCTGAAATCGTGGCCATCGAGGTCTGCGTCGCCGTCGGGCGCATCGGCCGCATCCAGTTGCGCCCAGGCGGGATTGGAGGACAGCAGCAGCTGCTGGAAGGCCTGGCGCGGCGAACGATGCTCGCAACCCATGCAGCGCACCGTGTCGAGCCGGCCGTGCATGTCGAGCACATCGCGGCTGCCCGCACGCTGGTGCAGTCCATCCACGTTTTGGGTCATCAGCAAACGCAATTTGCCCTGTTGCTCAAGCCGGACCAGGGCATGGTGCGTGCCGTTCGGCTGGGCATGCCCAAATCGACGCCAGCCCACCAGACTGCGTGCCCAGTAGCGCTTGCGCGTCGTTTCCTCGCCCATGAACGCCTGATACGTTACCGGCTGCGCGCGCTTCCAACTGCCGTCGGCATCCCGATAGTCGGGAATCCCCGAGTCGGTGCTGCAGCCGGCGCCCGTCAATACGAACAGGCGGCGGTGTTCGGCGATGAAATGCCGTAGGGCCAGCGGATCGTTTTCCGTGCGCATCGTTTTTAAAGAAACTCGTGCGAAAGTCTTCGATTATGGCGTGATGGGAACAGGCGGCGTTGAAATGCGCGCGATCAAGCATTAAAACGCGGCATTAACATCTTCGCTTCCCAAGGGGAAACATCATGAAGGTGCTTCTATATGGTGCCACCGGCATGGTCGGACAAGGCGTATTGCGCGAGTGCCTGCTGGCGCCCGACGTGACGCTGGTGCAGACGGTGGGGCGCACGCCTACCGGGCAGCAGCACCCCAAGCTCAAGGAGCTGGTGCAGCGCGACCTGTTCGACTCCCTCCCCATGGCCGCCGAGCTTAGCGGTTTCGATGCCTGTTTCTTTTGCCTGGGCGTTTCATCCGCCGGCATGACCGAAGCGGACTACGTGCATCTGACCTACGACCTCACGCTTTCGGTTGCCCAGATCCTGGCGAGTCTCAACCCGGGGATGACCTTGGTGTATGTATCGGGCGCCGGCACCGACAGCAGCGAGCAAAAGGGCAGCATGTGGGCGAGGGTGAAGGGGCGCACTGAGAACGCCTTGCAGCGATTGCCGTTCAAAGCCGTGTACCTGTTTCGCCCGGGCGTGATCCAGCCGTTGCACGGCATCCGTTCCAAAACCGGTTCGTATCAGCTCTTTTACAGCTTGAGCAAGCCGTTCCTGACGCCGTTGCGTGCACTTTTTCCCAACACGATTCTTTCCACCGAAATCATGGGGCGGGCCATGCTGGCCGTGGCGCGGCGGGGTGCGGCCAAGGCCGTGCTGGAAGCGCCGGACATACGGGCCCTGGCCGTGTCGAACTGACGAATGGGTTGCTGCGTTGCCGCGCTATGCGGTGTTTGTCGCTTACGATCCGTGAGCCACGAATGGTGTCACTTTGATTTAGGTGCAAATAGTGACACCTTTCGGCGCTTATGGAAGACGCGCATCGGCGAAGGTCTCTCCCCTGCGGCGGTCGGTGCGATCGTGCAGCAACGCACCGCGAAAGCGAAACTCGAGGGGGGCTTCGGCGGGCGTAGTCTGCGCTCGGGCTTCATCACCGAAGGCGGTCGCCGTGGTGTGGCGCTGCCTGCGCTGATGGCCATGACGGAGCACCGCGCGGTGGCTACTAGCGTGATCGGCTATTTCCAGGCCGGCGGGGTCGCCGACAATCCCGCGGCACGGTTGCTGGCGACGATGTCGACTGACGACTTCTATCGATGTCAAGGGTGCTCTTGCAGGGTGACAAAACGGCATCGGGCAATGGGTTGCCCGACCGGGCAAAAAATTGCCCGTTTGAAACATCGCAAAATCAATTGCTTGAACACAAGCGGGCAACCCATTGCCCGATGCCCCTGAAAATGTGGGTGTTTCGCGCGGCAAGTGCGCACTTAACGGCAACAACATGCCGTCACGTTTCTTGCTAAGTTATTGATAAATAGAGGCATGGCCGGCTTTGCGCCATGTTGGCACGGCGATTGCTGACAGCCCCATTGTCATCCGCCATGGATGGCACCGCACGCCATGAGGTGCGCGGTGACGACAATGCAGTTACATCATGCCAACACCCGCCTATATCAGCATCACCGGTAAGACCCAGGGCAATATCACCAAGGGCGCCTTCACTGCCGACTCCGTCGGCAACGTCTACGTGGAAGGTCACGAAGACCAGATCCTCGTGCAGGAAATCGAGCATCGCGTTACGGCGCCTACCGATCCACAGAGCGGTCAGCCGTCGGGCCAGCGTGTGCACAAGCCACTCGTATTCACCTGTGCGCTCAACAAGGCCGTGCCGCTGATGTATCAGTCACTCGCCTCCGGCGAGATGTTGCCGAATGTCGAAGTGCAGTGGTTCCGGACCTCGGTCGACGGTAAGCAGGAGCATTCTTCACCACCAAGCTGGAAGACGCCTCCATCGTGGACATCACCACCGTGCTGCCGCACGCGCAGGATGGCTCGAAGTCCGACTACACCCAGCTGATCAAGGTGGCGCTGGCGTACCGCAAGATCTCCTGGACCCACTCCATCGCCGGCACCGAGGCCTCGGACGACTGGCGTAAGCCGATGGAAACCTAAGCGCGTGAAGGGACAGCGTGGCTCGTCAGGCCACGGGCCGCGCTGTCGTTCGATTCCAGGACCATCGACCACCGTATCACGACTCGCCAGGAGGCTTCATGCCGCGCCAATCGGATCTACGCTTTTCCTTCTCCGTGTCCAGCCAAGGAGGACGACCTCTCGAACTCGATGTCGTGAGCTTCACCTTGCGCGAAGCCTTGAACACCCCGTTTCTGCTGACGCTCCAACTCAGCAGTACAAGTCCCGAGATCGACTTCGCCAGAGTGCTTGAACACGGCGCCACGTTGACCATCTGGCGTGGCGAGCAAGCGGTGCGTTACGTCCATGGTGTGATCAGTTCGTTTTCGCAAAAGGACAGCACCGCACGACGCTCCCATTACGCGGCCACGGTAGAGCCGCTGCTCGCCCGCGCCGATCTGCGCAGTGACTGGCGCATCTACCAGCTCCAAACCACTCCGACCACGCTCGCCCAGGCCGTCGCGCGTTCCGGCGAACGGGATATCGACACGCACTATCGGCGCGAACACCCGCCTGTCGACTACTGCGTGCAGCCGGGCGAGACCGATCTCCATTTCGTTAACCGCCTGTGCGCCGAATACGGCGTCTACTACGCCTACCGCTTCGACGCCCAGGGGGCGAAGCTCGCGCTGGGTGACTGCTTGTACGAGCACGGCGTCATCCCGGGCGGTCCGGTCATCTATAACGCCACGCCCGGGGGGGATCAGGCGATACCGTGCCTGAGCTCGTTCCAGTACACCGAAACCGTGCGTACCGCACGGCAGGTACAGACCCACTACGACCACCGTCACCCGCAGTACAACCATCGCGTCGCCCAGGTCGGCCGCAACCTCGCGCACCAGGCGAACGACTACGAAAAATATAGCTATCCCGGTCGTTACGTCGATGATGATGCCTTTGGCAAAGCCAAGACCGATGCGCGCTTACTGGGGTTGCGCGGCGATGCACAGATTGCCGCCATCAAGGGCGATGACGCACGTCTGGTTCCCGGGTTGGCGTTTGACCTGGAAGGCCACGGCCGGGAAAGCTGGAATCGTGGATGGCGGGTGTTGAGCCTGACGCATACCGGCACCCAAACCACCAGCCAGGAAGAGGATGGCGCGGACGCCACCGTCGGCACCCACTACGCGGTCGAAGGGAACGTCATCCCAGATGATGTGGAATGGAGGGCACCGTCGTTGCCTCGCCCCCTGATCGATGGGCCGCAGATCGCCACCGTCGTCGGGCCCGCCGGGGAAGAGGTTTTTTGCAACGACCAAGGCGAGGTGCGGGTGCAGTTCGCCTGGGATCTCTACGGCCAGCGTGACGAGCACAGTTCCTGCTGGGTGCGCGTGGGCCAGGGATGGGCCGGCGCCGGCTACGGCATGCTGGCCATTCCGCGTGTCGGTCAGGAAGTGCTCATTGCCTTCGAGTCCGGCGATGCGGATACCCCGATCATCATTTCCCGGCTGCATAACTCGCTTCAACCCACGCCCTATGAACTGCCACGCTATCTGACCCGCACGGTCATGAAGACGCAGACTGTTAAAGGCCAGGGAAGCAACGAACTGCGGTTTGACGATCTTGCGGGCAACGAAGAAATCTACGTCCATGCGCAGAAAGACCAGAATATCGTCATCAACAACGACGAAACCACCCGTATCGGGCGAGACCGCAAAGAGAACGTAGCGAACGACGAAATCATCGCTATTGGGCATGACCGCACTGAAAACGTTACCAACGACGAGCAGGTGACGATCGGCCACGACCGCAAACACACCGTCGGCCAGGACAACACGCTCAGCATCACCCGCAACCATACCACCACCATCGGTAAGGATCGCGTCGAAGACGTGGGCAATCAACGCATCGACAAAACCGGTGGCGACCACACCATCACCACCGGAGGCCATGTAGATCACCGCGTGCAAGGCCAACTGCAACTTCAAGTCGGACAGCGCATCACGTACACCACCAAGCAATTGGTGCTCAATCTGGACGAGTTCGTCGTGAACACGCCAGGTGGCGTACTCCGCATCAATGCCCATGGCGCCCACTTCCAAGGCGTGGCACACAAAGTGGAGGCGGGTGTGATTGACCTGGTCGATGGCAGTGGTGGTGCGTCGATGATGATCGATGGCAAACCGCAGACCTCGTTGCCCATCGACTTGACCGACCTCTTCCTTTCTCGTTGACCCAGCGCGTACAGGATGGCGCATGCTTATCAGCTACCCCTTTCTCACCCCCAGCTCCTCCGACGATTACGTCCAGGCCCCCAACGACTTGAGCCATTTGGGCGAACTCACCGGCGCCGGTATTTTTCCGCTCACGCAAGGCATCGAATGGCATGGCGGGTCGCACTGGCGCGGCCCCGCACTCGCGGGTCAAGTGCAGCCCGTGCGCGCCATCGCCGATGGTGAAGTGGTGTTTGCCCGCGCCAGTGATGGCAAGCCCACTAACAATGACGCACTTAAGCAACATCCGCTGTGGTATTCCACCGGCTGGACCAGCAACGGCGTGGTGATCCTCAAACACACGACCGAGATCGGCGAGAACGTCGGTGTGACGTTCTATTCGATCTACCAGCATATGGACACGCTGCAGGACGTCGGTGCGGCGGGTCACCAGCACGCATTGACCCAGGGCGACAAGGTTTACCGCAAAGATGTGATCGGCACTGCGGGGTTCATTTACGGTCAGCCGCACCACATCCACATCGAAATCGTCGCCGACCGCGCCAATACCGCCTTGCTCATGGGGCGTGACCACGATGAGCTGAGGTCCCCACAGGGCCGCACGTCTTGTGTGTGGGGTGATACGCACATTGTCGTGCCGGCCGACGTACCGATTTACGAGGCTGACCCCACGGCGGCCACGGTGGCTTTTCGCATCCCCACGTTGCACGTGACGGCCGCTAGCGTCGAAGCCCTGTTCCATACCCCAATTGCACGTCTACGCGCCTTGACCAAGCCCGTGAGTGGGCTGGACGACCCGAGCGACAGCGACGCGAAGTGGTTTAGCAAGCGCAACGGCGACTACCAGCACGCCCAACATCCTGGCAGCGAACCGACTGACGAGCAGCGCACCATCCAGGTGCCACTGCTCTACGGCGCGGCGGTTGATACCGCCCCTAACAGCCCGCAGCGCACGCAATTGCCAGCGCGCTACTTCGCCAAGGAGGTTGGCCGCACGCCCCACGACATCCTGGTCACGTTGTCCGAAGCCCATGGCAAACTCACCGTTACCACCCGCCTCGAACTGGGGGGCACCCCCGAGACCGTTCAGGAGAAGGGCGCTTATGACCTCTACGAACGCAGCCTCAAGGCGTCTCCAGGTTGTCCCAGCGCCGGCTACGAGATGCTGCGCTTTGGGCGCATCTTGGGGCCGGATCAAGCCGCCGCGAGCGATCTGCATATGGGCCGTTTGCCGCATTTTCGGCCGATCGCTTTTACCAGCGCGCAGGGGCAACGGGTGGAGGGGTTTATCGACCTCAATGCCGAAGACGTCAATGTCTTCAGCGATGCGGATTTTCCACACTGGGATGGCTGGACGTTTATTGCCGATGATGTCGCTGTCGATAGCCGCGCCCGCTCCACGATGCTGCTGGACTTGATCGACCCGCCGTCGACGACACCCGCCGCGCCCTCGGCGACGCTACCCACGCCCGAACAAGTGCGTCAGCAAAAACAAGCTCGGCTGGTGCGCATTCAAGCCGCGTTGGCCAATGTCGACACGCAGAAGAAGCTGCGCAAGTGCGTGGTGACGATGGCCACGGA
>NZ_DATJTC010000006.1:0-68691 GCF_035503745.1 Dyella sp.
GCAACAGGTGGTCCTGGGGAACCAGCATCTCGAGTGTCACCATCTCCAGATGCTGTTGGGCCGGCGTCGGTATCTTCAGCATGGCCCATTAAACGACAAACCCCAACGCGATGGTTGGGGTTTGTCAGCAGTCTGAGCCGCTTCCATTGGAAGCGGCTTTTTCTTTGGTGAGAAGCGCGGACCACAAGAAGCCGTATGCCGCCATGCTATGTCCGAGTGGTCCAGGGGATGTCACGCTAAATCTGGCTGCTCATCTTTCAGGTTCATGGCGACCAAGCCACTGCCCACCTCACCGTTTTCCATCCGGCAGATCTGAATGTTGATCTTCGAAAGGAACCTGGCCGGTGATGCCGCCCATCTGATCACTCGTAGCTTTTCGTCACCACCGGAAATATCTGCCCCCGTGGCGTTTCCTTGCAGCAGGTCTTGAACAACTCCTGCGGCCAGGTCCGCCACACTCAACAAGTCATCCAGATAGCTTTTATCCTCAAAGGACCG
Organism: Dyella sp.; assembly: GCF_035503745.1. GTDB lineage: Bacteria > Pseudomonadota > Gammaproteobacteria > Xanthomonadales > Rhodanobacteraceae > Dyella_B. The sequence continues at coordinate 499 of NZ_DATJTC010000006.1, forward strand.
CCCAAAGCCGATGACATCGAGCGGCTGCGTGGCATACATCCCCCATACGGTTTTGAACAGCTCCTGGGTATGCGCGAAGGTGCGCCGTTTTCCGTCCACATTGATCGTGTCGTTGTCGCAATACCAAAGCAGGCGCTGACCAGTACTCGTCAACAACGACACAAACACGGCAAGGGTATGACACACGCGGGAGACCTTTTCTGCATCCGGCCCCTTCCACTGCCCAAACCCAAGAGAAGCCAGCTGATCCACCAAGAACGCGTGAGCCTCTGGTTTGGAAGGACCAAACAGCGTCTCGATCCGTTTTTCGACTGCCAACGTGATGACCGCGCCATGGATGTAGTTGTCTACCAAGTCTAGGAACTCGGGGAGCGCACGGCTGCGCGCCCCAAATCGAAGGTCCTTGTAAGCGAACTCACTGTAAGGATTGAGCAAGCCATGCTTTTCGCGGAGCTCTCGGACCTTTACCTGGAACGGTCCGATTTTGTCCTGCGCCAAGATGATGAAGGAGTAGGTGTTATAGAGCGCAGAGCGATGCTCCCCGCTGAAATCCGACATGACAAACACCTTCGTGTCATCGGAAAAATCGGGGAGTGATGGGAGCTGCTTGATCGCGTTGAGCAGCAGATGAGCAAACCACGGATATTCCGACGTGACCCTGGGCAGCGCGAACGGTCCCGATTTTCGAACTTTCCCCTGAACCGGATCTCCCGGTGTTAACAGCAGGAGGACCAAATCGCCGGGGTCCAATGTGATGCGGTGATGTTGCCTGATTTGGTTTGCAAGGCGTTCGAATGAGTGACCGTCTACGGTCACCGGGGCCGCACCCGGCGGGAATGGATCAACCTCCGTCACATCGCGGAGCCTGACCATGGCAACGATCAAGGACAGGGCTTCGTCTTGGCTCACGGGTTTTTCTGGGCATTCGAGGAGGAGCCGCAACCGCGACGCCATCCTTCTGAACCACTGCGTCCGAGTTTCCATGGCGCCCCTCGATCATTCATCCGTTCAGCAGTGCCAACTTACCGGATGTCCCCGGTCGAGTTTCCGGAAATCTGAGGCGCGCTCAATCACCGCGGTCAAATCTGGCAAGCGCAGGCAATAGCCCTCCACTTACTGTTGGCAAACCCAGAAACCGTCGATTGACAGACATCCGGTTTTTGGTAAGCCATAGGGCAGCCGCGCCACCCTGCGTGGCACATCCCGCCCCCTTACCCCGGAGAACCCCATGTAGCTCACCCGCCTTGGGCGAGTGATAAAACGAAGAAGGCCCAGCGCAGCAACGCCAGGCCCTTCGAAACGCCAGTTGGATGGAAGCCACCAGCCGGCTTGTTATCTCTCCAGCCCCCTCATCTGTCAAGCGTCGCCCAGCAGGGCGATGTGGGCGGCTGCATCCATGCGGCCCAACCGGCCGAACCGTCGGGTTCAGGCGCCCCAGGAACCTCCCCCAAATATGCAGATCGGTCACGCCCGCCGCTGGCCGGGCATGCCATGGAGCATGGAATGAAGAAGAGCCACAACGAGTTCAAGCTCCACGACCTGCTGGAGCGGATCTTGATGACCCACGACAGTGACCGTGCGATCGCCGAGGCCAGACATGTCTCGAAGACGACCGTGGGCCGCTATCGGCAACTCGTGGCTCAAAAGGGATGGGGGCTGGCAGATCTCAAAAAGATCAAACCGGGTGAGCTCAACAAACTGTTCAACCGCCCCAGCGGGAAGGCCAGCCACCGCAAGCGGCAACCTGACTGGGAGCAGGTGTTCGCCGAGATGCAAAGGCCGAGCGTCACCATCACCTTGCTCTGGCAGGAATACCGAAAACCCAGCCCCGATGATGCCCTTTCGTATTCTCAGATGGCACACCATTACCGTCGCCTGAAAAAGCAGCGGCCCTCTGAAATGCGCCGGTATCACGAGCCAGGCGCGGAGGTTTACGTGGATTATTCCGGCGAGGGACCGTCCTACATTGACCCTCAAACAGGCATCGCGGTCCGCCTTCAACTTTTTGTGGCCGTGCTTCCGGCATCCAGCCTGATCTTTGCCACCTGTGTCCCCACGCAGGGGATTGCCGACTTCATCGCCGGCCACATTCGCATGTTCGAATACTACGGGGGTGTGCCGGGAAAACTGGTGTGTGACAACCTCAAAGCGGCCGTGATCCGCCCCGGCTCCAATCCAGTGCTGACACCGGCCTTCGAGGACTACGCCCGCCATCATGGAATGTTGGTGGACCCAGCGCGACCCTATCGCCCCCGCGACAAGGGGACCGTTGAAAGCAGCGTTGGGTTCGTCCAAAACAACATCCTAGGCGCCCTGCGCAACCATGTTTTTCATTCGATAGACGAGGTCAATGCGGCCATCGCCGAAAAACTGGAAGAGCTCAACGACCGGCCCATGAAGGAATACAAAGTGAGCCGCCGTGCGCGGTTCAACAGTAAGGAAAAGGAACGCTTACGGCCGCTGCCGCGCCCATACGTCTATACGGAATACGTTGAGCTTCCCGCGGTCCCCCAGGACTACCACGTGTGCATCCGGGGCCATCATTACTCGGTGCCTCACACGCTGATCGGAAAGCGTCTGGACGCCCGGATCAGCGACGACATCATTGAGATCCTCAGTCAGCGCGAATGCGTGGCCCGCCACAAGCGGAGCCTCCTGCTGGGTCACCACACGACGTTGCCCGAGCATCAACCACCCAACCACCGATACCAGGCCGAACGAACCCCTGCCGGCGTCAAGGAATGGGCTGCCCGAGAAGGTGGCGACCTGCTCCGGTTCGTTGAACACCAGTTTGAGGTGGCCTCCCAACCTTACCTGGCCATGCCCGCATGCGACGGTGTCCGAACCCTCGTTCACAAGTTCGGTGCTGAACCCGTGCAGGCCGCCTGCCACAGCGCCTTTGAGGTGAAGTCCATCACCCTCTCGACTGTCCGACGCTTTCTGTCCCAAGGAGCAACAAACCACAGAAAGAAACCCACCGTGAGCCGCAGCAGGACGCGAGGTGAACGCCCCACATCGAGCCCTCCCCATGCTCCAAGAAACGTTGAAACTCCTGCGCGAAGCCAAGCTTCATAGCCTGGCTTCATCCTTTAACCGGTGGTGCCGCAACCCTGCCAACCTCCACAAATCTCACGTTGAGTGCCTCCACTCCCTGGCCGTCTCCGTGGCCGCCCAGAAGAAGACCCGCCGCATTGATACCTTTCTTCGCCGAGCCCGGCTGAGCCAGACCGTGGCCATCGCCAACGTATGGACTGAGGCCAGCCGCGGCCTGACTGCGGGCACCCTGGCCAATCTGGCGACTTGCACGTGGGTGGATGAGGGAACCAACCTGATCATCGTGGGCGATCACGGCACCGGCAAAACATTCCTGGCGGGCGCGCTGGCCCGGGAGGCGGCACTCACCCGCCACGGGGTCGTCTACCAGGTCCTTTCCAAACTCATGGACACATCCGATGTCATCGATGCCGCCAAGCTGGAAAAACTGGTGGCTCCCCTGCGGCGTGCCAACCTCTTGGTCCTCGATCACGTTGCAGAGGATTTCATCGAGGAACACCAGTGCACGCTGTTGCGTGACCTGCTGGACGAGCGCATGAGAAAAGGCCTATCCACCATCGTGGTGTCCTCCCGTCCTGTTGAGGAGTGGGAGATCGCATTTGCGAATCCGGATCACGCCGAAGCCATCATCCAACGGATCACTCGCCAGGCCTGCACCATCCGATTGCGCAAGGAGAAGCCGCGTAAGGTGCTCAAACGGCGAGGATTGAAGCCGGCGGCCAGCCGTTGACCAGCAAGCCGGCCAGCGTCAACCAGATTTAGTGGTCAGATGAACCAGAATACTCACAGTGAGTTTTCTGGCCCTATCTGGCCACTCGTCCGGCAGATGCTGACCGGCACGCTTGTTTCGACTGTGCCAGCTCAGTCACCCCGTGCGGTATGCTCGCAAGGCAAGAGACGTTTCCAAAGGTTGCAGTGACCGGTTTGTTCCCTTGAACACGCCGCGCCAACAAGGAGTGACCCAGATGTCCAAGCCGCAGAAAGATGATTTCGATGCCGTCAGGACGGTGATTGAGGCGCTTACCGGCTTCGATGCCGAGGATCAGGAGCGGATTTTGAGGTGGGCCCGGGAAAAACTGGGGTTGAAGACACAGTCTCCCTCACCCGTCCCAGCAGTCAACGTTCCGGCAGTGCCCCCGACGACTGGCATTGCCCCGCCAGCGCTCCCGGCCGCCGCCGACAATGCCTCCGACATCAAAACATTTGTGCAGGCTAAGTCCCCGTCTTCGGACGTCCAGTTCGTTGCCGTCGTCGCCTACTTCTATCGGTTCCAGGCCCCGCTGCAGATCCGCAAGGAGGCCATCTCCGCGGAAGATGTTTTGGAAGCGTGCCGGTTAACGGGACGGCAGAGGCCCAGCAAGATTTCTCAAACTATGGTCAACGCGCACAACCAGGGGCTCCTGGATCGCGCGGAGGGACGTGGCACCTACGCGATCAACACCGTTGGTGAAAACCTCGTTGCGCTAACCCTGCCATCAGGGGGACCGAATGGGGCACCCAGCGGAAAAGTGAGGCGGCCTGCAGGAAAGAAAGCGCCCCGTGGAAATCGCGCCACCAAGAAAGCCCCGCGCGCCACCAAGGCAGCGAAAAAGGCCAAGAAGCGCTAACCGTCATGCTCACCACCAGCATCGACGAAGCCATCGCCCAGATCGATCGGCTCCGCAGGCTGATCAAAAAGGGAAACGGTGCCCAGGTCCGCGGCGCGGAAGAGAGAAGTGTGGTCAAGGCAACGGCTTTGACGTGGTTCAACAACTACAAGGCCACGTTGCGGTCCGTGGAAATGACCTATGAGTTTGAGCGCCTTGAAGAGGCCTATCAGGCTCTATTGGCTCACAGCGACCGACAAACCACCCGCAGTGTCTATGACCAGTTGTGCAAGTCCATCAAGCAAAACCTGATTGACCTGCGCACGGAGGCCCTGAAAGCCCCCGTGCACACCACATCTACCTCTGACCAGCCGATCTCTTTTCAAGCCTTAGGGTCGGACCAGAGGATGCAGTCAGTCTTGACGGCCCGATGGGACGAATGCGTGGTTTGCCTGAAAGCTGGTGCACCGTTGGCCGCCACCGTGATGATGGGCGGCCTACTCGAAGCCCTGCTCCTTGCGCGCATCAATCTTGAAGCAGACAAATCTGCCATCTTCAAGGCCACTGCCGCACCGAAGGACGACCAGCAAAAGACCCGGCAGTTAAAAGAGTGGGCTTTGAAGAACTACATCGAGGTGGCCCATGAACTGGGCTGGATTACGGTTTCCGCAAAGGACGTCGGCGAGGTCCTCCGTGACTACCGCAACTACATCCACCCCTCCAAACAGTATTCCCACAATGTGGCATTGACCACGGATGACGCCATGATCTTGTGGGAGGTCGCCAAGGCCATCGCAAGGCAAGTGTTGAAGCTCGCCCCGCCGTGAACATCAGCTGCCCCTCATCATGGGGCGCGGACGCAGCTTCATCTGATCTTTCATGAGGTCCAAGGGGAGCACCTCTGGCGGAGCGGTTTCGATGGACCCCGCAGGTTTGGCGGCTTCCAGCCACACACGTTCCCCCTGATCACTCACGGACAACAGCCCGGCCATCAGAATTGGACTGAGCTGCTGGATGACATCGAGTGCTCGCCCCAGTTCATCCTTCTGGGCAAGCTCTTGCCCTGTCAGCTGCGCGCCCGCTTGATCGATTGTGACCATGTGCCCCATGTGCCGTTCGCGTGCAGCCTTGGCCTCCTGCACCTTGGCGTCCTCGTGCCGGATGACATCATTCCGCTGGACCCACTCAGAAGGCTTCCGTCCGGCCGCCTTGGCGGCGGCGATGCGCAATGGGTGCTCGTCCTCCCATTGCCTCAAATCCTCTTTCGCGGCCGAGCGCCGCTGACGTGCCTGGTCCACCTGGAACTCCGCGTCCAGTCGTGCCATGACACGTCGACTCCGGTCTTCATCATGGGCCATCTTGCGATGCATCAGGTCTGCCAGCTTCGACAAGAGACGCTCGACCAGGCGAATGATGCCCACGACCTGCACATAGACGCGCAGCGTATCCGCGTCTTCCGGTAGCGCCACCGCCTCGCGGAACCGGCGCAGGAGAGACCCGGGCTCGCCATCGGGCAGTGAGGCGATCGTTTCGGCGGAGGGTGCACCTGATGCAGGATTTTCGCCACCGGACACCCGATTGCTTTGATCAATCTCGTCCATCGCTCCCGGCTCCGTTCTCTGGTCACCTGGTTGCTCGGTCACCTGCTCACGGGCCACGTCCTGCACGGCCTGCGCGTGCTGTGCTTCCAAGGCATCCGCCTGAGAGACACGGAGCACTTCGCTGGCCACAACGATCTGCCCACGGAGCTCTTCGCCCTTTCGGGTCCAGAAGCCCTTGCGTTCCATGGCGGTGACAGCAGCCCCCAAGGTCCTCTGGGGCTCAATATCCAGCCCCATGCGTTGGTAACTTCGGTGGTCGAAATCAGCCACCTGTCCCGCGGCCAATGCGTATTCGTTCGCCAAAGCGGCCCACGCACTGTTCAGGCCCTCCACGAAACTGGACGAGGTGCGGCGATGGGTCAGGAAGGAAAACTTCGACCCCAGCACCCATGCCGATGATCCGCCTGACTGCTCGATCTCATCGAGGGCCCTGGTCGGAAAATAGAGGTGCGCGTGGAAGCCTCGCATACCCGTTGGCTTCGGGGCACCCAGTGCGGTTTTGTCTGCGTCACGATGCACTCCGATGGAGACGGGCGTGTGCAAGTGATCCGAGATTTTACGCGCCATGGCAATGGCCATCTGTTTGGCCTCTTCGAGGCCAACCCCGAGGGGGATGGGAATGCGAAAATCCCGTGCGAGCTGCGCGTCCTTTCTTTTCTCTGCCCCTTCGACTGCGTTCCAGAGCTGTTGCGGGTCGAGGGCCCAATCAGGTGCACCGGCGGGCCCAATGGTGAGGGCCGCGGCGATGTGATCGCCCAGACGGCGGAGGCGAAAGTCGTGCCACTTCCCGGCTCGCTCATCGTAGAGGCGAAGCCCGAGACGATATGCAACGCCGGCGACGGCGCTGTGGCCATCCGATCGGCCATGGGTGGAAAGGTGCGGGCGGGCATGCAGTGTCATCGAAATCCTTTTCGCCATGTGGACCGATCATCATGATCGGGGAGGACCGGGCGCCGGTTATGCACGCCAAGCACATGCCACATGCAAGCAAAGAACAGCCGCACGTCAATGCCTGACGCGCTTCAAAATCTTGCATCTGTGATGAGCGTCAGCCTGTTCGTGCCGATGCTCAAAAGCCCTGGTTTTGACGCTTACTCTTTGGCCTTGGGGTTGCCTTGGCTCGAAGCGTCCTGTTTGAAAAACAGTAAGACGCGCCTTCGATTTTGCATTTAGTGTTGGTCTGCCTGCCTGTGGTTTGCCCTGGCTTTCGGATCGGGAAAAGCGTCGCCACCCATGAGAGGCATTCAAGGAGAGCGGGGCCGTCTCACCCCCTGCGCCAAGCCCCGTCTACCCTCGATTGAGAACCAATCGCGGAGCAGGCATAGTCATGAGCGTCATGGGGCTACCCCGATTTGGAGGGGGTATGGCGAAGGGAAACCGCGGCAACGCCGCCAATGAGGCGCTGTTTGAGGAGGACTATGTCCTCCGAACCTTGGGCAAGATTGGCTACGACGGCGAGACGGCCCTCACAGAGCTGGTGGCCAATGCCTGGGACGCCGGCGCCTCTCGGGTCTCGATCATCATCCCCGAGGATGCAGGCAGCTCCCTGACGGTCGAGGACGACGGCCATGGCATGACCGCGGACAACTTCCGTGCGCGCTGGATGAAGCTGGGCTACAACCGGATCAAGAATCAGGGCAGCGGCGTGGAGTTTCCCCCGGAGCGCGCCGACCAGCACCGCATCCCCTTCGGACGAAATGGTGTGGGCCGCCATGGCCTCCTCTGCTTCGCCAGCCAATATGAGGTGGAGACCTGGCGCGGGGGCGATGCCACCACTTTCGTCATCAACACCCGGAACAACCCGTCGCCGTTCTACATCGAGCGCGAAACCAGGTCGAAGAAAACGGGGCACGGAACACGGCTCTCGGTCGTGGTCGAGCGTCACCTGCCCGACCCGCTATCGGTCTATAAGATTTTGGCGGGGCGCTTTGTGCATGACCCGCAGTTCACCGTGGTCGTCAACGGACGCTCAGTCCCCCTGGCTCAACACGAAGGCCTCCTCAACACCGAAGTGCTCCGCGTCGGTTCTGGGTCCACGGTGGTAGCCCACATTGTGGACACCACCAAGGCCGCCCAGAACACTCGTTACCAAGGCATTGCCTTTTGGGTGAACCGTCGTTTGGTCGGCACCCCGCGCTGGGCGGTCGGCACCACGCCGGTTCTGGATGGGCGCTCGCGGTTTGCCAAACGGTATGCGGTGGTCATCGAGGCCGATGGCACCTGGGCGCCGTTCGTTGAACAAGATTGGTTGCGGTTCAAAGCCGAACCCGAGGTGGACCGGCTGTTCTCCGAGGTGGCCAGTTATGTCCATCGTCAGGTGGAAGCCCTGTCGGCCTCGTTCGTGGAGGAGAACTCCGAAGATGCGCTGATGCGCAACCGGGAGGAGTTCCGAAACCTGCCCACGGGTGCGAAGGTTGAAGTGGCCCAGTTCACCCATGCCCTGGTCGCTGACCATCCGAGCATTGCACCTGAGGCGCTGGCAAAGGCCGTTCGGGCCGTCATCCAGCTCCAATCGGGCCGAGGCGGGATCCGCCTGCTGGACAAGCTCATGCACCTGGACGAAACCGACATCGAGGGACTGGATCGCCTGTTGGAACAGTGGACGGTCCAGGATGCCCTGGTCGTGTTGGATGAGATTGATGCCCGCCTGTCGGTCATCTCCGCCATCGAGAAGCTGGCCAAAGATCCGGCGACCGATGAACTCCACACCCTCCACCCGCTGATCACTCAGGCACGCTGGCTCTTTGGGCCGGAGTTCGACAGCTCCGAATACGCCTCCAACAGCACCCTGCGCACGGTGGCCGAAGAGGTCTTCGGGTCCCGCAAGGCCGACACCACGTTCCAAAACCCGCGCCGGCGTCCTGACTTGGTGATCCTCAACGATGCAACGATCTCGTTGACCGCGACGACCACGTTCAATGGCACGGATCACCTGGCCTGCATGCGGGACGTGCTCCTGATCGAGCTGAAAAAGGGGCATTCAACGATCGGCCGAGTAGAGATGCAGCAAGCCGAAGGCTACATCGAGGACCTGATGTCCAACGGTGCGCTGGCAAGCCGGCCGTTTTTCCATGCCTATGTGGTTGGCCACGAAATCGCTCAGGCAACCACCCGTACCAAGTCGCTCGGTGAAGGCCAGGACGTTTTCGCCCGCATCCAGGCCACCACTTACGGTCAACTCACCGACACCGCCAACCGTCGCCTGATGAACCTGAAAGAGCGCATCCCCTCGCGTTACGAGGAGGTCAATGGCTATGACCTGGTGCAGAAGGTCATGGGGCAACCGAGCCAAGCGCCACTGATACCTTCTGACGCTGAGTGAACCTGCCATCCGTGGCTCCTTGACAGCTCCCCAACTTGGACTAAGTTTCGACGCAGGGGATGAGCCCGTGAAGTTCTTAGGGCTAATCCGCACAAAAGATGCGTCATGTTCCCACAAAGGTTCATCTCATTTGGAGCCATCAATGAAAGAGCGTTCGCACAAAAGCAAAAAAATTAAAGTGACCGACGTCCTTTCCTATGTCTCAGAAATCGTGGCAGTGTTTTTGCTGTCGATTTAAATTCCAGGACAGGCGATCCTGATCACTAACCAGCCAACCGCCGCAGCAGCAAGACTTAGAATAAAAAATGCAATTCTCCACCCTGACTTTCGCGGGTGCTCCGAAAAGCTAAAAGCAAATGACGACAAACTAACACCGACGCCAAATATGGTAGTAACAGTTCTCGGACTTGATCTAAAAAAATAAATCAGCCCAATAACAGCAAAAATAATAACGATCGAGGTTACGACCGCAGCTTTACCCTTTTCCTTCTTCGGCATGGAAGGCGCGGTCGGTGATGGTGGTTCGCTCACTGCAACTGGTGTCCCTGCATCTGTATCGCTCATATCTACTCCCCTTCTTTACCGTGGCAGCATTTGAAAGTTACAACAGGACTTTTCGGATTTTCGGTAGCAATAAATCCCATTTAAGTCCATTAGAAACAATTTCTCGCATTTCTTTCGGCCCATACTCCCCGCTGTAAATCTCCACATGCTCTTCGTCGAGATCGTGCCCCACGAAAGCGCAGCGCCACTCCAACGGAACCTTGGCTGCCTTCATGGTTTGGACGGCCGTTTTCCGGAGGCTATGAAACCCGAACTTTCCTTTGTCAGGCTTTGGGATGCCCACGGCCTCGATGTGACGCCCGAAGGCCTTCGAGAGCCAGTCGCCTCGCCCATTGACTGATCCAACCTTGATCTTCGGAAACAGGTTCTTTTGGCCCTGTTTTCTGAGACGTTCCACGCGCTCCATCAAGCCCAAGGTGAGGAGATCTGGATGGATCGGAATGGTGCGCAAACTCGGAGTGTTTTTGACACTTTGGCCTTCGCCCTCGTCGGTGATCGTGATGCAGGGCACGCCATCCACCATGGTGAAATCCACCAGTGCAAGTTGCCCAATCTCCGAAACACGGGCGCCCGTATAGAGCCCGATCACCGCTCCCCAGCGCGCGCCTGCGCTCAGGGTGGCCAGGGCCTCCGGGGCATAAAGCGCCTGGATCTGTTCAAGAGTGAAGGACTTGAAGCCGAACGCCCGCCGCCGCTTCTTTTCCTGCTTGCGGTAGATGACATGCCCGGCCGCCGGATTTTCGTCTTTGTGAAACTTGGCATAAGCACCAGCGGAGACGGCCCAGGTGAAAAAGCCTCGGACATAAGAGGCTTTGTTGATCAGGGTTGGGGTCTGCAGCCCGCTCGTGCGGAGCGTTTCGATCCAGGCGGAAACATCCTCGCGCCGCACCTCGTGCAGCATCTTCGAGATGCCCACATGCCGGGCAAAACCCATCACAGCCGCTGTTTTGATCACCAGCGTCTTTGGCAACGTGTCAGCCCGGATGCTTTTCAGCCAAGCATCAGCGGCCTTGCCGATCGCACGCGGGCGAGCGGGAGCAGGAGGCATGGAAGAAGCCGCTGAGTTAGACAGCGACTGGGCCAAAGAGGCGCCCAATGTTTCCATCGCACCGGCCAGGGATTGCATGTCCGGAGGCGATGCCTGGGTGGCATGGGGGACGGACGGTGCCTGGGTGAGCCAAGCCGGGGGTTTCTTGGCTTCGCGGATCGCCTCAATCAGCCGTTCGTGGTCCGCCTCATCGGTGGCCTCGAACCGCATGGAACCATCCGGGCGGATCTCACAGCCGTAATCAACCAGCTCCTCCCCAGAGCCCGTTTGCAGAACGACTGAACGCTTCCGAGCCGGTTGCTCCGGCAGATCCTTGGCGCGTCGTTCCTTGACCATCGAGATCCCCTCATCCCGTGCCCTGGCGAAGATCTGAGCATAACGCGCACCGAGGATGTAAGCCCACCACCGGGCCAGCTTGGGATCTCGGGTGCGGAGGGATCGCTTGATGATCCGCACCCCTAGGAGGCCTTGAAGGTCTCGGGGGACCACCAGACGGAAGTGGAAAACGCCTGAGGCGTGGCGCAACAAATGGTGTGCAAGCCGCATTGGATTTGACCAACCGACTTGACCAAGCGCCGTTTCTCCCAGTTCACAAAAAAGCCCTTTAAAAAGGGCTTTTCGTGAGGTTTGGCGGAGAGAGTGGGATTCGAACCCACGGTAGGCTTACACCTACGGCAGTTTTCAAGACTGCTGCCTTAAACCACTCGGCCATCTCTCCATGTGTAGCGCGCCTGCATGCGGGTTGTCGGTTGCATGGCGGTGAGTGCGCATCGTATCAGGAACGGTGTGCGCGCGGGTCGTTGGGGCTTTTGCGGGAAAGCGAATAGAGCGCCCAGGCCATGATGGCTACGGGAATCAATCCGCCCAGCAGCGGAAATAGCGTAGCCGGGTGACGCAGCACCATCGGTACCAGTTGCGTGGCGGTGGTGAAGGCGATGATCCATAGGCGCCACGAGCGGCGCTTGCGTGCGATCCAGAAGCTGGCGATGACGAGTATCAGCGCGAGGATGTTGAAGGCCAGGTCGAGCGGCGGCAAGGTCCACACGGAGTCGAAGGCCAAGCGCGTGCCGATGACGGAGGCGAGCACGAACATAAGGAAGTAGCTGGTGTAGAACTCCACTTTGTCCCAGGACGTGCGCGCCGGTGTGTTCATGCGATGGCCTCGGCACCTGCCATATAGGGGCGCAGCGCTTCAGGCACGCTGATCGAGCCATCGGCGTTTTGGTAGTTTTCCATCACCGCGATCAATGTGCGGCCCACGGCCAGGCCCGAACCGTTGAGCGTGTGTACCAGCTCCGGCTTGTTGGTCTCGGCGCTGCGCACGCGCGCTTGCATGCGGCGCGCCTGGAAATCTTCGTCGTTGGAGCAGCTGGAAATTTCGCGGAAGGTGTTCTGGCTCGGCAGCCACACTTCCAGGTCGTAGGTTTTGGCCGCAGCGAAGCCCATGTCGCCGGTACACAGCAACAGTTTGCGATATGGCAGGCCAAGCTTTTGCAGCACTTTTTCCGCGTGGCCGACCATTTCTTCCAACTGTGCGTACGAATCGCCGGCACGCACGATCTGCACCATTTCCACCTTTTCGAATTGGTGTTGGCGGATCATGCCGCGCACGTCGCGGCCGTAGCTGCCGGCTTCCGCACGGAAGCACGGCGTGTGCCCGGTGAGGCGCAGCGGCAAGGCGTCGGCGTTCTGGATGGTATCGCGCACCAGGTTGGTCAGCGGCACTTCGGCGGTGGGAATCAAATAGCGCCTGGTTTCGCCGACCTGGGTGGCGAACAGGTCTTCCTCGAACTTGGGCAGCTGGCCGGTACCCCGCATGGTGTCGGCATTGACCAGCAACGGCACGTTGCATTCCAGGTAGCCGTGTTCGCGCGTGTGCAGGTCGAGCATGAATTGCGCCAGCGCGCGGTGCAGCTGCGCCAGCTGGCCGCGCAGCACCGTGAAGCGCGCGCCGGAAAGCTTGGCGCCGGATTCGCCGTCCAGCCAGCCATGCCGTTCGCCAAGATCGACGTGATCCTTCACCGCGAAGTCGAACTGGCGCGGCGTGCCCCAGCGGCTGACTTCGTGATTGTCGTTTTCGTCTTTGCCGACGGGTACGGATTCATGCGGGATGTTGGGGATGCCCAGCGCGATGTCGGCCAGCCTGGCCTGCACGTCGGCGAGCGCCTGCTCGTTCGCCTTGAGCGCGTCGCCGATGCCGGCGACCTCGGCCATCAGCGGTGCGACGTCCTCGCCCTTGGCCTTGGCCTGGCCGATGGCCTTGGAGCGGGTGTTACGCAGGTTCTGCAGCTCCTGCGTGTCGGTGGACAGCTGCTTGCGTTGGCTTTCCAGCGCCTCGATGACGGCCACGTCGAGCGTGTAGCCGCGGGTTTCCTTCAGGCGCGCGGCCGTTTCGGCCAGGCGCGAACGCAGCAATGCGGGGTCCAGCATGATCAGATCCGGGTGGATGACTAAGGATCGTGGATTATGGCGGCCGGGCCGGCGCTGCCGCAACGCGGCACCGCCCTGCCCGCCGGGCTTCTCAGCGGGCGGTTTGGCGCTCCCCGCGCCCCAGCCACCACGCCATGACCACGCCCGCCAGCAGCCAGCCGATGATTTGTTCGGCCAGTGCCGCCAGGGTCAGCGCTTGGGGGAAGCGGTACCAGTTCCAGTACGGCACCAGCACACTGAGCCAGGCGAACAGGGGCGCGGCCAGGGCGATGGCCATGCGCTTGCCCAAGCCCAAGGGCGCCAGGCCCATCAGCGCCGCCAGGACCAGCGCCGCGAGCGTGTCTGACGCCCATTCGCGCATCAGCTGGCGCTTCATGTTGGTCATGTCCTCGCCCTGCGGCAAGTACACCACCCAGGCGTAGGGCGCGGTGGCGGATTTCTGTGCGTAGGCGGCACGGGCCGCCGGGTCGTTCCATTTGTCCGGGTCGAACGAAGGCAGGATGTAGACGCCCGGCTGGGTGCCGAGCCCTTCGTGCAAGCTGCTGAGCACAATGTCTTCGTGCACGGGCTGGTGTATGCCCGGGTTGCCCAACCCCAGGAACATGTGGGCCACGAAACCCCACAGGAACAGCACGATGCCGCCGAATATCGCTGCAACCAGTATGCGCATGGATCGGCCCTCCCGGCTGGATGGTAAGCGGCAATCTAGGCGCGCCCGGCTGACGCCGCAAGAGTGCGGCGCCTTCGCGGCTTATTTCTTGCGCGCCCACCTGCGCTGCTCGCGCAGCGATTGCAGCTTTTCGCGCAGTTTCAGTTCCAGCCCGCGCTCGACCGGCTGGTAGAACTCGGTGCCTTCCAGCGCATCGGGCAGGCACTGCTGGTCGAGCGCAATGCCGCCCTCGGCGTCGTGATCGTATTGATAGCCCTTGCCGTAGCCCAGGCCTTTCATCAGTTTGGTAGGCGCGTTGCGCAGGTGCATGGGCACCTCGAGCGTGCCGGTTTGACCGACCACCTCGCGCGCCTGGTTGTAGGCCATGTAGGCTGCGTTGCTCTTGGGCGCGATGGCAAGCCAGATCGCCAGCTGCGCGAGCCCAAGTTCGCCCTCGGGGCTGCCGAGGCGTTCGTAGGTATCCCACGCATCCAGCGCCATGCGCCATGCGCGCGGTTCGGCCAGGCCCACGTCTTCGACCGCCATGCGCGTCATGCGACGGGCAAGATAAAGCGGATCGCAGCCGCCATCGAGCATGCGCACCAGCCAATACACCGCCGCGTCGGGATCGGAGGAGCGCACCGATTTATGCAGCGCGGAAATTTGGTCGTAGAACTGTTCGCCGCCCTTGTCGAAGCGGCGCGTGCGATCGGCCAGCACCTGCTCCAGCGTTGCGTTGTCGATGACGTGCCCATCGGCCACTTCGGCGGCAATCTCCAGCAGCGTGAGCGCACGCCGCACGTCGCCATCGGCAGCGTGGGCGATCAAACGCAAGGCGTCCTCGTCCACATCCAGTTTCAATTCGCCCAGCCCGCGTGTTTCGTCGGTAAGCGCACGGCGCAAGGCAGCGACGATGTCGTCGGTCGATACCGCATCGAGCACGTGCACGCGGCAACGCGACAGCAATGCCGAGTTCAGCTCGAAGGAGGGATTTTCGGTGGTGGCACCGATGAAAATGATGACGCCGCGTTCGATGTGCGGCAGAAACGCATCCTGCTGCGCCTTGTTGAAGCGATGCACCTCATCGACGAACAACACCGTACGCCGGCCGCGCGCAAAATTCACCTCGGCTTCGGCCAACGCCTTGCGCACGTCCGGCAAGCCGCAAAGCACGGCGGAAATGGCGCGAAAATCCGCATCGGCGTAGCGCGCCACCAGCAACGCCAGCGTGGTCTTGCCGCATCCGGGCGGCCCCCACAACACCATCGAGTGCACGCGGCCGGCCTCCAGCGCGCGTCGCAAGGCCTTGCCTGGCGCCAGTAGCCGTTGCTGTCCGACGATGTCGTCGAGGCTTTGCGGCCGCATGCGTTCGGCCAGCGGCTTAAGCTCTTGCGAATCCGCCGCAAACAGTTCCGGGGTATGGGGTAAATCGCGTTGTTCCATCGAACGATGATAGGACATTCGCGCCCTAACCCACCGGCACCCGCCGCGCAACGGCCATCAAACACCCTGAGGGATTATTCCCTATTGCAAATTAATGATTATTGCGGCAATCGTTCATGACTTAGGCTAAGCTTAACTGGCGCCTAATTCGCGCATTAATTTATGTCAGGCTTCATGCAATTCTTAGATTATCCTTAGCGCATTTTCTTTCGCGTCAAAAAGAATATCGATTTAATCTATTTGTTATATAAGTGTCATGTGGGATCTCTACGGTGTCGGCCTTTGCAAACCCCTGCCGA
The DNA here is from genome assembly GCF_035503745.1 of Dyella sp. Classification (GTDB taxonomy): domain Bacteria; phylum Pseudomonadota; class Gammaproteobacteria; order Xanthomonadales; family Rhodanobacteraceae; genus Dyella_B. The sequence continues at coordinate 16,495 of NZ_DATJTC010000006.1, forward strand.
TACCGGAAAAAAACAATGACGCCATCGACGTACGCGCTGTTCCGCCGCTCACCGGTTTATCTCGCCCTGTGCCTTGCTTTAACCAGTGCCTTGCCGATTTACGCCCAAGACGCCAATCAAAATGCCAGCGGCCCTAATTCGACCGACAACACCGATATTGGCAATTCGGCGCAAAACGCCAAAACCCTCTCCAGCATGCAGGTCACGGCCAACTCCAGCGCAGTCAGCGCGGTGGCCCCCACGCAAGGCTCGCTGATTGCCACGCAACCGCAGTCGATCATCGGCAGCACCTACATCCAGGAAAATATTCCGCCTACCGGCGACTACACCGACGCCATCGCGATCTCGCCCAGCACTTACACCATCGCGCCCAACGGCTCGGGCTTGATGGAAACCTCGGTGGCCAGCATCCGCGGCTTCCAGGACGGCCAGTACAACGTCACCTTCGACGGCATCCCGTGGGGCGATTCGAACGACTTCACCCATCATTCCACCTCCTATTTCACCAACCAGGAAACCAGCAGCGTTACCGTCGATCGCGGCCCGGGCACGGCCGGCACGCTGGGCGATGCCACCTTCGGCGGCACGGTGTCGGTGGAATCGATCAACCCCTCCAGCACCTTCAACCTGCATCCGTACATCAGCTACGGAAGCTGGAACACGGCGATCGAAGGTGCGCGCATCGACACCGGCACCTTGAATAACAGCGGCACCAACGCGGTGGTCAACGTGCAGAACAGCACCTCCGACGGCTACCTCACCGAGGCCGGCCAGCGCCGCCAGAACGTGTTCGCCAAGGTGGTGCAACCGCTGGGCGACAACACCACGCTCACCTTCGGCGGCATGTGGAACAAGATCAACCAGTACGTGCCGCTGGGCGCCACCAAGGCGCAGATCGCCCAGTACGGCCCCAACTATGCCTTGAATGACAACCCCAACAGCCAGTCCTACTACCGCTACAACAACGACCAGATCAGCACCTACATGGGCTACGTCGGGGTGCATTCGGAGTTCGACGGCTGGACGCTCGACAACAAAGCCTACACCTACGCCTACAACCATTTCGGTTTCAACGGCCTGGACCCGAACGGCGAAACGCCCAACGGCACCTTCTGTAACGCCAAGGGCAACGACTGCCTTTATCCGGACAATGTGCCCGGCCAGCACATGCGCAACTGGTATCGCTCCTTTGGCGACATCTTCCGCTTGAGCAAGGAAATCGGCCCCGGCGAGCTGCGCACCGGTGCCTGGTTCGACCACCAGGACAACCTGCGCTGGGAGTATGAATTCGACGACACGCTGGACGTGCCCGCCCTCAATACCACCGGCGCGCCGACCAAGGGCACCGACCTGCCGATCGATCGCGTCATGACCGATTCGCTGCGCACCATCCAGCCGTTCGTGGAATACCAGTGGAACATCACCGACCAGGCCTACCTGGTGGGCGGCGTGAAGTACGAAGACTTCCTGCGAAATCTGGACGCTACGTACAACCAGAAGACCGGCACGCCGTTGGACTATTCCAAGGGTTGGAACGCCACGTTGCCTTCGGCCGCGTTCCACTACGCGTTTACCTCCGACTGGACGGCTTACGCGCAGTGGGCCAAGGGCTTTCTGGCACCGAACCTCAACCTGCTCTACGTCGCCAAGCCGTCGATTTCCGACGCCGCGCTGGAACCGGAGAAGACCACCAACGTCCAGCTCGGCACCACCTGGACCAGCAACCGACTGACCGTGTCGGGCGACGTGTACAAGATCGACTTCAACAACTTCATCCAGAGCCAGAAGATCGGCGGCAACACCGTGTTCTACAACGGCGGCGGCGTGCACTATAAGGGCGTCGAACTGGAAGGCACGTACATGGTCGGCGGCGGCTTGAGCGTTTACGCCAATGGTTCGCTCAACCGCGCCATCCAGACCCAAAGCAACACCTGGAACCCCAACACGCCGGACAAAACCGCCGCGCTTGGCCTGATCTACACCAACGGACCGGTCTACGCCTCGCTGGTGGACAAGTTTGTGGGCAAAACCTACTACACGGCCAACAACAACGACGACACGGTGATCGGCGGCTACGCGGTCACCAACTTCACCGCCAGCTACAAGTTCGATCCGCACATGGCAGGCGTAAAGGATTTCAAGATCGGCATCCAGCTCAACAACCTGTTCAACAACACCCACATCGACGCGCTGGCCGGCACTACCGTGGCCGACAGCACGCCGTTGTTCTGGACCATTCCGGCGCGCAATTTCAACTTCACCGTTTCGGCGGATCTGTTCTGATGAAATGCTCGTTGTTGCTTTCTTTGCTGCTTATCGGCCAGCCCGCACTGGCCGACGGTGGTGTCCATCCGGCCACCATTGCATTGTCGAACCTGCTGCCGCCTCCGCCGGCAGCAGGTTCGATTGCGGCCCAGCGCGATCTGCAGGCGGTGCTGGATACGCAAAAAACCCGCACCGATGCCGATGACGCGGCGGCGAAGGCGGACACGGACCGTTCCGTGTTCCGCTTCGCCGATGCCTTGGGTCTGGCCGTGCCGTCCTCGGCGCTGCCGAAGACAACCGCGTTTTTTGCGCGCACCGCCCAACTGGACAAGGCGCTGGTGAAAGATGCAAAAAACTACTGGCAGCGTCCGCGACCCGCCGCGGTTTCCGGCGACGTGCATCCGCTGGCCAAGGAGAAAGCGGACGATTGGAGCTATCCCAGCGGCCACTCGACCTTCGGTTACACCACGGCGGTGCTACTGGCCAATATGGTGCCGGAAAAGCGTGCAGCCATCTTTGCGCGGGCCGACGTGTACGCGCAGCACCGCATTGTGATGGGCGCGCACTTTCCCAGCGACGTGGAAGCCGGGCATCTTGCAGGCACGGTGATCGCTGCCGAAGTCATGCAGGATCCCAGTTGGCAGCAGGATTATCTCGCCGCGCGCGCGGAGTTGCGCAAGGCATTGGGATTACCCGCCCAGCCGCCGTTGGCGACCTCGGGCGCAAAGAAAGCGACGGCTTCATCGACACACTGAAACGCCCACGGCATGCCGTCGGCGCAGGGCATCGCCCAGATCGCCTATTCGCGCAGAAAAAACTGGCGATAGATGGCGTAGGCAAGACCTACGGCGCCGGTAAGCGCGGCAGGAATCAGCAATACGCGTTCCTGCCAATGCGCGTATCCCAGTGTACCTAGCGCGGAGCCGACGATGAAATGCCCGGCTACCAGCAGGCAGACATGGATGCGCAGCATGTCCACCTCCAATCCGCGCAAACGCTGTCCGAGGTAGATACCGAGGTCGGTGAAGATGCCCGACAGATGCGTCGTGCGCAGCGTGGCACCGCTATAGGTGCTGACCATGGCGTTCTGCAGGCCGCACGCGGTGGAGGCCAGGTACAACCCAAGATCGTTCGCCGCGTGGATCATCGGCGCGGCCATGAACAGCAGCGCCGATTCGAGTATCAACACAATGCCGTAGCGGCGACCCAGTTCAAGCGCGCCCTGCTTGACGATGAAGCCGCTGACCATCGCGCCGAGCACGAACGAAACGATCATCAACGCCCAGTGCAGATCTTCGGCAACATTGCCTTGCGCAAGCGCGATGCCAAGCTGCGTGCTGGTGCCGGTGAGGTGGGTGATCGGCTGATGCCGAAAGCACAGGTAACCGACCGCATTGATGCAGCCGGCCACCAGCGCCAGCAATCCACCACCGATCCACGCCCAACGCGGCAGCCGGCGGATCATCGCAGTGCGATCAGTTTTTCAGCGGTTGGGTGGTGATCACCGGCAGATCGCCGATCACATCGGCGCCCTTGGGCGGCGTGAAATTGAAATCCTGCGGCGGAATCGGCGGATTGCGCTGCCAATTGGAAAAGTGGATGTCAGTCAGCGAACCGAGCTGATCCTTGAACTGCATGCGCGCCAGGCCGTTGGCATCGAAACCCAGGTCCGCGTATTGGAACTGCGGATCTTTGGAGGTGGAGGTAAGCCGCAACCAGACCAGGCCGTCGCGCTCGCCCTGCTCGGTGACATTGAAGTCGCTATCCAATTGCTTCAGATCCGTCAGCACGGTAAGCGGGCTATGCGCCTCTTCGGTGTCCTGCTTGCGCACAGTGACCTGTTCCAGATCGGGGTCGTACATCCACACGCGGCTGCCGTCGGCAACGATGGTCTGCTTGTAGGGCGCCAGCGTATCCCAGCGGAACTGGCGCGGCGCCTCCAGCACCAGCGTGCCGTTGCTGGTCTGGCCGGGCTGGCCGTCGGCATTGGTGAGGGTCTGGGTGAAGTTTCCGGCGATCGCGTGCAGCCCTTGGGCGAAGGCATCCAGCCGCGTGCGGGCCGGGCCGGCGGCCTGCGCCAGATTGCACGCCAGCAGGGCGAGCGAAGCGACGAGGGCGGCGAAGCGGAAGCGTTTCATGGGTGCTGTTCCTGGTGGGCGGAATGTGCCAAGTGTGCAGCGGGGATGCTTAATGGCGGATGCGTTTTTTAAAGCCTGCCCCCTCCCGGCCTCCCCGTGCTTTGCACGGGGGCCAAAAGCGCGGCGTGCTTGAAGGTCAATGCTTGGGCGGCGGCGGTGCCAGCACTTCGCGGTTGCCGTTGTGCTGCGGAGCGCTGACCACCCCATCCTGCTCCATCTGTTCGATCAGGCGCGCGGCGCGGTTGTAGCCGATGCGCAGGTGGCGCTGCACGCCGGAGATCGATGCGCGCCGCGTCTCGGTGACGATGCGCACGGCGCGGTCGTACAACTGCGCGTCCGCGTCGCCGCCCTCTTCGCCGTCCTGGGGCAGACCCGACTCATTGATGAACTTGCCGTCGCTGGTGGCCTGCACTTCTTCCAGCACGCCTTCGATGTATTGCGGCGCGCCCTGCGCCCTGAGCCAGTTCACCACGTTATGCACCTCGTGGTCGTCCACGAAGGCGCCGTGCACGCGATCGGGGGTGGCGGTGCCGGGCGGCAGGTAGAGCATGTCGCCGTGGCCAAGCAGGGTTTCGGCACCGGACTGGTCCAAGATGGTTCGGGAGTCGATCTTGCTCGATACCTGGAACGCGATGCGGGTGGGAATGTTCGCCTTGATCAAACCGGTGATCACGTCCACCGAGGGGCGTTGCGTGGCCAGCACCAGGTGCACGCCGGCGGCACGCGCTTTTTGCGCCAGGCGCGCGATGAGCTCTTCGACCTTCTTGCCGACGATCATCATCATATCGGCGAATTCGTCGATGATCACGACGATGTACGGCAACGGCTCCAGCGGTTCGGCCGCCAGGTTCGGCATCTCCGGATTGGGCCGAAACAGCGGATCCAGCAGCGGCTGGCCGGCGTTCTCGGCGTCCCTCACCTTTTTGTTGAAGCCGGCCAGATTGCGCACGCCCACGGCCGCCATCAGCTTGTAGCGGCGTTCCATTTCAGCCACGCACCAGCGCAACGCGTTGGCGGCCTCTTTCATGTCGGTGACGACCGGCGCCAGCAGATGCGGAATGCCCTCGTAGACGGACAGTTCCAACATCTTCGGGTCGATCATGATCATGCGCACGTCTTTCGCGCTGGCCTTGTACAAAAGGCTCAGCACCATCGCGTTCACCGCCACGGACTTGCCCGAGCCGGTGGTACCGGCCACCAGCAGATGCGGCATCTTGGCCAGGTCCGCGACCATCGCGCGGCCGCCGATGTCCTTGCCCAGCGCAAGCGTCAACGGCGATTTCTGCTGGTCGTATTTGTCGGAACGCAGGATTTCCGAGAGATAGACGATCTGCTTTTTGGCGTTGGGAATTTCCAGGCCGATGACGTTTTTGCCCGGAATCACGTCGACCACGCGCACGCTGACCACCGAAAGGCCGCGCGCGATGTCCTTGTCCAGGCTCGACACCTGGCTGCCGCGCACGCCCGCGGCCGGTTCCAGTTCAAAGCGGGTGATCACCGGGCCCGGATAGACACCCACCACCTTCGCCTCGATGCGGAAATCCTTGAGCTTAAGCTCCACCTGGCGCGAGAGCACTTCCAGCGTTTCTTCCGAATACCCCGGCCCCTGCTCGGGGGCCTCGTCGAGCAGCGACAGCGGCGGCAATTCGCCCGGTTGGGCGGCACCCACGAACAACGGGATCTGTGTCTCCACGCGTGCGCGTTCGCTCTTCACGACCGGTGCCGGCGCCGCTTCAATGCGTACCGGCTCGCGCCTGGCCTGTTTGATCGCCTCGGTTTTCTTCACTACCTCGCGCTCGGCACGCGCCTGGTGCGCGGCGATCGCCTCCGGCGCTTGGCGCAGCTTGCTGCCGAACCAGCCCAACAGCTTGAGCACGCCCTGCCCGGTCAGGTCCATCACCTTGAACCAGGACAGGCCCGTGGCCAGCGTCACCGCGATCAGGAAGATCGCCAGCAGCAACAGTGGCGCACCCTTGTCGCCGAACGCACGCACCAGTCCGTGCCCCACGGCGCGGCCAAGGACGCCACCGGCGCCCTCGGGCCCCATCGTGCTGTCCGGAAAATTCAACCAGCACAGTCCGGGGGCGGTGATGAAGAAAAACACCGAGCCGATCAGGCGCAGCGAGGGCTCCCACGGCTGCACGCTGCGCGCGCCGTGGTTGCGCAGCACTTGCACGCCGAGAAACAGCAACAGCAGCGGGAAGAAATAGGCCACCCCGCCGAACAGATAGCGCAGCAGGTCGGCGATATAGGCGCCGACCGTGCCGCCGAGGTTGTGCACATGCCCGCTGGTGTCGGCATGCGACCAGCCCGGGTCGGCGACGTCGTAGCTGAACAGGCAGACCAGCAGGTACAAGGCCAGCGGCAGCAGCAGCAAGGCGCCGGCCTCGCGCAGGCGGCGCTTGAGCTCTTCGCTCAGGCCTACCTTTTCCTTTTGTTTTCTCACATTCGCGCTACGCGCCACCGGATTCGTTTTCCTTGCAGTTTTCGTGGAATCCCGGCCGCGCCGGGTTGCGCGGGGCAGTTTAACAAGGGGCGGCCTCCTGGCGAGGGTACAGGTTCAAAAGCGTGCGTAAACCCCCATATCGCCAATGATTTTGTCGCCTGCATGTTGCATTCGCCCGACACCCCCTACGTCGCCGGGGAAGCACCGGCGTTGGCGCCGGCAGGCGGTGGGCGTTCCACCGGCCGGTGCCTTGAATAGATGGTGAGACTTCCCCATTCTTGCGGGCTCGCGGATCGCTCGCCCCGCCGGGATGAAACCAACCCGGGGCCACGTGCGAATAGCGGAAAAATCATGAGCCAATTCCAAGGATTAACGCAATGACCAGCCCCAAACACAGCCGCCTGCTGATCCTCGGCTCCGGTCCCGCCGGCTACACCGCTGCCGTGTATGCCGCGCGCGCCAACCTCAAGCCGACCATGGTCACCGGCCTGCAGCAGGGCGGTCAATTGATGACCACCACGGACGTGGACAACTGGCCGGGCGACGTGAAGGGCGTGCAGGGTCCAGAGCTTATGCAGCGCATGGCCGAACACGCCGAGCGCTTCGAGACCCAGATGGTGTTCGACCACATCCACACCGCCGACCTCAAACAGCGCCCGTTCCGCCTGAAAGGCGATTCGGGCGAATACACCTGCGATGCGCTGATCATCGCCACCGGCGCCACCGCCAAGTACCTGGGCATTCCCAGCGAAGAGCAGTACAAGGGCAAGGGCGTATCGGCCTGCGCCACCTGCGATGGGTTCTTCTTCCGCGAGCAGGACGTGGTGGTCGTGGGCGGCGGCAATACGGCGGTGGAAGAAGCCCTGTACCTGTCCAACATCGGGCGCAAGGTGTACCTGGTCCACCGCCGCGACAAGCTGCGCGCCGAGAAGATCATGCAGGACAAGCTGTTTGAAAAAGCCGCCGCCGGCAAGATCGAGCTGGTGTGGAACCACACTATCGACGAAGTGCTCGGCGACGATTCCGGCGTCACCGGCGTGCGCGTGAAGGACCTCGACAGCGGCGTCACCCGCGACATCGAGGCCACCGGCTTCTTCGTGGCGATCGGCCACACGCCGAACACCGGCATCTTCGAAGGCCAGCTGGACATGCACGACGGCTACATCAAGATCCGCAGCGGCCTGGAAGGCATGGCCACGATGACCTCGGTGCCGGGCGTATTCGCCGCCGGCGACGTGGCCGATCACGTTTATCGGCAGGCCGTGACCTCCGCCGGTTTCGGCTGCATGGCCGCGCTGGATGCCGAACGCTGGCTGGAACAAGGCAAGCCGGTCGCCTGAGCACCGCATCCGCGTCGTTTCCGTGCCATCGGGAGCGACGCGGCTGATGGCATCATGCGCTTGTGATCGAAGCACGTTTCCACGACAGCATCGAGGACCTGGCAAGCGCCGATTGGGACGCGCTGTGCCCTGACGACCAGCCGTTCCTGTCGCACGCCTTCCTCGCCGGGCTCGAACGCACCGGCTGCATCCGCGCGGACTGGGGCTGGCAGGCGCACCACCTGGGGCTGTACCGCAACGGCACGCTGATCGCCGCGGCGCCGCTGTACCTGAAGGGCAATTCGCACGGCGAGTTCGTGTTCGACTGGAGCTGGGCCAGCGCCTGGGAACGCGCCGGCGGCGAGTACTACCCCAAGCTGCTCAATGCCGTGCCCTATTCCCCGGTGCCCGGAACGCGCCTGCTCGCCGGCCGCGATCCGGTTCGCGCCGCCGAGCTGAAGAAGCTGCTGGTGCAGGCCATGCAGCAGCACGCCGAGCGGCTGCAGCTTTCCTCCATCCATGCCAACTTCCTCGACCCCCAGGACCTGGCCGCGTTCGACGATGACTGGGTGGCTCGAAGCGACGTGCAGTTCCACTGGCATAATCGCGGATATGCCGATTTCGACGCGTTTCTCACCGCGTTGAACCACAAGAAGCGCAAAAACATCCGCCACGAGCGCCAGCGTGTCGCGGCGCACGGCTTGCGCATCGGCATGTTCGGCGGCACCGAACTGGATACCCGCGCCTGGCGCGACGTGCATGCCCTGTACACCGCCACTTTCGATGCCAAAGGCAATCACGCCGCGCTTACCGAAGCGTTTTTCCAGCATCTGCGCCGCGCGTTAGGCGATGCCGTGCAATTGGCCCTGGCTTACGATGGCCAGGAGATCGTTGCCATGGCCTTGTTTTTGCGCAGCGCGAACACGCTGTATGGCCGCTATTGGGGGGCGCGCGTGGATCTGCCGGACCTGCATTTCGAGCTGTGCTATTACCAGGGCATCGAGTACGCCATTGCACAGGGCCTGGAAAACTTCCAGCCCGGCGCCCAGGGCGAGCACAAGCTGGCGCGCGGCTTCATGCCGGTGCGCACGCACTCGCGCCATTACGTGTTGCACGAAGGCTTCCGCTCGGCGGTGCGACGGGCGCTTGCGCACGAGCGCGAAGGCATGGACGCTTACGCCCAAGAGTTGCTCGATCATTCGCCCTACGCCGAACGATGATTCGCCTGCCGCTGCTGAACGAACACGCCCCGGAACACTTCCCCGACCCGCGCTCGGCGCTGATCGAGCCCAACGGCCTGCTCGCCTTCGGCGGCGATCTCTCGCCGCAACGTCTGCTGGCGGCCTACGCGCGCGGCATCTTCCCCTGGTACAACGAAGGCGAGCCGATTCTTTGGTGGTCGCCCGATCCGCGCTGCGTGTTCCATACCCAGGCGCTGCGTCCCCATCGCAGCCTGCGCCGCGCGCTGGCCAATGCCGGCTGGCACGTCACCGTGAACCGGGCGTTCAGAGCAGTGGTGGAAGCCTGCGCCGCCCCGCGGCCGGGCCAGGCCGGCACCTGGATCGGCCCTTCGATGATCGATGCGTATTGCACGCTGCACGCCATGGGCCATGCGCATAGCGTGGAGGCCTGGGACGGCGAACATCTGGTCGGCGGTATCTACGGTGTGGCCATCGGGCATCTTTTTTGCGGCGAGTCGATGTTCAGCGCGTGCAGCGGCGGCTCGAAAATGGCGCTCTGCGCGCTGGCGACACTGTTGCGCGAATGGAATTTTCCCTTGCTCGACGCGCAAGTCAGCAACCGGCACCTGTTGAGTCTTGGCGCGGTTGAGATGCCGCGTCACGTATTCCTGCACGAAGTCGACACATTGCGGTCGCAGCCGTTCGAGGCGCAACGTTGGCAAAGCGTGCCCGCCATGCCTGCCGCACGCTTGTTGCAGGCGCAAGAAGTCAGGTGGTCGGATTGAGCGCCAGCGTTTTCAACGCGGCGTAGTTGTCCAGAAACAGACGCACCAGCTTCGGGTCAAGCTGCCCGCCCGCGGCATCCTTCAAGTAGGCCAGCACTTCCGGTTCCGGCCACGCCGGCTTGTAGACGCGGGCAAAACTCAAGGCGTCCCATACGTCAACCACGCTGAAAATGCGCGCCGCGAGCGGTATGTCCTCGCCCTTGAGGCCCAGCGGATAGCCGGTGCCGTCCCAGCGTTCGTGGTGGCTGAAGGGAATGGCGCTGGCGCTGCGCAAAAAACCGATTCGCTGCAGCATGTCGTGGCCGATGCGCGGATGCGTGCGCATCAGGCGCATTTCGTCTTCGTCCAATTTGCCCGGCTTGATCAGAATCGCATCGGGCAACGCCAGCTTGCCGATATCGTGCAGCAAGGCGCCAAACTTGATGTCGCGCAGCGCAGCGCCTTGCACGCCGGCAAGTCGCGCAAGCCCCGATGCCATGCGAACAACGCGCTCGGAGTGATCGCTGGTTTCCTTGTGCCGGGCATCCATGGCCTCCACCAGCACGTGCAACGCCTGTTCGTGGCCTTCGAGCAGGCGCTGGTTGGCCTCCTGCATGTGCCGCACCATGCGGCCGACCAGCCAGTAAATCAGCAGCCCCGTGCTAAACACGAAGAACCAACCCTTAAAAATCAGGTACTCGATGATGCGATGCGGATCGTGCACCAACGATCCCAGCAATTGACCGGAAAACCAGATCCATGCCGCGGAAACCAGCACGTAGATGCCTGCGGTACGTAGCTGCGGGCTTAGGTTCACAACCTGCCCTCCACCGGGCGCGTTTCTACTGCGGAAGCATTCTGCCACCGGCAGGGCGGTGCCCGATGTGCGCTTATGGGCAGATCATCGCGCATGTCATGTGAAATTTCAGGCAACTTATACGCGGTGATAACGGCCCCTATGCGTGGGTTTGCCGGCACCGTCGTGAGCGGACTTGCCAAGCGCGTCAAATTTTCGACGCAATCACTTGCCCCGCAACGCGGCCTGCAGCAGGCGCCGCTGCAGCCGATCGCCCAGTTTGGCGGCTGTCTGAAGGCCCATGCGATCGAGCGCGGCAGGCTCTTCCGCCGTGGGTTCGCCCGGACGCGCAAACGCCTTGAGCAAGCGCCAACGCCCCCTCCAGCTGGCGCCGGACACTTTCAGCCATTCGAGCGCGGGTAGCAGGCGCAATTCGACCTCGGTGAAGTCGCTACCAAAGGGAAACGCCGGCAACACGCCTTTGCGCACCAGCGGGCTCAATGCTTCGTGCAGCGCTTCCGGGCGATGCAGTCGCCAGGCGGCAGGGATCTTGAAATCCGCCGCCAGTTTGCCGTGCGATTTGGCTTCCGCGGCAAGCGCATCGATAAAGCGCGCGTCACTGATGGACAGCATGGCCTCGATGCATTCGCTATCGCTCTTGCCGCGAAGATCCGCCACGCCGTATTCGGTGATCACGATATCGCGCAGATGGCGCGGAATGGTGGTATGGCCATAGTTCCAGCGGACGTTGGTTTCCATGCCATGCTTGCCTGCACGCGTCGCGCGCAGCATCAGGGCGGAACGGCCGTCGGGCAGCTCGTGCGCCATGGCCACAAAGTTGTACTGGCCGCCGACGCCGCTTACCACGTGGCCGTCTTCCAGCCCGTCGGAGACCGCCGCGCCCATCAGCGTGGCCATCATGCAGGTGTTGAAGAAGCGGGCGCCGCGCCGCTGCAACATGGCCAAAGCCTGGTGATCGCCATAAAGCTGGTTGACGTTGGACACGCGGCACATGTCGATCGCATCCGGATCGGTGCCGGCGGTTACCTCCAGCCAGTCGTAAAGCTCGCGCGAGCCGAGAAAGAACGCGCCGCGCAAGTAATGCCCGCCTGGCACCTCGCCGCCAAGACGGCCTGCGGCGGCGGCGCGCTCCACCGCGAGATTGTCCCAGCTGCGGCGCTTGAGAATGCCGGCCTTGGCCAGGTGCATGAAGCCATCCAGCACCATTTCGCTGCAACCGTAGAGCCCGTCCTTGAACGGGGCCAGGCCACCCATGCGCGTGGCGAGCGCATGCGTGGCGCCGCGAGGATCGAGCGCCACCAGCGCCTTGCGCCAGGTGACGTTGTCCTGATGCCTAAGCAGCAAACTTTTGACCAGCGCATCGGACAGCGCGCCGATACCGATCTGCAAACAGCCGGCATCCCTGACCAGCGCGCTGGCATGAAACCCCAGTGCGTATTCGACCACATCGACCGGCAGTCGCGGCATCGCAAACAGGCGTGGAGATGACACCGGCGTCAACTCGATGTCGAAGAAATTTTCCGGTACCTGTGCATGACCGCCGATGTACGGCAGCGCCGGATGCACCACCGCCACGCACAGCGGCCGCGCTTTGCCGGCCGCCTTGACGCGCTCGAGAAATTCCAGCGTCAGGTCCGGATTGCACGACAGGCTGTAATGCACACCCGCCGGCGTTTCATGACGGGATACCAGTTGGACCAGCAAATTGATGTCCTGCACCACCAGGTCGCGCGCGACATGCGTGTAATTCTGGCTGATGTAGTTGCGCTGGGCACTGGGCGAATGGAGCAAAACACCCGACTGCATGTAGAACTCATGGACGGCCACGTTGGCCGGCAGGTTGCCGCTGGCCTGGTCGAGGGCGTATTGCAAATCGACGAAATCCTCGCCGAAATGGCGCGCCAGGAACGGCTTGAGAAAACGCGCTTCCAGGCCCGGCTTCGGTTGCGGACGCATCAACGACAAGGCGGTGTAGAGCGTCATCGATCGCCAGGTATCGGTCTGCACCAACCGGTACAACGCATTGAGCAAACCATGCGGCTTGCCCAGGCCCAACGGTGCTGCAACGCGCAGGTCCGCCCCCAGCCGCTCTACTATCAGCTGCGCACAGGCGTCAGTGTCCGTAAAACGCTGCTCTGGCAACATGGGCCGATCATGCCAGAACAGCGCGCACCTGGGCACACCCCTGCCCGCGCACGGTTCGTGGCATCACCGGCTGATAAAAATTCCATCGATATACTCACTGCATGATCACCTCACCGCCCACGCCGAACCGGCTGCTGGCCGAACAGGCGTTGAGCCGCGCTGCCGGCGCGCCCCTGCTCGGCGGCAATGCCGTGGAACTGCTGATCGATGCGCAAGCCCATTACACCGCGTGGCTTGCCGCGATCGGCAACGCGCGCCGATGCGTATTGCTGGAGAACTACATCATCCGCAACGACAAGGTCGGCCAGGCCTTTCGCGACGCGCTGGTCGAACGCGCACGCGAAGGGGTGCTAGTTGCCGTGATCGTCGACTGGATGGGGTGCCTGGGGCAGTCGGGTGCCTCGTTCTGGACGCCCCTGCGCGAAGCCGGCGGCCTGGTGCAGGTGTTCAATCCACCGCGCCTGGGCCACTCGCTGGGATGGATGAGCCGCGACCACCGCAAGCAACTGGTGATCGATGGCCAGCTGGGTTTTCTATCCGGCGTATGCATCAGCGCGAAATGGCTCGGCGACGCGGCGCGCCGGGTGGCGCCGTGGCGCGACACCGGCGTGGCCTTGCGCGGCCCGGCGGTGGCGGAACTGGAGGCGGCCTTCATCAATAGCTGGACGGCAACGGGGGCAACGCCGTTGCCGTTGCCGCCGGCACCCCAGCCGGCCGAAGCCGGCTCCATGTCACTACGGGTGATTGCCACCCAGCCGGCCACCGCCGGCATGTATCGGCTCGATCAAATGATTGCCGCCATGGCGCGGCGCAGCCTGTGGTTGACCGACGCTTATTTCGTGGGGGTCGCGCCTTACGTGCAGGCCCTTTCCGCCGCGGCGCGCGACGGCGTCGACGTGCGGCTGCTGGTGCCGGGCACCAGCGATATTCCGCTGGTCGCCGGCATGTCGCGCTCAGGTTACCGGCCGCTGCTGAAAGCCGGCATTCGCATATTCGAATGGAACGGCTCGATGCTGCATGCCAAGACCGCCGTGGCAGATGGCCAATGGGCGCGGGTGGGCTCGTCCAATCTCAATCTGGCCAGTTGGCTGAACAACCGCGAGATCGACGTGGCCATTGAGGACGCCGGTTTCGCCGCGCAGCTGGCCGCGCAATATGAGCAGGACCTGGCCAACGCCACCGAGATTGTGCTGGCCCCGCGGCGCTATCGGCGCGGGGAAAAGGTGCGCAGCAGCCAGGCGCGTCCACAGCCCCGGCACATGGGCGGCAGCTCCAGCCGGGCGGCGGCAGGCGCTTTGCGTATCGCCAACTCGATGGGCGCAGCCCTGGCCGAACGGCGCGTGCTGGGCGACACCGAAACCGGCATGCTCGCCGGCACCGCCCTGCTGCTCGCTGCGCTCGCTGTCGTCGCCATCCTGTGGCCAGCAGTGATCAGCTGGCCGGTCGGTGGACTGGCGGCATGGTCCGCACTCAACGCCGGTATCCGTGCCTGGCAGTTGCGCCAGCGCAAACAGCAGCGAATCGGCAGCATCGACGAGTCCGACTGAGCGCCTTTTGCCATAAAAAATCCATAAATCATGGGTTTACGCAAAAGCATGCAGAAACGACCTGCGCATAGCCCGGCAATGGGATGTTCTCCAAACCATTCGTGCTAGTCTCCCGCCTCCATGCACGTGCTAAACGATCCCAGCGACGGTGCCGGCGGCCAGCCCCCCCGGCACATCCTTACACCCAGCACCCTCAATCGTTTGGTGCGCGGACTGCTGGAAGACGCGTTGCCGCTGGTGTGGATCGAAGGCGAGCTTTCCAATGTCGCGCGGCCCGCGTCCGGGCATCTGTATTTCACCCTCAAGGACAGCGCGGCGCAGGTGCGCTGCGCCATGTTCAAGCCCAAGCCGCAGTGGCTGCGCTTCAAGCCGGCCGATGGCATGCACGTGTTGATCCGCGCGCGCGTGGGTTTGTACGAACCGCGCGGTGAGTTCCAGCTGGTCGCCGAACACATGGAGCCCGCGGGCGAAGGCGCGCTGCAACGCGAGTTCGAACGACTGAAAGCGCAGCTCGACGCCGAAGGCCTGTTCGCCGCCGAACGCAAGCGCGCGCTGCCGCGTTTTGCGCAGCGCATCGGCGTGATCACATCGGCCACCGGCGCGGCCATTCGCGATGTGCTGAGCGTGCTGGCACGTCGCTGGCCGATGGTGGAAGTAGACGTGCTGCCGGTGCCCGTGCAGGGGCGCGAGGCGCCGCCGGCGATCGTGTCGATGCTGCGCAAGGCCGCCCTGTCGCAACGCTACGACGTACTGCTGCTTACGCGCGGCGGCGGTTCGCTGGAAGACCTCTGGGCCTTCAACGACGAACAGGTGGCACGGGCCATCCACGCCTGCCCGGTGCCCGTGGTCAGCGCGGTCGGGCACGAGATCGACTTCAGCATCGCCGACTTCGTCGCCGACCTGCGCGCACCCACGCCGTCTGCGGCGGCGGAATTGCTGGTCCCCGATACGCTTGCCCTGCGGCGTCATCTGGATCAGCTGCAGCGGCGCCTCGTGGCACTGCAGGAACGCCGGCTGCAGGCGCACATCCAACGCATCGACCATCTGCTGGCGCGCCTGCAATCGCAGCGTCCGCAGGCGCGGCTGGCGCGCGACCGCGAACGTCTCAAGCAGCTGCATCGCCACTTGCTCGGCGCGCGGGTATCGCAATCCACGCAAGCAAAGCTGCGCCTGGAGCGCGTGCACGCACGCCTGCTGGCGCAGCATCCGCGGCAGCGGCTGGTGCTGTGGCGTCAGCAACTGGATCAGTACGTTGCGCAATTGCACCGTACGATGGAGCACAAGCTTGAACGCGATCGCCTTATGCTGCAGCAAAGCGCGCGCGCCCTGCATGCGGTAAGCCCGCTGGCAACGTTGGAACGCGGCTACGCGATCCTGTTCGACGCACAAGGCAAGGTGCTGCGCTCGGCCCAGCATGTCGCCGCCGGCACGTCGCTGCGCGCGCGGCTGGCGGACGGCGAACTGCCGTTGCAGGTGGGCGAGGACTGAGCTTCGATTCCTCACACGAATTGAACGTTTCTGCGCACGAATCGAGTATTGTTGTACAACTGGCATTCGCTTATCTCTCCCCCTTGGAGGCGATGCATGAAAGGCGCAACCGTGTTCGTGAAAGCGCTGGAAGCCGAAGGCGTGCGCAGCATCTTCGGCGTGCCGGGTGAGGAAAACCTGGATGTCGTCGAAGCTCTACGCGATTCGTCGATCCGGCTGATCGTCACCCGCCACGAACAAGCCGCCGGCTTCATGGCGGCCACATGGGGGCGGCTGACCGGCGAAGCCGGCGTTGCGCTGTCCACCCTGGGCCCTGGCGCGACCAACCTGGTCACCGCCGCCGCCTACGCGCAGCTCGGCGCCATGCCCATGCTGATGATCACCGGTCAGAAACCTATCCGCACGCACAAGCAGGGTTTGTTTCAACTGGTCGACGTCGTGGACATGATGCAGCCGCTGACCAAATACACCCGGCAGGTGGTTTCCGCCGCGACCATTCCAGCCCGCGTGCGCGAGGCGTTCCGGCGCGCCGAGGAAGAACGCCCCGGCGCCGTGCACCTGGAATTGCCCGAGGACATCGCCCGCGACGAGGTCGAAGAGGTGATCCTGCTGCCCACTGAATACGCCCGCCGCCCGTCGCCCGACGATGCCGCGCTGATACAGGCCGCCGAGGCGATCAGCAACGCCAAGCACCCGATCCTGATGATCGGCGCCGCCGCCAATCGCCAGCGCACCGCCGTGGCGTTGCGCGCATTCGTGGACAAGCTTGGCATTCCCTTCTTCACCACCCAGATGGGCAAGGGCGTAATCGACGAAGAACATCCGCTATGGCTGGGCAACGCCGCGCTGTCCGACGGCGACTTCGTGCATCGCGCGATCGACGCGGCCGACGTGATCATCAACGCCGGCCACGACGTGGTGGAAAAGCCGCCCTTCTTCATGCATCGCGGCCGCCGCACGGTAATCCACATCAACTTCTCCTCTGCCGAAGTGGATTCGGTGTATTTCCCGCAGATCGAAGTAGTGGGCGACATCGCCCACACCATCGAGCGCCTGACCGATGCACTTGCCGCCCAACCGCATTGGGACTTCACGTATTTCGACAAGGTGCGCCAAGCCTTTCACGCACAGCTGGGCCTGTATGCGGACGATGCGCGTTTCCCCATGCATCCGGTACGCATCGTGGACGACACCCGCAAATACATGCCCGACGACGGCATCCTGTGCCTGGACAACGGCATGTACAAACTGTGGTACGCGCGCTACTACAAGGCGCGCCAGCCCAATACCGTGCTGCTGGACAACGCGCTGGCCACCATGGGCGCCGGCCTGCCCTCGGCGATGGGGGCGAAAATGGTGTATCCGGATCGCAAGGTGCTGGCGATCTGCGGCGACGGCGGCTTCATGATGAACGCGCAGGAGCTGGAAACGGCGGTACGCCTGAAAATGGACCTGGTGATCCTGCTGCTGCGCGACGATGCCTACGGCATGATCCGCTGGAAGCAGGCCGAGATGGGTTACGCCGACTACGGCATGCAGTTTGGCAACCCCGATTTCGTCCGCTTTGCCCAGGCGCATGGTGCGCAGGGCCATCGCCCCGAACATGCCGGGGAGTTTCTTCCCACGCTCAAGCGCGCCTTCGAGGAAGGCGGCGTGCACCTGATCGACCTTGCCATCGACTACTCCGACAACCATCGCATACTCGACGAAGAAATCCGTCGACTCAGCGCAGCCGTCTGATTTTCGGGAGTGACCGTGCTGGACAAAACCTACCCCTACTACCTGGCCAACCAGGCGCAAACTTCCAAGACGATGATGGACGTCTTGGATAAATTCAGCGGCAAGGTCGCCACGCGCGTGGCGGTGCCCGATGCGGGCGCCACCGAAAAAGCGATCAAGGCGGCGGTCAAGGCAGCCGCCCCGATGAGGGATTTCCGCCCCTGGGCGCGCCAGGCCGTGCTGCAGCATTGCGCCAAACGCTTCGAGGAGCGCAAGGACGAACTCGCGCTGGCGCTGTGTATCGAAGCGGGCAAGCCGATCAAGGATTCCGCCGGCGAAGTGACCCGCCTGATTGAAACCTTCCGCATCGCCGCCGAAGAAGCGGTGCGCTTGAACGGCGAAACCCTGAACCTGCAACTAGCGTCGCGGCTGGACGGCTATCACGGCTACACCAGGCGCGTGCCGGTGGGGCCGGTGTCGTTCATTACGCCATTCAACTTTCCCTTGAATCTTGTCGCGCACAAGGTCGCCCCGGCAATTGCGGCGGGCTGCCCCTTCGTGCTCAAGCCGTCCGAGAAAACACCGATCGGCGCCTTGATCATGGGCCAGATCCTGGCCGAAACGGATTTGCCCAAAGGCGCATTCTCCGTGCTTACCCTGGACGGCAAGAGCGCCGGACCGCTGGTGGAAGATCCACGCCTGAAGCTGCTTTCGTTTACCGGCGGACAAATCGGCTGGGACCTCAAAGCCCGGGCCGGCCACAAGAAAGTGACGCTGGAACTGGGCGGCAATGCCGCCTGCATCGTCGACGGCGACCAAAAATCGCGGCTGGACAAAGTGATCGACCGGCTGATCTTCGGCGCGTTCTACCAATCGGGCCAGAGCTGCATCAGCGTGCAGCGCATTTACGCGCACGAATCCCTGTACGACGAGCTGAAGAAGCGCCTGGTCGATGCGGTGAAGAAACTCAAAGCCGGCGACCCCAGGAAAAAAGACGTCTTCCTCGGTCCCATGATCGACGAAGCGGCTGCGCAACGCCTGCAAGGCTGGATCGACGAAGCACAAAAAGCCGGCGGAAAAATCCTGTGCGGCGGCAAACGCAAGGGCAACATGCTCGAAGCGACCTTGATGGAAAACGTACCCGGCGATGCCAAGGTCAATCGCATGGAAGCCTTCGGACCTTTCGCGCTGATGGCGCCCTTCAAGCGCATCGGCGACGCGATCGCCATGGTCAACGACTCCGATTTCGGCCTGCAGGCCGGCATCTTCACCGACAGCCTGGACCACGCCATGCGCGCCTGGAACGAACTGGAACAGGGCGGCGTGGTGGTCAACGACGTGCCCAGCTTCCGCGTGGACAACATGCCCTACGGGGGCGTGAAGCTTTCGGGCATTGGTCGCGAAGGTGTGCGCTATGCGATCGAGGACATGACCGAAATCCGCTTGATGGTGATGCGCGAGGTTTAGGGTCTTTCCATACTATTGACGTGGTCCACGCCAATAGTGTGAAAAGGCCCTAATGCACATCGACAGGATTGCCGGCATCACCGGCAACCTGACGCAACCGATTTACATCGCGCAGCGGCGGCGCGCCGTGCTGGCGGCTGTATTCGCGACTGAATTGGGAAGGGCTTTCGTAGCCGACACGATGCGCGGCGGTGGCCACGTCGCAGCCTTCGGTCAACAGCAAGCGCCGCGCCTCATGCAAGCGCAGTTGCTTTTGATACTGCAGCGGGCTCATGGCGGTGATTTCGCGAAAGTGATGGTGCAATGACGAGGCGCTCATGTTCACCATGCTGGCCAGGTCGCTGATGCGCAGCGGCTTGTTGTAATGCTGCTTGAGCCATTGGATGGCGCGCGCAATCTGCTGCCCCTGCCCGCCCACCACCGCGATCTGCGCCAGGCGCGCACCCTGCTCGCCGGTGAGCAGGCGGTAGATCAGCTCGCGCTCGATCAGCGGCGCCAGCAGCGGCAGGTCGCGCGGCTGATCGAGCAGCCGCACCAGGCGCAGCAGCGGATCGAGCAGATCGGTGTTGAGCGCGCTCAGCGCAAAGCCACGCGCCGTCGCCGCCGCCGGCTTGGGCAATTTCACCTCGGACAACCATTCGCCGATACGGACCGGATCCAGCCGCAGCGTGATGCACAGGCAGGGCTCATCGGGCGAGGCGCGCATCACCTGCGCGGACACCGGCACGTCGATGGAATTGATCAGGTAGTGCCCGTTTTCCTGTTCGAAGCGCTCGTCCCCGAACAGAATGTGCTTGCTTCCTTGCAACAGCAGCCCCAGGCAGGGCTCGTACATCACGCAGCTGCGATCGTTGGGGGTGTCGGCGCGGAAGAACGACAATGCCGGCCACGCGGTGGCAACAACCCCCTCAAACTGCGTGTATTGTTCAACGAGAACTGTCAATTCCTCGCGATCAAGCTCCAGGCGCGAGAGCGGCATGGTGGGCTGTGGCCATGTATTCATGGGAAAGACACCAAAATGAGACTCGCCAAGCTTGCCTGTTCCTGCGAGCCAAGGCGAGAGCCTGAATCTGACTTTGCAGGATCGGGCAAGCATTTCGCAGGATCCGGCTACATGCTCGCGAGCCTGCTGCGCATACTTGTCAGTCATTGGCTTCCCCCCCGCTTCCTGGAGATCAACATGCCCGTCAGCATCCGCGGCTACGCTGCTCAATCGGCCACCTCCCCCATGGCCCCGTTCCAGTTCGAGCGGCGCGACCCGCGCGCGGATGACGTAGTGATCGACATCCTGTATTGCGGCGTCTGCCATTCGGACCTGCACCAGGCCCGCAACGAATGGGGTGGCACCCACTATCCGCTGGTGCCCGGCCACGAAATCATCGGCCGCGTGGCCGCGATCGGCGCCAAGGTCACCGGCTTCAAGCCCGGCGACATGGTGGGCGTCGGCTGCATGGTCGATTCCTGCCGGCACTGCGATGCCTGCGCCCAGGGCCTGGAGCAGTACTGCAAGGAATTTCCCACCTTCACCTACAACAGCACCGACCGTCACGACAAGCAGCGTACCTACGGCGGCTATTCGGAGCGCATCGTGGTGTCAGACAAGTTCGTGCTGCGCGTGCCCAGCGGCCTCGATGCGAAATCCGCCGCGCCATTGCTGTGCGCGGGCATCACTACCTGGTCGCCGTTGCGCCATTGGAAAATCGGCAAGGACCACAAAGTGGCCGTGGTCGGCCTGGGCGGATTGGGCCACATGGGCCTGAAATTCGCCAAGGCGATGGGCGCGGACGTCACCCTGTTCACCCGCTCGCCCGGCAAGGAAGAGGAAGCGCGCCGCCTCGGCGCCGATCACGTGGTGCTTTCCACCGATCCCAAGCAGATGGAAGCGGTAGCCAGCCACTTCGACTTCATCCTCGACACGGTGCCTCATCCGCACGACCTTGGACCTTACCTTGCCACGCTGAAATTGAACGGCGTGCACGTGCTGGTGGGCCTGGTCGAACCGATCGAGCCGACGGTGCACTCCGGTGCGCTGATTTTCGGCCGCCGCTCGATGGCCGGCTCGTTGATCGGCGGTATTGCCGAAACGCAGGAGATGCTCGATTTCTGCGCGCAGCACGGTATCAGCGCCGATGTTGAAATGATCGACATGCAGGACATCAACGAGGCTTACGCGCGCATGCTCAAGAGCGACGTGCGCTACCGCTTCGTGATCGATCTGGCTTCGCTGAAAAACGCCGCCTGAGGGCTCTTGCGGACCGGATGCGCCAAAGTGCATCCGGTCACCCCGGCAACGGGTCAAGGCGCCCCGTTGCGGCTGGGCGGCGCGTTCCATCCCATCGCGTCGTACACGTGATACGTAGCCAGCCCCATGTATTCGTGCAGCGCCAGATCCGTCAGCACCAGGTTCAGGCTATTGGGGATCCAGGTTGGCCGGATATCCACGTAGTCGCCGCGTACGGGTATGGGGTGCATGCCGAAATGCGCGAAGAAAATCAGTGCGCGATCGAGGTGCGTCGCGGAGGTCACCAGCACCAGCCGCTGCGGCGCATAAGCATCGATCAAGGGACGCACGAATTGGGCGTTCTGCCAGGTGTTCATGCTGCGCGCATCCAGTTGGATGTCGGCGCCGTCGGCACCCAACCGCTGCAGGACCTTGGCGTAGGAGGCCGCCTCGGACACGCCGTTGCGATAAGCATCGCCGCCGCTCACCACGATTTTGCAGTCGCCGCCGCTTTGCTTGCAGGCGTGGTAAAGCGCATAGGCTTCCAGCATGCGGCCATTGGCGAACAAGGTAGGCTCAACCGACCCACCTTCCACCACGCGCGTCGTACCCGCGCCCAGCAGCACGATGGCGTTGCGCGACGCCCAGGCAATGTCAGGCCGCTTGGCGTACGGCGCCTGCAGATGATCCAGCAAGCACGCCGGCAACGGACCGCATCCCGCCGACAGGAACAGCACCAACGCCAATCCATACAAAAACCACCGGCAACGCCGCCAACGCAGGCGGCCAAGAGCGTAGCCGGCCAAGCACAGTACCAACAGCAAAAGGATCATGCGTATACCCCCGTTAACCTGTGAAGCCTAACGCAAGCGACAATAGGTCTCCCAGAACCTGGCTTGTGTACCAGCACGACATGAACCTCCCGTTGCACTCGCTTGTGGCGGCCTGCCGGCATAGTGAAGACATCCGCAAGAGCCGCTTCCTGGCCCAGGCCGCTCCGGTCGAAACACCGCAGCAGGCATTGGCCTGCGTGCAGCAGGTGAGCGACCCGGCGGCGACGCATAACTGCTGGGCTTACCGCATCGGCCAGGATTACCGTTTCAACGATGACGGCGAACCCGGCGGCACCGCCGGACGGCCGATCCTGCAAGCCATCGAAGGCCAGGGTATCGACCGCGTCGTGGTGGTGGTAACGCGCTGGTACGGCGGCATCAAACTCGGCGCTGGCGGCCTGGCGCGTGCGTATGGCGGGACGGCTGCCGAATGCCTGCGGCTCGCCGAGCGCGTGCCCATCGTGGCGATGGCGCGACTGGGCGTGCATTGCCAATTCGCCGATCTCGCGCGCATGAAGGCACGCCTGAAAGAACTCGGTGCGCAGATCGAACAGGAGCTGTTCGACGTATCGGGCGTCACCCTGCATCTGCGCCTGCCGCAGGAGCGGGTCAGCGAAGCTAAGCTGCGCATCAGCGACATCAACCGTGGCCGCAGCGACGCCTACGCCTTGGAATGAATTGTCCGCCATGGCTATCCTGACCCCGCCGCCAGCCCCTTGTGGGCGCCGGGGAGCCCTTGCCGCATGCGCGGCCTGTCGAAAACGCCGCAATTGAATCGCCAGCGCCTAGCCCCATGTCGAATCGGTCCGTCCCGCGCCGAGAGCCTATGAGCACCACGCCAGCAAACGATCCGAAGCCGCCGCGCCGCCGCATTGGCGCCCTGCGCCTGCTGTGGCCGTTCGTGAAGCCGCACCGCATGCTGGCGGCGGGGTGGCTGGTATTTCTCACGATCTCCTCCGGTGCCACGCTGGTGCTGCCCACCGCGGTCCGGCACATGATCGACCACGGGTTTCGCAACTCGAGCACCACCGCGATCAACAGCAGCTTCCTGGCCTTGTTCCTGGTGGCGCTGGTGATGGCCTTTGCCTCCGCGGCGCGCTTTTACTGCATCAGCCTGCTCGGCGAACGCACGCTGGCGGACTTGCGCGCGAAGCTTTACGCGCATGTGATCCGGCTGGACGTGAGTTTCTTCGAGCGCAATCGCGTCGGCGAGCTGATTTCGCGCCTGGGCACGGATACCGAAGTGGTGCAGGCGCTGGTCGGCTCGGGCGTCTCGGTGGCGTTACGCAGCGCGGTGATGCTGATCGGCGCCACGGCGGCGATGATCTGGACCAGCCCGCGCCTGGCCGGCCTCACCGCGCTGGTGATTCCCGCGGTGGTGCTGCCGATCCTGATCTTTGGCCGCCGCGTGCAGAAGCTTTCGCGCGCCAGCCAGGATCGTCTGGCCGATGCGGCCGCCATCGCCAACGAGACACTCAACGCCGCGCAAGCGGTAAAAGCCTATGCCCGCGAAAGCATCGAAAGCGACCGCTACGGCGGCGCGATCGGCCGCGCGTTGGCCACCGCGCGCCAGCGCATCGGCACGCGCTCGGGGCTCACTGCGGCGGTGATCACACTGTTCTTCGGCGCGATTACCCTGGTGCTATGGATGGGTGCGCGCGACGTGCTGGCCGGGACGCTCGACGCCGGCGTGCTGGCCCAGTTCGTGGTGTACGCGATTTTTTCCGGCGGCTCGATGATGGGCTTGTCCGATGTCTGGGGCGACGTGCTGCGGGCCGCTGGCGCGATGGAACGCATTGGTGAGCTATTCAGCGAAGAGGCCACCATTGCCGATCCGCCCCATCCCGCGGCGCTGCCCCGCCGGGTAAGCGGGGCGCTGCGCTTCGAAGGCGTGGAGTTTCGCTATCCCACGCGCCCCGACGCACCGGCGCTGCACGATTTCAACCTGGACATCCGCCCCGGCGAAACGGTAGCGCTGGTGGGCCCCTCGGGCGCCGGCAAGAGCACCGTCTTCGCGCTGTTGCTGCGCTTCTACGATCCGCAGCGCGGCCGCATCAGCCTGGACGGTGTCGATCTGCGTGCGCTGGCCCTGCCGCAACTGCGCGGCGCGATTGCGCTGGTGCCGCAGGAAACCGTGCTGTTCAGCGGCTCGGCCGCCGACAACATCCGCTTCGGCCGGCAGGATGCCAGCGACGAGGAAGTGCACGCCGCCGCGCGCGCCGCCGAAGCCAACGACTTCATCCAACTGCTGCAGGACGGCTACGCCGCCGAGCTGGGCGAGCGCGGCGTGCGCCTGTCCGGCGGCCAGCGCCAGCGCATTGCGATTGCCCGCGCCATTTTGCGCGATGCGCCGCTGTTGCTGCTGGACGAAGCGACGTCGGCACTGGATGCGCAATCGGAAGCCGCCATCCAACAGGCACTGGAACGTCTGGAAAAAGGCCGTACCACGCTGGTGATCGCCCATCGCCTGGCGACGGTGCAGCGCGCCGATCGCATCGTGGTGATGGATGGCGGACGCATCGTGGCGCAAGGTACGCACGCAAGCCTGTTGGCCGAGGGTGGCCTCTACGCCGAATTGGCGCGCTTGCAATTCGTGGCCTGAAAGCGGCGCTTTTTACCGCGCGCAAAAAGAGAAAGCCTTGCACAAGGCAAGGCTTTCCCGGACTGCATGATGACGCGTTGATCAGACTGCGAGTTCGACCCCGGAAGCCTGGGCGCCCTTGGGGCCCTGGGTCACTTCGAACTTCACACGCTGGCCTTCCTGCAGACTACGGAAGCCCTTCGCATTGATAGCCGAGAAGTGGACAAATACGTCCTCCCCACCGTCCTCGGGTGCGATGAAGCCGAAACCCTTGGCGTCGTTGAACCACTTGACCGTACCGAAACGCATTGCGTGAACCTCTGAATCTAAGGACTGGATGCACCAAGTCGCTGCGAGAACCACCTCTACCCCTAGGTCCACCGCCCCCTGGCACAGGGAAAGTATCTGCATGTTTCAGGCAAAAGCGCAATATGCGCCTGCGTTTGGTCCCGTACAAGCCCCGCCCGGCTGCTTAGCTTTTGAGCAACTGCGCAAGGATCGGCGGCACCGAGGCGGTGGCCGCCGCCAGATGGGCGAAGATCTCCTCGATGCTGATTTCAGCCTCGTCGCCGCAACCGGCGGCATAGTTGGCGACCAGCGCCAGGCAGGCGTAATCGAGCTCAAGCTCGCGGGCCAACGCCGCTTCGGGCATGCCGGTCATGCCGACCAGATCGCAACCGTCGCGTTTCATACGTGCGATTTCCGCCCGGGTTTCCAGGCGCGGCCCCTGCGTGGCGCCATAGCAACCGCCGTCGATCACGGCAATGCCGGCTTTTTGCGCTGCAACGAGCAGGTCCCGGCGTAGCGACGCCGTGTAGGGTTCGCTGAAATCGATGTGCCTGACCTCGGCGCCTTCGACGTCGCAGAAGCTGGTATAGCGTCCGTGGGTGTAGTCGATGATCTGGTCGGGCACCACCAGCACGCGCGGCCCCATGTCCAGCCGGATGCCGCCGACCGCATTGATGCCGATCACGCGGCGCGCACCCAGATGGTGCAGTGCCCACATGTTCGCCCGGTAGTTCACCCGGTGCGGCGGCAAAGTGTGGCTTTCGCCGTGGCGGGCGAGAAAGGCCAGGCGGCGGCCGGCGAAGTCGCCCATCACCACGTCGCCCGAGGCCGGGCCATACGGCGTATCGACGCTATGCCGGGAGGTGTTTTCAAGGCCCGGGAACTGATAAAGGCCGCTGCCGCCGATCACGGCGAGGTCGATCGCATGGGTCATGGATGTGCCCGATAGTTGACGCTTGCAAATGCAAATTGGGGAAATGAAACGCTGGCGGGCTTTATTCTTTCAGCGCATAGATGGCGGGAAGATTACGTCCCTGCTCGTGATAGTCCATGCCGTAGCCAAACACGTAGCGGTCGGGTAGCTCAACGCCGTTGAAATCGCTTTCGATGCCCGCCACCCGGCGATCGTGCCGCTTGCTGCACAGGGTCGCCACCAGTACGCGCCTGGCGCCGCGGCGCAGGCAATCGTCGCGCACGGCCTTGAGGGTATGGCCTTCGTCGAGGATATCGTCAACCAGCAACACCACTCGCCCTGCGAGCGGCACGGCCGGTTCGCGCAGCCAATGCAGGTCGCTGCCCGAGGTCGCGCCGCGATAGCGCGTGGCGTGCACGTAGTCAAATTCCAGGTCGGTGCGAATGGCCAGCGCCAGTTGGCCGCCAAACATCAGCGCGCCGTTCATCACGGTAAGAAATACCGCGCGTTCGCCATCGAGCGCCCTGTCGATATCGCGCCCCATCGCGGCAATCACGCTATCGAGCGCCTCGCGTTCGAACAACACGTCCGAGCGCATCAGCGCGTCGGCCAGGGATGGAGGAGTCTGGGTCATGAGGGTTCCTTAGTGATCCAGCGCGGTAACGCGCGCGACGAATCGATCGCGCTGGGGATTATCCAGTAGACCGGCCCAGGTGGCGCCGATCGCGCCGCGCAGGGTCGCCACGCGCCGCATGCTTGCCTGCGAAGGCGCCGGCATGGCGGCGATCGCCTCCTCCACCACGTCGGGGAAGCAGGCCAGCACCAGGTCGCAGCCGGCCGACAGATGCGCGTGCACGCGTTGGCCCACGCCACCGGCCACGCCCGCGGCGGCCATGCTGATGTCATCGCTGATCACCGCGCCCTGGAAGCCAAGCTCCTGACGCAGGATGTCGCCGATCCAGCGGCGCGAGAAACCGGCCGGCTGCTCGTCCACGGCCGGATAGACGACGTGCGCCATCATCACCGCCTCGGCATGCGCCGAAAACGCCTCGACGAACGGGCGCAGGTCGTTCTGGCGGATGTCGTCGAGCGAACGCGGGTCGATCGCCTGCGCCTTGTGCGTATCCACCGCCACCGAGCCGTGCCCGGGAAAATGCTTGAGCACCGCCGCCATGCCGCCCAGGTGCATGCCGCGCACGTAGGCGTGGATCAGCTCGCCCGCCACTTGCGGATCGGCGTGGAAGGCACGCGTGCCGATCGCCGCGTTGCCGCGCGCAAGGTCGGCCACTGGCGCGAAGCTGAAATCGATACCACTGGCGCGCAGCTCGCTCGCCATCACCCAGGCGTGTTCCTCGGCCAGCTGTATGGCTTGGGATGGATGGCGGTCGTACACCTCGCCGATCCTGGCCAGGGCCGGCAGGCGCGTGAAGCCTTCGCGGAACCGCTGGACGGGGCCGCCCTCCTGATCGACGGCGATCAAGACATGCTCGCCCGCCGCATCCCGGATCGACTCCACCAGCGCCAGCAACTGGTCGCGATGGGCGTAGTTGCGCGAGAACAGGATCACCCCTGCCACGCCGGGCGCACTCAGCCACGGGCGTTCGTGGGGCAGCACCTCAAGACCGGCCAGACCGATCAACAGCATCAGGGCGTTCCTCGCTGTGCGGGCTCCACATCGCTGCCCTCGCGCTCCTTCGCGCTCCAGCTCGCAAAGGGATGCTCCAGCAGGTTGACGTTGTAGTAGCGCGCCAGGCGGCTTACTTCCGCGCCGAGCCATGCCGGATGCGGGAACGACGCATCGGCCGCCGGCAACTCGATTTCCGCCACGATCAATCCGCGATTGTCGCCGTGGAATTCGTCCACCTCGAATAGCCATCCATCCACGGTCACGTGGTGGCGCGTCTTTTCCAGCACACCGTCGCACAACGTGCCTAGCATGGCCTGCGCATCGGCAAGCGGCAGCGGCACTTCGTATTCCGCGCGTGCAATACCCAGTTCGACGGATTTGACATTGAGCCATGCCTGCTCGCCGCAGATGCGCACGCGCACGGATGCGCGCGCGGTGCCGTCGCGCAGGGCGCGCACACCAACCAGATAACCCTGGGCGATGTGCCTGCTTTCGGTGACGGCGCTGCGCCAGGCGTCGCTGGCAACCAGGAATTTGCGTTCGATTTCGATACCCATCGGCGAATCTTACCTGCGCTCGAACAAGGCAATGGATTCGACGTGCGCGGTATGCGGAAACATGTCCATCACACCCGCCGACACCAGCCGGAAGCCGTGCTGGTTGACCAACATGCCGGCATCGCGCGCCAGCGATGCAGGATGGCAGGAGACATACACGATGCGCCCGGTTTCCTTGTGCGGAAGGTACTCCAGCACCTTGTCGGCGCCCGCACGCGGCGGGTCGAGCAGGAGCTTGTCCCAGGGCTTGCGCGCCCAATCGGTGCCGCGCTGGTCCTCGAACAGATTGGCTACTTGGAAGCTGGCGTTGGCAATGCCGTTGCGCTGGGCGTTTTCGGCCGCGCGCCGCACCAGCCCGTGTTCGCCTTCCACACCGGTCACCTCCGCCACGCGGCGCGCCAGCGGCAAGGTGAAGTTGCCCAGGCCGCAGAACAGGTCGAGCACGCGGTCCTGCGGCTTGAGGTCGAGCAACTCCAGCGTGCGCGCCATCATGCGGCGGTTCATGCCGGCGTTGACCTGCACGAAATCCAGCGGCTCAAATGCCAGCTCGACCTCATCCACGCCCTCGCCTGCGGGAATGCGAAACGCCAGGCGGGGATGCTCGGGCCACAGCGGATGCACGCTGCTGACGCCGCCCGGCTGCAGGTAGATCGCAAAGCCATGCTGCTGGCCGAATGCTACCAGCGCCGTACGATCGCGCTCGCTCAGCGGCTTCAAGTGACGAAACACCAGGGCGAGCGTGTCGTCGCCCGCGGCGAATTCGATTTGCGCGATGTCGGCCGCCGCATCCATGCCGCCCACCAGTTCGCCCAGCAGCCCGATCTTGGGCCCGAGCGCGGGGTGCACTACATCGCAATGCAGAATGTCGGCGACGAAGCGCGGGTTGCTTTCTTCGCGAAAGCCCACCAGCACGCGCCCTTTCTTGGCTACCGCGCGAACCGACAGGCGCCCCTTGCGGCGATAGCCCCACGCTTCGTCGGTGAGCGGCGGCAGCCAGTTTTCCGGCTCTACCTTGCCGATACGCGTGAAGTTATCGACCAGTACGCGCTGCTTGGCCTGGATCTGCGCGGCGGCATCAAGATGCTGCAGCGAACAACCGCCGCACTGTCCGAAATGACTGCAGCGCGGCTCCACCCGGTGCGGCGAGCGCTCGATCACTTCGATCGTCTCCGCTTCGTCGAAGTTGCGATGACGCTTGCGCACGCGAAAGCGCACCTGCTCGCCGAGCAAGGCGCCGCTGACGAACACGGTCTTGCCGTCGATGCGGGCCACGCCCCGGCCGTCGTGACTCAAATCGGTGATGGGGGCTTCGAATTCGTTCATCGGCACTCTTGGAAAGCATGCCGCCCGGGTGCAAAGACCCAGGCGAGGCGGGGGTGAAAGGAAGGGGCCACGCACGAGATGGCCCGCAGCCGCCCATGATACCAGCCGGCCTGATCAGCGTTCGGCTACGCCGGCCTGGGAGGCGGCCTTGAGCCGGCGGACAAAGGTGGGCCAGTCGATCTTGTTCTGTTCGCCGACCACATGCACGAACGGCAAGCCCGTGCCTTCGACGATGGTGTAGCCGTTCGCATCGCCATCCAGGCCGCCGAGCGCGCACATGCCGTCCTGCAGGCTGGCGTGGAAACCCATGCGCTTGTAGTTGAAAGCCCTGAAAAGCTTCAGTACCGCGCCTTGCAAGCCGCTGGCCGCGGTTCCGCCCGTGACAATGGAGAGGTTGTTGGCGGCCTTCAGGCTGATTCGCCCGCCATCCTGAGCCTGTAGCGAGGCCTTGAAGGCGACCGGGCTCCCGCCGACGAGCTGCAGGCCATTGATTGAACCGTCCAGCCGTCCGCTGATGCTGCCGAAGTTGAACGTGTCGGTGAGCGCGGCCAGGTCCAACTGATGCAAGGCCAGATCCCCGAACACCACCGGGTTGTCGCTCAACGGTTGCTGCACGGCAAGGTGGCTGAGCACGGCCGTGCCGTTAAATGCCTTGAAGGTGAGGTCGCCATCCATCGCATAGCGCTCGCCCGTCCATTGCAGGGAAGAAATCGTGCCCGCCAGCGTTCCGGCGAACGGCGTCCAGCCAAAGGCCTGGTTGAGCGTGGGCACATCCACGCCGGTCACGTTCGCGCTCAGGTTGAAACGTTGCGCCTTGCCGGCGGCCGGCCGCCACTCCAGTGCCGTCACGTCGGCCTGTCCCTTCCATACCGGAATCGTCAGCGGCGACTGCAGGGTCAGGCTGCCGCCGCGGCTGCGCCAATGCGATTGCGCGGCACCCAGCGCCACGTGGCGAAGCACCAGCTGGTTCCATCCAAACTCGGTCGGCGATCGATCCCCTTGCGCCGACCAGTCCACACCGCCGTGCAAGCCGTTCGCCTGCCATTGGCCGGCACTATCGGCAAGATCCAGTCCATCGGTATGGAAAGCGAAGCTGCGCCACGTGTCGGCCGCGTAGTCCACGTGTCCGTCGAGTTGCCCGGCGATATGCAGGTTCGGCGCCGCGAGGCTGTCGAGCCATGGCAGCCCATAGCGATCGTAGGCGGCCGGAAAGCGCGCCTGGAAACGGTCCAGTTTCAGCTTCTGCAGATTGCCCTTGGCGTCGACCGACAGCGCACCATCGAGCAACAGCGCGTCGGCATCGTCCAGATGCAGATGACTTACGTCCAGGCCGCCGCGCTCCATGGAAGCGTCCATATCCAGTTGCACGTCGTGCGCGGGCAGCCGCGCCAGCACCGGGCCGAACTGCAGCTGGCCGCCGCGGACGCCGCCGTTCAACGACAGCTGCGCGGGGTGGCCGGTGGCGTCCAGTTGATAGCGCGCGTGCACGGCCAATCCGTCGCCCACCACGTCGCCGGCCGGTGTGGCGTACTTCAACTCCGTGACCTGGACGCTGCCAGAGGACTCGAAGCCCTCCTCGCGCACGTCCAGCGCGAGATCGGCATCCAGTTTCCCGCCTCCGATATGTCCCGGCCACACCGCGGCGAGCAGCCCCTGCAGCCAGGCCGCCGGAACGTTCCGCAGGTTGATCTGCGCATGGGTGGGCTGATCGAGCGGAAAAGCGGTGGCGATATGGGCGACGCCCTGGTTGGCATCGACTTCCAGCGTGTTCGCCGCGCCGTCCACCACCAGCTCCAGCTCTGCATCGCCGAGCGCCCCTCCGGGGGCTCCGGCGGCCTGCACGGTGCCGTCGAACAGCCAGCGCAGCTGGATATCGCGCTGGAGGTGGCCGTCCAGCGTCAACCCGACCCGCCTCCAGCCCAGCGCGGGGATATCGGCCCTGGCGGCATGCAGGCGGATCCGCAGGCTATCGGGGTCCGTACCGGGGGCCAGCGACATGCGCACGTCCTGTAGGCTGACGCCGGGCAGGTCGATCTTCTTGGCGACCACCACGGTATCCGCACACGAAGGCATCACCCAGAACAGGCTACAAAGGGCGAGCAGGCATACCAGGGGGCGGCTGAATGTACGAAACATTGAGCACCCATTCTGCCAAACTAAGCTGAACGAAATGGACTACAGCCATGGCGTACATAACGGACGATCTCACGCCCCCTTTCCAGCCCCACGTGCTGGTGGCCGATGATGACGCGACCAGCCGCTGTTTCCTGGGCGACGGCCTGCGCCAGCTAGGCGCGTGCGTGGCGCTCGGCGTCGATGGCCATTCGGCACTCGAATGCGCGCGCAGCGAGGCTTTCGACCTGCTGCTGCTCGACTGCCGCATGCCCGGCATGGATGCGGTCGGCGTGCTGACTGCCCTGCGCAACGATCCCGGCGCCGCTTCGGCATGCAGTCCCGCCGTGGCCAGCAGCGCGGAGCTGGATGCCAACGACCAGCGCGCCCTGCTCGCGGCGGGCTTCCATGCGGTGCTGCTCAAGCCGTGCTCGTTGCAGGATCTGCGCGAGATCCTGCAGCTGGCGACGATCGATCGCCGCCATGCGCCGGTGCTGGACGATGGGCTGGCATTGAAAACCGCCGGCACGCCGGTGGTGGTGCAGGCCCTGCGCGGCTTGTTCCGGCAGGAACTGACCAACATCGACGCGCAACTGGACGATCTCAGTGCCGATGCCGGCGCGTTTGAGGCGCGCCTGCACAAGCTGCGCTCCTCGTGCGGATTCTGCGGCGCCGCGTCGCTGGCGGAACACGTGGTGTCGCTGCAGCAGCATCTGAAGCTGGCCCACCACGGGGCGATGTTGCCGCTGTCGGATTTTCGCCGATCACTGCGCCAGACCATCGAGGCGCTCCAGGTGCCATGAGGGCCTCAGCGGCGCGCCAGCGCGCCGCGCAATACACGCCAGGCGCGAAGCTCCACACCGCCGAGATGGAAGCGGATCAATGCGCGCATCATGCCGCGCAAAGCATGCAGGCCTTGCGCATCGGGCATGCAATCGCGCTGCAGCGAAAGCAGATCGCTACCGCGCACGGCATGGGTTTCGTTCGTGCCGCAGCGCGACGGACCGTGCTCGGGCCGATACACATAGAGCATGTCGGCCTGCAGCGGCTCGCCGGAATCAGCGTCATCGAGCAGTTGCAGGGCGTAACCGAGCGCGCCGAGCAGATCGCGTTCGAACCGGCGCAACTGCCAACCCAGCGACTGGCCGGCGGCGAGCCGGTCAAGTGCCTGCGCATACGCCGCATAAAGCATGGGATGCGGGTCCTGCCGTTCGGTCAGGCGCACCACCAGCTCGTTGATGTAAAGGCCGGCCACGCCCGCATCCCCTGGCAGGCGCAGCGGCGCCTGCATCGGTTCGGCGCTGCGCAAGGTGGCCAGTTCGCCGCGCATTTGCAAATCCATGGCCAGGGCCTGGAACGGCTCGAGCTGCGAGCGCTGCAACCGCCCGCGCTGGCTGCGCACGCCGCGCGCGACCACACCCAGCCGCCCATGATCGCGGGTGAGGCATTCGAGCAGCAGCGACGTTTCCCGGTAAGGGCGAGTGTGAAGCACGAACGCCGGTTGCTGCTCTACCAGCATGGCCTGTGGGTCTGGTCTGGTGCGTTACGCATCAATCGGTGTAGCCGAACTGCTTGAGCACGGCCTCGTCGTCCACCCAGCCTTCGCGCACCTTTACCCACAATCGCAGGAACACCTTGCGATCGAACATGCGTTCCATGTGCCGGCGTGCGGAGGTGCCAATTGCTTTCAGCTGCGCGCCGCCCTGCCCGATCACGATGGCCTTCTGTCCTTCGCGCTCGACCCAGATGACGGCGTGGATTTCGGCCACGCCATCGGGGCGGTCCTTGAACTGCTCGATCTCGACCGTGGTGGCGTACGGCAACTCCTGGTCCAGGCGCAGCATCAACTGTTCGCGCACCATTTCGGCGGCGAGAAAGCGCTCGCTGCGATCGGTGATTTCGTCTTCGCCGAACACCGGCGCGCGCACCGGCAGGCGGGCCAGGATGTCCTTGCTCAGTGTATCGAGGCCTTTGCGCTTGAGCGCGCTGACATAATGCACCGACTCGAAGTGGTGCTTTTCGGTCAGGTCGGCGACGAAAGGCAGCAACGCGGTTTTATCCTTGCTGAGGTCGACCTTGTTAATCACCAGCAGGCGCGGAATGTTCTGTTCGGCCAGCGCGTCGTAAAGCGCCTCGTCTTCATCGGTCCAGCGCCCTGCCTCGATCACCTGGGCGGCCAGTTCGACTTCGCTGATGGCCGAACGAACGGCCCGGTTGAGACTGCGGTTCATGGCGCGCTTGGCGCCGCGATGCAGGCCTGGCGTATCCACGTACAGGATCTGCCCCGCTTCGCTGGTCGCGATGCCAAGAATGCGATGCCGCGTGGTCTGCGGGCGGGGGCTGACGATGGACAGCCGAAAGCCGATCAATGCATTGAGCAGGGTCGACTTGCCCACGTTCGGGCGGCCGGCCAAGGCCACGAATCCACACCGGAAATCCGGATGGGGCAATTCGTTCTCGACGATGTCGTCGCCTTCGCGTTCGTCATTCATGGCAAAGCGGCACTCTTCTTAAGACAGGTATAAGCATGGCGCCCCGTGGCGATGAACGCCACTGCAGGCAGGTAGGCCATGCTGGGTGGGAAAAGGATCAAGACGCCACGGCAACCCGGGCGGGAGTATCAGGCGCGCGTGTCGGGGGCATCCTTGGTATCCAGCAGCCGCCCGAGTACGGTTTCGGCGGCATCCTGTTCGGCCAGCCGGCGGCTGCTGCCGCGCCCGACGGCCGTGACCGCCATCGGCTCGGCCACTACGCAATGCACATCGAAAATCCGCGCGTGATCTTCGCCCTGCGTGCCGACCAGTTCATAGTGGGGCAGCGGCCAGCCTTGCGCCTGCAGCCATTCCTGCAACCGCGTCTTGGCGTCCTTGGAGGAGCGCGGCAACGCCGCCACGCGATCGGCAAACAACGTACGGACGGTATGCCGGCAAGCTTGGAAACCGCCATCGAGATAAACGGCGGCAACCAGCGCCTCGAAAGCGTCGGCGAGGATCGAATCGCGGCGAAACCCGCCACTCTTGAGTTCGCCCGAGCCGAGCTTCAGCCGATCGCCCAGTTCCAGTTCGCGCGCCAGCTCGGCAAGCGCCTGCCCGTTGACCAGCTGCGCGCGCAGACGCGACATCTCGCCCTCGGTGGCCTTCGGATGCGTCTCATACAGCATTTCGGCGACGATCGCCCCGAGCAGGGCATCGCCCAGGAACTCCATGCGCTCGTTATTGGGCTTACCCGCGCTGCGATGGGTCAAGGCAAGCGCGGCGAGCGCTGGATCGTTAAAGCGGTAATTCAATTCCACTGTTATTGCGGGGGAGCGACATTGCCTCGCACGGGCACGCTCTTGTCAAAGTGGACCAGGAAATCGATGTTGTAGATGAAGGGCATCTGCTTGTCGTACGAGACATGCAATTCGTTGCCGTCGCTGCCCTGCTGGAAGTTGATGTCGCTGGGCTGGATGGTTGCGTCGTCGACGTACTGGAAGCCGAGCTTGAACATCATTTCGCGGCGAACCTGATCAAGCGTTTTGCCATCGACGCCTTCGCTGGCGATTTGATTCATGGCTTTCACCACGCCCGCATACTCGATATACGAGGGCACCAGTTTCATGGCCGCGTAGGCAAAAAAGCCAGCGACCGCCAATACGATCAGGAACCCGATAAGGGTGATACCCGCCTGTTTCGACTTCATAGTCCCCTCGCTATGCCGCTGCCGCGGCCCCGCCCTGATTGACGCTCAACCGCCAGGGCATACTTTGCCCGCTCCACGGCCTGATCGCCAGCGACACGTTCACGCTTTGTGCCGCCCAGCGCCAGGGCCATCAGCGGATGACCTTGCCGATCCGGTGGAAATCCACCCCGCCGGTACTCCAGCCCTTCCAGCTCAGCCAGATCATGAAGGCCCGGCCGACCAGGTTCTTTTCCGGCATGCAGCCCCACCAGCGGCTGTCCTGGCTGTTTTCGCGGTCGTCGCCCATCACGATGTAACAGTTCGGGGGCACCACCGATGGAACCGCCTGATTGGGGATGGAGGGGGTCTGCAGGGACGGGATGCGCGCGATCAGGTGCTTGACCGTGCCCAGCTGCTCGCTCCATATGCTGCCGTTGTTGTACAGCAGGTAATTGTCTTCGGGACGGCTCGGGTTGCCCTGGAACGGACCCACTTCGGTGTCCACGACCGGCTTGCCGTTGATGACGATCTGGCTGTTGTGCACCTCGATCGTGTCGCCCGGCAGGCCGATGATGCGCTTGATCCAGTTCTGGCTGGGCACCGGCGCGTGCGGATCGGCGCAGGTCACATCGCCGCTGCGGATCGTTTTGCCGTTCTCGTCCTGGCAGAGATACCCCGGGAAACGGAACACGACCACGTCGCCGCGCTTGGGTTCGCCCACGCTGAGGATCTTGTTGTTGAACGCCGGCAGCCGCAAGCCGTACGCAAACTTGTTGACGAGAATGAAGTCGCCCACATCCAGCGTCGGCATCATCGAGCCGGATGGAATACGAAACGGCTCGGCCACGAATGAGCGAAGCAGCAGCACCACGAAGATCACCGGAAAGAGCGAGCGCGCCCAATCCACCGTGACCGGATCGCGGTATTCCTCGCCCGCCGCGGCAAAACGTGCCTGACGCTTCTTGAAGAAAAGCAGGCGATCAATGCCCCACACCACGCCGAACACGGTGGTGAGTGCAAGCAAAATGGCTGAAAAATCGAAATCCATGCAATGACTCCAAAGCCCGCTTTTATTTATCCACCTTGAGTACGGCCAGGAAGGCTTCCTGAGGAATCTCCACCCTGCCGACCTGCTTCATGCGCTTCTTGCCTTCCTTCTGCTTTTCCAGAAGCTTTTTCTTGCGCGAGACGTCGCCACCATAGCACTTGGCCAGCACGTTCTTGCGCAACGCTTTCACCGTCGAGCGCGCGATGATCTGCGCGCCGATCGCCGCCTGGATGGCAACATCGAACTGTTGGCGCGGAATGAGGTCTTTCATGCGCTCGACCAGCTCGCGCCCGCGGCGGTCGGCATGGCTGCGGTGCACGATCAGGCTGAGCGCATCCACGCGATCGCCATTGATCAGCACATCCACGCGCACGAACGGACCCGCGTCGAATCGCTCCAGGTGATAGTCCATCGACGCATAGCCGCGCGATACGGATTTGAGCTTGTCGAAGAAATCGAGCACCACTTCGGCCAGCGGAAGCTCGTAGCTGATCTGCACCTGGGTGGCCAGATACTGGATCGAACGCTGCACGCCGCGCTTCTCTTCGCACAACGTAATGATGTTGCCGATGTAATCGGGCGGCGTGAGGATGTTGGCCACGATCATCGGCTCGCGGATCTCCTCGATCTGCGGCGATGGCGGCAGGCGTGCGGGATTGTCCAGCTCCATGATCGTGCCGTCGGTCTTGAGGATCTCGTAGACCACGGTCGGAGCGGTGGTGATCAGGTTCAGATCGTATTCGCGCTCCAGGCGCTCCTGCACGATTTCCATGTGCAGCATCCCTAAGAAGCCGCAGCGGAAGCCGAAGCCCATGGCCTCCGAACTTTCCGGTTCGAAAAACAGCGCGGCATCGTTGAGGCGCAGCTTGTCCAGCGCTTCGCGCAAAGCGGGGTAATCGTCGGCCGAAACCGGGAACAAGCCGGCGAACACGCGTGGCTGCATGGTCTGGAAACCGGGCAGCGGATGCGGAGCGGGCTTGCCGGCATGCGTAAGCGTGTCGCCGACGGGAGCGCCGTGCACGTCTTTGATGGCCGCGGTGATCCAGCCCACTTCGCCGGCGGAAAGCTTGTCGAGCTTCTTGCGCTTGGGCGTGAAGACACCCACTTCGCTCACTTCGTGAGCGCGGCCGGTGGACATCACCTGCAGCTTGTCGCCCGGCTTGATCTCGCCCTGCATGACGCGCACCAGCGACACCACGCCCAGGTAGTTGTCGAACCAGGAATCGATGATCAGGGCCTGCAGCCGGTCGGTATCGCGTGGCTTGGGCGGCGGAATGCGCGCGACGATGGCCTCCAGCACCTCGATCACGTTCTGGCCTGTCTTGGCGCTGACGGCCACCGCGTCGGTGGCATCGATGCCGATCACCGCCTCGATTTCGCCCTTCACTTTTTCCGGATCGGCCGTGGGCAGGTCGATCTTGTTGAGCACCGGCACCACTTCCAGCCCCTGCTCCACCGCGGTGTAGCAATTGGCCACCGATTGAGCCTCCACGCCCTGTGCGGCGTCGACCACCAGCAACGCGCCTTCGCAGGCGGCGAGCGAACGGCTCACTTCGTAGGAAAAGTCGACGTGGCCCGGGGTGTCGATGAAATTGAGCTGATAGGTCTTGCCGTCCCTCGCCGTGTAGGGCAAAGACACCGACTGCGCCTTGATGGTGATGCCGCGTTCACGCTCGATCGGATTGCTGTCCAGCACCTGGGCTTCCATTTCACGCTCGGCCAAGCCGCCGCAGATCTGGATGATGCGGTCCGCAAGTGTGGACTTGCCGTGATCGATGTGGGCGATGATGGAGAAATTGCGGATCAGTTCCATGGAGCACGCTGTCAGCTTCACCGCCCCGCGCGATGCTAAAGGCCGGCCATCGCCGGAATGGCGATATTAGCCGCTCATTATCGCATGGATTGAGAAACCAGACTGTACGCGCGAGTCCGCAAATTCGAAGGCCTGCTCGGGCAAGCAGGCCTTCGAGTTGCCTCAACCGTTGTTCTGATCGGCCGGCGGAACCGTCAAGGCGATGAAATTGCTCGAATCGCCGCGACGTACCAGCAGCAATACGGTGTCGCCAGGCTTCACGCCGGCCGTGGCAGTCCGGAACGCCGCCACGCTACCCACCTTTTGCTGATTCACCATCAGAATGACGTCACCCGGTTGCAGACCGGCCTGCGCCGCCACGGAGCCGGTCACATCCGTGATCGCCACGCCCTCGCCCGGTTGCAGGCCCAGCTGGCGGCGCGTATCCGGATCGACGCCCTGCACCGCCAGGCCGAGGGCATCGGTACCCGAACTTGGCGCCGGCTTGTTCGCCGAGGCGAACGGATTACCGTCGCGGGGCATGGTACCGATGGTCACCTGGACGGTCTTGTCGCGCCCATCGCGCATGATTTGCACCGGCACCGTGGTGCCCGGCTTGGTCATGGCAACCATCGGCGGCAGGTCCGAACCCTGCTCCACCGGGCGACCGCCGAAGGCCAGGATGATGTCGCCCGCCTGCAAGCCTGCCTTCTGCGCCGCGGTGCCTGGCGAAACGCTGACCACGATCGCGCCCTTCGCACTGTCCAGCTTGAGCGCCTTTACGATGTCGTCATCGACGGGCCGGATCATCACGCCCAGTTCGCCGCGCGTGACGTAGCCCTTGGTCTTGAGCTGATCGACCACGTTCATCGCCACATCGATCGGGATCGAGAACGCAACGCCCTGATAACCGCCGGTATCGGAATAAATCTGCGAATTGATGCCAACCACCTGGCCCTGCAGGTTGAACAGCGGGCCGCCCGAGTTGCCGCGGTTGATCGGCACATCCGTCTGGATGAACGACGTGCTGGGCTGGTCGCCCGCCCCCAGGCTGCGCCCCACGGCGCTGACGATGCCTTGCGTGACGGTGTAATCGAAGCCGAACGGCGAACCTATCGCCAGTACCCACTGGCCCGGCTTAAGCAGGCGCGAATCGCCGATGCTTACCGTCGGCAGGGGGCCGCCGGCCTGGACTTTCAGCAGCGCGATGTCGTAGGTCGGATCGGTACCAACCACCTTGGCGGTCAGCGTGCGGCGATCCTGCAACCGGACGGTCACGGTGTCGGCATGATCGACGACGTGGTTATTGGTAAGAATGTAGCCATCGCTGG
The DNA here is from genome assembly GCF_035503745.1 of Dyella sp. Classification (GTDB taxonomy): domain Bacteria; phylum Pseudomonadota; class Gammaproteobacteria; order Xanthomonadales; family Rhodanobacteraceae; genus Dyella_B. Next base: position 56,077 of record NZ_DATJTC010000006.1, read on the forward strand.
AAATGATGAAACCCGAGCCCAGCGAGGTATGCGCCTGCTCTTCGGGCGAGGGCATCATCGGCATGCCGAAGAAACGGCGCAGGATTTCCATCTGGTCGGCATCGGGGCCTTGCCCCTGCATCGGCGCGGCAGAGCCCCCCTTGGGACGGCGGCCGGTGTATTTGGCCTCCACGTGGACGACTGCCGGTGCGTTCTTCTCTACGATTCCCGTGAAATCCGGCAAGGCAGCAGCAGCGGCCGGGGCGGTCTGCGCCACTACCACGCCGGGCCCTGCCAGCCCCAACGCGAGCGCGCAGCACAAAAGACTGCTGACGAGACGGTGATGACTCATGGATTCCTCCTAGGTTCTGGGCACCCTGCTCCCGCCCAGGCTCATGGGAGCGGAACGGGAAGAAAGGGAGGTTATTGAAAAGCGGGAAAGCGCCTGGCCACAGGCGGAAAGCGGGCGGCGCTCAGTGCGCCGCCGCTCCCTGATAGGCCGGAGCCTGTTGCTGCGCCGCGGCGCTCGCCTGCGGCGTATCGATGAGCAGCAGGTAGCTACCATCGTGGCTGTTCAGGGTATGGTAGCTGCGATAACCGTTCATGAATTGCGGCTGGCTATCGGTGGAGTAACCCTGGAACAGCGGGTTGTCCGAAGGATTGCCCAAGGTCACCGAGGCGCGCTGGCTCAGTCCGTAGGCCGGATACAGGCTCAGCGAGGGCGGAACCGCCGCCAGCATGGTGCTGCGGTCCGTCTGGGCAGCCGCCTGGGTGGCGGACGAAGGAACGGCGCGCGAGGCGACCTTGGCGGTCAGCGACGCGGGCCGCTCGGCATCGGGGGCCGTCGGTTGGGAAACCATCAGCGCGGCGACGGCCACGCTCGCGGCGATTGCGCCGCCCACCGACAGGCGCAGCCAGTCGCGGCGCCTTGGAACGGTTGCCGCCACGGATTGCTCGGATTCGATCATCTGCATCACGCGGGTGGCAAAGCCGGCGCTCGCCATGGCCGGCACCTGGCCCCGCAGGCCATCGCCAACCACGTGATAGCGCGTCCAGGCCTGGAGCAAGGCGGCGTCGTGATCGAGGCGGCGCAATAAGAAGCGCAGCTCTTCCTTCGACAGCTCGCCATCCATCGCGGCGGAGAGGGTTTCCATATTGGCTTCAGTCATGACATCCGATCCTCGCGGTCCGAGAGTAATGGCCGCAACTTCTCATCGATCGCCTCACGTGCCCGGAAGATGCGCGAACGCACCGTACCGATCGGGCAGCCCATGGCTTCGGCAATCTCTTCATAGCTGAGGCCCTCCACTTCACGCAAGGTGATGGCTGTCCGCAGCTCCTCGGGCAAGGCTTGGACAGTGGCAAACACGGTTTGTTCAATTTCTTGCCGCATTAATTCGCGTTCAGGGGTGGCGCTTTCCTGCATGCGGTCGGCCCCCGGCACGTAGACGGCGTCTTCGACAGCAATATCGTCCGTGGGCGGGCGCCGGCCCATCGCGACCAGATGGTTCTTGGCCGTGTTCACGGCAATTTTGTACATCCAGGTATAGAAAGCGCTCTCGCCCCGGAACGAGCCGATCGCGCGCCATGCCCGGACAAAAGCTTCCTGGGCTACGTCTTCGCACTCGGCGTGGTTGTGCACATAGCGGGAAATCAGGCCAATGACCTTGTGCTGGTATTTGCGAACCAGCAAGTCGAAAGCGCGCCTGTCCCCATTTTGTACACGCTCAACCAGCGCACTATCGAGTTCGTTATCGCCCATCCGGGCCGTCTCCTTCGTTGCCGCACCAAGCCGGGATGCCGTCCAGCGAATAGGTGATCTGCTCAGACCCGAACGATGTCGGCAAGTTCAGCACGAACTCTGCACCCATCCGCCGATTTTAAGATAGGAACGCCCAGAAAGGGCTCAAGCCTGCAGCTTGTCCTGAACGCCAGACAGCAAACGCTCACGCTCGGTCAACAGGCGCTCGAAGCTGGCCTGGGGCAGCGGACGGCAGAACAGGTAGCCCTGCAGTTCGTCACAGTGGTTGGCGCGAAGGAATTGCAAGTGCTGCTCGATTTCCACGCCTTCTGCAACCACCCCGCGCTTGAGGCGGTGGGCCATTTCAATGGTGGCCCTCACGATCGCCTCATCGTCGGGGTCCACGCCGATGTTGCGCACGAAACTCTGGTCGATCTTGATGCGATCGGCCGGCAGCTTGCGCAGGTAGTCCAGCGATGCGGCACCGGTGCCGAAATCGTCGATGGCGATATGACAACCGATCCGGTGCAGCTTCTGCATGTTTTCCATCAGGTTGGGGGCCGCCTTGATGCTGATGCTCTCGGTGACCTCCAGCTCCAGCAGGCCCGGATCGAGTCCGGTCTCCTCCAGCACGGACGCCACGATTTCCGAAAGATCGGACTGCATCAGCTGCACGGCCGACAGGTTGACGCCCAGGCGCAGGCCCAATCCGAAGCGGTCTTCCCATGCCTTGGCCTGCTTGCACGCCGTGCGCAGCACCCATTCCCCGATCGATACGATAAGCCCGGTTTCTTCGGCCAAGGGAATGAAAAAGCCGGGACCGATGTTGCCCAGTTCCGGATGCTCCCAGCGCAGCAGGGCCTCCATGCCGACGATGTCTTCCGAACCGGCGTTGATCTGCGGTTGATAGAAAACGCGCAGTTCGCCGTTGCCTTCCGCGTGCCGCAGGCGTGCCTTCAAGGCGGCGTTCTGCTGCTCCTGCGCCGGGCTGACATCGTAGACGCGGTAATTGTTGCGACCCAGGCTCTTGGCCGCGTACATCGCTTCGTCCGCGTGCTTGAGCAGAGTTTCGGCATCCGGCGCATCTTCGGGAAAGAAACTGATGCCGATCGATGCGGTCACCTGCAACTCCGGACCGTCATCCAGATGCAGCGGCACATCCATCAATTGCACGATCTTTTCCGCCACGCGCAACACGTCGTCGGTCTTCACGATGTGCCTGAGCACGATCGTGAATTCGTCGCCGGCGTAGCGCGCCACGGTATCGGAAGCGCGCACGCTGCTGCGAAGCCGTTGCGTGACGGCCACCAGCACCTGGTCGCCAACCGCATGGCCGAGTGTGTCGTTGATAAACTTGAAGCGGTCAAGATCCACGAACAGCACGGCGAATGTTTCGCCGGTACGGTTCGCCTCGCGGATGATCGTGTCCAGGCGATCGTTGAACAGCAGGCGGTTGGGCAAGCCGGTGAGTGCATCCAGCAGGCCTTCCGCGCGCCCCTGCTCGCGCGTGCGCCGCAGTTCGAGCGTGTGCGCGAAATGCGCCGCCGCGCAGCGCAGCACGGGCTCGACGATTTCCGGTTCACCGAACGGATTGCGGCTGCCGGCCAGCAAGGCGCCGAGCACGCTGAAGCGCTCGTCGAGCAGCGGCAATCCCACGAAACCGCGCAAGCCCAGTTGTCCGATCAGCGGATCCACGTCGGCCAGGCGCCGCGCGTCATGCGGATGCATCAAAGTGCGTCCGCTCAGCACCAGGCGCAGCGAACTCTGCAGTTGCGGCCCGGGCCAGACCTGTTCGTCGCCACGCCAACGCTGCACGATCTGCGTCGGCACGCTGGCCTCCTCCGGGCGCGCGGACCATACCGCCAGATAATCCATGCCCATTTCATCGAGCAGCAACTGCGCCGCTTCCATCACGCCCGTGTCATCGTGCGTACCGCTGAACAGGCGGGCGAGCAACGTCAACGCCACCGCCGGACGCACGCCGGCGCGGTTGCTGCGAAAATGCACCGCAGCCAGTTCACGGCCACCATGCTGCACGCGGCGAACGCTTGCCTCACCGGTGTCGTGTCCGCGGATCGACCTACGCTGGCAGGCAAGCCAGCGCCGGTCCCCGTCGGCAAGCGCCTTGTCCATGCCGACGCTTTCGAAAGCGAGTACTTCACTCAGGCCAAGGCTGGTCAGCACGCTATTGGCCAGACCGCTGTGCCGCATGTAGGCAGGGCTTGCCTCGACCACGCGCTCGCGATGCGGGTCCACGATCAGCCAATCGCCCTCGCCGTCTTCGAATACGAAGCGGTAGTCGCCCCCGGCTGCCGCAAGCGGCACGGACGCCCGTGCGGTCGGAGCTTTCTCGTTGGTCTTGGGCGGCTCTCCGCTGCGCAGCTGTTGCCAGCGCGCAATCAGCTCGGTGCCGATCTGCGAAGCATAGAGCCAGCCGTTGATCATGGCCGGCAGCTGCGTGGGCTTGACCGTCGTCTCGTCGGCCAGGACGGCAATGATCGGCGCATCCGCGCACGGCGGCAGCAGCTTGAGTTGTTCGCACAGCGTCAGGCTCGAGCGTCCATCGCCCTCGATGACCAGCACGATCAGCGCCAGCGCCTCGCGCCCCTCCAGCAAAATGGCTGCATGGGTGGTGTCGCGGGCCGAATGAATCGGTGGATGGCCTTCATGGTCGAGCGTATCGAACAGCTCGCGCCGCAACTCACGCTGGGAGGCCACCAGCAAGATGCCCGCTTGCAGTGCGGCGGCCGTCACAGAAACCAGCGCCCGTCGCGCAGTCGGGGACGTTGGGCAACCGGCGCAACGCCACTGATACGCACGGCGACGTCGTCGAAGCTGGCGATCATCGCCGGGACCGTATCCAGCAGCACGATACGGCGCACGTGTCCGGCGGGCGCACGGGCCAGCTGGCGCAACAAGGCGCCGTCCATCGCGGTCAGGGGCGAGGGAAACCGCGCAATGAGGTAAATGCCGAAATGAATGCTTTGCTGGATATAGCGAAGGGCATTGCCCAAGCGCTGCGAACCGGGAATGCTTGCATGCGCTTCACGCAGATTGCCCATGCCCCGTTCAGGCTCCCACAAATAGACCGACTGGCCGTTGTGCCGGGCAATCGAACGGAACTGCTCGATCAAGGATCCGGTATCGGTGTCTTCAAGCACGACCAGCCCGCCGGGCGCGGTCAGGATGCGCTCGTAGATATCGCTGCCGGCAAGCGGCGAGGGAGCCATCAGCGGAGTCATAGCGGGCCAAGGGAAAGTCGTCGCGTACGGGCTAGAGTTACGCGCCCACGCGGGAAGCGCAATAGCCTTATCGCCAAGGCGTGACGCACGCGACACCCCGCTTGCCGCAATGCGGCATAACCGTCTTTTCTGGACTGGGGCGTCTCGCAATCGCGGCGGCGGGACGGTATGGTTGAAGCTTCCCGGCCATTCCCCTATCCCCATGTTCGAAGGACTGCGCTTCAATCACTGGAAGACGAGCCTGGACGACAGCGGCATCGTCACGCTGACGCTTGACCGCGCCAACAGCAGCGTCAATGCGTTCTCGCGCGAAGTGCTGGACGAGCTGGGCCAGATCGTGGAGCGGCTGGCGATCGAGAAAGCCGCCGGCGTGATCATCCATTCGGCCAAATCGAACGGATTTGCGGTCGGTGCCGACATCAAAGAGTTCGTCGAGTACGCCAAGCACGGCACGGTGCAGGAAAACATCGAAAACGGCCAGCGGGTGTTCGAAGCCCTGGCGCGCCTGCCCTGCCCGACCGTGGCCGCCATACACGGCGCCTGCATGGGCGGCGGCACGGAGCTGGCCCTGGCCTGCCGCCAGCGCATCGCCGCGGACGACGACAAAACGCGGATCGGCCTGCCTGAGGTGATGCTTGGCATCCATCCCGGCTGGGGTGGCTCGGCACGTCTGCCGCGGCTGATCGGGGCGCCCGAGGCGCTACCCATCATGCTGACCGGCAAGACCCTCTCCGCGCGGCGGGCCATGAGCCTGGGCGTGGTCGACCGCCTGGCGCGTCCGGAAGAGCTGATGGCCGAAGCACGCGCGCTGCTGCGCCATCCCCATACCCGCCCCTTTGCGCGGCGAGCCGGTGCCTGGGCAACCAACACCTGGCTGGCCAGGCAGATCCTGGCTCCCATGGTCATCAAGCAGACCGCGGCCAAGGTGCGCAAGGAACACTACCCCGCACCGTTCGCCCTGATCGACGTATGGAAGCGCGGCGGCAGCGACATCAACCAGCGCCTGAAGCTGGAAGCCCGCTCGGTGGCCAAGCTCGCGCAAACCGCAACCGCGCAAAACCTTATCCGCATTTTCTTCCTGCAGGAGCGGCTCAAGGGCCAAGGCAGCGGCGTCGATCCCCAGATCCGCCACGTGCACGTGGTCGGCGCGGGCGTCATGGGCGGCGACATCGCCGCCTGGGCCGCACTGAAGGGTTTCGACGTCACGCTGCAAGATCGCGAGATGAAGTTCATCCAACCCGCGCTGGATCGCGCGCGTGCGCTGTACGAGAAAAAGCTCAAGACGCCCGAAAAAATCGAGGCGGCCAGCCGTCGCCTGCGCGCCGACGTCGAAGGTGCGGGCGTTGCCCAAGCGGACCTGGCCATCGAGGCGATCTTCGAAAACGCACAGGCCAAGCAATCGCTGTACGCAACCATCGAGCCGCAGTTCCAGCACGACGAAATCCTCGCCAGCAACACCTCCTCGATTCCGCTCGACGAATTGCGCAAGGCATTGAAAGCGCCGCAGCGCTTTCTAGGCCTGCATTTCTTCAACCCGGTCGCGCAGATGCCGCTGGTCGAGGTGGTGCGTCACGACCAGCTCGACGCGGCCATCGAAAAGCGCGCCCTGGCGTTCTGCAAGGCCATCGGCAAATTGCCCGTGGCCGTCAAGGGCACGCCTGGGTTTCTGGTCAATCGCATCCTGATGCCCTACTTGCTCGAAGCATTGCGCCTGTACAACGAAGGCGTGCCGGGCCCGGTGCTGGACAAGCAGGCCAAGAACTTTGGCATGCCGATGGGTCCGATCGAGCTGGCCGACACGGTCGGACTGGACGTGTGCGCCTCGGTCGGCAAGGAACTGGCGCCGTTTCTGGGGCTGGAACTTCCGCCGGGCCTGGAAGACAAGCTCGAAGCCGGCAAGCGCGGCAAGAAGGACGGCCAGGGCTTGTACACCTGGCATGACGGCAAGCCGCAGAAACCCGAGGTCGACCCCGACTATGTCGCACCGCCGGATCTGCAGGACCGCATGATCCTGGCCATGGTGAACGAGGCCGTTTCCTGCCTGGGCGACGACGTGGTGGACGATGCGGACCTGCTGGATGCGGGCGTCATCTTCGGCACGGGCTTTGCCCCCTTCCGCGGCGGCCCGATCCAATATGTACGCAGCGAAGGTGCGGAAAATCTGCACCAGAAACTGGAGAACCTGGCCAAGCGCCACGGCGAGCGCTTCATGCCCAAGAATGGATGGGATCACCCGGCACTGAAGCAGGCCATGCTGCAACTTCCCTCCGGCGCCTGATTGCACGCGATGCGACGCCAAGCCGCCATTCGGCGGCTGGCGTGACGCCTACCACATCAAATCGTCCGGCACGCCATCTTCGCCCACGCCGCCGGCCGACGGATTGGCTAGCAGCGCCAGCAGGTGCGGATCGATATCGCGCACTTGCTCGGCGATGGATTGCGAAACCAGCAGATAACGCCCGCCGAACTGAACCACGCCCAGTCGGCCCGCGTTGAGTTCGGTCAGTTGCTCGGCATCGACATATATCCGGCGGATTTTGCCGCCATATTCGAAATGACGGACTTGATCCACATCCGTCTTGTTCAGCGCCTTGCCTTCGAGCAATTGCTGCATTTTGGCCTTGCGTTCGCGCTTCACGCGCGCCTGTTCGGCGGCCTGCTCTTCGGCGCGCTTGCGTTCGCTGGCTTCGGTCTGCGCACGCATCGCGTAGGCCTTGGCAAGATCAAACTCCTCCTGCTGTTTGCGCGCAGGGTTCGGCTTGGGGTGCGGCTTGCCTTTTCCCTGGGGAATATTTGGCCTGGAAGGCTGTTGCTGGCGCTTCTCGTCCTTGAGCTGTTTGACGATGCCGCTCTTGAGCAGCTGATCTCGCAGTGAATCGACCATGATCTGAATCCGATGTTACCTATTGCGTTTCAGTAGTGCGGAGGCGGCGGTTCGCTGTGCGGATCGTGCCCCTGTCCCGTCCGCATCGTTGCCAGTTCGTTGCGCAAGTCGTGGATCATGCGCTCCAGCCCTGCGATGCGCATGGACTGCTCGGCATCGGCAGCGATCAATCCTTGCACGGCATCGTCGATGAACGCCAAACGTACTTCCAGTTCGGTCAGGCGCTGCTCGTTGCTGCTCATGGCGACTCGGTCTGCTGCACGGTGCGCCCACGACCGACACCGTAATACGCCAGGCCCGCCTCTTCGACAACTTGGGGCTCATACAGGTTACGCCCGTCAAACACGACCGCTTCCTTGAGCAATTCGCGGATGCGCGCAAAATCCGGACTACGGAAAGCCTTCCATTCGGTCATGATAGCCAACGCATCGGCCCCTTCCAACGCCTGATAGGCACTGCCGCACAGCACCAGGTCGCCGCGCTCGCCATAAATGCGCTGCGCTTCCTCGCGCGCCTGCGGATCGTAGGCACGCACCTTTGCGCCCGCTTCCCACAAGGTTTCCATCAGTCGGCGGCTCGGTGCCTCGCGCATGTCGTCCGTGTTGGGCTTGAACGCCAGCCCCCATAGCGCAACCGTCCGACCGTCCAGGTTGCCGCCGAAATGGCGCCGGATCAAATCGAACAGCTTGCCTTTCTGGTCGGCATTGACGGCTTCGACGGCATCCAGCAAGCGCGCCTGATAACCCACGCCGCGCGCCGTGCGTTCCAGCGCCTGCACGTCCTTGGGGAAACATGACCCGCCGTAACCGGCGCCGGGATAAATGAAGTGATAGCCGATACGCGGGTCGGCACCGATACCCTGGCGTACCAGCTCGACATCCGCGCCGACTCGCTCGGCGATGTTGGCGATCTCGTTCATGAAGCTGATCTTGGTCGCCAGCATCGCGTTGGCCGCGTACTTGGTCAGCTCTGCCGAGCGAACGTCCATGACCACGGTGCGATCGTGATTACGGTTGAAGGGCGCATACAGTTTGCGCAGCAGTGCGATGGCCTGTTCGCTGGAACTGCCGATGACGATGCGATCGGGACGAAGGCAGTCCTCCACCGCATCGCCCTCTTTCAGGAACTCGGGGTTGGACACCACGTCGAATTCGATGTCTGCGCCGCGCGCGGCAAGCTCGCCTGCGGCAGCCTTGCGCACGCGGTCGGCGGTGCCCACCGGCACGGTGGATTTGTTGACGACGACCGCATAGCGATCCAGATGCCGCCCGATTTCCCTGGCCACCGCCAAGACGTATTGCAGGTCGGCGCTACCGTCTTCGTCCGGCGGGGTGCCCACTGCGATGAAAATGACCTGCGCATGTGCCACGGCCGAGGCCGCGCCAGTAGTGAATTGAAGCTGTCCGTTGTCGTGGTTGCGTCGCACGATCGGTTCCAGCCCCGGTTCGAAAATCGGTATTTCTCCGCGCTTGAGGCGACTGACCTTGTCCTCGTCGATGTCCACGCATACCACGTGATTGCCCATCTCTGCCAAGCACGCGCCAGTGACAAGGCCCACATAACCTGTTCCGAAAATGGTGACTTTCATCGGGTGAAACCAGCTCCTCGTTCGAGGCAGGCAATTCTAGCAGGGCGAATATAAAACCCAGGTGTCAGGGCTCTCAGGCAGCCCGCATAAAAGAACAGGGCGCGAATTGCTTCGCGCCCTGTTCGCTTGATCGGCACTACGCGAACGATTACTGCTCGCCACCGCCGGCGGGAGCGCCGCCGCCTTCCTGGCCGGCGGCCGTCGGGCCGGTGCTGACCAGGGTGACGTCGAAGATCAGCGTTTCATTCGGCTGGATGTTGCGCTGCGGCTCGGCACCGTAGGCAAGGCTGGCCGGAATGAACAGCTTGTAGTGTCCGCCGACCTGCATCAGCTGCAGACCTTCACGGAAACCCGGAATCACGTGAGCCAGCGGGATCGCGGTCGGGCCGGGCGGGTTGTTGTTGGAGGAGGAGTCGAACACTTCACCGTTGACGTAGGTACCGGTGTAGTTGACCTTGACCGTGTCATTCGGACCCGGGCGCGCACCGGTGCCCTGCGAAATCACCTGGTACTGCAAGCCCGAAGCGGTGATCTTCACACCGGGGGCCTTCCTGTTCTTGGCCAGGAAGGCATCGCCTTCCTGCTTGTTCTTGACCGAGAGCGCGTCGAATTCGGCCTTGGCCTTGGCCTGGAATTCCGTTATGAAACTCTTCCACACGGAGGCGGCTTCGGCCTCAGGCATGTTCGGCCTCTGGCCGGACAGAGAGGCCGTGACGGCCTGGCCGACGACTGCCGGGTCAATCAGTTCGCGCATCGGGCCGGGAACCTGGCTGGCGATCTGGTAGCCAAGCAGCTGGCTGGCCTTGACCTTATCGACCGTGCCCGTCGCAGCGGTACTGGGTGTCTGGGCCTGCGCGCCAGCGGTCAGGCCCAGCGCCACGGCTAGAGCGGCCGCCGTCAGCGTGGGTCGCAGAAAATGCTTCATTTGAACTCCCTCGTATATTGGACTATGCCGGCGTGCCGGCCGGACCTCCCCCAAATGGAGGCTGGCCCCGCATTGTGCGGTGTCCTGTCCGGTCTTGGCAACGACGTTCGAAGGTTGACCGGCCGCCCGCGGAAAAGTTCACCGGGCCGCTGTGCGCCAGCTCGCATCTGGGTTCATTCGTTACCCGTGGATGAAGGCTTTTCAAGGGTTTCGCGAAGTGCGGCCTGCAAGCGCGCATGCACCTTCACCAACCCTCGCCAAAGTACGATGGCGAGCACCACCGACACGGCGATGAGCGACAGCGCCACACCCCGGGGCGGCAAGATAGCCGATCCAAGTACACCCACCAGTACCGCCAGAAACAGCAGGGTGGCCAGCGGTATGAGCTTGGCGAGAACCTGTCGGATCGCTTGCGTATAGGCCCCGGCGAAACGTTCGCTGATACCTAACTCGGCAAGCAACATGCCCAGGGCCTCCGCCTTGCGGTACACCGCGATCAGCAGCGGCAGTGACAGGAACAGCGCACACGCCCAGATCAGCGAGTGGCGCATGGGCAGGTCGAGCCCCCAGCGCACGAACCAATGCGCGTTGTGTGCATCCACGTACGCGCCGATGACGAACAACGTAACCACAAGCGCGATGTTCACGGCGATATGCCAGAGCAGTCGCCGGAACATCGCCGCCAGCGTGGCGTTTTCGTTCACCGGCCGCAGATTCTCCAGCCAGCCGCTGTAACTGATCACCAGCAATCGCACCGGACGCGGCAGCACGCGCCGTCCGGCCCACGCCAGCAGTTCGGCCGAACGAAACAGATACGGCGACGCCAGCATGCAGATCAACGCGGCGGCCACGGCGATGGGATAAATGAAGTCATCGACAGCGTGAAGCGTAAGCCCCAGCGTGGCGATCACAAATGAAAATTCGCCGATCTGCGCCATGCACAGTCCGGCGCGCAACGACGTGCGCGGATCGTGCCCGATGAAGAACATGCCGACGGTGCAAACCACCGTCTTGCCGATCATCACGGTCAACGCGACCAGCACCGCCGGCATGGCGTAATGGGCAAGCTGCGCCGGATCGATCTTCAAGCCGATCGCCACGAAAAACAGCGCCGCGAACATGTCGCGCAAGGGCTCCACCAAATGCACCACGCGCGGTGCGCTGCGCGCTTCGGCCACCACCGCACCGGCGAGAAACGCCCCCAGCGCGCCGCTGAAACCCAGCCAGACGGCGAGCAGGCTGGTGCCGAAACAGATGCCCAGCACGCTCACCAACAAGGTTTCATCGCGATCCAATCCCGCAATGTAATCGACCAGGCGCGGCAACAGCAGCAGGCCGACGATCATGCCGGCAATTACAAACAACCCCAGGTGTCCGACTACGCTGAACGCGGTGTGCGTCGCTACCGTTCCACTGATCGCCACCGCCGAGAGCAAGGTGAGGATCACGATGGTCAGCATGTCTTCGGCGACCAGCATGCCCACGACCAGGCGCGCGAACGGCCAGTGACGCGCGCCGCCTTCCACCAGCGTGCGCGAGGCGACCATCGTGGACGACAACGCCATGATGGCGCCGAGAAACAACGCGCTGCGATGGTTCCAGCCAAACAGCAGGCCAAGCTGGTAGCCCACCCACAGCATGAAACCTACTTCGATCACCGTCACCAGCAACAATCCGCCGCCCACCTGCCGCAGCTTGCGGACACTGAACTCCAGCCCCAGCGTGAACATGAGCAGGACCACGCCGAGATTGGAAATGTCGCTGATGGTCCGCGGGTCGGTCACCAGCACACCCGGCGTATGCGGGCCGATCACCACGCCGGCCAGGATGTAGCCGGGCAGCACGGGCAAGCGAAAGCGCTGGAAGAGCACCGTCGTCGCGCCGGCCACCAACATCACAAGCGCAAGGTCGCCTATAAAACCGATGTCGTGCATGCCCCGCTCCGCGACCTTAAGTTTCCGTCACAGCTTAAACCGAAGCAGTGTCCAAGCCGCGAGCCAGGAACGGTTCCTCGGGGTCATCGGACGGTGTGTTTTTTGTAAAAAAACGCTTGACGGAATTGTGAACCCATCCTATTCTTTCGTGCTTCCAGCGGCGGGGCCATAGCTCAGCTGGGAGAGCGCTTGCATGGCATGCAAGAGGTCGCCGGTTCGATCCCGGCTGGCTCCACCAACACATACGTCCCCATCGTCTAGAGGCCTAGGACATCACCCTTTCACGGTGGCGACCGGGGTTCGAATCCCCGTGGGGACGCCA
>NZ_DATJTC010000007.1:0-77363 GCF_035503745.1 Dyella sp.
AGTAACCACCCACCGTCGGCGCAATGTACCAGCGGTCGTCAAATCCATTCGGCCACGCCGGCGCGCCAGCCGTCGAGCTGCTGCTGGAGCTCGTTGCCGGGGTTGCCGGGGCGGCAGTGTTGTCCTGCGCGTGAACGGCACTTACGCCGCCCAGGGCAAGCGCAATCAAAAAGTACAAGCCCTTACGTTTCATTAGGTCTCTCCTCTTCTTAATGATTTAGGGCATTCATCCCGCCAAAGAATGAAAGAAATCGCTTTGTTATTCCGCGACCCGGTATTAACGGGCCACGGAAATCCTTGCGACGGACTCAAACCCTGCATAATCGAGTTTAACAAAAACTAAATGTTTTGCAAAACCATCCCTAATTCACCATGAATTGTCTGCTCACGCTGTCTTTACAGTGTGAAGAGACCCAGAAATGCCTGGATGGGCATGGCGTCCAGCTTCGCCGGATCGGCCACAGCCTCCAGAATGGACTTAACCCGGTTGGCAGGCAAATGCCCGCGCATGGCGGCCTCGAATTTCTTCAGCAGCACCGGGATCCCCTCCGCACGGCGCTTGCGATGGCCGATGGGGTAGTCGATGGAGACCTTTTCGGTGCTGGTGCCGTCCTTGAAGAACACCTGGACCGAGTTGCCGATATAGCGCTTGTCGGGGTCGAAGTAGTCCTTGGTGAACTGCGGATTCTCCGTTACTTCCATCTTGTCGCGCAGGGCGTCGATGCGCGGATCGGCGGCGACGTCGTCGTTGTAGTCGTCGGCGGTGAGGCGGCCGAAGATCAACGGCACGGCCACCATGTACTGGATGCAATGGTCGCGGTCGGCGTAGTTGGCCAGCGGACCGGTCTTGTCGATGATGCGGCAACCCGCTTCCTGTGTCTGGATCACCACTTTTTCGATCTGCTCGAGCTTGCCGGCTACCTCGCCGTGCAGCTTCATCGCACACTCCACCGCGGTCTGGGCGTGGAACTCGGCCGGGAAGCTGATCTTGAACAGCACGTTCTCCATCACATAGCTGCCGAAGGGGCGCTCGAACTGGAATGCGTTGCCCTTGAAGGCCACGTCGTAATAGCCCCAGGTCTTGGCCGACAGCGCCGAGGGATAGCCCACCACGCCGCGGTAAACCGCGTTGATGGCGTGCGTGACGGCGCGGCGGCAGGCGTCGCCGGCGGCCCAGCTCTTGCGCGGCCCGGTGTTGGGGGCATGGCGATAGGTGCGCAGGGCGCCGTTGTCGATCCAGCTGTGCGAGACGGCCGTGGTGATCTGCCCCTTGTCGCCGCCCAGCATGGCCGTGGCGACCGCGGTGGAGGCCAGGCGCACCAGGATCACGTGGTCCTGGCCGACGCGGTTGAAACTGTTGAGCAGCGCGTAGCAGCCCTGGATTTCGTGCGCCTTGATGGCGTAGGTGAGCACGTCGCGCACGGTCAGCGCCTTGCCGCCTTCGCGTTCGGCCTTGCGGCTGAGGTAGTCGGCCACGGCAAGGATCGCGCCGAGGTTGTCCGACGGATGGCCCCACTCGGCCGCGAGCCAGGTGTCGTTGAAGTCCAGCCAGCGGATCTGCGTGCCGATGGCGAACGCGGCCTGCACCGGATCCAGCTCGTGGCTGGTGCCCGGCACGCGGGCACCGCCCGGCAGCGTCGCACCCGGCACCAGCGGGCCCAGGTGCTTGACGCACTCGGGAAACTTCATCGCCAGCATCGCCGTGCCCAGCGAATCGAGCAGCATGTAGCGCGCGGTGTCGTACGCTTCGGTCGAATCGATCGTGTAGTCGGCAACGTAGTTGGCGATATCGACCAGCGGCTGATCGGGGTCGGGACGCTTGGCGGAACGGATATCGTGCGCGCTCATGGCAGGCTCTCGGGGTAGGGAAAACGCCCATTGTATCCGGCCTGCCCGGCTTCAAGCACGGCGCGGCTTGACCGCCCGCCCTGCACCTGCCGACAATCGGCCGTGAACCATCATCCCAAAGGGGAGTAGTTCCGGATCCGGCCTGCCGCATCCGCGCGGTGTCCGTCATCACGAGCGAGGCTTCGCTCCGGGCGCCGCGGTGGCCATCGCCTCGAACGAGACTTTTGCGATGACCGCGGGCCGCGCGCGTCCGTCGTCATCGCTTGAGTCCGGCGCGCCAAGGACATCGCATGGCCTTCCCCACCCATCTGCTATCGGATCTGCTCACCATCGTCCTGCTGGACCTGGTGCTTGCCGGCGACAACGCCATCGTGATCGCGCTCGCCGCGCGCAACCTGCCCCGCTCGCTGCAGACCAGGGCGGTGTTCTGGGGCACGTTTGGCGCGGTAGCCGTGCGCATCGGGCTTACCGTGCTGGTGGTGTACCTGCTCAACCTGCCCGGCTTGATGCTGGCAGGCGGCCTGTTGCTGCTGCCGATCGCATGGAACCTCTTGCAGCCCGATCATGGCGACACGCACGACGTGGCTGCCGCCGCCGGCTTCTGGGCCGCGCTGCGCACGATCGTGCTGGCCGACGCCCTGATGGGCCTGGACAACGTACTGGCCATCGCCGGCGCCGCCAAAGGCCACATGGGCCTGGTGGTGATCGGTTTGCTGATCAGCATCCCGCTGGTGGTCTGGGGTTCGACCCTGATCCTGAAGCTGATCGAACGTTTCCCGATCATCGTCTACGCCGGCGCCGCCGCCATTGCATGGACGGCCGGCCGCATGATCAGCCACGAAAAACTGTGGTTGAAGTGGTTCACCGAACACGGATGGATGAAGCACGTACTGGAAGTGACGTTGGTTGTGTTCGTCTGCGGTGGGCGCTGGTGGCTCAACCGGCGCAGGCGAAGGGCCTGACACGGCACCGGCCGCGTGCGCGTGTAAACGGTGCGCATGCGCACCGCGCGTGGACAAACTCGCCGGCGGTCGCCCGAGCACGCATCATTGCGTGCGGCCAACGCAAGTTTCCACACGCTCAAAAGCGCAGGCGGTAGAACGCCTCAGGCTGCATCAAAACATCATGGGCACGCGAACCGTCACGGTTGCATCGGGCGTATCGCGCGTCACGCCCACACCCAGCGTAAAGTTGACGGTGCGCTTTTCGTTGAAGCGATACGAGCCGCCGATCAGCAGCGTACCCAGCCACACCTTGGTGGAGCCGGGCAACTTCTGGCCGCCCTCATAGGTGGTTCCAATGAAGGTCTGGTCGTAGCCGATGCTGAGCGAAGCCTTGTCGTTGAGCGCCATGCCCATGCCGATGCTGGCATCGGCCTCGTTGCCCACCTTCACATTGCCCACGTATTGCGTGCCGCCGAGCAGGATGTGCTCGTAAACGCCATGGCGCTCGACGTTGTACAGATAACTGAGGTTGCCGAAAAACACCACCGGATCGGACGGGAACAGCCAGGTCAGACCCGGCTGCAGCGTGTAAAAGCCCGTCCCCGTGGGTTGCTGCACGGGCAACCCGGTACCGGTGAGATTTTGCACGCAGCGAGTCAGGCAATCGGTCGTGACCTGGAACGGATCGGTACCCGTATGCGTCTTGAAGCGGAACCAGCCCACGTAATACGCCTTGTCCGCGCCGCCATCGTTGATCTGGTAACGCGCGGTGGCCTCGATGTCGCCCAGGCCCTTGCCGCTGGAACTGAACACGTTGTCTTCAGCCGAACCGGTCAGCACGGCGCGGCTCACAGTGTCGTCGTGCGTGTCCACATAGGGTACGCGTACCTCGATTTCCAGGCGATTGGTGATGCCGTAACGCCCGGTGAGAATGGCCGTCTGCGTGGTGTCGCGAACCTCGCGCACATCGATCAAGCCGATCAGGATGGCCGGTATGATGGTGTACCCCACCAAGGCGACGCGGTCGGCCGTCGAATAGCCAAACTGATAGGCGGGCTCCAGCACGAACTTTCCTTTCGGTGTCAGCACGCCAGGTTGCTGGAAGATCGGAGCCACCTCCGGTGGCCGGGAGTTTTGCGGCGGCGCCTGCCCCACCGGCGTGCTCGGCGTGACGCCCTGTTGGGGCGTTGCCTGCTGATCGGACGACGCATCGGGCGATGGCATCGGCAAGGCCGTCGCATTGGCTCCAGCCACGGCTATGTTGCCGCCGCGCTGCTGGTCCAGCACATCCATGCCCACGGCATGCCGAAGCGCTTTATAGTCGGCCTCCTGCTGCGCCAGTTGTCGCTGCAAGGCATCGATCTGCGTGCGCATGACTTCGATGCGCGCGTCCTGATCCTTCAGGCGCTGCCTGATCTCGGGCGAAGGCACTGTGCCCGTACTCGATGCCGACGCGGACTCCTGCGCGAACGTGCCCAAGGACAACACCAGGCACGCGCAACCGATCGCGCACGCCAACGGTGTGTGCGTTCCTGCCGTCCTGCCGCCCCCCAGCTTCCTGTTCATGTCCGCTCTCCGATAAAACCGCGCCCGGCGCCTCAGTGGCCCAACGCCTGCACTTGCACCGCCTGCAGCGCCTGCTGCAGGCCTTGACTGCGGAATGCATCGAGCGTGTTCACCGACACGTTCAATGTGGTGAGGCTTTGGATGGTCTGGTTATTGAGCGTGTTCTGGATCACCGTCGCCGCGGCCGTCTGGCCTATCGACGATGGATCGAAGGTATTGCCTGGGCCGTTCTGCACGACATTGACGGCGCTGAGCGCCGAGGCCAGCGACATCGCCTGCTGCGTGGTGATGTGGGCGACGTCGGGAATATTGATGCTGTTGTACGTCACCAGCGCGCCGTTGATGTACACCGCACGCTCGATGCCGAACGACACTTGCAAGCCATCGCCCAGATCGAAACCGCCACGTACGGCGTCGAGCTTTTCGGTGGAGATCGGAACCCCCAGATCGGCGACGCGACGTACCGACGCCGCCGATGATTGCGCATGCGCGAGAGCGGCACCGATCAGGCATGCGCCAAACAGCATCAGGCGCGGCAGGACATGTGTTCCATGCAAGCGCAGGTTCATATGTCCCCCGGCCCGTATTTGGACATGGTGATCGTGTCCAGCCCGCGCCGGTCGATGCCCACGCCCAGCGGCGCGATCGGCGCGTTGTGCCAATCGCTGTCGGTGTTGAAACGTGCGAACTGGCGCCGGTTGTGGATCACGAAGATCAATCCGTTCTTCCACAATTGGTCGAAACGGTCCAGCGGAATCGCCCGTGTGCCGCGCGCAGGATCGCCTACCAGCACGCGCCCGTAGCGAATCCCCTTGATCACCACGAAATGGTGATAGCCGCGGTCCTCGATCAGTACGATGGCCGGAAGATTGGCCTTCTGCAGTTGATCGAGCGACGCGCGGAAACCGTCGGCGTCGAAGCCGATGCTGGCCAGGTACAGCTTGATGTCCAGCAGCGAAAAGCCTTCCTTGTTGATCTTCTGGCGGTTGCCGTGCGCATACATCTGCTCGAACACCATCTGTTCGTTGACCGGATAGTTGTACTGGTAGGTCAGCAGCGTCGCCACGGCCGCCGAGCCGCAGCTGAAATCGTATTTTTGCCGCACGGTGTTGCGAAACTTCACTTCCTTCAACGTCGCGATGTGCAACGTATAGGTCTGTCCGGCGTTGTCGTTCAGCGCCATGGTGCCGGCGCGCACGCTGGTTGCCAGCCACATGCACAGCGTCGCGAACGCCAGCGTCGGCAGCCATCGCTTCATGGCTTCAACTGCACGTTGACGATGACGCCGTTCTGGATCAGCACGTTATTGCCCGTATTCTGGATTACCGAAGGCAAGCCCGATGCGCCGGAGAACGAATCGCCGGTGATCATATTGTTGCCCGTCGTCACCCGTTCGGCGCTATTGCCGGTCACCGCACCGTTGATGTTCTGCGTGCTCTGCACATTGCTGGAACCGCCGCTGTAATGCCCAAGCGTGCTGGCGCTCACAGCCTGGCCGAATCCTTCCAGGTACGCCGGCTGCGCGCTCGCCGGCTGATCGTTCTGTTGGGGTTGTACCGCACCGCCATGGCCGGGTGGATCAGACGCAAGCGCCCAGCCGGGCAATGCCACCATGCACGACAGCGTCACACCTACGAGAACTCTTGCAAGAGACATGGCACGACTCCGATCGCGTTGGCGCATTGAATGAGACCGTCCGCCGGCCGGCTGCATCGCAGTCGGCCGGCCCACATGGCAACGGCGAAGCGATGCGCGCCCCGCCGAGCCGATCAGTCATCGCTCAATGGCCACCCACATTCAGGTTCGCCTGCACGGTGACACCTTGCTGGATCAACGCGGCCGCACCGCTGTTCTGGGCAATGGTCGTGATGCCAGCTGCCGCTGCCGCGGTGCTATCCATCGTGTTGGACATGTCGAAGGTGCCCGCGTCGGCCGAGGTGCTGCCGCCCGCGCCGCCGCTACCGGCCGCGCCGCCGCTGCCCGCGCCGCCCGCGGCCATGCCGCCCGCGCCACCCGCGCCGCCGTCACCGCCGGCACTGGCTACCGTGCCGCTGGTTCCACCGGTGGACGTGCTGCTGCCGGTCGTCGACGATGCGGCACCGGCTGTTGCCGTACCGCCCGTACCTTGACCCTCGCCCGCGTCAGCCGAACCGCCGCTGCCGCCGTGGCCGCCGTTGGCCGTTGCGCCACCGCCGCTGCCTGACGCGCTGCCAGCCGAAGCACCGCTTCCGGCAAATGCGCCACCGCTGTTGGACAGCGAACCACCAGCCTTTCCGCTATGCGCGCTGCCATCGCCACCCGAACCACCTGCCGCACCGCCGCCTTCCACGGCTATGCCGCCCAGGCCCGCGCCGCCTTTTCCACCTTTTCCGCCATTCGCGTTGCCGTTATCGGTCGCGCTGTTGCCGATGCCCCATACCTGGACATTGCTGACATAGCCGTTGAGGTTGGTGGTGGCGATCGCATTGCTGGTGTTGAATGCGTCGCTGACTTCGGAGGCCGCCGAACCGCCGTTATTGGCCGCTGCGGTTCCCATGCCATCGCTGAGTGTGTCGTTACCGCTTTCGCTGGTACTGGTGCTGTTCGAATGGGTGCTTGAATTACTGTTTGAACTGGTTAGCGTCCCTGAGTTTCCGTTGTTCTGATGAGAGTTATTGTCTGCCATAGCCGGGAGAGCAAGTCCCAAGCCTAGCGTCAATGCCGTAAAAATTAGAGTCTTGCGCATGTTGATTCCTCCCGGAACGGATGCGATGACCCCCTGTTTTTTTGCTGGTGTAGCTCCTACGTATGGCAAGCTGCGTGCCAGTGGCGCGGCCACCGACGAGCACCGGCAACATGTAATGAAATCAGTCGATTGCAAGCACGCGGAGAAAACGCGAACGCGCCGCCAAGTCAGCTGTTGATGCACGAATGCAACACTTCTTTACGCAGCGGGCAAAATGACCTTTGCATGCGTGCCGACAGGCGCATGGCAGATGCGATGACGGCCTGATGCGCATGCGCGTGGCGGTGTATCAAATGTGCAACACCGGTTATGCACGCGTGGCACGCCATGGAGCCCATGTTTGTTCAAAAACAAGGGTCCAGGACAAGCGCGAAAAAAAAGGGGAGCCCAAGCGCCCTGGCTCAAGCCCCCTTTCATGTTGCTGACGAACCGTCTTTTGTCTCAGCGCTTTTCGATCGGCACGTAGGTGCGGTCTTCCGGCCCGGTGTAGTTGGCGCTTGGGCGGATGATCTTGCCGTCCTCGCGCTGCTCGATCACGTGCGCGCTCCATCCGGAGGTACGCGCGATGACGAACAGCGGCGTGAACATGGCCGTGGGCACCCCCATCATGTGATAGGCGCTGGCCGAGTACCAGTCGAGATTGGGGAACATCTTCTTCTGTTCCCACATCAGCTTTTCGATGCGCTCGGAAACGTCGAACAGATTGGGATTGCCGCCTTCCGTGCACAGCTTGCGCGAGATCTCCTTGATGATCTCGTTGCGCGGATCGGACACGGTGTACACCGGATGGCCGAAGCCGATGATGATTTCCTTGCGCTCCACGCGGGCGCGGATGTCGGCTTCCGCATCGGCCGGGCTGCGATAGCGAGCGATGATGTCCATCGCCACCTCGTTGGCGCCGCCATGCTTGGGACCGCGCAGCGCGCCGATCGCGCCGGTGATGGCCGAATACATGTCCGACCCGGTGCCCGCGATCACGCGTGCGGTAAAGGTGGACGCGTTGAATTCATGTTCGGCGTACAGCACCAGCGAGCGGTCCAGCGAATGCGCGCACAGCTCGCTCGCCTTCTTGCCGTGCAGCAGGTGCAGGAAGTGCGCGGCAATCGATTCGTCGTCGGTTACGGTTTCGATGCGCTTGCCGTTATGGCTGAAGTGGTACCAATACAGCAGGATCGAACCGAAGCTCGCCATCAGGCGGTCGGCGATGTCGCGCGCCCCGGTCAGGTTGTGGTCTTCCTTTTCCGGCAGCACCGTACCCAACACGGAGCAGCCCGTGCGCATCACGTCCATCGGGTGCGTAGCGGCGGGCAGCAGTTCAAGCGCGCTCTTTACCGGGGCCGGCAGCCCGCGCAGGCGCTTGAGCTTGGCCCGATAGGCATTGAGTTCGGCCCAGTTCGGCAGCACGCCGTGCACGAGCAGGTAAGCCACTTCCTCGAAGCAGCCCTTGGCGGCCAGGTCGTGGATGTCGTAGCCGCGATAATGCAGGTCGTTGCCGCTGCGGCCGACCGTGCACAGCGCGGTATTGCCCGCGGCCACGCCGGACAGGGCGACGGATTTCTTCGGCTTGGGGGCGGTTGCGGATTGCTCGCTCATCGGTGGTACTCCAGGGTGCGATACGTCATTCACGGCCGGGCATGTGCCGGCGGCCGCTGCGGAATGGGGGGTTACTTCTTGTTGGCGAACAGCGTGTCGAGTTTTCTCTCGAAGTCGTAATAGCCGATGCGGTCGTAAAGCTCTTCGCGCGTCTGCATCATGTCCACCACGTTGCGCTGGTGGCCGTCGCGGCGGATCGACTGGTAGACCGTTTCGGCCGCCTTGTTCATGGCGCGGAAGGCCGAGAGCGGATACAGCACGATGCCCACACCCGCACTGCGCAATTCGTCCACGCTGAAAAGCGGGGTCTGGCCGAACTCGGTAATGTTGGCCAGCACCGGCACTTTCACTGCATCGACGAAACGGCGATAAGTGGGCAAGTCGTAGGCGGCTTCGGCGAAGATGCCGTCGGCGCCGGCCTCCACGCAGGCAATGGCGCGCTCGATGGCGGCATCCACGCCCTGCACCGCGATCGCATCGGTGCGCGCGATCAGGAAGAAATTCGAATCGGTCTTCGCGTCGGCCGCGGCCTTTACGCGATCGGCCATTTCATCCGCCGGAACAACTTCCTTGCCGGGACGATGACCGCAGCGCTTGGCGCCGACCTGGTCCTCGATATGGCAGGCCGCCGCGCCGAACTTGATCAGGCTTTTGACCGTGCGCGCGATATTGAACGCACTGGGGCCAAAGCCGGTGTCGATGTCCACCATCAGCGGAAGGTCGCACACATCGGTGATGCGCCGCACGTCGGTCAGTACGTCATCGAGCGTGTTGATTCCCAGGTCCGGCACGCCCAGCGAACCGGCGGCCACACCGCCGCCAGAGAGGTAGATCGCGCGATAGCCGGCGCGCTTGGCCAGCAGCGCATGGTTGGCATTGATGGCACCGATCACCTGCAAGGGTTGTTCGGCGGCGAGCGCGGCGCGGAAGCGGCTGCCGGCGGAGTCGGGCTGAGTCATCGTGGTTCTCCGAAACAATGAATTGTAAATGATGTGCCGGCCGGACCATGCCGCGACGCAGCGCGCAACGGGTTCGGCGATGGCCGTTGGGGACACCCGGCCGGTCCATGGGGCGCCACTCTGTCACGTGGAAATATATTGATCAATCTTGATTAAAAGGATCAATATGTTCGCCATGCGCACCGACTATCTATCCGCTCACGAAGCCGCCACGCGGCTAGGCGTCAGCCTGGCGACGCTGTACGCCTACGTAAGCCGCGGGCGCATCGATTCGCGCGCGGGCGCCGATGGACGCAGCCGCGAGTACAGCGCCAACGACATCGACCATCTGATCGAACGGCGCCAGGCTGGACGAGGCGCCGCGCAGGCCGCCGCGCACAGTCTCGCATGGGGCCTGCCGGTGCTCGAAACGCGCATTTCGCTGATCCGCCCGCACGGTCACTACTATCGCGGTGAGTCGGCCATCGCGCTGGCCGAATCCGGCGCGACCCTGGAAGACGTCGCACGATTGCTATGGGATAGCGGCGACCACGATCCGTTCGCCGTCGCGCCGGCGCACGCGTGGTCCGAGGCGGTTTCATCCCTGCTTTGCCAACCGGGCATACCGCCACTGGAGCGCACCACTGCCGCGCTACCCCTGCTCGCGCTCGACGCGCCGCATACGCATAGCGCCGATCCGCGTCATCGGCGCGAACATGCCGCGCAATTGTTGCGTGAAACCGCGGCGCTGCTATGCGGCGTGCACGCCGACGCACGCCCGATCCATCGATTGATCGTGAACTGCTGGCGCGCCGACGATGCGCACCTATCCGAATTGGTGCGCTGCGCCCTGGTGCTGTGCGCGGACCACGAACTGAATGCGTCCTCATTTGCGACACGGGTGGCGGCATCCACGGGCGCAGGTTTGCACGTGGCCGTTTGCGCGGGCCTGGCGACACTGTCCGGTCCGCAGCATGGCGGTGCGGTGGCGCGCGCGCACGCTTTCATCCAGGACATGCTGGGCCAACCGCATCCCGCCGAAAAACTGCGCGAACGCCTGCGCCGTGGAGACGTACCGCCGGGGTTGGGCCATCCGCTTTATCACCAAGGCGATCCGCGCGGTGCGATGTTGCTGGCCAAGCTCAGTGCAACGCCATCGCAACCGGCACCGCTTCGCCGCATCCTGCATCTGGTCGAACTTTTGCAGATGCAATGCGGCCAGCGTCCCAATCTGGATTTTGCGCTCGCCGCCATGGCATCGGCTTACGAACGCGACGCCAACGCCGCCCTCGCCATGTTTGCGGCGGGGCGCATGGCCGGCTGGCTCGCCCACGCGCTGGAGCAGCAGGAAAGCGGCAGCCTGATTCGTCCACGCGCCAGCTACGTGGGGCGCCTGCCTGCGCGGGAAGATTAAGACCGTCGCACGGTCGGTGCCGCGACAGCCTTTTTTCAGGCCGATACAATGCCTGTCGAGGACATTAGTTGCACACGAACGATCCGCTGCGGACGCGCTGTTGCCGCCGGCCGCGAAAAACGCTGCCAAGGAGGCGCTTTTCAAATTTGTTCCGGACAAATTTGTCGAACCCTCGGGTTCTCATCCAGACCCTCACTCAGAAACGAAAAACGCCCCCAAGGGGCGCTTTTCGTTTCTGGCGGAGAGAGAGGGATTGTTGGGTGCATCCATGCACCCAACCCCTCCGCGCTACGCGCTGCGGGGCCAGCCTGCGGCTGTCCAAATTTGTTCCGGACAAATTTGTCGAACCCTCGGGTTCTCATCCAGACCCTCAGTCAGAAACGAAAAACGCCCCCAAGGGGCGCTTTTCGTTTCTGGCGGAGAGAGAGGGATTCGAACCCTCGATAAGGCTTTTGACCCTATACTCCCTTAGCAGGGGAGCCCCTTCGGCCTCTCGGGCATCTCTCCGTTTTTCTTCCGTGGCATCACGGAGCCGGCAAGGATACTTGCCATGGCCCTTAAGGTAAAGAGGCGGTCAGTGCGCGCCCGATTCACCCGGGGAGCTGTCGCCCTCGTTCTCGCCCTTGATGCGCTGGTAAATCTCTTCGCGGTGTACGGCCACATTCTTGGGCGCATTGATGCCAATGCGGACCTGGTTGCCTTTCACGCCCAGGACGGTAACGGTCACCTCGTCGCCGATCATGAGGGTTTCACCGACCCTGCGGGTCAGAATCAACATAGCTGCTACTCCATTTAATGCTTATGGTCACAGGCCATCCGCGTAGCGTTGCCTCACCCCTGAGCACAGCACCACACAGTTTCTGACGCTTGCGTCCGTCAAAGGCCTTACCGCCTTCCCGGCTCGGAACTTCAAGATGCCTCGAAAGACAACTCAACGGCTACAACACTAGCGCAACCAGCGACACCAATCTTACCGATACTAGCCGAGCGTGTGCGTTAGGCGCAATCTACACATAATCTTGACACGCGGTCCATACGCAGCGCGTCAACCGGCAAGATGTTGATCGATCCAATTGACAGTGCCCGCCAGCACTTCGGGCAGTTGCGGTTTGTCCAGACCGCCTCCCTGCGCCATATCTGGGCGACCGCCGCCTTTTCCTTCGATCTGGTTGGCGACATGCGCCACCACGTCGCCGGCCTTGATGCGACCGGCCGCCTTGCCATGAACGCCCGCGACCAGCGAAACGCGCCCATCCGCCGCGCCGGCCAGCACGACCACGCAGTCGGCCAGTTGCTGCTTGAGTTGATCCACGCCATCGCGCAGCGCCTTGGCGTCCAGGCCTTCCAGCCGCGCCGCAATCACCTTGATACCGCCGACATCGTGCGCCTTGTTGGCCAGATCGCCGGTCATGGAACCGGCGGCTTTGGCGCGCAGCGATTCCAGTTCGCGCTCAAGCTTTTTCTGCCGATCCAGCACTTGACGCAATTTCTCCGCAACGTCGTCGCCGGTGCTGGACAACATGTGCGAAATCTCGGCAAGACGGCGCTCTTCATCGGCCACGTAAGCCAGCGCGCCCGCGCCGGTCACGGCCTCGATACGACGCACACCCGATGCCACGCCCGCTTCGCTGACGATCTTGAACAGGCCGATATCGCCTGTGCGGCCCACGTGCGTGCCGCCGCAAAGTTCGGTGGAGAAATCGCCCATTTTCAGTACGCGCACTTCGTCGCCGTATTTCTCGCCGAACAAGGCCATGGCGCCGAAGGCGATGGCATCGTCGTAGGCCATGTGGCGCACCTGGGCTTCGCCGTTGCCGCGTACCTGGGCGTTGACCATGGCCTCGATCTGCGCCAGCTCTTCGCGGCTGACCGGCTTGAAGTGGGAGAAGTCGAAGCGCAGACGATCCGGCGCCACCAGCGAACCTTTTTGCGTGACGTGCGTGCCCAGCACTTTGCGCAGCGCCGCGTGCAGCAAATGCGTCGCGGAGTGGTTGAGCACCACCGCCTGGCGGCGCACGGCATCCACTTGGGCATCCACGTGATCGCCCGTTCGCAACGGTTGCGCGCCGCGCCATTGCCCGGCATGGCCAAAGAACACGCCGCCCATCTTGAGGGTATCGACCACCTCGAAACGGCCCGCGCCGTTGGAGAGCGCGCCAGTGTCGCCGACCTGGCCGCCGGATTCGGCATAGAACGGCGTGCGGTCAAGTATCACCAGCGCTTCTTCGCCTTCGTTGAGCTGGTCGATCTGCTTGCCGCCGCGCACGATGCCGACCACTTTGCCGGCCTGCGCCGATAAGGTTTCGTAGCCCAGAAATACGGTCGGCTTGAGCTGGCTGGCCAGTTCCGCCGGCATCTGGCCCTTGGCCTCGAAGCGGCTTGCGGCGCGCGCACGCTCGCGCTGCTGCTCCATCGCGCGCTCGAAACCTGTCATGTCTACATTCAGGCCGCGCTCGCGCGCGATGTCGGCGGTGAGATCGACCGGGAAGCCATAGGTGTCGTACAGGCGGAAGGCATCTTCACCGGGGATGGTCGTGCCGGACTTTGCCGCCACGTCGTCGAACACGCGCATGCCGTGCTCGAGCGTTTCGCCGAAGCGTTGCTCTTCGGTGCGCAGCGCCTCTTCCACAAAAGATTGCCTGGCGGCGAGTTCGGGGTAGGCCGCGCCCATTTCCTCGACCAGCGGCTGCACCATTTTCCAGAAGAAATCGCCGCGCACGCCAAGCATCCAGCCATGGCGCAACGCGCGGCGGATGATCCGGCGCAACACATAGCCGCGGCCTTCGTTGGACGGCAGCACACCGTCGACGATCAGGAACGAGCACGCGCGGATGTGATCGGCGATCACGCGCAGCGACTTGTTGGCCAGATCCTTGGTATGGGTCAGTTCGCCGGCGACCGCGATAAGGTGCTCAAACAGGTCGATCTCGTAGTTCGAATGCACGTGCTGCAGCACGGCGGCGAGACGTTCCAGGCCCATGCCGGTGTCCACGCACGGCGCCGGCAGCGGCGACAGCGTGCCGTCGGGCGCGCGGTCGAACTGCATGAACACCAGGTTCCAGATTTCGATGTAGCGGTCGCCGTCTTCATCGGGCGAGCCGGGCGGGCCGCCGGCGATGCCCGGACCATGGTCGTAGAAGATTTCGGTGCAGGGCCCGCAGGGGCCGGTGTCGGCCATCTGCCAGAAATTGTCGGAGGCGAACGGCGCGCCCTTGTTGTCGCCAATGCGCACGATGCGCTCGGCCGGCACGCCTATTTCCTTGTGCCAGATATCGTAGGCTTCGTCATCGGTGTGATAGACGGTGACCCACAGCTTTTCCCCGGGAAGCTTGAACACGCCGGTCAGCAATTCCCATGCGTAGCCGATCGCATCGCGCTTGAAATAATCGCCGAACGACCAGTTGCCCAGCATCTCGAAGAAGGTGTGGTGGCGCGCGGTGTAGCCCACCGCATCCAGGTCGTTGTGCTTGCCGCCGGCACGCAGGCAGCGCTGCACGTCGGCCGCGCGCACGTACGGCAGTTTCTCGCTGCCCAGGAATACGTTCTTGAACTGCACCATGCCCGAGTTGGTGAACAGCAAGGTCGGATCGCTGGCGGGCACCAACGAGCTGGAAGGCACGATGGTGTGATCCTTGGCGCGGAAATAATCGAGGAAAGCGGAGCGAATATCAGCGGTTTTCATGCGTATCGTGGGCTGGAAACGATGAGGACGCGGCAGCGCGGCGCTCTTGGAACCACCCTTCAGCCAGCGCCGAGCACGGGCATCAAGGGGTTTCGTCGGCAGCGTCGTCCACGTCGGAGTGGGTTACATCCCGTACTGTGGCGGCGGGAAAGCCTCGGCGCAAGAGGAATTGCGCCCTGCGGGCGCGTTCGGCCGGGTCCGAGACCCTGGCGGAGCCGTAACGGCGGCGCAGTTGGCTGGCGGCAAGATCGGTCCAGTCCACGTCGGCGGCATCGAGCAACTGGCGGATGCGCGCGTCCGCCAGGCCGTGGCTTTTCAGTTCCGCGCGCAGGCGCATCGGGCCATAACCCTGCGCGGAACGGCTGCGGATGAGGCCTTGGGCGAAGCGGTCGTCGTCCTGATAGTGCTGCTCACCCAGGCGATCCAGCGCATCGGCCGCCTCGTCGCGGGCATAGCCGCCACGGTCCAGTTTCTGCTGCAGCTCGCGGCGGGAGTGCTCGCGGCGTGCAAGCAGGCCCAGCGCCTTGCTGTAGGCACCGGGCCTGGGCTTGGCCTTGCTGGCCGGGGTATCGCCGGATTTGTCGTCGCCGGATTTGCGTTTCATGAAGTCAAGCGCCCGTGCAGCGCCGCAGCGACGCCACCTGAGACCGGCACGATCAGGAAAACACCTTGTAGACCTGCCCGGTCTGCGCGCCTTCCACGCTGCGGCTGAACGCCAGCGCGGCCTTGGCGGCGGTCGTGGGCTCGAATCCACGGAAGAACGGCGCGTACGCCGCCATGGCCTCGGCCAGCACGGTAGGGCTGACCGCATTGATGCGCAAACCGCGCGGCAACTCCACCGCCACCGCACGGACAAAGGCTTCCACCGCGCCATTGACCAGGCTGGCGGAACTTCCCGCCACAATCGGCTGATCGGCGAGAATGCCGGTGGTGAGCGTGATGGAGCCGCCGTCGCGCAAGTGATCGCGCGCAGCCAGGGCAAGGTTGACCTGCCCCAGCAGCTTGTCGGCGATGCCCAGCGTGTGCAGCGATTGGCCGTATGCGGCAGGCTTGAAATCGGCCAGCGGCGCGAATGTGACGTTGCCCGCCGCGCTGATCACCGCATCCAGCTCGCCTGCCTGCTTGAAGGCGCTGCGAATGCTTTGGGCGTCGGCGAGATCGACGCGGATGCTGCCGGAGTTGCGTCCGGCAGCGATCACTTCGTGGCGTTGCGCAAGCTCCGCGGCCACCGCGCTTCCCAGCGTACCGGAAGCGCCGACCAGCAGAATGCGCAAGCGCCGCCCGCTCATGCTCAGGCTTCTTCCAGCGCTTCTTCGGAAGATGCCGGCGCGCCGCCGCCGTTCACCAGCAGGCGCGCGCGCAGTTCGCGGTCGATCTCATCGGCGATGGCGGCATTGTCGCGCAGGAACTGGCGCACGTTTTCCTTGCCCTGGCCAATGCGCTCGCCCTTGTAGCTGTACCACGCGCCGGACTTGTCGATCAGGTTTTGCGCCACGCCCAGCTCGATGATCTCGCCTTCGCGCGAGGTACCCTCGCCGTAGAGGATCTCGAACTCGGCTTGGCGGAACGGCGGCGCCACCTTGTTCTTGACCACTTTCACGCGCGTTTCCGACCCGATCACTTCCTCACCCTTCTTCACCGCGCCGATACGGCGGATGTCCAGGCGCACCGAGGCGTAGAATTTCAGCGCATTGCCGCCGGTGGTGGTTTCGGGGTTGCCGAACATCACGCCGATCTTCATGCGGATCTGATTGATGAAGATCACCAGGCAGTTGGATTTCTTGATGTTGGCGGTGAGCTTGCGCAAGGCCTGGCTCATCAGGCGGGCGTGCAGGCCGACGTGGGAATCGCCCATTTCGCCCTCGATTTCCGCCTTGGGCGTGAGCGCGGCGACCGAGTCGACCACCACCATGTCCACCGCGCCGGAGCGCACCAGCATGTCGGCGATTTCCAACGCCTGTTCGCCGGTGTCGGGCTGGGAGACAAGCAGGTCGTCCACCTTCACCCCAAGCTTCTGGGCGTAGCTGGGATCGAGCGCATGCTCGGCGTCGACGAACGCCGCGGTACCGCCGTTCTTCTGGCAGTTGGCGATCGCCTGCAGGGTCAGCGTGGTTTTGCCCGAGGATTCCGGACCGTAGATTTCGACGATGCGGCCGCGCGGCAAGCCGCCGACGCCAAGCGCGATGTCCAGGCCCAGCGAGCCGGTGGACACGGTTTCGATGTTCTCGTCGGTGCGGTCGCCCAGGCGCATCACGGCGCCCTTGCCGAATTGCTTCTCGATCTGGCCGAGGGCGGAGGCGAGCGCCTTGCGCTTGTTGTCATCCATCGTCTTGATTCCGGTCGTGGTGAATATGGCAGGCATGATGCCTTGCGCCCGTCTCACGGGCTGGGATCACGCAAGCCTTGAGTATCCCACATCGGTCAAGCGGTCCAACGAGGTATTTTCTGATTAATCGGTCAGTGTTTTCGCTACGCCGATGAGCGCCGCCGCTACTGTCTGCCGGCGCACCGCCTCGCGATCGCCGGCAAAATGGAACAACCTGGCACTCGCCTCGCCGCCACGCTTCTGCCAGCCGATCCACACCGTGCCGACGGGTTTATCCGGCGTGCCGCCGGTCGGGCCGGCGATGCCGGTCACCGCCACCGCAACGCCCGCGGCGAAGCGCTCCAGGGCGCCGGACACCATTTCCAGCGCCGTTTCACGGCTTACCGCGCCGGCGCTCGCCAACGTGTCCGGGCTGACACCCAGCAAGGCTTGTTTGGCCGCGTAGCTGTAGGTCACCACGCCCGCGTCGAACCAGGCGGAGCTGCCCGCCAGATCGGTCAGCACCTTGGCGATCCAGCCACCGGTGCACGACTCGGCCGTCACCAGCATCAGGCCGTTGCGCTGCACCTCCTCGGCGACCTGGGTTGCCCACGCCGTCAATTGGGCATCAGTAGGAACGGACGACAACTCCATGCGAGACTCCATATTCTCTCCACGCCCATTGTTCCCGGCGCGAAGCTTTCGTTGTACCCCTTCCGTGCCACGACGCCAAGACTTGACCGAATGAATCAGGACGAACTTTCCCTGCACACCCCGTTGATGCGTCAATACCTTGCGGCCAAGGCCGCGCATCCGGACGTGCTGCTGTTCTTTCGCATGGGAGATTTCTACGAGCTGTTCTACGACGACGCGCGCAAGGCGGCGCGGCTGCTCGATATCACGCTGACGCAGCGCGGCCAATCGGCGGGGCAGCCTATTCCGATGGCCGGCGTGCCGTATCACGCGGTCGAAAACTATCTGGCCAAGCTGGTGCGGCTGGGTGAGTCGGTGGCTATCTGCGAACAGATCGGGGATCCCGCGCTGGCCAAAGGTCCGGTGGAGCGCAAGGTGGTGCGCATCGTCACGCCGGGCACGGTGACCGATGCCGCGCTGCTGGAAGAGCGCCGCGACAATCTGCTGTTGTCGATCGCCGCCGGTGCGCGTGGCGGCTACGGCCTGGCGTGGGTCGATCTGGCGAGTGGACGGTTCCTGCTGAGCGAAGTGTCCAACGCCGAAGCATTGGCCGCGGAACTTGCGCGCCTGCAGCCGGCCGAAACGCTGGTGGGCGAAGACGTGGCCTGGCCCAAGCTGGTCAGCACCCTGCCCGGCCTGCGCAAGCGGCCGCCGTGGCATTTCGACAGCGATGCCGCGCGGCGCGAACTCAACCGCTTTTTCGGTACGCGCGACCTTGGCGGTTTCGGTGTCGACAACCTGCCGCTGGCCATCGCCGCCGCGGGCTGCCTGCTCGGCTATGTAGAAGAAACGCAGAAAAGCGCGTTGCCGCATCTGTCCGGCATGGCGGTGGAAAGCGCCAGCGAGACGATCGCGCTGGATGCCGCCACACGCCGCAACCTGGAACTGGATACGCACCCCAGCGGACGCACCGAACACACCCTGCTGGGCGTGCTGGATGAAACCGTCACGCCGATGGGTGCGCGCCTGATGCGGCGCTGGCTCAATCGCCCGTTGCGCTCGCGCGATGTGCTGCGTCGCCGCCACCAGGCGGTGGGCGCGCTGATCGAAACGCGTCGCCACGAAGCGCTGCGCGATCAATTGCGCGGCATCGGCGACCTGGAGCGCATCCTTGCGCGCGTCGCGCTGCGCTCGGCCCGTCCGCGCGATCTATCCACGCTGCGCGACGGCCTCGCCGCCGCACCGGCGCTGCGCATGTCGATCAGCACGCTGGACAGCCCGCTGCTGCACGATCTAGTCAGTGGCATCGGCGATCACGCGGCCAATGCGCAACTGTTGGCGCGCGCCATCGTCGAGCAACCGCCCGTGCTGCTGCGCGACGGCGGCATCATCGCCGATGGCTACGACGCACAGCTGGACGAACTGCGCCGCCTGGCCACGCACGCCGACCAATACCTGGTCGAACTGGAAGAACGCGAAAAAGCCGCCAGCGGCATTCCCACCTTGAAAGTGGGCTATAACCGCGTACACGGTTATTACATTGAAATCAGCAAGGCGCAGTCGGACAAGGCGCCCACGCACTACACCCGCCGCCAGACCACCAAGAACGCCGAGCGCTACATCACCGAAGAGCTGAAAAGCTTCGAGGACAAAGTGCTTTCCGCCAAGGAGCGTTCGCTGATGCGCGAGCGCGCTTTGTATGAAGCCCTGCTCGACACGCTCACCGAAAAGCTGGAGCCGCTCAAGCACGCCGCCGCCGCGATGGCCGAACTGGATGTGCTGTGCACCCTGGCCGAACGTGCCCAGGCACTTGACTGGAGCGCACCGGAACTTACCGATGACGCCGGCATCGCAATCGAGCGCGGCCGTCATCCGGTGGTGGAGAAAGTGCGGCAGGAACCGTTCGAACCGAACGACCTCGCGCTGGACGAAAGCCGCCGCATGCTGGTGATCACTGGCCCGAACATGGGCGGTAAATCCACCTACATGCGGCAGAACGCGTTGATCGTGCTGCTGGCGCACATCGGCAGCTACGTGCCGGCGGCGCGGGCGGTGATCGGTGCTGTCGATCGCATTTTTACGCGCATCGGCGCGGGCGACGACCTGTCACGCGGGCAATCCACCTTCATGGTGGAGATGAGCGAAACAGCCAATATCCTGCACAACGCCACGCCGCAAAGCCTGGTGCTGATGGACGAAGTCGGCCGCGGCACCAGCACCTACGACGGTCTGGCGCTCGCGCGCGCGGCGGCCGTGCATCTGGCCGCCAGCAGTCGCGCCTACACCTTGTTCGCCACGCACTATTTCGAACTGACCGAACTGGCCTCTGAGTACGCAACGATCGCCAACGTGCACCTGGACGCCGTCGAATACGGCGATCAGCTGGTTTTTATGCACGCGGTGAAGGAAGGCCCGGCCAATCGCAGCTTCGGCCTGCAAGTGGCCGCACTGGCGGGTCTGCCCAAGTCGGTGATTGCCGATGCGCGCCGCACCCTGGCCGAACTGGAACGCGGCATGCACACGCATGTGGCCGCGCCTGCGGCGGCCACTGCCGCATCGCCGCAACTGGGCTTGTTTGCCGCCGCACCATCGGTGGTGGAGCGAGCACTGGAAAACATGGACCTGGATGCGATGACGCCACGCGAGGCGCTTGAAGCCCTTTATCGCTTGAAGTCGCTTGCCTGACATCGCACCCGCGTTGACCGTCGGCACCACGGACGGCCTGCGCGCCATCAGCATCTTTGCATCGCATCGTCGCTCTTGCCGGCAACGGGCGCTGCGTTTCTCCTTGGGCATGCCCAGGTGCACGATTTGCCATTTGTAAAGCCGCTTTTCACTGCGGTTTTACAGCGCACGCACAACACTTAACGGCTCTAGTCCGCGCTTGGGAACAGGATATCGGCCAGCGCGCCCGTTGATAGCCCATGCCTATGGAAAGCATTGAAAATATCAAATTCCAGTGGCGCAAGCGGGTACGTAGAGTGGGCGTGCAGCCAGCCAACGCCAGCCAGGCATGGGATCTCGCCATGAGCAACGCCCACACGATTTCCGTCGCCCTCGGCACGCAGGTTTCCGACCGTTTCGATCGCATAGCCTGTCACCATCGGCAGCGCCGGCTCGCGCGCACACTGACGCGCGGATGTGGCCTCAAACGCCACGCGTGAGGGAAAAACCATCACCCATCGATTTCCAGACATCACACGGATAGACCAGCAGGATGCCCATGACCGAAGGTGGAGAAAACATGTCAGCCGCAATCGAATCGAAGTGCCCGATCCATCACACTGGCCCCGGCAGTAGCAAAACCAACCGGGATTGGTGGCCCAATCAACTCAACCTCAACATTTTGCGCCAGCACTCGTCCGCTTCGAACCCGATGGGCGAGGAATTCGACTACGTCAAAGCATTCAAGAGCCTGGACTTCAACGCGCTCAAGCGAGATATCCAGGCGTTGATGACCGACTCGCAAGACTGGTGGCCGGCGGATTTCGGTCACTATGGTCCCTTGTTCATCCGCATGGCCTGGCACGCCGCCGGCACCTACCGCGTCGGCGACGGCCGTGGCGGCGCCGGCTCGGGCCAACAGCGCTTTGCCCCGCTCAACAGCTGGCCCGATAACGTGGGCCTGGACAAGGCGCGTCGCCTGCTGTGGCCGGTGAAACAGAAATACGGCCAGAAAATTTCCTGGGCCGACCTGATCGTACTGACCGGCAACGTCGCCCTGGAGTCGATGGGCTTCAAAACCTTCGGCTTCGGCGCGGGGCGCGAGGACGTATGGGAACCGGACCAGGACATCAACTGGGGTTCGGAAAGCACCTGGCTGGGCGACAGCCGCTACTCGGGCAAGCGCGATCTGCAGAAGCCGTTCGGCGCCGTGCAAATGGGGCTGATCTACGTCAACCCCGAGGGCCCCAACGGCAACCCCGATCCCCTTGCCGCGGCCACCGACATTCGCGAGACCTTCGCCCGCATGGCGATGAACGATGAAGAGACGGTCGCATTGATCGCGGGCGGCCACACCTTCGGCAAGACGCACGGCGCGGGCCCCACCTCCCACGTCGGCCCCGAGCCGGAAGGCGCCGGCATCGAAGAACAGGGCCTGGGTTGGAAGAGCAGCTTCGGCACCGGCAAAGGCGCCGATGCGATCGGCAGTGGCCTGGAGGTAACCTGGACCACCACGCCCACCAAGTGGAGCGGCAACTTCTTCTGGAACCTGTTCGGCTACGAATGGGAGCTCACCAAGAGCCCCGCCGGCGCGCACCAATGGACTCCGAAGAACGGCGCGGGTGCGGGCACGGTGCCTGATCCGGCCGATCCGGCCAATCCATCCAAACGCCGCGCGCCCTCGATGCTGACCACCGACCTGTCGCTGCGTGTCGATCCCGCCTACGAGAAAATCTCCCGGCGCTTCCATGAAAATCCCGACCAGCTCGCCGACGCCTTCGCGCGTGCATGGTTCAAGCTCACCCACCGCGACATGGGCCCACGCGCACGCTACCTCGGCCCGGAAGTACCCGCCGAGGCACTGATCTGGCAGGACCCGATTCCCGCGCTCGATCACAAACTGGTCGACGCCCAGGATGTGGCATCGCTCAAGGCCAAGCTGCTGGCCTCGGGCCTGACCATTGCGCAACTGGTATCGACCGCGTGGGCATCGGCATCTACCTTCCGCGGCACCGACAAGCGTGGCGGCGCCAACGGCGCGCGCATTCGCCTGGCGCCGCAGAAGGATTGGGAAGTCAACCAGCCCGCACAGTTGGCAAACGTGCTCAAGACGCTTGAACGCATCCAGCAGGAATTCAACAGCGCCCAAAGCGGCGGCAAGAAAATCTCGCTCGCCGATCTGATCGTGCTGGCCGGTTGCGCGGGTGTCGAACAGGCGGCGGCCCGTGCCGGCGTGAGCATCACCGTGCCGTTCTCGCCGGGGCGCATGGACGCCTCGCAGGATCAAACCGACGTGGATTCGTTCGAAGTGCTGGAGCCGATCGCAGACGGTTTCCGCAACTACGTCAAGGGCGACCCTGGTGTTGCGGCCGAAGTATTGCTGGTGGAGAAGGCCAACCTGCTGAAACTCAGTCCGCCGGAAATGACCGTGCTGGTGGGTGGCCTGCGTGCGCTGAACGCCAACGTTGGACAAAGCAAGCATGGCGTCTTCACCACGCAACCGGAGACGCTGACCAACGACTTCTTCGTCAATGTGCTGGACATGGACACGGAATGGAAGCCGACCGCCGACGCCAACGTCTTCGAATTACGCGACCGCAAGACCGGCGAGGTCAAATGGACCGGCACACGCGTTGACCTCGTCTTCGGCTCCAACTCCGAACTGCGAGCCCTGGCCGAGGTTTATGGCGCTTCGGATGCGAAAGAAAAGTTCGTGCGCGACTTTGTCGCGGCGTGGCACAAAGTGATGAACCACGATCGCTTCGACCTTGCGTAAGCAGCAACTCGGCCGGAAGGCCGTGTACGAAAACGCCGCAGTGCATACCGCTGCGGCGTTTTCGTTTTTGCGAACCGAAGAAAGGTTTCAGGCGGCCATGCCAGACATGGTGTCGCTGACATCCTTGTAAAGGCTGACCGGCTCCTCATGCCGCACTTCCATCGCAGCCGCAGCCGTAACCGCAGCCGCGGCTTGCAGGCGTGCGGGCAAGCGCCCGGCGCAGACGAGCTGATGCACGGACTGCTGCACTTCCCGCAGCCCGAACGGCTTCTTGATGAAGTCGTCGGCGCCGAAGCGCTGGACGTAGAATTGTTCGGTGGCCTGTTGATTGCCGCTGATCATCACAATGGGAATATGCCGCGTCAGCGGATCGTGCCGCAGCGCGCGAAGCACCGCGAAACCATTGATGCCCGGCAGCACGATGTCGAGAAAGATCAGCTCGGGCTGCTCGTTGTGCGCCGCCTCGATCGCGCTTTCGCCATCCACCGCCTTCTGCACCGCGTAGCCTTCCTGACCGAGCATTTTGCCCAGCACCGCACGAATGGTCGGCGAGTCGTCCACCACCAGCACCCGCGTGCCGGCCGCGGCCTGCAGAATCCGCTCCGGCCGGGTGGCCTGCGGTGCGGGATTGCCTAGCAAGCGCTTGAAGAATTCGATCCCGTTCATAGCCTGTCCCCTAACTTACAAAACGGTACTTTCCGCGGCGACGCCCGTTCGATGCGGGAGCGCTCGTGTGTGGAAGGATATTCAGGCAGATTCAGCGGGATTTCTGAGATGTGCTGCTCACGAGGAATCCTTAAGCCGTCGCAATTCTCGACGTTCCTGCTTGTTTGGACGCGTGGGCGGACGATTCAATCCGGCGCCGGACAGCCTTCGCTGCTCGCGCGCCTGCTCCCTGGCCGCGCGGCTCGCGTCGGTTTCGCGATAGAGCAGCTGTGCCGCGCTGGCCGGCCCGCGCCGTTCGCAAAGCGCCAGGACTTGCAGCTCCAAGCGCTCTTCGCCACGGGTGAGGCGGATGCTATCGCCTACGTGCAAGACCTTGGCCGGTTTGCAGCCGGCGCCGTTGACCTCGACCTTGCCGCCGTCGATCGCCTGCTTGGCCAGGCTGCGCGTCTTGTACATGCGGGCCGCCCATAGCCAGACGTCGGCCCTTGCCTGGTTGAGTGCTTCGGTCGTTGCATGTGTCATTGGTGGCATTATCGATTCAAAACCCGCTCAATGAGATGGGTCGTCCGTTAAGCTTGCACAAGCCTGGCAACGCGGATGCACAGGGGCCCTGAATGCTCTTCTATCTGCTCGACCTGATCGGGGTGGCCGTATTTGCGGCCAGCGGCGTATTGGCGGCCTCGCGATCGGGAATGGACCTGCTCGGCGGCTTCGCACTCGCAGCGCTCACCGCCATCGGCGGCGGCACCCTGCGCGACGTGCTGCTCAACCGCCATCCTATCTTCTGGATACGCGATGCACGCTACCTGCTGGTCATTTTCGCCGCCGCGGCGCTGACGATGATCTATATCGTCTTTCTTCCGCCACCAGGAAACAGCCTGCTGGTGGCCGATGCGCTGGGACTGGCGCTGTTTGCCATCAGCGGCGCGCAGATCGCGGAAAACGCGGGCCTCTCGCCCTTGATCGTGGTGCTGATGGGCACGATGACCGGCACGGCCGGCGGCATGCTGCGCGACGTAATGAGCGCGCGCGTCCCGCTTATCTTCACCCAGGATCTCTACGCCACCGCGGCGATCACGGGCATCGTCGTGTATCTGTTGCTGCAGAAGTTGAAGACGCCGCGCGCCCTGGCAGTGGGCCTGGGCGTCGCGGCTATTCTTGGCGTGCGGATGATGGCGGTGGTGTTGGGCATGCATCTGCCGCGCCTGCATGCGCTGCATCCCTAGCCAGCAGGCAAAAACACGTTTGCCAGCGGCACCGTCAACAACGAAAGCACGATGCCGGCGCCGAGCACCGCGTTGGCCAATGGCGGATCGAGTTCGTATTCGTCGGCAAGGATCGCCGCCGAGATCATCGGCGCCATCGCGGCCTGCAGCACGCTGACGGTCAACACCAGGCCACCCACGCCAGCCATGCGCGCAAGCAGCCAGCACAGCAGCGGTGCCAGGAGCAGCTTCCATCCAAGCCCCCACGCAAGAGCGCCGCCCTGCCCGCCTTCCAGCCGGAAGCGGAACTGCATGCCGACAGAGAACAGGGCCAGCGGCGTCAGCGTGGCTCCTATCGGTGCGAGCACCTCATGCAAGGGTGTGGGCCACCCGCCGAAAGCACCGGCGATAATGCCCGCCATCAGCGCCAGGAAAGCCGGAAACGTGAAGATGCGGCGTGCGATGACACCGGCACTCGCACTGCGCCCGGCATAGATGGAGGCCACCATGACGCCGGCCGATGCGAGCAACGGAAACGTGCCCAGCTGATCGGCCACCACGGCGAGCGACAAGCCGGCCTGCCCGCGCAGGGCCTGCAGCATCGGGTAACCCATGAACGAGGTGTTGCCCAACCCGCAGACCAGGATCAGCGCGCCGATGCGTCCGCGCGACCAACCCAGTCGCAAACCCACCAGGCCGAACAGCAGCCATGCGCCGCCGAAGACGATGAACATCGACACCACCGGCAGCCACAGGTGCGTATCCAACGTCACGCGCGGGATCAGGTCGAGCACCAGCGCAGGCAATGCCACATTGATCACCCACCAGTTGATACCGGGCACCGTGCCAGCCGGCGGCGCTGCCCAGCGGCCGACCACCATGCCCAGCACGAGACAGGCAAACAACAGGAGCAGCGCGCTCATGGATATCCTGAAAAAGGAAGGCGCCGTGAGTATAGCGATGGCGTTGCGCCGCCCGTTTCGTTTCGCGCGGGCGACTCAACGCAGAGGTGCCCTCTCCCCGAAAGGGAGAGGGTAAAGCCTGCAGCACTCAGCCGAGCAATACGCGATTCATGCGCTGCACGAAC
Organism: Dyella sp.; assembly: GCF_035503745.1. Taxonomy (GTDB): domain Bacteria; phylum Pseudomonadota; class Gammaproteobacteria; order Xanthomonadales; family Rhodanobacteraceae; genus Dyella_B. The sequence continues at coordinate 26,047 of NZ_DATJTC010000007.1, forward strand.
GCGGCGGGATCGGGCAACTGCGCACCCGCTGCGATTTCCGCCTGTTCCAGCAGCAGATTGGCCAGATCCCCGGCCTTGCCCTCGTCGCTTTCCGCTTCCACGCGCTTGAGCAGCGCGTGGTTCGGATTGATCTCCAGCGTCGGCCGGTTCGACGGCATCTCGTGTCCGGCTTCGCGCAGAAGACGCGCAAGATGGGGCGCCATCTCGTAATCGGACAAGGCCAGGCAGGACGGCGAATCGGTAAGGCGCGCGGATACCTTTACGTCCGCCACGCGATCGCCCAGCAGTTGCTTGAGCTTGTTGAGCAAGGGCTCGGCCAGCTTGCTGGCTTCTTCTTGCTGTTTCTTGCCCTCCTCGTCCAGCGGCAGGTCGCCCTTGGCGACGTTGCGCAGCTTCTTGCCCGCGTATTCGTTGAGATTGCCGAGCATCCATTCGTCGATGCGGTCGGACATCAGCAGCACTTCGATGCCCTTGGCCTTGAAGGCTTCGAGCTGCGGACTGCCCGCGGCCGCGGCGTGGCTATCGGCGGTGATGTACCAGATAGTGTCCTGCCCCACCGTCATGCGGCCGATGTAATCGTCCAGCGATACGCTCTGTGCGCCACCCTCGCCCTTGGTCGAGGCGAAGCGAAGCAGCTTGGCGATGCGCTCGCGGTTGGCGTGATCCTCGACGATACCTTCCTTGAGCGTGTTGCCGAAAGCCTTGTAGAAAGTGTCGAACTTGGCGGGTTCGTCCTTGGCCAGCTTTTCGATCAGGTCCAGCACGCGCTTCACGCAGGCCGCCTTGATGCGCTCAAGCTGGCGGTTGTGTTGCAGGATCTCGCGGCTGACGTTCAACGGCAGATCGTCGGCGTCGACCACGCCGCGCACGAAACGCAAGTAGTTGGGTAGCAGCTCTTCCGCCGCATCCATGATGAAGACGCGCTTGATGTAAAGCTTCAACCCCTTGCGCTCGTCACGGCCACCCATCATCAGCTCGAACGGCGGCTGCGAGGGGATGTAGAGCAAGGTGGTGAAACTCTGGCTGCCTTCGACGCGGTTGTGCGTCCATGCAAGTGCGTCGTTGAAATCGTGCCCAAGCGACTTGTAAAAGCTCTGGTAGTCCTCGTCGCTGATCTCGCTTTTGGGCTTGGTCCACAAGGCCGAGGCCGCATTGACGGTTTCCCATTCGTCGCCCGGCTTGCCGTCCTTTTCGACCGGCATGCGAATGGGAAAAGCAACGTGGTCGGAATAGCGGGTGATCAGCGAGCGCAACTCCCAACGCTTGAGGAACTCGTCTTCATCGGCCTTGAGGTGCAGCACCACTGCCGTACCACGCTCAGGCAGCTGGACCTGTTCCAGCGAGTATTCGCCCTTGCCATCGCTTTCCCACTTCGTACCTTCGCCGGCGGCAGCGCCCGCGCGACGGCTGAGCACCGTCACCTTGTCGGCCACCACGAACGCCGAATAGAAACCGACGCCGAACTGGCCGATAAGACGCGCATCGCTTTTGTGCTCGGCACTCATCGCCTCCAGGAAACGGCGCGTGCCGGAACTGGCAATGGTACCGATGTTGGCGACGATCTCATCGCGGCTCATGCCCACCCCGTTGTCGCGCACGGTGATGGTGCGGGCGTCCGGATCCCAGCTGACGTCGATGTGCAGCTCGGCATCGCCGGCGAGCAGATCGGGCTGGGCGATCGATTCGAAGCGAAGCTTGTCGCAGGCGTCGGAGGCGTTGGAAATGAGTTCGCGCAGGAAAATTTCCTTGTGCGAATAAAGCGAGTGCGTAACCAGGTGCAGCACCTGGGCGACTTCGGCTTCGAATTTGCGGGTTTCGGTGGTGGTCATGCGAAGGTTTCCAAAGCTTGGCTAGGTTCAAGAGAGGTTCCGCACCAACGCTTCGACGCCGGTCAAAGCGCCGAAGCGTTGGCGATTTACTGCCGATTGACGGGCTTACTGCGCTTTCTGCAGCGCGGCGATGCGCTCGTCCAGCGGCGGATGGCTCATAAACAAGCGCTGCAGCCCCTGCGCCAGCGGGCCGGCGATACCGAACGCGGCCATCGTCTTGGGCAAGGTACTTTCACCGTGGTTGAGCTGCAGCCGCTGCAGCGCGGACACCATGGCGCCGCGCCCGGCCAGCTTGGCCCCCGCCGCGTCGGCGCGAAATTCACGCCAGCGCGAGAACGCCATCACGATCATCGAGGCGAACAGCCCGAACACCAGCTGCAGCACCATCACCGAAACGAAATAACCGATGCCCGTACCCTCGCGGCTGTCGCGTCCGCCGGACAACCAGCTGTCGACCAGGCGGCCGACGATGCGCGCGGCCACGATCACCAGCGTGTTCAGCACGCCCTGGATCAAAGTAAGCGTCACCATGTCGCCGTTGGCGACGTGGCCGATCTCGTGGCCGAGCACGGCCGCGACCTGCTCGCGGTCCATCTGCTGCAACAGGCCGGTGCTGACGGCCACCAGTGAGCTGTTGCGGGTCATGCCGGTGGCGAAGGCATTCATTTCCGGCGCGTCGTAAATGGCCACTTCGGGCATGCCGATACCGGCATTCTGCGCATGGCGGCGCACCGTCTCGACCAGCCAGCGCTCGGTCTCGTTCTGCGGTTGCTCGATGACCCGGGCGCCGGTGGACATCTTGGCCATCCATTTGGACATGGCCAGTGAAATGAACGCACCGCCCATGCCGAACACGGCGGCGAAGATCAACAACCCCGTCATGCCGCCATAGCCACGCGCGGCCGCCCACTGGTCGACACCGAACAGGTGGCAGACGATGCTCAGCAAGAACAGGACGGCGATATTGGTTAGTAGAAAGAGTGCGATACGGCGCATGGTTTCCTCAGGTCGTCACGCAGATGGACAATGGTAATCCGTTACGGGGATGCCCTGGTTCAATTCGCTGGAACGCGGGTAAGGAACGCATCGGGCTTACCCGAAGATTCGGTCAAAATCACGTGTTTTCAAGAGCTAAGCAAATGAACGTGCGTTCATCTCGATGCGCGGCCCGGCGCACGTAGAATGGCCGGATGAACTATCGCGGACGCTTCGCTCCCTCACCGACCGGATTGCTGCATTTGGGCTCGCTGGCCGCCGCCGTGGGCAGCTGGCTGTGTGCCCGCCATGCCGGCGGGCGCTGGCTGGTGCGCATGGAAGATATCGATCCGCCCCGCGAAGTTCCCGGCTCGGCGGCCGCGATACTCGCCGCGTTGCCGAAGTTCGGGCTGATCCCCGATGAGGCGGTGCCGTATCAGTCCTCGCGCGTGGCCGCCTATGAGGCCGCCTTCGAGCAATTGCGCCGCGCCGACCTGGTCTTTCCGTGCTGGTGCAGCCGCAGCGACCTGGCCGCCGCCGGCCTGCATCGCGGCGGCCACTGCATCGCACCGGCCGACACCCACCGCGCACCGGCCTGGCGCCTGCGCGTGCCGGACGAGGAAATCGCCTTCGTGGACGCCTTGCAGGGCCCCCAGCGGCAGCGGCTGCGCGAGGCGGCCGGCGATTTCGTTATCCGCCGTGTGGAGGGGTTTTATTCTTATCAGCTGGCCTGCGTGGTGGACGATGCCTGGCAGGGCATTACCGAAGTGGTCCGCGGCAGCGACCTGCTCGACTCCACGCCCCGGCAGATCTGGCTGCAACGGTGCCTGGGCCTGTCCACGCCGCGCTACCTGCACCTGCCCCTGGTGCTGGACAGCCACGGCCGCAAATTATCCAAGTCCGAGCGTGCGCTCGAAGTCGATCCTTCGCACCCCTTGCCGAGCCTGCGCCGCGCGCTTGCGTTCCTGGGGCTGCAGCCCGATGAAGCGGCCGCCGACGCCGCCGGAGTGCTCCATACCGCCCTCAGGCATTTCGATCCGCGCAAATTGACGCGATGCAGCGGTCATCACGTCGCTTAACCCGGTATAACAGACGACGTATCGCTGCAACATGCCGGTGACATCAAGAACCGATAGTGCTTCGCGCGGTCAACGTATAGCCCCAGGCGGCGCCTTTGACACGGTACCGTTTTCTTTTCCCCAAGCAGACATCAAGGAGATAGGCCATGACACAGCGTACGGCATTGGTAACAGGCGGCACTGGCGGCATCGGTACCGCGATCGTGCGCAACCTGGCCAAGCAGGGACATCGCGTCGCCACCAACTTCCGCGATGAGGCGAAAGCCCAGGCCTGGCAGAAGGCGCTGGCCGACGATGGCATCAACGTCTGCATGGTCCACGGCGACGTCGCCGATCCCAAGTCGTGCGAGGCGCTGATCGAAGGCATCCACCACAAGTGCGGGCAGATCGACATCCTGGTCAACAACGCCGGCATCACGCGCGACACCACCTTCCATAAGATGACCTACCAGCAGTGGATGGATGTGGTGAACACCAACCTCAACGCCTGCTTCAACGTCACCCGTCCGGTGATCGAGGACATGCGCACGCGCAAGTGGGGCCGCATCGTGCAGATCAGCTCGATCAACGGCCAGAAGGGCCAGTATGGCCAGGCCAACTATGCGGCGGCCAAGGCCGGCATGCATGGCTTCACCATTTCGCTGGCGCAGGAAAACGCGCGCTTTGGCATCACCGTCAACACCGTATCCCCTGGCTACGTGGCCACCGACATGGTGATGGCGGTGCCTGAGGAAGTACGCGAGAAGATCGTGGCGCAGATCCCGGTCGGTCGCCTGGGCAAGCCGGAAGAAATCGCCCATGCGGTGGCTTTCTTTACCGGCGACGACGCGAGCTGGATCACCGGCGCCAACCTGGCGATCAACGGCGGCCACTACATGGGATGGTAAATTCAGGGGATGGTAAAGTCAGGGGATGGTAAAGTCAGGGGCTGGTGACGTCAGGAGCTGACAAGTTCAGCGGCGTATACGTGCGATAGATCACAGCACCCCTAGCGCTCCAGCACTTTTTCCAACACCTTGCCGACCGCGGCGAATGCGAACGCGCCGGTCACGTGCGTGGCGGCCCCCAGGCCGCCACCGCAGGCCAGGTTCAAGGGATCGCCGCCCGGCGGGCGCGTGCCGCACACGGTTCCATCCGGCTGCGGGTATTGCACGTTCTGCAGCGAATACACCGCCGACACACCGAAGTAGCGATCCGGGTTGCGCGGAAAACCGAAGTCCTGGCGAAGCTTCTTGCGGATCAGGCTGAACATCGCATCATGCTCGGTGCGCGAAAGGTCGCGTACGCGAATCTGCGTCGGATCGGTTCTGCCACCCGCCGATCCGACCGTCACCATCGGCAGCTTGCGCCGCCGGCACCAGGCGATTGCCTCCAGCTTCACGCGAAAGGCATCGCAGGCGTCCAGCACCACGTCGTAGCCGCGATCGAGCAATTCGTCCAGCGAGGCGGGGGTAAGAAAGCGCTCGATCGCCTCCAGCCGGATCGCCGGATTGATCGCATGCGCGCGTTCGGCGATCACGCCCACCTTGGGCTTGCCGTATTCGCCGTCCAGCGCATGCAACTGGCGATTGGTGTTGGACAGGCATACCTCGTCCGCATCGATCAGGGTCAGGCGCCCCACGCCCGTACGCGCCAGCGCCTCGGCGGCCCAGGAACCAACGCCGCCGATGCCGATCACGCACACATGCGCCTGGGTAAGGCGCGCCAGCGTACCCGCGCCGTAAAGCCGCTCGACACCGTCGAAACGCTCGGCCTGCAAGGCTGCGCCGCTCATCGCAGGGTACCCCGCGCGGCTTGAAAGACATACGGATTCACAGCTCTGTCCCGTCACAAAATCCTGCGCATTTTACCCGCGATCCGGAGCTTGTCAGGCGGACATGTCGCTGCGCTATGCTCCCGCCCCATTGACCCGGATATGGATAAAGCTATGCGTGCAGCGCTTTTGATCGTGCTTGGACTGGCTATCGGCATCATCGGCACGGCGTTTGCCATGCGTGCGCTGCAAGAGCGCGAAAACCCCATGCCCGGCGCGGTGATGGTTACCATGAGCTTCCACCGCCATCAGTTGCAGCAGGCGATCAAGGGGCAGCGCTGCGAAGCCGGCGCCAGTGCCGACCAGTTGCAACACATGCAGGTCACCGCCGCCGACATTCCCTACGCTTTTGCCGGCGCGCCGCAGCCGTTCCTGGATCTGGCCGGCCATCTGCGCACGGCCTTGCAGGCGGCCGCCCAGGCCGCACCGGCCGATTGCCCGGCGCTGACCGCCGCGCTCAAGCCGGTGGACCAGGCGTGCGATGAGTGCCACAAGCAATACCGTTGAACCGGTTGAGGCGCCTCGTTGAGGCTCACTCAATGAGGCCTGCTCAACTAGCCTGGATTCCCATGCTCGCACCGGCGACTAACGAGCTCGTCAAATACCCAGGTACCGGCAATTTGGTGCAGCCGAATGGCTCGGATTGATGGCACCGAATGGTTTCCCACACATCGCCGCGTACGCTTCCAGCGATTTCTCGCTCAGCTCATATCGATCTGGCGATGTCGTTGTCGTCGAGTGCGTAAGGCGATCACGCGTCCACGGGGTTCGCCGTCGGATGCCGCCACCATGGATCCCCCGGCTTCTTTACGAAATGCTCAAAGACATACGACCAGGGAACGAGCGGGACAAAGATAACGATCATCCCGACGGCGAATGTAGTTGTCCCCAGATCCGTGCTCCACTGCCCCCGCAGCCAATGCGGCAGTGCCACACTGAGCAGCCAGGAAGCTTTCCAGGTCAATTCCCAGAACAGTACCGGCAGCATTTTCAACGGGTATCGCAGACCCAATATTGACAGTATGGAAAGCGCGAACAACATGCAGATCACGGTCCCGGAATCCAATTGCATTGAATAGACCTGGTAGATCATCTTCGACCATACATGCAATTCCAATCCAATCCCGGTCACCAGGACGAGATAGAACACGCGCAGGAGATTGAGCCGCAAGATGGACACGGTATTCATATTTCGCCGCCTTTCACGGGAAGTTGACGTGTAATCTCATTCGACCTGCTTCAGAATCTTCTCGATCTCCCCCAGACTCGATGCCATCTTGGCAAGCTCCGCCTGGATCGCCGACAGGGCTTTCTGACTTTCCAACTGGGCGGCCGCGGTTCTCTCGGCAAGGGCGCGATATTGTTTATCGCTTGCCCCGGCGGCCCACGCCTGAATCATGCCGGAGATGTATTTGACTCCGAAGATCACCATGGCGCCGAAGACCAACGCGTAAATGATGTCTTGAACATCGACAGTCGTCATGCCGAACCCCTATTTCAATCTGATTCTCTCGGGAGCGTCGCGATGGCCTTAGTGATGCTTGCCGGCGTGATCTCTATCGCAAATCGAGTCACTTCGAAGTAGTTGAGCGCCTTGCCCTCGGGGGAAAGCTCGAGCTTGCTGCTGACCAAGCCCGCGGCCTCCAGCTTCTGCAGATGAAGGTGCAGTAATGGCCGGCTGATGCCGATTTCTCGCGCAAGCTGACTCACGTACTCGCGGCCCTTTGCATTGAGCACTCCGATGATGCGCAGCCGATGCGGATTGGCCAGCGCCCCCAGTACAGCCAGTAGGCGTTCCCCAGTAGTGCTCAGTGTATCAGCTCCAGTGGATACGTGTAAGAAATATATTACACATATACCGGACAGTCAAGCGGTGTCCGAGCCCGCCTTTGAACGAGGATGTGTTCAACGTGACCTTGCTAGAGGGTGCCCTCGGCAGCGTTCTGGTCCTCCTTGCGCACGGCGGCGTTGCCGCAGCAGAACACGCGCTTCTCGGTGTCCTGGGCGAGAAAGGCGAGTACGCCTTTTGGGCGATGGGCGGGGTTGGCCGGTTCGAGGAAAACCTGCCCGGGGTCGCTGTCTGTTATCGCTAAGAAGCCCCCGCCATGGGAGTCGAGGCCAGGCCTGCTCAACTAGGCCTGCTCAACTAGGCTCGTTCAATTAGGTACGGGGTCTTCCGGTGCCGGGAACATCAGGATGGTGATTTCCTTGCCTTGCGGGATCTCCGCCGCCGGCGTGCCGAGCACCGCGATGCTGTTCTTGAACGCATCCAGGTCCACGCGCTCGCCCAGCGCCGAGCGCCCGTTCACCGCCCACACGCGGCCGCCCTGCTTCCAACGCGCCAGTGCCTGATCGAGCTGGGATGTGATCAAGGCGGAATGCTCGATCGGCGTACCGTTCTTCGGTTGCAGCACGGTCAGCATGGTCGGCGCGTTCGGATCGATCGTATAGACCGTATCGCCGGGCCGCACGTTCGCCGCCAGGGTCGCGGCGGCCATGTCCCAGCGCGGCTTGGTTTCCACCCGGTACACCGGCCCAAGATTGACCGCGCCCAGCAGGAACAAGGCGGTGGCGCCCACCACATAGGTACGGCGCGGCAGCGCCGCGGCGCCAATGCCGGCGAGCACGAAAAACGGCGCCGCGCTCCACAGGATGTAGCGCGGCAACAGCATCGATTTGAATAGCGAGATGGCCAGGATCAGCAATGGCAATACCAGCACGGCCAGCAGCAATACCCGTCCATCCAAGCGCCGCCAGGTACGCAGCGCGCCCGCGCATCCCAACAGGGCGACCAAGCCGCCCAGCAACGGCACCGCCGTATGCAATACGTCGAACTTCACCACGGCGGGCACGCGCATCAGATAAACGCTGCTCGCCGCCACCCACAAATGCTGCCAGCTCAACTGCGGAATCCAGTTGAAATTCTGCAGCATATGCTTGTTTCCGGCGGCGAGGATCGCGCCGTAGAACGGCACCGTACAGGCCAGGATCACCAGCACGCTCACTAACCAGTTGCGGCCAAAGCCCAAGCGCGGCGCCATTGACGGTTCCGCGCGCAGCGAGCGCCACATCAGCAACAGCGAAAGATTGGAAGCAAGCAGCCATGGCGCCGCATCGCCAAGCACGTCCAGCGCACCAATCGTACCCAGGGCATAGGCGCCCCACCCCCAGCGCTCGGCCTCGGCGCTGCGCAAATCCAGCGCCGCGCGTCGCCGATTCTGCGCCAAACGCAACAGCCCCCACAGCGCGATGGTGATCAACAACGTCACCAGGGTGTAGGAACGCGCTTCCTGGCCGTATTGCACCTGCAGCGGCGACAGCGCCATCAGCAACCCCGCCACGATGGCGGCAGCGCGACCACCGACGCTGCGGCTCATCGCAAACACCATGCCCACCGACACCGTACCGAACAGGGCCGACGGCATGCGCAACCACGCGCTGCTGGAACCGAACTGGGAAATGAATTGCAGCAGCAGGAAATACGTCGGCATGTGCCGATTGGTAAAGCTGTCGGCGATCAGGCCCGCGGCCCCCAGCTGAATGCGCTGGGAGGTGAGCGCCTCGTCAAGCCAGAACGGCTGGTGATCGATGCGGAACCAACGCACCACCAAGGCAAGGCATAACACCGCCGCCATCCAGGCGATATCGCGCCCAGACCATGTCCGGCTCGTCTGCGGGTAGTCGCGCTCGATCAGCATGCGTGTCTTGAAGCAAGCCGGGGAGCTGCAGCCGGGCCCAGGGTCCGCACGCGTTCCAATAACGAAGGCTGGTACACCGGCATGATCTTTTGGACGAGCGATCTGGGCTGGAGATGCGAAATCTAACGCCCCTGGCATGAATCGGTTGTCGGGCGCATATGACAGGTTGGTGTGCATTCAGGCGATGCATTTCAAGCGTGACTTGCGGCATGCCTGCCATACATCAAGCTGTCGATGCGACACGAACCGATGTAACTCAAATGCAATAATGACGCGCCCCGTTCACCGGGCGTCCTCGATCAGATTTTTACCCGTCCGCGCAACACCTGCCAGTACATCACCCAGTCGCCCATCAGGCTGTAGAGGGGGTGGCGAAAGGTGGCGGGCCGATTCTTTTCGAATGCGTAGTGCCCGACCCAGGCAAAGCCATAACCCACCACAGGCACCAGCCACAGCCACACGAAGCGTGCGGAAAACAGCGCAAAAGCGATGATCAGCAGCACCAGCGAGCTGCCGATGAAATGCAGCAGACGGCAGCGCCGGTCGCGATGTTCGTTGAGATAATAAGGATAAAAATCCCGAAAGCTGGCAAAGTCGGCCATCGCGCACCCCGTTAACCTAGCCGTAACCAAGCGTAGCCCGAACACCCGCGCTACGCACCTCAACCGGGCAAGGGAATGAATTCGACCTCATCGCCCGGCACCTTGCCGAAGCGCCCGGCTGTCCAGTCCGCCTTGGCCTGCTCGATGCGTTCGCGCGAACTGGATACGAAGTTCCACCACAGGTGGCGGTCGCCATCCAGCGGCGCGCCGCCGAACAGCATCAACCGGCTAACCGTCTTCGCCTGCACCGGCGGCGCGGTATCGGCCGCCTGCACCGCCATCTCGCCGGGGGCCAGCGTGACGCCGCCCCAGCTCACCTCGCCTTCGACCACATGCACGCCACGTTCGGCATGCTCCTGCGGCAGGGCCAATTGCGCGCCGGCCTGCATGCGCGCTTCGATGAAAAACATCGGTGCGAATACCTTGACCGGGGATACCTGTCCATACGCCGTGCCCGCAATCAACACCAGCTGCGCACCGGGCATATCGATGTGCGGCAAGCTTCCCGCTTCGTGATGATGAAACTCCGGCGCGACCTCTTCATCGGCACGCGGCAGCGCCACCCACACCTGGATGCCATGCATACGCTGGCCATCGCGGCGCACATCCGGCGGCGTGCGCTCCGAATGGGCGATGCCCCGCCCTGCCGTCATCCAGTTCACCGCTCCGGGCGTGATGTCGGCCAGGCTTCCCAGTGTGTCACGGTGCCGGATCGTCCCCTCGAACAGCCAGGTAACAGTCGCCAATCCGATATGCGGATGCGGGCGCACGTCCATGCCGGTGCCGGGCTTGAATTGGGCCGGTCCCATGTGATCGTAGAAAACGAACGGCCCCACGTGGCGCGCTTTCAGCACCGGCAGCAGGCGCCGCACTACGAAGCCATCGCCCAGATCGTGCAGGCGCCCATTCTCGATCCGGCTGGGTTGCTGTTCCACGCTGCGCTCCCTTACCAGGCCCGCAGGTATTGTACCGGCGGCGTGATCGCCGCCCCCAGCTCCTGCGCCGCACGATGCGGAAAATAAGGATCGCGCAGGCTGGCCCGCGCAATCAGCACCAGATCCGCCGCGCCGCCGGCGATGATGCCTTCGGCCTGGGCCGGCTCGGTGATCAGACCCACCGCGCCGGTGGCGATGCCCGCTTCCTGCCGGATGCGCGCCGCGAACGGCACCTGGTAACCCGGTGCAACCGGAATTTTGACGTGCGGCACCAGCCCACCGCTGGAGACATCGACCAGATCGACACCCAACGCCTGGACCTCGCTCGCCAGCCGCACGCTTTCATCGATGTTCCAGCCGCCTTCGGCCCAATCGGTTGCCGAGATGCGCAACCACAACGGCCACTCCGCCGGCCACACCTCACGCACCGCGGCGATGACCTCGCGCACCAGCCGCGTGCGATTCTCGAAACTGCCGCCGTAGGCGTCGTCGCGATGGTTGCTGAGCGGCGACATGAATTGATGCAAGAGATAGCCGTGCGCGCCGTGGATCTCGATCAGCCTGAATCCCGCCGCTTTCGCCCGTAGCGCCGCGGCGCGGAAATCTTCGATCACCTGGCGCAAGCCTTGCGCATCCAGCGCCTGCGGCACGTGCCAGTCGGTATCGAAAGGTATGGCGGACGGGGCGACGGTTTGCCACGCGCCCTGCGCCGCGGTCAGCGAGCCGCCACCCTCCCAGGGGCGCAGCACGCTGGCCTTGCGGCCGGCGTGCGCCAGCTGCACGCCGGCAATGGCGCCTTCCTCGGCGATAAAAGCCGTGATCGGCTGCCACGCCTGTACCTGAGTATCGTTCCAGATACCGGTGTCGTGAGCGGAAATGCGCGCTTGCGGAGAAACCGCCGTGGCCTCGGCAATCACCGCGGCGGCGCCACCGACGGCACGGCTTCCCAGATGCACCGCATGCCAGTGACCCGGGACGCCATCGGTGGCGGAGTACTGGCACATCGGCGACACCACGATGCGATTGCGAAACGAGAGGCTGCGCTGGGTATAGGGTTCAAACAGCTTCATGGTCGATACCGAAGTAAGGGATGGGAAGCCAGATAGCGCCGCTATGCGCCGCAATCAAGAGTCGGCATGTTCGAGGCTTGCGCGGGACGCTTCGCTACGCTCCATCCACGCGAGCAGCTGCCCGGCCGGCGCATGGGGGAACTTCATCCAGGTGAAATGATCGGCCGCCTGCCCGGCGAGTTGTTCGGGCGTCATGACAACCACGCGCTGGGACGTGCCGGGCATCTTACCGAGCAACCAGGTCAAGGAGGCCTCCGGTACCATCCAGTCATCGCGCATGCGCAGGGCAAAAACTGGCATCGCCAGTGCGCCAAGCGCCTGCTCGAAATCCACCGCCATGCCATCGGCTGCGTAGCGCCCGGTGCGCCCGCTGCGCGACCAATCTGCGATGAGACCGCGCGCTTCGTTCCCGCCGAAGCCAAGGCGCCGTCCAGGGAGATAGCCCAACAGTCGCGCCAGGGGCGAGGCAAGCATATAGGCGATCGAAAGCAATGCGCCGAAACGAAAACGCCGCCAGTAAGGCGCGCCGCTGGCAATGAGCAGGATGCCCGCCAGCGTATCCGGGTGCAGGCTCGCGTACAGGCATGCCAGTTGGCCGCCGAGGCTGTGGCCGGCGATCCATAGCTTCGCCTGCGGCCAGCGTGCCCGCACCTGGGCGATGCCCACCGGCACATCCAACGCGAGCAGTTCACGATAGCCCCAGTCGCAATGCCGTCCCGCGCGGCGATCGCTCGATCCGATGCCGCGCCACTCGTGCAAGGCCATCGCCACGCCGCGCGCGGCAAACGCTTCGGCCAGCGGCAGATAGTGTTTCGCGGGTACGCCCAGCGCGGGTAACCAGTAAACCACGTGCTGGGGGGATGCATCGCCCTGAATAAGCATCAATTCGCTGCGCGCACCGTCTTGCGCGAGCAGCGGGACAATGGAAGGCGAAGGCGTATTCACGGCGCGAGAGATGGATGGGGCAAGCATCTGCGCAGGTTAACCAATGCGCATGGCGGAAACAAAAAGGCCGGCATCCGCCGGCCTATTGCGCATGAATTGGCAGAACTCAAGCGGGGCTGACTTCGTCAGCCTGCAGACCCTTCTGTCCCTGCACCACCTTGAAGCTTACTTTCTGCCCCTCTTTGAGGCTTTTGAATCCATTCCCCGTAATGGCACGGAAATGCACGAAGACATCGGGACCATTCTCGCGACTGATGAAACCGAAGCCCTTCGCATCATTAAACCACTTGACGGTACCAACCTCACGATCCGACATGATTCACTCCATCCGTTCGACCGTTTTACATTGAGACCAGTCGGCCCGCCCGGGCCGACGGCTTACTGGTATGCCGAGATGGGGTGAACGACATGGCGGAACGCCATCCGAACGCGCACTACGAGCAAACACAGTGCTTAAAGCATAGTGATAATCGTCAAGGCATGTGTGATGGAAAATTCACATTTAAAGCCACAAACGAAAACCGCATTTAAATATGCCAAATTTAAATATGCCCCATGCAAAAAGCCGGGCATGAAGCCCGGCTTTTTAAATCGATCCATTCAGCTATTTAGGCTGGGACCACTTCGTCCGCCTGCAGGCCCTTCTGGCCCTGCACGACCTTGAAGCTGACCTTCTGGCCTTCTTGCAGGCTCTTGAAGCCATTGCCCTGGATGGCGCGGAAATGCACGAAAACATCCGGGCCATTGTCGCGGCTGATAAAGCCGAAACCCTTGGCATCGTTGAACCACTTGACGGTACCGATCTGACGATCAGACATGAAACACACTCCAAAACTAGGTTTTTCGCATAAAAAGACTCACCCGCCGCATACGGTGGGCGACTTACTGGTGTGCTAAGGAAAACCCTAGGGGTGAGCGATGAGGCAGATCGTAATCGGCTGCATCGGGTCACATGACTCTGGTGACCCCGGCAAACACAGTGGCGCCATCATAACCGCAAATGCGCCGGTAAAGCGAATAAACGTTCATGGCCCCTGTTTTGCTGCCGGTAAAGCTGGTGTCTAATGCCGCTTATGAGCGGATTGGAAACGTATCCATGGATTTGGCCGGCCGGATAAATATCTTTCAAAGGGCTTTCGCGACCCGATCGGGCTGCCTTGCGCTGGGCTTGCTTTTGGCCGGCTGCGGCCATGCGGTACGCAAGGTACCGCCCCCGCCTCCCCAACCCGTCGCCATCACCGGCATTTCGCCGTGCGATGCCTACCTGGACAGCTATCTTGCCTGTCACCGTGCCGCGGGCATTTTTACGCCCGATACGCTGCAGGGACACTATCAGGCGATGCGTTCAAGCCTGCTGCAGGATGCGAGCGACCCCCGCACGCGGCCGTATCTGGCCAGCCGCTGCCTGGGCCTTCAGGCCCAGTTGAGCGCCGCCTTGAACGGCCGCGCCTGCAACGCGCCAACGCCCGTCGGCAACCCCAAGCCGCACTGACGCGTTGCCAGCTCAACCTCGCCACAGCGCGCGCAACGCGGTGGCGACAGACGCGGGCCGGCAACGCCCCAGCCGAAGCTTCGGGGTGCCGTGCCATTGAGCGGTGGCGGATATGGCTTGGGCCAGTTCTTGCAGCATGCGTGCCGACGGCGTCGTGCCCTCTTCGAGGAACAGCGCTTTCACCTCGAACACGTCTTGAGCGCGATGCGCCTTCGCATCGAGCCGCCCGACCAGCCGTCCACGATGGAGGATCGGCAGCACGTAATAGCCGTAACGGCGCTTGGCAGCGGGCACGTAGCATTCGATGGTGTAGTCGAAATCGAACAGCTCGCGCGCGCGTGCGCGGTCCCACACCACCGGATCGAACGGCGAAAGCAGCGCGGTGTGCGTGGCGCGCAATTTTCCTTGACGCGCCTGCTCCAGCCATGGCGCATGGTCGGCATGCACATAGGCAGGCTGCTCCCAGCCGGTCACCTTCACGCTCAGCAGCTTGCCCGTCGCCAGCAAAGGCTGCAGCTCGCTCGCGTCGACGGAAGGCTTGAGTCGAAAATAATCGGCGATCCAACGCGCCTGGGCGATACCCAGTGCGCGCACGCTGTCGAGAATGAAGCGTTCGCGCAATGCATCGCGGGTGTGCGCGGGCGCCGCTTGCTCCCATGGTGGATCGAGCTTGGCCAGCACGCGTTCGGCCAGGTCATAGACGCGCTGGAAACGTTCGCGCCGCGTCACCATCAACTCGCCCGATGCAAACCATGCTTCCAGCCAACGCTTTTCAGGCTTCCAGTCCCACCAGCCGGAAACGCCGCGCTCGGTGCGCCCGAAATCCGAAGCGCGCACCGGGCCCGAATGACGGATGCGCTCCAGCAAGTCGTGCATTTCCCGCAGGTGCGTATCACGGGCACGCGACGCGCTTCGGTCGGCCCAATGAAGACTTTCGGCCTGCGCGCGCCATGCGCGATGAAAGCCAATATCGGAGGCCGTGACAAAGCACGCTTCATGCGCCCAGCATTCGGCGATGCGTCCGGCATCGAGCATCTCTTCCAGCCACGCCGGCGGATAGTCGCCAAGCCGCGCATGCAGAACCAGGTACGGGCTGCGCGCCACGACATGAATGCTGTCTATCTGCAGCAGGCGCATACGTTGAATGGCAGCCAACACGTCGTCGCGCCTGGCGCGGCGTTTAGGCGCATGCAGCAACCCTTGCGCCGCCAGATGCATGGCACGCGCCTGCACCAACGAGATCGCCGCGTCCCCAGATGAAGATTTGCTCAACGGATGTTCGCCTTGACGAAAGGAAGACCTTTCTATTGTGCTTGGATTTACCGGCCGCTTGCTAAGGTAAAGCACAAGCTTGGCAGGCCAGGATCGTTACGGGCCGCTCCTTTTAGCTGCGGCAAGCACGCGGCCCTGGTATCTCAGGCGTCCCCCGCAGGAGCTATCACGATGACATACCGCATCCCACTACTAACCTCCCTGATCAGCACCGGCCTGCTCTTTACCGGCATCGCTTGGGCGCAGCCTCAACCTGCGCAGCTGACCTCCCCGTCCACGCAAAGCCAGCCGATGCAATCGGCCAATCCGTCGCAAGGCAACACGGCATCGCCGATGGCTGGCACCGACAGCATGACGTTCAACAGCCCGCAGGGCCAGGTGACCGTGCGTTCGATCATGGGCCAGACGCCGTCCACCGCCTCGCCGCCGTCGTTTGACCAGCTTTCCGGCGGCACCAAGTTCATCACCATGAGCCAGGCCAACGCTTATCCGCCGCTCGCCAACGACTTCGGTTACGCGGCCGACCATGGCAACCGCATCTCCAAGGCGCAATACCAGCACTGGCTGAAAGACTTGAACTAGGCGAGCCGAACGCCATCGGGCGCCCATGATTCACGCAGGCATCACGCCGGCCGTCGCGTGTCGACGGCCGGCTTTTTCTTTCCGGCACGCAAGCTGGCTAAACTCCACGCCAAAGCGCCTGGAGTGGCGCGTGCGTGGGGTGCGCCGTGAAACAGTGGATCGTCCGATGGATGGCGGTTTTATGCCTAACCGCGGCGAGCGCCTCGCCAGCGCAGACGCAAAACATCGATCCGGCGGACATCCGCGCCTGCACCGGCATCAAAAGCGATGCGCAGCGGCTAGCCTGCTACGACCGCGCCACCAGACGCACGCAGATGCCGGCAGCGCGCAAGCGCTCCGAACCGGTCTCTTCCAACGTGTTCTCACACGAACAAAGCACGGCGACGGCGGCAGCTACCGGCAGTAACGCCGCGCCGCTTTCCCTGCTCGACAGCCGCTGGGAACTTTCGCCGCAGAGCAAGCTGGGTACGTTCAATCTGCGCGGCTACAAACCCATCTACGTGTTGCCGGTGTTCGCTACCAGCAACCAGAACAACCTGCCCAGCAGTCCCAACCCCGTCAACACGGAACACACGCCGCTGGGCATGCAGGACCTGGAAGGCAAATTCCAGCTGAGCCTGAAAACCAAGGTCTGGCAGAACGTCTTCGGCGACACCGGCGACCTGTGGGTGGGATACACGCAGGACTCCTATTGGCAGGTCTACAACGCGAAATTGTCGCGCCCGTTCCGCGAAACCGACTACGAACCCGAAGCCATGCTGGTGTTCGACACCAACTATCAGCTGATGGGTTGGAATGGACGCCTGCTGGGCATCGGCGTCGATCATCAATCCAATGGACAATCAGACCCGCTTTCGCGCAGCTGGAATCGCGTGATGGGGCAGATCGGCTTCGAACGCGACAGCTGGACCGTCGTCTTCCGCCCATGGTGGCGCATTCCGGAACAGGCGGCCGATGACAACAATCCGGACATCAGCAATTACATGGGTCGCGCCGACATGCAGATCGTGCACGAATGGAACGGACAGGAGTTCGGCCTGATGCTGCGCGACTCCCTGCGCGGCGGCGGCGAGCAGCATGGCGCAGGGCGATTGACCTGGAGTTTTCCGCTGGCCGGCAACCTGCGCGGATACATGGAACTGTTCAAGGGCTACGGCGAAAGCATCATCGATTACAACCACAACGCCACCTATCTGGGCGCCGGCATCTCGCTGCTCGATTGGTACTAGGGATGCTCACACCCTGGACATGAAAATGGCCGGCCCATTCGGGGCCGGCCATCGTCTGGCGTACTGATGCGATCGCGACGAACGTCAGTGGTGGTGGCCACCCGCGCCGTGCACATGACCGTGCGCAAGCTCTTCTTCCGTCGCCGCACGCACTTGGGTCACTTCGATATCGAAATGCAACGTCTGGCCGGCCAGCGGATGGTTGCCGTCGATATGCACGGTTTGGCCGTCAACCTTGGTCACCGTCACATTGATCACGCCCTGTGGACCGTTTCCCTGGAACTGCATGCCGGGCTGGATGTCCTCCACGCCCTGGAACGCCTCGCGCGGCAGTTCCTGCACCAGTTCCGGATGATGCACGCCGTAGCCCTCGGCGGGTGCCACATCGACCTTGAACTGATCGCCGGCGACGCGGCCGGCCATGGCCTTTTCCAGGCCTGGCACGATCTGGCCGCTGCCATGCAGATAGGCAAGCGGCTCGCGCCCCTCGGAGCTGTCGATGACCTGGCCGGCGTCGTCGGTCAGCGTGTAGTGAAAGGCGGCTACGGTGTTGTCGGCAATCTGCATGATGATCTCGCTTGAGGTAAAGAAGCGCCGACCTGCGCCGACGAATGGGTAAGGTTAACACTCCTGCGCAGTATCGCGCCCGAACACGCCAAAATCCGGGTCTTCCAATGACACCACGTATCAACGCCTGGCGGGATCGCCAGACCCGCCGGCAGGTGTGGTCGCTGGCACTGCCGGTGATGCTGTCGGCATTGGCTTTCGCACTGCTGGCATGGACGACGCGCGGGATGGGCGATCAGGGCGTGTGGCTGGCTTTTCTGGCCTTCACGGTTATCCGCGGACTGAGCCTGGTGTGGTTCGGACTGCGCATTCACCTACACCACGCACGGGTGCGCTGAACCTATCGCGGCATCGACAGGCTAGGCATACTAAAACCCATGAATGGTTTTTTCTCTCGATTTCGGCTCGTGCTGAGCAGCGCCTGCGTGCTGCTCGTTTCGTTGGCAACGGTAAACGCCGCCGATACCGTGACGGCGCGGCCGATCGCTTCGACGCGGCAACTGGCCGCCGCCATCGATGCACAGATCGGGCAACCCCGCTACAGCGCATCAAGCTGGGGCATTGCCGTGGTTTCGCTCGATACGGGGCGCACGCTATATGCCCACGATGCCGACCGCCTGCTACAACCGGCCTCCACGGCGAAACTGTACACGGCGGCGCTGGTGCTCGATACGCTCGGCACCGACTATCGCATTCCCACGCAGCTCCTGGTTACGCGGCCGATCCAGCGCGGCCAGGTCGGTGGGCCGCTGATCCTGTATGGCATGGGGGACCCCACGCTAGGCACTCCCGACACCCATAGCGACTGGGCCGACGAGCTGGCCACCCAACTGGCGGCGGCCGGCGTGCGTGAAGTGCATGGCGACCTGATCGCCGACGACAGCTATTTCAGCGGGCCGGCGATGGGTTCGGGCTGGGAAGCGCGCGATCTGCAGAGCTGGTTCGCGGTGCCCTCCTGCGCGTTGAGCGTGCAGGAAAACGTGGTCAACCTCACCGTCACGCCTTCGAACCAGGCAGGTGGCTCGGTATCGCTGACCTTCGATTCACCGGAGTCGATGCCGCATGTGGTGAACACCATGACCACCGGCGCGCCGCACACACGCAGCGACATCAATCTCTACCGTGCACCAGGCGATGCGACGCTGTACGCCTTCGGCAGCATGCCAGCTGGCGCACAGCCGCAGACGTTCAGGCTCGCCATGGCCGATCCGGCGTGGTTTGCCGGCACGCTACTGCGCGATGCGCTCACCCGGCACGGCATCCGCATCGATGGCCGGCTGCGCGTCCAGCACTGGCCGCAACCGGATGACATAAACCTGGACCGTGCCACCGTCGTAGCGCAGGTTCTGTCGCCGCCGCTTATGGACGTGCTCACACGCGGGCTCAAGCGCTCGCAGAATCTCTACCTGCAGAATCTGCTGCAGATCGCCGGCGTCAAGGCGCAGGCCGAGGCACAGCAGGCCGGCGATCCGGACGAGGGCTTCCTCAGCAGCGAGGCCTGGGCCATTCGCGCGATGCGCCAATGGCTCGATCGCATCGGCATCGCCCCCGATGCCGCGCAGATCGAGGAAGGCGCGGGACTGTCGCGCGAGGATCTGGTCACGCCCCAGGCCACGGTGCAACTGCTGACCTACCTGTCGAGCCAGCCCTACGGCACGCAGTTGCGCGATGCGCTACCCAGCGCCGGCGTGGACGGCACGCTGGAATTTCGCATGCGCGGCAGCGCCGCGGCCGACAACGTGCAGGCCAAAACCGGCAGCATGACCTATGTGCACTGCCTGGCCGGTTATGTCACGACCAGTGCGGGCGAACGGTTGGCCTTCGCCCTGATGGTCAACAACTACGTGCGCCAGGGCGACGATCCCAGCGCCAGCCGCGATCTGGATGCAATCGCGGAAATGCTGGCCGCCTTCCAGGGGCACAGCTGAAGGGCCGGCTCGCGCGCTTTCTTCAGCGCTTGCGCAGATCTTTCTCGATTTTCTCCGGAGTGTCGTTGGGCGCGTAGCGTTTGACCACGTTGCCTTGGTCGTCGATCAGAAACTTGGTGAAATTCCACTTGATCGATTCGCTGCCCAGCAATCCCTTGGCCTGCTTCTTCATCCATTGATAGAGCGGATGCGCATGTTCGCCATTGACCTCGATCTTGGCGAACATCGGGAAGGTGACGTCATAGCTGGTCGAACAGAAGTTCCTGATTTCGGCCTCGTCGCCGGGCTCCTGATGACCGAACTGGTCGCACGGGAAGCCCAGCACCACCAGCCCCTGGTCCTGATGGCCGCGCCACAGCGCCTCCAAGCCCTTGTATTGCGGGGTGAACCCGCACTTGGAGGCTACGTTGACGATCAGCATGGTCTTGCCACGCCAGGCGTCGAGCGATTGCTCCTTGCCATCGATGTCGCGCGCGCTGAAATCGTAGACGGTGGTCATGGTGATCGCTCCGGTGATATCGATAGGACAGTCTACCCCAGCCTTCCCACGTCCGACTGGCATAGAATGCGGGTTCCGGCCATGGTTGAAGGTTCGTCGTGATCCGTTTCGTCGATGTCCACAAATCCTACACCGTCAATGGCAAGGTCATTCCCGCGCTGGAGATTTTCAGCCTGGACATTGCCGATGGCGACGTGTTCGGCATCATCGGCCACTCCGGTGCCGGCAAATCCACGCTCATACGCCTGATCAACCTGCTCGAACGCCCCAGCGGCGGACGCATCATGATCGGCGATACCGACATGACCCAACTGTCCGATGCCGAGCTGCGCGCGGCGCGGCAGCGCATCGGCATGATCTTCCAGCATTTCAACCTGCTTTCCTCGCAGACCGTGGCCGAGAACGTCGCGCTCCCGCTACGCATCGCCGGTGAAAAGGATCAAGCCGCCATTCGCGCACGGGTCGATGAATTGCTGCACCGGGTCGGCTTGAGCGATCACGCCGACAAGTATCCGTCGCAGCTTTCCGGCGGCCAAAAGCAACGTGTCGGCATCGCCCGCGCACTGGCCAATCGCCCTTCGATCCTGCTGTGCGACGAAGCCACCAGCGCGCTCGATCCGCAAACCACGGCGTCCGTGCTCGACTTGCTGGCCCAGATCAATCGCGAGCTGAAACTTACCATCGTGCTGATCACGCACGAGATGGACGTGGTACGGCGCGTGTGCGATCGCGTGGCGGTGCTGGATGCCGGGCGTATCGTGGAACGCGGCGCCGTCGCCGACGTGTTCCTGCATCCCACGCACGCCACCACCAGCCGCTTCGTCAACGAAGCCTTGCCGGAAGAAGAAGCGGGCGAACACGTGCCTTATCAAAACGTGCCGGGGCGCATCATGCGGCTTTCCTTTCGCGGCGAAGCGACCTGGTCGCCGACGCTGGGGCGGGTGATGCGCGAAACCGGCGTAGATTTCAATATCCTTGCCGGCCGCATCGACCGCATCAAGGACATGCCCTACGGCCAGCTCACCCTGGCCATGCAAGGCACCGGCGTGGACGCGGCGATGAACGCGTTGCGCGAGGCCGGTATCGACGTGGAGGTACTCATTCGATGATCGCCGCACCTTTGCTGCAAACCCTGTTTCCCAACATCGACGACTGGGCCGAGCTTGGCCGGGCATGCATCGATACCTTGCTGATGCTGGGTGGGTCGCTCCTGCTTACCGTGCTGCTCGGGCTGCCACTGGGCATCGTGTTGTTTCTCACCGGCAGAGGCCAGCTGCACGCGATGCCCGCGCTTTACGGCGCCCTCTCGCTGGTCGTCAACGTGCTGCGCTCGATTCCCTTCATCATTCTGATGATCGTGCTGATGCCGCTGACTTACGTGCTGGTCGGCACAAGGCTGGGTATCCGTGGCGCGATACCGCCGCTGGTCATCGGCGCCGCGCCCTTCTTTGCGCGCCTGGTCGAAACGGCGCTGCGCGAAGTGGAACGCGGCGTGATCGAAGCCTCGCAGGCAATGGGCGCGACCACCTGGCAGATCGTGCGCCATGTGCTGCTTCCCGAGGCGCGCGGCAGCCTGTGGGCCGGCGTCACCGTAACGGCCATCGCACTGGTCGGATATACCGCGATGGGCGGCGCCATCGGCGCCGGGGGGCTGGGCGACCTTGCCTACCGGTACGGCTACCTCAGCTACAAGTCCGACTATATGGTCGTAACGGTGTTGCTGTTGATCGTACTGGTCCAACTGCTGCAAATGCTCGGCGACCGCATCGTGGCGCATTACAGCCGCCGCTGAAGCGGCCCGCAGCCAGGCCTGCCGAAGCGGCTTTTTTGCAATCAGCCGTATGGACGGCTATTCTGTTGCGTCGCACAAGGACAAGCATCCCCATGAAAAAGCTGATGGCCCTCCTCGCCGCCGCGCTGCTGCTGGCCGGCTGCTCCTCTTCGGGTTCCGGCGATACCGGCGGCCAGACGCTGACGGTGGCTGCCACGGCCGTGCCGCACGCGGAAATCCTCAAGCAGGTCAAGCCCATCCTAGCCAAGGAAGGGGTGGATCTGCAGATCAAGGTGTTCGCCGATTACGTGCAGCCCAATACCCAGGTCGTGGAAAAGGCCATCGACCTCAATTATTTCCAGACCAAACCCTTCCTGGACACCTTCAACCGCGAGCACAACACCGACCTGGTGATCGTCACGGGCGTGCATATCGAACCGTTCGGCGCCTATTCGCGCAAGTACAAGTCGATCGACCAGTTGCCCGTCGGCGCAACGGTGACGCTGCCGAACGATCCGGCCAACGAAGGACGTGCCCTGCTCCTGCTGGCCAAGCACGGGTTGATCACACTGAACGATCCCAACAACGAGCTGGCCACGCCCAAGGACATCGTCGCCAATCCGAAAAACCTGGTGTTCAAACCGCTGGAAGCGGCGATGCTGCCGCGCACGCTGGATGAAGTGGACCTTTCGCTCATCAACACCAACTATGCGCTTGCCGCCGGCTTGAACCCGATCAAGGACGCGTTGCTGATCGAAGACAAGAACTCGCCGTACGTCAACTATCTGGTAGGCCGCCCGGACAATCTGCACGATCCGCGCGTGCAGAAACTGGCCAAGGCTCTGACCAGCCCCCAGATCAAGGCGTTCATCGAGCAGAAGTACAAAGGCGCGGTGTTGCCTGCATTCTGATCGGACTGATCGGCCGGTTTATCGCGATCAGATAGGGAGCCGGGTATCCGGCCCCTCCCGCACCGCCGTACATCCCGCCTTGCCGTAGTCACACCGTGCGCCGTTGCAGCGTGTTCGCCTGATCCCAGGTCGGGCAGCAACGTGCGTTTTTTTCACGCCTCGACCAGCACCGGAATATCGAATACCTGCCGCAGATAGGCGATGTATGCATCGTCCTCGCACATGTTCTTGCCCGGCGAATCGCTGAGCTTGGCCACCGGCTGGCCGTTGCAGCGAACCATCTTGATCACGATGTTAAGCGGCGTGGGGCCGACGTCGTTGGTCAGGTTGGTGCCGACACCGAACGCAAGTTGGCAACGGCCGTGGAAGTGATGGTAAAGCTTCATCACTTTGGGGATATCCAGGCCATCGCTGAAAACCAGCACCTTGCCGCGCGGATCCACGCGATTGGCCTGGTAGTGCGCCAGCACCCGCTCGCCCCACGCAAAGGGATCGCCCGAGTCGTGGCGCGTACCGTCGAACAGCTTGCAGAAATACATGTCGAAGTCGCGCAGGAAGGCCGTAAGGCCGTATACGTCCGACAGAGCAATACCCAGATCACCGCGATATTCCTTCGCCCAGGCCTCCAGCGCCGCCACTTGCGAATCGCGCAGACGCGGCCCAAGTGCCTGGTGTGCCTGTAGATATTCGTGCGCCAGCGTACCCAGCGGGCGCAGGCCAAGCTGCCATGCCAGCCATACATTGCTGGTACCGGCCAGTTGCATGCCCAGGCCGTCGCGCAAAGTGGTTGCCACCTCCCAGTGCCAATCGCGCGAATAGCGCCGACGCGTGCCGTAGTCGGCGATGCGGCATTCGGTATAGCCGGCGGTGTCGCGCAACAGCGAAATCTTTTCGCGCAAGCGACGCCGCCCTTCGTCCAGATCCGCATCGACGCTGTTATGCCGGAAATAGATCTCGTTGACGATCGCCAGCAACGGCACTTCGAACAGAATGGTGTGCAACCAGGGGCCGCAGATCTTGATCTCGATCTCGCCGTTGCCCAGCGCGGAGGGGCTTATCTGCACATACTTGGCATTTAGGTGGAACAGCGCCAGGAAGTCGATGAAATCGCTCTTGAGGAAGCGCCATTCGCGCAGGTAATCCAGCTCCTGCTCGGTGAAGCGCAGGCTGCACAGTGCGTGCAGTTCCTCGCGGATCTCCTCGATATAGGGCACCAGATCGACGCCCGGATTGCGGCATTTGAAGCGGTACTCCACATGCGCGGCAGGGTACTGATGCAGCACCACCTGCATCATCGAAAACTTGTAGAGGTCGGTGTCGAGCAACGAGGTGACGATCATGGCTTACTTCCGTGCCTGGGGGAACGCACAGCGCAACGGCGCGGCGCCCGGCAATTATCCTGCCGAAGCGATCCCAAGGAATAGGAAAAACCTTATAAACCGGAAAAGATAAAACCCCGGCAGCCAGGGGAGTAACTGCCGGGGCTTGTTAGGTCGCGTTCCGGGGGGAGGGTAAACAAGGAACCGACCCCTGGATGCCACGATGTTCTGTGCCACCCGGTCGTCGCCTCACGGCGATACGACTACTTAGTGTGGCTGCTGCCGGCTAAGTTCAAGGGTGACACCGAATCGGTTCAGCTTATCGATAACTTGCGTTGCGCAAGACCATACGGTTTCATGTGCGCACACCTCCAAGTGCCTGTCAGTGAAAGGACTTACCATGAAAGGCCTCATCCCGTTGCGTCGCTGCCTGTGCCTGTTGGCGCTATGCCTGGCCCTGCCCGTACACGCAGCGAGCCTGAACATCGACACCGGCCACGGCGTCCGCACCTGGACCACCGAAGCGTTGCTGGCGCGCCCGGACCTGCAAACGGTGACCGTCCCTGTCGACGTCGCGTTCCGCCAGACCATGCATTTTCGCGCTGTCCCGCTGCGCGCGCTGCTGCCCGGGTTGGAGCATGGGGACAGGTTGCAGTTCGTCGCCCATGATGGTTTCTCGGTCGATATTGCCGCCGATACGATCCTCAACAAGAAGGGCGCCACGGCGTGGCTCGCGATCGAAGATCCCGCCCATCCGTGGCCTGCCCTGCCGGGCAACAAGGGCGACGCGGGCCCGTTTTATGTGGTCTGGCTGCGCCCGGCGGTGGCCGGCGTGAGCATCGAGCAGTGGCCCTACCAGCTGGCGCGCATCCAGCGCACAAAGGATATCGCCGAGCGCTTTGCGCACATTGCGCCCGATGCCTCGGTGCCCGCGCAAAGTCCGATCCGCCGCGGCTACGCCGTATTCCAGCGCACCTGCTTCACCTGTCACACCCTCAACGGCGAAGGCGATGCGCAGATGGGACCGGACCTCAACATCCCCTATAACCCGACCGAATACCTGCGCCAGGACCTGTTGCGCGCTTTCATCCGCAATCCGCAGTCCCTGCATCACTGGCCGCAAGCCCGGATGCACGGATTTCCCACCCAGGAATCGCTGTCGGACGCCGACCTGGACGCACTGCTTGCGTACCTGCGCTATATGGCACAGCACAAAGTTTCGCCCTGAAGGCGCTCAAGGCGCCGCCGCGCCGGCACCTTGCAGCGAACCGGAGGCCTTAAGCAGTTGCTTGAGCCGTTCTTCGCGCTGCGGCGCCGGCGCCCTGGCCAGTTCACGCACACCGTTGTAAAAAGCCGGCCATTGGCCACCCGCCTGCTTAAACAGCACCGCGAACGCCTGCACCCATTGGTCGTAAAGACCGAACGGCAGCAAGGTCGCATTGTTGATCGGATGCGCTACCCAGGCGTCGTAGCGATGGTCGTTCGGCCAGTTCTTGTCGCGCCAGGCTGCGTAGCGAACGCGAAAATCCGCCATCGCACGCGCCTTGCCCGCGGCCATCGCCGCATCGCCGGCACCGCTCGCGTAAAGCGTTTTCAGCCGTGCACGCAGATCAAGCACCCGTTGGGTGAACCCGTCGTCCATCAACTGATTGCGATCGTCGCCCACCGGTTCACCCCGCGAGTGGTGCCATTGGCGCACGCCTTCGTCCTCCACGAACATCGCGTAGCTTTCGTTGAAGGCCGTATCGCCCTTCAGATAGATCAGCTGGTGTGCTAGTTCGTGAAATATCGTGCCGACCAGTTCATCATCGTCCCAACGCATCATGCTGCTGAGGATGGGGTCGGCGAACCAGCCAAGCGTCGAATAAGCCGGCACGCCGCCGACGTACACGTCGTCGCCTTGCGCACGCAGCTGCCTGGCGCTGTCGAGGGCTTTCTTCTCGTCGAACCAGCCGCGGTAAGCCACACAACCGGCAATGGGAAAGCATTGCGGCACCGCGTCCACCGAAAAGCGCGGCGTGGCGTAGACGTTCCAGACCACATATGGCCGATGCAACTGGACGTAATAGGTATAGCTGCGGTTATTGGGCAGATCCAACTGCTCGGAAGCGAATTGACGCGCCTGCTGCGACAGCTTCAAACGCGCCGCCAGCTTCGCATCCGTGGCGGGATCGGCAATGACCTTCCCGACCGCACGCCGCTGCAGCAGCAAGGCGGCCTCACCGTGCGTGACATGGGCGTAATAACGCAGATCGGCACAAGCGCCAAGCACCAGGATCACCGCCATGCACAGGACCAGTCGGGCGCCGGGAAGAAGAATGCGAAGTCGTGTCATCCTTCGCATTCTGACCTAAGAATCCCTCGCGGTCAGTGGTGATGCCCGCCGCCGGACGATCCATGCGATCCGCCACCGCCGTGGTAACCCCCACCGTGGTAACCGCCATGATAGCCGCCGTATCCCCCGTAGCCGCGACCGCGGTAGTAATGGCCGCCGTACCAGTAACCGCCGACGATGACGCCCGGGCCGTAGCAGCAGCCGTAACCGTAGTATCCATAGGGATACCCGTAATAGCCGTAGGGATATCCGTAATAGGGATAGCCGCCGTAGACGGTCGGAGCCGTGCCGTAATAGACGTCGCCCGCGTAGCCATTGCCTTGCACATAGCTATAGCCCGGTGCCACGTAGCAACCGGAAAGCAGGCTCATCAGCGCGACCAGGGCAAGGCCGGCAAGCACTCTTTTGACCGAGAATTTCATGGCGGGGACTCCATGCTTTCCACGTCGACACCATACTCCCGAACCGTTGAATATGTCCTGAGCAATATAAAGACCAACCCTGCGCTCCCGCGAAGCTGGCCTTTGCATGCATTGGCATACCGCGGCGACCATTTCGATCAGCTTTTGCCGTTCTTCGACTGGTCGCCGCGCCCGTGCGCAACGTGGTTGTGGACGGCATCGGCGGGGCCGCTGGCGTGGTTATGCGGATCGCCATTGCCCGCTTGCGGCGTCGCATTCGCACCAGGCCATGTCGGCCCCTGCTTGATCCGCTCCTGCTTGGCTTGAAGCAGCGCCTGGATATGCGCCACGGCCTCTTCCGGGCTGATGTGCGCCGGCGCCGACTGCGCCTCGGGCGAGGCTGGCTTTTTCGGCACAACGGGCCGTTGCGCCGGCGCGGGCTTCTTGGCAGCCAGAGGTTTGGGTGTGCTCGCCTTGACCGGCACGATCGGGCGTGCCGCTTTTTTTTGCGCCGCTTTCTTGGGTGCTGCCGCCTTGGGTGCTGCCGCCTTGGGTGCTGCTGCCTTGGGTGCAGGCGCCTTGGCTGCTGCGGTTTTCTTTACCGTCTCCTTGGCCATCGCTTTCTTCGCGACCTTGCTCGTGGCGGTTGTCCGGCCCACCGATTTCTTCGCCGTTTTAGCGGCCGTCTTTCCAGCAACCTTCTTCGCCGCCTTTTTGCTCGCCGTGGCCTTCCCGGGTGCTTTCTTCGAGGCGATGGGGGCGTTCTTGACTGCCTTCTTACTGGTCGAGCCAACGCGCTTGGATACGTTGCTGGCCGCGGACTTCTTCGCGGCAGACTTGCGGGTCATTGCCATGCGTGGTTACTCCGGCGGTGGACGGTATGTCACCTTGGCATCATCAGCATGTATGCGCCATGAGCAAGTGCCGGAATTCACATGCGAGGCTGCGACAGGGCGTCCAGGAAATGCGGCAACACCATGGGGTTCACCAGCATCGTGAAAACCACCCCATAAGCCGCTCCCCACAAGTGCGCACTATGGTTGACGCTGTCCCGTGCTTGCCGGTCCATGTAGATGGAATAACCCACGTACAGCACCGCATAGATGATCGCCGGCATCTGGACGAACAAGACCAGAATGCGCGTCCACGGCGATAGCGTGATGAAGCCGAACAGCACCGCCGACACCGCTCCGGAAGCGCCCAGGCTGCGGTAGTTGTTGTTGTGCCGGTTCTTCAGATAGGTCGGCAGGATCGAGACGATCAGGCCGCCCAGATAAAACAGCCCAAAGCCGAACGCTCCCAGCGACTGGTTGTAAAACGGCTCCATCTGCGTGCCCGCGAAGTACAGCGTGATCATGTTGAACAGCAAATGCATGCCGTCGGCATGGATCAGCCCGTAGGTGACCAGCCGGTAGTACTCGCGCTTGCGCTCGATCGCCGGCGGCCACAGGATCAGGTCGTCGATCAAGCGTCGATTGCTGAATGCCATGAACGAGACGATGCAGGTGGCGGCAAGGATGATCAGCAGCGTAATAGGCATGGATACTTCCGTGGATAGCTGGCGATGGACACGAGACGACGCACATGGCGCCTTGCCTCAAGCAGCGCACCGGCGCGCCGCGGGACGCATATTAGGGGCAACCGTCACGGGAACGCCACGCTGCGGCTTTAAAGCCATATCGGGCCGCCAAGGCAAAAATAGGCCCCATTGGACCCAGATCAAGCCCCCAAAGTCCTCAGCGTCATTTGAAATCGAACCTTTGGCATGGCTTGATGCAACGCTCCATGCCGCGCATTCGGTTCGCGCATCACCTTTGCCCTAGAATGCACGACTCAGCCATACGCTCCGCCGGCCGCTAAATTCCATGAATACCGTTCGATATATGCATCTGGACGTCTTTGCCGCCAGCCCCGGCGGCGGCAACCACCTGGGCGTGGTGACCGATGCAAAAGGCTGGAGCGACGCGCAGATGCAGCGCTATGCACGCTGGACGGACCTGGTGGAAACCACCTTCCTGCTACCGCCGACCGATCCAAAAGCCAGCTATCGCGTACGCATTTTCACCCCGCAAAAGGAAATCGCCTTCGCCGGCCATCCCAGCGTCGGCAGCGCGCATGCCGTGCTCGAATGCGCACTGGCCCAACCGAAGGACGGCCTGCTCTGGCAGGAATGCCGTGCGGGCATCCTGCCGATCCGCGTGGAAGGCAGCGGCCCGCAACGCAAATTGCTGCTGCAATCGCCGGCCGCCCGGGTCGTAAAGACCGGCCTGCACGCGCACCCTCTGCTTGCCGCCACGCTGGACAGCATCGGCATCGGCATCCTGCCCCCTGCCCTGGTCGATGGCGGCCGCCGCTGGTGGCTGGCCGAATGTGCGGACGAGGCGAGCCTGCGCGCGTGGCAGCCCGACCATAGCGCGATCGGTGCCCTGGCCGTGGCCAGCGGCAGCATGGGCCTGTGCGCCTTCGCGCGCAGCACGCATCCGGATTATCAGCTGGTCGTGCGCGCGTTCCCCTCCGGCGTGGGCATCGTGGAAGATCCCGCTTCCGGCGCGGCCAATGGCCTGATCGCCGCCTATTTGATGCACGCCGAACCGAACGGTCCGCTGGCGCACGGCTATTCGGTCAGCCAGGGACGCGAAATGGGACACGACGCGCTACTGATTGCGCACATGGCCGACGACACCATCTGGATCGGCGGCCACACCAATACGGTGATCGACGGCAAGCTGCTTTGGAACGGCGATTGAGCGCCGCGTGCAACACACGCACGCGACGTTGGCCAGCGCCGACTACTTTTTTCGTTGCTGCAAATTGGCGCGACGCTCCGAAACACGCGCGAGCCCGGAAAGATCCAGCGACTGCCCGCCATCGGCCAATGCTTCCACCAGGCTGTCGCGCAGCACGCCGGCCAACGGCATCGGCACCTGCGCGGCAAGGCCGGCTTCCTGCGCCAGCAGGACATCTTTCAAGCCAAGCGGCAGCGCGAAACCGGGCGGCGTGAAACGCTGCTCCGCAATCGACTTGCCATAGCCCTGGTACACAGGCGACGCAAACAGTGTGCTGGTCATCAGCGCGATGAAATCGGCCGCGCTTACGTCGTAGGCGCGTGCGAGCACCGAAGCCTCGGCCATGCTTTCGATCGCCGTGACGATCATGAAATTGCCCGCCAGCTTCACTACATTGGCGCGTTCGGGCGCATCGCCCATCGGCCACAGCTTCCCCGCCATGACTTCAAGCAGAGGCTTGGCCTTTTCGATAGCCGCGGCATGGCCGGCGACCAGTATGTTGAGCTTTCCCGCCGCCGCGACGTCGGGCCGGCCAAACACCGGTGCGGCCACGTAGCCCAATCCACGCTTGGCGTGTTCTTCCGCCAATTGCCTGGCCAGCGCCACGGAAATGGTGGCGTGATTGACGTGCACGATGCCCGGATCCATCGCCTCCAGCAGGCCGCCTTCGAGGAACACCTCGCGCACGGACTGATCGTTGGCCAGCATGCTATGCAAGACATCGCCCTGCGCCGCGCGATCGGGCGTGCGCGCCACTTTCGCGCCCAGCGACGCGAGTTTTTCCGTCGCCGCTTCGGACCTGTTCCACACGGTGACATGATGTCCCGCGGCAATCAGGTTGCTGGCCATGGCGCTGCCCATCGCGCCCAATCCGATAAACCCGACTTTCATGGCGAATCTCCAAAAAACCAGGGATGCTCTGACTAATGCTTCGCAGGCGGCAGGATGTCCACAAGGCCCACAGGTTGTGCTGCGCGGCGCCAGCAAGACTGGCCATCTTGGCAAGCCGCGCGGCGCGGGCCGCGAGCCCTCTGGACATCACCTCTTTTCTTCAAGTTCAAGGAGTGGGGCCTGCCCTGTCTGTCCGCAAGCCTTCGGTCCGCCGTTTAGACAGCCAGCCAGTCTGCCTTTGCCGACGGTCCCATGCCCTGCGGACAGACAGGACGGGTGACGCCTGCGAAGCATTCATCAGTGCATGCCTAAGTCCAGCACGCTCGATGTTCAAGGGTTGCAAAGACCCTATACCGCCTGCCCCGCCGCGTAGCCCGATGCCCAGGCCCACTGGAAGTTGTAGCCGCCCAGCCAGCCAGTGACATCAACCACTTCGCCGATGAAATACAGGCCAGGCACCCGCTTGGACTGCATCGTGCTGGAAGAGAGGCCATCGGTATCCACGCCGCCGAGCGTGACTTCGGCTGTGCGATAGCCTTCGGTGCCGCTGGCGACGATCGGCCAGTGATGCAACTGCGCGCCGATCTCGCGCAGCTGTGCATCGCGGTACTGGTGCATCGGCCGGCTTTGCAGCCAGAGTTCGCACAGGCGCTGCGCCAATCGCTTGGGCAACAAATCGCCCAGCACATTGCGCAATTGGGCGGCAGGGCGTGCCGCGCGCTGGGCGACCAGCCAGTCGCCAATGTCCACCTCCGGCGAAAGATCGACACGCAGGTCGTCGCCGGGCTGCCAGTAGGAGGAAATCTGCAGAATCGATGGGCCGCTGATGCCGCGATGCGTAAACAGCAGCCCCGCGCGAAAGCTACGCTTGCCCACGCTCGCCTGGGCAACCGGCAACGCGACGCCGGCAAGATCCTGGTAGTGCTCCTGGTGCTTGCCGCTCAAGGTCAACGGTACCAGGCCCGCGCGGGTGGCCAGCACGTTGTGGCCAAACTGGCGCGCCAGCTCATAACCGAAGCCGGTAGCGCCCATGCTGGGGATGGAAAGGCCACCGGAAGCAATCACCAGGGCGTCGGCGTGGATGTCGCCTTTCGCCGTCGACACGGCGAAACTTTCGTTCGCCTTGCGTACGCGTTGCACCGCGCAGCTGGTTTCGATGCGCACGTTCGCCGCCGCGCATTCATCCAGCAGCATGCGCACGATCAGCTTGGAAGACTCCTCGCAGAACAACTGGCCCAGCTCTTTCTCGTGATAGGCGATACGGTGTTTCTCGACCAGCGCGATGAAGTCGGCGGGCGTATAGCGTGCCAGCGCCGATTTGGCGAAGTGCGCATTGGCCGAAAGGTATTGCGCGGGCGTCACGCCCAGGTTGGTGAAATTGCAGCGCCCGCCGCCTGACATGAGGATCTTTTTGCCCGGCTTGTTGGCATGGTCGAGCACCAGCACCTGCCGCCCGCGCTGCCCGGCGGTGAGGGCGCACATCAAGCCTGCCGCGCCGGCCCCGATGATCAGCACATCCACTTTCACATCGTCACCGTAAGCCCGTCCGCCGGCATGCACAGGCATGCATTATCCACCAGATACATGCTTTACACTTGCGACCTACCCCTGTTGCGGACCATCGCCATGCCCTCTTTCGACGTGATTTCCGAGGTCGATAAGCACGAACTGACCAACGCCGTCGACCAGGCCAACCGCGAACTCTCCACCCGTTTTGACTTCAAGGGCACGGATGCGAAGTTCGAGCTGGACAAATTCGTCATCACGCAAAGCGCGCCGAGCGAATTCCAGTTGCAGCAGATGATGGACATCCTGCGCGGCCGGCTGGCCTCGCGCAAAATCGACACGCGCGCGCTGGACGTCGCCGAGCCGGAAACCAACCTCGCCGGCGCCCGGCAGAAAATCACCGTCAAGCAAGGCATCGAGCAGCCGGTCGCCAAGGATCTGGTGAAGATCCTCAAGGAGTCCAAGCTCAAGGTCGAAGCGCAGATCAACGGCGACAAACTGCGCGTGACGGGCAAGAAGCGCGACGATTTGCAGCTTGCCATGGCGGTGTTGCGCAAGGCCGAGGTGAACCTGCCCCTGCAGTTCGACAATTTTCGCGATTGAGCCGCAAGGCAGGCGGCACTTCCTCGCCGCGTGCGGACCCTGCCGTTGCTTTGACTGGGGCGCCCGACTCCATCCTGCCCCTCCTGTGTTGCACACCGGGAGGAAGTAAAAGGCGCTAGGCCAAACCCGCGGCGATGTTCACGCTGATGGCAATGATGAACACATTGAAGAAAAACGCCACCACGCTGTGCAACAGCGCCGTGCGGCGCAAAGTGTGGCTGGTGATCTGCACGTCCGACACCTGGAAACACATGCCGATCACGAAGGCGAAGTAAAGAAAATCCCAGTAATCGGGCTGTTTGGTGCCTGGAAATTCGAGCCCCTCGTGCTGCTTGCCGAAATCGCCGTAATAGCCATGCGCGTAGTGCAAGGCATACATGGTGTTCATGAAAAGCCACGAAAGCACGATGCTGAGCGCCGCCATGCCCATTACTTTCGCGCCCCCGCCCTTGGCCGCATGCAATTCCGTGGACAAGGCCACCAGCACCACGCTCGACACGGCCACGGCTACCCACAGCGTGGCGCGACGCCCGGTGTCCTGCGCGCGCGCATGGCGGCACATGTGCTCGGCGCCGGCGCGGTTGAACATGCGCATCACCATGCCCAGGTAGAGCAACGCGCCAAGATCGAAGCCGAGCAATAGCGCCAGCGCCGGCTTCACCCCCGCTGTAGCCAGCCCGGCACCCGTGGCGACGAAGACCACGCTGGAAACGGCCAGCCATGGCCGGGCGCGCACGAAGCGCAGGGGCGCCCAGCGGCGGCGCGCAGCCCGAGCCGTGGGCTTGACGTCAACGGGCGTGTTCATGGGCATGCTTGTGGTTCGTCCGCATGGCGCCGGTCATGCGCGCAGCGCCGCGTACTCGGGATGGCGCTCCATCCACGATCGCGCGTAACTGCAGGCGGGCTCCACCTTCCAGCCCTCGCCGCGTGCCGCTTCCATCGCCGCACGGACCAGTTCGCCGGCAATGCCCCGGCCGCCCACGTCATCAGGCACCCAGGTATGCGTGATGGTCATGATTCCATTGTGCAGGCTGTAATCGAGCTGGCACGCCTCGCCATCGACCTTCGTTTCGAAACGATGCGCCGCCCTCAGGTGCCGAATGTCGTAACTCATGCCGCGTCCCAGCCGATGGCTCTAAACCCAAGCATAGAACGACGCGCCTGGCGGCGCCCATCGCATGGCGCAAACCGATCATGCCGCGGCCTGCGCCTTCACCTGTTCCCGGCGCACGCGCACCGCCTGGGACAGCCGCTCCAGCACCTGCACGGAAGTGTCCCAGCCGATGCAGCCATCGGTGATGCTCTGTCCGTAGGCAAGCTCGCAACCGGGTACCAGGTCCTGCCGGCCGGCCAACAGATGGCTCTCGATCATTACGCCTTGAATACGCGTTTGGCCCGCCTCCAGTTGTGCGGCGATGTCGGCGACGACGCGCGGCTGGTTTTCCGGTTGCTTGCCGCTGTTGGCATGGCTTGCATCGATCATCAGACGCTCGGCGAGTCCGGCCTTGGCCAGCGCGGCGCATGCCGCGGCAACGCTGGCGGCATCGTAGTTGGGTGTTTTGCCGCCGCGCAGGATCACGTGGCAATCGTCATTGCCGCGGGTCGCGGCGATCGCCGTGCGTCCGCGCTTGGTCACCGCCATGAAATGATGCGGACGGGCCGCCGCCAATACCGCATCGACGGCGATCTTCACGTTGCCATCGGTGCCATTCTTGAAACCCACCGGGCAGGAAAGGCCCGACGCAAGCTCGCGGTGCGACTGGCTCTCGGTAGTGCGCGCGCCAATGGCGCCCCAGGCGACCAGGTCGGCGATGTACTGCGGCGTGATCAGATCCAGGAATTCGCAGCCGGCCGGCAGGCCCAGGGCGTTGATATCGCACAGCAGGCGCCGTGCCAGGCGCAGGCCCTTGTCGATGTGGTAACTCTCGTCCAGGTCCGGATCGTTGATCAGCCCCTTCCAGCCCACGGTGGTGCGCGGTTTTTCGAAATACACGCGCATGACGATTTCCAACGTGTCGATATGGCGCTCGCGCTCGGCGGCCAGACGTCTGGCGTAATCCAGCGCGGCGGCCGGGTCGTGAATCGAACACGGGCCGATCACCACGGCCAGGCGATCGTCCTGTCCGTGCAGGATGCGATGCAGGGCGCGGCGCGTGCTCGCGACGGTGGCGATGGCCGGCTCGCTGGGCTGGCAATCGCGCATGACCTCGGCTGGGGTGGCAAGCTCCTTGAGCTCGCGGATACGTAAATCGTCGGTGAGGCTGGTCATGTGGCAATTCCTTCTATCTCGATGTCCGGCGGCCCAACAAAAAAGCCGCCAGGGTGGCTGGCGGCTTTTTGAGGAAAGTGGGTGATCTTGCTTTGTTACGATCGCGCACCATGCTCCGCCGCCGGCTTCGGATAGCCATAAAACCAGAAGTAATAGCGGCGGGAGGCGAGGATCATGGTTGCCAGTGATAGCACATCCTCGTCGCGATGCAAACAGCGGCGGCGGGTTTCGCGATAGGTCGGGGCCTGCTTACACTATCGCGTGGCCCGCGCCGGGAGCCGTTTGCTCGCCAGCCAAGGAAGCGTGAGGGAGGTGTACATCCGTACACGACGACGCGACGGCGCCGGATGGCGGGCAAACAGACCCCTAGGCCCCGCCGCCGATTCATTCTCTGGAGTTGTCCCATGTTGCGTTCGCTGCCCCTGCTCGCCGTCGCCCTGCTTGCCCTGTCCGCGCTGGCCCCCAACCTGGCCTGCGCCGATGACGTGGGCAAGCTGGTGATCACCGACCAGAAGGTCGGCACAGGCACCAAGGCACAGGACGATTCAGAGGTAAGGATCAACTACACCGGCTGGCTGTATAGCGCCAAGGCTGCCGACCACCATGGCGCCAAGTTCGACAGTTCCTACGATGCCGGCCGCCCGCTGGAGTTCGTGATCGGCGCCGAGCAGGTGATCCCGGGCATGGATAGCGCCGTGCGCGGCATGCGCGTGGGAGGCAAGCGCGAGGTGATCATTCCTTCCTCGCTCGGTTACGGCTCCCGCGGCGCAGGCAGCGACATCCCGCCCAACAGCGCGCTAGTGTTCGACATCGAGCTGGTTGGGGTGCGTTGACCGCTTACATCGGCGCCACCATGCAATCGCGCGAAAATTGAGCCATGATGACGGCGCATTGACGTCGTAACCCCCACTGCGCCCACGCTGGAGGATGGCCCGATGAAGCGGATGCTCTGGTCGCTCGCGACCGCCCTGTTGATGACGGTTACCGCGACGACGTTCGCGGCCGATGGCTACACCATCGGCAACGTCAATATGCGTGCGGGACCGGATCCGGACTACCCGCTGATCCTTACGCTGGCGACCGGCACACCCGTGTCCATCCAGGGCTGCACCGACGGATGGCAATGGTGCGACGTGATCGCGGCCGGCAATCGCGGCTGGGTGGCCGGTACGTATCTGCAGTACACCTATAACAGCCAGCCGGTAATGGTGACCGACTACGGTGCCCGGATCGGCATTCCCATCGTCTCGTTTGTCATCGGCACCTACTGGGCGCGTTACTACACGGGGCGCCCGTTTTACCGCGATCGCGCGCGCTGGTACGGCCGCCCGATACCGAGCCGGCCACCGCCGCGCCCGCCAAGGCCGCCTGTGCGTCCGCCCGGCGGCAACCGGCCCATGCCGCCGCCGGGCGGAAACCGCCCGCAACCGCCGGCAGGCAATCGCCCGCAGCCACCAGGGGGTGGCAATCGGCCGCAACCGCCCGGTGGAGGCAACCGTCCGCAGCCGGGTGGAAGCCATCCACCTGGCGGTAACAAACCGGCACAAAACAACCGTCCGGCACCGCGTCCGAATCCCCAGCAAGGCAACCAGGGTAACCACGGCAACAATGGCAATGGCGGCAACTGAATGGCCAGGCATCGTTGCGTGACGCCAGCACCGAGGTCCCGCCGCCCTGCGGCCGGGGCCTCGATGCAGGCAGGCCTTACGAACTGCAGGACAGCATCGAGCAACCCGCGCGGGATTTCGCCCAGGCCGGACGTTTCTGCGCGAAGTGTTCGCGCCCGGGCTGTTCCTCATAGGGCCGCCTGAGCACCTCAAGCAAGGTGTGGATGCCCGCATAGTCGCCTTCCGTCGCGCGGTCGATGGCTTCCTGCGCCAGGTAGTTGCGCAGCACGTAACAGGGATTGGCCGCGTGCATACGCTGCCTGCGCTGTGCCGGCGCCAGCGCGTCGGCCAGCAAGCGGGCGGCGTAATCGTCCAGCCATGCGGCGAAACCGGCTTGTGTCGCTTCAAGCCTGGCCTGGTCGTAAAACGCCTGGCGCAGCGGATCGAGCCGGGGCTGTCGCGGGTCGATCTCGCTCAGTGCGCGGAAAAACAGCGTCATGTCGACTTCCCCCTGTTGCATCAGCAATTGCAAAGCCTCCATGCGCGCCAGGTCATCATCGCGGCATTCGGACAGGCCCAGCTTGTGCGCGACGGTATTGCGCAGTTGCAAGGCGTACTCGGCGGCATAGGCATCCAACCCCGCCCGAAGTGGCGCGACGTCGTCAAACAGCGGCGACAGTGCCGCGGCAAGACGGCTGAGGTTCCACCACGCCACGTTCGGTTGCTGGCCGAAGCGATAGCGGCGGCGCACGGCATCGGTGGTGTTGGGGGTCCAGTCCGGATCGAAATCGTCGATCCAGCCATACGGGCCATAGTCGATGGTAAGGCCCAGGATCGACATGTTGTCGGTATTCATCACGCCGTGCACGAAGCCCACCCGCATCCAGTGCGCGACCATGCGCGCGGTGCGCACGCATACTTGGCCGAACCAGTCGGCGTAGCGTGTCTGGCCGCGGCCGGCCAGCTGCGGAAAGTGGTGGTTGATGGTGAAGTCGGCCAGCATCTGCAGCAGCGCGGTATCGCCGCGCGAGGTCGGCAGTTCGAAATGACCGAAGCGGATGAACGAGGGCGCGACCCGGCACACGATCGCGCCCTGCTCCTGCTCCGGGTGCCCGTCATAGAACATGTCGCGTTCCACCTGCTGGCCGGTCGCCACCAGGCTGAGCGCGCGCGTGGTGGGGACGCCAAGGTGATGCATGGCCTCGCTGCACAGGAATTCGCGAATCGACGAGCGCAGCACGGCCCGGCCATCCGCGCCGCGCGAATACGGCGTGGCACCGGCCCCTTTCAGCTGTAGCTCGAGCCGGTCTCCGCTGCGGGTCACCACCTCGCCCAGCGAAATGGCGCGCCCGTCGCCCAGTTGCCCGGCCCACACGCCGAACTGGTGCCCGCCATAGTTGGACGCCCACGGCTGCATGCCCGTCATCAACCCATTGCCGCCGAACACCTGGGCAAAAAACGGCGCGGCGACATCGGCCTCGCCCAGGCCCAATTCGGCCGCAACTTCCCGTGACCAGGCAAGCGTGCGCGGTGCGGGCACAGGGCTGGGATCCACCCGCGAGTAGAACGCGCCCTGCACCTGCCGGCTACCCCGGCCATGATCGGGATCGCCCGGCAGCTGGCGAATGAAGGCGTTGTCGAATACCAAGGAAGTCAAGGACATGGGGCGAAATATTCGGGCGGCGCGTGGGTGTTGCAAGACTTATGGCAGGGGTCGCTAAATTCCTTCACGTCTTCTACACATTCTCCGTAATTCCTTGCTAAAGTAAGCCAGCGGCTACGCAGGGGTAGCCGATGGAGTAGATAAACCATGCACATGCTTCTTGCTCGTTCCGCCATGACGCGCGGAATGCAGCTGGTAGCAGGGATGCTTTCCCACCTGGTCATGCACGACACCAAATCCAAGCAACGCACCGCCTCCGATACCAACCTGGTCTCCTGGGTATCGGGCGCGCACTCGCGTCGCGAAGATGAGCTGGCACGCCACCGCTTGATGCAAAGCCCGCCATGATCTTGTCCGGCGAATCGCTAGCGATTCGCCGGTTCAAAGATTCGTGCCACGTCCTGCGCATCGAGCGGGCGCCACGCACCGGCCTGCAGCCCGTCGAGCCGCAGGCCGCCGATCGCAATACGCTGCAGCGCCTGGACATGATTGCCCGTCGCGGCGAACATTCTGCGCACCTGGTGGTAACGGCCCTCGCTGATGCTCAGCCGCGCCTCGCGCGGAGCCAGTACTTGGAGCGTGGCCGGCAGCAGCGGCGTGGTTTCCGACTCCAGCATCATCGTGCCGCTGGCGAACAGCGCCTGTTCGTCGCCGCGCAGATCGTGCGCCAGCGACGCTTCGTAGACTTTGGCGATCTGCGCACGCGGCGAAATGATCCTGTGCAGCAACGCGCCGTCATCGGTAAACAGCAACAACCCGGAGGTATCGCGGTCCAGCCGGCCAATGGTGGATAACGCCGGCGTGCGCGCGCGGTACCTGGGCGGCAGCAAGTCATAGACAACGCGCCCCGGGTCCTTGCGCGAACAGGTGGCGCCCAGTGGCTTGTGCATCATCAAGATCAGGCCGGTGGGCGGATCGAGCGGCTCGCCGTCGATGCGGATCTGCGCATGCTCGACCTTGTCGTCGGCGTACAGCACCTCGCCATCCGGATCGGTGATGCGCCCCTCGCGAAACATCCACGCAACGTCCTTGCGGCTGCCATAGCCCAGATTCGCAATCAGCTTGACCAACCTCATCGGCGCACACCTGTTGCCTGGATCACTTTGAAACCATCCTGCATCGCTCTTGTATCGACGTGTTCGAAATGCATGGCAAGCGTGGCTTCGTAGGGCAAATGGCGATTGGCCACCAGCCACAATTGCCCCGAAGCCACCAGCGCATCCGCCGCCCGCGCGATGAAGGCGCGGCCAAGCTCGGGCAGGTCGGCCCGGCCCTGATGGAACGGTGGATTGCTGACGATGGCCTCGTAGCGGCGATCGATGCCGGCGGTGACGTCATGCCAGTGCACCTGGAAAGACACCGCACGCCCGCTGCCCTGCACCGCACGTTCCAGGTTGAGCCTTGCCGGTTCCAGCGCGCGTGCCTCCGCCTCGTACAGGTCGATCGATGCGACCTGCCGGCAGCGTTCGACGATGCGCGCGGCAAGATAACCGTATCCGGCGCCAAAATCGGCGACGCGCCCACGCAAGTCATGCGGCAGATGCGCGGCGAGCAGCGCGGAAGCCTTGTCGGCGCGATCCCATGCGAACAGGCCCGGGCGGCTCAGGAAGCCTGCCGCGTTCGCTTGCGGCGCGTCGAGCGCCAACCATGCATCGCGCACCGGCCGATCGCCCGGCGACGCCTCTGAGACGCCCCAGAACACGCGGCATTTGTGCTTGGAAAGATGCTGTACGGAGCCTAGCAGCGCGGCCAGATCCGCCTGCGCGGATTTCGCGCCTTCCGCATTCGGCACGCATGCCAGCACCACCCCGCCGCCTTCGGCATGGCGTGCCGCACGCGCGAACAGCGCACGCGCCTCCTCTCGCTGCCGCGGCGGCAGCACCAGCACCAGCGAGAAACGCGCATCGGGCGTGGCCTCGCCCACGTTGAAACCTTCGCGCATCAATGCATCGGCGAACGGCTTGAAACTTTGCTCGCACAACCAGCCCGGCTGCGCCACTTCGCGCAGGCGATGGCCGCTGCGCGCGCGCAAGAACAACACCCGCCCATCCGCCGGCACGCGCACGGAGCCGCTGGAAACAGGGAGAAATAAAGCGTCCAGCACCGCATCGGGCATGGACGCATGGATACCGGCCATCGTCAAGCGGATGCATCCGTTGCAGCAAGTGCGCACATTGTACGCGTGCGCGGCGGCAAGGAGCGGCAGTGTTGCGAACTGCCGCTCCGGGTCGCTTAGCTCTTTTGACCGACGCGCCAGATCCAGCGATACATCGCCACAGTCACCGCTACAAAGGCAAGCCCGCCGATCCAGATCGAGGCGTTCTGGAAGCTGCTGCCCACCAAGGCCAGCGGTGTCTTGTTATTGGTAAAAAACACAATGGCCGCCACGACAACGCCCAGGATGCTTTCCCCCACGATCATGCCCGAGGCAAGAAGCACCCCCAGCTGCTTGGTGGCTTCGGCCTTGCGCGTACGCTCGGCACGCTTGTCAAAGTACCAGCCGACGACCGCGCCAGCCACGATCATCAGCGTGGTCGAGGTGGGAAGGTAGATACCCAGGCCGACGGCAAGCGGCGGCATGCGCACGGATTTGGTGGCAAGCCCCAGCAACTCGTCCAGAACGATGGTGCCAACGCCGATTGCCGCGCCAATGCCGATCAGGTACCACGGAATATTGTGCTCGATGACGCCTTGCGCCAGTGAAGAGATGATTCCCGCTTGCGGCGCGGACAATGCATGAAGCTTGTCGGCGCCGGGCACGCCGGCAAAACCGTAGGCTTTGTTCAGCACATTCATCACCGGCGGGATAACGATGGCGCCGGCGATCACGCCAATCACCAGGGCGACCTGCTGCTTCCATGGCGTTGCGTCGACCAACTGGCCGGTTTTCAGATCCTGCAGGTTATTGTTTGCAATCGC
Source organism: Dyella sp. (assembly GCF_035503745.1). GTDB lineage: Bacteria > Pseudomonadota > Gammaproteobacteria > Xanthomonadales > Rhodanobacteraceae > Dyella_B. The sequence continues at coordinate 67,543 of NZ_DATJTC010000007.1, forward strand.
CGCCACGGCAAAAACCACCGACGTGATGAATAGCGCAAAAGCCACAAGGCCCTTGCCCGCTTCGGCGGTTTGCTCGGACTTCAGACCGAGCAGCAGCAGGAGGGCGGCAATAATGACCACCAGAATGCCGATACCCGAAAGCGGACTGTTCGACGAGCCAATAAGACCGGCCATGTAGCCGCACACCGTGGACACCAGGAAGCTGAGTATCAGCACAAACAGCACGCCGCCGATCACAAGCATCGTGGTATGGGCGCCAAGTCCGGTCGTAACGCTGAAGTCGCCCAAAAGCCATGCAATAGGCAGCATGCAGATCAACACGATCAAGCCCACCAATCCGATGGGCATGTCCTGCTCGGTGCGCGCCATGCTGCTGGCGCCGCCGCCCTTGCGCGCCCTGGAGGCGGCCATGGCAGAGGCCAATCCACCCACGACCGGCTTGACCAGCTTGATCAACGTCCAGATCGCCGCCACGGCGATGGTCCCCGCGCCGATAAAGCGCACATAGTTTTTCCACACATTTTCCGCGACGTCCGCAACGTCACCGGCCATTGGGTGCAAGAAACTGAAATAAGGAACGCCCCAGCCCCAGCCAATAACCGCACCAAGCAGCATGGCAAGACCCACCCACAACCCGACCAGGTGACCGACCGCAAACAGCGCGAAAGACAGGCTGAAGTCGTAACCACTCACCGTGCCGCGGTTTCCGATGCGAAAATTCTTGACCAGGTCGCTGGCGAAAATCTGCGTTTGCACGACAACGTAAAAAACGGCCGAAACCAGCGAGCCCACGACGACCGCCATCAATCCGGCCGTCCCGCCCTCCACCGACGCCGAATCGGACGCTTCGGTCACCTCTCCCGAGCCCACCTTCAGCACCTCGGCGCAGGCCACGCCTTCCGGATACGGCAGATCCGAATCGGTCACCAGCGCACGGCGCAGCGGAATGGTGTACATCACGCCCAGGATGCCGCCTGCCGCGCAGATGCCGAAGGAAATCCAGAACGGAAACCCGGTCCACCAGCCCACCATGATCAGGCCCGGCAGCACGAAGATGATCGACGACAGCGTACCCGCCGCCGAAGCCACCGTCTGCACGATGTTGTTTTCCTGGATCGTCGCGTTCTTCATCGCGCGCAGGATGGCCATCGAGATCACCGCCGCCGGAATCGACGTGGCGAAGGTCAGGCCCGCCTTCAGGCCGAAGAACACGTTGGCCGCCGTGAACACCAGCGTGATCACCACGCCGATGATCAGGCCACGGATAGTGAGTTCGGCGCGCGGTTCGGCGCCGGGTCCAGGTACTGCATTCACGGGCGATCTCCCCAAACTGTCCAGCGGACAAGATAGCGTGGATCGCCGGATCGATGTTGGGCCGCCTGCCCGGGATGCTTCCGGCGCCCCCATCGGGGCGCCGGCCTGGGGTCAGCGCGAAGCGCGGTTGAGCTTATGCAGATCGCCGCGCAGCTGGGCGGCGATGTCGTCGGCGCCACTGGCCACCAGCGTCGGCAGCGCCAGCGCGTAGGCATTGTCGTTGCCGGCCCCGGTCGACACCCGCACCTTGTAGTCATGGTGGGCATCGAAGCCCTGGGCCCACACGTCGCAATGCAGGGACAGGTCCATCGAGAGCTGGCCCGGCGCCTTGTCCTGGTCCACGTGCAGTGCCGCGTCGAGCGAGGTGCAAGTGACCACCAGGTCGGGGAAATAGTCCGGTTGCAGCCGCGTGCCGAGCTGGGACTGCAAAGCCGCCGCGATATCCGGCGACGGATCCAGCGTCAGCTTGTGGTCGAGACCGCGCACATCGAGCTTGTCCGAGCCCCCGGCGACCTTCAACCAGGGCGCCGTGCCCGGCTGCACCAGACTGCCCAGCGGCGCCTGCATGCGCACGTCCTTACCACCGCACGCGGCAAGCAGCGCCGCGGCGGCGCCGACCATCAAAATACGTTTCATTAATTGGATTCCCCCTACAGAGGGACCGAATTTAATGCAGCGCAGCACAAGCTTCAACGTTTGGCCGCGCTTCTTGCGACGCAGGTCCGCACCGTGCCATTGGGCACAATGCAGGGAGCGACGCGCTTGGTTAGTCTTTGCGGTCCGTATGTCCTGGGGAATCCTCGTGCGCAAGATCCTGTCATCCGCCCTGCTCGCCACCCTGATCATCGCCGCCGTACCGGCTGCCATGGCCGGCGACGCCAAGCCCGCCCCCGCGCAGGACAGTGCCAACGCCGATGGTTTTCACCTGCCAGCCTTCCCGGCCGATGCGCATGTGAGCCAGTCGGCCGTGGTCGGCGGCCGCACGCTCAAGTACACCGTCACCGTCGGCTCGCTGCCGGTGCGCGACGAAAAGGGCAACGTCACCGCCCAGGTGGTATTTACCGCCTACACGATGCCGGGCAAGGATCGACCTGTGACGTTCGCCATCAACGGCGGACCGGGCGCGTCGTCGGTGTATCTCAATTTCGGCGCGATCGGACCTAAGCGCGTGAACTTCGGCGTGGACGGCGACAACCCTTCCGATCCGGCCACGCTGCACGACAATCCCGGCACCTGGCTGGGTTTCACCGACCTGGTGTTCATCGATCCGGTCGGCACCGGCTACAGCCGTGCCCTGGTGCCGGACGATAAAGCGACCAAGCTGTTCTACAGCACCGATAACGACATCAAGTATCTCTCGCGCATCGTCTACGACTGGCTGGTGAAGAACGGCCGCATGGAATCGCGCAAGTACCTGGTCGGCGAAAGCTACGGCGGCTTCCGCGGCCCGCGCATCACCGAATACCTGCAAACGCAACTGGGCGTGGCGATGAACGGGATGGTGCTGCTGTCGCCGTACCTGGATGCCGCCTCGTCCGACGACGGCAATGTATCGCCGCTGCCATGGATGCTTACGCTGCCCTCGATCGCCGCCGCCTACCTGGAACGCGAGCATCGGCTGACGCCCCAGGCGATGGCGCCGATCATCGACTACACGCGCACCGGTTATGCCGTCGCGCTGATGAAGGGCCGCAGCGATCCGGCCGCCAACGAAGCGATGCTGCAGAAGGTGAGCGAACTGACCGGCCTCGATCCGGTATTCGTCAAGCGTTCGGGCGGGCGCATCGAAACGCAGGCGTATCTGCGCGAGGTGTATCGCGCGGAGGGCAAGCTCGGCAGCCGCTACGACTCCAACGTTACCGCATGGGATCCGTTCCCGTATGCGCCGCACCAGGTCGGCGGCGATCCGATCCTCAATGGCATCATCGCGCCGACCACCACCGCGATGGTCAACTTCGTCACCCAGACGGTCGGCTGGAAATATTACGGCCGCTACAACGCGCTTAGCTACGAGGTGAACAACCTGTGGCACGAGGACGACGATGCCAACAAAGGTTCGGTAAGCCAGCTACGCGAGGCGGTGGCGAACGATCCGTCCTTGCGCGTACTGATTGCACACGGCTGGGACGACCTTTCCTGCCCGTTCATGGCTTCCGTGCTGATCGTCGACCAGATGCCCGAGATGGGCGACGCTACGCGCGTGCAGGTGAAGGAATATCCCGGCGGCCACATGTTCTATGCGCGCCCGAGCAGCCAGGCGTTGCTGCTGGACGATGTCAAAGTGCTTTACGGTGCGCGCTGAGCCGATTCCTCCGGCGTGGACGCGGGTAATGCCGGATCCACGCCGGGATGACGCTCGCGCCACGCCGCCAGCGCCTCGCGGTAATGCTGCCGCGCTTCTTCGTAGAAATCGAAAATGCACGGATCGCAACCGTTGCCGCAACAATCGTCCGGATCGGGCTCGACCGGCGGCCGGGGCGGCGGATCGTCGCTGCATGCGTCATGCGCAGGGCTTGTTGTAGGCTCGTTCATCGGTACATGCCATTTTCTCATAGCCAAGATGGCCCCGCCCGCTGCCAACTTCAAGCGCATGCCTGGATACTTCACCGTGGCGGCCAAACCTGTGCACGCCTTACAGCCTTAACTTTGGACATCCCCCATGCGCCGCATTTTTTCCCGTAGTTCGCGTTACCTGATCAGTGCCCTGGCAACGGCCGCGCTCGCCGCCGGCACCTGCGCCGCGGCCCAGACGACGACCTCGCCCTATCGCATTGTCGGCTACGCCGGCAGCTGGAACCCGGTGCAGACCAAGGACGTGGACAAGATCGACACGCTGATCTTCGCCTTCGCCCATCCGAAGGACGGCCGCGTGACGATCGATGCCCGCGATCTGCCGCACCTGCACGATCTGATCGCGCTGAAGGCTACCCATCGGAAACTGAAAGTGGACATCTCGGTAGGCGGCTGGACCGTCGGCGGCTTTTCCGAAGCGGCCAGCACCGCGGCGGGACGCCAGTTGTTTGCCGACAGCGCCGCGCAACTGGTGGCTGACCAGCACGCCGATGGCATCGATGTGGACTGGGAATATCCCGGCCATCACGAATCGGGCATCCAATCCAGCCCGCAAGACAAAACCAACTACACCCTGCTGCTAAAAGCGATCCGCGCCAGCCTCGATCGCGTGGGCGCCCAGCACGGGCGCACCGGCGCCCATCACTACACGCTCAGCGTGGCGATCGCCGATGGCCCGTTCGTCAGCGGTATCGACATCGCGGCGGTCAATCCGTATCTGGATTGGTTCAACATGATGACTTACGACTTCGTCAACGCCAATACGCCCACCACCGGACATCACACAGGCCTGCATGCCTCGGCGCTGATCACCGGCGATGGCCGCACCACCGACCGCGCGGTGCGGCAGTTCCTGGCCGCCGGCGTGCCGCCGCACAAGCTGGTGATCGGCGCGGCGCTCTATGGCCGCGAATTCGCCGACGTGAAACCCGATCACCATGGCCTTTACCAGCCCTACGGCCACTACCAGGGCAGCCACAACTGGCCCGAACTCAAGCAGGATTTCATCGGCAAGAACGGCTACGTGCGTTATTGGGACGATGCGGCGCAGGCGCCGTGGCTGTGGAATGCGAAGACGCACCGCTTCATCAGCTACGACGATCCGCAATCGATCGCCGCCAAGACCGCCTTCGTCAAGGCGCAACACCTTGGCGGCATCATGTATTGGGAGCAGTCGCTCGATCCCAGCGACGAACTGCTCAACGACATGTGGCGCGGACTGCAATAGGGATGCGCCGATCATGCTTCGCAGGCGGCACGGTGCCTGCGAAGCATGAATCGAAGCCTTAATCTTGCGCCGGCCCGCGCCAGACGCGCATCACTTGGGCTTGCGGAAGCGATAGATGAATTGATCGGTATGGCCGCGGATCGAGGCGTCGAACACCTTGATCGTGTGCGGATCGTTCGGATTGCGCAGTACGTTGCTCTCGCCGGCAAATACGAAGCCCACCGACTCCACCTGCTTCTTGACGATTTCCGGATCGATGCGATGCAAGGTGTCGGTATCGGCCATGCCCGAACCTGCCGGCGCGACATGGTCGATCACCACGAACAGGCCACCGGGTTTGAGCGCGGCGTACACCTGCTTGTCGAACGCGACCGGATCGACCTTGCCCATGAAGGCGTCCGGATAATCGTGATAGTTCTGCGAGGTGAACACCACGTCCACAGGCTCGGGCACGCTCAATTGCGCCGCCGGCTGTTTGAGCACCGAAACATTGGCGTAGTGCGCTTCGCCGGCAAGTTTGTCGATGGCGGCTACGTTGTCGGCGTCTTCCTTGGCGTATTCATTGGGCCACAGCGCGTAGACGTGCCCGCGCGCACCGACGATGCCGCTGAACACACGCGTGAAGTAGCCGCTGCCCGGAATCAGCTCAAGCACTTTCTGGCCGGGCTTCACTTCGCTGAAAACCATGATTTGGGCGACCTTGCGCCGCGCATCGTTGCCGGCATCCTGCGCGCGCGCCGGATCGTTGACCGCTGCCGTGACGTAAGCGGGTACGTATTGCAAGGCGTGCATGTGGTTCGCTTGAGCCGTTTGTCCCAGCGTGACACCGGGAACGATCAATGCCGCAAGCAAGGCGGCGCATATCGGACGCATGACGATCTCCTGATGGGGGTGAACCGCTGCGAAAGTGTGCGCCTACCCGTCGATGGCGCCTACCTGACCTTTGGCCCATATGGCGCTGGCGGTCGCCCGGCGCGCGCGATCAACGCGCGGGGCTGAGCAGGGGCCAGCGTCCCAGCTGTTCGTAATACCCCTTACCCACCACGCTGTGAATCAGCGCCACGCTGTCGATCGGCCACGCCACCGGCGCCACCGGCGCGGCATGCGGCAACTCCCGGCGCCCGTAGGCCACCGTTACGTGCGGCGTAAATGAGTGTTCGATGTGCCGGTAAAGGCCCACGTGCGCGAGCGCGGCATTCAGATCGCGCCACAGCACGAACATCGCATCGGGCACGAACGTGCCGCGCAGCACACAGGGCGGCTCGCGCCCGCGAAAGCTGGTGGCGTAATCAAGCGACCACGTAAACGACACTGCGCACAGCATGTTCGCCGCCGCCCTCGCCTTCTCTACCACATCCCCCGGCAGCTCCGGATAATCGCCAAGAAAATTCACCGTGGCGTGATAGCGCTCGGACTTCACCCATCGCGCGCGCAACACGGGGTATTGCTCCTGCAGTACGACGGCCGCGCGGCCGATGGCGCGGCGCACGGCCTCGTCCGGCATCAGCGCGAAAAACAAGCGGTGCGTCTGCGCAAGGACAATGGGAGGCTGCCTGAAAAGCTCGATCTGCGAGGCGTTCGACTGGGTGATCCGGGCAGGCATGCAGGCAAGCCTACTCCATCCACGGCGAATGCGTAGGCTACGGCCGGCCTGCACTGTTGGCGTGGCCCTTGCCAATCGGGGGAACAAGCCCTAGTCATATTCTCTCAATTGCCGACGGATGCCCATCATGACCAAGACACCTGCCATCACCGCATACGACGCTCAGCCCATGCGCGATCGTGTCGTGCTGATCACCGGCGGCGCGCAAGGCATCGGCCGCGGCATTGCCCAGGCGGTGCTGGGTGCCGGCGGCTCGGTCATGCTGGGCGACCTGGACGCCGACGCCGGGCGCGCCTGCCTGCGGGAATGGCAAGCGGGCCCGCGCGCGGCGTTCCGTACGCTGGACGTCGCGCGGGAGACCAGCGTCAAGCGTTGGGTGGACGCGGCGCTTGCGCAGTTCGGCCATCTAGACGGCCTGGTCAACAATGCCGGCATTGCCGATCCGAATCGCGGTCCCTTGCACGAACTCTCGCTCAAGACATGGAACCGCTATCTGGACACCAACCTCACCGGCGCGTTTCTGTGCAGCAAGCATGCGCTGCCATCGCTGGTCGCCGCCGGCGGCGCGATCGTCAACATCGCCTCCACCCGCGCATTGCAATCGGAGCCGGATACGGAAGCCTACGCCGCCAGCAAAGGCGGCCTGGTCGCGCTGACCCATGCGATGGCGGTGAGCGCGGGGCCCGCCGTGCGGGTCAACGCGATCCTGCCCGGCTGGATCGCGACCGATGCGTGGAAGAATCCGCAGACGCGCCGTCAGCCCAAGCTCAGTCGTCGCGATCATGCACAGCATCCGGCCGGCCGCGTGGGCACCCCGGAAGATATAGGTAATTTGGCCGTCTATCTGCTGAGCACGGCTTCAGGCTTCGTCACCGGCCAGCACTTCGTCGTGGACGGCGGCATGACGGTCAAGATGCAGTACGTCTGAGCCGGCGGCGCGAAAACTATCGCTTGCGCGCGCTTTCTTCGCGCAGGAACACCGGCAGGTCAGTGGTTGGCGGCGGGGTGGACATGCCGTACATCATCATGGCGACATGCCCACGGTGGTAGGTGGCATGGTTGACGACGTGCAGCACGATGTCACCGCGGCGCATGGCGCCCTGTCCGCCGCCGATAAAGCTGAAGTGGATCGTCTCATCGAGTGCTTGCGCATCCAGCGTCTGCACTAGCTGGACATACCAGTCATTGGTAGCCGCCTGGGCCGCGCGCAGCACGTCGAAGGCGGGACAGTCGTCGGGGTTGCGCGAGGTGAACCCGTGCGGCACGCCCTGCAGATGAGCCTTCCATACCAGGTCCATGCAGTGCGCGTGGTTGAGCGTGCGCAGGAGGCTGCCGAAAACGATCGGTTGCTCGCGCGTCAGGGCCGTCTCCGGCATCGCCGCCAACGATTGGTAGACCAGGTTATCGGCCCAGGTGCGATAGCGGGTCAGCATCTTCAGATGTCCAAGCTCGGACATACGCGTTTGTCCACATGATGGAGTGCCCATGGTAACCGCGCCCGCGCCGGGCCCGCGCATACCGGCAGCGCCCCTGTCCGCGCCAAGGGTCGCCGTTCTGCGGCGCCGTTCATCCGGTATTTGGTTTTCCGGCAAAGTCAATCAGCACAACACCTTGCAACGTGTAATCGGAGGGAAGTGCAAAATGTCGGCTGAACACCGACGAACTTGTCCGTAAATTCCGGTACTCACTCGAAACTTTTCCTGCGTTTTCTCCTGTACGGTGCACGCCCAGGAGGAAACACCATGAAAATCGCAACATCATCTGCGCAATCGCTTGCGTCCAAGCGCACCTGGCTCGTGCGCGCGGCGGCCGCTTTAATGGCTGCCGGTGCAGCGTTGACTGCGCTTCCGCAGAAAGCCAACGCGGGCGTGTTTATCGGCGTTGGCGTTTCGGTCGGCTTTCCGCCGCCGATCCTGCCTGTCTATGTGCAGCCGGTCATCCCGGCGCCCGGATATATCTGGACCCCGGGCTATTGGGCGTGGAACGGCGCCGGCTACTACTGGGTGCCCGGCACCTGGGTGCTTCCGCCGTACTACGGCGCCTTGTGGACGCCTGGATATTGGGGCTGGGATGGCGGCGTATACATTTTCCACGCCGGCTACTGGGGACCCCATGTGGGCTTCTACGGCGGCGTCAATTATGGTTATGGCTATACCGGCCATGGCTACGTCGGCGGGCATTGGGGCGCCGGTGGCTTCTATTACAACCGCAGCGTCAACCAGTTCGGCGGCGTGCATGTGACCCATGTCTATAACCAGACGGTGGTCCATAACACCTACGTCAGCCGCACCAGCTACAACGGCGGCCAGGGCGGCCTTGCCGTACGCGAGACGCCGCAGGAAGCCTCGTTCGCGCGCGAGCAGCATGTCGGCCCGGTCGCCGCACAGCAGCGGCAGATGACCATGGCAAGCCACAATCAGGCGATGCTGGCGTCGGTCAATCACGGCAATCCGTCGATTGCGGCGACATCGCACGCTGGCGTGTTCACCGGTGCGGGTGTTTCCGCCGCGCATGGCGCCGCCTTCTCGCCGGCGGCGGCCCACGTGCAGCGCGTGAATAGCACTGCGATGCATGCACCGGCGGCCGGTAACGCGGCACTACGTTCGGCGAGCTATGCGCCACATGCGAACACCGCCAATGTGGCGCATGCGGGTGCGAACACGTATCACCCGGCAAGCGTCAACCGCACCAGCTATGCCGCACACAATGCTTCGACGGGCACGTACCAGGCAAGGCCGGCCAATACGTATCGCCCGACGTCAGCCAGTACGTATCGCGCCGCCCCGGCGGCGGCGTACCATCCGTCGGCGGCGCCGCAGTACCACGCGCAATCCCATCAAGCCCGTCCGGCCGCGGCGCCTCGCGGCGGTAGCGCCCCGCGCGGTGGTGGCGGTGGCGGTCACGATTCGCATCACAGTTGATCCGCATCCTGCGTGAAACAAAGAGGCCCGCCGCATGGCGGGCCTCAGACTGCTGACAAACCCCAACCATCGCGTTGGGGTTTGTCGTTTAATGGGCCATGCTGAAGATACCGACGCCGGCCCAACAGCATCTGGAGATGGTGACACTCGAGATGCTGGTTCCCCAGGACCACCTGTTGCGCAA
>NZ_DATJTC010000008.1:0-222878 GCF_035503745.1 Dyella sp.
TGTGCACCAGCACGCATTGCTTGCGCCGGGTTCTGCGTGGGCTCACACGGTCTCGGAACGCCCCTCGAATCCTGAGGGCACGGTGGTTGGGGGGCGGCACTCTACGCGCCTTCGAAGGGTTGTCCAGTCCCGCGTGGGACGGCTCACACAACGGCGCGCCGGAGGGCGTTGCGACCTTGTGGGTCGGTGGCGACCCGTTAGGTTGAAAGGACCCCAAACCGCGGAACCTTTGTATGCATATCCATCGCGTTGTTCTTGTGGCTCTGGCGTTTTCGGCGCCTTCGCCCCGATCGCCGTCGGCATTGTGATGGACTGAGCGCATCGTCATGCTGTTCCACATCGTTGACGCCCTCGTCAGCCTGTACATCGCAACCTTTTTGTGCGTTGCTGTTCATGAGTTGGGCCACTTTGCGGTGGCCCGTTGCGTGGGCGTCCGACCGTCGGCGCTGGTCATTGGATCCGGACCGCTTTTGTGGGACCGGGTGGGACGTGACGGGGTGTCCTACCAGGTGGGGTGGGTTCCCTTCGGCGGCCACATCCGGCTCGGCAAGGCCGAATCGGACCTCGATGCGATCGATGGCACGGAGCCGCACGATGGCGGCTCGAACTTCAATCTCAGTAAGTTTGTGGCGATCGTTGCCGCCGGCCCGAGTGCCAACATTGCGTTCGCGTTCGGCTTGATGGCGTTGCTGCACCACCTGCTCCACGTGGACAACGTCGCGGCTGGATCGGTGGGCTTTGGAACCGCGCTGGAACTCCTCACGGCCAACGTCTTCCTGATCTACGGTGTCTACAGTCTTGTACCGTTTCCCGAGGCAGATGGCGGATTGCTGGTGCGATCGGTGATCTCATCCGTACGTTCGTGCCCCATGGACGACGTGCTCCCGTCAGCGCATGTTGTGCGCGCGCTTCGAGCCCTCAACTCGTGGATGAGTTTTGCCGTCGACGTCTATGTAACCGTCCTCTCGCTCGCCATCACCGGCCTGGCGTTTGGGGCTTGAGCCGCGTCCTGTTGTCCGTCATCTCAGATACCGCTTCACGGTCGTCGGACTGTACCCCGTTATCGCCGCGATGACCTGTTGGCTCAGGCCGCCGTCGCGCATCGCGCGCATGAGGGCGATGGCTTTGTCCCGATCGCGCCGACGGGTGGCGTTGGAGCGCTCGAGCATGCGGGCGCGCACCTGAGCGGGAATGGGATCGGTCATGGGGGCCTCCGGAAGGCGACCATGACAACAGATTCCCACGGGGTGTCTATCGGGCGGCTGGGCCCGGGTGTGGCTCGTCGGTCTTACGCTTCGGTGGTGGCGGCCAATACCCGCCGGTCGCGCTCGATGGTCCAGCGGCTCACGCGAAGCGCTACCGCCAACGCCCGGCTGCTCACGTGCGGGTGGGCGGCCACCAACAGCCGGCGATCGGTGATGCGATCGGTCGGCGCGAGCGCGCCGCGCAGGTGGCGGGCCACGGCCTGGTGGGTGATGCCGAGGCGCCGGGCGATCGCGCGGTGGGTGAGGCCCTGCGCGCGCAGCCGGCGGCAGGCGTTGCGGTGCGCGGTGCCTTGTTGGGTCGCCCGCGTCACGGCGCGCTCCGGCATGTGAGGGGTGCAATCGCGTCGGCGTGGGGCAGCGGCGTGGGGATCGTCGCGTGGCACATGCCGACGGCGCCGAGATCCACGGTGATGTCCGCGCCCGGCGCGGTGTCTTCCAAGTACACCACGCCGTCGTTGCCGACCACGGTGTCCTCAGGCACCGTCGTGGCGTGCGCGGTCACGGACGAGCCGACGGGGAGGTGGCGCCCGTGGGCGTCGGAGAGAATGAACTCACGCGCCGTCTGCCCGGCGATTTGGAACACAATCAGCGTGCCGCTCTTGCGGTTGGGGACGGCCGTTTGCACGACGTCTTTGACGTCGACTCCGATGGGCAGGTCTTCGGCGTCGATGCGAATGCTGTTGGCGCTGAGCGATGTCAGGGGCGCGACGACCAGGGTGCCGTTGGCGTTGGTGCGGCCCATGAGGCGGTTTTCCAAATACACCCGCACACCTTTCACCCCGGGCACGCGCACGACGGCAAAAGCGTCGTAGACCGGCTGCACGGTTTGGAGGGTCGCGCCCGAGCCCATCCAGAGCGCGCCTGAGATCGTGTTGCTTTCCGAGACCTGGGTGCCGCTGGTCGAAATGGTCGCGTCGTCCTGGATGTGGTCGTTGCGCCACATCACGTGTTCGTTCGATGTGACGAGGCCGGAGGTGGTGCGGTCCACCGTTGTGTCCCACTGCCCCAGAGTGTCGCCTTTGGTCCAGGTGCCCATGGCCTCCACCTGCCCGCTGGCGCCCTGGCGCGCATCGTCCAACGCTTGCGCGTTGAGCGATATGGAGTGCCCGAGGGGAATGGAGGCCGAGAGCATCACGGCGTTGTCGCGGCTGGCGTGCTCCAGGTCCAGCGCGACGGTCATCGCGTTGTGATTCCACGTCGCCCGCAGATCGCTGCGCCCTTGCGTGGTGCCGCTGCGCATCGTCACGCGCGCGTAGGTGCCTTGCACCTGGACCGCGGGCGTGGGCGTCCAGCCCAAGGTGATGGTGGATTGGCGCTGCGTGATGAGCCCGCGCTCGGTGGCGTCGTAGTCCCCTTGCGACAGATCCCACCATCCGCGTGAGGTGAGAGCCTCACCGAAACCGATCTGCCAACGCCGGCCGATGTACGAATAGTCGGCGTTGATCAAATGCCCGGAACCGCCGGTGGCGGCGCCCGTGGACGCGCCCAGCGTGAGATCCGCCGTGCCCCACCGTCCGCCCGTGATCGCGCCGGCGATGAGGTTGTGCGCGCTGGCGGTCGACTGCGTCGCGCCCTGGACGGTCCAGTGATCGCTCAGGCCGCGCTGGTACGAGGCGGACAATCCGGGCGTGCTGTACGTGTCTCCGCCGTCGACACGCGCCGCCCCCACATCCACGTCCCAGCGATCGAGCCCAGGGCGCAACAAGGTCGGCGAGACGTAGAAACTGTCGACGATCGTAGTTTGCCGGCCGAACGCGTCGGTGGCCACCAGGGTCATCGCGTTCGCCCCGCCCGCGGCCACCGGTGTGGCCAGTTGGTAGCCGCCCTGCCCGACCTGCGCCACCGTGCCCAAGGGCGCGGCGTTCAAGTACGCATCGATTTTCGAGGGCCCCACGGCCACGCCGCCGATCACCGGAATGGGGTACGACGGGCTGGAGGGATCGAGCGATGGGTCGCTGGCCAGGCGCACGCCGCCCAGGAGCGCGGAGGAGAGGTTGGCCACCGGGTTGGTGGCGATGTCCCCGGCTTGGAAGGTGAGGCGTTTGCTCGCCCAGTCGGTGGTCCAGGTCGTCAGTCCCCGCTTGTAGAGCAGCCCCTGGCTCGCGGTGTCGTCCAGTTGCCCCGTTGATTCCAAGACGCCCCACGGGGTCACGAACCGGGCGTCCTGGCTGCTGGACCACGACGTGCTGGTGGGCGTGCGCGCCACGGCGAGGTCGTAGCCGAGCAGGAGGCCCATGGCGTTCGGTGTGGTGGGCAGGGCCGTGCGCACCGCCGCGCCGACTTTCTCCAATGGAAAACGGGCCGCCGGCCCCGTGCAGGCCACCGCCTGGTTGGGCGTGTCGATGGTGCAGGTGAGGCCCAGTTGGACGTTGGTGAGCGTTCCGGTCTCGCCGGGTTTCAGGATCACCGTGAGGCCGCGCCAGGTGACCGCCGGCGCGCTCAGCACGTCCCCGTGCTGGACGTACTCCACCGCCTGGCCGACCGCACGGCCGTTCATCGTAGTGTCCAGCCAGACGCGGTCGGCGGCCGCGTCGGCGTGGGCGGCTCCGATCGGAGCGCCCACCGCCAGGACCAGGGCGACCAGCAACGCCCGCGTGCGCATGGGGGAGGCTCAGGGAATGGGCAGGACCGTGGTGACAGGCTTGGTGTCACCCATCACCAGGGTCACTTGCGCCGGCGCGGTGTGCCCGGTTTCGAACGTCCCCGACTGCCCCGGCAGGACGTAGTTGGCCTGCTTGTTCCAGACCTGCTTGCCGTCGCCAATGGACCAGATCTTGGCGGTGGCCGTGCCGTCGTTGCGCAGCACAATCTTCGTGCCCTGCCACGCGGCGGTCACATGCGCGGTCATGTCCGCGCCGCGGTAGAACAGCGGCACGTCGATGTGCTGGACCAGCGTCACCAGCGCCGAAATCTTCCCGGCCGCGGCGGGGACCGCACCCTGGCACGTGTCGCCGGGGGCGACGATGGGATCGAAGTGCACGCGGTACTGCTCCTCGCGCGCGCCGGGCGGCGCCACGTGGATCACGCGGGCGATCTGCGTGCCCTGGTCCGGAATGGTCACGATCGCCGGCCGGATCTGCACGTCCGAGGTGTCGCTCTCCACACGCGCGCCATCGGCGCTGGTGCCCGTCCATGTCATCACGCGCATCTGCTCGCGCACGGGGCATCCCGTGCGGTTCGTGAGTGTGTAGGACGAGGCGCGCGTGGTCAGACTGTTGACCTGCACGATCGGGCTGACTTCAATCGCGCCCACGGTGTGCGTGGAGGGCGCGTCGGCGGCGTGGGCGGTGGCAACGGCGCACAGCAAAGCGACGGCCAGAGCGGTCGGGCGGAGGAACATGAGAGGGAAACTCCTGGGGCGGTTGGGGTTCGGGACGGGGGCGGTCCCTGGTTCCCCTTCACCCTCTCAAAAAGGTGCACGTTGGCAACCGGACGGAGTGTGAGGCGCCGTGCAGTTGCGGTGTGGGACCTGTGCGCTGTGGTGGGGACATTGTCCTCGGGCGTTGTGGCACGATCGGCCGAACGCCCCTCCGAGGTTGACCATGTCCGCTCAGCCCTTACCGCCTCTGACCTACCCCGCCGTGGGCGCGATCGCTCAGGACGCGTGCACGCTGCTGCACGTGACCTCACTGGAGGATGCGATTGGCATCCTGACAACGAAGACCATCTTCGGACGGGACGTGAGCGGCCACGCCAACTTCAGCGTGCGAGGGCTCCGCCACGATCTGCGTTCGGGAACCCACACGAACGAGGTGGTGCTCACCTTCCACTGCGCCGGTCCCCATCGGCTGACCTATTACCCGATGGTGGGGCACCATCCTTTGGCCGGCTACGCCAGCGACGGGGTGTTCCACGTGATGAAGTGCGAGCCCATTGAGACTCCCGATTCCGCAACGATCTGGACGATTGAAGATCCGTACTGGCAGTCCATCATTTATCCCGGCGGCGCGCCGCTCACGTTCCACGATTGGACATGGTTCCCGGGTCAACAACCCGAACCGTTGGACGATCCGACCTTGTTGCAGCGGATCTTCCAGACGAACAAGGCGGCCCGCGCGGGTCAAGCCGAACGCTGGGCGTTGTCGCAGCACCTGGTCGCCACCGCCAACGCGGCCAAAGGGTCCACCGTCACCGTCGTGCCGCCGCCGCCCTGACGGGCACCGATTACGCAGCGGTGGATCGACGGAGACGCTTGGCGTTGGCGATCGCTTCGCGCCGCTGGTGCCGCAGCGCGAGCACCTCCGCGGCCCGGGCGTCGTGCGCGGCGTCTTGCAGCACGATCCACGCGGCGTCGAGGCGGCGGCGCTCGTCGGTGTTCAAGCGGCGGAGCCACCCCATCGATTGCGCGCGCCGCTTCGGTTCCTCGCGGCGAATCTCGTCCCACAACATCGGTCCCACATCAGGCATCTGCGCGCACGCCACGTCCGTCACGCCGGTGTCGCACGCCAGGCGAAAGCGCGCGAGCGTCGTGGGAACCAGAAGCGCGATGCGTTCGGCGGGCGATGCCCCGCGCCACGCAGGGAGCGCGCGCGGCGGGACCGCCCATCCCTGGACGTAGCGAATCAGATGCGGATCCGTGAGGAGGTGGGGCGTCATGCGCTGGGGCCTTGGTGTGGGGCGTCGGATTTCACCCGTGCACCCGACGGCGGCTCTGGGAGTGCCGCTGCTGTTGCACCTCCATCTGCATGGCCGAGATGGTGTCGATCACGAGAACGCACTTGTCCGCGGATTGCCGCAGCGATGGGCTGCGCACCACGTTGCCGTATTGGGCGGCGAGATCACGGGCCGTCTCGTTGTCGTTGTTGAGCCGGCTGGCGTCGGCGCCGTGTTTGAGAAGGTGCATCACCGCGTTGTCCTGGCCCCGGGAGGCCGCGATGTGCAGGGCGGTGTCGCCTTCGGCGTCGGCCATGTTGATCGCCGCGCGTCCGCCGGCTTGGGCCATCATGCCGATCAGCGCGCCGTTGTCGGCCCGACCCAGATTGGTGCGCGGCACGACCTTAGCCGCAACATGCAACGGGGTGTGCTGGTTCTCGTTCACCACGTCCACGCGCGCGCCCTGATCCAGAAGTTTGCGCGCCAAGGTGAGATCGCGCGTCCACGCCGCAATGTGCAGGGCCGTGTTGCCGTGGGTGTCGCGCGCGTCCAACTGCCCGTGCAGCGCACGCGTCACCACGTTCGCGCCTTCCGCGCGGTTGCGGTCGTCGTCGATGCGGGCGCGCAGCGCAATCTGATCGTCCTCGCTGAGCGGCTTCTGCGCGGGCAGCGGTTGGGTGTCCCCGTGCTTCAAGGTGATGCCGGTGTTGGTCAGATGTTTGGCCAATCCGGTTTCCGAAATGGGGTACTGCTGCGCGATCGCGTTGAGGCTGGGAATGGCCTTGCGCAAATCGGGCACGGTCTCGGGATAGTGGCTCGCCATGCCGCTCAGCGCCGCCATCGCCAGCGGCAAGATGGTGTCGTGCACCGGCGTTTCGCCGGCGCGCTCGATGGCGCGATTCCACCGCACATGAGCGAGGTCCTTGATCGCCCCAACGATCTGCTGCGCGTGGCGCTTGGGATCGACGTCGGAGAGCGCGCACCCTTCGGTCGTGCTTCCCGCACCGACGGCCATGTGGCGGGTGGCCAGGACGGCGTTGCCGATGCCCTGTTGGCGGTGGATGTGCGAATCATCGAGTTGCGCGTAGAGCGCCAGACGGTTCACCGACTCCTGCATGTGCCGAATGACCCCACGGCTGTCGGCGAGGCCGATGTGTTCGGCGCGCTCGCGCGTGACAATCGCCGGCGCGTAGTAGTGAATGGATGCCAGGCGGTCGTTCTCCCCGAACGGCGGCGCGCCGAGTTCCATCCCCGTCAACACACCGCCCACATGGCGCGTCATCTGATCGCCTTGCCGGCGGCTGTCCTCACCGCTGGAGGCAAAGGCCATGTGCCAGGCGGATGAGTCGTTGGCGTCGCGGATGAAGGCGTCGATGCGTCCGCCGCCTTCCGTGGTGCCCCGGCCGTCCATCGAAAACGTGGACAGGCCCGCTTCAAACGCGACCGGCCTCCAGTCGGCCGTGCCGTCGAGGCTGACCTTCTTCACGCTCATGGGCACGAAGAGTTCTTGCCATCGCGCGTCCAAGGCTTCGGTGATTTCTCGGCCGTTGGCGTCGCCGTTCCGACGCAGGCCGTCGACAAGGTCACGCAAGTGGTCGGCCGCCGCCGAGCGCGCGGTGCCATACGGTGTTGTTGGTGCGGACGGTCCGGCCGGGCCGCTCGCGAGATCCTTCTCCGCCCACCCACTGCGCACATAGAGGTCCATGCGCGCAATGGCCTCCCCTTTGACCGTCTTGGCCAAGCCCTGCTCGCTTTCGTGCAGCCAGTGGACCAGGGGCGCCCATTCGCTGTCGGTCGCTCCCGCCACGGATTTCACCGGGCGCATCAGGTGCTGACGGGTCTTCGGATCGCGCAGGTGCGCGTCGTGGGCCTGCGCCAGCGCTTCGGTGGTCGCCCCGCTCTTAGGCACCCGCGCCAACGCGTGGGCGCTTTGACGCACGAAGAGATCGCGGTCCTCGTAAATCGTCGCGATGCCGTCGGCAACGTGGTCGCCCAGGCTCAGTCCTTCGGAGAGATACGCGCGGAACTGCTGCTTGTCCTTGCCGACGCGCGCGTCGCGGATCATTTGCTCCGCCGTCCATGCGGCGGTGTCGGCGCGATCGGTGTCGGCGTCCTGTCGGCTGAGCAGGCGGTTGGCGTCGCGCAGCAAGGTTTTGGGAGCGGGAACGACGGGCAGGTGACGCTTGGCCATGGGGGCAGTTCCTTCTGGGGATCTCTTCACCCTAGGAGGTTTTCCCGGCTTGCCAACCACCCCACGCGCTTGGGCCCGGGTGTGGTTCAGCGGGCGCGGCGTGCCTCGGTCAGCCCCAACCGAGCCAGCGCGCGGCGGATGGTGGGCGCGCTGCGCCCAACCTCGTCGGCGATATCGCGGACGCTGCGGCCGGCAACCCACAGGGCGGTGATGGGGGCGTCGAGCGCGGTGGACCCCGAGCGGGCGCGCCGCTCGGGCGCTTCGGTGGTATCGGTGGGTCCTTCTGTCCCCCGCGGGGTTTGCAGCGCCCGCAGCACCGTCGTCTCGCGCACCCCCAGAACACACGCGATCACCGCCGTCGGCACACGCGCCTGGTGGAGTTCGTGCAGGGTGGCCATCGGTCGGGTCGTCACGGCGGGTTCGCGCAGAAGGGTGGACTCACCATCCTAGGCCGCTGCGCTCTCTCGTCGTGCGCGGGCCGTGGTGGCCGTCACAGCCTGACGGCGGGCTCGTGCCGGCGTTGCGATGCACCGCACATCGCTTGCCGTTGGGTCCCTCTGTGCGTGCGCGGGTGCGTCAGACGGGGTTGCCCAGACCGTCGACCTGATACGTTCCGCGGCCGTCGCACCGGGCGCACGCGTCGTTGCGCCCTTGGCAGGCGCAGGCCACCTGGTGCCGTTCCGCCTGCAGGATCTCCCACGAGCCCGCCGCGGGCGCCGGGGGCGTGGGAAGGACATGGGTCCGCGCGCGGGGTTCGCTTGGGGCGCCCCGCCCGCTCAGGCGCCGGGCCGCATCGGCGTTGGCGGCGATGAAGGCCACCACCCAATCGAAGGTGACCGCTCGGCCTTTGAACGCCGCGGTGAGATCGGATTCCCGATGCTTGTAAATCCGCACGACGCCCTGGTCGTCTTGCTCCAGTTCGAGGAGCGGACGGCTGGGCACCCGGGTGGGCGTCAGTTTGAGGAGACGCCCGTCGTCCCAATACGCGGACTCATCCCTGGTGGCCGGCACCCATTGCTTGTGCCCGTGCATGGTGGCCTCCATGCCGTGCTGCGCGGCGATGGCGGTGAGGTGCTGGTGGAGCATCGCGATCGCGTCCATGACAGGCTCCTTTGGCGTTTCTCTGCTGGATACCACGGCTTCACATCGGCGTCACGTCCCTCCCGATGTGCTGCCACATGGCGATGGTCACGCGCCATGACACGATGGCGCGGGGCACAATGCCCGCTCCGATCGATCGGACCATCATTCAACGCAAACCCACGGGGAGTGTCTTATGAAAACATCGCACGCGCTGCTGCTGGCGATTGTAGGTGCATGCGGTTTGGGGCTCGGCCAGGCGATGGCGGCGACGCCCGCCACCGGCTTGGGCCAAGCCGTTCCGGCTACGACGGATGTCTCGGTCAGCCCGTCCTGGCATGTGTATGTGTTTTCGATCGGCGGCGTCCGATACATTCAGGTGAACGACCTCAGCCACAACGTCCTGGGGGCTGTCGGCACCGCATCGGGCCAATACATCACCCTGCCCGTTGGGTTGTTCTCGCAGCAGGTCGCCACGCCGCAGCAGTCGGCCTCCGCGCCGAGCACCGCCGCACCGACGGCAGCGCCGACGACCGTCTACAACGACGGGACCACGCAGGTCACGGCCACCCCGCTGGCGGACGGCACCACCGCGCTGGTCGCGGCGCAGAGCCAGCAGATGTGCGATCCGGTGGATTGCAACCTCAAAGGACCCTGAGGCGCGGCTCCGGTTCGGCTCCGGCGGTGTCGATCGCCGCCGGGGTTGAGGGGTTGCGCACGAGGGCGATCAAGCGCACGCCCTCGGTGATGGGACGTTCGCGCACGCGGCCTTCGAAGGTGGCGGCGCGATCGGCGACCGCTTGGACGCCAAGCCCGCTGACGGCGCGGCGCAGCCGGTCGTTGAGATCGTCCCAGCGCACGTGATGGATGCGCACCGGATGGCGCGTCGCATCGATTTGCACCACCGCCCACACCCCAAAGCCCACACGCGTGTCCTCGGGATCCGGATGGAGGGCGACGACCACGCCGTGGTCCCGGCGCTTGGGACGTCCCACGCGCACGCGCACGCGGAAGTCCGAATAGCCGCGCCCGCCGCAGCGCAGGGCAATGGTCTCGAAGACGATGCGGTAGAGCGCCAGGCGCACCGGCGGCGTGAGCAGACTGGCCGGTCCGCGCACATCCACCCAGTACCGGGCGCCGGCTTCGTCGAGGAACCGCGGGAGAGGACCTTCGCGCATCGCGGCCAGGAGTCCGCGTTCGCGCAGCGCGGTGGGATAGAGGCCGTCGGAGAGGCGAAGCAGTTGGTCGCGCGCGCCCGTGGCGCGTTGGGTGTAGCCGCTGTCGTCGACCGCCGGCTGCAGATGTTTGAGGCGCCCCATCATCATCAAGAAGGCCGAGTGCACCGCCTCGCCGATGTGGTCGAGCGCCAGGGCGGTCACCCGCAGTTGGGCTTCCCCGATGACGACATTGCGCTGCGCGAGGGCCAGCGCTTGGCGCACGTCGCGGCGCTCTTGCTCGGCGCGGCCGTTGAGCGCGGCGATCTTGGCGCCGACCAGCAGCATCGTGGTGATCGCCATCGCCAGCAGCGCTTGGGCCTGCAGCGTGCCGTGGTCGACCTTATCGGGCATGAGGATGGCAATCGCCACGCTCGCGATCGTGCCGCTCACCGCCGCACCGCGCCAACCGTGTTTGAGCGCGCACCAGATGACAGGAAGGAACAGCGCCATCTGCACGACGCCGCGGGCGTGCGGGAACTTGGAGCCCACACCCACCAAAAAGACGACCAGGGGCAGCACCAGGAGGCCGGCGTCGTAAGCCAAGCGACTTTCCGCCAAATGGTGGCGCACCCGGCCCAGATTGCCGTGGGCCGATCGGACCACCTGCGCGCCGACCAGTGCGATGGGCACCACGGTCAACGCGCCGAGGAAGTTGCCGAGCGTCAGCCGCGCGATGAGGTTGCCGTAATCCAGGACGTACCCCGGCGGCTTGGGCGTGATCAGGATCTGGCCGATCGTCACGACGACCACGATGGCGCTGGCGAGGAAGGAACAGAGGACCAGCGCCGCGACGCCGACCGTGCGCCGGTGGGGGTTCAGTCCCCAGCGCTCGCGGAACAGCCACACAAGGGGGGCGTAGTAACACATGCTCGGGATGAGGTTGATCAGCGCCCAGAGCAGACCGAACTGCTCGTAGCACGTGGCGCTGATGTAGGCCAATCGGGCCGCGTCGCCCATCATCAACGCGCCCCAGTTCCGGTAGGGAACCAGCAAGAGGACGCTGAGATTGAGTCCCGTCAGGACGAACCAGTTGGCCAGGGAGATGTGGCGGACGAGGACCAGCGCGGCGCAATAAATTGCGGCGATCACAACAAAGCGCGCCATCCGTATGGCTCGTTCCCTGCCCGGCATTGGCCAACCTCCCCCAAAGAGACGACGCAACAAGTGACGATGACACCGAGATTCACGTGAAGTCGCGGTGAAGCCCTCCCTAGGGCCACATTTCGCAGTTTACCGCAGCACCCAGCGGCCCCGATTGTGGCCTCGAAAAACTGTGCGCCGGCGCGTGAAGATGCATTCACGCCCGTCGTATGCGTTACTAGACGCGCCGGGAAGTCCAGGCGCCGACGTGGGGCCCCACGTCATCACGGATGACCGACGCCCGACCGCCGCTCCGCAAGGGGCGGCGTTTTTATTCGATGCGTTGCGCTGGGCCTTGGGTGTGGGGCCTTGGGCGATCACATGCGGCGGCGTTGAACCAGGTCGGTGACACCTGATGCGCGCGTTGCGCGCTCCAGCCGCCGGCGATCCCAAGCCGCCTGGACGGCGCGACGGCCGTCGCGCTCCCACGTCTCCAGTTCATCGTCGTCGCGCGCACGTCCGCCATACGCTCGCGGAAAACCGGCACGCTGGGCCCGACGGGTGATCTTACGTTCCCATCGCTGATACACATCGAAGAAGGAGGGCAAGTCGGCCAAGTCAGCGGCCAGATTGCCCATGCCGTCTAACACGAAGAGGTGGTGGGTGATTTCAGTTGTCATTACATCCTCCGGCGCTGGGCATCGTGTGGGGTGGCTTGGGTGCGCGTTTCGCGTTGAAGGCGACGGCGGTCCCACCGCGCCTGGACGGCGCGACGGCCGGCTTCCATGAAGCGAACGTCTGTGGTGACCATATGGTCGATTCCCGCCCGCACGTTCACGGTGAAGCCCACGGATGCGTCGTTGGGGAGGAGCCCGTGTCGGCGCAATCGAAGGACCCATCGGTGATGCCGGTGCAGCACGGTGGCGCGCAAGTCCATCACCATCTCAGACCAGCCCCGAGCGTCCGACGTGGAGTCGGGCTGGGACGACGGCGGACACACCGAAGGGCCCAAGGGATCACCACCGTGCTTGCGGCTGCGCCGATCCCATGCGGGCACGTGAGCGTTGGGAACGGGCATCGTCACATCCTCCGGCGCGCGGATGCAGGAGTGTCCCGGTGCCGCGCTTCACGTTCCAACCGACGCTGGTCCCATCGCGCCTAGATGCAGCGGCGCCGTTCCTCGTTCTCGCCGGGGTAATACTCGGTCACCCGCATGAAGGCGATTGCAACTGGATTGAGAGAGGCGGCTGTGGGGTTCACGACAATGGGCCGGGCGCGGGGTTCATTCACCCTACCCGCTCCGGCTCCGTCGACAACCTCAGAAACGCCAAACTGCGGGGCACCGCGCATTGCTTGCGGTGGGGGCCGGGTGTGCTGGCGTCGGGTCCTTGCCGATGCGACGCGCCGCCGTAGTGTGGAGGGATCCCACCCCGGTTGGAGTTCCCCGTGCGGTCCCTCTCTTCTTTCTACTGCAACCTGATTACTGGCCTGGCGCTCGCCATGTTCTGCGTTGCGGGCATCGTCATGTCGGTCGATAACTTCATTTCCGACTGGAATGAACCCCATCGCAGCCTTGCCTTCCTTGTCTGGTGCGGGGGCGCCATTCTGTCGTGTGCGACGTTCGTGTCGGCGTTGGCGACGGTCGTACTGGTTTTTGGGACGGTCGCACTTGTTCTTGGCAAGACGCTGATCAAAGAGATCACCGCCGTGTGGACCGCCCCATGAACGCCGTCCTCAACATTCTGTTCGTCGTCCTGCTCGCCTGCGTGGGCGTGATGCTCTTTTGTCTGCTTTCGCTATCCCACCCGACGTGGGGCATGCTGGCGCTCACGATCGGCGCTCTGGCCGGCGTGGTGTTTGAAGAGATCGCGCGCCCACGGGGAACGCCGTGACGCTGCTCGTGGACTCGTGGTCGTTCGCCCTTGCGCTGGCGCTGACCACCGCCGTCGCTTCGGTCGTGCGGCGCTGGCGGGCTCAACGGAGGCGCGCGCCTCCGTGAGGTCCGAGACATCCCACGCGACCGCGTGGGATCACCAGTACGTGATCGCGCGCGTGCGGGTCGTGCACCAGTTGTGGTTGGTGCCGGTGCCACCGCTCTCGTGCCAGCATTCTTTGCGTGCCGTCCAGTTGCCCTTCGAGTCGAACGCGGTGTATGTGTAGGAGATCTCGGTGTTCGGGAGCACGCCACCGGGTTCGCCCAGATTCATCTCGGCGATCAGCAACGCTTTGTCGTTGAACGTACGGACGGACTCGACGTATTGCTTGCTGCGGTCGTCGCCCTGCGTGACGTCTTGGGTGATCCGCGTGAAATTGTTGGACGGTCCCACGCGCTCGTAGACGCAGTCGGTGCGCTGCATTGCGCCCCCAACCTTGACGACCTCGTCGGAGAGGTAGCCGGCGCGGTACACCCGCTGGACGATCCCCTTCTCGTTCGGGCCGTAGGTGATGATCGTCACCGGCCCGGCGGTGTCGGCATTGCCCCGCAGCGTGGGCACGGGCGGCGCGCCGTCCATGGATGAGGCCACCGGGTAGCGCCCGCCGCCCTGGTAAATGTAGGTCCAAACGCTGTGTTCCTGCCCGAACTCCATGGGCACGCCCACCTCGCGCACGAGTTGCCCGGCCTGGTTGAAGGTCCAGGAATAGTGTGACTTCGTGTCCGAGGCGTCGGTGCGGCAGAAGTCCGTGATCGGCGTGCAGGGATTGCTCTCGTCGATTTGCTTGACGTGTGATTGCCGCAGCCGATCGATGTCGCTGATCGTGGCGGCCGGGTCGCCTAAGGCGACGTTGGTGTTGGACCCGCAGACGGGTGCTTCAAGATCCTGTCCGTGGACCGCGGCCGCTCCGGCCATCAGTCCGGCGAGGGCCAAGGCCCTGGCTCCTGTGTTCCGCATTCCTGTTCCCCTGGGTGGTGATTCATGCGCCATCGGCCGATGCGGCCGAAATCTGTAGCGAGTGTGCCCGGGCTGAGACGGGCCGCACAACTCGGACCGCGCATCGCTTGCGGTTGGGGCTCTGTCTGGTTGACTGAGGGAACACCACCACGGATCGGTGCCCTATGAATCGCTCCTTCATTGCCCTCGCCGGTGTGACCACCGCCCTGCTCTCGCCCCTGTGCGCGGCCGCAACGTCGCTGGCCACGTTCACCGTCACCGCGCAGGTGGTGGCCTCGTGTCATGTGGATACGATCGATTCGCCCGTGCTGCCGTTGGTGGTGCCTGGCGATGGTCCGGTGTCGGCGCCGGGCACGGTGCGGCTGCGCTGCACCAAGGGCGCCGTCGCCCGTGTGGTGCCCATCCAAGGCGGCACGGTGCTCACCGGACCGGAGGGCGCGCACATGACCTACCGCCTGCAGAGCGGTGCCGGCGGCCCCTGGGACGTGGCCCATCCTTTGGTGGGCACATCCACGTCCGCGCTGGTGCCGATGGACCTGCCCTTCCGCGCGCGCCTGGACGGCGGCCAGCAGGCGCCGCTCGGTACCTACCGCGACACCGTCACGGTGGAGATCACCCTGTAACGTCGGGCGCTTGGGTCTCGGTGTGGACCGACGGTTCCGTGGGGGCGGCCGTCGGATCCAAGCGCAACAACACATCGATGATCCGCTCCAGCGCCTCGCGCCGCCGGTGGGCGCTCGCAGCGCATTGGAGGAACGAGTCGAGGACGGGCGTGGCGGTGGTCATGCACCGGCTCCAACGGGTGCGAAGGACAGCGCGGCGAAGACAATGGCGGTGACCAGACCGCCGACGCTGATGCGGATCCAGAAATCTTTGACGGGGGACATAGCGGTTGGGTTCCTGATGGGTCGCTTGTTGGTCGCTTCCATCCAACCAAATCGCCTGCGTTTGTCCCGGCGCAATGCGCCCCAGCACGCATTGCTTACTGTGGGGGTCGCGTGTTCTGCGCTGGTGGTCACACGTCCAACGACAACGGCGGCGCTTTGCGCCGCCGTTTCTCGATTCCGTTACGGGCGGCGTCAGGCCGGGCGGCCGTTGCTGCATCCGCGGGGCGCGGCGTCGCGGAGGACGTCTTCAATCGCCGCGCGCTCGTCGGCGGGCACCTGCGACCAGTTGCGCGGCCGGGAGCCTTGGACCGCGCAGGCGTTGGCGCCGTCGGCCACCAAGAGTTTCACCGCGTCGACCTGATGGCTCGACGGGTTGGCGTTGGCGCTGTACGACAAATCTCCGTTGTGGTTGCGCTGGTTCCATGTGTCGCCGATGTCACCGAGGAAATCGAAGAGGAGCGGCGCGGTGGCGCTGCGCGGGTCGGCGCCGATGTCGGCTTGCAGACGGCGGGCGTCAGAGGCCGCCGCAACGTCCACCATGTCGTTGGCGGCGGCGCGGAGGTCCTGAGCGATCGAGGGCGACGGGGCACTGGGCGCCGTGCCGGCGACGGCCAGCGTGGTGGCAAGCCCGAGGGCCAGGGCGATGGGGGTGGCAACGAGGAAACGGGGCATGGGCGGAACTCCGGAAAGGAACGGGGCGACCCGTTCATCCAACCAGATTCCGCGCGGCTGTCTCGGGGCGATGCCCGGTGGCGCGCATCGCTTGCGGTGGGAGGTGCGTGTGCTGCGACGGGGTTCACACCGCCGGGGATCAGCGGAAGGCGGCGCCCGGCGCGAACGCCCATGTCAGGGCGATGGTGCTGGCGTTGGCCAAGCGCACGTCGGTGACCTGGACGGCGACGCGTCTGCCCGGCTTGTTCTTCAGGCCGAACAGGCCATTGATCGCCGCGTGGCCGCCGGGATGGTTGACGGTCAGCGACACCCGTTCGTTCGCCTGGTCGGTGAGGACCGCCGAGGTGGAATCCCGTCCGCCGCTGGTCACCTGCGCCGCGTAGGTCGCACCAACCTCCACGCGCCCGAGGAACCCAGCCGCCACCCGGACGAAGGCTTTCCCGGCGAAGGAGGCGGCGTGGCGCGACCAGCGCGCGGGCTCGCGTTCGCCGATGACGCGCACGGGCACGATCGCGCCGGCCCCGAGGGAGCGCAGGGCGTCGTGGCCGGGCTGGTCGTGGTCCGAGAGGGCGAGGAAAAGATGGCGCACCGCACGGTCCTCCCACGGCGCTTCCAGCCACACGTAGGTGAAACGGTACCGTCCTTCGGGATCGTCGACGCGACGCAGGTGCCGGATGGTGGCGGACAGCACCGTGAGGGGCGGCACGCTCACCACATCCCCCAGATACTCCGTCTCTTGGCGCCGCACGATTCCCGTCCAGAGCCGCTGGTCCTCGCCGCCGCCGACGCGCGTCTTGGCGTCGTCATCGCGCAGGGCTTGGGCAACCACCGCCCGTCCCTCCTGCTGCTGGCGTTCTTCCCGTGCGAGGCGTTCCGCGCGCAGCGCATCGCCCAACGCTTCGGTGGCGGCTGTGTGCGCGAGGGTGTCGCGCCGGTGCCTGCCGACTTGGCCGGCCAACTGATCGGGTGCGAGTGCGCCGCTGGTGGCGTTGCGGTGCAGCCGTTGCTGCTCCTCGGCCAGACGCTGCGCGGCGCGGGCCTGCTCGGCCGGATCCTTGTACTGGGTCATCCCTGCGGTTCCCTGCCCTGTGCGGTGCGGTCAGTCTACTGCGCACCCGCCGGCCCAAGAGTCAGGCCCGTCGACCGCCCGTTGCCCGGCGTTCACCGCTCACATCCGCCGCTTGGCCGCCGGTCCAGTGGCACGCGACTCCAACACGTCGCGTTTCGTGGTGCGCGCCCACAGCAC
This sequence comes from Dyella sp., assembly GCF_035503745.1. Classification (GTDB taxonomy): domain Bacteria; phylum Pseudomonadota; class Gammaproteobacteria; order Xanthomonadales; family Rhodanobacteraceae; genus Dyella_B. Next base: position 17,123 of record NZ_DATJTC010000008.1, read on the forward strand.
GTCCTGAATGCGGTCGCGCACCAGTCCCTCGGGCGCTACGCGGTGCGCGTCGCGCAGCCCCTGGTCCGTGAGGTCATCGGCGTCGTTTTGCAAAACGAGCAGGGCTTCCACTCGGTGATCGGTGAACGCCAGGTGGTAGAGCACAAAGTCCAGAGACGGTGGATCGTGTTCGGCCAGAAGGCGCTGGCGCGTCGTTGCCACGAAGGTGGCGTCGAGGAACTCGTCCATCTCCGCCGTCGTGGGCGCCCGAGGCAGATCCCGGTGGCGCCGAATGAGGGCGATCATCGCGCGGTCGGCTGGGGTGATCACGGCGGTGGGGCCCTGGTGTGGGGAAGCGGTCAGAGACGACGCCGCGGCGCGCCGACAGGAGTCGGTCGCGCGGCCACCAACGCCAGCAGGGTCCGCCGCCCGATCGCATCGGTCAGCGCGTCGCGCAGCGGTCCCGGGCGGCAGTGGACGCGGGCCTCCTGGAGCGTGGCGTCGTCCAAGGACTCATCGTCGCGGGACAGGATGGCCAACCCCGCGTAGTTCAGGGCCGACTCCTTCTGCGCGCACTCGGGATCCCGCAGCCCCGGCCGGTGCGTTGCGGCGAACACAAAGGCCGCGGCGATGTCGCCGTGGTGGCCGGCGATCAGCATCAAGCGCTCCAGGTGCGGACGGAGAATCTGCGGATTGGGCGTTGCCCCAAGGTCCTGCAGCGCGGAGACGATGGTGCGGTCGATGGGGGTTAGCATGCGAGGGCCTCGCTCACCGAGAGGCTGCGTCGGGCGCTGGGGTGGGCGTCGTCGATCACACCGTCCGGGGCGGTGGCAAGGGCGATGATGTCGTGATCAAATCTGGACGCATTGAGGCGCCGCCGCGTTTGTTCCAATGGGCTGGAGGTTACCCACTCGGTTACCCACTCATCAAATGATGTGATCAGTTGGCGCCGCATTGCGATGTCCGCTTCGGCCAACTTGTCCATGGGGAGTCCCTGGAACCGCTCATGGAGGAATCCATAAAGTTGCGCGCGCCGATCGCTGTTCGATTGGCCCTTCCAAGTGTGCGCACGCACGATCACATCCATGACTTCGAGGCTGTGCGGAGCCTTTGCGGCCAGGATGGCGCGCACCGAGTCGGTGTCACCCTCTGACACGGGTCGCTGAGGTGGATTTGGCTGTTCTTTGCGCGCCAGGAGGTGCTTGGTGCGCTGCTTCCAATAGTGATCAGCGCGATTGATCACCCACAAGATCACCCACGCCCCTGCCCCGCCTAACGAAAAAAGGAGACCACAGATCAGAATGCCCATCACATCATCCTCCGTGTTCCGCTGCGCTCGGTGGCCCCACCGACGGCGGCCTGCTCCAACTCGCGGCGCTCGGCGGCGCGTTCGCCCTCCTCCAGGAGCCGGATGGCTTCGGCGGTCGTCGGATCTGATTCGGCCAGTCGTGTGAAACCCGCCAACATTTTTCGAGGGGTGACGCCGCGGTTGTTGATCAGGCGTGGGTCGGCATGATGATCGAGCAGGAGTTGAAGCACGGGAAGAATTCGGCTCCTGTCGCTCGGACCGTCGAGGTGCGCCTCCTGCATCAATACATGCGCGACCACGATATCGTGCAAGGGCGTCAACAAATCTGATCCGAAGCGCTCATTGATCGGTGTGTTCTGCTCCACCAGGCGAACCACATCTTCGAACGATCGCTTGCCCTCATAGCGAATGAAGTCATGCGCACAATTGGCCAACTCCTCAACCGGACCGGCGTTGGACAAGTCGGCCTCCGGGACGCCCCACGAGCGTTCGGCGTCGGTGAGGACTTGGATCATGTGGTGCACATCAGGATATTGGTCGTAGTGTTTCCAAACAGCCAGAGCGTGGCGTCGCCGCACAAGCATCTGCCTTGCGGTGCTCAATGGATTGCCCGCAGTTCCACGCGGGTCTTCGCCCGCCTCCAGAAGGCGATCCACCTCAAGGCGCAGTTCATGGGTCTTCTTGGGCTTTGCGAAGAAGGGGTCCCACGATTTAACGGCTTCCGCCAAACGCGATCCACCGGATTCTTTGGAAATAAATGGCCCTCGCTCGCGATCTTCTCCTTGGGATTGCCTGGCACTGAGCGTCGGCTCGACGTGCGGGACGTTGGACGGCCTGAAGAGGAAGCGCCCCGCGATCATCCCACTCGCTACGCCCAATCCGTATTCAATGAAGGCAAGTGCGTCCATCACATCACCCTCCGCGCCGCATCCCCATGCATTGGTGCGCCCTGCACCACCTCCTGCAGGTCCCGCTTGTCCCAGGCGCGACGCGCGTCGTGCAAAATCTCAACGCAGGCGAGGTGCTTGCTTGTGGCGAAACGCGCGGCCATGGCTTGTGCGTCGGTGCCGTTGGTGTTGGTCACGCGGGGATCGGCACCGTGCGCGAGCAGCAAGGAGACGGCGCTCAGGTGCCCGATGCGCGCGGCCTCCATGAGCGGTGTGGTGTTGTGGGTCGGACGTATGGTGTCGCGCGGCAGATCGGGATCGGCCAGAAGAGCGGCCAGGCGCGCGGTGTTGGGGTGGAACGCGGCGTCGTGCAAGGCACGGACGTCGTCGGGATGGGAGAGGGTCATGGCGGTTCCTGGGGTGTTCGGTTCCCCACCATCCAAGCGGATTTTGACGCCTTGTCAGCCTTTGATGTGATGCGGCACGCATCACTTGCGGTTGGGTTTGTGTGTGCTGTGCAGGTGATCACAACCTAGAACGGTCAGGTCGGCCGGCGCTGCCGGCGCACGGACTGGAGGTTGGACGACCAGCGGTCGGAGGACGCGGGCGCCATCAGGTGAGCCATGTCGGCGTTCCAGCCGTCGTAGTTGCGCTTCTCCCGACGGTAGTCCTGTCGTTCGGCGTGAACACCGAATGCCAGGAGCGGTGCGCCGACAGCGAGCAGCAGCACGGGGGAGATGTGCGCCTGGGTGAGCGCGATGCATCCGAGGAGCAGGACGCCGGCGAGGATCAGCGTGCCTACGGGCACCGGATTGGGCGCGGGCCAGGATGTGCGGAGGGGGCGCCGATGAACGGCGCTGCGGTCAACGATCAGAGGGCGCATGGCGAATCCCGCCTGCTAAGGAGTTGATCCCATTGAAACAGGGGGGTGTCGGTTGGCAAGCACGGCGTTACGGAGGTGCGGGCTGCAACACACCCGGGCGCCCGGGCTCGGATGTGCCTCTTTGGACACGACAATGGGGACCTTTGGGTCCCCATTGAGTTGGTGATGGTGCGGTGGATTTGCGATCAGTACGACGCGGACACGCTCACGGTGCCGGTGTACGCGCCCGGCGCCGCCGGTTTGTTGCTGCTCGCGTAACCGAGGTCCGAGGCCGTGGTGATCTCAAAGTACACGGGCACCGGCAGCGTCCCCGCGATGGAAGTCAACTGCTGCGCGGCCGTTCCCGAGCCCCACGGCTTCGTCATTGCCGAGTCTTGGAACATGAAGTAGCGGATCTGCGCGCCGCCGGGGCCGCTCAGAATGCCACTGGGGTTGCTGCCGTCGAGGGCGGTCAGCGCGATCGTCACCGGGGTGGCCACCGTGCAGTCGAGGTTGATGTTGCCCGTGGTGGTCGCGGTGGTGAAGCCCGACGTTGCGGTCATCAGGCCGAGCGCGGGGAAGGCCACGGGTGCTGCGCTGGCGCCGCACGAGGTGGTGACGGTCAGGTTGGTGGCGAAGGTGGTGGACGCGCTGCCGGCGACGGCAGGAGCGGCGGCGACCAGCGCGAGCGCGGCGGTGAGGCCGAGCAGGCCGAGAGCACGGGTGAGGCGGGAACGGGTGGGACGCATGAGGGGAACTCCTGGGATTCGTGATCGATGGCGATGCAAGAGGGGTGGGCTGATCGGTCGATCAGAACGAGAGGGCGACGTTGGTGACGCCGGAGCCCGTGCCGGCCGGGATGTCGGCCTGCGCCGGCAGTTCGCCGTACACAGTCAGGGTCTGGGTGCCGTCGGTGCCGGTGATCGACTCAGCGGAGGTGCCCGTGCCCCACGGCAGCGTGTGGGCCGAGTCTTGGTAGAGGTTGTAGGTCACCGGCTGGCCGCCGATCGTCAGCGCGCCGGGCGTCAGGGCCACACTCACAGGGAAGGCGGCGTTGCATTGCACGGCGATCGTGGTCGTGCTCGCTTCGCCGGCAAACCCGGACGTGCTGGACGTGGTGCCGACGGAGGCGAAGTTCATGGGGTTGGCGGTGGCCGCGCACGCCTGGGACACGTTGGCGGTGACGGCGAAGGTGGTGGACGCGGTGCCGGCGACGGCCGGGGCGGCGGCGACCAGGGCCAACGCGGCGGTGGCGCCGAACAGGCCGAGGGCGCGGGTGAAGCGGGAGCGATTCATCGGGGGAACTCCAAGGTGGGGAATGGGGCGATCGACCAACGTTGTAGGTCCCCACAAGCCGTGGGGTGGATCGGGTCCGACCCACAGTCGCAGATTCGTGACGACCGTCAAGATCGGGGCGCTTGGGCCTCGATGTGGATCGTTGGTCGCACCTCTTGCGGGTTGATCGGCGCGCGCTAGGGTGGGCTCAACGCGGCGGATGTCCGTCGCATCGGAGAACCAACATGTTGAAGGTCCTGGGAACAACGGTGGTGGGTGCGGTGCTCGTGCTGGGCTCCGCGGGCGCAAGCGCGCACGGGTGGAACGACTACCACGGATACCACCACGGTTGGCGCGGGCCGAGCGTCGGTGCGGTGATTGGAACGGCGGTTGTCGGCGGCCTGGTTGCCGGTGCGGTCGACGCGGCCGTGGCGCCTCCCGTGGTGGTGCAACAGCCCTACCCGTACGCGGGATACGGCGCGTACCCGGCCTACTCCTACGCGCAACCGGCGCCGGTTGTCGTGGCGCCCGCCTACGGCTACGCGCCGTACGGATACGCCCCGCGCGTGGTGGTTGCGCCGCGCTGGTAATGGCGGCCGAAATTATCCCGGCAGGGATAATCGTGGATAAAACGGTACGGGCGGGGATGTCCCCGCCCTTTTCGTGCGTGTTGGTCGCGATCGCTGTACGGCGGTTAGGCCGCCGCGGTGTCCGCCGTGGGGACGCGCTGGAGATGCAACAGCCGTTGCTGCCGGTCGGCCGCGCGCCGGCGCAGCAGCCGCGCGGTGCTCTCCATATACCGCCGGTGCTCGGCGACCTGTGCGGCCAGGGCCGCGGCGGCCGCCGCGTGCGCCTGCGTCACGCGATCGACGACGGATCGATACGCGGACTGGGTGATCCGGAAGTGCGCGCACACCTCGTGGACGTTGGCGTCGGCACGGTAGAGTACAAAAAGTAAGTTCTCCCACGCCTCCAAGGAATGTGTCGGGCCAACGACCACCCCGCGGGGCCACACGGGGCTCTCAGGGGCATCGATCCGAAGAGCAATGAGGTCGGAGCGAATGGTGGCCGAATGCGTTCCCAGGAGCGCCGCGATCGTGCGGACGCACGTGCCATCGGAGACCAGGGCACGCACACGGGCGCGCCGCGCTGTCACAGCGGCCATAGCGCGTTCGAGTGATGAGGGTGCCGGCGCCATCATCTCAGGCCGCCAAGTCGGCGCGCAGCCGCTCGGGTCCGCCCAAACGCACCACCGGCGGCCACGTGTTCCAGTGGCCTTGGGCCAGTTCGTAATCGAGCGCGTGCAGGACATATCGGCCGCGTTCGGTGGTGCGCAGGGCGCCGATGCGTTCGGATCGCGGTGTGCCTTCCAGAACAAGGTGCTGGTCCCAGCCCACCCGATCGAAGAGCACGGGATCGATCCATTGCTCGTCCGGCCCGGTCAGGAGCACGGACATCGCGCGAGCGGTGGCTTGCCAATCGTCGGCTTCGTCCACGAAGGCGGTGAGGAAGTCGGTCAGGGCGGTCATCGGCGTGGTTCCGGATTGGGGGTTCCGAACCATCCAAGCGGACAGGGACCGCCCCGCAAGAAGAACATGTGAGCCGTCCCACATTGCTTGCGGTTGGGGTTGCGTGTGATGTGTCGCACCTCACATCGCCCGGTGCGTTCGGCGGACGATCTGCTTCAGTGAGGGCACCCCAACCCGAGATCCTCTGATGAACCGCGTTCTCTCGTTCGTGTGGAGCCGCCTGGCTCCGTATTCCTACGCCGGCGCCACCGGCGACTACGCGCCGGCGATCGCCGCGCTCAAACGCGCGGGCGCCCTGCCCGCCGATCACCCCGAGACGGTCGACGGCGCGGCGCTGGAACGCGCCTGGTTCGCCCGTCTTCGTGGGCCGCGGCCGCTGCACGCCGCGCCGCAGGCGCTGATCGATCACGCCGCCCGTGTCATGGACGCGCCGGTGGTTGTCCTCCCCTCCAAGCCGGAGCCGCTGGAGGTGGCCGCCCTGGCGGTGGCCGATGCCACCGCGCCGACGGCGACCCCGGTGATGTTCGTCCGGCCGGCGGCCGGCATGGTGTCAAGCGCGATTCCTCGCTTGATGGTGCGCCCGCTCACGCGCGTGACGGCCGCGGTGTACGAGGATCTGTACCCCATGCCGCGCGCCGATCTCAAGGGCTGACGCACAACGCCCGCCGATCGGCGGGCGTTGGCGTTGGTGGCTGATGGAGACTTAGGCGGCGACGCCCTGATCCTGGTCGTTGCGCTGGCGGCGTTGCCGGGTGGCTTGCGCCCGGCCCTTTGTGGGGGCCGCCGGTGCCGGCGCTGGCGCCTGAGCGGTCGGTGCACTCTCTTGTGCGGGCGCCTCCTGGCTTGCGCCCTGCTGCGGCGCGCGCTGCTGGCGTTCGACTTGCGGCAGCGCTTCGGTCTGCTCGGCCTTGACCCCAAGGCTCGTGCAGATCTTTTCCGCCTGCGCGGCGGCTTTGGACAGCAGGCGGTTGTCGGCCTGCAGCGCTGCGGTCCAGTAGGGCCGGTAGGACTCGCACACCGTGGCGTTGTGGCCGGTTCCGAGGCGTGAGGCGATGAAATAGGCGGCCGTGTGAGCGATCAGCGCTTCGGGCGCGTACTCGGGCGTCTGCCACAGCGCCGACTGGTCGCGGTTGAGGCGCGAGGTGTGACCGGTCGCGTGGCACAGTTGCACGATGAGGTCCCCGTAGAACGCATCGGCGGTGGCGTACGTCTCGCGCGGGGGCATGTGGATCGTGTCGGTGCTCGGCTGGTAGTACGCCTGGTTGCGGTCGTACGCGATCTTCACACCGCTCTCCCGCAGCATTTTCTCGCAGAGGGTGTGACGCTCAGCGTCCGCGAGGCCGTGCGGCGGCGCGCTGAGTTCTTTGGGCAGTCCGCGCACGACGGAGGTGGGAAAGACCCATGCGTACTTGATCGTTGGGCCGATGTAAGCGGCCGGATCTTGCGCCAACGCGGCCTGCTTTTCCTGCTCCGTCTTGGGTTCGAAGACCTTGATGCGCACACCGTCGGCGCCTTTGGCCACCTGCCCGCCCACGTGGGAGGCTTGCTTGTAGGTGAGCCAGGCGGAGTCGGAGAGGTTCCGTTCGCCCTGCGCGAGCATCAGCGACAGCGCGTTTTCCGCGGCGTACTGTTTTCCGGTCGCGGGGTTCCACGGATTGAGCGGCGCGTGCCCGGGCGCCCAGTCTTGCAGCCAAGGCGGCAGGCCCTGCTCCAGATGCGCGATCACGCGCGCGTTGAACTCGTCGAGGTGCTTGTCGTGGTAACTCATGACCGGATCTCCAGGTGGATGGGGAGGCCCTGTTCGAGAGCGGCCTCGAGGGTGGCGAGCGCCACGTGGATGGGCGCCAGCGGCTGGTTGGAATCGCCGTGGCGGTGGAACGTGTAGCCGTGCTTGGTTTTTGCGATTCGGATTTGCTCGGCGGCCGCGGTGACGTCGGCCGATGTGAGCGCGCGTTCGTCGTAGCGAAGTGCGGGATCGCGTTCGATGGGGAGGGCGGCGGACATGAGTGAACTCACGGAATGCGGGACGGACACACTCGCGAGCACACGGAGTCCGTCAATCGGACCAACTGTGTGGAAGTGCGCACGCTGACGCGCTGCTCTAAGGCCCTGGTGTGCCCCGTTGGTGCGCTGCCCAGCGCGCGTGTGACCAGCGCCGATCGCGGGCGGTCACGTTGGCGGTGCGGTGGGATGGAACGACGCGCGCGCGTTCGGCCCGCTCGTCCGAGCGGGCGGAGGGAGATAGAGAGCACGGGGTGTTAGATCGCGCGCCGACGTGGGGGTGGTGGATGCATGTCGGAGGCGGCCACCTGCGCGAGGTCGCGCCGATCGTGCTCGTGTTCGGCCGCTAACAACCGATTGCGGATGCGCTCCAGGCGCGGCTGTTCGGCCGGGAACTGATCCATCAACACCTCACAGATCTCGCGCGGTGTTTGCTCGACGGCGCGCAAGGGTCCGCCATCGGCGTCGGTGGTGCGGATGTCGATCGTGCCAGGACGCCTGGGATCCGCACCGGCGGCCAGGAGGGCCGCGACGACGCCGACGGTCGGACACAACGCGCTCAGCGCCGCGTGCAAGGGGGTTGGCCCGGTGCCCACACGCGTGCTCGGCTGCGCGTCGACCAACTCGGGGTGGCGCTTCAACAATGAGCGCAGGAGTGATGCGTTGCCGCTGTGCGCCACCGCGTGCACCGCCGTCCAGCCGTTGCGATCCACACGTCCGGCGGGGATGTGCTTGAGGAGTTCGCGCACGCCCTGGCTGCGCGCCACCGCACTGCTCTGCCGCCACGGCAAGGGGCGCGTCCAGTCGAAGACGACGACGGCGGTCACAGGTCCTTCGGGGATGATGGTGCTCATGAGGGCACCCCTCCCCCGCCGGCGGTGAGCCAGGCGGCACGCGCCTGGTCGCGCAACGCGCGCCAGTTGGAAAACTGATGGCGCACGTCGGAGCGGATGGTGTCGTCGTGCACGTTGAACGCACGCGCCACCGAGGCGGCGTCGCGCCCAAGCACGCAGATGAGGTGCGCCGCTTCGGAGGCGCGGTTGAGACGGCGCAGCGTGCAACGCGAGCGCTTCAGGCGCCGCAGATCGTTCGTGATCGCCTGCGGGCTCACGCAGTATTCCGCGGCGAAATCGGTCACCGTTTTGGTGCGCTTGTGCCAGGGCGTGTCGGCCCATTTCAGCAACGCAGCGCGGCGCTCCTTCAAGCGCGCCAGCGCCGCCAGTTTGTCCTCGAGGGTGGCCCACTTCTTCTGCTGCAACCCAAGATCCTGGCGGTCGTGCTTGACCGTCTGGACGTTGGCGCTTGTGAAGCCTTCGGCCTGCAGGATGCCGATCATGTCGCGCGGCGCAACGCCGGCGTGGTGCAAGGTCAGCACGCGCTCTTTGCGCAGAGCGACTTGGGCGGGGGTGGCGCGTTTTGGTGAGGCCATGTTGGTATGTACTCAGGCGGCGATGGTGGCGGGAGGCACGGCGGCGGCCTGGTTGCCCCAGGTGAGCCACCCCGTGCGCGGCGTGCGCGAGAAGAGTTCGAGGCGCCGATCGGTGTCGTACGCGCGGGTCAGCCATTCCCGGATGATTTCGGGTTTTGCACTGTGCGCGGTGCGTTGGGCGATCACGACGGAGGAGATCTGCGGGGCGTGGGATTTGAGGGGGAGTCCGCCGCCGCGCTTGGCGATGAGAAGGACCTCCGAACACGGGCGCACCGCGCCGTTGCTCATGCACGAGGCGTGGCGGCCGGTGTCGTGAATCTTGTTCCACGTCACGGCGGTGGTGTAGTCGTAGCCGGCGTCGCGGATGAGATCAATGGCGAGGGCCACCTGGCTGTTGGGCGCCCACAGCGCCATCACGGCGTTGTAACTGCAGCAATCTTTGACGGCGGCGCGGGTGAAGGCGCGCAGTTGGCTGTCGGGAATCAGCGGGTAGTGCTGCGACGGGTCGATGGCCCAATCCTTGGAGGATTCAGGCCCGCGCTCGCCGTAGCCCCAGGGCGGGTCCCAGTAAAGGAGCGCCGCTTTGCCGTGCCGACTGGTGAACGCGCGCAGATTGGCGATCGTGGTGTCGATCGGCGTGCCTTGGGCGAACCGCCCGTCGTCGGTGATGGTGGCGCCGGCAATGGCGGCACGGGGCTGTGCGGGTGCGGAGGAGTCGGCGGCGCGACGGGCCATGGTGGTGGTCCTTCGATCGGAGGCGTGCGGTCCCGCTGCGCGGGGTGGCCCCCACCCGACCGGAGGTTCGTTCGCCAATGGATCGGCGGGGACGTTGGGATCGCGGCGGATCCGATGCGCGCCGTGTCGTGGGGCGCCGTGATGAGACCTGATGGGCGCCAAGGAACCGGAGCAAGCGCGATCAGGCAAGCGGCCCGTCGGGACGCCAGCGCGGATGTGTGCACTCGCTAACAAATGGACCGCCGTCCCGGCCCTTGGGCTCTTAGGCCCTGGTGTGGTTCGTTGGTTGTGAGTCCGGTCGCACCGCTAGAGCAACCGGCCGACAAACTCCGTCAGGGTCTCCGCGTTGCGCTGCCCCTGGTCCTCGTTGTTGTTGTTGAAAATGCCCTGGACGCGATCGGCCTGGTCCGCGAGACGCCGGATGGGTTCGGCGAAGGTCTGCAGTTCGGCGTCAGAATAGTCGTAGTCGAATCGGTCCGATGCGGCGGTTTGCCCCTTCACGTCCCATGTCGATGTGTTGCGACCGTGGAAGCGCACGATCGCCAATGCGGGGTTGGTGACCTCCCAGATGGGTGGAAGGGAGTTGGGGAAGCCTTGGGGCATGTCGAGCACGACGTGAGCCAGTTGGTGCTGGCGTTCGAACGCCAGCGTGGCATCGCGGTGCGCGTCGTCGAACCACGCGGCGAGACGAAACTCGGTCGAGAGCGTGTAGTCGGCCAGGCGCTCGCGGCATTCGATGATGTGATCGAAGGCTTTGCGCACCGGGGTCACCCACGGTGGAAACTGGAAATGGACGGCCACCAGTTTGTTGGCGGCGCGCAGCGGCTGCAGCGCCCGCTCGAAGCGCTGCCAGAGCACCTCGCGGATCTCGTGCGGGGTGTCTTTGTAGTAGAGGTTTTTCTTCGTCGCAAAGTACCCGGTCATCTCCTGCTGCACGTCCTTGGGCAGCGCCACCTGAGGGGTTTGGTGGCCGGTGAAGAGACGAAACGCTTTCACATTGAAGGTGAAATCGTCGGGCGTGCGCTCGGCCCAGAGTTGGGAATTGCGCTCGGATGGCATCGCGTAATACGAGGAGTCGACCTCGACCATGGGGAATCGGCTGGCGTAGTAGCGCAGCCGATCTTCGGCGCTGGAGCAGCCCTTCGGGTAGAAGCGTTTGCACGCGATGAGGGACTTGTCGGTCCAACTGGCCGTGCCGATCGTGACGCGCCCGGTCATGGCGCCTCCGCAGCGTGGGATGCTGCGGCCGATCTTAGCGGACCGGAGCCGCCCCTGCCCCAGTGCTCGGGGCGGGCGCGCAGGATCGGATCCAGCGGCGGACTTCGGCGGCCTTGTTGCGCACGCCCCGCCAGTCGCTGGGGGTCGCGGGCGCCACGAATCGTGTGCGATGGCCGTTGTAGGTGACCTGGGCTTCTATGTGGCCCCGCCCGTTCAGCCGGACGGCATCGACGGTGACGCCGGCGGCTTGGAGCGTTGCGATGAAGGTGCGTTGTTGCTTGTGTACGGCCACGGCGGGCACTCCGGTGGGAACGCCCTCATGTTGATAACGAGAACCGCGGGTTTGGGGGTGGGTACGGATCCTCCCCTGTGCCACACGCGGCCCGCACCGCGCCAGGCTGTGCGGTTGGTCACATGCAACGACCGGCGCGACGCGTGTGCGTCCGAATGTGGGTGGAGGCGATCTCCTGGTCGCCCAGCCGGTGGATCTGCTCGGTGGATGCTTGGGTGCGCTGGGCGCGCTCGGTCGCGGTCTCGCTGCGGATGTCGCGCACCGTGGCGTCGGCGCCGGCCGCGCACAAGACGTCGATCGCGGGACCGTCGTGGCGTTCGGCGCCGACGTGCAGCGCGGTGGCCCCGTCGTGGTCCTGCCAGTCGAGGTACGCCTGTCGGTCCTGGTCGGGGATCGATTCGAGAAGGATGTTGACGGCCCCGCTGTCGGCGCCGTGCAACGCCGTCCGCCCCTGATCATCGGTGGCCCAGGGATCGGCGCCCCGCTCGAGCATCACGCGCAGGGCGTTGTCGCGCGGCCACTCGTTGTCCTCGTGGAGGAGGTGCAGGCGGCTCAACTGCGCCAAGGGCTCGGCGCCGTCGGTGTCGAGAATCCTGGTGTTGGCGGTGTCGACCACCGACAGTTACTCCCGCAGGCTGTTGGCTGTGTCGCGGGTGATTTCGACGCCATCGGACACCTCACGATCGAGCCAGGCCAGTTCGGTGACCAACGCGGCGCGTTCCTCCTGGTCCAGTGGCAGGATCGGACCGTCCTCGGACAGGGGCGCCGCCTGCCGCGGTGGCGGAACGGAAGCCGTGGGAGCCGTGTGTGTCTCGGTGGTTGCCACGGACGACTCAGGGAAGATGTCGCTGAAAAGATCGGTCATGATGGGATCCGGCGCAAGGTGGGGATCTCACCAGTGAACCAAAACAGAGGGGCACCGCAAGGGGCGCCCCGAACGATCAGGCTTTGCGGCTCTTGGGGACCTTCGCGCTCGGCCCCTTCCGCTGCTGGATTTTGGCCGCGGCCTCCTCGGCCATCACGACGGCCATGCGGGCCATGATGCGTTCGCGGTCCGCTTCGGACATCCCCTTAAAGAAGTCGACCATGTCCTCCGCCTTTTTCATTTCCGCCGCGCTGCGCAGGTTGTTGTGGGCGTCGCGCACGAGCAGACCCAGATGCTCCGCTTGGTGGCGGTACCGGTTGAGCATCTCGGGATCGGTCCAACCGAAGAGTTCCATCATCTGCTGTTCGCTGATGTAGACACTCATCTCCGTCGCTGCGGTGTGCCGCAGGTGGTGTGGGGCTGCACGCGGGACACCGATTCGGCTGTCCCGAATGGACATCCCCTTGCGCCCGCGCGTGCCGAACACGCTGATAAAGCCCTGATAGACCGTTGTGCCTGCGATAGGCGCGCTGGGATTTTGGGGAGCCGGGAACACCCAGCCGGATTTTGGCCATGGGCGGACCTGTCCGTTGGCGTCCGTCACCAGGGCCCGGAGGGCGGCTTCGGCGGCTTCGGGGATGGGCACGACACGTTCCCGGTACACACCGCGCCGGGCCTTGGTGCGTTCCAAGCGGACGGTGGGCACCGCGCCGCGCACCTTGGGCCAGGTGATGTTCTCCCACCGCATTTTGCAGGCTTCACCACGACGGACACCCGTCCAGCGAATGAACAAGAGGCACGCGCGCGTGTGCGGGTGCAGATTCATCTCGTTGAGTTGCGTTTCGATCGTCCTCCACTCGCTGGTGGTCAAGGCCCGCGCTGCGGGCTTTCGGCCGTCGTCGGAGATGGGAACCTTCAACCACTCCTCGGACGACGCCATGTCGTAGTTGTCTCCGTGGTACACCATGCACGCCATCAGGTTCGTCCGGAGTCGACGCTTGGTGGAAGGCGCGCCCTTACCTCCCGCCCAACGGTCCAGCAAAACACGGCAATGAGACTTGCCTAAGCGGGACACCTCCGTGTTGAGAACGTCCCGGACCTCCGGGTAAAAGAGCGGACGGTTCTTGTCGAGCATCTTCGCCGCCCGAGGATTTGTCCGGCGACGCTCCTCCTCCCCTGGGACCACGAATCCACCCATACGCATGAGCGTGTCGATCTGCCCCGCGTCGTGCGTCCGTCCATTCTCCGAGCGTTCGGTCTGTGCGAAGGGCGCAGCCTTGGTGGGATCTCCATAGAGGTGCCCGTGGAGGTCCTCATCGCGATACCGTTGAAGCCACTCCCGAAGGGTGCCTTTAATCGGTCGCTCCTCCGGCTGCGGCAGGTTCAGGTCACGCCAGTAGACGCGGGAATACTCATTGGCTTGAGCCAACGCGTTCGAAGGCCACCGCGGGTCATCGTTGGGCAGGCCCGCCGAACGGCACGCCGATTCGTCCAGGAATGGGTAGTTCACGAAGTTGACCGTTTTCTTTTTTGTACGGCCGTCCTCGGTCACGTCGATGCGATGCCGGAAGCGGTAAGCGTTGGGTCGCTGATCAACGCCGCGGGCCATCTTGGGAGCGGCCGCCGCCTTCTTCTTGAGGGTGCCTGATGCCATTGTCGACATGTCCTCGTGGAGCGGTGGCCCCACGCCCCCGCGCTGCGATCAGTGTCCCCGAATGTGTCCCCAGAAAGCAAGGTCTATCACGAAATGGCTTATTTTATGGTGCTTATTCGTTAATATATTTACATTCGGGACGTAGAAGTCGCATGTTCGAATCATGTCACCCCGACCAATTTGAAAGACCCAGAAAGCCCTGAAAAGCAACCGCTTTTCAGGGTTTTTTGTATCCGGAACCCGCTCCGGCAAAGCACACCGATGTGCTCCCAAACACTCCGAAAAGTCCCCCTGGTGTCCCCAGCGGCGTCCCCGCTGCCCCCTTGACATGGCCCCATCATGGGTCGGCGGCTGGTGAACTCTTCAAAGCGCATGCGCGTCATGCTGACTGCACTGTTGCAGTGTGGTGCTGATAACTCTGCGGGTGGTGCATCTATTCCTTAGCCCACGTATCGGCCAACAACTGCGCCTGAGCAATCACCTTCTCGCTGGCCTCGGGCTGCTTGTCGGGCGGGTATTTGTACTGAACCAGAAGGGCCTTCACCAACGCGATCATGCGGGCACGCGCGTCCTTGCTTTTTTGCCAATTGATCGATGCCGACGAGGACCGTAGTTTGTCGGTGAATTTCTGCGCCAGTTCGCGCAGGACCGGATGGCCCAGTTCGCGTCTCTTCCAACTTGCCGGTGCGAGCGGAATCTCGCGCTACTCACCCACTACGCCTTCCGACTTCACACCCGCGTTCTGGATGACGACCCTGCACCGCTCGATCGCCTTACGAAACGCCTCGCTGGTGGATGCCCAATCCACCACGTCCACCTTCCACGGCAAATCCGATTCCGAAAAGTCATCCGCCAAGGCTGCCGACACGTCCAGCGCTAGTGGCTTGTCGGTGATGATTGCCAAGTCCAGGTCGGAATAACTCTTGGCAGTCCACTTTGCCCGCGAGCCGAAGGCCCAGACTTCGTACTGCGGCACGTGTCGATGCAGGATGTCTTGCACGATCCGCCATTGGTCCGGATGCATATCGACATTCGGAGCGTGTGCGTCCTTACCTTTCATGCCTGTGCTTCACTCAACTTGCCCAACAGGTACACGGCTTCGTTCAGAAAAGCCGGAATGCCCGCGACCACCGCCAGCGCCACATCTTCATCATAGGTATGGCTGGTTCGGCTACGCATATCCCGGTAGCCACGCCATTTGGGCCAGTCTCCCAGCAACAAGCCGCGCTCGTTGCCGCTGCGGATCAGGTCCTGAAAGGGCATCTCGTCAAACTCGGCTGGGTTGGGTGATGTCGCCTCCAGAAAACGCTTAAGCATTTTGTGGCTGATTTCGTAGGTGAATTCGAAACGCTGGATCAAGCCATCACGAATCTGCGTGTCGGATACATCCTTCTGATAGCGGACTAGGCCTTCCTTGAGCCGGGCCACCGCTTTTTCCAGAGAGGTCAAATCCAGTTTTTCGTCACGCATAGGCGCCCTCCTTCTTCAGCAGCGGGTAGCCTAGCGCACCGGGGCTTGCCGCGATTTTTGCATCCAACACCACGGCCTTGCCCATCTGCTCGGCCAGTTCGGAACCTGGTTCAGCCATCCGATGGCCGGTAGCCTGAGCCTGGGCGTCGTACATGCCCAACACGTATTTGAGGAACACCGGGCTCAGCAGGGGATATTTGTATTCCGCTGCCCAGACGGAGCCACGCAACTTGTCGGCAGCCTCCCACAGGGTGCGCTTGAATTCTTCGTTGGTCATGGAGTGACAGGTTCCGTTGCCATAGCCCCGTAGTCTCCGGCATTTATTGCAGTGAGTGATACATCGCGCGCCCGTACCAGGGACTCGAACCCGCTCAACACACACATTAGCGAAGAAAATTTCTTTATTTCCGCATCAAAATGGGACGTGCCCCAATCCTGCCCCCGTAAAACGCAACACATTGTTCCAGCGACACTTTTTTGATGTGATCTTTACGTTCAAAGCGTAGCGGCCACACATACCAGAATGAGCATCAACCACCTGTATTTGAAAGATTTTTATCTGGCGATATCGAAAACATGACTGCTGCGGGCAGGACGTAGAAGTCGCATGTTCGAATCATGTCACCCCGACCAACATTTTCTGGAAAAGCCGGCCCGAAAGCTGGCTTTTTTGTTGCCGGAGACCACGCTCAGAGGCAACCGGCGAGCTTGCGCATGCCCTGGCCGATCTCATGCACGCTGACGTTGGCGTAGCCCAGGATCAGGCCGCCGCGCGGCGGCGGCTGCAGATAGGAAATGGATAGCGGGCGGGCGGCGACGCCGAGTCTGGCCGCGGCAATGGAAATGGCCACGTCGTCCACGCCCGGCGCGAGCAAGGCGGTCAGCTGCACGCCGGCATCGGTGCCGATCGGCTCAAGCTTGCCGCCTGCGTAGCAAGCGATGGCTTCCAGCAACGCCGCCCGCCGTTCCGCATACAGCGCGCGCATGCGCTTGACGTGGCGCGCGAAGTGCCCCTCGCCGATGAAATCGGTCAGCACCACCTGGTACAACATGGACGAGAAGGTATCGAACGCATCGCGCACGCGTGCGAAGGCCGATACCAGATCCTTCGGAATCACCACGTAGCCGATGCGCACCGAAGGAAACATCACCTTGCTGAACGTACCGACGTAAATCACCCGATCGTCGGTATCCATGCCCTGCAACGACGCCAGCGGCCGCCCGCCGAAGCGGTATTCGCTGTCGTAGTCGTCCTCGATGATCCACGCACCGCTGCGCGAGGCCCAGGCGAGCAGTTGCAGCCGCCGCGCGGCGCTCATCGTGCAGCCCAGCGGAAACTGGTGCGAGGGCGTGATGTAGGCGGCCCGCGCCTGGGCGCGCAGGTTAATGCCTGCGGCGACGTCCAGGCCCTCCTCGTCCACCGGCACGGGGACAAGCTCGGCGCCGAGGGTCCGGCACGCCTGCCGCGCGCCGGGATAGCCCGGCTCCTCGATCCATACCGGCGCGCCCGCATCCAAAAGCACATGGGCGCAAATCTGCAGGCCTTGCTGCGAGCCGGTGGTGATCAGGATCTGCCCGGCCTCACAGCGCACCGCGCGCACGGTGCCCAGGTATCGGGCGATGGCTTCGCGCAACGGCAGATAGCCCATCGGATCGCCATAGATCATCTGGGCGGTCGTCGGTTGGCGCGAATGGTGATTCACCAGCTTGGACCAAGTGCTGAGCGGAAAATGATCGAGCGCCGGCACGCCCATGCGGAAGGGGCCTTGCGTGTCGGCCCAGGTCTGCGGCGGCGTGCGCAGCATCTCCACGCGCGGGGAGATGTTGCGCGGCCCCATTGGTGCAGCCGCCCGGCGCGAGGTGGTGCGCCCTTGCGCGGCGGCGGACTTCAGCGCCTGGCCCGGGATCGACTTGGCCACGCAGGTGCCCGCGCCGACGAAAGTCTCCAAATACCCTTCCGCGAACAGCTGCTCGTAGGCGCTCAACACCGGCACGCGGGAGATCTTCAGCTCCCTGGCAAGCTGGCGCGTGGACGGCACACGCTGACCCGCATGCAGCTGGCCATCGATGATGGCGCGGCGGAACCACTCCGACAGCTGGTCGTACATCGGCACACCGCTATGGGCGTCCAGGGCAATGGGCGGCAGGAAACTGGCGGCGATCCGTTTCATGGCACATACCGGTAAGTGGTCAGGCCAGATCGTACCAAAGTGGCTATTTTGGCGAACCACTGGGCAGCTTAACTTTCACGCCACGCACTCCCGCGCGATCAGGAAAAGCTGCCATGACGACGTTCAGCAAAGCCCTCTTCATCGCCGGACTGGCCTTGGGACTGGCCGATGCCCACGCCTTCGCCGCCGATGCCGCGCCCACCGCATCGGCCTACCGCGACGGCTCGCACGACTTCGATTTCAACCTCGGCACCTGGCACACGCACATCAGAACCTTGCAGCACCCGCTCTCCGGCTCAAGCAGCTGGACGGAAATGAACGGCACCGTCACCGTGCGCAAGATCTGGGGCGGCAAGGCGTCGATGGAAGAAATCGAAGCCGATGGCCCGGATGGCCATTTCGAAGGCATGACGCTGTTTCTCTATAACCCCGCCACGCACCAGTGGAGCCAGACTTACGCCGGCAGCAAGGACGGCGTGATGGAAAACACTGCCTACGGCCAATTCAAGGACGGTCGCGGCGAATTCCTATCGCAGGAACCCTACCAAGGCCGCACGATCCTGGTGCGCACAGTGTGGTCGGACATCACGCCTAACTCGCACCGCTTCGAACAAGCGTTTTCCGACGACGACGGCAAAACCTGGGAGCCGAATTTTGTCGCCTCACTGACACGGATCAGCCAGTGAAGACGGCACGGCTCGCACGGCGATGCTTGCTGCTTTGCCTGTTGTACGAGGGTGCGCTTGCTCCCTGTGCGTTCGCGCAAACGCAAGCCACCCAATCGATGAGCGAGGCGTGGTGGACGGGCCCGATGCTCGCCAATTCCGCCGAAACGCTGCCGCCGGGTCATTTCCTGTTCGAACCTTATCTGTACGACATCCATTCACCCGGCAACGACAGTTTCGGCTCGCGTACCTACATCCTGTACGGACTGATCAATCGTCTGTCGATCGGCGTGATCCCCGTGTTCGGCTACAACCGCACCGGCGACGGACGCAGCAGTTCCAGCATCGGTTTTGGCGATCTCACGCTGCAGGCGCAATACCGCCTTACCGAATTCCAGCCGGACAGCTGGATGCCGACCACCGCGATCATGCTGCAGGAAACCTTGCCCACCGGCCGCTACGACCAGCTCGGCAGCCGGCCCAGCGACGGCCTCGGCGCCGGTGCCTACACCACCACCTTGGCGCTGAATTCGCAGATGTACTTCTGGATGCCGAACGGACGCATCTTGCGCGAGCGCTTCAACCTTTCCGGATCGTTTTCGCGGACCGCCAATGTGGAGGGCGTCAGCGTTTATGGCACCGATACGGATTTCCGCGGCACAGCCAGGCCAGGCACGTCGTTTTATGCGGATCTGGCCTTTGAATACAGCCTTACCCAACGCTGGGTGCTAGCGCTGGACCTGACCTACAGCTACGACAGCAACACCCGCGTCAACGGCGTCAATGTGTCGCCTTCGTCCAACGGCCTGCCCTATGTGCAGAACGTCACCTTCAATTCCGGCGCCAGCGAAGCGTACGGCGTGGCGCCGGCGATCGAATACAACTGGACGCCCAATATCGGCGTCCTGCTTGGCACTCGCATCATTTTCGGCGGTCATAACACGGTGGGAACGGTAACGCCTGCCGTTGCCCTGAACGTCGTGTATTGAGCGATGCATAGCGGCCTGACATACAACGTCCGCGCGATTCTGGTATGAAGCGTCGCACAAGGCACTGTGAAGATCGTTGCTTCCCTTCAAGCCAGCAGGAGATCGTCCCATGAAACGTCACCGATTAATGGCGGCAGTGGCACTACTTGCCGTATCAACGTACCTGCCGCTGAAGGCGGCTTCGGAGGTTCCTTCCTATATCGCCGCCGCCGTGGCCGACAGCGCCAGGCCGGCCGACGAAAAAGCGCAGGACGTCCATCGCAAGCCGGGCCAAGTGCTCGCCTTCGTCGGCATCAAACCGGGCGACAAGGTCGTGGACCTGATGCCGGGCGCCGGTTACTACACGCGCATCTTCAGCAAGATCGTCGGCCCGCACGGTGCGGTGTATGCGGTGCAGCCGGTCGAAATGGACAAGGTCAACCCCAGTCGCCTCAAGAGCCTGCGCAGCTTCGCCGGCAACGCGGACTATCCCAATGTCACGGTGTCAGTGCCGCCCATCGCCAACATGCAGCTGCCCAAGGGCGTGGACATCGTATGGACGTCGCAGAACTACCACGATCTGCACGACCCATTCATGGGTTCGCCCAACATGTTGCGCATCAACAAGGCCATCTACGACGCGCTCAAGCCCGGCGGCCTGTACATCGTGCTCGACCACGCCGCCGCTGCCGGAACAGGGGTTACCAAAACCAACGATCTGCATCGCATCGATCCGGCCGCCGTGAAGGCCGAAGTCACCGCCGCGGGATTCCAGTTCGTCGGCGAAAGCGAGGTGCTGCGCAATCCCGCCGACGATCACACGCTGGCCATCTTCAATCCGAAGATCAAGGGCGAGACGGACAAGTTCATCTACAAGTTCCGCAAGCCGCTGCAGTAAAACCCGGCTGCGTCGCTCCCTTTCTTCACGGGGAGAGGGAGTGACGCGAGGGGGACGATCGATTCAGCCTGCCAGCGCCAGCATCGTCAAACGATCCAGCTCATCCTCATCAAAGCCTGCCTGCAGACGCGCGGGACGATTGAACGGCCCGCGCAAATTGCGGCCCATGTAATCGCGCAACAGATCGAGAAATGTCTCGCGCGGCTCAAGCCCGTCGCGCTCGCAGCACCAGCGGAACCAGCGCGTGCCGGCGGCTACGTGCGCCACCTCTTCGCGCAGGATCACTTGCAGGATCGCGATGGTGCGCTCGTCGCCCACCGCGCTCAGGCGCTCGATCATGCCGGGGGTCACGTCCAATCCCCGCGCTTCCAGCACGCGCGGCACCAGTGCCATGCGCGCCGTATCGCGATGCGCGGTTTTCTCGGCCATTTCCCACAGGCCGTTGTGCGCATCGAAATCGCCATAGGCATGGCCCAGTTCGGCCAGCCGCGTAGCAAGCATGGAAAAATGGCGCGCCTCGTCGTGGGCGCAACGGGCCCAGTCGCGGTAATACGCCTCGGGCATGCCGCGAAAGCGATACACGGCGTCCCAGGCGAGATTGATCGCATTGAATTCGATATGCGCGACGGCGTGCACCAGCGCCGCACGCCCTTCGGGTGTACCCAGCCCACGATGCGGCACCTGGCGCTGGGGAACCAGTTGCGGCCGCTCCGGGCGCCCCGGCGCGCCCATCGGCTCCGGCGCCGGTGAGGCAGACGAGGCACGCAGCACGCCAGCTTGCAGTGCGTCCCACGCGACGTGCGTGAGACGCACTTTTTCTTCCGGATCGCAGGCGTCGAGACAGCGTTTTGCCGCGGCGTGGAGATCGGTCATGGCGATGGTCGCGCGCAGCCCTTCACGTCGTCCCTCCCGCAGCGGAGAGGGACGAACGCTTCACGCGCTGCGGCGCGCCGCCTTGGCATCGTCCGAGCGTAGCATTTCAATCTGCTGCAGGTATTGCTGATCGAGGCCCGTGATGTATTCGCCGGAGAAGCACGAGGTATCGAAGTGCCTGAGGTCTTCGTTGCCATCCTGCACGGCCCAGATCAGGTCTTGCAGATCCTGGTAGATCAACCAGTCGGCGCCGAGCATCTTTTCCACTTCCTGGTTGGTGTGGCCGGCGGCTACCAGTTCCGACGCGGCCGGCATGTCGATGCCGTACACATTGGGATAGCGCACCGGCGGCGCGGCGGAAGCGAAGAACACGTTCCTGGCGCCCGCATCGCGCGCCATTTGGATGATCTGGCGCGAGGTGGTGCCGCGCACGATGGAGTCGTCCACCAGCAGCACGTTCTTCTTGCGAAACTCCAGTTCCACCGGATTGAGCTTGCGGCGCACCGACTTCACGCGTTCGCCCTGCCCCGGCATGATGAAGGTGCGGCCAATGTAGCGGTTCTTGACGAAGCCTTCGCGGAACGGCACGCCCAGCGCTTCGGCCAGTGCGCTGGCGGCAGTGCGGGCGGTGTCGGGAATCGGAATCACCGCATCGATACCGTGGTCCGGGCGTTCGCGCAGGATCTTTTCGGCCAGCTTCTGGCCCATGCGCAGACGCGCCTTGTATACCGATACGTTTTCGATCATCGAATCGGGGCGCGCAAGGTACACGTATTCGAAAATGCACGGCGCATGCACCGCGCTCTCGGCGCACATGCGGGTGTGCAGCTGGCCGTCGTTGGTGATGAACACCGCCTCGCCCGGCGCCACGTCGCGCAGACGCTTGAAGCCGAGGATGTCCAGCGCCACCGATTCGGACGTCACCGCGTATTCGCGGCCTTCGGCCGTCACGCGCTCGCCAAGCACCAGCGGGCGGATGCCGTGTGGATCGCGGAACGCCAGCAGGCCATAGCCCAGGATCAGCGCCAGGCAGGCGTAGCCGCCGCGCGCGCGCGCGTGCACCCCGGCGACGGCCTTGAAGATATGGTCCGGCGTCAGCGCCATACGGTCCTGGATCTGCAACTCGTGCGCCAGCACGTTCAGCAGCACTTCGGAGTCCGAATCGGTATTGATGTGGCGGCGGTCGTCCTCGAACATCTCCCGGCGCAGGGTCTCGGTGTTGACCAGGTTGCCGTTGTGCGCGAAGGCGATGCCATAGGGCGAATTGACGTAGAACGGTTGCGATTCGGACGAACCCTCCGAACCCGCCGTGGGGTAGCGGCAGTGGCCGATACCGATGCGCCCGCGCAGGCGGCTCATCGAGGCCTGGTTGAACACATCGCGCACCAATCCGTTGTCCTTGTGCAGTCGAAGTCGCGCCCCGTCCACGGTCGCGATACCCGCCGCGTCCTGCCCGCGATGCTGCAGGACGGTAAGGCCGTCATAAAGCGCCGATGCCACCTCGGTGGTACCGACGATGCCGATGATTCCGCACATGGTGCTTCTACCCGTTACTGTCAATGCGTTGTGCCGGGCGCGCTCGAAGCAGCACCCGGCGAAGTGGAACCGTGCGCCGGCGCGTTGGGCGGCGGCAGCACGTTGTGTAGATCCGGCAGGCGCACCGGCAGGTTGCCCGGGTGAAGGTGCTCGCGCACGTTCGGCGGCATTTCCTGCTCCAACCACGCTGCCAGTCCCTTGAACTGCGGCAGCAGCACCGACTGCTGCCACATTGGCTCATGCGCGAACGAGGTCAGATTGACCAGGAACACTATCAGCGTAACCAGCAGCACGCCGCGCGCAAAACCGAAAATCATGCCGAGCAGGCGATCCGTTCCACCCAACCCGGTGCTGTCCACCAGCCGCTGGATCACGAACCGGAGCAACGCCCCGGCAATCAGCACACCGATGAAGCACAACCCATAACCGACCAGCAACCGCACCATCGGCGACTCGATCGTCCGATCGAAGTGGGCCGACACCACCGGGCCGTACGTCCATGCCACCCAGAACGCGGCTACCCAGGTAGCCAGCGCCAGCACCTCGGATATGAGGCCGCGCCACAATCCTACAAGGACCGACATGGCCAAAACCGCGATGATGATCAGGTCGACCGCGTTCATGGAGTATCCGGTCCGTGGGTGAGTCAGTTGGCGCTGACAATGTTGCCGTCGAGGCCAAGTTTCGCCTTGATCTGATCGCGCAGCGTCACCGCGTCGCTGCGCTGGGTCTGCGGACCGGCGCGCACGCGCCACAGCCGCTTGCCGCCGGCATTCACCGAGTCGACGAAACCGTCGAAGCCGTTGGCGCGCAACTTATCGCGCAAAGCCAGCGCATCGGACTGGCTGCCCATCGCCGCCACCTGAACCGCCCAGGCACCGGCCCTGACCGGGCTGCCCGCGGCCGGCGCCGGCACGTCGCCAGCCGGCGTGGTGGCGCCGCTTTCCAATCGCGCGGGGACACCCTGAATCGACTGGCTGATTTTCAACCGCGCCGTCTCGGCGGCCGCGCGTGTCTCGAACGGCCCGGCACTGACCAGGATCAGCGTCTTGCCGGCGCGCTGAATCGTCTCGCCGTGCACGGGATAGCCCAATGCACGCACGCGCTGCATCAGGCGATTGGCGCCGCCAGGCTCGTAGGCGCTGAGATTGACGCCGAAGATGCCGCGCGCCGCGGTGGCCGGCGGCAAGGCCGGAACGATCGGCTGCGGCGATGCGGCCGGCGGCGGCGCGATGGCCGGGCGGCCGGCATTGGCCACGACCGGCGCCCTGGCGGGAATGATCGGCTGCGCGGGCGACGGTGGCGCAGGCTGGACAGGCGTGGCCGCCGTGCTCACCGAAGATGGCCGCTGGTCGGCGATGTTCACCGTGGCCATGCCGCTGGCATTGGGCGCCACCGACGTCGCCGGCGCAACCGCGCTGGATGCCGGCGCGGCGCCGGAGAGGCTCATCGTCTTGGTCTGCAGATCGCGGTCGGGCGCAGCGGGGATCGCCAGGCTGACCGATTGATCGGTACCCGTCGAAGGTGTCTTGCTCGAAAAGAACATCGGCACGAACAGGACCGCCAGTGCAACGAGGACGGCAGCTCCCAACAGGCGTGTGTTCAAGATGGACTCCGGGCCAACAGCTTGTGCGTGACGCGGCGATTATACCTGTCCCCGCCGCCGGACATGACACCATTGAACCGGCGGTTCAGCCGGCGACCTGCGCCAGCACCGCCGCCGCCACAAAAAACGAGCCGAATGCCAGCACACGCTCGCCGCGCCGGGCCGACGCACGCGCCGCCGCCAGCGCGTGAGACACGTTGGCGTGCAAGTCGTAGCCCGCGTTGGGCAGTACCTGGTGCAGCACGCCCGCCAGTACGCTGGCCGGCAAGCCGCGCGGCGTGTCCTGGTCCAGGCTGGCCAGGTGCCAGTGCGCGATGCGCGCGCCCAGTGCTGCCATCACGCCGCCCACGTCCTTGTCCGAAAGCGCTCCGTAGACGGCGTGAACGCGTATCGCCGGCTGCGCATCAAGCCATTGCGCCAACGCCCGCGCCGCCTGGGGATTGTGTCCCACGTCCACGATCAGCGCCGGATCGCCGCCCAGCCACTGCAAGCGTGCGGGCGCGCGCGGCAAGTGCATGCCCGCGGCGGCCATGCGCGCCAGTTGCGCCGGGCCGAACCCGCCCAGCGCATGCAGCACGGCAATCGCCGCCGATGCGTTGGCATATTGCACGGGCGCGGCCAGTTCCGGATCAGGCAACGCCAGCGCGGTGCCATCGCGATGCAGCCAGCGCCAGCCGTGCGTATCGCGCTCGAAGTGAAACTCGCGCCCTGCCCGTTCCACTCGCGCGCCCTGCTTGTCCAGCGTCTGCAGCAATCCCCCGGGCGGATCCAGTTCGCCGACGATCGCCGGCCGGTCCCGGCGCGCAATGCCGGCCTTCTCGCGGCCGATGCTGTCGCGGTCCGGCCCCAGCCATTCGACGTGGTCCAGATCCACGGTAGTGATCACCGCCGCATCGGCATCGATCACATTGACCGCATCCAGGCGCCCGCCGAGACCGACCTCCAGCACGGCGATATCCAATCGCGCGCGCGCGAACAGGTCGAACGCGGCCAGCGTGCCGAATTCGAAATAGGTCAAGGGAATTTCACCGCGCGCCAGTTCGATGCGCTCGAAACTTTCCATGAGCGCGGTATCGGAGGCATCCACGCCAGCGATGCGGATGCGCTCGTTGTAGCGCAGCAAATGCGGCGAGGTGTAGCAGCCCACGCGTTGCCCGGCGGCGGCCAGCATCGCCTCCACAAAAGCAACCGTGGAACCCTTGCCGTTGGTGCCGCCTACCGTGATCACGCGCGCGGCGACGGCGGGCGCGCCCATGCGCTGCCAGACGGCGCGCACCCGGTCCAGGCCGAGATCGACGCCCAGGGCGTGGATGCGCTGCTGATAATCGAGCCATGCGTCGAGGGTGTCGGGTTTCACGCGGGACTCCGGTTGAAGGCCCGCGCAACATAAAGGCATCGTGCGTCTTGCACAATCGCCCGGTGCGCCATCGCCTCAGAACAGATGGATGCCCGTCGCGTGCAGCGCCCAGTACATGGCAAACAATGTCCAGAAAGTCCGCTTGAGCGCCTTGCCGGCGAGGTAAGCGGCCAGCAGGCCGATCAGCACCGGCAGGTATTTTTCCAGCGTACTGCGTGTGTTGTTCACAGCGTTCATGGCCAGGTCCTCCCGCACCCAGGTGGTGCGGGACACATGATCGGCCCGGGGCCGGCGCGAACCCAGGCGCGCACGTCACCCGTCGCAGCTGACAACCGTCACCTCACGTCCCCTTGTCCAGCAAGGGCTTGATCAAATCCATCGGCAGCGGGAAAACAATCGTGCTGGCCTGGCCGCTGCTGGACATACTGGCCAGGGTCTGCAGGTAGCGCAATTGCAAGGCTTGCGGCTGCTGGGCCAGCATGCCGGCGGCATCGCGCAGCTTCTGGGCGGCCTGCAGTTCGCCTTCGGCGTGGATCACCTTGGCGCGCCGCTCGCGCTCGGCCTCGGCCTGGCGGGCGATCGCACGCACCATGGTCTCGTTGAGGTCGACATCCTTGATTTCGACGTTGGTGATCTTGATGCCCCAGGGATCGGTCGCCTCATCCAGGATCTTCTGCAGGCTGTGATTGATCGAATCGCGCTGGGAGAGAATTTCGTCCAGCTCATGCTGGCCCAATACCGAACGCAAGCGGGTTTGCGACAGCTGACTGGTCGCCTGGAAGAAATCGGCCACCTGCAGCACGGATTTGTCCGGTTCCATGACGCGGAAATACACCACCGCGTTGACGCGCACGGAAACGTTGTCGCGCGAAATCACGTCCTGCGGCGGCACGTCCATCACCGTCACGCGCAGATCCACGCGCCGCATCCGCTGCACCATCGGTATCAGCACCACCAAGCCCGGCCCCTTGGTGCCGGTATAGCGCCCAAGCGTCAGCACCACGCCACGTTCGTATTCGGGCAAAACCTTGATCGAGGAAAACAACAGCGCAATCACGACCAGCACGATAACGCCCGCAAAACCGATCATGGGGATCCTCCTTCGCCTGTTTGCGCCGCCTTCACCTGCAACAGCAATCCGTGCCGGCCGACCACGCGCACAAACGCACCGGCGGGAAGCGCCGCCTCGCATCGCACGCGCCAGCGCTCGCCGCCGACCCGCGCCCAGCCTTCGCCGCCAGCCATGACCGGCTGCAGCAATTGGCCCGTTTCCTGCAGCATCTGCGCGTCGCCGTTGACGACACGCGCGCGGCGCGCGCGCATCACCAGGCGCAGCAAGAGCCCCAGCATGACGATCGCACAGCAAGCGATGCCTGCCATCACGCCCAGGTTCACCCGATAGCCCGGCACACCGGTGCGAAACAGCATGATCGAACCCAGCACGAAGGCAATGACACCGCCGATGCCCAGCACGCCTGCCGTGGGGATGAATGCTTCGGCCAGCAACAAGGCAACGCCCAGCGCCATCAAAATCAAACCGGCGTAGCTCACCGGCAGCAGTTGCAGCGCATACAGTCCGATCAACAGGCAGATGCCGCCCACCACGCCGGGAAAGAACGAGCCGGGATGAAACACTTCCAGGATCAACCCATAGATGCCCGCAAGCAGCAGCATGTAGGCCATGGTCGGATTGGTAATGATGCCCAGGAAACGCGCGCGCCAGTTGGGAAGATAATCGCGCACCGTTACGCCGCGCGTTGCCAGGGTGACGGGCCGATTATCCGCCTGCACCACGCGACCGTCCGCTTGCGCCAGTAGTGCGTCGATGTCCGGCGCGACAAAATTGATCACGTGTTGCGACAATGCTTCGCTGGACGTCAGCGTGGCCGCCCCGCGCACAGCCTGCTCCGCCCACGCCGCGTTGCGCCCCTGCATCTGCGCCAGCGAACGGATGGTTGCGATGGCATCGTTGAGTACTTTGCTGGATTCCGCCTCGGGCTGGGCAGCCGCATCCGGAGCGCTCCTTTCCGTCGAGCGGCCGGACTTGGGCAGGCCGTTGCTCAATGGCGCAGGCATCGGCGTGCCGCCGCCGAGATCGACCGGCGTTGCCGCGCCCAGATGCGTGGCGGGCGCCATCGCGGCGATCGGGCACGCATACAGAATGTACGTGCCGGCCGACGCGGCGCGCGCGCCGGATGGCGCGACATAGCCCAGCACGGGCACCTTCGACGCAAGAATATGCGCGACAATGTCGCGCATCGATTCGATCAGGCCGCCCGGCGTATCGAGCTGCAGCACGATGGCGCGTGCTCCATCGTCGTTGGCGCGCTCGATCGCACCGTCCACGTATTCGGCGGCAGCCGGGCCGATCGGACCGGTGAGTTCAATGCGCGCGACGAACGCCGCGTCCGCCGGCACCGTGGGTGCTTCGGCGGTGGGACGCGTCCACGCCAGCGCCATCGCCGCACATAACGCGGCACCGAACACCACCCATCCTCGCCGCAACATGACCTAGCCTCCCGGCCGACATGCTCGCCATGCAACCGCACCTTACGGCCGCCGCACAGGGGATATTACGCTACTGCCTGCGCCGTCGCGCAAAGGTTTCGTGTAGCTCAGGCGAGCCGCCGCAAGCGCAGCGCATTGCCCACCACCGACACCGACGACAAGCTCATCGCCAGCGCGGCGATCATCGGCGAAAGCACGATACCCAGCAGCGGATACAGCACTCCCGCCGCCAGCGGCACGCCCAGCGCGTTGTAGACAAAGGCGAAGAACAGGTTCTGCCGGATGTTGCGTACCGCCGCCTTCGACAGTTCGCGCGCATGCACGATGCCACCCAGCCGGCCTTTCACCAGCGTGAGATGTGCGCTTTGCATCGCCACATCCGTACCATGCCCCATGGCGATGCCGATGTCCGCGGCAGCCAGCGCCGGCGCGTCGTTGATGCCGTCGCCCGCCATGGCCACACGCCGGCCCTGCTTGCGCAACGACTCCACTACCGCGGCCTTGCCAAGCGGCGACATGTCGGCGTGCACCTCCTCCAGGCCCAAGCTGCGCGCAACGGCTTGCGCGGTGGCGGCGTTGTCGCCGGTAAGCATGACCAGATGCAGGCCCAATGCCTTCAGATCGGCGATCGCCTGCGGCGCATCGGCCTTGATGCGGTCACCCATGGCCAGAAGGCCCGCAGCGGTACCGTTCACGGCGAGGATCATCACGGTCGCGCCGTTGTGCCGCAGCGCGTCGGCTTGCGCTTGAACGTCCGGACCGATGGATATGCCCAGTTGCTGCATCAGCCGCGCATTGCCCAACGCTACCTGCTGGTGCGCCACCTGCCCGCTCAAGCCGCTGCCGGCCACGACTTTCACCCCGGAGGCATCGAGCGGACGAATGTGTTCTTGCTCGGCCGCGTTCCATACAGCTTTGGCCAACGGATGCTCACTGGATCGCTCCAGGCTGGCGGCCAACATCAGAAGTTGCTCGCGGCTATGCGCGGCCAGTGCGACGACAGCGCTCAACGACGGCTTGCCTTCGGTCAGCGTACCCGTTTTATCGAACACCAGCGTGTCCACCTCGCGCATCGTCTCGATAGCCGTGGCGTCCTTGAACAACAGGCCCTGCTGCGCACCGCGCCCGCTAGCCACCATGACGGATATCGGCGTGGCCAACCCCAGCGCGCAGGGACATGCCACGATCAGCACCGAAACCGCCGCCACCAGGGCGTGCGCCAGACGCGGATCCGGCCCGAGCCAGGCCCAGCCCGCGAAGGCGAGCACCGCGGCGGCGAAAACCGCCGGCACGAACCACGCCGCGACACGATCAGCCATCCGCTGCAACGGCGCCTTGCTGCGTTGCGCCTGCGCAACCTGTGCCACGATCTGCGACAACAAGGTCGCCGTACCGGTTTTTTCCACGCGCATGGTCAGTACGCCATCGGCATTGACCGTGCCGCCGACCAACTTGTCGCCGGTTGCCTTGGCAACGGGCATCGGTTCGCCAGTCAGCATGGATTCGTCCACCTGGCTATTGCCGCTGGACACCACACCATCGACAGGCACTTTTTCGCCGGGACGGATGCGCAACACGTCACCCACCTGCACGGCGTCCAAAGGCACGTCTTCGTCGCGGTCTACGGCAATGCGCCGCGCCGTTTTCGGTACCAGGCCAAGCAAGGCTTTCAGTGCCTCGCCTGTGCGACGGCGCGCACGCCATTCGAGGAAATCGCCTAGCGTCACCAGCGTGACGATTACGGCCGCGGATTCGAAATACACCGCTACACGGCCATGCATATCGCGAAAGCCCGGCGGGAAAAGCTGCGGCGCGAGCCACGCGAACGTGCTGTAGCACCAGGCCACGCCGGTGCCCATCGCAATCAGCGTGTACATGTTCGGTTGCCACGGATACAACGAACGCCAGCCACGCGCGAAGAACGGCGCCCCGCCCCACAGCACGACAGTGCTGGCCAGCAAGGCTTGGATCCAACCGGCCGGTCTTATCCACGCGCCAGGCAAGTAAACACCGGCATGCGGCAACATCGCCAGTACGAACACCGGCAGCGTCAGCACGACCAGCGACCACAGCCGGCGCTGCATCGCGCGCACTTCGCCTGCATCATCCTCGTGCAGGCTTGGCATCATGGGTTCCAACGCCATGCCGCACTTGGGGCAATCGCCCGGACCGTCCTGCTGCACTTGCGGATGCATCGGGCAGGTATAAACGGCACCCGCCATCGCCCCTTCCGGCGTGCGTTGCCCATGCAAGTAAGCCGGGGGATTGGCGATGAACTTCTGGCGGCATCCGGCCGCGCAGAAATGATACGTGTGCCCGTCGTGTTGCGCATGATGCGGCGTGGCCGCCGGATCGATCGTCATGCCGCAAACCGGATCCTTCACCGACTGCGTTGCCGTGTCACGCAAAGGTATTGGCATCGCGTGCAAGCCGCTCGCATGTGCAGGCAAAGCCACTGGCGCGGCCTTGGCATGGCGCGCGGGGTCGGCATCGAATGTGGCCTTACAGCCCGCGCAGCAGAAGTAGAAGGTTTCGCCCGCGTAATGGCTGTGATGCCCGGCGCCCGCGATGGCCACGCTCATGCCGCAGATCGGATCGCGCGCTTCATGCCGCGGTGGGTGACAGCAGTTGCCCTGCGCGCTCATGCCTGCGGCGCCTCGTCGGCCAGCGCGCGCAGGATCGGGCAATGCTCCGGGTCACCGCGCCCGGGACACGCCTCGATCAGTTGTTCAAGCCCGTGGCGAATGCGCGTAAGTTCGGCGATGCGCGCGTCGATGCTCGCCAATCGCTGCCGCGCACGCTCGCGCACCGCCTTTACGCCGCGATGCCGGTCAGCCGACAAGGCAAGCAAATCGCGGATCTCCTCCAATGTGAAACCCAGATCCTTGGCGCGGCGAATGAAACGCAGGCGGCTGATCGCCGTTTCGTTGTAACTGCGATAGCCCGACGCGCGACGCAAGGGTTCGGGCAACAGCCCTTCGCGCTCGTAGTAGCGGATGGTGTCAATGGCAACGCCGGCGCGCTTGGCGACGGCACCGATGGTCAGGGACGGGGTCTGCGTGGTCATGCATTAAAGTCTAGACTATTGATCAAGGTCTAGAGTCAAGCCGAACGCGCAGCCTGGACCGGACACCGCCTTTCGCCGTTCATTTTCCAGCCAGCTACGGCGCGTTCATCCGGCTAACCTTTGCCGGCTTACGAAGCCGGAATTTCCCTGCCCATGCAAACGGAAAGCCCCGATGCACACACCCGTGCATCGCTACCTGTCGCACCTTCGCTAGACCCCACCCTCGTCGCAGCCCACATGCCGCGGCAGTTCCGTCCACTGGATCGACGGGTACTGTGGATCGGCTTTGTCGCCATGCTGCTGGGCGTGGCAGTGGCGATCGTCGCCAAGCTGCTGACCGCCCTGATCGGCCTGATCACCAATCTGGCCTTTTACGGCCGCCTCAGCACCAGCTTCGCCAGCCCTGCCGGCAGCCACGTTGGCCTGTGGGTGATCTTCATTCCCGCCATCGGCGGCATCGTGGTGGGCATCATGGCGCGCTGGGGCTCGCGCGCGATCCGCGGCCACGGCATTCCCGAGGCCATGGAGCAGGTGCTGCTCAACGAGAGCCGCATCCCGCCGCGCATGACCTGGCTCAAGCCTGTTTCGTCCGCCATCGCCATCGGCACCGGCGGCCCGTTTGGCGCCGAAGGCCCGATCATCGCCACCGGCGGTGCGCTCGGCTCGCTGATCGCGCAGCTGATGCACGTCACCGCCGACGAGCGCAAGACGCTGCTGGCCGCGGGCGCGGCGGCGGGCATGGCGGCGGTGTTTTCGGCGCCGATATCAGCGGTACTGCTGGCGATCGAGCTGCTGTTGTTCGAGCGCCGCGCGCGATCGCTGATTCCGGTGGCAATGGCCACCACCGTCGGCACGGGCGTGCGTTACGTGCTGGAGGGCAACCAGGCGATGTTTCCCATGCCCGGCATCGCCACGCCCGCACTGCCGGCGCTTGCCGCCTACGTGGCGTTCGGCCTGCTTGCCGGCATCGCCAGCGTAGGCATCACCAAACTCACCTATGGCATCGAGGACGCTTTCGAAAAACTGCCGATCCACTGGATGTGGTGGCCGGCGCTGGGCGGCATCGTGGTAGGTATCGTGGGTTACTTCGCCCCGCTGACGCTGGGCGTGGGCTACAGCAATATCGCCGGCGTGCTGGCCGGACACATGGGCCTGGGCGCCATGCTCGCGCTGTGCCTGCTGAAGTTGTTGTCATGGTCGGTGGCATTGGGCAGCGGTACCTCCGGAGGCACGTTGGCGCCGCTGTTTACCATCGGCGGCGCCATGGGCGGCGTGCTGGGTTTGTGGCTGTCCGCGGTGGCACCGTGGCTGCAGATCGATCCGCGCATGGCGGCGCTGGTATGCATGGCGGCCATTTTCGCGGGGGCTTCGCGCGCGTTTCTTACCTCGGTGGTGTTCGCCTTCGAAACCACCCAGCAACCGCATGGCCTGCTGCCGCTGCTGGGCGCTTGCGCGGCCGCTTATCTCATTTCCGGGTTGATGATGCGCAACACCATCATGACCGAGAAGATCGTGCGCCGTGGCGTGCGCGTGCCTTCCGACTACGCCGCCGATTATCTGGACCAGATCTACGTGCGCGATGCCTGCAGCCGTAACGTGGTGAGCCTGCGCGCCGAGCAGACCGTAACCGAAGTGCGCCAATGGCTGGCCTGCGAACAGGCCGCGGCCAAGCACCAGGGATTTCCGGTGGTGAGCGACAACGGCGAACTGATGGGCGTGATCACGCGCCGGTGTGTCTACGATGTTTCGCTCGGCCAGGACACGCGGATCGGATCGCTGATCCAGCGCCCGCCGCTGGTGGTGCGCGAAGACCACACGCTACGCGAAGCGGCCGACCACATGGTCGAATCGGGCGTAGGCCGCCTGATCGTGGTCAGCACGCAGATGCCGCATCGGATGGTCGGCATTGTGACGCGCGGCGATCTGCTTTGCGCGCATGCCCGGCGGCTGAAGGAAGCGCGCGACGCATCGCGGCATTTAGGTGGAAATGCGAACGCCGCCTGATCCGTTGCGCCGTTCTTTACTCAGGCAAAAACGGGTTGCCGGGCAACGCCCGGGCAACCTGAGGTTCACCGGGCCATACAAACCCACGGCGCATCACGCCAGCGCATCGTCCGCCGCGACAAAACCGCCGGTCTGGCGTTGCCACAATCTTGCGTACAAGCCGCCACGTGCGATCAGCTGCGCGTGCGTGCCGGTTTCTACCACCGCACCCTTGTCCATCACCACCAGCCGGTCCATGCGCGCGATGGTGGAAAGGCGATGGGCGATCGCGATGACCGTCTTGCCCTCCATCAGCACTTCCAGGCTTTCCTGGATCGCCGCTTCCACTTCCGAATCGAGCGCGGAGGTGGCTTCGTCCAGCACCAGGATCGGCGCGTCCTTCAGCAGCACGCGCGCGATGGCGATGCGCTGGCGCTGGCCGCCGGACAGCTTCACGCCGCGTTCGCCTACGTGGGCATCCAGGCCGCGGCGCTCCTCGCCATCGATCAGGTTGGGGATAAATTCATCCGCGCGCGCCTTGCGCACCGCTTCGAGCAGTTGCGCTTCGGTGGCGTCCGGACGGCCGTAAAGCAGGTTGTCGCGCACCGAGCGGTGCAGCAGCGAGGTATCCTGCGTGACCACGCCGATCTGCGAACGCAGGCTTTCCTGGGTGACCTGCGCAATGTCGATGCCATCGATGCGGATATGGCCGCCTTCCAGGTCGTAAAGACGCAGCAGCACGTTCACCAGCGTGGATTTGCCCGCGCCGGAGGGGCCGACCAGGCCGATTTTCTCGCCGGGACGCACGTGCAGGTTCAGGCCCGCCATCACGCCGCCCTGTTTGCCGTAATGGAAATGGATGTCATCAAAACGCACCTCGCCGGCAACCACCTCCAGCGGCATCGCGCCTTCGCGATCCTGCACGGCGCGCGGCTGCGAGATGGTGGTGATGCCGTCCTGCACGGTGCCGACGTTTTCGAAAATGCCGTTGACCACCCACATGATCCAGCCGGACATGTTGTTGATGCGGATGACCAGGCCCGTGCTCAGCGCGATCGCGCCCACCGTCACCCTGCCCTGGCTCCATAGCCACACCGCCAGCGCCGAGGTGCCCACGATCAGGAATCCGTTGAGCGTGGTGATGGTGGCGTCCATCGCCGTGGTCAGGCGCGTCATGCCGCGCAACTTTTCCGTCTGCTCGCCCATCGCCTGCGCCACGTAGGCTTCCTCGCGCTGGGTATGCGCGAACAGCTTCAAGGTCAGCACGTTGCTATAGCCGTCGACGATGCGCCCCATCAATTTCGAACGCGCCTCCGAGGCAACCCAGGAGCGTTGCCGCGTGCGGGGGATAAAAAAGTACAACGTGCCGACATAGGCGAACAGCCACGCCACCAGCGGCGCCGCCAGCCAGAAGTCGGCCTTGGCGAACATCACGATGGCGCTGCCGGTGTAGATGGCCACGTACCAGATCGCATCGACGATCTGCACGGCCGACTCGCGCAGCGACGCGCCGGTCTGCATGATGCGGTTGGCAATGCGCCCGGCGTAGTCGTTCTGGAAAAAGCCCAGGCTCTGGCGGATGACATAGCGATGGTTCTGCCAGCGGATGCGGTTGGTGAGGTTGGGCACGATCGACTGGTTGACCAGCAAATCGTGCACACCGATGAACAGCGGACGCAATAGCAGCGCCACGAAAGCCATCGACAGCAACTGGTGCCCGTGCACCTTGAAGAAATCCTGCGCCGGCGCCCCCTTGGCCATGTCCACGATGCTGCCGATGAACCCGAACAGCGAGACCTCCACCAGGGCCACGCCGAAGCCCACCACGATCGCCGCGGCGAATACCGGCCACACCTGGCGCAGATAGAACACGTAGAACCGCCCCACCGATTTGGGCGGCATGCTATCGACCGGGTCCTTGAAGGCATCGATCAGGGATTCAAACCAACGGAAAATCATGGCGCGTCGTCCATTTGCCGAGCCCACAGGATGGGGATCGAGCGAGCAATATACAGGGTCGAGGTTGCATGGCCGTCACCATCCGGTGGCGGCGGCGGCCACCCCGGCCGAGGCTGAATGCCAACCGCCTGCGGAAAGGCGACCCGCGCAAGAATGCATTGACCGTCCGACAGGCGATTCGGATCATGCCCGCCATGCACATCGTACCCCGTAAGCCTTTCGCCCTGGCGGCGCTCCTCCTCAGCCTGCTCGTGTTCGGCTCGCAGCCTGCGCGCGCGCAGAACCCCGCATCGTCGTCGTCCGCGCCGACAAGCGCCAGCTCCACCCAGGACCCCGCGCAAGCCCTGGTGAGCCTCAACAAGCAGTTGGACGACATCAAGGGCACGCTGAGCAGCAAATCCACCAGCGCCCCCTTGAACACCTTGCGCAGCGAAGCCGGCACGGTGCAGCAACAGGCCCAGCAATGGCTTGAAACGCTCACGCCACAGATGGACGGCGTGCAGGCGCGCCTGACCGTGCTCGGGCCGGCCCCGGCAGCCGGCGCGCTGCCGGAACCGGCCAATGTCAGCCAGCAGCGCAGGCAGCTGACGCGCGACAAAAGCAAGCTCGAGGGCGAAATCAAGCAGGCGCAGCTGCTGACCCAGGATGCGGCCAAGCTCACCACGCAGATCGTCCAGACGCGCAATGAGCAATTCCAGACCCAGCTGACTACACGCAGCGGCTCGCCGCTCACCGTTGGGTTCTGGTCGAACCTGGCGCAATCCTTCCCCGACGACAGCGCCCATCTCAAGCCCATCGCCAGCGCCTTGGCCCAAGGCGCCCGCGACGCGTGGCAGCCGGCGAACCGCCTGCCCTGGATCCTGTGCCTGCTTGGCGCCCTGCTGCTGATCGTCCCCGGCCGCTGGCTGGCCGAACGCACGCTGCTGGCGCTGGCGCGCCACTACATGCCCGAGGGCCACCTGCGGCGCAGCGCGCTGGCGGTGACATTCACGCTCACGGTGACGCTGTCGATCGGCTTCGCCGCGTGCCTGGCCTACATCGGCTACAACTGGAACGACACGCTGGACGAGGACATCGCGACCTTCGCGCAATCGATCGTGCGCTCGGTGTTTTTCTCCGCCTTCATCGCCGGCCTCGGACGTGCGCTGCTGTCGGTGCGGCATCCGTCGTGGCGCCTGCCCGGCATCGCCGACAGCACCGCGCGTGACCTGCGCTGGTTTCCGTGGTTGCTGGGCAGTGCGTTTCTGTTGCTGGGCATCGTCGAACGCCTGAACAATCTGGCCGGCGGCAGCCTGCCGGTGACGATCTGCACGCGTGCGATGCTGGCGCTGCTGATCAGCGGCCTGGTCGGCGCGGCCTTGATGCGCGCCAAGCGCGCACGCAAGGCATCGGCGCATGAGGGCGGCCATCAACCGGCCAAGCACGCATTATGGGTGGGCGCCATGGCCGGGCTGGCGAGCTTGGCAGTGGTGATGGCGTGGGTTTCGGTGTTCGTCGGCTACATCGCGTTCGGCTTTTTCATCTCCTGGCAGATGCTGTGGATCGGCATGATCGTGGCATCGCTCTACATGCTCACCCACTTGCAGCACGATCTGCTGGCGACGCTGCTTTCGCCGCGCTCGCGCAGCGGCATGCGACTGCAAGCTTCTTTCGGCATCGCGGCCGGCGCACTGGATCAGTCGGCCATCGTGCTGTCCGCGGTGTTGCGGATACTCCTGCTGCTGGTCGCCGTGGGCACGCTGCTGTTGCCCTTCGGCAGCAGTCCGCACGATCTGTTCTCGCATATCGGCAATGTGTTTAGCGGCTTGCAGGTGGGCCAGCTGACGATCAAGCCGGGCGCGGTCTTCAACGCGGTGATCGTGTTTGCCATCGGCCTGGTGATCGTACGCACCGTCAAGCGCTGGCTGGCCGAGCAACTGCTGCCCAAGACCTCGCTGGACCTTGGCATGCAAAATTCCATCGTCACGCTGCTCGGCTACGTGGCGGTGGTGATCGTGTTTGCGCTGGCGCTGAAAACCGCCGATGTAAGCCTGCAAAGCCTGACCTGGATCGCCAGCGCGCTGTCGGTCGGTATCGGCTTTGGCTTGCAGGCGATCGTATCGAATTTCATTTCGGGTCTGATTCTGCTGGCCGAACAGCCGGTGAAGGTCGGCGACTGGGTAAGCATGCCCGGCGTGGAAGGCGATATCCGCCGCATCAACGTGCGCGCTACCGAGATCCAGCTGAGCGATCGCTCCACCATGATCGTGCCCAACTCGCAGTTCATCACGCAAAACCTGCGCAACGTCACGCACGGCAATGCGCTGGGCCGCGTAAAGCTCAGCCTGCCGATGCCGCTGGATACGGATGCGGCGAAGATGCGCCAGATCATGCTGGAAGCGCTCAACGCCAATACCGCCACGCTGCCTACCCCGGCCCCAACCGTCACGCTGGACGATATCACCAGCAGTGCAATGACTTTTACCGGCGTCGCTTACGTGCACAGCCCGCGCGAAGCGTCCACGGTCAAAAGCGAACTGCTGTTTGACATCCTTGCGCGCCTGAGCAAGGCGCAGCTGCCGTTGTCGACACCGCAGAGCATGATCGTGCGCAACCTCGGCCCATTGGGTGAAGACAGCCCCGCCGCGCCCGGATAAGCGCAACCGATGGCGCCATCGGGCATGCCCGGTGCGCGCGCTGCGGAAGATGCACACGACGCCGTCATCGCGAAGGGCTAGTCTCGTGGGACCCTTCCCACCAGAGAGCTCGCGCCATGAACGAGGTCGTCAACGGCAGCACCATCATTCCCGCCATGCGCTATCGCGACGCCCATGCCGCCATGGACTGGCTGTGCAAGGCATTCGGCTTTGAGAAACACGCCGTCTACGAAGACGACCAGGGCCGGGTGATGCACGCCCAACTGGTCTACGGCAACGGCATGGTAATGCTCAGCCACGTCCAGCCCGACGGCTTCGGCAAGCACATGGCGCAACCGGATGAAATCAATGGCCGCGAAACGCAATGCGCAGCCGTCACGGTGACCGACTGCAAGGCACATTACGAACGGGCCAAAGCCGCCGGCGCGGTCATCATCGACGAATACGCGGAAAAGGCATACGGCGGCGCAGGCTACGGCTGTCGCGACCTGGAGGGGCACCTGTGGTGGTTCGGCAGCTACAACCCCTGGCAAGTGCTTTCTTGAAAAAGTTACCGAACCCATGTGTACAGCCATTCTTTCGAGCACCCAATTCCTCTTTCAACTCTGGCTGGAACTTAAAAGTGTTCATGGCTCTATCGAATGGTCCACATCGGGTCACAGACAGGCGTTTGTATCTGAACTAGGTAGCGCTGGAGGCATTCGCCTTCAATAATTTTCTAGTTGCAATGACGCGCCAAAGCTCAACTACCGAAGTGACTACATAGACGAAGGAGCTAGCCGAGTATAGATACCAGCCTACAAGCAATTTAGTTGCCCAGATAGCCGCAGCAAACGTCACGAAGTACAGCCCGGCCAAACACGCGGCGATACCAACTAGGATGGTAGACACTCGATACTTAACCCTCAAGAAAGCTATAAGCGGCAGCAGGTAAATTGAAGCCATGATGAGATTTTCAGTTAAGTCACCCGAGAGGGGATAGGACACTTCAGTTCGGCCGTGATATGTACACGATTGCAATGGAAGTAGTAGACACAGAACGATAACGATTGCGGATATTTTGCGCATACCTGCTCCTTAGCTCGCCTTCGCTTAAAGCGTCCACTTTGGGTTGCGGATTCAGCCGTTCGATTGCCCCAAAAGCAAAGTCTCTCCCCCGCATGCACTCATCTATTGGCAGGAAAAAACCGCATTTCCAGTAACGAATTGACCTGACGCGGCGGTTGACCCGGTAACGCCGCCATCGTTGGCCGCTGCGAGCGAGCCGGCACGACGGACTTCATCATCATCGCCTTCAATATTCATCTGCCTGCCTTGCTTGGAACAGTATTCGTCGGCCGTGACGATCAGGTCTATTTTCTGGTCGGCAGCAGTCCCAAAATTCGCGGAGGAATGTCCTACTACCTCGTAGCGTCCGCCGCCGATTGAAACGACAGACGACGTCGTTGCGCAGGAGCTTATTGCGACGGTGATGCCTGCAAGCAAAAGGGTCCTGGTGAGGCTCATTACTTTCTTCTCCTAACTGCGGCTGCAGTGGGTCATCTGGAGCAGATCGTATCGAGAAAAAGCCATCCAAACGCAATTCAGGCCCGGCAAATCCAATCGTCGCCACCCGTTTGCGCTTATCCGCTTTGCGTCGAAGGCGAATAGCTCGTCGCGTGGAGCCCCCAAATACGGCTGCGTTCCGTTCTCAAGAGAAAAGTGAACCCATGCATCGCGTTTCGACGTTTCAAGGCGACAGCTTCGTCGATAGCCTATCGACCGCTGCAACCCTTGGCACGCACCTTGACCGCAAAAAAACGGGCCGGCAAAACCGGCCCGTAGTCGGAATGTCACCTTAGCTTGCCATTACGAGCATTTCTCGCCCTTGGCGGCGTGATAACCGGCCGCCTGTGCGTCGGACGTACTCATGTACTTGCCCTGCTTGGTGGTGCCGTACCACTTGCTGCCCTGGCAGTGATACGCCTTAGTCTTGGAACCGGTATTGACCCACACCTGCCCCGGGCCGCCGCCCGCAGCGGGCTTTGCCGCCGGCGCGGACTTGGACGCGGATGCCGTCGAGGAAGTGCTGGACTTGCCCGATGCCGCCGTAGCGGCGGTAGCGGAGCCGGACGCGGCCCCCGCGGCCGACGAACCGCTGGCGGACTTGTTTACGCCCTTGTGCCCGCGGCAGGCGCCCTTGGTGGTGGTCACCGTGGCTGTGGTGCCGTCATTGCATGTCACCGTCATGCTGCCACTGGCTGGAGCTGCCGACTGGGCATAGGTACCCGTGGTCGCCATCAGCGCGGCCGCCATCACTGCGATCAACCCGAACGATTTCATTCTGACTCCCTCCGTTATGAGAAGCCCCCCGATACGGAAAACGCACCGCCCTTGCGGAACGGTGTTCCCGCTGGGTCGTTTCAGCCTGAAACGACACCCCCAAGCGCCATCCACCTACAGCGCTTGCGCCGGCAACTATGCCTGAAAATCTTGCTGGCCGGCATGCCGGCCAGCAAATTCCCGCGGGGTCAGGGCGACGGGTTCATGCCCGGTTTCAGCTTCGAATCGGGCCGGGCCACGGCGTACATGTCCCAGCTGATCTGTTTGAGCAACCCGTAGTTATCGTCGCCGATCTTGTAGAGATCAAAGTGCGTGCGACCTGGAATGAAACGGAAATCCGCGTGGGCGTGCAGCCCATCCAGCACCCCCTCCAGGCGATGGGCCGCGCCATCCAGGTAGAACGTATCGGCGGTGCCGACGTAAAGATGGATCTTGCCATCCAGGTCGGGCTTCAAGGCCGGCCAGTGCTGCTGCAGCCGGTAGGCGATGTCGTAATGATCGTGCCAGTAGGCCACGACGGCCGGATCGACCTCGCCGGTGTCGCGATCGAACATTTGCTCGGGCCGGCCATCCTTGCCGCGCGGCGAGAATACCCATTCGAACGAGGCCATCTGGCCGCCATAGGGCCCCAGTACCCGTTCCATCCTGGCGAACTGCTCGAACGTACCGATCACCTTGCCCTTGTCGCGCACCAGCGGCCATGGCGTGCCGTCCGGCTTGCGGTACACATTGGCGTGCGGCGCGTAGAGATCGGGGCCGGTGAAATCATGGAAATCGCTG
Source organism: Dyella sp. (assembly GCF_035503745.1). Lineage (GTDB taxonomy): Bacteria > Pseudomonadota > Gammaproteobacteria > Xanthomonadales > Rhodanobacteraceae > Dyella_B. The sequence goes on from NZ_DATJTC010000008.1 coordinate 57,957, forward strand.
GGATCGGGCGACGTGGACCAGGTGCCCCCGAAAATCGCCGGATAGCGCGTTTGCAGCCATAGCGTGGCCCAGCCGCCGGAGGAATGGCCGTTGAGGAAGCGGCCCTTCGCATTGCCGTCCATGCGGTAATGCGATTCCAGATACGGAATCAGCTCAGTGGTAAGCGCCTGCCCCCACGGCCCGTTGTTCACCGAGTCGGCGAACTCGTGCGTGCCGGTCGCGCTGGATTCATCCAGAAACACCCAGATCATCGGCGGCATCTGGCCGCGGCTCATCCCATCCTGGACATAAGCGAGCACGCGCGCCAGCCGGTCGATGTTGCCGCCGAAACCGTGGGTGAAATAGACGGTGGGATAGCGTTTGGCCTGCGAGGGTTCATAACCGGGCGGCAACAACACCCGGCCCAGCATGTGGATCGGGCGCCCCCAGAAGGCCGAAAGACTGGGGCTGACAAAATCAATCTGCTGCGATTGCTTGTGCGCGGCCTCAAGCGCCGGCAGCAATGACGTGGGCATGCTCGCAGGCGGCGCCCACGGATCGACGTGCGGCAAGGTTTCGTCGAGCGTCAAAGTGGGAATGTCGTTCGCCGGCAAATGCACGGTGACCACCTTGCTGACGATGTCGCCGCCATCGCGGCCCAGGTAGTTGTAGTTGTGATGCACGTCCAGCACGGCCTGCACGAGGTAATCCCCGGCCGGCAGCTTCGACCATGCGGCTGGAAACGCCAATTGGTCCGTGTCGATATCGATGGTCTGCCCCGGCACCAGGCGATCGACATTTTCCGCGGCAATGGAGGTACCGTTCGGTTCAAACGGGTCGGCATCGATCTCGGTGACCGGGCCGTCCTTGGACTGCGCCTTCGCCGCGGCCGCAGTCATCGCGAACAGCAGCAGCCGTCCAGACACCGGCCGGGTTTGGTCCGACCCCCATTGCACGTGGAAAAAGCGATGGGTGGGGACACTCTGCACATCCTGGCGCGCCCACACGTACACACCGCTCAGCAAGCCAAGCCCAAGCAATGCGCTGCACATCAGCAGGCGACGACGCATGGTTTTCTCCCCTGGCATATTTGGCAACCCCACCGACAACGCCCGGCGTTATTCGGCCTTCGCGGCAGCGTCGGCATCCTTTAGCGGTACCGGCCGCAGATCCTGGAAATCGAAACTAAAATCGGTCAGCGGCGATACCGGCTGCATGCGCATGTCACGCACGTGGCCGTCGGCATCAAGCGCGAATTCGACGAAGGCATCGGCGTTCAGGGCGCGATCGTCCCAACGCACAATGAACGTGTCGTGCTGCCACGGCTCCATCGTGCCGATCAGCTGCCTGGTTTTGCTGAAACGCATGCGCAGCTTGCCGTTTTCGTTGCTGATGACGATGTCGCCATACCAGGGGTCGCGATACGTTCCGGCGTAGTTGGCCAACGGCAACGACGGCTTGCTTTTGGCATCGCGCAAAGCCTGATGCTTGTTCCAGCTTTCGTCAGCGTTGCCATGCGCATAGTTGACTGCCTTCTCGTAGACCGCCACCCAATCGGTCTTGTTGCCCGGGTTGAGATAGGCGTCCAGCACGCGGTAGGTGATCGCATTGAACGCGGCACCCGATTCCTGGTTGGTCAGCACGACCACGCCCAGGTGCAACGCCGGTACCAGTGTCAGGCGCGACACCATGCCCGGCCAGCCGCCGGTGTGCCATACCATTTTCTGGCCATGGTAATCGCTGAGGAACCAGCCTTCGCCGTAGCCGGAGAAATTGGGCATCAACGGTTGCAGTTCGGCGATCGGCGGCTTGCTGACCGGGATGGGCGTCAGCACGGTCCACATCTGGTTCTGGCTATCTTGCGAAAAGAGCCGGCGCGGCTTGCCATCGGCATCGGTGCCCGGCAATTGGCCGCCGGCGAGCTGCACGTTCATCCACTTGGCCAGATCATGCACGCTGGCGTAAATGCCGCCCGCGCCGGGGTCGTTCAGCCATGCCATCGGCGGTACGGGCTTCAAATCCTTGAAGTCGAACAGGGCGTGGCCGGTGGCGACATCCATGCCAGGCTTGAGGTAGGTCATGTCGATCAGCGATTCGTCCATGCCGACCGGCTTGAAAATGTGATCGCGGATGTAGTCGGCGTAGGTCTGCCCGGAAGCCTTTTCGATGATCAGCGTGGCCACCGCGAACAGAATGTTGTCGTAAGCGTAGTGGCTACGGAAACCGTTGGTGAGCGGCACCTTGGCGAGCCGCTCGACCACCTCTTTCGTGCTGTAGGTGGTCGGCGGCCAATACAGCAGGTCGCCCGCGCCGAGGCTCAGGCCGCTGCGATGGGCCAGCAGGTCGCGCACGCGCATCTCATGCGTCACGTAGGGATCGGACATCTGAAACCATGGCAGGTAATCGGTGACCCGCGCATCCATGTTCACCTTGCCTTGTTCAGCCAGCATCTGCAGCGCCGCGGCGGTGAAGGCCTTGGTGTTGGATGCGATCGCGAACAAGGTGTGCGCATCGACCTTGTCCGGCTTGCCTGCTTCGCGCAGACCGTAGCCCTGCTCCCACACCACCTTGCCATCCTTGACGATGGCCACCGCGATGCCCGGCACATGGAATGCCGCACGGGCGCTGTCCACGTAGGAGCCAAAATCCTGCAGCATCGGCGGCAACGCGGCCTGTGCAGCTTGCTCGGCTACCGGCCTGGACTCGGGCCCCACCGCGGCGGACCACGCCGGCGCGGCCGACGCAAAAGCAAGCAACGCGCAGCACCCGGTCAGGCGCAAGGACAACGGTGACAGGGGCATGGTGGCTCCATAAGTGGCAAAGCCGCAGTCTAGCTGGCTTGACGAGGGCTCATTCCAGCCCAGAAGTCATGGAACGCCCGGGCGGTGCCGCACCCTGCCGGCCACTCCCTATGACGCGCTTGCCGAGCCGTTGATCGGATCAGGCATTTTGCCCATAGCCATATACCGCCCACCTCACCATGCGATGCCGAGAATGAGCAACAACGCGCGACGCCACGCGGCGCGCCGGCCCTCCCACTCATGCAGTGAGCAAACCCATGGACCCCATAGAAACCCCTCCGTCCGGGCCGGCCCGGATCGATGCTCTGCTCAATGACGCGCAGCCACGCACGAGCACCCCGCAACAGGTGGCCATCACGCCGTGGTCCGTCCAGAGCGGGACCGCCGGCAGCGCGCCGCCAGTGGCCAGGCCGCTTCGCGCTGGCGATGGAAAATCCAAAGGCGCCGACATCACGGCGCCCGCTGAGACCTCGCCCGCGCAAACGCCGCGGGAGCCTGCGACGAAAGAAGAAGCTTTCCTCGCGCTGCACGCAGCTGCGACCAAATTTCAGACCGGCGTGATCCAACTGGAAACGGCGACAAAACAGTTCGCGTCCGGGGCATACATCGATAGCCTGCACGCGAGCTTGAGCGGCATGGGCAATCTCGTGGATGCCGGCGGCGACGCGCTGAAAGGTTTGTCCGCGCTCGCAACGCTGCAGGAAAACGCAAGCTGGAGCAAACCCCTCAAACAAGCGTCCGATGCGCTGAAAAGCCTGGGCACACCGCTGCGGGGCGCGGGCGATGTGTTCAAGGATCTGGACGCGCTCTTGCACACCTACGCCGATCCCAAGGCCAGTGCCCAGGACATCAAGCTGGCCTTCAGCAGCTTCTTGAATGCCGTCGCGCGCGAGTCGGGGGAAACGCTTTCCACCCTCAACACATCCGTCGGCAGCGCCAATGCATTTATCGACAGCTTCGCCGCGATACTGGAATCGGGCGGAAACATGGGGCTGGGCGTGGACCGGATTCGCCAGAACGCGGGGAAACTCGGCGTGGCTCTGCGCAATAGTCACGCGCAAAAAGCCGCCTCGGCCGTGAGCGGCATCATGGCCGGCACCTACTTCCTCGGCGCCAGCCTGACCCAGGCTGCGGCGCACGCGCTCAAAGTGGCCGGCTACTCCCAGCTGGGAGAAAAACTTTCCAGCCTGGGCGACATGACATCCGATTACGGCGAAAAATACGAAGCGTTGCAGGAGCGGCTTGACGTCAACGCCCGCAAGACCTGACGCCTTGCTGCGATGCGCGACCCACGCTCGCAGCCGCGAACGCACTACACTCACCGCCTGGCCCACAAGGAACCTGCGGTGTCCACCTCACGCCTTACCTCCCTTCTGCTGCTGGTGATCCTCATCGGCGGCATTCTGTTCTGGAATCGCCACAGCGCACCGACGGCGACGATGGTCTCGCAGGGCGACATGCCTTTGCCGGTCGCAAGCAAACTCAACTGCCCTGCCGCCAAAACCAACCTGCCCGCCTTCATGCCGCCTGAAGCGTGCTTCGCGCTGGTGCGCATCCTGCAGGGAGGTCCGTTTCCCTACAGCCAGGACGGCGTGGTGTTCGGCAACCGCGAAGGCCTGCTGCCCGGGCAACCGCGCGGTTATTACCACGAGTACACGGTGGATACGCCCGGCGCCTCCGACCGCGGCACGCGGCGCATCATCACCGGCGGTACACCGGCCGAGGTTTTCTATTACACCGGCGATCACTACCGCAGCTTCCAGCTGTTCCAGGTGAACCGATGAGCGCGGAAGGCGCCCTCGATCTGACCCAGGCCGACGATGGCGGTGTCTACTTCGTCGACGCGGCCGACTTCGACGCGCTCGCTACCGCGGCCGTACAGGGCAACCTCTACGTGTGCCGCGCCGACCTCGCCGGCTGCCTGGACAAAAGCGAACTGCTGCGCCGCCTGGCCGCCGCGCTGAAACTGCCGGCCGGCTTCGGCCAGAACTGGGATGCGCTGGTGGACAGCCTGCGCGACCTGGGCTGGCTGCACGGCATCGGCCATGCCTTGCTGCTCGATCACGCCAACGACCTGCGCCAGGCTGCCGGCAAGGATTTCGATACCTTGCTGGCGATCCTGCACGAATCGGCCAGCTTCGCGATCGGGCAGCATCGTCCGTTCTTCGCGTTTCTGAGCCTCCCCGAACATCCCATCGCCCTGCCCACGCATCGTTGAACATGGAACAGATCGCATTCGAACTCGGCGGCCACGACTACGTGGAACTCAATCAGCTGCTGAAACTGGCGGGACTGTGCGACAGCGGCGGCGCGGGAAAAATGATCGTCGCCAGCGGGGCAGTCTACGTGGACGGGCAGCAGGAGCTGCGCAAGACGTGCAAGATCCGCGCGGGGCAGATCGTGCGGCTGGAAGGGGTGCAAATCCACGTCGTGGCCGGCACCGGCTGAGATCCGGGCCGAGGGTAACCGTCCGCCGTCCGCCAGCGAATACCAGGCAACCGGATTCTTTTTGGAGGTAGCCCATGCAAGCCCGTCGTTTATCCTTCCTGATCGCGCTAAGCGGCCTGACCGCCTGCTCGGCCATGGCCAGCAACGCCAACCTGCCCGATCCCGCCTACGACGCACCCAAGGCGACTGCGCACGGGATGGAAACCGCCGTGCTGGCGGGCGGCTGCTTTTGGGGCATGCAGTCGGTATTCGAGCACGTGCGCGGCGTGAGGCAGGTGTGGGCCGGCTACAGTGGCGGCGTGGCCAACACGGCCCATTACGAGGATGTCAGCGAAGGCAACACCGGCCACGCCGAGTCGGTAAAAATCAACTTCGACCCGACGGTGATCAGCTATGGCCAGCTGCTGAAGATCTATTTCGCGGTCGCGCACGATCCCACCACGTACTACCGGCAAGGTCCGGATGTGGGTTCGCAGTACCGCTCCGAGATTTTCTACGACAGCCCGGAGCAGCAAAAGATCGCCCAGTCCTACATCGCGCAACTGACCGCCGCCAAGGTGTTCGATGCGAAGATCGTCACCGAAGTGAAGCCGCTCAAGGCGTTCTATCCGGCCGAGGGTTACCATCAGGATTACGCACGCATCCATCCCCATGATCCGTACATCGTGATCAACGATGTGCCCAAGGTGGAGGCTTTGAAGCAAGAGTTCCCCACGCTCTACCAGCCAGAAGAGACCGTGGTCGAGGTGCAGCTGTAAGCGTGCGGTAACCGCTGCGTCTATTTAGGCGGCACCAGGCGCAGGCGGGAGGTTTCATGGCGGGGATTGGGCGACAGCATGCGCTCGATCTCCGGCGCGGGTAGCCCACGCGAGTAGTAATACCCCTGCCCCTCCGCGCAGCCTGCGCGCAACAGGAACTCGACCTGCGCCGCGGTCTCGATGCCTTCGGCGATGGTGCAGATGTCCAAACTCTTGGCGATCGCCAGCATGGCCTCGACGATCGCCACGTCGTTGGTGCTGTCGGGCAGGTCCTTGATGAAGGAACGGTCGATCTTCAGGAAATCGATGCCCGACAGCTTCAGGTACGCCAGCGACGAATACCCGGTACCGAAGTCGTCGATGGCGATGCCGATGCCCAGCGCATGCAACGCGTGCATGGTCTGCTCGGTTGCCTCGCCCAGGCGCAGGATCGCGCTTTCGGTGATTTCGAACATCAGGCGCTTGGGCGAAATCTGGCTGGCGTGCAGCGCGTGCTTGACGCTGTCGATGAAACCCGGATGGCCGAAGGTAGCCGCCGAGGCGTTCAAGGCCACCCGTATCGCCGGCAGTTTGGCCTGATCCCACTGCCGGATCTGCGCGCACACCGCGCGCATGGTCCAGGCATCGATGCGACGGATCAGGCCGAGGCTTTCGGCCAGCGGAATGAATTCGTCCGGCATCAGCTCGCCGCGCTCGGGATGACGCCAGCGCAGCAACGCCTCCACCGCCACGATGCGCCCGCTGCGCAGCTCTACGCTGGGCTGGAACACCAGATAGAACTCATCGCGCATCAGTGCCTGGCGCAAATCCGCGCCCAGCATCAGGCGCATGCGGGCATCGGCGTGCATCAAGGGCGTGTAGAAGCGATAGGTGTTGCGTTCCTGCGTCTTGGCCGCGTACATCGCCGCGTCCGCATTGGCAATCAGCGCCACCGGATCGCTGCCGTCCAGCGGATAGCCCGCGATGCCGATGCTTGCGCTCATGACGATTTCGTAATCGCCGATCAGCATCGGCTCGGACAGGCTCATCAGCAGACGGTTGGCGAATTGCGCGGCCTGTTCGCGCGTACGCAGGCTGCCCAGCAGCACCGTGAATTCGTCCCCGCCGATGCGGCTGGCGACGTCGTTTTCGCCCAGCTCGCGGCGAATGCGCTGGGCCACCTTTACCAGCAGGCGGTCGCCGATGGCATGGCTGTAACTGTCGTTGACCACCTTGAACGCATCCAGGTCGACGAACAACACCGCGGCCGCGCCATTGGTGCGTGCGGCCACCTCGATCGCATGCGTGCAGTGCCGCTGGAATTCGTTGCGATTGGCCAGGCCCGTCAGCGGATCGTGCGCCACCATGTATTCCAGGCGCTGGCGGTCGGCCTTGCTGCGGGTGATGTCAGTCACCACCGCCACGTAGTGCTGCACGCGGCCGTCGCTGTTGCGGATGGCGCTGATGCTGAGCAGTTCCGGATAGGACGAACCGTCCGACCGCCAGCTCTGCACTTCGCCCACCCAGTTGCCGCCGTCGGCAACCATTTCCCAGATCGAGGACGGCAACGGCGAACCGTCGGGCATGCGGCGCAACTCGTCGAAGCGGTGATGTTGCAGGTACTGCAAGGTGTAGCCGGTGATGCGCGTATGCGCCGCATTGACCGTGGTCACGCGGCGCTCCGCATCGGCAATGATCACGCCCTCGGCCACGCTGGCCATGGCCTCGGCGCCGATGCGGCGCTCCTGCTCCATCGCCACGCGGTCGGAGATGTCGCGCATGATCGCCTGGCGCACCGGCTGGGTACCCCAGGTGGTGAGGCTGCTGTGCGTCTCGACCGTGCGCGTCGCGCCATTGGCGTTGCGCAGCGTGCCGATCGTGGATGCGCCTGCCTCGCGCGAGCTGCCCTCCACGAACAGCTCGCGGAAATGGGTGCCGATCAGGTCGAACGGATCGCGTCCGGTCCACAGGCTGGCCGTGCGATTGGCGTTGAGGATGCGGCCATGCGATTCGTCCACCATCACGATCGCGTCCGCTGCACTGTCGAACAACAGCTGGAAGCGGTCCTCGGTGCCGCGGATGCGCGCCAGGATGCGCCTGGCCAGGCTCAACCAGAACGCAGCGGCCAGGCACGCGGCCAAAAGTACGCCCACAAACAGCACCTCGCCCATCCAAAGGGCGCCGTGGGCGATCTGCAGCGAGAAATTGTCGCTGCGCGGTTCGATGAAATCGTTCAGCGCGCGGATACGCAGGCGCTGCCGTTCAATTTCCTGGGGGCTGGGGCCGCCGCTGGCGTAGGCGCGCTGCAGTTCATCGGAGATGACCCCCAACTGGGCGATGCTCTCGTCGGTGGAGCGCCAGGCCACCAGGGCCTCTTTCATGTATGGCGCCTGGTTGAAGTACTGAAACATGAAGACCACCCCCGGGATCGTCTCGGGAATGGCGTTGCCGTGGCTCAAGGCCGCCTTGACTTCGTCGTAGTCGTAATGGCCGCTGGCGGTGACGTCGCGCACCCAGCGGTCATAGCCGAGCAAGGCATAGTTGCTTTTGAAATCATCCAGGTCATGCTGGGAGCCGGTCATCGCATAGGACTGCAGATCGATGACCGCCTGCTTCTGTGCCTTGGACCAGACACTCTCGCCGTTGAGGAAACCAGCGAGAGTGACCTGGATCTTCATCGCGCCCCAGGTGAGGCCAAGTATCAGCGCCACCATGCCGACCAGCGCGTAGGCCAGCGGCATGAGGCGCCGCGAAAGCGGCTTCTGCAATACGGTACGAGCGATACGCATCGGATCCTTAGCCTGATTTTACCGATACATCCTTACGGCTGCTGCGCATGGCCCAACGGCAATACGTGTTAAGCGGCCGCCTCACTCACTACCAACGGTTCATGCCGCGCCTCAACGCAGCGATCGGCGAGAAGACGCATGCAAATGTAACTGCGTTTCACACATTCGGTAATATGCGCCACATCATGCGGCGCAGGCGACTTGCCCAGCAGGGTACACACGATTTCCAGTGCCTCCCAGGGATGGGTATCGTCATACGCGGCATGTAACTGTAGCCAGCGCAGGCTACCTACACGGACCTCCTGAGGGAAGCTCTCCCGGTAGGCAAGGCTGTCGTACAGCAACTGGGACCATTCCCCCGTGGCCCCTTCTACCGCATAGTTCGTGGCCGCCACGCTTGCGGCAAGTGAACCGTTTTTGCTGATTTCTTCACACCAGTTGGCCAGGGCGTCCGTTCCGGCGGGTGCCGCGCCGTGCAGGACCTCTTCGCGGGGAATATTGGCACCCTCGGCCCAATTGAGCCAGTACTCGGCGTGGTTCTGCTCCACGCGGATATTGCGCACCAGCCAGCGCCGGGCCATGTTGTCCCCTTCGCTGCGACCAAAACGGGTCTTGAGCAGGCTCATGGCCATGTAGCCCGGAAAACGCTCGATCACCGGCCAGATTCCCACCATGAAATGCCGCGTGGCGCCATGATTGAGCTTGGCTTCGCGCATGATCGGCCACAGGTCATGGGTGACGACACTCTGTTTGGCGCCTTCGCACTCTGCGACCATGTCTTGCGCCCAGCTCGGGTAGCTGGCGATTTCAGTCAGGGGGCCGGTGCGTTCGAAATGTGCGTGCATGTGACTTTCTCCACTTAAGGTGTTTACTTCGGGTCGTCTCAGCCGAGGGTTCGGCTGACACCAGGCCCGTTGGGCGGTCCCGGCCCCTCCATAGTGGTCGTGTCCTACACGTGTTGCGACACTTATCTGTCGTACTCGGCCGGTTCGCCCCCCAGGCGTGGAGCGCGTCGCATGGAAGGCGGAGGTCAGGGGTATCGGAGGCTGCCGCAGCTCGCATCCTCGGCGCGCCGATGGGTATCCCAGACGGCTTCCTCGGCTCATCCTCGGCGGGCCTGTCTGACGGCCTGGACGGTTTGAACGCCCGCATGGCTCCAAAAAAAAACGCTGCCCCGGGCCTGACCAGGACAGCGCGATGAATCGGATAGGCCGCCGGGCGCGCCGCCCATGACGGCGTCCCGGATAACTGCGCTCAGTGCCAGCCGTTGTCCTTGCCCTGCTGCTCCGTACCCGGCGCGAACGACACGCCGCGCAGCACCTCGCCGAACTTCGCCGCGCGCAAGGTCACGAAGTGCTCCTGCGCCGCGCCGGCCGCCGTGGTGTTGGACAACGTGTCGCGAACCGCCACCAGGCGATCCGGATCGGCCCCCGTGTCGCCGCCGCCGCTGACGGTGGAGGTCACCGCCCAGATGGTGACCTTGCCGTCCCGGTCAACGCGGCCGGTGATCTGGCGCAGGCCGTCGGTGGCCGGCGACCACGGCAACTGGGTAGCGGGATTGTTCCCGGTGGGATAGCCGTGCACGGTATAGGGCTGGCCGAGCCCCAGGCCCGCCTGCAGCGTGTAAGCGAGCGTCCAGGATTTCGTGCCCGCGTTGAACACCCACTTCTGCAAGCCCGCCGTGGTTTGCGCGGCAGCATGCGTGTAAAGATCGCCGCCGCCGGTGTAGCCGTCGCCTTCATCGGCGACGTACAGCGTATTGGCATCGGCGAACCACAGCGCGAACGGATAGGCCACTGTGGTGGCGGTCTTGGTCAGCGCGGTCGGGAAACCGGCGAGAATGCACATGTTGCTCGGCAGGCCCGCGCTCGACAGCGTGCTCGCGTTGTAGGCCAACGGCGAAGTGGGAAGCGGCGCACCCGCCACCGGTACGCCAACGCCCTTGGGGCATGCCGTGCCGGTCGTGTCGACGAAATAAACCGTATTGACGCCGTTGCTGCCGCTGCCCTTGGTGTAATACAGCACGTTGTCGAACACCGTCATGCCGCGGAAGTTATCGTCCTTGCCGATCTTGTCGGCCTTGTCGCCCAAGGCGGTGACGGAGAAGCTGGCCAGCGGCGTCGGCGCACCGGCGCTCTGCAATGCCTCGGGCAGCGTGGAGGGCGTGATCCATTGCGCGCCCGCACCAAGCACCACGCCCGCAGGCTGCGGGTTGCTGCCATTGCCGGCATTGCCCGAGGTGTAAAACACGTTGGCGCCGTTGACGTCGTTGTAAATGGCGGCGCGGCCGTTATCGCCGCTGTATGCGTTGGTTTGGGTGAACTGGAAATGGCCGTGGCCATCGACCAGCGCCACCGCGCGATAATAGGTTCCGCCATCGGGATTGGTCGGATCGACCTCCAGCGGCGTATTGGCATTGGATACATCGATCGCGTTCACCGGCGCGACGTAGCCCACGAACGAGAGATATTTGCCGTCCAGCGACAGATGCAGGCCCAGCTCCGACTTGGAACTGAAGCTGGTCACCAGCTCGCCCTCGCGCGCGGCGGGAAGCTGGCTGTTTGGAACTTCCAGCGAATTGATCAACCAGCCGTCAGGGGTGATCTGATCCAGGTAGACGCGCGAGGTGATGCCGAAATTCGCATCGTAGATCACGTTGTTGAAGACTTGCGGGTAGGTGCCATCGTACTGGGCGCCGGGCGCGGTACCGCACCCACCGCTGCTCGCGGGGCAATCGGGCGGCAGTATTTCGCCCAGTTGCACATTGCTCGCCTTGTTGTCGTAAACGCTGCGGGTCACCACCAGGTTGCCGGGCCAGAAATGAAAATCGCGGTCTTGCGAAAAACCATCAGCATACGCGGCGGCAGCTGCCGCCAGCGCAGTAAACGCAAACGCGGCGACAGCATGCCGGCGTGCAAAACGAAAGCGCAACGTCGTGGTCATCGTGATCTCCGGGCGAATGAGTGAACGCAGTTACAGGACACAACAGCGCCACGGTAGTCACGATTGGTGAAGGATTATTGACAGCCACATGCAACGGCAACCCGCGTAAGGATCGCCTAAGCTTCGTCATGTTTATGCCATCGGCGGCACACGGCGCGTGCACATGGATGGCCCCCGTCATTTCGATAGGGGCCGCATCGGCATGGCGCCATGCATCCACTAGCCCGCGCGCGTGAAACCGTCGGCACTCCAATGCTCGCTGCCGACCCCGTGATGCACGAAAAACAATCCGTCCGGATCGTATTGCCGCTTCGCCGCCGCGAGCCGCGCATAGTTGGCACCCCAGAACGCGTTCTGCCAGTCGCGCTGGAAATAATCGCTCTCCGACACATAGGCGCCGGCATCGGGCGCGACTTTGTACAACGCGTCCATCGCATTGCGCAGCTGGATTTCATGCCGGCGCGCTTGGGCCAGATCCGGCCCGGGACCGGGCATGCCCGGATACGCCGGTCCGCTCGCGTCGGCCATGATCGCCAAGGCGAATGCGTCGAGCACTTGCGGGTTGGTGGCCGTATCGCGCGCGGCATCGATGGTCTGTTTCGTCGCCCCGAACAAACCTTTGTTGAAATGAAACTCCACGCGCTTATGGCGTGTGCACGCCAATATCGCCTCTGCCAGCGCCGGTAGCCGGTCTTCGCGCAACAGCGACCCAGGCAGCCACGCCGATTTGAATCCGTGCAGGAACCAGCCCACTTGTCCATGATCGCCGGACCACAGCATGTGATTGCGCGGCGCGCCGGTGCGATCATCCTCAACGATGGCGCTTGGTGCATGCTGACGAAAGAATTCCGCATCCCAGAAATGCCGCGCCGGTACGGCGAGCGCCTGTATAGGCTGCACGAACGCGTACTCCTTGCGTGCGCGTACCCAATCTACAAAGGGTGCCCACGTCGCCAGCGCCTGCTGCTGATCCAGCCCCTGGAACACCATCGACACGTGAAGCATGTTGTCCTCATCGAACGCCATCTGCTCGCCCCAATGCGGATTGCACAGATCGCTGCGGTAAAAACGCATGGCCTGCGCGATCAAGGCGCCAAATGCCTGGTCGGACGAGGCCCGGATCGCGCCGAACACGCCGCCGAAGTATTCCGGCAGTTCGCGCGTGCGCAAGGTGAGCCGCGTCACCACGCCCAAGCTGCCGCCGCCACCGCCCTTGATGCCCCAGAACAGCTCCGGATTTGTACACGCATTGGCAATGCGCACCACGCCATCGGCCGTAACGACTTCCGCTTCCAGCAGGCCTGATGCGGCAGTCCCATAGTGCTTGGAGAAACTGCCGAAGCCGCCGCTCTGGATAAGCCCTGCCACGCCGACCGTGGTGCATCCGCCGCCTTGCACATAGCGACCGCCGTGCGTGGTGACGGCATCGTAGGCATCGATCCACATCGCACCGGACTGCAAACTCACTGCCGGCTGCGGCGCATGGATGCCCGCGCAACCCTGTGCGACGAACGCATCGTGCAAGGTCGCCGCGTTCATGTGCCGCGTCCACACCAGCAGGGAGTCGGGCGCGTCGGAGGTGCCCTGGTAACTGTGGCCGCCGCCTTTTACCACCAGGCGCAGATGATGTTCGCGCGCGAAGTTCACCGCTGCCACCACGTCGGCGGTGCTTGCCGCGGCGACGGCATAGGTACTGGGCCGGGAAGTCCATGCATAGGCCCAGCCGCTGGTCTGGGTCAGCGCTGGCTGGTCGCCGATATAGAACGGATTTTTGATGTGCGCGAGCGCTTCGCGGCAGGCCGCCGTAGTCGAGGTAGCCGTGCAGTGCGCGAATGGCGACTCCAGCTTCAGCAAACGCCCGCCCACGGCCTGCTTGAGTTGGTCCCACTGCGCCGCCGAAGGCCAGCGCGGCTGACCCGGCCGTACCCTCGATGTCCATGCCCTGGGTATCGCCCCACCCACTGCCGCCAGCGCCGACGCCAGCCCTGCGCTCATCGCACCCGACATCACCGGCAGCGCCAGCGCCGCCTTCAGAAGCTCACGCCTGTTCATGCCAACTACCCTCCGTGACAGACCGTTAAAGATGCTCCGATCTATTGCACGCACCCGGCATGACGTCGGGAAGGCCCGCAGGGCGTGGCGCGTGGCACGGGGCAGACTGGCCGCCTGTGCAGACGCCATGCTGCCCGATATGCGCATACCGTGCCGTGACGGGTACGTGCCATGGATCAAAGCTTCCATGAATGGCCGTCACTGTCCGCCCCCGATGGCCGGTCATCCACGGCGAAGGGACGTGCGGAACGCGTTGTGGGACGAACGGCGGGACCGTGGGGGCAAGCAGGCGTTGCCGGCTAGCTCCGGCTCGAATGCGCGCGTCGCGCCTCATAGGCTTTCAAGTGCGCGTAGGCCACGCGCAGCATCGGCAGGTCCAGGCCGGACGCCTCGCCGCGTGCCAGCAAGTCGCCCACCACATGGTCGGCTTCGATCGGACCGCCCTGCTCCAGGTCCCGCAGCATCGAGGCGGTCAGGGTGGAGCCCGGCTCGGTCAGCACCGAATGGGCGCGCTGCAGCGTGGCTTCGCCGGGCGCGTGGCCATGGGCCTGCGCTACGCGCCGACCCTCCTCCAGCAGGTCAAGCGTCGTCTGCCTGCCGCCGGGGACCGCCACGATATCGCCCACCGGCGCGCGCATCAGGCAGGTGATGCCGGCCAGCGACGCCAGGAACACCCACTTGTCCCACATGTCTTGCAGAATGGTGGTGCTAAGCCGCGGTTCGAAACGAACCTTGGCCATGGCCTGCGCCACTTGCTCGATCCGCGCCGAACGCGAACCGTCGCGCTCCCCGTAGGTAAGGCTGTGCGAGCTATTGAGATGGCGCACCGCACCATCCGCATCCAGGGTAGCCGCGATCACGCATTGGCCGCCGAGCACATGCGCCGCGCCGAAGCGGGCATCGAGCAGGTCCAGATGGCGCATGCCATTGAGCAAAGGCAGGATCAGGGTCTGCGGCCCTATCGCGGGCGCCATGTCCTGGATCGCCTGCGGCAGGTGGTAGGCCTTGCAGCTCACCACGACCAGGTCGAAGGTTTCTTGCAAGGTGTCGGCCTGCACGGTCTTGGGCGCGGCCGCGGTGAAGTCGCCCAGGGTACTGCGAACGACCAGGCCCGTACGCGCCAGCGATGCCGCGCGTCCGGCGCGCACCAGGAAGGTCACGTCCTTGCCGCTTTCCAACAGGCGTGCGCCGAAATAACCGCCGGTTGCGCCGGCTCCCACCATCAGGATCTTCATCGACTGGCCATCCTCGATACAGGCAACTGGCTAGCAGATGGGGGCCATGCCTGCGCATGCAAGCGACTCAGTACATGGCGCTTACACTTGCTATACGAATCCTTTCTCTTTCCGTAGCAGTGCCTATGGAAGATTCATGATGAATTTTTCGCCGCCCTGACGGGGCGGCGATGGCAGGGGTGTGGTCAGGGGCGATGAACAGATTGGGCCCATCGCAAGCCCGGGCTGCGAGCGGTGGGTGATCGTTCAAGGCGGCGGACAGGTTTGGCCGCCATGGTCCGCCACCGGACCGAAGGGGATTGAAGTCAAGGCAAGTGCGTGTACCGCCCAGGAAGCTTTGCATGGCGATGCCGGGCATGTCCCATCGCCACGGGGAAGCGCAGCGGACGCTGCGTGGAACGAATCCTTGCAACGTTTCTTGAGGAGAACGGACATGACATCGGCACGACATGGCGGCACAGCCGCCAGGCTGTTATTGACGCTGCTGGCAGCCGGAGCGGGAACATGTGTTTGCGCATCCGCCCATGCCGCCACTATCGGCCTGCTTTCACGCCCGCAGATCACGCGCGCGCCCAACAACAACGATCGCGTGACCCTGCCCGGCAACGTCTCGCCGTTCGCCATCGCCGCCAATGATCGCGGCCGCGTCGAGGACAACCTGGTGCTGGAACACATGCAACTGCTGCTGCAGCGCCCGGCCGAGCGCGAACAGGCGCTTGCAGCGTTTATGCAGCAACAACAGACCAAGGGCTCGCCCAACTACCGCAACTGGTTGACGGCCGAGCAAATGGGCGAACAGTTCGGCGTTTCGCAGCTGGACATCGACGCCATCACCCGTTGGCTTGCCGCGCAGGGCTTTACGGTCAATCGTGTCTATGAAGGCGGCACGCTGATCGATTTCTCCGGCACCGCGGGCCAGGTGCGTCGCGCATTCGATACGCAAATGCATCATCTGAACGTCAATGGCCAGAACCACATCGCCAACATGAGCGACCCGCAGATTCCCGCTGCGTTTGCGTCAGTGGTCAGCGGCATCGTGTCGTTGAACGATTTCCGCCCGCACACCAATTACCGGCAGCACCTCAACTACACCTATACCAGCAGCGGAGCCACGTATCAGGCGGTGGTCCCCGCCGACCTGGCGACGATCTACAACTTCAATCCGCTGTTCTCCGCAGGAATCAACGGCAGCGGCCAGACCATTGTGCTGATCGAGGACACCAACGTGTACTCGACCGCCGATATCGCCACCTTCCGCTCCACGTTCGGCCTTCCCGCTGCCAATTTCAGCCAGGTGCATCCGGGCAACTGCACCAATCCCGGCGTGGTGGTGGGTAACGATGGCGAAGCGGAGCTGGATGTGGAATACGCCGGCGCGGCGGCACCAGGCGCCGCGCTGGAGGTGGCTTCGTGCCGGGATACCTCGACCGAGTTCGGCGGACTGATCGCGCTCGACAACCTGGTCAATGCCAGCTCGCCGCCGGCGATCGTCAGTATCAGCTATGGTGAATGCGAGGCGGAAAACGGTGCCACGCAGAACGCGGCGTACATCTCCGTCTATCAGCAAGCCGCCGCCGAAGGCGTATCGGTATTCGTATCGTCCGGCGATGAAGGGGCAGCCAGTTGCGACGCGGACAAAGCCAATGCCACGCATGGCATCGGGGTCAGCGGCTTTGCTTCCACGCCGTACAACGTGGCCGTGGGCGGCACCGATTTCGGCGATACCTACAACGGCACCAACAGCGCGTATTGGAATGCGAGCAACACGTCCACGTATGGTTCGGCCAAATCGTATATCCCGGAAATTCCCTGGAACGACTCCTGCGCCAGCCAGTTGATCGACACGTACGTCGGCTACAGTACCCCCTACGGCAGGACCGGCTTCTGCAACAGCAGCTTGGGCCGCGAAGACTTCATCACCACGACCTCCGGCAGCGGCGGCCCCAGCGGTTGCGCCAGCGGCAAGCCGCGCACATCGGGCGTGGTGGGCGGCACCTGCAAAGGCACGGCCAAGCCGTCGTGGCAAACGCTGGTCGGCAATCCGTCCGATGGCGTGCGCGACATTCCGGATGTTTCCCTGTTTGCGGCCAATGGCGTGTGGGGCCACTACTACGTGTTCTGCTACACCGACACGGCCGGTGGCGGCGCGGCGTGCACCGGCGCGCCCAGCGGCTGGGCCGGCGCGGGTGGCACTTCGTTCGCCTCGCCGATCATGGCCGGTATCCAGGCCTTGGTGAACCAGCACATCGGTGCCCGGGTGGGCAATCCCAATCCAACCTATTACAGCCTCGCGCGCAGCGAATACGGCGCTGCGGGCAGCGCCGCGTGCAATTCGAACAGCGGCACTGCGAGCGGCAGTTGCGTGTTCTACGACGTCACGCTGGGCGACATGGACATCAACTGCACCGGCAACAACGATTGCTACCGGCCCGGCTATACCTACGGGGTGCTGTCGACCTCCACCGGCGCCTACGACCCCAGCTACAAGGCCGCCACCGGATGGGATTTCGCCACCGGCATCGGCACGGTCAATGCCGCGAATCTGGTTTACAACTGGCCTTGAGCTTCACATCCAAGGTCTGCAGCAAAGCGCCTTCCGGCTTGCCGGGAGGCGCTTTTTCATTCATCAAGCGAGGTGCGCGGCAACCGGCCGCATGATCTTTTGCCGCGTTGGTGTCATCATGTCTGGAGCCTGCTCCAGGCTAGCAAGTCTCAAGGGCATTCGAGCGTGTTGAACCGCGCGGCACATCAACGGATGGTGGCATGGCTGGCACTCGCCGCCATGGCCTTGATCGTGCTGATGCCGGTGATATCTCGTTCGATGCCGATGTCGCAGATGCCGGACGCCGCGATGGCCGGCATGAGCATGGATCCGGACTGCCCGATGGGCATGGACCACGCCGGCCAACCTCATCACGGCGCCCCGTGCCATCCCGACGATCCGACCGCGCGATGCGGGTACTGCGTCATGTTCATGCATACGCCGGCCGCCGGATTCGGGTCGGCGCTGGCATGGGCGCCGCTTTATCTGCCGCCGCATGCGCCGCACGGTTTTTCACAGCACGCCCAACCTTGCGCACCGCTGTTGAGCGCGCGTTCGCGCGGTCCGCCACCCGGGGCCGACGTCTGATCCGGCGCTAGTTCGCAGCGCCGCCATTCCTGTCAACGCATCCGGAAACCCGCGCAGGCGTACTGTCTGTATGCGCGTGTCATTTCCGCGTTGGGTGCGATGACGTGTCCCCTGCCTCCGCGCGGTCTACGGCGCGGCGGCGTTTTCCAGCGGAATCACTTTCAATGCGTACCTCTTCCCGTACCAACGCGCTGGCCGCGTTGCCGCTTGCCATGCTGGCGTCCTCCATCGCCATGGCACAAAGCGGCCAGAACGTACCGGACTCATCGTCGAGCACGCCATCGACCAGGGCATCGAAGAAACCCACCACGCTGGCGGCCATCAGCGTGACCGCCCGGTCCAATCAAACGCTCACGGCGCCGCCGCCCTTCCCCGCCACGCAAGTAAGCGTCACCGCCGCGCAGATCAATGACACCGTCAATGCCGTGGACGTGGAAGATGCGGCCAAGTACATGCCCAGCATCTTTATCCGCAAGCGCAACGAGGGCGATACGCAACCGGTACTTGCCACCCGCGACTGGGGCGTCAATTCCAGCGCGCGCACGCTGGTCTACGTCGACGATATTCCGATCTCCGCGTTGATCGCCAACAACAACACCATCGGCGCGCCGCGCTGGGGCATGGTGGCGCCTGACGAAATCGACCACATCGACATGTTGTATGGCCCCTATTCGGCCGCCTATTCGGGCAATGCCATGGGCGGCGTAATGCGCATCGTCACGCGCACGCCGGACAAGCCGCAGGTGACCATCGAGCAGACCGAAGCGTTGCAAAGCTTCGATCTCTACAACACCAAGGGCACTTACGCGACCAGCAAGACCAGCGTCACCGCCAGCGGACGCCATGGAAAACTTTCCTGGTTCCTGGGCGCCAACTCGGCCAACAGCTTCAGCCAACCGCTGACCTTCATCACCAGCGGATCCATACCGGCGCACACCACCGGCACAATTCCAGCGCTCAACAAGACCGGACAACCGGCCAACGTACTGGGTGCGGGCGGTTTGCTGCACACGCGCATGCTCAATGTGGATGGCAAGTTCGCCTACGACGTCACGCCATGGCTACAGGCCGCCTACTGGGTGGGCTACTGGAGCAACGACGGGCAGTCGCACGCGCAGACCTATTTGTCCAACGCCAGCGGCGCGCCCACCTATGGCAAGGCCGCCGGATTCGCGAGCAACACCTATGGAATCATCGAGCACCACCTGATGCAGGCGGCCTCGCTGAAAACCGACACCAAAGGCTACTTTGACGGATCGCTGATCGTCACCCACTACAACTTCATCAAGGACGATCAATGGTCGCCCTACGGCGTGGGCGCCAACACGCTTTTCACGCCGAACGGGCTGCTGGCCAGCTACGCCGGCACGAACTGGTCCACGGCGGACCTGCAAGGCATCTGGCGACCCGATGGCTACGGTGGCGCGCACGAAATCTCCGCTGGCGTGCATGCCGATCAGTACACGCTGGCCAACCCCACCGATAACACGCGCGTGTGGCAAGACCCCGACACGGTCGAGGGCCTCTACTCGGCCGGCAGCGGCAAGACCAGGACGAACGCGGTTTGGTTGCAGGATGCCTGGCAGCTGGCGCCCGATTGGCTGGCGACGATCGGCGGCCGTTTCGAACAATGGAAGGCCAGCGACGGCTTCAACTTCAGCGGCAAGACTGCCGTTTATCAACCCACGGAAAAAGCCGACGGCTTCTCGCCCAAAGCAACCTTGCGCTGGGACATCGCGCCGGCCTGGCGCCTTACCGGTTCGTTGGCTAAGTCCCTGCGCTTTCCCACGGTCGCCGAGCTGTACCAGCTGGTATCCACCGGCTCCACGTTCTCCTCGCCCAATCCCAACTTGAAGCCCGAGCGCGACATCAGTGGCGAACTGGCACTGGAGCATGCCATCACCGACGGCACGGTAAGGGTGTCGCTGTTCCAGGAGAACACGCGCGACGCGCTGATTTCGCAGACTTCGACGCTGTCCACTTACCCGGTCCCGGTCACCTACACCATGAACGTCGGCGAGGTTCGCAATCGCGGCATCGAACTGGTGGGCGACCGCAACAACGCGCTGATCCAGGGGCTGGAGCTTTCCGGCAGTGTCACCTTCGTCGATTCGACCACGCTTTCCGATCCGAGCTTCGCCAGCGTGGCGGGTACGACGGCCGACGGCAAGCATGTGCCTTATGTGCCGCGCTGGCGCTCAACGGCCGTGGCCACTTACCGGCCAACCGCCGCCTGGGCGTTCACGCTTGCCGGCCGCTACAGCGGCAAGCAGTACTCCACGCTGGACAACACCGACAACACGCCCAACGTGTTCGGCGCGTTCGACAAATTCCTGGTGTTCGACGCACATGTGAACTACCAGATCAACGAACAGCTTTCGGCCTCATTGGGCGTGGATAACTTGAACAACGAAAAGTATTTCCTCTATCACCCGTTCCCGCAGCGCACCTATGTCGCAAGCCTCAAGTTCCGTCTCTGAAGGTACGTCGCGGCGGCGCGACGCGTACCGTCTGATCTGGCGCTGGCATTTCTACGCCGGCCTGTTTTGCCTGCCCTTCGTACTGTGGCTGGCGACAACCGGCATGATCTACCTGTTCAAGCCGCAACTTGAACCGCTGCTGGAACGACGCTACGCGCACGTCACGCAGGCGCCGGCACAGGCCCCCAGCGCACAGGTCGCGGCGGCGTTGCGGGCGGTGCCCGGCTCCGTGCTCAACGCGTATCAGCTGCCTTCCACTCCCCAAGCCGCCACGCGCGTGCTAGTCGGGCGCGGTGGCGAGCTCGTACGCGTGTTCGTCAATCCGTCCACGCTTAAAGTGCTGGGCGTGGTGCGCGAAAACGATCGCTTCATGAAGGTGATTTTCTACCTGCACGGCGAGCTGCTGCTCGGTACCGGCGGCTCGATGCTGGTGGAACTGGCCGCGTCGTGGACCATTCTGATGTTGCTGACCGGCCTGTACCTTTGGTGGCCGCGCAACGCGCGGCTCGGCGGCACGTTGTATCCGCGCCTCGGTTCGGGCCCGCGGATTTTCTGGCGCGATCTGCATGCGGTCGCCGGCCTGTGGATCGCGATGTTCGCGCTGATCATGCTGCTTTCCGGTCTGCCCTGGAGCAAGTCCTGGGGCGGCATGTT
Organism: Dyella sp.; assembly: GCF_035503745.1. Taxonomy (GTDB): domain Bacteria; phylum Pseudomonadota; class Gammaproteobacteria; order Xanthomonadales; family Rhodanobacteraceae; genus Dyella_B. The sequence continues at coordinate 79,205 of NZ_DATJTC010000008.1, forward strand.
GCGCACGGTACGGCAGGCCTATGCCAGCACCGCCTCGCCACCGGACTGGACCACTGGCAGCGCGTCCGAGCGCGCGCAGATCAAGGCGGAAAACACGCCGGTTGCCGCGCCTGCGGTCTCCGACACACATGTGTCCATGCCCGGCATGGACATGGGCGATTCACGGGCAGGCATAGCGGCGGATTATTCGCCGCTCGACCGGCTGGTACCGGTGGTCGCCGCGCAGCATCTTGCGCCGCCGGTGTTGCTTGCGCCGCCCTCGCAACGCGCACCGCACTGGACCGCGCGATCGGATGCGGACAACCGGCCGCGCCGCAGCGAGCTGGTACTCGATCCCACCACCGGCGCGATCCTCAAGCGCACGACATTCGCGCAGAAGCCGCTGCTCGACCGCATCATCGGCTATGGCATCGCCCTTCATGAAGGGGCGCTGTTTCCACCGCTCAACCAGATCCTGGGCGTATTCACCGCGCTGGGACTCATCACACTGTGTACCAGCGCGGCGGTGATGTGGTGGCGGCGCCGGCCCGGCGGCGTCCTTGGCGCACCGCCGGCGCTCGATACGGCGAAATATCCTGCGGTGCTGCTGGGATTGCTGGGGATGCTGGGCGTATTGCTGCCCCTGCTCGGCGCCTCGATGCTGCTGGTGTTGCTGATCGAGCGTGTTTGCCTGCGCCGCATCGAGCGGGTCCGCACGTTCCTCGGGCTGGCCTCGCCCAACCGGGCTGGATGACACGTCCGGACAATCGGCGCATGATGTGTGCCGGACCTCGGTCCGCATGCATCCTCGCCGGAGGTTGTCGTCATGCTCAACTCACGCATTGCCCCCGCCGCCGTACTCGCCGGCCTTTGCTGGGCTCCCATTGCCCACGCCGCCACTGCTTCCGCCTTTGACGTGCTGGCGAACAACCAGTACGGCCAGCCCGTGGCGTTCCAGAGCGCCTCGGTGTTGAAGAAGGGCGACGTGATCAAGGTGCACACCTTCAATGCGCGGCCGGTGATGGTCCTGCAAGTGGCGATGTGCGATGCCGACTGCCCGCGCATGCATCTGGTCAAGACGATTCCGCTGTATCCGTACTACGCGGGCACCTCGGCGGTAGCCACGCAGAGCTTTGTCATTCCCGAAAACGGACGCGTATCGTTCTGGGTACAGCAGGCCGACAACCAGTTCAGCGTACCGATTGCCGGAGCGAGCGGCACCTGGAGCTTCACCTTCATCAACCGCTTCGCCAGTTATGCCGCGCCCACGCCATACCTGGATACGCAACCCATGGCCGCCGAAGGGACGACACTCAACGACGGCACCCTGCGCGCCCGCTATTTTCACAACACCTTCATTACCGTGCGCCTGGCTGATTCGAACAGCTGAATCACGCCCGCTCGCAAAGCGTCACTGCGGCCGCTGTATACAGTGAACAAGCGATCAGTCTTCCCTCGCCTGGTCGCTCTTGGCACCATGCGCCTCATCCGGCCGCATCGTGCAGCGGCCACGCGGGAACCAAGATGGATCGCACCTACATCCTAGCTATCGACCAGGGTACGACCAGCTCGCGCGCGATGTTGTTCGATCGGGACGGAGCCGTCGCCGGCATTGCCCAGCGCGAATTCAACCAGTATTTCCCGCAACCGGGATGGGTGGAACACGATCCGCGCGAAATCCTCGCCAGCGTGCGCAGCACCGTCGTGGAGGTGCTGACCAAAACCCAAATCAGCGCTGCGCAGATTGCCGGCATCGGCATGACCAACCAACGCGAAACCACGGTAGTGTGGGACCGGTCCACGGGACAGGCCATTCACCATGCGATCGTGTGGCAGTCGCGTCAGACCACGGGCCTCTGTGAGCGGCTCAAGGCGGACGGCTATGAACCGCTGGTGCGCGAACGCACCGGCTTGCTGATCGATGCGTATTTTTCGGGCACCAAGGTCAAGTGGATACTCGATCGCGTGGACGGCGCGCACGCGCGTGCCGCGCGCGGCGAGCTGCTGTTTGGCACCATCGACAGCTGGCTGATCTGGAACCTTTCGGAAGGCAGGACCCACGTTACCGATGTCAGCAATGCCTCGCGCACGTTGCTGTACGACATTCATAAACGCCAATGGTGTCCGGACCTGCTGCACATGCTGGACATTCCCGCCGCCATGCTGCCGAACGTGCGTTCCAGCAGCGAGGTCTACGCCTATACCGATGCCATGCAATTCTTCGGGCAGCGCATTCCGATCGCGGGTGTCGCAGGCGACCAGCAGGCCGCGCTGTTCGGCCAGGCCTGCTTCGAGGCGGGCATGGCCAAGAACACCTATGGCACCGGCTGCTTTCTGCTGATGAATACCGGCACGCAGGCCGTGCGTTCGGAGCATGGCCTGCTTACTACGCTGGCCTGGGACGTCGGCGGGAAAGTCGAATATGCGCTGGAAGGCAGCATCTTCGTGGCCGGCTCCGCGCTGCAATGGTTGCGCGACGGACTGCGCATGCTGGACGATTCGTCCGATTCGCAAAGCTATGCGCAACGCGTGGAGTCCACCGACGGCGTGTATTGCGTGCCCGCGTTCGTCGGGCTCGGCGCGCCCTACTGGCGCAGCGACGTGCGCGGGGCGATGTTCGGTCTTACGCGCGGCACGCGCAAGGAACATTTCATTCGCGCGGTGCTGGAAGCGCTGGCCTATCAGACACGCGATGTGCTCGACGCGATGCAGGCCGATGCAGGCCTTACGCTCAAGGCCCTGCGCGCCGACGGCGGCGCCATCGCCAACGACTTTCTCGCCCAATTCCAGGCCGACATCCTCGACGTGTCCCTGGCTCGCCCAATGGTGAGCGAAACCACTGCGCTCGGTGCCGCGTACCTGGCCGGCCTGGCGGTGGGATTCTGGGAAAGCCGCGAGCAGATCGCCCGGCAGTGGCGCGTGCAACGCCAATTCGAACCATGCATGGATGCAGCCCGCCGGGATGCGCTTTACGCGGGCTGGAAGCGCGCCATCGACGCGGTGCTGCGTTTCGGCGACGGCCGCTGAATCGCCAAAGCCCCGCTCAGGTCTGAGCGTTCGCCGGTGCGTCATAGTCATGGCGCGCCGCTTCCATCAGGGACCGGTTGTCGTGCTTCCACGGATGGAAACCCGGCACGAACCATCTCAACCACTGCGCGCCGATGCGCATGATCGGCGCAGGCGATACAAACAGGAAACACAGCAGGCGCAGCCAGCCGCCCAGATCGTTGCGCGTGCCGTCGGCCTTGGACAGGCGCCACATGAACTGCCATGTGCGATAGGTGAACAGTCCCGTGATCCACAGCATCGCACGACAACGGCGGCGCCAGCGCACGAAGGCCGAACCGCCCACACGCTGATACACATCGAACGCCACGGCCTTGTGCTCGGTCTCCTCCAGCGCATGCCAGCGCCAGATCGCCGCCATGCGCGGATCGGCCTTGCGCAAGGTACCGGGATGACGCAACACGTGATCGGCCAGCATGGCGGTGAAATGCTCCAGGCAGATGGTAACGGCCAACTGTCCGATCGGCGGCAGGGTTCGCGCACGGCGATCCTGCACCTCGCGCACGATGCCCATCAGCGCGTACGCGCCAACGCCCTGGCTTTCCAGCCGCTCGTTATAAGCAAGATGTTCGCGGCTATGCATGGCTTCCTGTCCAATGAAACCCCCGACAGCCGCATCCAGCGCCGCATCCTCGGCAATCGCCGGGCGAAACGCGCGCACGCTGTCGATGAAGAAGCGTTCGCCATCGGGAAACATCAGCGACAAAGCGTCGAAATAGCGCGTCTGATGCGCATCGCCATCAAGCCAGTAACGGGGGATATCCGCCTGCATGTCAAAATGCAGATCGCGACGGACGATGCGGGGCGCATAGCTCATACCCTAAAACTAGGCCGCGGCGCGCTGTGTTTCAAGGGGATCATCCGCCGGGCGATTGGCGCTAAGCTTGCAAGGTCGGGTATGCGGAAAACCGCCATGGCTTCGAACATCCCATTGCATCGCATCGGTGCCGGCCTGCTGGTTTCCATGCTGTTTTGCCTCAGCGCCGCATGCACGCAGGAGGCCGGCAGCGCACCCGTTGCTCCATTGCGCGTAACCAGCGACAGCTTCAAGGACGGCGGCAGCATGCCAAGCAAGCTGACCTGCGATGGGGCCGACGTCTCGCCCGACCTGCAGCTGCCCTCGCCGCCGGCAGGCACCAAGAGCCTGGCCATCATCATGGAAGACCCCGATGCACCGGAACCATTCACCCACTGGGTCGCCTACGACATTCCCGCCGGTACCCATCATCTGGCCGAAGGCGCATCCACGCCGCATAAACGTTTCGAGGGCGCCGCCGAAGGACTCAACAGTTTCGGCGACCTGGGCTACGAGGGCCCCTGTCCACCTTCGGGATCGCCGCACCACTACATCTTCCACGTGTACGCGCTAGACGAAGACCCCAGGCTACCCGCCGGCCAGACACGCGATCAGTTGGCCGCGGCTGTACGCGGGCACGTGCTCGCCGAGGGCATGATCACCGGGATTTACGGTCGCTGAGCCACGCGGATCGGACATCGCCGTCGATCGTGACATGAAGCGCGACGCTTCGCACATCGTCTGCTGCGTCGGTTCAACGGCGCAGCACGCTCTCCACCAGCCGCTCGACCGGCGCAAGGTTGGCCAGCAACTCCGCCGGCAAGCCGTGTCGCTGGATGATGTAGGCGGCGTCATTCATCGTCACATCCACCTCGCCTGCCGGCGACTCGGTGACTAGCGCCTTCAGCGGCAGGTCCAAGCCCGATTGCGGATTGGCCAGCATCAAGGGCGTGCCCGCCTTGGGGTTGCCGAACAGGATCAGCGTGGTCGGCGGCATCGAAATACCCACCGCCAGCGCTTCGGCTTGCTGGTCGATGCTTGCGAAAACCTTGATGCCCCGCTCGGCGAATGCGGCCAGCAAACGCCGCACGGTGTCATCGAAGGGGTAGCCACTGCGCAAACGAACCACGCCGGCCGCATCGTTTGAATGCGCATCATAGGCCATCACTTCGCACTCCCATCGTAAGGGGCATGTATGCGTCCCTCATAACTTACCACCAGGGCCGAACCTTCATGCACCTGGGCCTGCACCGGCACCTCGCCGATACGGCCCGCGCACTCGTCCAAGCCGCGCGCGCCAATTGCCCTAAGCGCCTCTCGCACTGGCATGCAGGCACGGTCTTTGATACACGTTACAAAGATGTAGAGAACCAGCCAAGGGGAGAATGCCATGCCGATGCGTCAAGCAAAACGCACGTTGGCCGCCTGCGCGACCGTGCTGCTGGCCTGCACGTTGGGTAGCGCGCGCGCTGCGACCGTCAACCAGCCCGCCGATCACCCCTGGCTGCTCAAGGCCGATCGCGTGTTCGACGCACGCAGCGAACAGGCCCATGCCGGCTGGGTGGTGCTGGTGCAAGGCGACAAGATCGCCGCCGTCGGCCCCGCATCACAAGTCAGCGCCCCACCCGGCACCCAGACCATCGACCTGCCCGGCACCACCTTGCTCCCCGGCCTGATCGATGCGCACTCGCACATCTTCCTGCATCCGTACAACGAAACGCTCTGGAACGATCAGGTGCTGAAGGAAACCCTGGCCTATCGCACCATCGAAGCCGTGCAGCACGTGCACGACACCTTGATGGCCGGCTTTACGGCCTTGCGCGACCTGGGCACCGAAGGCGCCGGCTATGCCGACGTCGATGTCCAGCACGCCATCAATGACGGCCTGATTCCTGGCCCGCATCTGTTCGTGGCCACGCGCGCCACCATCGCGGCGCATTGCTACGGCCCCGGCCCACTGGGTTTTCGCACCGATATCGACCTGCCGCAAGGCGGCATCCCGGTCAGCGGCACGGCACAGATGATCGATGCCGTGCGCGACCAGGCCGGCCATGGTGCGGACTGGATCAAGCTTTACGCCGACTATCACTGCGGCAAGAGCAGCGGTGCGGTGCCTACGTTTACGCAGGAAGAACTCAACGTGGGCGTGGAAACCGCCCATTCGCTGGGCCTGCCCGTGGCGGTGCACTCCACCACGCCCGAAGGCATGCGCCGCGCCATCCTTGCCGGCGTGGATACCGTCGAACATGCCTATGGCGGCACGCGCGAGGTATTTGAGCTGATGAAGCAGCACAACGTCGCCTACATGCCCACGCTCGAAGCGGAAGCCGCCTATGCCGAATACTTCAAAGGCTGGAAACCCGGCATGCCGCCGACCGCGGACATGCAGACAGCGGCCAACGCCTTCAAGCTGGCCATGCAAGTGGGCGTCACCATCGGTTGCGGCAGCGACGTGGGCGTATTTAAGCACGGCACCAACTACAAGGAACTGGAATGGATGGTGCGCGATGGCATGTCGCCGACGCGCGCACTGCTCGCCGCCACGGCGGTCGATGCAAAAATCCTGCGGCAGCAGGATCACTTCGGGCAACTGCGCACCGGACTCGACGCCGACATCATTGCCGTACAAGGCGACCCCACGGCAGACATCCGTGCCATCGAGCACGTTCCGTTCGTGATGAAGGGCGGCGTGATCTACAAGTCATCGCCCTGAACAAGACGGCGGACGATGGGCAAACGGCCCTAAGGACGCACCTTTGCACGTGCGAACGGCTGATACGAAAACGCCACACCCCGATCGGGGGCGTGGCGGCTTTTCGACTGGAAAGCCCGATGCAACCTCAGGCCATCGGCAACTTCAACCCCTGCTCTTTCGCGCACTTCGCGGCGATCTCGTAGCCCGCATCGGCATGGCGCATCACGCCCGTGCCCGGATCGTTCCACAACACGCGCGCAATGCGCTTGTCGGCGGCTTCGCTGCCATCGCACACGATCACTACGCCCGAGTGCTGGCTATAGCCCATGCCCACGCCGCCACCGTGATGCAGGCTGACCCACGTCGCACCGCCGGCGACATTGAGCATGGCGTTGAGCAGCGGCCAATCCGATACCGCATCGCTGCCGTCCTTCATCGCTTCAGTCTCGCGGTTGGGGCTGGCGACGGAGCCGGAGTCCAGATGATCGCGACCGATCACCACCGGGGCTTTCAGTTCACCCTTGCGCACCATCTCGTTGAATGCCAGCCCCAGTTTATGGCGCTGGCCCAAGCCCACCCAGCAGATACGCGCCGGCAGGCCCTGGAAGCTGATGCGCTGCCCGGCCATGTCGAGCCAGTTGTGCAGGTGCGGATCGTCGGGAATCAGCTCCTTCACTTTGGCGTCGGTCTTGATGATGTCCTGCGGATCGCCGGACAGCGCCACCCAGCGGAACGGGCCCACCCCACGGCAGAACAGCGGACGCACGAAGGCCGGCACGAAACCGGGGAAATCGAACGCGTTGGCGCAGCCTTCGTCCTTCGCCATCTGGCGGATGTTGTTGCCGTAGTCGAAGGTGGGAATGCCTTGCGCATGGAAGGCGAGCATGGCTTCCACATGCTTCTTCATCGACTTCTTGGCGGCATCGCGCGTGCCGTTCGGATCGCTCTTGCGGCGCTCCAACCACTGTTCCACCGTCCAGCCCTGCGGCAGGTAGCCGTTGACCGGATCGTGCGCGCTGGTTTGGTCGGTCACCGCGTGGGGTTTTACGCCGCGGCGTACCAGTTCGGGCAGCACGTCGGCGGCATTGCCAAGCAGCGCGATGGATTTGGCTTCGCCGGCCTTGGTGTATTTTTCGATGCGTGCGAGCGCGTCGTCCAGATCGCTGGCCTGTTCGTCGACATAGCGCGTCTTCAAGCGGAAATCGATGCGGCTCTGCTGGCATTCGATGTTGAGGCTGCACGCGCCGGCCAGCGAAGCGGCCAGCGGCTGCGCGCCGCCCATGCCGCCCAGGCCCGCGGTGAGAATCCATTTGCCCTTGAGGCTGCCCTGATAGTGCTGGCGCCCCATCTCCACGAAGGTTTCGTAGGTGCCCTGCACAATACCCTGCGAGCCGATGTAGATCCACGAACCGGCCGTCATCTGGCCGTACATCATCAGGCCCTTCTTATCCAGCTCGTTGAAGTGTTCCCAGTTCGCCCAGGCCGGCACCAGGTTGGAGTTGGCGATCAGCACGCGCGGTGCGTCCGGATGCGTGGGAAACACGCCCACCGGCTTGCCGGACTGCACCAGCAGGGTTTCGTCGTCGTTGAGCTCGCGCAGGGCGCGCAGGATGGCGTCGAAGCACTCCCAGTTGCGCGCGGCGCGGCCAATGCCGCCATAGACCACCAGTTCCGCCGGATTTTCGGCCACGGCCGGGTCCAGGTTGTTCTGGATCATGCGGTACGGCGCCTCGGTGAGCCAGCTCTTGCAGCTCAGTTCCGTGCCGTGCGGGGCGCGGATGGTGCGGGAGGTGTCGATGCGGGTGGGAGCGTTCATCGGAATACCTGCGACGGCTTTGGGGAAAGATCCCCATTATGGTCGCCCCGTTTGGCCACCGCCAACTGCAGTGCGGCAAAAGCGGGCCGCCGCGCTCCGCCAGGATCGATGTAACTGCGGGCGCTTCTCGTACGAAGCACGCGACAACACGCCCAAACCGGAGGAAGATCGCCATGTGGATCGTTGAAGTCTCATCCGTCGGGAAGGGTTTCCATGAGTGAGCCGTCCGTATCCCCTCTAAGTCCTGGTGCCGTGGTGCTTCGCTTCCTGCTGATCGGTGCGATCCTGCTGATCACGGTGCTGGCGTTCGGCTATGTCGGCGGATGGCTGGCACCAGGACGGCTTACCGCGCAGCGCATGGTCAATCAGCTGCAGACCGATGCAGGCGTGTTTCCCGGCTACCGCCGCAACCACGCCAAAGGGGTGTGCGTGGCCGGTTACTTCGACAGCAACGGGCGGGCGCAAGCCTATTCGGTCGCCCAGGTATTCGCGCCGGGCCGCACACCGGTAGTGGGACGGCTTGCCGTGCCGGGCGGCAATCCTTACGCGCCGGACAGCAGCGTGCCCATTCGCAGTTTTGCACTGCGCTTCAACCAGGCCAACGGCCAGCAATGGCGCACCGGCATGAATGCCATGCCCGTGTTCCCTGTCGCCACGCCGCAAGCGTTTTATGAGCTGACCGTAGCGCAGCAACCCGATCCCGCCAGCGGCAAGCCCAATCCCGCCAAGCTCGGCGCTTTCTTCGCCGCGCATCCGGAAGCGAGCGCGTTTCTGGCCTGGGTGAAAACCGCCAAACCCTCGGCGAGCTATACCACCGAAACCTATTGGAGCTTGAACGCTTTCGAACTGGTGGATGCGCATGGCGAAAAACATGCCGTGCGTTGGCGGATGGTGCCCGACAATGGCCATTCCACGCCCGGCGGCGCCGAACCCAACTATCTGGAAGCCGATCTGCAGCAACGGCTCGCGCAAGGGCCGCAGCGCTGGCATTTGATCATCACGCTGGCCAATCCTGGCGATCCCACCGACGATGCCACCAAAGTCTGGCCGTCCGATCGCCAGGAAATCGATGCGGGCACGCTGGTCATCACTGGCGCCGAGCCCCAGGCGAGCGGTCCGTGCCGCGACATCAATTACGATCCGACGGTACTGCCCGATGGCATCGAGATCTCCGACGATCCGCTGCTGCCCGCGCGCTCGGCCGCTTATGCCACGTCCTACCTGCGCCGCACCAGCGAAGAAGCGCATCTGCCGGGCACCGCAACGGCCCATCAGCCGGAGGCCAAGTGATGAGGCGCTCACCCGATCAATTTGTGTTTGCCGCGCGCGTGCTGCATTGGCTGATGGCGGTGTTGATCGTGTCCATGCTGTTTATCGGCGTGGGCATGGTGGCTTCGGTATCGGAGCGGCATGCGTGGCTGATAAGCATCCACAAGCCGCTGGGCATCGCGATCCTGTTGCTTGCCGTGGTGCGCCTGATCGTGCGCCTGCGCAATCGGCCACCGCCCTTGCCGGCCGATCTGCCGGCGGTGCAGAAACTGGCGGCTTACGCATCGCACTATCTGCTTTACATCCTGATGCTGCTGATCCCGCTGGTGGGCTGGGCGATGCTCTCGGCAGGCGGCTATCCGGTCATGCTCAGCCATGGGCTGCGCTTGCCGCCGATCTTTCCCGTCAGCGGCGTGGCGTTCGCGATCTTGCGGCACGCACATGCCTGGCTCGCCATGCTGCTGTTGCTGACATTTCTTGCCCATTTGGGCGCCGCGCTTTATCACGGACTGATCCGGCGCGATGGCGTGCTGTCGAGCATGACCGGCTATCGGCGAAAGTCATGATGATGTGATCCTGCCCCGGGGCAGCATAACGTTGCGCCGGGCAGGATCTGCTCAAGTATCGCGTGATCAGGCACATTCCAACGGGGGTGGGCCGAATGTGACATCGGATGAAGCGCGGAAAGGCCAACGCGAACGCTTCGCCGCATACCATCGTGCCTTTCTGACTGTTGTAGCGGGCGCCGGGCATCAATGTCCGAAAACGGCGAGTTTGCCGCCGGCAACGGTGCTAGCCTGGACGCATGCCAACCGCCCTCCCCACATCAGTGCTCGATCGGAAAACCTGCGAACGGGCACGCCTGAGCCGCGACGCCCGTTTCGACGGCCTGTTCTTTATCGCGGTAAGCAGCACCGGCATTTATTGCCGCCCCGTCTGCCCGGCGCCCACGGCCAAGCGTGAAAACGTGCGCTTCTTCGCCGCGGCGGCCGCGGCGGAGGCGGCGGGTTTTCGTCCCTGCCTGCGCTGCCGGCCCGAACTTGCGCCTGGCAATGACGCGTGGCAACGCGGCGATCACGTTGTCACGCGCGCGTTGAAGCTGATCGAAGGCGGCTTGCTGCAAGATCACCCGGTAGACGAACTTGCGCGGCGCGTGGGCGTGGGTGCGCGGCAACTGCGCCGCCTCTTCGTCGAGCGCCTGGGCGCACCGCCGATCGACGTGCACACCACGCGCCGCCTGCTGTTCGCCAAGCAACTGCTGACCGAAACACGCATGCCGGTGACCGACGTCGCACTCGCTTCGGGCTTCGGCAGCCTGCGTCGCTTCAATGCGGCTTTCGCCCAGGCCAATCGGATCGCCCCGCGCGACCTGCGCCGCCATCCGAACGCGGGCGGCGACGATGGCCTCAGCTTGAAGCTCAGTTATCGGCCGCCCTACGATTTCGACTCACTGCTGGCTTTCTTGCGTGGCCGCGCGCTGCCCGGCATCGAAGTGGTGGACGAGGAAAGTTATTCGCGCGTGTTCGGTTCTGCCGATGCACCCGGCTGGCTGCGCCTTGGCGCATGGCCCAATGGCGAGCACGCGCTTTGCCTGCAATTGCACGGCGCGCAACCCGCGCAGATGCTGGCCATCGTCACGCGCATCCGGCGCATGTTCGATCTGGACGCCGATCCACAGGCGATTGGTGCCGTATTGCAAACCACGCCGCACCTGCGCCCGTTGTTGCGCAAGCGCCGCGGTCTTCGCCTGCCCGGTAGTTGGGACGGCTTTGAAGTAGCGGTGCGCGCCATTCTGGGTCAGCAGGTCAGCGTTGCGGCGGCACGCACGCTCGCTTCGCGCATCGTGCATCGCTACGGACCCGCACTCCCCGCGCCGGTCGCACCGGGGCTTGAGCGCCTGTTTCCATCCCCGCAAATGCTCGCCGACGCGGATCTTCGCGCGCTTGGCATCACTACCGCGCGCGCCGAAAGCATTCGTAGCGTGGCCCGCGCGGTGCTGGATGGCCGGGTGGATTTTCGCGTCGAGCAGTCGCTGGACGAATTTGTCGAGCGCTGGGTCGCGTTACCGGGCATCGGCGAATGGACGGCGCACTACATGGCGATGCGCGCGCTCAGCCATCCCGATGCGTTTCCAGCCGCCGACTTGATCCTGCGCCGCGCCGCCGCGCGCGGCGAAGACATCCTCAGCACGAAGGCCCTGACCGAACTGGCGCAAGCGTGGCGCCCGTGGCGGGCCTATGCCGTGATGCATCTGTGGCGCAGCATGAGCGAGCCTGCCGCGCCGTCCAACCCGCCCCGATTGAGAGCGACCGCATGAATACCTTGGAACAAACCGTCTGGTACGACTACATCGCCACGCCCGTCGGCAAGCTGCTGCTGGCCGCCGATACCAAGGGACTGCGCCAGGTGCTGTTCGAGACCGGCAAGCACCGCAAGGATCCCGATCCGCAATGGCAACGCGATCCTGCGAAAGTGGCGTTCGCGGCGACGCAATTGCACGAATATTTTGCCGGCGAGCGGCAGCATTTCGATCTGCCGTTGCATCCGCTGGGCACCTCGTTCCAGGTCAATGTATGGCTGACGCTGGGCGAGATTCCCTACGGCACCACCATCAGCTATGGCGAACTGGCGCGACGCATTGGCCAGCCGCTGGCGGTGCGCGCGGTGGGCGCGGCCAATGGACGCAATCCGTTGCCGATCGTACTGCCCTGCCACCGCGTGATCGGCAGCGACGGCAGCCTCACCGGATTCGGCGGCGGCTTGCCGACCAAGCGCTTCCTGCTTGCGCTGGAAGATCGCCAGTCGCGTGGCGATCTGTTTGGACAAGACACGCCGACGCCCCGTCCCGGCCGGTCAAAGGCCCAGGTCACTTAAGCCTGGGTGATCGTCGGGCCGGCGCCCCTGTGGCCAATGGTATTTGCGCTCGGCCGCCGCTATCGGCACGTCGTTGATGCTGGCGTGGCGTTCGGCCATCAAACCGTTTTCGTCGAACAGCCAGTTTTCGTTGCCGTAGGAGCGGAACCAGTTGCCCGAATCGTCGTGCCATTCATAAGCGAAGCGCACCGCGATACGGTTGCCCTCGAACGCCCACAGCTCCTTGATCAGGCGATAGTCGAGTTCGCGCCGCCACTTTCGCGTAAGAAACTCGACGATGCGGTCGCGCCCGTCAACGAATTCGGCACGATTGCGCCAGCGGCTGTGCACGGTATAGGCAAGCGCGACGCGCGCCGGATCGCGCGAGTTCCATGCATCTTCGGCAAGCCGCACTTTCTGGATGGCGGTTTCGCGCGTAAAAGGCGGCAGCGGCGGGCGCTGTTCAAGGTTGGCGGACATGCGGAATCCGATGCTCGGCTGGTCGAGGCTGGGCATTATGCGCCCAGCAAGACGCTTCGCACCATCGACATACGGCGACAACCGAACTTCACCGGCAGATCATGCAGACGATCATGCCGGACACAGCAGGCTCATGCGATCCAGATGCGCGAGCGGGCCGTGCCAGCGCGACATGTTCATACCCACATAGCGCGTATAGTGCGCAACCCATCTGGAAAGCGTTACCGGGCTGCCATGCAGCGTGCAGCTTTCCAGCCCGCTGAGGCCGGCGACGTCCGGCGTGTCGGGATTCCACCACGCCTGCAGAAATCCCTCGCTGACCGGGGCTGCGCGTCCCCTGCCCAGAATCACCAGTTTGCCAAAATCATGCCGTAGCGAGCGTTGCCCCCGGCCGATGTCCCGGCCGAGTATGGAAACGAGGTAATGCGTGGCATTGGCGTACTCGCGCACAACCACGCCATCGTGCGGGTGCGATTGATTCGGTGCGACGAACGACACGCGCGAAGCATGCGCGATCAAAGCATTCGCGCGAGCTTGTTCGATGTTCATGCAAACTCCGCAGCGCAATTAATCAAAGCCATCGCTCCATGCGCAGCGGCGGATATGAGCCCGCCACTGGCCCCGGCCGGTGTCGCCGCAAAGCATCCCAGCGAGTAAGACACCCGGACCGATGCCTTACCCGCTGTTTGCATCCGTGCAAATCCATGTGTTCCTAGGACATGGCGGATTCGTCCACGGATGCACGAGGCCAGTCTCCTCGCGCACTCTTCGCTTCGACATAGAAAAGTTACGAATCCGCCCAGGCCAGCGGAATCAGAAAAGTCCTAAGTGCATCCCTCATCCGCCGACGTTTCCCGCAAAAACCGGCTCTACGGTGGCTCTTCGCCGGCCAGCTTTCGCGATCGAGTTATCGGTGAAGCCATTCAAACAGGACATGTACAATACAAGGCCATTTCCCAATCATTTACACATGTCAGTTGCTCATTCCATTGCCCCGGGTCTGGTCATCATCGGCGGCGGCCCCGCCGGACTGATGGCGGCTGAAGTGGCGCGCGCGCAAGGCGTCGAGGTCGACCTGTTCGAAAGCAAAGGCTCGGTCGGTCGCAAGTTTCTGATCGCCGGCAAAGGCGGTTTGAACTTGACGCATAGCGAACCCAAGCCTGATTTCCTGCAGCGCTACGCCGAGCGTGCGCAGGAAGTCGGCGCATGGCTGGAAGATTTCGACGCCGACGCGCTGCGCGCGTGGGCGCGCGGCCTTGGTGTGGAAACATTCGTGGGCACGTCGGGCCGCGTATTTCCCAACGATCTGAAAGCGGCACCCTTGCTGCGCGGCTGGGTGCGTCGCCTGCGTGAAAGCGGCGTGCGTTTTCACGTCCATCACCGCTGGCTGGGTTGGGGAGAACATGGCGCGATGCGCTTTGCCACGCCACAGGGAGAACGCTCCATATCGGCCTACGCCGTGGTGCTGGCCATGGGCGGCGGCAGTTGGCCGCAACTGGGCTCCGATGGCGCGTGGGCCTCGGTGCTGGCCGATCACGGCGCGGATGTCGCGCCGCTGCAGCCGTCCAATTGCGGCTTCAACGTCGGCTGGAGCGATCGCCTCATCGATCGCTATGCGGGCGCTCCGTTGAAAAACCTGGCCGCCTACTGGCGCGATGCGTCGGGAAAAGAGCATCTGCGCCAGGGCGAATGCGTCATTACGCGCTACGGCATCGAAGGCAGCCTTATCTACGCATTGTCGGCCATGCTGCGCCAGGCTATCGCGCAGAATGGGCGCATCACGCTTGAACTGGATCTTTTGCCCGACCGCCCGCTGGAACGCTTGCAGCACGATCTGAGCAAACCACGCGGCCGACGGACCTTCAGCGAACACATGCGCCGGCATGCCGGCTTCACCGGCCCCAAGACCGGATTGCTGTACGAGGTGCTCGACAAGCATCAGTTCGACGACGGCAACCTTCTTGCGCAGACGATCAAGCGATTTCCGCTGCGCCTGAAGCAGCCGCGTCCTTTGGACGAGGCGATCAGCACAGCCGGCGGCGTACGCCTGGAAGGCATGAACGATCGCATGATGCTACAAAATTTTCCCGGCGTGTTCTGCGCGGGAGAAATGCTGGACTGGGAAGCCCCCACTGGCGGTTATCTGCTTACCGCCTGCTTTGCCAGCGGCTATCGCGCGGGGCGCGGCGCCGCGGACTGGCTCAGCGGCAGGCGTTGACCGCGCATGCAAGGACACGTCTTGCCACAAGAACTTGCGCGGACGTAACCATCCGTTTTCCGCTGGAGAGCTGTTTTAGTCATACAAGTGCGCCATCATGGGGGGTCGTCCATTGCTCTCCACGGATCGTTTTCTATGAATTGGTTGTACCGGGTTCTGACCTGCTCGTTGCTCGTTGCCGGCGCTGGCTGCGCATCGCACCCCACCACGCCGGCGCCTTCCGCGGCAGCCGCCGCGCAGCCGGGCACCGCGCCGGCACCGTTGCTGCTGATTTCCATCGACGCCTACCGCGCCGACTACCTGGACCGCGGGTTCAGCCCTACCCTGCAGGCGCTTGCCGCATCGGGTGTGCGCGCCTCGATGCAACCGTCCTTTCCGTCGCTGACCTTTCCCAACCACTACACCATCGTTACCGGTCTGGTTCCCGATCATCACGGCATTGTCAACAACACCATGACCGACCCTGAGCTGGGCCGCTTCACGCTCAATGATCGCAAGGCGGTAAGCAACGAATTCTGGTGGGATCAGGCCACGCCCATCTGGGAAACGGCAGACGACCACGGCATCCGCACGGCGACCATGTTCTGGCCCGGCTCCGAAGCGCCGATCCAGGGACGCCATCCCGACTACTGGAAGCCATTCGACAAAAAGGTGACCGCCGACCAGCGCGTCGACCAGGTATTGGCCTGGCTGGATCTTCCACCCGATCAGCGCCCCGGTTTCGTCACGCTTTATTTCAACGACGTGGACAACGCCGGCCACGAGCACGGCCCCGATTCGCCGCAGCTCAACCAGGCTCTTAAGGACACCGACGCGGCGATGGCACGCCTGGTCGAGGGCCTGAAACAGCGCGGCCTGTACGACCGCATGAACATCATCGTGGTCGCCGATCACGGCATGGCCAGCGCGCCGCCCCAGAACACCATTTTCATCGACAAATTGATTTCGATGAAGGACGTGAACACGGTCACGCTCGGCGTGCTGGCCGGTTTCAATCCCAAGCCCAAGCACGACTTCAATGCAATCGAACAACAGCTGGAACAGCCGCAGCAGCACATGCATTGCTGGGACAAGACGCGCATTCCCAAGCGTCTGAACTACGGCAACAACGCGCGTGTACCGCAACTGGTATGCCTGGCGGACGTGGGCTGGCGCATCTCCACCGCCAAAGAGGTCGCCAAGTGGAAGGGCCCCGCACACCAGGGCGATCACGGCTACGACAACGCCGATCCGACCATGCAGGCAATCTTTGTCGCCCATGGCCCGGCCTTCCAAAGCGGCGTGCATTTCCACAGTTTTTCGAACGTGGACGTCTATCCGTTGATGGCGCAACTGCTTAGCATACCGCCACGCTTTTGCGATGGCCGGCTCAGCGATGTCCAGAGCATGCTCAAACCTGCGGCTCAGCCCGTGCAGTGACGCAATCGGCCGGCTTGGCCGCACAAGCCGGCCGCTTCCCCCTTGAGTCTGGACGGCCATGCCGCGAAAGTAGCGGCATGAATATCGAACTGCGCCATCTGCGCTACTTCGTCGCCGTGGCCGATACCTTGCATTTCGGCAAGGCGGCCGAACGCTTGGGCATGTCGCAACCGCCGCTCAGCCAGCAGATCCGGCAATTGGAAGACACCGTGGGCGCACGCCTGCTCACGCGCACCAATCGACGGGTAGCCCTGACCGAGCCAGGACGCCTGTTCCTTGACCAGGCGCGCGACATCCTGGCGCACGTGGACCGCGCCATCGACATGGCCAAGCGCGCGCAACGGGGCGAGCTTGGCGAGTTGCAGATCGGGTTCACCCGCACCATTCCGTTGTCGCAGGAGATCCCCCGCGCCATCTTCGAGTTTCGGCAACGTTTTCCAGCCGTGCATCTGCAACTGCAAGAGTTGAACTCGCTGCAGCAGATCGACGCCCTGCTCGACCGGCGTCTGCAAGTGGGTATCCTGCGCCCGGATGCGCTACCCGACTCGCTTGTATCCAAGCGCTTGTTCCGCGATCCGCTGGTGGTCGTGCTTCGCTCGGATCACCCGGTGCTCCAGCGCATTGACGCGCGCGGCGAGCTTTCGACGGCGGCGCTGGCGCAGGACCCCTTCGTGGTGTTTGCACGCAGCGCGGGAGCGGGGGTGTACGAGCGCGTGTTCAAGTTATGCCGCAACGCCGGCTTCACGCCACGCATCGCGCAGGAGGCACGCGAGGCATCCACCATCATCGGCCTGGTCGCCGCCGGGTTTGGCGTGTCGATCCTGCCTGCGTCGTGCCGTCACAGCGGCGTGGAAGGTGTCAGCTATGTGCCGCTGGCCGATGCGGAAAGCATGTCGGAAATCCACGTGGTTTACCGCCAGGACGAACGCTCGCCGCTGGTGCCGCGCTTCGTCCAGCTGTTGCTGGCGCACACGCATCAGGACGCGTAATTGCTCACTTCGATGAGATTGCCGTCAGGATCGCGGACATACACCGAACGGATCGGCCCGCGTGCCCCCGTGCGCGATACCGGACCTTCCTCGATCGCAACGCCGCATCGCTGCAGGTGCGCAACGACTTCGTCCAGCGGCACGGACGTGATCAGGCAGAAATCGCCTGATCCGGGCGCGGGTTGCCGCGCCTTCGGCTCGAATTCGTGATGGTGCCGATGCAGGTTGATTTTTTGTGCACCGAACGCCAGTGCCTTGCGCCCTTCGCCGAAACTGATCACGTTCATGCCCAACGTGCGCGCATAGAAGTCGCACGTTGCCTCGATATCGGCAACGGTGAGCACGAAATGATCGATGCTGTCGATGTTCATGGCATGGCACCCTTGCTCATCGGTGTCGGCGGCGTAACCAGCTGCGGCAACGGCGTTACGCGATAAAGGCGCAGCGCGATCAGCAACCCGCCCAGCACCAGCGCGCCCGCGAACAGCGCCACCCCGGTCCAGCCGTGCTCGGCATAGAACAGGCCGCCGCTGGCGCCGGCCACGCTCGACCCCATGTAGTAGCTGAACAGATACATCGACGAAGCCTGCGCCTTGGCAGCCCCGCCGCGCCGTCCCACCCAACTGCTGACGATGGAGTGTCCGCCGAAAAAGCCGAAGGTGACGGCGGTAATGCCCAGCCCGATCAACCACAGCGAGTCCATCATCGTGCAGCCGACGCCCAGCAGCATCAACACGAACGCGGTCCACAATACCTTGCGGCGTCCCAGCTTGCCCGCCAGATGGCCCATCCATGCGGAGCTGAAGGTGCCGACCAAGTAGATGCTGAAAACCAGACCGACCACCGCCTGGCTCAAATGGTACGGGGGCGCCTGCAAACGATAGCCAAGATAGTTGTAGACCGTCACGAACGCGCCAAGCAGCAGAAACCCTTCGGCGAACAGCCATGGCAGGGCGGCATCGCCAAACATGCCGGCGAAACGCTTGAGCAAGCTGCGCCATGCAAACGCGCTCACGCGAAAGTGCCGCGAAGGCGGCAGCGCGCGCCAGAAGATCGAGCCTGAGATCAACCCGACCATGCCTACCACGCCAATGCCTGCGCGCCAACCGAAATAATCGGCCACGACGCCGGCAATCAGGCGCCCGCACATACCACCCACGGCGCTGCCGCTGATGTACAGGCCCATGCCCAGGCCGATCGATTCGGGGTGCATTTCCTCGGTGAGGTACGTCATCGCCACCGCCGGCAGGCCGCTCAGTGTCACGCCGAGCAAGGTACGGACCCACAAAAGCGCGCCCCAGCTGGGCATCATCGCGCTCAGCAACACCAGCACGGCGGAGGAAAGCAAGGACGCCACCATCACCGATTTGCGACCCAGCGCGTCGGAGATACCGCCGGCGAACAACATGGCGAAAGCCAGCACACCCGTCGTCAGCGACAGCGACAAGGCGCTGCTCGCGGCGCCGATACCATATTGCTGGCTAAATTGCGGCATCAGCGGCTGCACGCAATACAACAGCCCGAACGTGGCAAAACCGGCGGCGAACAACGCCAGATTGGTGCGCCGGAACGCCAAGGTACCATGCCGGATCAGGTCATCGTCGGCCCAGGCGACCGGTTTGGACGGCACCTGGTTGAGTAGGCTCGTGCTCATTGCATGTGGAATCGAGGATGCATGCTGCAAGCATAATCGGCCGCACGCGGCCGATCGATCATTCGGCACGTACGGCTCGATAGTCGCTGCATATCAATGGGCATGCGCGGCGATCGCGTGCCTGGCCGACGCCCGCAGGGCCATCACGCCTTCACCCGCCCCATGTGGCCTCGCCCCATGCGGGTCAGCCGACGTTGCCCCCTTCGATGGCTTTCACCTGCGCGAACCGAGCCGTTTGCAGGTGCCACCGAAACGACACACGTTCATCGATGCCGGATTTCATGCATGCATGGGCATAACGCGGGGCGGCTGCAACAAACCGCCCCGCGATCGCATCGTGGCCCGCTCAACGATAACGCCAGTAACCGCCCACCCAGACATGGCCCGCACCCCAGTAACCGGGCACCCAAACGCGGGCCGGACGCGGCGCGACAACAACGCAACCTGTCTGCGCCAAGGTGCCGCCCAGCACGGCCAGAGCGATCAGGAAGACAGAAAGATAACGGCGCATGGTGTTTCTCCTCGTGAGTGGAAACTCACGCCGGAAAACGCGCCCTCGACGCCACGCGATGACGCGGCAAACCTGAACTGATGCCGATGGTTCAGCCCCACCGTCAGGCAAGTGAAAGCGCTGCGTGGCAGCGGCTTTGCAACATCGAACGCACGCGGCATCGGCGACAGCGACGTTCAACCGGCGTTTATACAATAGCCAGGCCAACCGAAATTACGCATTTTCTACGCCGGCCCACGGATCTTTTATCCGTTTTCTATGTCCCTATCGCCATGATGCGCAACGCGGCGATGTCCAGCAGGCTTGCAGCCGGAGGCCATCATGTGAGGTGGCGGGCAGCGACCTCGCGATGAACGGCTCCGGCTGCAAACCTGCTGGACAACGCTGCCGCTGCGCGCACGCATGCCGTGGCGTACCCGCGGATCATGCGCTGGTCAGGCGCTCCATCGCCAGGCGGTAACGTGCGGCGATGCGCGTTTCGTCGTGATGCTTGAAATCGCGCACCACCCAGCGGCCGCCCGTCATCACGTGACGTACCAGCGGCACATTGCCTGCGAACAGGAAACTGTCCATCGCCGAGCGATTGTCGCGCGCGGCCATAAGCGGCGCATCGCGATCGAGCACGATCAGGTCCGCGCGCCTGCCCTCTTCCAGCGCGCCGATCGCCATGCCGGCGGCCTGTGTACCGCCGCGCAGCGCCGCGCGCCACAAGGTTTCGCCAACGCTGTCGCCGGCATGCCGTGCGGCCACGTTGCGGTGACGCGTCTGCAGGCGCTGGCCGTATTCGAGCCAGCGCAGCTCCTCCACCGGCGAAATGGAGATATGCGAATCCGAACCGATGCCGATGATGCCGTTCGCGTCAAGATAGCGTGCGAGCGGAAACAAGCCGTCACCGAGATTGGCTTCTGTCGTAGGACACAATCCGGCGATCGCGCCGCTGTGCGCAAGCTGCGCGGTTTCCGCTTCGGTAAGATGCGTGGCGTGGACCAGGCACCAGCGTTTGTCGACCGCGGCGTGCTGGAACAGCCACTCCACCGGACGGGCGCCGCGCGTGGCGATGCAGTCCTGCACTTCGCCGATCTGCTCGGCAATATGGATGTGGACGGGGCCGGTCTTGAGCGCTTCGCTTTCCATGACGCTGCGCCAGCTGTGTTCGGGAATCGCACGCAGGGAATGCAACGCCACGCCGATGCGCAGGCCGTCGCGCTCCAGCGTGCGCAGCGTGGCGAGCAGTTGCAGATAATGCTCAAGATCATGGCCGAAACGGCGCTGCCGCGGCGACAGCGAACGCCCGTCGAAACCGCCGCTCATGTACAACACCGGCAGCAGGGTCAGCGCAATGCCCGCCTCGCGCGCGGCCTCGATCAGCGCCAGCGACATCGCCTCCGCTTGTGCGTAGGGCGTGCCGTCGGGCTGGTGATGGAGATAGTGGAATTCGCACACCTGCGTATAGCCGGCCTTGAGCATTTCCACATAAAGCTGGGCGGCGATCGCCTGCAGCGTTTCCGGATCGATGCGCGCGGCGAAGGCATACATGGTTTCGCGCCAGGTCCAGAACGAGTCGTCGCTGGGGCCGCGCCGCTCGGCCAAGCCTGCCATGGCGCGCTGGAACGCATGCGAATGGAGATTGGGCATGCCAGGCAGCACCCAGCCGTCCAGGTAATGCGGCGTACTGCCCTGACCCTGCGCGATCCGCCCATGCTGGTCGACGGCGAAAGCGGCGTCGACACGCCAGCCGCTGTCGTGCCAGAGTTGCCGTGCTTGAAAAGCGTGAACCGCAGCCATATCGCTCATGAACGATCTCCGTAGGACTTGCGAAGTGTAACCTGCGCACTCGCATCCTCTTCACTTTCCTTAAGGAAGGATGGGGAATGGCCAAGAAGAACGAAAACGCGCCGAAGCTGGCCTTGCGCCAAGCGGTATTGGGCGATGTGCCCGCCCTGGTCGATCTCACCGCCCGCATCTACACCCCCGAATGGGGCCATTCGGCCGAAATGCTGCGTTCCCAACAGACGCATTTTCCCGAAGGCCAGTTTGTGGTGGAGTACGAAGGCAACCTCGTCGGCTACTGCGCCACCTTCCGTATCGACGAGGCGCTGGCGCTCAAGCCGCACACCTGGACGCAGATCACCGGCGGCGGCATGGCCTCGCGCCACAATCCGGATGGCAACTGGCTGTACGGCATGGAAGTGGTGGTGCATCCGGATTATCGCGGCATGCGCATCGGCCAGCGTCTGTACCAGGCGCGCAAGCGTCTTTGCACCGACCTCAAACTGCGCGGCATCACTTTCGGCGGGCGCATTCCGGGCCTGTCGCGCAACATCCAGCGCTATGGCAGCGCCGAAGCATACGTACAGGCGGTGGTCGAAGGACGCCGCCGCGATCCCACCTTGAGCTTCCAGCTCGCCAACGATTTCGAAATCATCGGCCTGCTGCGCGCGTACGTGCCGACCGATTACGAGTCGCTGGGCTATGCCGCGCACCTGGTCTGGCGCAATCCCGCGCTGCTCGACCAGCCCGATATCCCGGCGGTGAAATCCACCCGCAACCTCCCCGATTCGGTGCGCGTGGCAACGGTGCAGTACCTGCAGCGGCGCATCGCCTCATTCGACGAATTCGCCACGCACGTGGAGTATTTCACCGATATCGCGGCCGACTACAACGCCGACTTCGTGACCTTCCCCGAGCTGATCACGCTGCAGTTGCTGTCGATCGAGAACGAAGAGCTTTCGCCGGTCGAGACCATCCGCAAGCTCAGTCATTACACGCCGCAGGTGAAGGAGCTGTTCAGCCGCCTGGCGATGAACTACAACATCAACATCATCGCCGGCTCGCATCCCACCGAACAGGAGAACGGCGACATCCATAACGTCTGCTACGTGTGCCTGCGCGATGGTTCCATTCACGAACGCGAAAAGCTCCACCCTACGCCCAGCGAGAAGAACGTGTGGAACGTCACCGGTGGCGACACCGCGGCGACCATCCACACCGATTGCGGTCCGATCGGCGTAATGATCTGCTACGACTCGGAGTTTCCCGAAGTCGCCAAGCACCTGGTGGACCAGGGTGCGCTGATCCTGTTCGTGCCGTTCTGCACCGACGTGCGCGAAGGCTATCTGCGCGTGCGCTATTGCTCGCAGGCGCGCGCGATCGAAAACCAGTGCTATGTCGTGCTTTCCGGCAACGTGGGCAATCTGCCGGGCGTCAACAATTTCGACATCCAATACGGGCAAAGCTGCATCCTTACGCCCAGCGATTTTCCCTTCGCGCGCGACGGCATTGCCGCCGACTCCACCCCGAACATCGAAACGGTACTGTTCGCGGACCTGCGCCTGGAGAGCCTGGCCCGGGCGCGCAACGCCGGGGCGGTGCAAAATCTCAAGGATCGCCGCTTCGATCTCTACGAAACGCGCTGGCTGAGGCCCCCACGCTGACGCAGGCGCGAGTGGCCTGCCATAATGCGCGGATGTCACAATCCCCTACGCCCTCGCCCAAAGCCTCCAACCCCCGGCTTCGCGCCGTGCTGGGTCACGAGTTCTTCGCCCCCTACTTGTGGAAACGGCGCATAGCGCTATGGAGCGGCGCGGTGCTGGTGGCGCTGGCGGCCATCGTGTTTGCCAGGGCCAGCGACTGGGCATTCGCCTTGTTCCAGAAGATCATCGCCCACGGCATCTGGATTCCGCTGATCATGACTCCGGTGGTGTTCGGCCTGCTGTGCTGGCTGACCGAGGGCCGGCTGCGGGCGGCGCGCGGCAGCGGCATTCCGCAGGTCATCGCGTCCATCCATATCGAGGGCCAGGGGTTTCGCTCGCGCATGCTGGCCTTGCCGATCGCGGTCAGCAAGATGGTGCTGACGATCATCGCGTTGATGGTCGGTGCCTCGATCGGCCGCGAAGGGCCTACCGTGCACGTAGGCGCGGGCCTGTTCTATTCGCTGGGACGGCGCTTTGGCTTCACCGACGCCACCGCCCTTTCGCGCTTCATCCTTGCCGGCGGCGCCGCAGGCATCGCCGCGGCCTTCAACACGCCCCTGGCCGGCGTGGTGTTCGCGATCGAAGAACTGGCCGGCACCTTCGAACATCGCTTCAGCGGCCTGCTGCTGACGGCGGTGATCGTGGGCGGCGTGGTGTCGCTGGGCATCAATGGCAATTACGCCTACTTCGGGACCGTGCAGGCTAGTCTTCCGCTGGGGCATGCGTGGCTGGCGGTGCTGGAATGCGGCATGTTCGGCGGCCTGCTCGGCGGACTGTTCGCGCGCCTGATCCTGCTCAGCCGACGCGGGCCGCTGGCCGCGATCGGCCGCCTGCGCGAGCGTTTCCCGGTGTTGTTCGCGGTCGGCTGCGGGTTGTCGCTGGCGATACTGGGCGTACTGTCCCATAACGCCGTCTATGGCACCGGCTATGCGCAGGCGCGCGCATTCGTGCAGGAAGCCCCCGAAACCGCCGGCCACGCCTTCACCGTCTACAAGCTGCTGGCCAATGTCGTGTCGTATTGGGCAGGCATTCCCGGCGGTATTTTTTCGCCCGCGCTGGCGGTGGGTGCCGGCATCGGCCACAACATCGCCCATTTCCTGCCAAACGTGCCGGAAGCGGCGGTGGTGCTGCTGGGCATGAGCGCGTATCTGTCCGGCGTCACCGGCGCACCGTTGACCTCGGCGGTGATCGCCATGGAACTGACCAACAACCAGGATATGGTGATTCCGATCATGGCCGCCTGCCTGCTGGCGCGTGCCGCGGCCTCCATCTTCTGCCCCACGCCGGTGTACAAGGATTTCGCCGAGCGCATGATGGAGGATTTCGAACGCCAGCATGCCCAGCAGCCCGAAGCGGAAAACCAGCCCGATGACGGCGATGAAGTAGAAGACCTGGGCGCGAGCAGCGCCTACACCGATCCGGCCGAGCCCACCGAGGCTTCGCTGGAAGATTCCAAACGATGAGCTGGGATTTGCTGCTGACCAACGCCTCGCTGGCCACCTTCGTCGGCGAAGCCAGCCACGGTCTGCTCACGGATGCGGCCATTGCCTGCCAGGATGGGCACATTGTCTGGCTGGGCGCCATGCACGACCTGCCGCCCGGCGCGGCCGCAAGCGCACTGGAAGTGCACGATCTGGACGGCGCGTTGGTCACCCCGGGCCTGATCGACTGTCACACGCACCTCGTCTTCGGCGGCAACCGCGCGCAGGAGTTCGACCTGCGGCTCAACGGCGCCAGCTACGAGGAAATCGCCCGCGCCGGCGGCGGCATCGTGTCCACCGTGCGCGCCACGCGCGCGGCGAGCGAAGACCAGTTGTTCGAGCAATCCCTGCCCCGCGCCCGCGCGCTGCTGGCGGACGGCGTAACCACGCTGGAGATCAAATCCGGCTATGGGCTGGAACTGGATGCGGAGCGCCGCATGCTGCGCGTGGCGCGGCGCCTGGGCGCGGCGCTGGGGATGCATGTGCAGACCAGTTTCCTGGGCCTGCACGCGCTGCCGCCCGAATACAAGGACCGGCGCGAGGACTACCTCGACCTGGTCTGCAACGAACTGCTGCCCGTGCTCGCCAGCGAAGGCTTGGTCGATGCGGTGGACGCCTTCTGCGAAGGCATCGGCTTCAGCCGCGCCGAAACGCAACGGGTATTCGAACACGCCCGGCTGCTCGGCTTGCCGGTGAAACTGCATGCCGAGCAGTTGTCGGACCTGGACGGTGCCGCGCTGGTCGCCGAGTTCGAAGGCCTTTCCGCCGATCACCTGGAGTACCTCAGCGATTCAGGGCTGCAGGCCATGGCGCGCGCGGGCACCGTGGCGGTGCTGCTGCCCGGGGCGTTCTACGCCTTGCGCGAAACCAAGCTGCCGCCGGTAGCGGCGCTGCGCGCTCACGGCGTAGCCATGGCCATCGCCACCGACTGCAACCCGGGCACGTCCCCACTGCTGTCGCTGCGACTGGCGGCCAACATGGCCTGCACGCTGTTCCGGCTCACACCCGAAGAAGCGCTGCGCGGCATCACCGTCAACGCAGCCCGCGCGCTGGGCCTGTCGGACCGGGGCACGCTGGCGGTGGGCAAGCGCGCGGATCTGGTCGCCTGGCATGCCCGCCAGCCGTCCGAGCTTTGCTATTGGATCGGCGGGTCGCTGGTGCGCCAGGTTTGGCTGGGTGGGGTGGCGGTCGCGGCCCCTTGAGAATGCCCCAAAATGGAAAGCCCCCGGCAGGCGGGGGCTTGGGGTCGGCTAGCGGCGCGTGCTCAGGCCGATTTCTTCTTCGGAGCGGCCTTCTTGACCGCTGCCGGCTTGGTGACCGTCTGCTTGGCGGCGACTACGGCCGGCTGCGCGGTGTGCGCGCGAGTGTTGCCGTAGCTGCCACGGTAGGTCTTGCCGCGGCGGGTTTTGCGATCGCCCTTACCCATAAGGAAACTCCTTGATTCGTACTGCTGTGGTCGGCTAATCATCCTAGCAGCGGCAAGCCAAAGCGCAAGCGCCGGGGCCGGTCAATGGCGATGCTTGGCACCGCAGCCGGGGTCCTCGTCAGGGCAGTCGCCCGGATCGATCTGTACGGTGGCGTGGCGGATGCCGAAACGTTCCAGCAGGGTGCGATTGACCGCCGCCAGCACGCGCGCGCCGTCGCCCGCGTCGTGCAACTCCAGATGCAGCGTGGCCATGCGCGAGCCCGATGCCAGCTGCCATACGTGCAGATGATGCACGTCGCGAATCGATGCATCGGCACCGCGCAAGACGCTTTCCACTTCGCGCGTGTCCATGCCTTCGGGTACGCCCTCCAGCAAAATATGCGTCGAACGGCGCAGCAACTGCCACGCACTGTGGAGGATGAGCAGCGACACCAGCAGCGACAACACCGGGTCGGCCCAGTTCCAGCCCATCGCGCGCACCGCCAGTGCGGCAAGCACGGCACCCACCGAACCCATCAGGTCGCCCAGCACATGCAGGCTCGCGGCACCAAGGTTCACGTCGTCGTGGGCATGGCCATGCAGGCTGCGCAGCACGATCACATTCACCACCAGCCCCACCAGCGCGACGCCAAGCATCACGCCGGAAAGAATCGCCACCGGCTTGAACAGCCGCTCAATGGCTTCGTAGGCGATAAATCCCACCAGCACGAACTGCGTCAGCGCATTGACGAAACCGGCCAGCACTTCCATCCGGCCATAACCGTAGGTGCGGCGCGCATCGGCCGGACGCAGCGCCATTCGTGCGGCCAGCAGCGCGAGCAGCAAGGCCAGCGCATCCACCAGCATGTGGCCGGCATCGGCCAGCAGCGCCAGCGAACCGGACCATAGGCCGCCCCCCACTTCGGCAACCATCATGCTGGCGGTCAGCGCAAAGGCGACCAGCAGCTTGCGCCCGCGACGGTGCGCATGGTCGGCGCGAGCATGGCCGTGATCATGGTTGGGATGCCCGCAGGCGTGGCTGTGCGCGTGATTCATTCAGTCATGCTAGGAAGCGGCGCGCCCGTTACACAATCACTGGCGCGCGAAGCGTTCAGTGAGCGCAATGCGCGCCGTGAACGTGACCATGCAAGCGATCGAAGCGCAAATTGACGAAGTGCGCACTGGCCACCAGCAGGCCGCCGCACGTCACCAGCACGCTGTGCAGCACGATGGAGTAGTTTTCGGCGAAGGTGACGCCCATCACCAACAGGCACAGGCCCGGCAAGGCGAGCCGCAACGGCAGCGACCGATGATGGCGCCGGTAACCATTGACCAGGGCAAACAGTGCCAGCGCACTGGCGAAAAGCACGAAGCCACGCTCGAAGCCGTGATCGGCGAGGAAGCTAAGGCCAAGCAGCGGCAGGATCGCCAGCACGAACGGCAACGCCGCGCAGTGGATCGCGCACAGGAACGAAGCGGTCGCGCCGATCCGGTCGGCGAGGTTCCACCAGCGATGGGGCGGCGGCGTGGGCGTGGAATCCATGGAGGGACTACACCGTACTGGCTAGCCGGTGGGGCCCGGCATGGTTTTGATACAATATAACACTATTGATCCACACGCAAGCCGGCCTGCAACAGGCCCACGCCAAGCCGGCTGGGATACATGCTCAGGCCTTGCGGCACTGCTTGCAGACGCCATGCACTTCCAGGGTCTGCGCCTGCGGACGGAACCCGAAGGCCTTGGCCTGCGCCTCGATCAGCTCGGCGACGCGTTCATCGCACACTTCCTGCGCGCTGGAACAGACATCGCAGATCAGGAACGGTACCTGATGGGCCTCGGCTGGATGATGGCAGGACACGAACGCGTTGATCGATTCCAGCTTGTGGATGAAGCCGTGTTCAAGCAGGAAGTCGAGCGCGCGATAAACGGTAGGCGGCGCGGCATTGCCGTGGCGCTCGCGCAGATGGTCGAGCAGATCGTAAGCCTTCACCGGCTTGCCGGCGGCTGCGATCAGTTCCAGCACTTCCTTGCGCAACGGGGTCAAGCGCAGGCCGCGTTCTTCGCTAGCGTGCTCCACCGCGGCCACGAACTCCTTGGGACCTTCGTGATGATGATGGGTATGCGCTTTGATGGAGGAACTTTCGCTCAACGGGTTCACCTCGATGTCGATCATACACCCCGCTCCGATATCAGCGCGGCAGCGGCGGCGGCCTGGCCGATCTGGGGGCCAGCAACACGATAATCCAGCCGATCGGCCCCAGTACCAGCGCCCAGACGATACCTGCCATCACGCGGCCACGCCACCAGCCAAGCAGCGCGCCCACGGCCACGAAGGCCACATTCCACCAGAACAATGCCGCCCACGGCACCATGTTCATCAGGTTGAGGAAGATATGGAAGAACGCGCCGGGAGAATCGGGATCGACGCCTTTCATCGCCTTGGCTAGCAGTTCTTCCATTCGTGCCTCGTTGGCTGGCGGGACGCCGCACCGGTCAATGACGCTTCCAGGGCCTGTACGCCACAGGCCCTAGACTACAGCCGCGATCGGCGTGGCAAAGTGATGCACGGCACTGCTCCGGCAGTGGCGTGTGCCGATCAAGCCTGCGCCTTGGCGATCGCATCGTCGATGCGCTTGAGCGCCACCTCGCGCCCAGTGAGGTAAAGGGTGTGATCGATCGATGGCGACACTTGCGTGCCCGTCATCGCCACGCGCAGCGGCTGCGCAATCTTGCCCATGCCCAGCTCAAGCCTGGCCGCCACCTGCTCGATCACCTGATGGATCGGCTCGGGCTTCCATTCACAGCCGGCGAGCAGTTCGCGCACGGCCTGCAGTACCTGCACGGCGCTCTCGCTCTTCAAATGCTTGGCAACGGCCTTGTCGTCCCATTCGGTAATCGGGCCGTACCAGATCTTGGCGCGCTCAGCCATTTCCTTGAGCGTATGCACGCGGTCACGCAGCGCCACGATGACGTCGGCGGGTGCCGGGCCCGAACTGGCGTCGATGCCGGCGCGGGCCAGGTGCCAGGCAAATTCCGGCGCCAGTGCCTGCGGATCGTCGGTCTTGAGGTAATGCTGGTTGAGCCACTGCAGCTTTTCGGTATCGAATCGCGAAGCGGCTTTGTTGACGTCGCCGACATCGAACAGCGCGATCATTTCCTCGCGCGAGAAAATTTCCTGGTCGCCATGCGACCAGCCCAATCGCACCAGATAGTTGAGGATCGCATGCGGCAGAAAGCCGTTCTCGCGGTACTCCATCACGCTGACCGAGTTGGTGCGCTTGGAAAGCTTCTTGCCTTCCTTGTCCAGGATCATCGGCAGGTGCGCGAACTCCGGCACTTTTGCGCCGAGTGCGTGATAGATGTTGATCTGGCGCGGCGTGTTGTTGACGTGGTCGTCGCCGCGGATCACCTCGGTGATGCCCATGTCGATGTCATCGACCACCACCGCGAAGTTGTAGGTCGGCCAGCCGTCGGAGCGGAAGATCACCAGATCGTCCAGTTCGCTGTTGGACCACTCGACCCGGCCCTTCACCTTGTCCTCGAACACCACCGAACCTTCCAGCGGGTTCTTGAAGCGGATCACGCGGTTGGGGTCGTCGCGACAAGGCTCGTTGCGATCGCGGTAATAGCCGTTGTAGCGGGGCTTCTCGCCGCGCGCCATGGCCGCTTCGCGCATCGCCTCGATGTCTTCCTTGGTCTCGTAGGCGTAATACGCCTTGCCGGCGGCCAGCAGCTCCTGGGCGACCTGGCGGTAGCGATCCAAGCGATGCGTCTGGTAGATCGGTGCCTCGTCGGCGTTCAGATCCAGCCACTGCATGGCATCCAGGATGGCCCGCACCGCCTCGTCGGTGGAACGCTCACGGTCGGTGTCCTCGATGCGCAGCAGGAATTGGCCCCCGCGACGGCGGGCCTCCAGCCAGCAATACAGCGCGGTACGGGCGCCGCCGATGTGCAGAAAACCGGTGGGGCTGGGGGCGAAGCGGGTGCGGACGGTCATGGGTTCACGGGTGGCGCGATACGGAACTGCGCATTTTAGCCGATCTCGCCGCGCCACCCTCACCCGGCCCGGCCAAGCAAGCCGAGCCCAGCCTCACTTCACGTGGACCGTGACCACTTTGGAGACGATCGGCGGGTCGAACGGAATGTGGTTGGAGTCGCCCAGCTCCAGTTGCAGCGTGTGCGTGCCGGGCGAAAGCTTCACGATGGTCTCGGTCTGGCCGCCGCCGAAATGCAGGTGCTGCTCGTCCTTGGGAATTGGCTGACCGGCCGGCGGCAGTTCCTTCACGTCGATCAGCAGATGATGATGGCCGGTGTTCTCATGCACCACGCCGGCCGGCGCCACGCCCATGCCCTTGAGGCCAAAGCGCACAGTGAAGCTTTGCGGCACCGTCGCGCCGTTTTGCGGGGAAATGATGTAAACCTGCGCGCCGGCGGGGGCTTTGGTGACCGGCAAGCCGGTGGCATAGGCGGCAAGGATGGAACCTGCAGCGGTTGCCAGCGCTAGTGCGAGCAGCAGACGTTTCATGGCGGCCTCTCCTGGTCAAGGGGTGTTCAATCTAGCCCATCGGCAGCGTGATGTTCACGTGCCGGCATGACGTGCACCATTTCGTCACACGCGTAACCACGTTGTCACGTACCCGCCACGCGGCAGCAACGCCCCCGCCGCAAGCTATGGCCGTACAAGACGAGGATGCGCCATGCGTATCGGCATCATCAGCGAGACGTATCCGCCAGAGATCAACGGTGTGGCACTGACCGTGCACGGCCTGGCGAGCGGTCTGGCCTCCAAGGGCCACCAGATCGATCTCATCCGTCCCCGCCAGGCCATCGGCCATGTCGACGAACCGGGTATCGACGCGCTTCAGACGCGCGGCGCGGCACTGCCCCGCTACCCGGGCCTGCGCTTTGGTCTGCCTGCGCCACGCACGCTGCGCAAGCGCTGGATGCAGCGGCGCCCCGATGCCATCTATGTGGCCACTGAAGGTCCGCTGGGTCGTTCGGCGGTAAAAACGGCGGTGCGCTTGGGCATTCCCGTCGCCACCGGATTCCACACGCGCTTCGATACGTATGCCGATCACTACGGCGTGGGTTTCCTGACGCCCGTTGTGCATAACTACCTGCGCCGCTTCCACTCGCGCGCCAACGTGACGCTGGTTCCCACCGATGCGTTGGCGCAGGAATTGACTGCCATGGGCGTCGATCACGCACGCTTGCTGCGCCGCGCGGTGGACACCAAATTGTTCAACTCGTCCTGGCGCGATCCCATGCTGCGCGAAAGCTGGGGTGCGCAAGCGGATACGCCAGTGGTGCTGTACGTCGGGCGCATCGCACCGGAGAAGAATCTCGAACTGGCGGTGGATACCTTCCGCGCCATTCAACAGCACGCGCCCAAGGCGCGCTACGTGTGGGTAGGCGATGGTCCGGCCCGCGCGGCACTGCAGGAGGCCAATCCGGATTTCATCTTCGCCGGCATGAAGCGCGATGAAGCGCTGGCCGTGCACTACGCCAGCGCGGACATGTTTCCGTTTCCCAGCCTGAGCGAAACCTTCGGCAACGTGATCCTGGAAGCACTCGCCGCCGGCCTGCCGGTGGTGGCCTATGCAGAAGGCGCGGCGCGCGAACATTTGAACGACGGCGTCAACGGCTATCGCATCGCTTCGGGCGACGCGCAAGCCTTCACCGCCGCGGCGGTGACGCTGGCCCGCGACATCGGCCTGATCCGCCAGATGGGACATGCCGCCCAGGAGAGCGTTGCGCGGCTGTCGCCCGATGCGGTCATCCGTGAATTCGAAACCCTGCTTCGCGAACTGGTCGAGGAGAACGTGCATGAGCGCCATGTCACCATCGCACCTGCCTGACCAAGCCGTGCTTCCGCGCCATGCGTTCGACCGGCGCATGTGCATTGCCGCCAATCGCTGGGGCGCGCGGCACGCCGTAGGGGTGTTCTTCGGGGCCATCAGCCGATTGGGCGACGGCATTTTCTGGTACGCATTGATGCTGGCGCTGGCGCTGATCGATGGCCGGCGCGGGCTGGAAGCGGCGGCGCATATGGCAGCTACCGGCCTGGTGGCGCTGCTGCTGTATCGCATCCTCAAGCGCTGGACGCGCCGCCCGCGTCCGTTCCGCACCTGTCCGGGCGTGATCGCGCACGTGCCGCCGCTGGACGAATTCAGTTTTCCTTCGGGGCACACCTTGCAGGCAGTGGGCTTCACCATCGTCGCGCTGGCGTGGTACCCGTTGCTTGCGCCGCTGTTGTTGACCTTCACCACGCTGGTGGCCGCGTCGCGCGTGATCCTGGGCCTGCATTATCCCAGCGACGTGCTCGCCGCGATTCTGGTTGGCAGCGGTTTGGGTGCGCTGTCGCTGTGGATCGTGCACGCCGCGCCACAGCTCCTGGCCTGATCGCCCGGTGCGCTGATCAATCATTGGCCACGCTGTCGTCACGCGCTTTGTCTTCAACGAGATAGCGCACCTATCCACAGGCTCTACCGGATACTTTCCACAATCGCTGTGGAAAACTGCGCGCGTGTTCTGCGCAATATTTCAGCATGCCGTGGCAAGTGCTTGATCGCCAAGTACCGCGCGGCAGTTTTCCACAGGGTTTTCCGCAAAGCGTCCACACATGCTGTGGAAAACTGCGTTGCGCATCTTGTCGCCGGCCGGCTTTTGTCTACGGCATGGCGAAACAGTCGCACGCAAGATATCCGCGGGCAAAAACGACGATGCCGCCCGAAGGCGGCACCGTTTGCGGGTTTGTCTGTGGCCGGGCTTATGCCGCGCGCGGCACTTTGCGCAGGATGCCCAGCACGTCCGCCAGTTTGTCGCGCATCTGGCGTCGGTCGACGATCATATCGATGGCGCCGTGGTCGAGCAAGAATTCCGAACGCTGGAAACCTTCGGGCAAGGTTTCGCGCACCGTCTGCTCGATGACGCGCGGACCGGCGAAGCCGATCAGCGCTTTGGGTTCGCCCACGTTGATGTCGCCCAGCATGCCGAGGCTGGCGGAAACGCCGCCGGTGGTGGGATGCGTCAACACGCTGATGTAAGGCACGCCCGCCTCGCGCAGGCGCGCCAGCGCCGCCGAGGTCTTGGCCATCTGCATCAACGAGAACAATGCCTCCTGCATGCGCGCACCGCCGGTGGCGGAAAAGCACACCAGCGCACTGCGCTCGGCCAGTGCGCGCTCCGCCGCGCGCGTGAACTTTTCGCCGACCACCGAACCCATCGAGCCGCCCATGTAGGAGAACTCGAACGCCACGGCCATCAACGGCTGGTCTTTGAGCTTGCCGCTCATCGCGATCAGCGCGTCTTTCTCGCCGGTGGATTTTTGCGCGGCGACGATGCGGTCGCGGTATTTCTTCGAATCGCGGAATTTCAGCGGATCGTTGGGCTCCATGCCGGCCCAATGTTCCTGCGTGCTGCCTTGGTCAAGAAACGCCAGCAGGCGCTCGCGCGCACCAATGGCATGGTGATGGCTGCACTTGGGACATACCATCAAGTTGCGTTCCAGCTCGGGCCGATACAGCACGGCACCGCAACCTGCACACTTTTCCCATACGCCCTCGGGTACTTTGCCCTTGCCACCCGGGGAGCCCGGCGTCCGCGCGCGCGGCGCCATGATTTTCTGCAGCCAATTCATAAAAACCTCAGTCTGAATCCGGTGACCCAAGGATCACCAGAACTTCATGGGGGTGACTTCGCACGGCACCAGCCCCTGTTCATCAGGTCGGCGTGCGCGAATCGGTCATCGGTATGACCGCTCCACCGTGAATACGTTCCATCGCCGCACTCTTGCGGGCGTTCATCCCATGCCCTTCAGCCCCATGCCCCGTTCCCCCTCCTCCAGAGGAACTTCATGGCGTATCCAGCGCCTTGCGGATCGGGCCGAGGAAATGCTCGACGCGCTCCGCAATATCCTGTGCCGCCGTCGCGCCATCCAGCCGCTCCACAAGCGCACTGCCGATGACGACGGCGTCGGCGAAACCGGCAATTGCCTTGGCGCTGGACGCATCCTTCACGCCGAAGCCCACGGCCACCGGCGCATTCGCATGAGACCGGATATCGGCCACGCGTGCGGCGATGTCCTGCGTACTCAAGCGTCCGGCTCCGGTGATGCCGGCGAACGATACATAGTACAGGAAACCTTCGGCGGCTTTGCATAATTGCGCCATACGCGCGGGTGCGGTGGTCGGCGCGGCCAGCAAAATCTGCCGCAATCCAGCCGCACGCAACGGCTCGAGCACCGCGGCTTCTTCGAGCGGGCAATCCACCAGCAACACGCCATCGACGCCCGCGGCAACCGCTTCGTCGGAGAAACGCCGGTAGCCATGAATTTCGACAGGATTGAGATACCCCATCAGCACCACCGGGGTGTCCGGGTCGCGTTCGCGAAAACTCGCCACCCAGTCAAGCACCGATGCGAGGCCTACACCCTTGGCAATGGCGCGCTCGCTTGCGTGCTGGATCACCGGGCCATCGGCCATGGGATCGGAGAACGGGACGCCCAGCTCGATCACATCCGCGCCGGCGGCCACCAACGCATGCATCAGCGTGACGGTATGTTGCGGGGCCGGATCGCCCGCGGTCACGAACGGAATCAAACCGGTGCGGCCAGCGGCCTTCAACGCGGCGAAACGTCGATCGATGCGATTCATACCTGCACTCCTTCGCGCGCGGCGATCGTGTGCACGTCCTTGTCGCCGCGGCCGGAAAGGTTGCACAGCACGATGCCGTCCTTGGGCAATTCGCGCGCGAGCTTCATCGCCTGCGCAACGGCATGGCTGGATTCCAGTGCAGCAAGAATGCCTTCCGTGCGCGCCAGCAGATGGAAGGCTTCCAGCGCCTCATCGTCCGTCACGCCCACATAGTGGGCGCGCCCGGTGTCCTTGAGGAAGGCGTGCTCCGGGCCGACGCCGGGATAATCCAGACCGGCGGAAACCGAATGCGTTTCGGTGATCTGGCCATCGTCGTCGCACAGCACGTAGGTGCGATTGCCATGCAGCACGCCAGGACGGCCGGCCGCCAGCGACGCCGCATGATGCCCCGTGGCGATACCCTCGCCCGCCGCTTCCGCGCCCACGATGCGCACGTCGCGATCATTGAGGAACGCGTGGAACAGGCCGATGGCGTTGGAGCCACCGCCCACGCATGCGGTAAGCACGTCCGGCAGGCGGCCATATTGCGACAACACCTGCTGGCGCGCCTCGCGCCCGACGATCGCATTGAAGTCGCGCACCATCATCGGATACGGATGCGGACCGGCGACGGTGCCGATGATGTAGAACGTATCGGCGACGTTGGTGACCCAGTCGCGCATGGCCTCGTTCAAGGCGTCCTTGAGCGTCTTCGAACCCGAAGTCACCGGCACGACCTGCGCGCCGAGCAGTTTCATGCGGTACACGTTGATCTTCTGCCGCTCGATGTCGACGGCACCCATGTAGACCACGCACTGGAGTCCGAAACGCGCGGCCACGGTGGCGCTGGCCACGCCGTGCTGGCCGGCGCCGGTTTCGGCGATGATGCGCGGCTTGCCCATCCGCTTGGCCACCAGGGCCTGGCCGACGGTATTGTTGATCTTGTGCGCGCCGGTGTGATTGAGATCCTCGCGCTTGAGCAGGATGCGCGCGCCGCCGACGTGCCGGGACAGGCCCTGTGCGTGGTAGATCGGGCTGGGGCGTCCGACGTAGTGGGTCAGGTCGCGATCGAGTTCGGCGAGGAAATCGGGATCTTCACGCAGGCGCAGGTAGGCCTCGGTGAGTTCGGCCAGCGGTGCCATCAAGGTCTCGGCGACGTACTGGCCGCCAAAGTTGCCAAAACGCCCTTGGGCATCGGGCCAGGCCTGGTAATCCTGGATAGTGGGCATCTGTCAGAAATCCTGTGCAATTCACGGATGCGTGGGGCGGCACTCAGCCACCGGATGCCCAAAATACCCCGAATCGCGCTGATGAAAAAGCGATATGATCGCCGCAACATGTCAGGAAAAATCACAAGTTGATGCACCGCGAACTGCCCTCGCTGAATGCCCTGCGGGCCTTTGAAGCCACCGCGCGGCTTGGCAGCGTCAGCCGCGCGGCGGCGGAGCTGAACGTCACTCATGGCGCGATCAGCCGGCAGCTGCGCGTGTTGGAAGAGGCGCTTGAGCAGCCGCTGCTGGTTCGCCAAGGCCGCGGCATTGCGCTCACTGCGATCGGCGAGCAATTGCGTGATCGTGTCACCAACGCCTTTGAGCAATTGCGCGATGGCTGGTCGGAACTGCGCCGCCAGAGCGATACGTCGCCATTCGTACTCGGCTGCGCTAGCAGCCTGCTCGCACGCTGGGTGATTCCGCGCCTGGACCGGCTCGAACGCGACCTGCCCACGCTTCGGCTGCATCTTTCGCCGGAAGAAGATCCGCTCAGCCCCCAACACGCCCAACCGGATGCGGCGTTGGCGCTGGCCACGCCACCGTGGCCATCGGCATGGCAGGTGCATGTGCTGGCACCGGAGCGGATCGGACCGGTGGTCAGCCCCCGCTACGCGGGGCTCGCGCGCCTGCTCGACCGCGACGCGTCGGTGTTGTGCGGCGAAGCGCTGCTGCACACCACCTCGCGCCCGCAGGCATGGCCCGACTGGGCGCAGGCCAATGGCGTGCCGGCAACGTCGCTGCGTCAGGGGCAGGGTTTCACGCGTCTGTTTTACCTGCTGGAGGCGACCGTGGCTGGGCTGGGCATCGGTATCGCACCGGAGCAGTTGGTGCGGGACGATCTGCGTGCCGGCCGCCTGCTCGCTCCATGGGGTTTCTGCCAGACCTCGGCCTCATGGATTCTCGCCACGCCCATGCGCCGCAGCGACAGCCGCATCGACGCACTGGCAAGCTGGCTGCGCGACGAACTGGACCCGTCTTAAGACACCGCGCGCACGGCCGCGATGAAATCGCGCAGCTTGACCGGATCCTTGATACCCGGCGCCGACTCGATGCCGCTGGATACATCCACCGCCCAAGGGTTGGCGGTGCGTATGGCCATCTGCACGTTTGCCGGTGTCAGGCCGCCGGCCAGAATCAGCGGCTGGGTGAGATCGCGCGGCATCAATGACCAGTCAAAGGTTTTGCCGGTGCCCCCGGCCTCGCCCAGTCCATGGCCATCGAGCAACAAGCCCGCCGCGCGCGGAAAGGCGCGCAACTGCGCCAGCGCGGCGGCGCCCTCGCCCATCGCAATGGCCTTCAGGTATGGCTGTCCGAACTGTGCGCACCACGGGTCGCTTTCCATGCCGTGGAATTGCAGCATCGCCGGCCGCACCGTTTCGATCACCGCGCGCACGAAATCGGCGTCATCGTCCATGCACAACGCCACGGTCGTGACGAACGGTGGCATGGCATCGACGATGCTCCTGGCATGCTCAAGCGACACCCGGCGCTTGCTGCGCGAGGTCATCACCACGCCGATCGCATCGGTGCCCAGTTGCGCGGCAAGCCGTGCGTCTTCCACGCGGGTCATGCCGCAGCATTTGATCCGGGTCATTCGCTCACCTCCTGTGGTAGACCCCAATGTCGTTCGTAACGCGGACCGATGAACGTCAGGCCCGATGCACCGGCAGTCGGGCCCGCCACTTCCCGATTGCGCCCGGCAAGCAGTTGCGCGATCCATTCTTTCGGCTGTTCGCCGCGGCCCACCGGCAACAACGAGCCGACGATATTGCGCACCATGTGATGCAAAAACGCATTGGCTTCGATCTCGATGATCACATTCGCGTCTTGGCGGCACACCTGGATCATTTTAACCAGGCGCCGCGCGTGTGCGGCCTGGCACGATACTGCGCGAAAAGCGCTGAAATCGTGCTCGCCGACCAGGGCCTGCGCCGCTTCGTGCATGTGCGCCGCATCCAGCGGATGGCGCTCCCACGAAACAAAGCGCGCATCGAGCGCGGGCCGAATGACGCGATTGAGGATGGTGTAGCGATAGCGGCGGCTGCGCGCGCAGAAGCGCGCATGGAAGTCCTCCGGCATGGGTTGCGCCCAGAGCACTGCAATGCTGGCGGGCAGGTTCGAAGACGCGCCAAGCACCCAGCCGCGCATGTCGCGTTCCACGCCGGTGTCGAAATGCACCACCTGGCAGCGCCCGTGCACGCCCGCATCGGTACGGCCGGCGCAAGTCACCTCGATCGGCTCGGCGGCAACGAACGACAGCGCCTTCTCCACGCTGGCCTGCACGCTCGCCCCGTGGCTGAGCCGCTGCCAGCCGAGGAAATCGGTGCCGTCGTATTCGATGCCCAGAGCAATACGCATGAGTGTCTAGAAAACCAGGAGACGGCAAGGGTAACAGCTGAGGGCGAAAATCCCGTGCCCGCGCGGCATCCATCGCCGCAAAAGCATCGGGCCGGCATGGCCGGCCCGATGCGCGACGATCAGGGACAAGCGACGGTCAATGGATCTTGGCCATCAACGTTCTCGCCACGTCTTTTTGCATCTGGCTGCCTTCCTGCATGACCTCATCGAGCATCGCGCGGGCGCCATCGGGATCGCCCATGTCGAGGTAGGCGCGGGCCAGGTCGAGCTTGGTGTCGATGGGATCGTCGTGCAGCTCGCCGAAATCCGCTTCCGCTTCGTGGCCGGCGTGCTCCACATGATCGGCGGCACCGACGTGATCGGCATGCGGTGCCTGCTCCGTTTCGGCCGGCTCGTCGAAGTGCCAGGTCGATACCGGCTCCTGCTCAACCTCGGGCTTGGCGGTCGTTGGCGCCGGCTGGGACAGCGCGTCGGCATGATGCGGCGTCAGGTCGAAGTCGAAGTGATATTCGCTGACCTTGGACGGCTGCGGCGGCACGTTTCTGACTACCGTGGCGTCGGCATCCGGCTTGGCGCCGTAGCTGTCCAGGTCGAAGTGATGCAGCGGCGCCTGCTCCTCGTGCGCCGACGACGATCCGGTGCCGTGGGCGAACAAAGGATGGCCCGGAGCCAGATCCTCGCCCATGTGCATCACGTCCTGCCATTCCGGCTGGTCGGGATCGGTGATGTGGGCGTGCATGGCTTCGGCCGCGGCTTCGAAGTGCTCCACGTCACGGCGGGTGTAGTACAGGCTCACCAGCTCCAGGTGCAGGCCGATGTCATCGGGCTGTTCGGCCAGCTGGTCGAGCAATTCGTCCTGGTCCGGATCGGGGCCGCCCGGGTGATCTTCGTCGGCGGTACCGAAACGGTCGGCCAGCGAACCCTTGGGCGGCGCAAGCGGAGCTTTGGCGGGTTTCGCACCGGACTTGCCACGGCGCAGCAACAACCCGACCACGGCCAGCACGACCACCAGGCCGCCGGCGCCGAGCGCCCACGGCTGGGTGTACCAGGGCTCTTCTTCAACGGCCGGCGGCGCAACGCGATGCAACGGCCGGCTCGCCGGCTTAGGAGCCGCGTGCGCACCGCCAAGTGGCGTGGTCACCACGGCCGGATGTGCCGCCGAGGCAGCCGCACCAGGCGCGCTTGCGGGCGGATTGGCATTGGCCAGCGAAGCCGGGGCGGGGGTTGGCGCGGGCGCCGCGTGCGTGGACGCCGCTGCCACCGGTTGCACTGGCTTGGCCGGTGCGGGTGCCGCAGCCGGTGCCGCCGCAGCAGCGGGCGGCAGACCGGCCGACTTGCGAGCCTCGGCCAGCTTTTTCTGCAGATCGGCGATCTCGTCGTCCTTGAGCGACAACAGGCGCTGGTTCTTGGTATTGAGGTCTTCCAGATCCTTCAGGCGCGACTTCAGCTCGTTGCTCTGCTGTTCCAGCGAAGACAGGGTTTCCTGGCTGCGCTGCAATTCCTGGCGAATGGCAGCGCTGCCGGCGCCCTTGCCGTTGGCGCCACCGGCGGACTGCCCTTCGCCGCCCGCCGGGACCAGCGCAAGCCGGTCGGCATGACTGCTGGCGGTCGGCGCGACCGAGGCATTGGAACGGGTGCCGCCAGCGGCGACGGCAACCGGGGCCGCGCCCACGCTGCCGTTGCGCCAATCGCTGTCTTGCTGGCGCACGGTGGCCGCGGCTTCGGCGGCCGCAATGGCTACCGCATCGTCGTGGGAAGGCACGCGCAACACCGCGCCGGCCTTCAGCGCATTGATGTTGTCGCGGTAGAAGGCATCCGGGTTGGCGGCCTTGAGCGCCAGCATCATCTGGTCCTTGTCCACGCCCGCCGGCGCCGTTTCTACGGCGACATGCGACAGCGTCTGACCGCGCTGCACGGTGTACTGGCCGTTTCTGACCGCCACATGCGGCGATGCGGCGGACTCGGCATGGCGCGGTGCGCTGGGGGCGGTGCCTGACGGCGCGGACGCTTCGCCGGCCGGTGCGCGGCGGCGCGTGGGTGCACTGCTGGCGGCGGCCTGCTCCACCTTGCCCGGCGGATCGAGCAGGATCGGGAATTCGCGCACGCTGCTGCCGGTGCTGCTGGTGACCTGCACCAGCAGGTCCAGGTAGGGGTCGTCTACCGACACGCTGCTGGTAATGCGGATGACTTTGTGGCCGTGGACGTCGGCCACGGCAAAGGTAAGCGGGACGGTCGGCCGTTCACCGCCGATCTTGGCAAATTCTTCGTTCGAGGCCAGCTGGGCGCTCAGGCTCTGCAGTTCCGCGGGGCTGGCCTGCGTGACCGGAATCTCGACCACCAGCGGCTCGCCCAACGCCGATTTCACGTGGGCCTGGCCAAACTCCACCGCTGCCGCCTGAGTACTGCCTAGCGCAAGCGCCATCAGTATCGACAGCTTCAACGAACGATTCATCGCGTGCTCCCCCGAACGACCCGGACGCTTTACCTAAAAATCACCGCAGCTTGCAGCGACTTTCTCTTAGAAGGCGTCACTTTAGTTAGATAAACGTCAATCAACAATAGCCAAAGCCGGTCAAGGCCCGTCCCAGAGCGATTTTTTTGCCAGACGTGACGGGCGTCAATGCCCGTCCACCGGCTTTTTCGAAGTTTTTTGCGCGGCCTTCAGCTGCTCGCGCAATTGGGCAATGGTACGGTCCTGCTGTTGCAGGCGCGCGGCCGCGTCCCGGCTGACCGATTCCTGCTGGCCGACATGCTGTTGCAGCCGGTCGACCTCGGCCTGGCTGCTGGCCACTTTCGCATGGGCGGCGGTGACGGACTTGTCCCCGACGGCTGCGCCGGAAGCCTGGGGGCCAGCGAAGGCCTGCGTGCACATCAGCAGCCCCCCCAAGATCACTGCCGCGACATGGCGCATTACAGATAGTCCTCGATAAGCAATTCGGCGATCTGCACGGCATTCAGCGCCGCGCCCTTGCGGATGTTGTCGGCCACGATCCACATGTCCAGCCCGCGTTCGTGGGAGATGTCCTCGCGCAGGCGGCCCACGAACACCGGGTCCTGGCCTGCGGCATCGCCCACCGGGGTTGGATACCCGCCGGGCTTGCGCTCGTCCTGCACCACCACGCCCTGGGCATCTTCAAGCAGCGCGCGCGCCTGTTCGGCGGTGATTTTGTCGCGCGTCTCGATGTGCACGGCCTCGGCGTGACCGTAGAACACCGGAACGCGCACCGCCGTGGGGTTCACCTGGATGGCTGGGTCTTCGAGGATCTTGCGCGTCTCCCACACCATTTTCATTTCTTCCTTGGTGTAGCCGTTGTCTTGGAAGTCGTCGATGTGCGGGATCACGTTGAAGGCGATCTGCTTGGGAAACTTCGAGCGCTCCACGTCCTGGAAATTGAGCAGCGCGGCGGTCTGCTTGCCCAGCTCCTCCATGCCCGAGCGGCCGGCGCCGGACACCGACTGATAGGTGGCCACGTTGATACGCTCGATGCCCACCGCGCGGTGGATCGGCGCCAGCGCCACCAGCATCTGCATGGTGGAGCAGTTGGGATTGGCGATGATGCCCCGCGTGGTGTATTGCGCGATGGCATGCGGATTGACCTCGCTTACCACCAGCGGGATATCGTCCTGGTAGCGGAACTCCGAGGTGTTGTCGATCACTACGGCGCCCGCCTGCGCCGCGCGCGGCGCGTGCTCGCGGCTTACCGAGCCGCCGGCGGAAAAGAACGCGATGTCCACGCCGGAGAAGTCGTAATCGGCCAGGTTGCGCACGGTGACCTGTTTGCCGCCGAACTCCACCTTACCGCCGGCGGAACGCTCGCTGGCCAGCGGCACCAGCTCGCTGATGGGAAATTCACGTTCGGCCAGGATGCTCAGCAATGTTTCGCCGACGGCGCCGGTCGCGCCCACCATGGCTACCTTGTAGCTGCTCTTCTTGCTCATCGGAGGTCACTTGTCAGGGAATTGGAATCTAGCCTGCGCGGCGCGCGAACGACACGACAGGGCTTCGTCAGCGTGAGGCATATCACGTTTCGGCGGCACGCCCACCGCGCGCTTCAGGATTCAGTAATGAAGGCGGGTGTCCCGCGTTGGGGCCGTGGCCCAGCGCGGCCAGCACATTGTCGGCGGCCAGTTGGGCCATCGCGCGGCGCGTATCGGCGCTGGCGCTGGCGATATGCGGGCTGAGTACGACTTGGTCGAGTTCGCGCAGGGCAGGATTCACCGCCGGCTCTCCCTCGAACACGTCCAGCCCCGCGGCGGCCAGCCGCCCTTCGCGCAACGCGGCGGCCAGGGCCGCATCGTCCACGATGCCGCCGCGCGCGATGTTTACCAGCACTGCGGTAGGTTTCATGTGCAACAGTTCAGGAGCGCCGATCGCATGGTGGCTATGCGCGCTGTAAGGCAGCACCAGCACAAGATGGTCCGCGCGCGCCAGCAACTGGCGCTTTTCCACCCAGCTTGCGCGGCATTCGCGCTCGACGGCGTCCGGTAGCCGGGAGCGGTTGTGATAGATGACCTTCATGTCGAAACCGGCACCGCGGCGTGCCACCGCCTGTCCGATGCGGCCCATGCCCAGGATGCCCAGCGTCTTGCCGTGGACGTCCACGCCCAGCCAGTCGTCAAAGCGCATGCCGCCACGCCAGCGGCCTGCCCTCAGCCAGCGTTCGGCGCTGCTGACACGGCGTGCGGCGGCCAATAGCAAGGCCCAGGCATAGTCGGCCGTGGTCTGGGTAAGTACGTCCGGCGTGTTGGTGGCAAGGATGCCCGCCGCGGTGAGGGCGGGAAGATCGAGGTTGTTGTAGCCAACGCCAAGATTGGCGATGACACGCAAGCAGCGGTTGCCGGCCAGCACGCCGGCATCGATGCGATCGCCCAGGCCCACGATGGCGCCGTCAACCCTGGCCAGCTTGGCGCGCAGTTGTTCCGGCGCGCGCTTGCTTTCCTTCGATTCCACGCGCACTTCCACGTACTGGGCAAGCGTGGCCAGTACCTCGGGAAACAACGGGCGCGAAACCCAGACGGTGTGTGCCTTGCTCATCGTGACGACCATTGCCTCGGACATCTGCTGCCTGCCGGACCGCGGCGCAGCGCAGTGCCGGCCCCCGTTCCATCAGGGAATGCGCGGTTTTATCTCGCCCACATCGGCGCACTGCGCACGATGGCGCAACGCGTGGTCCATCAGCACCAATGCCACCATCGCCTCGGCGATGGGCGTGGCGCGGATGCCGACGCAGGGATCATGGCGCCCCTTGGTTACCACCTCGACCGGTTCGCCGGCCAGGTTCACGCTATGGCCGGGTATCAGGATGCTGGAAGTGGGCTTGAGG
This sequence comes from Dyella sp., assembly GCF_035503745.1. Lineage (GTDB taxonomy): Bacteria > Pseudomonadota > Gammaproteobacteria > Xanthomonadales > Rhodanobacteraceae > Dyella_B. Next base: position 122,896 of record NZ_DATJTC010000008.1, read on the forward strand.
GCGATCGAGGCACGTACAACCTGCCCCGTACTGATCCCGCCAAGGATGCCACCGGCATGATTGGACGTAAAGCCGTCCATATGCATTTCGTCACGATGCTGGCTGCCGCGCTGGGCGACGGCATCGAAGCCATCGCCGATTTCCACGCCCTTGACCGCGTTGATGGACATCAGCGCCGCGGCGAGGTCGCCGTCCAGCTTGCCGTAGATGGGCTCGCCCCAGCCCGGCGGCACGCCTTCGGCGTCCACGTTCACGCGCGCGCCGACCGAATCGCCGGATTTGCGCAAGGCATCCATGTATTGCTCCAGCGCGGAAACCTGCGGCGCATGCGGCCAGAAAAACGGGTTCTGCTCCACCGCATCCCAATCGAAGCCTTCGGGCGTGACCTGGCCCAGTTGCGCCAGATAACCGCGAACGCGCACGCCATGGCGCTCGGCCAGCCACTTCTTGGCGATCACCGCCGCGGCGACACGCATGGTGGTCTCGCGCGCGGACGAACGCCCGCCGCCGCGCGGATCGCGGATGCCGTACTTTTGCCAATAGGTGTAGTCGGCATGCCCGGGACGGAACGTGTCGGCGATGTCGCCGTAGTCCTTGCTGCGCTGGTCGGTGTTGCGGATCAGCAATGCGATCGGCGTGCCGGTGGTGCACCCTTGATAGACGCCGGAAAGGACTTCCACCTCGTCCGCTTCGCGTCGCTGCGACGTATGCCGGCTGCGTCCAGTGGCGCGGCGATCCAGGTCAGTACGAAATTCTTCCACCGCGATCGGCAACCCCGGCGGACAGCCGTCGATCACGCAGCCAATGGCCGGTCCGTGGCTTTCGCCGAAGGTGGTGACAGTAAATAGCTTGCCGGTGGAGTTGCTGGACACGAATCAGACCCATTGCGTTGGGATATGGCCAATACGCCTAAGCCGGGTGCCATAAGCTGTGCGATGTCCCGGCCGTCCCCGCATCTTGCCACGCCGTGCGCTCCGGCGCTGCAGCCTTTCAAGCGTGCATGGCGTTCGAAGACCACGCGCGCGCCAGCAGAGCGACGACGACACCGTCGACGCACTCGCCGCGCAACGGCAGACTTTTCCGAAAATGCGCTTCCCGGCGCAGGCCTTGGGAGCGCGACAAGGCGGCGATAGCGAAACACCGCCCGGGCATCTTCTTCGCGCAGCGCGTGCCTATGCAAGCTTGCGGTGGTCGGCTCCGCCGGCAGCGACAACCGGCTCAGCGCGAACGGCGCGCCGCCGCCGCGGCCCGGATCGCCTCGGCGTGTTCAAGCAACTCGCGCCGTTCGAGCGCGAACACACCCATCGGCCCGACCTTGAACTCGATCCACACGAAAGGCACTTCCGGCAGCAGCGCGTTGAGCGCGTGCTCGCTCTCGCCAACTTCCACGATCAGCAAGCCATCGGCGGTGAGATGCGCGGATGCCTCGTCGAGAATGCGCAGGCAGATGTCCAGTCCGTCTTCACCGGAGGTCAGGCCGAGCTTGGGCTCATGGCTGTATTCGCCGGGCAGCGCGGCGTATTCGTCCTCGGTGACATAGGGCGGGTTGGACACGATCAGATCGTACTTGCGCCCCTTGAGGTCCGCGAAAAGATCCGAACGCACCACGTCCACGCGGTCGCCCACGTGCTGAAAGGCCACGTTCTCGCGCGCCAGCGACAGGGCGTCGTCGCTGATGTCGACGATGTCCACGTGCCAGTGCGGGTGGTATTCGGCCATGGCGATGCCGATGCAGCCTGAGCCGGTGCAAAGGTCCAACGCACGCTCCACGTGGCGGCCGTCGAGCCATGGGGTGAAGCCCGACTCGATCAATTCGGCGATGGGCGAGCGTGGCACCAGGGCGCGGCGGTCGCTTTTGAACTTCATGCCGGCGAACCAGGTTTCCCCGACCAGATAAGCCACCGGCAGGCGCTCGTTGATGCGCCGCTCGATCAGGTTGAGCACACGCACGCGCTCCTCGCCGGTCAGCTTGCTGGCACCGTAGGCCGGCGGAATGTCCGGCGGCAGATGCAGGCTGGCCAGCACCAAGTGGGTGGCTTCATCGATCGGGTTGTCGTGGCTATGCCCGAAAGTCAGCCCGGCAGCGGAAAAGCGGCTGGCGCCGTAACGGATAAAATCGATGATCGAGGCGAGTTCGGCAGTCACGTGGGCACGGTCCGGCTTGGGGGCTGTGAAGTATAGCGACTGCTCATCATTGTCCCCACGCGGGTTCATGGCTGCAGATCCACCTCCGGTGCCGGCGCGCTTACGCGGCCTCCCCTCCCTGGGGACCGTAAAACATCACCCAGGCGCTGAAATCCTTGCTGAAATCCTCGAAGTGGTGGGGGCGGCCGGCCGGCACGAACAGCACTTCGCCGGGCCCGAAAGGCTGCCGCGTGTCCCCGCAAATGAAATAGCCTTTGCCGGAAATCACCACGCACACTTCATCGCGGCGATGCGGTGTCTGCGTGTCGATGCCGCAGGGCTGGAAGATTTCCACCTCCAGCGAGCCGTGTTTGAACAGGCCAAGCGCAGACTTGCCGGCCTGGTCGAGCGCGGCCAGGGCAGCGGCCGGCGTCATACGTTGTTGCATGAGAACCTCCCACAGAACTTTCCAGCCCCCGCCTGGAATCGCTCCGTTTTCCTTATACTTGCCTGATGACTTTCAAGGTATTCCTGCAATACATCCTTCCCCATCGGGCGCTTTCGCGCGTGGTTTACTGGGCCACGCGCTGGACCTTCGCGCCCTGGAAGAACTTTCTGGTGAGCCAGATCGTGCGCCGCTACAAGGTCAACATGGCCGAAGCCGCACAACCGGATCCGCTTGCCTACCCTCACTTCAATGCATTTTTCACGCGCAAACTGCGCCCCGATGCCCGCCGTGCTGATGCGGCCCCAACCGCCCTGCTCGCGCCGGCAGATGGCCGCATCAGCCAGGCGGGCCCCATCCTCGACGGCCGCATCTTCCAGGCCAAGGGACAGCAATACACAGCCGCCGAGCTGCTTGGCGACGAAGCCGCGGTAGCCCCCTACCGCCACGGACGCTTCGTCACCATCTACCTCTCGCCGCGCGACTACCATCGCGTGCATATGCCCTTGCGCGGCGAGCTGAGGGAGACTGTGCATATACCGGGCCGAATCTTCAGCGTGGCCCCTTTTGCGGTCGAGGCGATTCCCCGGTTGTTCGCGCGCAACGAGCGGCTGGTCTGCCACTTCGAGGGCGAGCATGGCCCGTTCGCGGTAGTGATGGTCGGGGCCATCCTGGTGTCGTCGGTCGCCACCGTCTGGGATGGGCTGGTGATACCGCCGTATGCCTCCTCAGTCCGGCGCAAGTCGTTTGCGGGACAAAATATTTCGCTCGATCGCTTCAGCGAGATGGCGCGCTTCAACATGGGCTCCACCGTAATCGTGCTGTTGCCCGAGGGCAGCGCCGAGCTGGACGCACTGTCGCCGCAGCAGGCGATCAAGGTTGGCGAGCGATTAGGTGAACTGCGTCACATTTAATCGATGCAAGTTACGTGAGGCGATACGCCCAATTCGCCGAACGTTGACGCATGTCGTCATTTTGTGACGTTTTCGGCGCATCGCCGGCCGGTGCGTGGCTATCCTCCATGGTCAGTCCGCACCGTGCGGCATTTGTCCAGTGAGGGGTTCCATGCAGATCGTCACCCGCCTAATCGCGATGACTCGTGCCCGTCAGCTGCAACGGCAGTTCCGGCAGATCGAGCGCAGTGTCTCCGCGTTGCCGGTACGCACGCGCTCCCGCCTTGGCCTGATGGCCCTGCGCGAAATCGGGCAGGCGTCCAAATGCGAATTCCCGCACTTGTACGGCACGGCGCCGGAACAGCGTTATGCGGCCTGGGGCCAGGGCACCGACATCGGTTATAGCCGCGCGCAGTCGGAAAATCCGGAAGTCGCGCTGCGCGGCATCGCCCTGTGGCTGGCCGTGGCCTACCACGAAACCAAGGATTCGCCGTACACCGCGCTACAGCCGCAGCACCGCCAGCTGCTGCGCGTATTGCGCGAGCTGCGCGACGCCGGCGGCGAACAGCCCAACAGCGTCGCACAGTGGATGCGTTCGGGCGCTGCGGCCTGAATCAGCGCCCCTCGTCGAAGCAGATTGCCTCCCGTCAACGCATCACCAAGGGACGAAGGATGAGTAGCGAGGGCTTCCGTAGCCCTTCACTCTCCGGCATTGGAAAGGATAGGCGATAACGAAGGCATTCCGGCGGGGCGCACTAGGCAGCGACCCGTTATCGAGGCAACCCTCGCTACTCATCCCTCGCCCTTTGGCGCACTCAGCGGCAGCTCGGCAGTTTGAGCACCTGCCCTACCCTCACGTGATCGAACTTCAGATTGTTCATGCGGGCCACTTCGTTCTTGCTGGAGCAACCGCTGTGCCTGCGCAAGATGCCGGCCAGCGTATCGCCGCGGCGCACGGTGTAATGAACGATGGGGTCCGCCGCCACCGCGGGCGGAGGATCGGGAAACACCGGTACCACGGCGTTGTGCAGGTCGCTGGCCAGGATCGGCCACGGTCCATCCACGCAACGCACCGCGTAGGCTTTTTCCAGCAGCTTGGGCACCTGCAGCACCGCACCTACCGGCTGCTCCTGCTGCGGATCGAGCCGGGGATTGAGGTTGCGCAAGGTGCGGAACCAGCCTTCGGACATGTCGCCGACCGAGCCCAGGCATACGGTGAGTTCGGAGATCGACGCCGCGCGTTTGAGAGTGATGCTGCCGGGCTCGCCATCGACACGCGGGAAGCGCAGGTTGTAGCTGTCCGGGTGCAGGAACAACCATGCCGCCGCCAGCACTTCCGGCACGTAGTCGCGGGTTTCCTGCGACAGCTGGGCGTAGATGCGCGGGTCGTAGAAGCTGACCGAGGTATCGTCGCCCACCAGCCGGCGCATGCGTCCCTCGCCGCCGTTGTAGGCCGCAAGGGTAAGTTCGAGATTGTCGTTGAAAACTTTCAGCTGCTCGTCCATGTACTGGGCATTCGCGCGCGCCGATTCGGCCGGATCGAAGCGCGTGTCAAAGCCATCCTGGTCACTGAGCCCGAAGCGTAGCCCGGTGGCATACATGAACTGCAGCGGGCCGGCCGCGCCCGAGCGCGACACCGCGTGCACCTTGCCACCCGATTCCTTGGCGAGAATGCCGAACAGCAAGGCCTCCGGCAGCCCTTCCTGCTGGTATTGCGGCCACATTTCGTGGCGCAGGTATTGGTAATTGACGTAGGCGTCCATCAGGTTGGAACGCCACTGCGTCAGCCACATCTCCAGCGCAGCCTTCACTGGGCCGTTCATGGCGATCAGGTCAGAAAGCTGATGTCCGCGCAGCAACGTCACGCTGCGCTGCGCCTGGGGCAGGCTGGCCGCGCCGGCCTGCCCGGGCAACGGCGCCACGGTGGCTTCGGTGGTGTCTTCGCCCGGCAACTGGTCGCCGATGAAGCTGCCGTCCTTCAAGCGAAGCAGATGGTCGTAGACCGAGAAAAAGCGCTGCGGATCGCACCCGGGCGTGTTACCGCAATGCGCCGCGGCATCCTTGAGCTGGTTGATCGCCCCTTCCAGCGTCTTTCCCGCTTCCTCTTCATCGCCCGCGCGCGTCTGTTGCAGGGCGGTTTCGTAGCTCTGGCTGGCCTGGTCGATCTGTGCGTACAGTGCGTTCAGCGTAGTGACGGACGACGACGCCTGCGGCTTGGTCGCGGCGTTGCCCGACGCACAGCCTGCTACCTGAACCAGCGCGGCAACCAGGGAAACCAGACGGAGGGAACGAACGGCAGTACGGTAAGACATCGGGTTACACCAACACCAAAGGCGCAACCATAGCGGCGCCTGCACACGCAAACAACTTATTTCGCTGCGGCGTCCAGTCGCTACAATCTCACCGTCTGCCCGAAAGCCTTTCCCGTTCAGGTGCAACGGTGTCTCCCTCGCCGCCCATCAGGACGTAGCCACGCCGACGCTCCGCTCGCGGTATCTTCGGCGCGGCGCCGGACAAGGGCCGCAAATACTGAGCAAACTATCGACATGAGCCGTTGGCGCCCCCCTGCCCCACGTTCCACCGCAATCATCACCCGCGAAGGGTTCGAACAACTCAAGCGCGAGCTCGATCACCTCTGGCACGCCCTGCGTCCGGAAGTGGTGAAGGCACTGGCTGCGGCCGCGGCCGAAGGGGACCGCTCGGAAAACGCCGAATACACGTATCGCAAGAAACAGCTCGGCGAGATCGACCGCCGCGTGCGCTATCTCAGCAAGCGTATCCCTTCGCTGAAAGTGGCCCAAGGCGCGCCCGCCGACCGCGAGACGGTTTTTTTCGGCGCCGTGATCGAACTGGAGAACGCCGCGAGCGGCGACATGCTGCGCTACCGCATCGTCGGCCCCGACGAAACCGACGCGCGGCGCGGTTGGATCAGCATCGATTCGCCACTGGCCAAAGCGGTGATGAAAAAGAAACTGGACGACGAATTCGAAGCCGAACTGCCCGGCGGCCGCACGCGCTTCGTCATTACCGCCGTCGATTACGAATAAGCGCTTAACGATGCGCTGATTAATGCTTCGTCGGTGTCACCCGCTCTGTCTGTTCGAAGGCCACAGGGCCACCGGCGCCGGCAGACGGGCTGTCTGTCAAGACGATGGACCGAAGGCATGCGGACAGACAGCGCTGGCCCCAGCACTTTGAATTTTACTTGATGGGGTGATGTCCGGAAGGCCACCAGCAAAGCATTAACCAGAGCATCCTTAAGACAAGCGCAACGGCGCCGGATAGACCCGGCCCTCGCGCAAGGGCTGATAGCACGGCGTGCAAAGATGGAACGACTCCTCGCCGTTGTCGGGATGCCAACCGGGAATGCCTGACAAGGGCAGCGGGCGAAGCTCAAGCGGATCGCGCAATAAGCGCTCCTGCGCGATGGCCTGGGCGCAACAGCCGATGGCGCCATCGTCGCCGGCGGCCGCATCGGACAGCACCACGATGGCCTTTCCCACCAGCAGCTTGTCCGGGGTCAGTGCGTGTTCCAGCAAGGCATGGCCAAACAGCGCCACGCTGATCGCACCCGTTGACCACGCATCGCGATGACGCCAGAACAGGCCATGCCAGTCATGCGCATCCCACAATGCAAGCAAGCTTGCATCGCGCAGCACGACTATGGCACCCGCTTCGTCGAAATGCGTTTGCGCGCACTGCGGCCGCGAACGCTCGCGCGGACCCACGCGCGCCACCTCGGCAACTTGTCGCCGATTGAGCGAGCGCTTGAGCTGGGGATAGCGCAGCCAGATCATCGCGTTGAACAAGTCGTGCCAGTTGGCCTCGCGCGTGGCGATCAGGCCTTGTTGCGCGATGCGTTCTTCGTAATGCAGGCCATCGTCGAGCAAGGCGCGGGTCTGGGCAACGAAGTGCTCGCGCACACCGCCCGGCCAGCGTGCATTGAGCGCGTCGATGCGCGGCCAATGCGTACCTTCCAGCCAATCGCGATAATCGTGCCACTGCATCAACGGCGCGCGCGCAAACACCCTCCGGTCCACGGCGTCCCGTGCCGGCGCGACGTAGCGCGTGCGGCGCACGGGATCAGCCTGCCAGGCGCGCGTGCAGGTCGTGCTCGTCGGCGGCCTCGACCAGCACATCGACCAACTGGCCCGGCTTCAGCGATTGACCGTTGGCGATATGCACCACGCCGTCGATCTCCGGCGCGTCGGCGGCCGAACGCGCGACGGCACCCTGCGCGCCTGCCTCGTCCACCAGCACCTGGATGGTGCGGCCGATCTTGCGCTGCAGCTTGGCCGCGGAGATTTCCGCCTGTACGGCCATGAACTGCTCCAGGCGATCTTCCTTCAATTCTTCCGAGACGGGGTTGGGCAACTCGTTCGCCTTGGCACCTTCCACCGGCGAATAGGCGAACGCGCCCACGCGATCGAGTTCGGCTTCGCGCAGAAAATCGAGCAGTTCCTCGAATTCGGCATCCGTTTCGCCGGGGAAGCCGACGATGAAGGTGCTGCGCAGGGTAAGATTGGGCACCTGCTTGCGCCAGCTGTGGATGCGATCGAGCGTCTTGTCGATGTTGCCCGGCCGCTTCATCAGCTTGAGGATGCGCGGACTGGCGTGCTGGAAGGGAATGTCCAGATACGGCAGGATTTTCCCTTCCGCCATCAGCGGCATGATCTCATCGACGTGCGGATAGGGATACACGTAGTGCAGGCGTGCCCACACGCCCAGTTCGGAAAGCCCCTCGCACAATTCCAGCATGCGCGTGCGATAGGTTTTATCCCGCCATGTGCGCTCGGCGTATTTGACGTCCACCCCGTAGGCGCTGGTGTCCTGCGAGATCACCAGCAGCTCTTTCACGCCGCCTTTGACCAGGCGCTCGGCTTCGACCAGCACCTCGTCCACCGGGCGCGAAACCAGGTCGCCGCGCATCGAGGGAATGATGCAGAAACTGCAGCGATGATTGCAGCCCTCGGAAATCTTGAGGTAGGCGTAATGCTTGGGCGTCAGTTTGATGCCCGTGTCGGGAACGATATCCAGTAGCGGATTGCGCCTGGGCGGCAGCGCGCTGTGTACCGCGTTCATCACGCTGGCGTAATCCTGCGGGCCGCTGATGGCCAATACATCCGGATAGGCTTCACGGATCAGCTCCGAACGCTTGCCCAGGCACCCGGTGACGATCACCTTGCCGTTTTCATGCAGCGCTTCGCCGATCGCATCCAGCGACTCCTGCACCGCCGCATCGATAAAGCCGCATGTATTGACTACCACGGCATCGGCGGCGTCATAGCTGGGCACAATCTCGTAGCCCTCGACCTTTAGCTGGGTGAGGATGCGTTCGGAGTCGACGAGCGCCTTGGGGCAGCCGAGGCTGACGAAACCGATTTTCTGGGTGGCCTTGGACATGACCTGGGGACCGTTAAGGTATTGGCAAACGACGAATTATAGCCGTAACCCGGGCTGCAGGGGCCGCCCCTCCTTCCCTCAAAACGGCCCGGGCTCCACTCATAGCGCCGAGGCAACGCGAACCCAGCTTCACAAAATGGGCTTTTGAAGCGATTTCAGCTCAAAGATAACGGTTCAAAGCCACCCACCGGCGAATTAAGTCAACCTGGAACCATTTTGCGTGCGGGTTAAGCAGCGCAGCAGGCATCCGCTCGAATGACTAGTTAGGCCGGCGACTACTCAACAGCCCCTTGGACGCGAGAATAAACAATAGCGCACCAACAACCAGGGCGGGCCATGCGAGATACGCTGCAGCAGCTGGAAAATAGAGCATTGCTAGGACACCGGCCGCGAAACCGATTAGAACCCTGGCGATGATGAACATCCATATTTCGGCACCACTTAGGCTTTGAACACGCCGACGATTTTCTTCTAGCATTGCTCTTCCTCAGTTCTAAGTTTCATAAGCCTAAAGCCTGAGCTAGGTTGTGCGCGGGCGCTCTGACGAATTGTTATGCGACTCAGATACTGCCGTTGACTTCGAGCTGTGAAAAGCTATTGGTTGCAGGGTCATACAGTGCGCCCCAAGATGTTTCGCCGCCATCGCAGATTCTTACTGCCTTAGTTTTCCACGGAAGTTCGGTTTGACCTAGAGTGGTGTATCGAATGGCATTGATATAAACAAATTGCCTGCCCGAAATTACGATGCCACCGTATTGACGAAAATACTCATGAGGTCGGCTGATAGCGATTCTAGCCGTGGATTGCAAAGTAGATATTTTGTCGATGTCGCGATCCACATTTTGAGCGACTTGGTCCGACACGGACCAAAAGCCATCAACGTTATCTGGTGTAGGCCGCGAACATTGGTGCAAAAGCATTTCAGCTTGCGTTCTTGATAGTACGACCGAGTTGCTCGAAATCTGGTGTGCACACCCAGAAACTATGACTAATACAAAAAGAAGTGCCGGGATTTTGATGTGCATATTGGTCACCGCTGGCGATTTTCCAAAGCGCGAGCACCCGCTCCGATGCCCTACATGCCGATTTTCTGGGTGGCCTTGGACATGACCTGGGGACCGTTAAGGTATTGGCAAACGACGAATTATAGCCGCAATCGAGGCACCAGGCGCGGCGGTTTGTCCTTTCTAGAACGGCATGGCCGCGCATCGTCGAACCTGGAATGGCCTTCCAAAGCGCTGATACCATCCGGCACACCACCCCTCCGAGCATGGTCGCATGACGCCAACTGTTTCTGGACGCGGTACAGGCCTAAGGAACACTCCGCGCCGTTGGGGACGCATCCTGGCTTACATCGGCTTGGGGTTGGTCGTTCTGGTCGCGCTATTGGGCGTTGCCGGATTCACCTGGAACGAACTCGCCACGCGCGATGAGCAAAAGGCTTTTCCGCCTCCCGGCCGTATGTACGAAGTCGACGGGCACGCCATGCACATGTATTGCACCGGGACGGGTTCACCCACGCTCGTGCTCGATGCCGGTCTTGGCGACGACTGGACGGTATGGAGCAAGGTGCAGCCGGAGCTATCCAAGACGACACGCGTTTGCTCGTTCGATCGCTCCGGGCTGGGCAGCAGCGACCTGTTGCCTGGCGCACATGACGCCAACACGCTTGCCGATCAGTTGCATGCGCTGGTCGGACGGGCGGGCATCCAAAAACCCTTTGTGCTTGTGGGCCACTCTATCGCGGGGCTGTATGCGCGCGCTTATGCAAGCCGGTATCCGGACGACCTGGCGGGGATGATCCTGATCGATAGCAGCACCCCCGATCAGCTGGCGCGCATGCCCAAGGAAGTCCGCGAAGCCGCCATCCCAAATTTCTTCCTGCAAAGCTGGACGGTGCGCCTGGGCATTGCACGGGCGCTGGGCCAATGCAGTGAAGTCGATCCCGCCATGGAAGCGGTAAAGGGCTGGGTTCTGGCCAATATGTGCAATCCGAGCATCACCGACGCGGGGATCGAGGAATACAAAGGCGTCGATCTCTCCAACGCTGAAACCCGCCATACCGGGCCTTTCGGTCACCTGCCGATCCTGATCTTTTCCGAAGATCCCGCCAAGCCCCCTACCGATTGGGGACTGTCGCCGGCGGTCATGAAGCAGTGGGCGGCCCTTTGGAATCAGATGCAAGAAGAACTGAAGCGGCTTTCCACCGATAGCCGTCGCATCATCGCCAAAGGCAGCGGCCATTACATCCAAGTGGAACGCGCGGACTTGATCGATCGCGAGGTACCGCTTTTCATCGACCAGATCCGCAGCGGCAACCCATCACCGGACAAGGGCACCACCAAGACCGAGTGAAGCGTCGTCGCGCCCTCCACGAGACCCGCCGACAGTGGCCGATCTTGCGCCGCATCTACCTGCCCGGCGCAGGCAGGTAGACTGACCGGATATTCCGTTTGAGGGTCAGCACCATGGGCAAGCACATCAGCATTCCTACCGGCGGCACCCAATGTATCGGTGCTTACCTCGCCCAGGCGGCGGATAAGCCCAAGGGCGGCATCGTGGTGATCCAGGAGATTTTCGGGGTCAATGCCCATGTGCGCAGCGTTGCCGATCGCTTCGCCACAGCCGGCTATACGGCCATTGCACCGGCCTTTTTCGATCATCTGGAAACGGGCGTGGAGCTTTCCTATACGGACGAAGGCATGCGGCGCGGCAGGGAACTGATCGGCGAACTGGGGCTCGATCGCGCAGTGGAAGATCTCGCCAGCGCTGCCCAGGCCATCGCATCGGCCGGCCGGATCGGCACCGTGGGCTATTGCTGGGGCGGCACCGTGGCGTTGCTGGCAGCGATCAGGCTTGGGTTGCCGTCGGTAAGTTACTACGGTGCGCGCAATGCGCCGTTCCTGGGCGAAACGTTGCAAGCGCCGGTGATGTTCCATTTCGGCGAAAACGATACGGCGATCCCGCCTGAGATGGTCGCCAAGCATCGCCAAATGCTGCCTCAGATGGATGTTTTCAGTTATCCGGGCGCGGGCCACGCCTTCAATCGCGACATCGATCCAAGCCACTATCACCAGGCCAGCGCGGAACTGGCGTGGCAGCGCACCATGACCTTCTTCGACCGCTACGTGGCCAACGCATGAAGCGGCCGGCATGGACGCTCGACGCACGGCTCAAGTCCGATACCGTGCCCGTGACATCGCTCGCGATGTGCGAGGTGCTGTTGATGAACGATGCGCGTTATCCCTGGCTGGTCGCCGTTCCGCGCGAAACGGGGCTGGTCGAAATCGCCGATCTCCCCGACCAGGCGCAGCAACAGCTGTGGCGCGAAGTCGATCGCCTGGCCAAGGTGCTGCGCCAGGTAGCACCGTGCGACAAGCTCAACATCGGCGCGCTGGGCAATATCGTGCGGCAGCTTCACGTGCACGTGGTCGCGCGCCGGGAGGGCGATGCGGCATGGCCTGGGCCGGTGTGGGGCCATGGCCGTGCCGAGCCTTATGCGGATGACCGCCTGCAATCACTGCTTGCGCTGCTGCGTCAGCACTTCGATAACGCATCGGACTGAGGCTCGCACCGGGCCGCTTTTGCGCAGTCAAAATAAAAAGCGCCCGCTCGATGGCGGGCGCCTTGCACAACGTCTCTCGGACAACGGCGATCAGTGGCCGCCTTGCGAACCGCCTTGCGCGCCGTAGGCGTTACCGCTGGCGTCCTTCTGGGTATCGCTGCTGTTCACCGTGGTCGGATGGTAATCCTCCAGCGCACGCGCCTTGGTTTCGATCGGGTTGATGCGCGCAAGCTTGCCGCCATCGTCGTAATAGGCCACGAAACCGTAGTCCAGCTCAAGCCGCGCCATGTACTCAAGATGCTGCTTGCGGATCTTCGAATCGTCGCTGGGCAGCAGCAGCACGGTCTTGGGCAAGCGGCCCGTGTCCTTCAGGTAGGAGAAGTGGCTGCCCGCATCGAGCGCGGAAACCGCCGCGCCATCGATCAGAAACTGGCCGTTCTTGTAGGCCTTCATGGTCATGTCGAACTGGGATTGCTGCTGCGCGGTGTTCACCGTGTCATCCTTCGCAGCGCCGCGGTGGCAGCCACCAAGGACCAGCAGGCTGCCGAGCATCAGCACGGCGGCACCGCGGGTCGACAACGTGGAAAAACGGATCATGCGGGGATCTCCTGCAAAAGTTCGGCGAGGCATGCCCAAGTGTAGCGCCGCCCCGAAAAAGTGGATGGAATGCGAAACAGCGCCGTTCAGGTACGCGGCAAGGTCACGCCTTGCTGGCCCTGGTATTTGCCGCCGCGGTCGCGGTAGCTGGTCTCGCATTCCTCGTCGGATTCGAAAAACAGCATTTGCGCGACGCCTTCGTTGGCATAAATCTTGGCCGGCAGCGGCGTGGTGTTGGAAAACTCCAGCGTGACGTGCCCTTCCCATTCCGGTTCCAGCGGCGTCACGTTCACGATGATGCCGCAGCGGGCGTAGGTGCTCTTGCCCAGGCACACCGTCAATACTTTGCGCGGGATGCGAAAGTACTCCACCGTGCGCGCCAGCGCGAACGAATTGGGCGGGATGATGCATACATCCGCCTGCACGTCCACGAAGCTGCTCGGGTCGAAGGCCTTGGGGTCCACGATGGTGGAATTGATGTTGGTGAAAATCTTGAACTCGCGCGCACAGCGTACGTCGTAGCCGTAGCTGGAGGTGCCGTAGGACACCAGCTTCTGGTCATTGCGCCGTTTCACCTGCCCTGGCTCGAACGGTTCGATCATGCCGTGCTGTTCGGCCATGCGGCGGATCCATCTATCGGATTTGATGCTCACGCGGACTCCGGTACTTGACGCCTGGCGCGCCGGCCGCAGCCGGGCGCAAAGCGGCAAAAATACATGGTCTGGCGGCTGTTGTGCCAGTCGGGCCGGATCGCGTCCGGCGCGGCCCTGGCACCGCAGGGATCTGCGATCAGGCCGAGGGCTCGCCCTGAACGACGATCTTGCCCAGCCCCAGCGATTTGTTGCGCGGCTGGCGCGCCAGGCGGCCGGCCGTGTTGCGGGCGATGTCGCGGTAGCGTGCGGCCAGGTCCGAATCGGGCATGGCCGCCACCGTCGGCGTGCCGCCATCCGCCTGTTCGCGGATACGGATGTCCAGCGGCAGCGAGCCCAGGTACGGCACGCCATATTGTTCGGCCATGCGCTGGCCGCCGCCGGCACCGAAGATATGCTCTTCGTGGCCGCATTGGGAGCAAATGTGGGTAGCCATGTTTTCGACGATGCCGAGCACCGGTACCTCGACCTTCTCGAACATCTTCAGCGCCTTGCGCGCATCCAGCAGGGCGATATCCTGCGGCGTGGTCACAATGACCGCCCCGGCCACCGGCACCTTCTGCGACAGGGTGAGCTGGATGTCGCCGGTGCCCGGCGGCAGGTCGATGATCAGGTAATCGAGCATGTCCCAGCGCGTGTCGCCCAGCAGTTGCATCATGGCCTGGGTGACCATCGGGCCGCGCCAGATCATGGGCGTCTCCTCGTCCACCAGGAAACCGATCGACATGGCCTGCAGCCCGTGCGCGCTCATCGGGGTGATGCTCTTGCCGTCCGGCGACTCAGGCTTGCCCTGGATGCCGAGCATGCGCGGCTGGCTGGGGCCGTAGATGTCGGCGTCGAGAATGCCCACCCTGGCGCCCTCGGCCGCCAGCGCCAGCGCGAGATTGGCCGACACGGTGGATTTGCCCACCCCGCCCTTGCCCGAGGCCACGGCAATGATGTTCTTCACGTTGCCCAGCGGCGCGAGCGTGCCCTGCACCTTGTGCGAATGGATGCGGCTACCGATCGATATGGCGGCCGAGTCGATCGCCGGATCGCCTTCCAGCGCGCCCTTGACCAGGGCGCCGAGCGCCTGGGCGGCACCGGCGGCCGGATAACCCAGTTGCAGATCCACCGACACGCGGGCGCCATCGACGCCGACAGCGCGGACGGCATCGGCCACCGGGGCGCCGGTGTGGGGGTCGGTAAGGTCGCCGAGAAGGCGGCGCACCAGGGCTTCATTCGCCTGCGTCATGAGAAAAAAGATGGCTGCGGAAGCCGCTTATTATGCCAGCACCTACCCCACTTGCCCCGGGAACCGGCGTTTCGCGGGTGCAGGCCCCCGGTGAAGCGGCCGTGTTTGCGCATTGCAGCTTGACCCGTTCCGAACCCGTCGGCAGGCTCTCCATACGCCAACGTAGGGAGAACCACCGCATGAAACGCCTGTCGCAATTCACCGTCGCCGCTTGCCTGTTGTTGGTTTCGGCCGTCGCCTGGGCCGCCAACGACACGCCGGTAGGTACCTGGCGGCAGATCGACGACGTCACCGGCAAGCCCAAGTCCATCATCCAGATCGTCGACAACAACGGTCAGTTGCAGGCCAAGGTGCTGCAGGTGATCTTTTCCGAAGATGGCCCGCACCCGATCTGCAAGAAGTGCGACGGTGACCGCAAGAACCAACCGATCGAAGGCATGACCATCATGTGGGGGGTCAGCAAGGACGGCGATGTGTGGGACGGCGGCAAGATCCTCGACCCCAAGAGCGGAACCATCTACAAAGTGAAGCTCACCCTGCTCGACGGTGGCCAGAAACTGGATGTGCACGGCTACGTGGGCTTTGCGCTCATCGGCCGCAGCCAGATCTGGGAACGCATTCAGCAGTAATTGCCGCAAGACGTCCGCGGCCGACGACCGCGGACGTCTTTACCGCTTGCGCACGCGCTCGCATGGCGCCCTTCGCGCAACAGACATACGCCATAGCCGCAAGGCGTTTGCGTCCGTCGTGCCATAATGCGCAGCTCTCCAGCCAGCGCCCAAACCATGTCCCGACGCCTACTCGTCACGCACGCCCTGCCCTATGCGAACGGCCACCTGCACCTGGGCCATATGCTGGGCTACATCCAGACCGATATCTGGGTCCGCGCGCAGCGGATGATGGGTAACGAGGCGTATTTCGTGGCGGCGGACGATGCGCACGGTACGCCGATCATGCTTGCCGCGGAAAAGGCCGGCATGTCGCCGGAAGCCTTCATCGACGGCATCCGCGCCAGCCACGAAGCGGACTTCGCCGACTTTCATTTCAGCTACGACAACTACCACACCACGCACTCGGAGGAGAACCGCGAGCTGGCGTCGCTGATCTACACGCGCCTGCGCGACAACGGCTACATCGCCCGCCGCAGCATCCAGCAGTTGTTCGATCCGGAAAAGCAGATGTTTCTGCCCGACCGCTACATCAAGGGCACCTGCCCCAAATGCGGCACGGCGGACCAGTACGGCGACAACTGCGAAAACTGCGGCGCCACCTACGCGCCCACCGACCTGATCAACCCCTACTCGGTGATGTCCGGCGTCACGCCGGTGCTGCGCGACTCGGAGCACTACTTCTTCGAACTGGGCAAGTTCGAGGCGCTGCTGCGCGACTGGTTCGCCGGCAAGCTGACCGGCGGCGCGCCCGTGGCCAATGCGGGCGTGGTCGCCAAGCTCAAGGAATGGCTGGACGGCGGCCTGAAGGATTGGGACATCTCCCGCGATGCGCCGTATTTCGGCTTTCCGATTCCCGACGCGCCGGGCAAGTTCTTCTACGTGTGGCTGGATGCGCCGGTGGGCTACCTGGCCAGCTTCAAGAACCTGTGCAACAAGACAGGGCTGAAGTTCGAGGATTTCCTCGCGCCCGACAGCAGTGCGCAAATGCATCACTTCATCGGCAAGGACATCATCAATTTCCACGGCCTGTTCTGGCCGGCGATGCTGCACGGCGCGCAGTTGCGCACACCGACCGCACTGCACGTCAACGGCTACCTCACCGTCAACGGCGCCAAGATGTCCAAGTCGCGCGGCACCTTCATCCAGGCGCGCACCTACCTGGACGTCGGGCTGGACCCGGAATTCCTGCGCTACTACTTCGCCACCATGCTCAGCGACACGCCGGTGGACGTCGATCTCGATCTGAAAGCCTTCGAAGAGCGCGTCAATTCGCATCTGATCGGCAAGTGGGTCAACATCGCCAGCCGCACGGCGGGCTTCGTGCACAAGTTCTTCGGCGGACAGCTGGCCGCGCAGTTCTCCGACGAACAGAATCAACTGTGGAACGTGCTGATTTCGCACTACGAAAGCGTGCCGTCGCTCTACGAGAGCGGCGAATTCGCCGAAGCGATGCGCAAATTCGTGCTGATGGCGGATCTGGTCAACGGGCACATCGCCGCCAAGGCGCCGTGGGTGATGGCCAAGGACGAATCGCAGCGGGAAGAGCTGCACCGCGTGTGTTCGTTCTCGCTGGCCGCTTTCCGTCTGCTCGGCGGACTGCTCAAGCCGGTGCTGCCCACCACCGTGGCCGCGGCGGAGCAGTTCCTCGCCGCGCCCATTGCCGACTTCGATTCGGCCTGCGCCACGCTGCACAACCATACGATCGGCACCTTCGAACCGCTGCTCTCGCGCATCGATCCCAAACGCATCGAAGCGATGGTCGAAGCGTCGAAAGAATCGCTCAGCGCCACCCCGGAACCGGAAACCAAGCCGGCCGCCAAGAACAAAGACAGCAAGCCCATGACCGACACCGCCACGCCCGCCGCCGAACTTCCCGCCAACATCGGCATCGATGATTTCGCCAAGCTCGACTTGCGCGTGGGCAAGGTGCTCGCGTGCGAATTCGTCGAAGGCTCCGACAAGCTGCTGCGCTTCGAACTGGACGCCGGCCCGCTCGGCCGGCGCCAGATTTTCTCCGGCATCCGCGCCGCCTACGGCGAGCCGGGAAAACTGGTCGGCCGCAACGTGGTGTTCATCGCCAACCTTGCGCCACGCAAGATGCGCTTCGGCGTTTCCGAAGGCATGATCCTGTCCGCCGGGGACGGTGGCAGCGACCTGTTCCTGCTGGATGCCGACCAGGGCGCCAAGCCGGGCGCGACGGTGCGCTGAAGGTCCACGCGGCCATTGCGCATGAATTCGCTCGCCGACCGCATCGATGCCCTGCTGCCGCAGACGCAATGCGAGCAGTGCGGCTATCACGGTTGCCGTCCTTACGCCCAAGCCATCGCTGAGGGCGAGGCGGACATCAATCAATGCCCGCCCGGAGGAAGCGCGGGCATTGCCGCGCTCGCCGCGTTGCTCGGGCGCGCGCCGATACCGCTCAATCCGGACAATGGCGTGGAAAAGCCGCGCACGCTCGCGCGCATCGTCGAGGCCGATTGCATTGGCTGCACCAAGTGCATCCAGGTGTGTCCGGTCGATGCGATCGTGGGCGCCAACAAGCTGATGCATACGGTCATCGCGCACGACTGCACCGGCTGCGAACGCTGCGTACCGGCTTGTCCGGTGGACTGCATCGTGCTGGAGCCCATGCCCGTTGCGCACGTCAACGACCCCGCTTGCGCCAATGCTGCGCGCACACACTTCCAGCGCCGCGAAGCCCGCCTGGCGCAGTTGCGCACGCAGCGCGAAGCGGAGCTGGTCACGCGCAAGGCGCAGGTGCACTCCGCCAACCAGAGCGTGCTCGATGCCCTGGCGCGCGCCAAAGCCAAGAAGCAGGAGCCAAAGGCGTGAAGCGAACGGATGTCGTCGAACTGTTCAGCCGTCTGCGTGAACTCAATCCCCACCCGACGACGGAATTGCTCTACGACACCCCGTTCGAGCTGCTAGTAGCGGTGGTGTTGTCCGCGCAAGCCACCGACGTGGGCGTCAACAAGGCCACGCGCAAGCTCTATCCGGTCGCCAACACCCCGCAGGCGATCCTCGGCCTGGGTGAAGAGAAGCTCAAGCGCTACATCAGCACGATTGGCCTGTTCAACGCCAAGGCGAAGAACGTCATCGCACTGTGCCGCATCCTGGTCGAACACTACGATGGCCAAGTGCCCGACAATCGCCAGGCGCTGGAGGCCCTGCCCGGCGTGGGCCGCAAAACCGCCAACGTCGTGCTCAATACGGCCTTTGGCCACACCACCATCGCCGTCGATACGCATATTTTCCGTGTCGCCAACCGTACTGGCCTGGCGCCGGGCAAGGACGTGCGCACCGTCGAGGACAAGCTGGAAAAAATCGTGCCGGCCCAGTTCAAGCAGGACGCGCACCATTGGTTGATCCTGCACGGGCGTTACGTATGCAAGGCGCGCAAGCCCGATTGTCCGCAATGCGTGATCAGGGATTTGTGCCGGTACAAAGACAAAACCGTCGAAAAATAATCGCCACCCCGGCGGATGCCGGGGTGGCGATTTTCGCGGACTTCTCCCATCGCAAGCGCGATCGGCCATCAGTCCGCGGATGATGCCGCCACCACATCGTGCAAATGTGGCCTCACGTCCGACAATCCGTTGCCGCGCGCGCCGATGTGCACGAAGCGCCCCAGCCGTGGATCGAACGCCTGCAGATCCGCATGGGCGATGTCATACACCCAGCCATGGATGCCCAGGTGCCCTCCCGCCAACGCAGCCGCCACCACCGGCAACGTACGCAGATGCTCGAGCTGGCCGATGACGTTCTCGCAGGTGAGGCGCCATAGGCACTGTTCTTCTGGCAGCCCGGCAGAACTCCTCTCGACCACGCAGCGCGCGACGTCCGCATGCTTGAGCCAGGCGGCGACGGACGGCATGCCGCGCAGTGATTCGGGCCTGCGCAAGGCCTTCATGGCGCTGCAGTCGGAGTGGCCGCAGACGACGATGTCATCGACTTCAAGCACGTTGACGGCATATTCGATCGCCGCGACCAACTCGCTGACGGGCTGCGCGTACGGCGGCACGATATTGCCGATGTTGCGATAGACGAACAATTCTCCCGGCTGCGCGTTGAAGATCAGTTCCGGCATCACGCGCCAATCGGCGCACGTGATGAACATGACGCCGGGCCGCCGGCCTTCGGCCAGTTTCTTGAACAACTCCCGCTGCTGCGGAAAGACGTGCTGGCGAAAGTATTCGAAGCCATTGATTAAACGTTCCATGGGAAATCTCCTGACACGGTTGAGCGGGACGGGTCAAACCGCCGCTCGAACAAGGGATGCGATAGCGCAGGCGCCCACGATTGCCCTCAAACAATGGCCATCACGCGTGCGTATCGATGCTCAATGGGAACCATGACGGCAGTGCGCTGCCGTTGATGTCAGGCGAGGTCAGGCGGTCGCAGGAACAACGCGACGGAAGCGGGAAGATCGGCAACGTCGGCACTCGACGGTGCTGCCGGTGGAACATAATTCAACGATAGAACATGGCGTGCGGGAAGCACCCATTCGTCGTCCGCAAAGGTGACGTCTTCATCGCACGTATCGCCGGCGGGAACCGGCTGGCAGGCGACGTGCGGGTCAGGCGCCTGCGCATCGGACGTGCCGGCAGGCAGCGACAGCTGCACGGTATCGCCCGGCCATGCTTTCGCGTACATGCGCGCGCCGGCAGCCATGCTTGCATTCATCAACAACGACAGCATGCATGCGCAGAGCATCAACAACAACGGGCGGTGGCGGCGATCAGACTGCATGGCCTGGACGTTATCGGATGGCGATGAAGCACTGCAAGCCGTACGCGCACGATTGGCGCGCACGGCTCGGCTGCCGTTCACGTTGCCGCATTTTTTGCGGTAACCGCAAAAAGCAAACGGCGGGCATAGGCCCGCCGTTTTTCCATCCCTAGGTCGAACTCCATTCCGATAGCTGTTTTCGCTATCCGTTGCTTGCCGATTAGAACGGGTAGTAACGGAAGCTGGTGAAGAACATGTTGTCGGACGCTTGCGGCGCATTGCCGTTGATATCGGTGAACAGCTGACGCGATGCATGCGAGAACTGCGAACCGACCTGCACGCGGCCGAACTTGCCCTGGTAGAACTTCCACCAGAAGCCGATCGTCTGCTCCTTGACGCTGCGGGTCTGGCCCGTGCAATCGGTGGCAGCGCCGTAGATCAAGCAGTCGCTGTTGTTGTAGCCGAGCAGTGCCGAGCCATAGCCCAGCGGCTTGCCGTTCACGCCGGTGGTCAGGTAGCTGTCTTCCTGCTCGCGACCCGCTGTGGCGTAGACGTCCAGCGAGCTTGTGGCATGCCATGTCAGCGTGGCCAGCGCCATGTTTTCCTTCAGCGGATGCGGTGCGCCGTCCGTCGTGTAGGTGATGTCGTTCAGACCCGCCGAGCCGTAACGGCCAATGCCCTTGCCGCTCACGCCCGACAACTGGAAGTCCAATACCTTCGGAACCAGCGGCAGAATCATGCCGAAGCCGAAGCCGCCGCCGTGCGCGGTCTGGTTGGTCGTCGCTGCCGGACCGCCGTTGGCGGTGGTCGGCGTCACGCGGGTGGTGAACTGGCGGGTGATGCCGAACAGTTCATAGTGGCCCCAACCCGGATCGACCGCACCCTTCACGATGATGTCCGGAATCTGGTTGATCGACACCGTGTTGAGCGTGTCATACAGCGAACCAGCCGCGACCGTGGCCGTGGTCGTGGCATAGCCCTTGGTGCCCGTGCCGGCCAGGGAGCCGATACCGGCGGTCTGCGGATTTTCCACCGACAGACCCAACCACCAGGTCTTGTTCCAATCCTTCACGATACGCAGCTGCGTCTGGCGAGCCCAGTTGAAGCCCACGTTATACTGTGCGTCGATCGTGGGAGGCAGCACTTCCTTGGTCGGGGTAATACCCACGCTGTCCAAGGTCATCAGCGACCAGGCCTGGCCGCCCAGCAAGTGCAGGCCGTAGTCGTTCCAATCGATGTTGGTCCACAACTGACGGATACGCAGGTTGAACGAGTTGCTCTCGTTCATGTTTGCCGTCTGTGCGCCACCCAGGAAGTCCGTCTCGTAGTAGCCGGTCACATGGGTCGAATCGTTGATGTCGCCCTCGGCCTTGATCGACAGGCGGCTCTGGCGCGCGCTGTACAGGAACTGGTCGTTGCGGGCGTTGGTGACCGGATAGGTCGTGGTCGCGCCGCTGCCGGTGTTGATCGGCGCGGTGCTGGTGCCGCCCTGGAACGGGATGGCGGTGAATTTGGTAGCGATGTCATCGGCGGTATCGCGCGAGCGGTACGCCGTTTCAGCCGCCAGGAAGCCGCCGAAGGTCCACTTCACGCCGCCGGTGCCGCCCAGGGTGTCGCCACCCTTGCTGGCCAGCTGCGCTGCAGCGGTCTGCACTTGCGTCTGCGTCTGCGCAACCTGCGCCTGAGTGGCCTGCACGGCCTGGGCAGTCTGCTGCTGCGCCTGGGATTGAGCAGCGGACTGGGATTCCAGGTCCTGCACCTTCTGTTCCAGCGCTGCGATCTCGGCCTTCATCTCTGCCAGTTCAGAGGCACTAACAGTCACTTTCTTGTTAGAGGTCGTCTGTGCCGACACAGCCGTAACGCTGGTCAAGCCCAAACCGGCAGCGATGGCCACCGTGAGCATCTTGGAACGCATGTTGTTGTCTCCGCTATCAATGGAACCGCATTGGCATCCCAAGTCACTTCCCCTGGTAGTGGCCTGCGGGTTG
This sequence comes from Dyella sp., assembly GCF_035503745.1. Taxonomy (GTDB): domain Bacteria; phylum Pseudomonadota; class Gammaproteobacteria; order Xanthomonadales; family Rhodanobacteraceae; genus Dyella_B. Next base: position 145,194 of record NZ_DATJTC010000008.1, read on the forward strand.
GCGGCATGATCGAGCGGCAGCTTTACCGTTAGATGGATGTTATGTGACAGAACAAAGACAAAACCATACGGTCGGCTATACAGGTGGGCGTAAACCTTTGTACGGCTGATATGCTTGTGCAATGGAGCAACTCAATAACAGCCTGGCAGCACGACTGGCCGAACGCTTTCGCGGCTTCCTGCCGGTGATCGTGGACGTGGAAACCGGCGGCTTCGACGCCGAGCGCGACGCCCTGCTGGAAATTGCCGTGGTCGTGGTAGGCATGGACCAGGAAGGCAATCTTTACCCGCACCCGGCCGTCTCCACCCATGTGGAGCCCTTTCCCAACGCCAACATCGATCCGCGCGCGCTCGAAATCACCGGCATCGATCCGGACAACCCCCTGCGCGGCGCGCTCGACGAACGTGCGGCGCTGGATCACATCTTTGCGCCCGTGCGCCTGGCGATGCGGCAGAGCGAATGCCAGCGCGCGATCCTGGTGGGCCACAACGCCGCCTTCGACCTGGGCTTTCTCAATGCGGCGGTGCGGCGCGTGGGGCACAAGCGCAATCCGTTCCACCCGTTCAGTTGTTTCGACACCGCCACCTTGAGCGGCCTTGCCTTCGGGCAGACCGTCTTGAGCAAGGCCGTGCTGGCGGCCGGTTATGCCTTCGATTCGCGCGAAGCGCATTCGGCCGTCTACGACGCCGAGCGCACCGCCCTGCTATTTTGTCGCATCGTCAACCGCCTGCGCGCGCTGGAAGTCCTTGAATTGGAACGCGTGGGCTCAACCCTTCCCTGACAAGAAGTTGCGGCTGTCATAAAGCTGCAATATTCATCTCATCTCATTGCAACACGCAGCCCCTGCAATACACGGGACTTACGGCATCCCTTCGCCACTTCCCTCCAAAGGAGCCTCTGTGTTGACTTCATTCAAACTTCCGTCGCGCCTCGGCACGCTTGCCGTGGCGGTCACCGTGTCCCTGTTCGGCATGACGGCGCAAGCCACCGACATCACCGGTGCGGGCTCCAGCTTCGTTTACCCGGTCATCTCCAAGTGGTCGGCCGCTTATGCCGAAAAGACCGGCAACCACATCAACTATCAGTCGATCGGCTCGGGCGGCGGTATCGCCCAGATCAAGGCGGGCACGGTCGATTTCGGCGCTTCGGACATGCCGCTGAAGCCCGAAGACCTGGCCAAGTTCGGCCTGGGCCAGTTCCCCGACGTGATCGGCGGCATCGTGCCGGCGTTCAATGTGGCGGGCGTGGCCGCCGGTTCGCTGGTGCTGGATGGCAATACGCTGGCCAACATCTACATGGGCAAGATCACCATGTGGAACGACCCGGCGATTGTCGCGCTCAACCCCGGCAAGCACCTGCCGGCGTCCAAGATCTTCGTGGTGCATCGCTCGGACGGTTCGGGCACCACCTTCAACTTCACCGACTACCTGTCCAAGGTCAGCCCGGAATGGAAGTCCAAGGTGGGTGAAGGCACGGCCGTGCAGTGGCCGGCGGGTATCGGCGGCAAGGGCAACGAGGGCGTGTCCGCTTATATCAAGCAGATCCCCAACTCGATCGGCTACGTCGAATACGCCTATGCGCTGAAGAACAACATCGGCTACGCGAAGATGAAGAACGCGGCCGGCAACGTGGTGGAGCCCAACACCGCCAGCTTCCAGGCTGCCGCCAACACGGCCGACTGGAAGAGCGCCAAGGACTTCAACCTGTTGATGACCAACGCCCCGGGCGCCCAGGCTTGGCCGATCACCGCCACCTCGTGGGTGATCATGTATAAGACGCCCAAGAACCTCGCCAACACCAAGGTCGCTTTCGACTTCTTCAAGTTTGCCTACACCAACGGTCAGGACGCTGCGCGCTCGCTCGACTACGTGCCGCTGCCCGAATCGCTGGTCCAGCAGATCGAAACCTACTGGTCCAGCGAATTCAAGATGTAAGCTGCGCGCTGTCGCAACGACAGCCACAGCCTCTGGACTTGCGACGCGCGCAACGGTTCGTTGCGCGCGTCGTTCTGATTACCTTCACCGCGGAAACGCCTCAGCATGCAAGCGACAAGCGCCGAATCGCTCGCCCGTGATACCGAACATCGTTCGCGCGCCGATGCCCGTCACGATCTCATCTTCCGTCTCCTGCTCCGCTGCTGCGCGCTGATCGTGCTTGCCACGCTGCTGGGCGCGGCGCTGTCCACGCTGTGGGGCGGGCGCGACGTGCTGTTCAAGGACGGCTTCCATTTCCTGACCAGTACCGAGTGGAACCCCGTCGACAACCAGTACGGCGCGCTGGCGCCGATCGTCGGCACCCTGGTTACCTCGTTGATTGCGCTGGTTCTCGCGGTGCCGGTGAGCTTCGGTATCGCGCTGTTCCTTACCGAAATCGCCCCCAACTGGCTGCGCGGCCCAATAAGCGCGGCGATCGAACTGCTGGCAGGCATTCCCTCCATCATCTATGGCATGTGGGGCCTGTTCGTGTTCGTGCCGTTCATGTCGAGCATCGAGCCGGCGCTGAACGACACGCTTGGCAACATCCCGTTGATCGGCGCGCTGTTCCAGGGACCGCCGCTGGGCCTGGGTACGCTCACCGCGGGTATCGTGCTGGCGGTGATGATCCTTCCGTTCATTTCCTCGGTGATGCGCGAGGTGTTCCAGACGGTGCCCGCGCGCCTGAAGGAATCTTCCTACGCGCTGGGCTCCACCACCTGGGAGGTGGTGTGGGACATCGTGTTGCCCTATACCCGTTCGGCGGTCATCGGCGGTATCTTCCTGGGTCTGGGCCGCGCGCTCGGTGAAACCATGGCGGTTACCTTCGTGCTGGGCAACTCGTACAACCTTACGGCTTCGCTGCTGATGCCGGGTACCTCGATTTCCTCGAGCATCGCCAACGAATTCAACGAAGCGGTAGGGCTGCACCGCTCCGCGCTGATCGCGCTGGGCTTCCTGCTGTTTGTGGTGACCTTCATCGTGCTGCTGATCGCACGCCTGATGCTGCGCCAGCTCGCTCGCCGGGAGGGCCGCTGATGTCCGCCATCTACGCACGCCGCCGTGTCACCAACATCCTCGCGCTTGCGCTGAGCGCCCTCGCCACGCTGCTGGGCCTGGTGTTTCTGGTGTGGATTCTCTGGATCACCGCGCAGAACGGCTTTGGCGCACTGAAGCTGAGCCTGTTCACCAAAATCACTGCCTACGGCCCCGATGGCGGCCTGTCCAACGCCATCGTCGGCAGCTTGGAAATGGACCTGATGGCCTTGCTGATCTGCGCGCCGATCGGCGTGCTGGCCGGCACGTACCTGGCCGAATACGCCAGCAGCACGCGCCTGGGCGCGTCGATCCGCTTCCTCAACGACATCCTGTTGTCGGCGCCGTCGATCGTGCTGGGCCTGTTCGTGTACGTGATCGTGGTGGTGCCCTCCACGGCACTGACCGACGGCAACATCACCTTCTCCGGCTTCGCCGGCAGCGTGTCGCTGGCCTTGATCGGCCTGCCCGTGATCGTGCGCACCACCGACGAAATGCTGCAGCTGGTGCCGGGCACGCTGCGCGAAGCGGCGCTGTCGCTGGGCATTCCGCAGTGGAAACTCACCATGCAGGTGCTGATGCGCGCGGCGCTGTCGGGCATCCTTACCGGCGTGCTGCTGGCGCTGGCGCGCCTGGCCGGCGAAACGGCACCGCTGCTGTTCACCGCCTTCGGCAATACGTACATGACGATCCATCCGCTGGACAAGATGGCCAGCATGCCGCAGACGATTTATCAGTACACCAACGATCCGGACCCGGCGCTGCATGCGATCGCATGGGCCGGCGCGCTGCTGATCACCCTATTCGTGCTGGCGCTGAGCCTACTGACACGCATCATGTTTTCGCGCAAGAAGGTGAGTTATGAATGACCTCGCCGCCGCCTCCGCGGCGCCCATGACCGGTGCCACGGCGCCCGCCAAGATCAAAGTGCGCGACGTGCACTTCTACTACAACGGATACCATGCGCTGAAAGGCATCGACATGGATATCCCCGAGAAGCAGGTCACTGCGATCATCGGGCCTTCCGGTTGCGGCAAGTCCACGCTGCTGCGCATCTTCAATCGCATCTATGCGATCTATCCCAAGCTGGAAGCCAAGGGCAGCATCGAACTGGACGGCGAGAACATCCTCGACCCCGGCTATTCGATGAACCGCTTGCGCACCAAGGTGGGCATGGTGTTCCAGAAGCCGGTGCCGTTCCCGATGACCATTTTCGAAAACGTGGCCTACGGCATCCGCCACCACGAGCGGCTGTCGCGCGCGGACATGGAGATGCGCGTGGAGCAGGCGCTGCGCAGCGCCGCGCTGTGGGACGAAGTGAAAGACAAGCTCAAGCAGAGCGCACTGGGCCTTTCCGGCGGCCAGCAGCAGCGCCTGTGCATTGCGCGCGGCATCGCGCTGCGTCCGGAAGTGCTGCTGCTGGACGAGCCCACCTCCGCCCTCGACCCGATCGCCACGGGGCGTATCGAACAGCTGGTGGAAGAGCTCAAGCACGAATACACCATCGTGATCGTCACCCATAACATGCAGCAGGCCGCGCGTTGTTCGGACCGCACCGCCTTCATGTACCTGGGCGAGCTGATCGAGTTCGACAATACCGAAAAGATTTTCACCAAGCCCGGCAAAAAACAGACCGAAGACTACATCACCGGGCGCTTCGGATAACCGGCGCCGAGCACCACTGAATGCTTTCTCCCATCCGGGTAGATGGCAGGGTGAGGGGCCAACCTGGCGAGACGCTTCAACAGCCCCCTCTTCCACTTTCATAAACGAGGCAACACCCATGAGCGGCAGCAGCAAGGAACACATCATCAAGAGCTACGACGACGAACTGATTCGCCTGACCGGCGAACTGGTCCGCATGGGTGAGCTGGCGGTCAGTCAGTTGGAAGCGGCCATCGACGTGGTCGAGCGCCGCGACGAACGCGCCGCGCAACACGTGGTGCATAACGACGAGGCCATCGACCAGCTCGAGCAGGAAATCAGCCACGACGTGGTGCGCCTGCTGGCGTTGCGCGCGCCCATCGCCGGCGACCTGCGCAACGTGTTCGCGGCCTTGCGCATTGCGGCGGACATCGAACGCATCGGCGACTACGCCGCGAACGTGGCCAAGCGCTCCATCCCGCTGTCGATGGCGGCGCCGCTGACGCCCACCGGCGGCCTGGCCCACCTGGCCGAGCTTGCCGCCAGCGAAGTGCGCGAGGTGTTGCGCGCCCACCGCGACCGCGACGCCGAACTCGCGCTCAAGGTGTGGCACGACGACGTGGAGCTGGACGAAGCCTACACCGCTTACTTCCGCGAACTGCTCACCTACATGATGGAAGACCCGCGCGTCATCACGCCCTGCACCCATCTGTTGTTCATGGCCAAGAACATCGAGCGCATCGGCGACCACGCCACCAACATCGCCGAGAACGTGTGGTTCCAGGTGAAGGGCGAGCCGCTGGCGGCGCCGCGCGACAAGCGTGACCTGACGTCCAATCCGGAGCCGGTGAAGCTCGGGAATCGGCCCGATTAACTGCGGGCTGCGAAGCGCCCAACGCCATCGACGGCTGTGATGGCCTCGCCGCCAGGGGCGCTTGCAATTTTCCCCTCCACCTGCCCGTGACCTTACCGTCATTCCGCCTGCGCCGGGATGACGGCAAGGCTCCAGCCATCGCCTCGAAGCGTTACCGCCCTGGCAAGCTAAAGCCCCGCTTCCCGCGCGCGCCTGCGCAACCGCGCGCTGTGCACCATGCCAAAAACGCCAATCACCATCCAAGCCACTTGCATGAAAAACGCGGCGGCATTGAAGCTGCCGAACACCAGCGACAGCATCACGCCAAGCGCGCCCAGCACGTTCATCAGCTGAAACACCAGGCCGTTGCCGTGCAGCTTGTGGGCCTGCAGCAGCAGGAACGCCAGCAGCACCAGCACCACGCCGATGTAGCCGGCCCAATCGTGCCAAAAGAACGTCATCGCACACCTCGCTGGCGCAACGCCTCGAACAGGACGATACCGGTGGCCACCGATACGTTGAGGCTTTCCATCGTACCGGGCATGGGAATGCGCGCCACGAAATCGCAGGTCTCGCGCGTCAGCCGGCGCATGCCCTCGCCTTCGCCGCCCAGCACCAAGGCCACCGGCCCCTTCAGGTCCAGGTCGTAGATCGACTGCTGTGTGTCGCCAGCCAAACCGGTGATCCACACACCCGCGTCCTTGAGCGTACGCAATGCGCGCGCCAGATTGGTCGCGGCAACCAGCGGCACGCGATCGGCGCCGCCGGCCGAAGCACGACGCACCACCGGCGTCAGCCCCACCGCGCGATCCTTGGGTACCACTACCGCCGTCACGTTGGCCGCCGCGGCACTGCGCAGGCAGGCCCCCAGATTGTGCGGGTCGGTGACGCCGTCAAGTACCAGCACCAGCGCTTCGCTGCCGGCTTTTTCGATCAAGTCAGGCAAGTCGTTTTCGCCGGCCAGCGGCGGCGGCTCGTAAAGCGCGACGATACCCTGGTGACGCGCCTCGCCGGACACCCGATCAAGCTGCTCGCGCGGACGGTGGTGCACCGGAATCTTCAATGCCTTGGCGCGCTCGGCCAATTCATGCACGCGGGGGTTGCGCTGGCCGTTTTCCACCAGCACTTCGCGCACGCGCTCGGCGTCGTTGCTCAACGCGCCTTCCACCGGGTTGATCCCGACGATCCAACTGTCGCTCATCGTTTGCCTTTTGCCTTTTTCGCGCGCGCCTTGCCGACGGACGCCTTGTTCGTGCCCGTGACCTTGCGGCCGGACGCTTTCTGTTTATTTTTGCGCTTGCCCGGCGCAGCGGCGGCTTGCTCGCCCCAGCCTTTCTTGCCGGGACGATCCGCGCCCTGCTTGCCCTTGGCGTCCTCGCGCGCGGGCACGCCAGGCAACGCCGGCAGCGGCTTGCGGCCCGCGGGCAGCGAATAGCGTTCGCCGGCTGCCGCGTAGTCGTAGGCACGCGGCGTAGCCGCCGTTGGCGCGGCGGCGCCTTGCCTGCCCGGCTGCACCAGGCGGAAATCGATCTTGCGATCTTCCAGGCTCGCCCGCAAAACCTGCACCGCGACATGGTCGCCCAGGCGGAACTGCGCGCCGCTGCGCTCGCCTTTGAGCAGATGCCGCACCGGATCGAAGTGGTAATAGTCGTTGCTGAGCTGGCTGATATGCACCAGGCCCGAGACCTTCGATTCGTCCAGCTCCACAAACAGGCCGAACGAGGTCACGCCGGTAACCGTGCCGTTGAATTGCTCCCCGACATGTTTGGCCATCCAGGCGCAGCGGAACCGCTCGTCCACGTCGCGCTCGGCCTCCTCGGCACGGCGTTCGCGCTGCGAGGTGTGCACGGCCATCGCGGCCATCGCAGCGTCGGTGTAATCGTAGGCGCCGGGCTTGCCGCCCTTGAGCGCATAGCGGATCGCGCGGTGCACCAGCAGGTCGGGATAACGGCGGATGGGCGAGGTGAAGTGCGCATATGCGCTCAGCGCCAGGCCGAAATGGCCGCGGTTATCGGGTTGATAGGCAGCCATGCTTTGCGCGCGCAGCAGCACCGATTGAATCAGTTCGCGCTCGGGCCGGTCGTGCACCACGCGCAGCACGTGGGAGAAGTCGGCAGGGGTCACCTCTTCCAGCGGCGGCATGCGCAATTTGAATTCGCGCAGGAACTGCTGCAGGTCTTCGTATTTTTCCGCCGGCGGCGGTTCATGCGCGCGATAGAGCGCGGGAATCTTGCGCTTCTCCAGAAACAGCGCCGCCTGCACGTTGGCCGCGATCATGCATTCCTCGATCAGCTTGTGCGCGTCGTTGCGCTCCACCGCGCCCACCGTTTGCACCTCGCCGGTCTGGTCGAGGCGGAATTTCACTTCCGGCGTTTCGAAGTCGATCGCGCCGCGGCGACGGCGCTGCTCGGACATCGCCTTGTACAGGGCATGCAGGTTGCGCAGTTGCGGCAGCACGTCGGCCACTTCGTGCTGCACGTCCTGGTTTTCCAGGCCGATGGCCTGCCAGACCTTGTCGTAGGTCAGGCGCGCATGCGACAGCATCACCGCGTCGTAGAACTTGGCTTTCGTCACCTCACCCGAAGCGTCGACCTGCATGTCGCACACCATGCACAGGCGTTCCACTTTCGGGTTGAGCGAGCAGATGCCGTTGGAGAGCGTCTCGGGCAACATCGGCACCACGAAGCCCGGGAAGTAAGTGGAAGTGCTGCGCTCGTAGGCTTCCTTGTCCAGCGCACCACCCACGCGCACGTAGTGCGAGACATCGGCGATCGCCACCACCAGGCGCCAACCGCCGCCGCGCCGGGGTTCGGCGAACACCGCGTCGTCGAAGTCGCGCGCATCGTCGCCGTCGATCGTCACCAGCGGCAGCTTGCGCAGATCCATGCGCCCTTCGCGCTCCTGGGCCGTTACCTCCGGCTCGATCTGCGCCGCTTCGCGCAGCACTTCAGGCGGCCATTCATGCGGCAGGTCGTGGCTGGCGATGGCCATTTCCACCAGCAGCGACGGCTGCAGGCGTTCGCCCAGCACAGCGCGGATCGCCCCAAGCGGCCCGCGATAGGCAGTGGGCGGATCGGTGATTTCAACCACCACGATCTGCCCCGAACGCGCACCCTGCTCCTTGCCCGGCACGATCATGACGTCCTGGTGCAGGCGGCGATCGTCCGGCACCACCAGGGTGACGCCATTGTCGATCACCACCCGGCCGACCAGACGCGGCGAGCGGCGCTGCAGCACTTCCACGATCGCGCCCTGCCGGCGCCCGCGACGATCGACGCCGACCACGCTGGCAAGCACGCGATCGCCGTGCATCACGCTGCGCATCTGATACGGAGAAAGATAGAGATCCTCGCCGCCCTCGTCCGGACGCAGAAAGCCGTAGCCCTCCGCGTTGGCGAGCACCATGCCGGGGATCAGGTCCAGCTTGCGCGCCGGCGCATAGCCGCCACGCCGGCCCAGCAGCAGTTGGCCGTCGCGCACCATCGCGGCAAGCCGCTTGGACAGCGCCAGGATGCTGTATTCGTCGTGCAGCGCCAGCGCCTCGGCGACGCGCGCCTCGGTCAACAGCTCCCCACGCTCCTCCAGCAGCGCCAGGATGGCCTCGCGGCTGGGAATGGGGCGCTCGTAGCGTTCGGCCTCACGCCGGGCATACGGATCCTGATGCGGCCCGCCGGCCGGCACCTGCGGCGGCGACGGGGTTACGTAGCCGCGACGCGCGGCTTTTTCCGCGCCGGTCCGCCCCTTGGGGGCCTTGGCCGCCTTGCGCGGGGCTTTTTCCTTGCTTCGAGTTTTTTTCGGGGTCACGGTGTAAGTATCGCCTTGATGAACGATTCGATAAATGGTCCATTTCAACGCGGCACGCGCCTGCTGGGACGTCGTGAAGAAACAGTTGACAAGATGTCCTCCGATACCTAATCTACGCGGCTCGCACAGCCCAAACGGCTTATGCGACACCTGCCCAGGTGGCGGAATTGGTAGACGCACTAGTTTCAGGTACTAGCGGGTAAAACCGTGGAGGTTCGAGTCCTCTCCTGGGCACCACGAAATTGAACAATATCGCGGCTTAGCAACCCCTCATGGGTAATTGCTGGCCGCGTTTCTGTTTTTGCACCTGCAAAAACTTCTTACCCCAGCATTCATCGCGAGGCCGACCCGCCCGTGCCTTCTCAAGCTCGCACCCGGCACCGCTGTAAGAACTGAGCGGAGAGATGGCACGCCATTTCGTCAGGTCGGACCCGATACGCAGACCACAGGTCGCCTCAAACAGATGCGAGCAACGTAATCGCTGGACACGATTGCGCCCAAGCTCGAACACATAGCACCTGTTGACCGATCGCATATATCGGCAGTGGCAGCTACCTGCGATTGCCAGTTGTCAGCCGCCCCTTGGGCTGCCTTGTTGCTCACAAGACTGTTCCTGGCCTACCGTATTGCCATTCGACCAGGGGTAAGGAACAGGGCGGCTATGGCAAGCAGAAAAGAAGTGCTGGCAGAGGCTCAGCTTGGCAGTCGTGTGGCCGAGGACGAAGGGGAATCACTCCACTCCTACTTCGTGGAGACAGATCAGTGGCGCAGGCTCCTAACGGGCGACGTTGATATCGTGTTCGGTGCAAAAGGCACCGGCAAAAGCGCTTTGTATTCGCTTTTACTTGCCAAAAAAGAGGAGCTTCGATTAGGTCGGCGGACGCTCTTCCTAGCTGCCGAAAATCCTCGAGGCACCCCGGCTTTTCGCGATCTTGGTACTGGACCGGCGCTAACTGAAGACCAACTTCGGGGGCTTTGGAAGCTCTATTTTCTGTCGTTGTCCGCTAACTACCTTCGGCACCATATGGAGACGGCAAAGATTCGCAATGACAAAGCCACCCACGTTATTGGCGTATTGACCGAAAACAAACTTCTAGAGCCCAACGTTAATCTGCTGGCCCGCCTTAAGGCGACGATGGAGTACCTGCGGAGATATATCCCAAACCTCGATTTAAAGATGACCGATCCATCCACCGGCTACGAATTTAGCGGAAAAATCACGCTGGCAGAGCCGAATGGGGAGCAGCGGCAACAAGGTTATGTATCCGCTGACAACCTCCTTGAAACGCTCGACGCAGCGTTCGCAGAAATGCACATCACAATTTGGCTGGTGCTAGATCGCCTCGATGTGGCATTTGCCGAGTCAGACGAGTTAGAGGTCACTGCGTTACGAGCCCTCTTCCGAACGTACTTGGATATCGTTGGTCTTTCGCAGATCAAAGTTAAGATTTTTCTGCGCGACGACATTTGGCGGAAGATTGTGATTGGCGGTTTCCGTGAAGCTAGTCATGTAACTCGTACGCTGACACTGAGCTGGAACCAACAGTCCTTGCTCAACCTGCTTGTTCGCAGGCTCTCTTTTAATGAAAGCCTCTGCAAGTACTACGGCTTGAGGCGCGGAGATATTATTGCTACCGCCCAGCTTCAGAATGACTTTTTCTATTCAATTTTTCCGCAAAAAATCGACATTGGCGCGAAGCAGCCGAACACACTCGACTGGATGCTGTCGCGAACCGCTGATGGCACGAAAAGAACCGCGCCGCGCGAGTTGATTCATCTATTGCTTGAAACGAGAGCTGAGCAATTGAAGCTGTATGAGCTAGGGAACGCCGAGCCCGATGAGAACAGGCTATTTTCCAATTCGGCTGTTCGATTTGCGTTGCCCGCGGTATCCAGAGCTCGCTACGAACTCACCTTGTGCGCTGAGAATCCGTCTCTGAAACCCTATCTTGAAAAGCTGGAGCGCGAGAAGGCTCAGCAGTCAGTAGCGACGCTGGAATCGCTTTGGAAGTGCACCACTCAAAAGGCAACGGAGATTGCCGAAAAATTGGTAGAGGCAGGGTTCTTCGAACGACGGGGAACTAAGGATGCCCCCGCCTACTGGGCGCCGTTCCTCTATCGCGATGCCTTGCATCTTGTACAAGGCGCAGCATAGGCAACCGGTCGTTTTAGGATCGCAAACTCACCCAGACCAGCGCAGATTACCCTTTGGCGACCAACGTTAGAGCTGGAGCACCGCTCGCGCGCTATGAACGCGCCGGTAGATGACAGACAGGGCTCACCCATTGAACCCGTTGGCTAGTTCCACCGTGGGTAATTTGTGGGGAACACTAGGGGGGAGGCGAGAGGGGGTAATACGGGGCGATAACGACTCCCTTCATCCCCAACAAATGGCTTAACTGAGCGGTTTACGGGGAGGTAGAGGGCAGCAGGGGGCGATAGCGAAAAACCCCGAAATTGCATCTCCTGGGCACCAACAAATAGCTAAAAGCAAGCCCCTTTTGCGACACTTGGCGCGAAAGTGCAGAGACAAAAAGCCGGCCTCGTGCCGGTTTTGTCGTTTCCGGCCCCCCGTGGGGCAATCCCGGACCACGGCGATTGCACAGCCTGTCTTTTCATGGCTGAGAAGAGCCCTTCCCGCTGCCGGGTTCGAACTCTTCACCGACACTTTTGCCCGGCGTGTAGGTTCATTCGATCAGCAGGCGATCGCGAAAGTCGGGCGCTTGGTCCATGCGCATAGGTGAAAACACGCAGACGGGCTATCAGGTCATGCCCATGCGCACTTGGTCTTTGCGTCTTTCAGAGAAAAACTGCAACGCTCACGGTGTTTGTGCTTGGTCCGTGGACATCCATCCACTTACGCACGCTTAAAGCTCGCGCAGAATACGAAAGCCCACGCGGCCACTGCGGATGCCCGCATCGGCGCCCTGGCGATACGCCGAATTCACCTGCTCGGGTGAGCTGCCCCACGATCCGCCACGCACCACGCGCGTGGCGCAGCCGGGATTGACCCAGGCGCTGCCATCGGTCGGCGCGCGCACGTAGTTGTCGTGCCAGCAGTCGGCCATCCACTCGGACACGTTGCCGTCGATGTCGTACAGGCCAAACGGATTGGGCGCGAACGTCATCACCGGCGCCGGGCCCCAGTAGCCGTCGCTGTAGCCCTGGAAAGCGTGGCTCCAGCGGCGCCCGCTCGGCGAACGATCGAGCGAACCGGTGAGGTTTTCGACCTTGTTGGTGGGCGTACCGTTACCCCACCAATAACGCGTGGTGGTGCCGCCACGCAGCGCGTATTCGAATTCCGATTCGCTGGGCAGGCGGTACTTTTTGCCCGTGCGTTGGCTCAGCCACTGCACATAGGCGTTGGCGTCGTTCCACGAAACGTTCACGACGGGCAGATTGTCCGTTGCCGGGCGTCCGGCGTAATCGGATGCCCAAGTGGCATTGTCATCGTCGCGCATGACGCCGGTGCGCTCGTCATAAACGCTGGCGCCTTCGCTGACCGAATCGGGCTTGTAACCGCTGGCGCGCACGAAATCGCGGAACTGTCCCACCGTAATGTCGGTTCGCGACAAGGCAAAACCTTTGTCGAGGGTCACCTGGTGCTGCGGCATCTGCGCATCGGCGCTGCCCGGCTCGCCATCGGGCGCGCCCATCATGTAGGTGCCCGTGGGAATCACCACCATGGCGGGCGAGTGGCCGTTCATGTCGACGAAACGGTCGGTAAACACCTGTCCCGGCTTGTAGCTGGAATACAGGCGCGCATTGGTCAGCCGCTCCTGGAATTCATCCATGCCGGCCACCTGCGGACTGATGGCCTGGGCCTGCCCGGCCAGTTGCTTGGCAAGCGCCACATTGCCCGCATCCAGCGCCGAGCGCGCCTGCGCCAGCACGCCGGCCGCGCGTTGTTGGCGAATGCCATCGACCTGATTGCGTACGGTCTGCAACTGCGGCGAATCGGGCTGGATGGCCTGCGCTTCGTCGAGGGCCTTTTGCGCGCCCGCGAAATCGTTTTGTGCCACCGCGGCCAGGGCGTGGTCGAGCACCACCCGCTGAACCTGCAGCACGCCTTGCGCGGCAACGGCGTTGGCGGGGTCGAGCATCTGCACCTGACGATACAGATCCAGCGCGTTGTTGCCGGCCGGTTGATCGGCATTGCCTTGCTGCAACAAATCGGCCGCCTTGGCCAGCATCGGACGCACTTGATTGAGCGTCTTCAAGCTGGCCTCCATCGGCGTGACGTCGTTGGCAGCGCTTGGCATGGTCTTGAGATTGTCAAGCAGCGAGCCGGCCGATTCGGAATCGCCGATGGCGATGTCCTGCGTCACCTCGGCGATCAGATGCGTGCGCACCTGGTCCAGGCCCTGCGCGGCGGCGCGGCTATCGGGCTTGAGCTTGAGCGCCTGCTGATAAAGATCGGCCGCACTATTCTTCGAACCGGCCAGCTGTCCCGCCTGGAACGCCTTCTCGGCACGCTCCAACAGGGCCTTCACCTCGGGCGTATCGGCCGTCAGCTGCTGCGGCAGCGGCGCGCTGCGGCGGTCCAGGCGCGCGGCGATCACCGCTGTCGGCGCCAGGGTGAGTGGCGGGCCGGCGTTGAGTTCGTCCTGAGCCGAAGGTGTCACGCTGCCCGCGCGGGCCGGCACGGCCGGCGTGAAGCTGCGCGCGCCGGTCACGCTGGGCGGGTTGGCCACTTCCTCGGGGGTCACGTGGAAAATGCGCGGAAAAAAGTGATACGTCAGCCCGCACGCCAGCACGATCACGCCCAGCGCCCCACCTAATGCGCGTTGACGTTGTACGGTTTCCTTGCTCGGCATGGTGGGCGTTCCGTGGCTGGCCTGCTATGGTTCGCTGCTTACCATATGGCACCACCGATGACGGGGCAATCATGGATCGTTTGCCCGGTCGTTCCAAGGAACGCACATGCCCCTGCCCGCAACGCCGCCCCAGGCAGACTGGATCACACAACGCAGCGAACTTGAACAATGGCTGGGCAAACTGCCATCCGGCGCCGTGCTCGGCCTGGACACGGAGTTCATGCGCCGCAACAGCTTCTACCCGCAGCTGGCGCTGCTGCAACTGGGATGGAATGGCCATTACGCGCTGATCGATCCGCTTGCCTTCGACATCGCCGGCGCACTGCAGCCGCTCGGCAGCGCCGCCACGGTCACCGTAATGCACAGCGCCAGCGAAGATCTGGAAACGCTTGCCCCCTGGTTGCCGCAAGGGCCGGGCCTGCTGTTCGACACGCAGATCGCCGCGGCCTTCGCCGGCATGGGGCTGGGCATCAGCTATCGCGCACTGGTGGCCGAACTGGTTGGCGCGGAGCTGGACAAGGGCGAAACGCGCTCGGACTGGATGCAACGCCCGCTCACCGCCTCGCAACGCGCCTACGCCACGCTCGATGTGGTGTACCTGGAAACCATCCACCAGCAACTCGGCGAACGCCTCGCGCAACGCGATCGTGCCGCATGGCATGCGGAAGACTGCGAACGCCTCAAGCGCAAAAGCTGTCGCCGCGAAGGCGACCCGCAACCGCAGCTGGCCTTGCGCGCCGCCGCCGAATGGCCCCGCGAACAACAAGCCCTGCTGCGCCGCATCCTGCTATGGCGCGACTTCGCCGCGCGCCGGCTCGACCGGCCCCGCCCGTGGCTGGTGGAAGACACCCTCGCACTCAGCCTGGCCCAGCAGCGCCCGGCCACCCTGGACGAACTGGAACAATGCAGCAGCGGTCAGCGCGCATTGCGCCACGTACAACGCGAAGAACTGTTCCAACTGCTGACCAACCCGCTTACCGATAGTGAAATCGACGCCACCGAGGCGATTGCGCCCTACCCCCAAGGCCAGGCCAAACAGGCCCTGGCCGCCATGAAAGACTGCGTGGACGCCACCGCCATCGAACTGGACCTACCCGCCGGCCTGCTGTGCTCGCGCAAGATACTGGAAGAATACGTCGTCACCGCCCGCTGGCCCGACTCCCTCGAAGGCTGGCGCCGGGGCGTCCTGCACGACCGCCTGGCCCGGCTGCTGCCCGATTGAGGACTTGGCTGCACTGGAGCCTGCTGCTACCATGTGCAGCTCGCGTGGGGCGGTAGCTCAGCTGGGAGAGCGTCGCGTTCGCAATGCGAAGGTCGGGAGTTCGATCCTCCTCCGCTCCACCAATAAATCCAGCCAGAAACAAGGGGTTAGACGATGTCTAGCCCCTTTTTCTCTGTATGAATGAACACTGAAATACATGCAAAAACACACCCTTTGGTCCCACGTGGTCCCAAGGAATTGGTGCTCTTTCTGCAAGCCATGCCTACTCGTATGCTCATTGCATGAGCATCAATCTGCCCATCCTCCAGCAACGCTACCCAGATCGTTCTGCCATCACTCCCAAGGAAGTTGCTCAGGAGTTGCGCGGCAAGAACAGCCGTGGTGTTGCAAACGGCATTCGGGAAAAGATGCGCGATGGAAAGCTTCCGGCTTTCAAGCTGGGCGATGGAGAAGACGCGTGGTACATGCCTCTCACCGCGCTTGCTGAGATTCTCGATAAAGCACACGAACGTCCCAAGAGTGCGGAATCAAATCCCATCGACGCTGTATTAAAAGCGCCTTCACGAGGCGGAAAACGACACCGCCCACTTATCAATCCCAATATTCGTCCTTGGTTGGTAATTTGGAAAGACATCTTCGGCCAGCTCGGATGGAACGAAGAAGTAGATTTGCTCAACTCAGACATCGTCAAAATTGACGAGTTTGAGCTCTTTCTAAAAACCCAGGAAGACCACTCTTCTTTGGATTCCGCCATTCCGCAGACGACGAAACCGGCGCCATTCAAGCCAATTTGAAGGTCGCCGCCTTGGTTAAGGCGTTGTGTCCTCACCTCTCCGAGCGTTTACTCAACTCGCGTAAAGCCTCCTAGCTTGCGACTATCCTTAACCAGCTTGAAATGAAGCGGAAAAAGGCGAGATCATGAGACACGGTCAATACAGCCGTTGAAGCTTAGGTAGGCCTCAGTATCCAGCAACTGGCGGAGGCCATGGCAGCAGCCATGCAGGCGTCAACGAAGTAGCTGCGAAGAGCTTTGAATGTCTTTCGGGGGGAAGATATGGGAAGAAGGTCTTCAAAAGGGCAGAACACCTTAATTGCCCTGGTCATTGTCATCGGCCTACCCATCTATATCGCGACCAAAATTTTCGAAACGACGGGGTGGGTTCTTCCAACAGTGCTCGTTGTCGGAGTCGTATTGCTTATTGCTGGCGCAAAGCACGCCCAGAAACAGAAGCGCCTTGCCTACCTTCGAGCCAAATACCACGACGAAAAAGTCGTTCAGAACATCTACGACGGATATTTCTGGGAGGGGCAGACCGAGGAGCAATTGCTGGATGCACTAGGCGAACCCTCGGCAGTTGACAACAAACTGCTCAAGACCATGACCCGCGAGGTCTGGAAATACCATCCATCAGGTGTCAACCGCTACAGACTCAGAATCACGGTCGAAAACGGCCGTGTCGCAGGATGGGACAAGAAAACATGATTTAAAGAATCACCGTGTGGTGATGAACAGGAGGAACAAAGCATGGCAACGAGCAAAAAAGACGCGTCCAAAGCTTCAAAGTTACTCCGTACCAGCAAGAACAAGACAGTCAGGTCTGTTGCGGGATCTGATCTCGCGCAAGCCAAACGAAAGAAAAAGAAGTAAGAGAGCAAGCAAAGAGGCCACCTTAAGGCGGCCTCTTTGTTTATTTGAAAATCAATGAACTGGGCGCCAATGGTCAGGATTGCACTTGTCAGACAAGTGGCAAGACTCAAAAACTGCGGCCCTCGAGCAACAGATTTTCTGAGTCGTTGAAAATCGAACTTGCTTTGAGAGGGCTGCGGCAAACCTCCCCTGACGCATCCATCAAGGTGTCGATATCCCTCAATTGACTTAATCCCTGCCACGCCACAGCCCCCTGTGTGCGTTTGGCCTATATTCCCAGCCGGTCCATGACTGTTACTACCCGAGCCGTATCCAGCGCCCTCAAGAGATAGAAGAGCATTGGGGTGCGTGAAGAAAATGTGATGATATTTCTTGCAGCATTTACGTCAAAACTTTGACAGCCATCACAGTGACAATTGGTATTCCCTCACAAATCCGAGAGCGCTATGCTGGCCGAAGTACGGCCCGAGGCTTGGGTTTTTCAACAGGGGAAATCATGACGTACAGCGCCGAAATTAGTCGGACTAACCCGACTGCGTTCCTTTTTTTGGTCGATCAGTCTGGCTCCATGCAAGACACGATGGACAACGGTAAGTCCAAAGCGCAATTTGTAGCGGATGTTCTTAACCGAACATTGGCCACCCTCATCACTCGTTGTACGAAATCTGAGGGTACGCGCGATTACTTCCAGGTCGGTGTGCTTGGCTACTCTGACAACACTGCCGATAACGGTCTGACGGGGGCGCTTGGCGGCTCCATTCTCCATCCTATTTCCCAAATTGAAGCCAACCCTCTCCGTGTCGAAGATCGTACCAAGCGCGTGGACGATGGTGCCGGTGGCTTGGTCAATCAGACCATCAAATTCCCTGTCTGGTTTGAGGCCAAAGCAGGCGGCGGCACTCCCATGTGCCAAGCCATTACCCGCGCCGCCGAAGACTTGGCAGCCTGGTGCGATGCTCATCCCCACAGTTATCCCCCGACAGTCCTCCACGTCACCGATGGCGAATCAACCGATGGTGACCCTGAGCACTTGGCAAACCAACTCCAGCAACTCTGCACCAACGATGGCAGCGTGTTGTTGTTCAATCTTCATGTCAGCTCAGCTGGCGGCGACCCTGTAAAGTTTCCCACTGGGGATGCAGAGCTACCCGGCACCTATTCCAAGCTTCTCTTCCGCATGTCCAGCCCTCTCCCCCCCCACTTGCAGAAAGCGGCCGAGGGCAAGGGCATCAAGGTGACGATGGAGTCACGAGGCTTTATTTATAACGGTGAAGTAGCGGAGATCGTCGACTTCTTCGATATCGGCACTCGCGCAGCCCAACTTCGATAGGTCGTGGCGATGGACATCCTTTTTCAAGGGTCCGTCGCCAAATACTTCGATTGCCCCGAAGACAATGAAGATGCGTTTCATGTGAACGATGAGCGTGGTCGGATTGTGATCTGCGATGGTGCGTCGGAGTCCTACGACGGAAAAAATTGGGCACGCCTACTGGTAGAGAAATTCGCCGAAGCGCCTCCTTCTGAAGAGGCCCTAGGAGAATGCCTCAATGCGTTTTCCACATTGCATGACCCCACCACAATGACCTGGTCCAAAGCTTCCGCTTATGAGCGAGGAAGCTTTGCCACAATTTTGATAGCGCAAGACGACCTAGATAGGCGGGTGGTGACGGTGCAATGTGTCGGGGACTCCTTCGCGTTCTTGACAGATGGAAAGGATCTCCTGAGCTCATTTCCTTACCAAGTATCCGCCGAGTTTGAAGGGAAACCCACCCTCATCTCGACCTTGGCCCGTCACAATACACACCTTTTTACAGACTCAGGGCAATTTTCGTTCGCTCAGACACAGTGGTCATACGCAGAGCGAAGTCCACTCTTCCTTCTCTGTATGACCGATGCGCTTGGGGCGTGGCTTCTTAGAAGCATCGAAAACGGTGACAACTTCGCCTTGGAACAGCTCATAGACATTCGGATGGAGCAAGACCTAAGGGAACTCGTTGAACTGGAGCGCATGGAAGGTCGAATGCGCCGCGATGACAGCACACTAGTCATTGCCTTGCTCTGAATGCCGAGGGTTACATGGCGTATCCGTCGTTAGAACAATACAACGAGGCACTTCAAGCGCCTCAACTCCATTTGCTCGATCCCGAGCTCAAAACTGGCACGGTTCGCAAGACCGGGCTCGGTTTGCCTATGGCGCTATGTGGTGGCTTCGCACTGACCTACACCATCAATGCCGGAGGTAAGAAATACGCTCTTCGCTGCTTCCATAAGGAAGCCCCAGAACTAGAACGTCGCTACCAAGCGATCTCAACGCGCCTTAAGCAACTCGGCAGCCATTATTTTCTTCGCTTTGATTTCATGCCTAGGGGGATTCGAATCCAAGGCAAGGAATACCCCATTGTCAAAATGGAGTGGGCGTCCGGCGAAACTCTGAGTGAATTCCTGGAAAGGGAGCATCGAAATCCTGCCGCACTAAACCGTCTTCGAGCAACACTCGCAAAGTTGGCGGCTTATCTTGAGCAGGAAAATATTGCCCATGGCGACATTCAGCCCGGCAATTTGATGGTTAGCCAGGGCGGTGGTCTAGTACAACTTATTGACTACGACGGAATGTTCGTTGAGTCCCTTCGTGGCTCGAAGGCCACGGAACTCGGACAACTTAATTTTCAACACCCGAAACGGTCCCCTTCTGACTTCAACGAAAGGCTCGACCGCTTCTCCTTCTTAGCTCTGGATGTTGCTCTACAAACCTTAGCTATAGATGCTGGCATCTGGGGACGGTCTCAATCTGACCCAGACGCCGTCGTATTTCGCAGAAGCGACTATCAGTCACCTGGTTCGTCGAACGTCTTTAGGGAGGCTCTGAAGCTTCCTCAACTCAAGGTCGCTGTTCAGAATCTTGCTCAAGTTGCCGCAGGTTCGATGGGACAAGTTCCGTCGCTATCTGACTTCACACAGCAACATGGCATTCCCCAAATCAACGTCTCGTTCATCGCACCGACCAATATGGTGCGCGCGGCTTACCAGGGTCCATATGACGTCGTCGACGCAACAAACTACCAAGATGCCCTCGCGCTTGTCGGTGACAAAGTTGAACTGATTGGTCGCATCGTTTCTGTCGTCAATGGTGAAACGCGTAATCACACAGACTACATCTTTGTAAATTTTACGGACTGGCGAGGTCTAGCAGTCAAACTCAACATATGGTCCGATGGGCTTGCTGCACTCGGATCAGAAATGCCCACAACGAACTGGGTAGGTAGATGGATCACCATCTCTGGGTTGTTAGAACCTCCATTCTCCAAGCGTACAAAAACTTATTCGTATACCCACATCTCTATATCAGTGACACAACGCGGACAGATTCAGATCATCAATGAATCGGAAGCAATGTTTCGCTTGGGCAAAGCCGTTCAGAAAAATGTAGATCACAGGAATGCCCACGTTGTTCGCAACATGGGCGGAACGACTCGCCCATCTACGCCCGCACCAACGTTGGCGAATCAAGGGAGTCGCCAACAACCAGCTCCATCGAAAACCGGAAACCAGTCCGTTCTGGAGAGCATGCGTAAGCAGACGGCTCGCCAGCCCGCACCCGTACATTCCCAGCCATACATCCCTACATCGATACCTTCAAGACCAACGAAGAAGCGTATCGGCCCGATCAGATGGGTTCTATTGATCCTTGGAATCCTCTTCCTGCTTTACTTTTTTGGCAAGTAATCAACTCGACAATCACTTACCACACGGACGGAACATGAATCGAAAAGCTCTTATTATCGGGATACCAGGTGATGGTATCCACGCCAAAAAGCTTGCCGGTGTCGATGTTGATCTCAACAACTACTTTAGATTTCTCTCATCCCCACTCGGTGGATCGTGGACAGAACAAGAGATAAGAATACTTAGAAATCCTGCGGAAGCTCTACTCGCAAGAGAACTTCAAAATCTTGATCATGTGGATTACGCATTTGTCGCTTATTCTGGACATGGTGGCCACGATACTTCCACCCGCACAACCCATATCCAACTTGAAAATGGAGAGATGTTTGACTCACAGCGGATGCTGACAGATGCCCCCAAACAAACCCTTGTACTCGATTGCTTCCGCGATCATTACACCCCATCTCTTCTCAAGAGCATTTTGACACTAGAGCACCTCGCAAAGGTCATTGAGCCACTCGACCTCAATCGCTGTCGCGCTGCATTCGACGCGCACCTCAAAGCATGCTCTCCTGCAATCATTACACTCAACGCCTGCGCAAGCACTGAACTGGCAGGTGATCGAGCAGAGTTTGGCGGCCTCTATTCTTCTTCGCTCATCGAAGTTGCAGAAGAGTTCGGGGAATCGCCGCTCAACGCCTTTTCTCCCAGACCTATCATCCTTGACGTCCCTACTGCACACGAACATGCAACAGGCAAAGTCCATAAAACCAGCAAAGGCCTCCAAAATCCAAAGATCGATATGCCAAGAGCAAGGACCTACTTTCCTTTTGCAGTGATCGCCTGACTTTCATGCCAATTACTGCACATGGAATGCCCTTATGAATGACTCCAGCGCCAATCATGAAGACCCAACCGGTGACTACGCAGCATTTTGGAAGGAGCACGAAAATAACATCAAAGTTCTTATCCGTCGCACGGATAGATATATCGTCTACATTGACAACGAGGATGAGCTCGATTGGTGCACGACGTCCAAGTACGATGCGGACAACCTAAGCAACAAAGCGTTTAACGCCAAGCGCGACGCAGAAATTGACATTTCGATTGGCCTTGGAAGTGCCGTACCAATCAAAGAATTGTCAGAAAAGATCATCCATGGTTACCTCACGCTTCTTGGGCACGCCATGGTTTGTCGATTTGAGCACCAGTATGAATCAGCGTTCGCCGTACTTGGTCGTGCGAGCGCATACATTGGTGAGCGAAGAAGCGAAAAGTCGCGGGAATGGTATCTAAGCTATGCAATGAAAGCAGCGACTTTTCCCATCGCATTTGGAATATTGCTGGTTCTCCTTCGGGAGCAGGCGGCAGCACTTTTGACGATGGATGGCTTTGATGTTGCTCTCGCCACATGTGCAGGCTCCATCGGCGCCCTCTTCTCCATCATATGGCGAACTGGAAATATTGATTTCGACCGCTTTGCAGCAAAAAAGCTCCATCGCATAGAAGCTCACTCAAGGATAGCTGCCGGATGCATCTCAGGCTTACTGGCTGGTCTTGCTATCCGCTCACAGCTCCTCTTCGGATCTTGGGCATCAGGGCCACACCCAATTCTTACCATGCTGACGGTAGCCGTTGCGGCAGGGACCGGAGAGCGTTTGGCGTCCTCCATCATTGACCACGTCCATGCAGGGGTTAGCAAGAGCAGCAAAACGCGGTCGCAAAAAAAATTAAATCGCCCTGACCTTGGTGATAGCAGCTCGGAAAATCCAGGCAGTCCCACTCAACAGGAGCCAAAGCTATGAGCTTGACCAGAAAAGCCCTTCTCATCATGAGTCCCGATGAAGAGATTCCAGGTGTGATGATTGACAAGGAAAACTGGAATAACCATCTTCATTCACCCACAGGTGGCGCATGGCAAGGAAGTGAAGTTCAGCTTTTGGTCAGCCCAACACGCTCTGAACTCATCTCAGCTATGAACTGGCTAAACGTAGCTGACTACACCTTCATTGCTTATAGCGGTCACGGCTCCGCACGGAGCGAAACCGAAACCATTTTGAATATTAACGACCAACAAACCATCGCGGCTCGTGATCTAATTAGTAAGGCAGCGAAACAGACCTTAATCCTTGATTGCTGCCGAAGGTTGCAGCGGCGAGGAATCACCGAGGCTCGACTAATTAAATCCATCGCAATGGATTCATATAAAGACCCAAATCTTGCTCGCATTCTGTTCGATCAACATCTTCGCGACTGTGCCCCCTTTCGTGTCCAGCTCAATAGCTGTTCACTCGATCAATATGCGGGCGATGATGATACCGCTGGAGGCATCTATACTGCTGCGCTTATACGATCAGCCCAAGCAACTCCAAGCGGTAAAGTGCTAGGAATTCGTGAGGCACACCACGCAGCACGACAGGTAGTCATTGACCTCCAACCGTCTCAAACCCCCACAGGAATGTATCCCCGCAGCGGACCTAGTTTTCCCTTTGGCATTGGACTGTAAGACATTCAAGCTCAATACAAAGCTGGGCTACTCGCATAAGTCCATGCTTTCAGTCGCTAGAGCCTGGACACCCATATTTCGCTTTTTTTGTTGCGTAATAAGTCCCGGATTTAGCTCCCTCGGCGGCACATGCTTACTTGACCCACACTGCCTGAACCAGTTCATCAGTAGGGATGAACTGGTTCAGGCAGACCATCCACAACAGGTTGGGCGATGAGTAACTCTAAATTTGACTTACCACTAGTCATTCATCGAGTAGAAATTATTGAGTGGCTCGACTCTACGGATCGCAAGACGGGGAGTGAACTGTTTCATCAAATCGTTCATATGAGCGACTCTTTACCGCTCGGCCTTCACTACACACCCTGTTCTTCAGCGACAGATGTGACGAATCGCTTGAAAAAAAATCAAATGACACAAACCCTAAGAACGTTCCGATGATTCACCTGGAGTCACACGGCTTACGGAGCCACAGAAACTATTAGCCCCTACTCCTCAAGGATCCCAGTCATTTCTGAGCAAATTTTGCCATCACACGGGCAAATTGCTCTGGCGTAAGACCCTTCAAACTCTCAGCCAACGCCTCTTCATCCGTGGTCGTGGAAATCGACTTTCCTCGCCTGTAGTTCTCTTTGAGCTTCTTACCAACCATGACCGCATTGTGATGGTAATACCTGCCCGTCATCGACGTATTCGTGTGACCCACCAGCTTTGCAGCCGTCAGATCGGTCAAACCGCCCTCGTCAATCATTCGAGACGTTCCGGTATGGCGAAGATCATGGACTCGAACTTCGGCCAGATGAGGCCTTTCTTGAGCGGCCCTTTCCCTTGCTCGTATCCAGGCCTGGGTGACGGTGTCGGCCCTCAGTTGCTTCTCTTTCAATCTAAAAACAGGCCCTTCTAGCGGAGGCACACGGAGGGCTGCCCACTCTCTCTTGGTCTTGGGTCGCTCCAGCGGAGGAAGTTCTCGCGATTGGTCGAGAATGAATGTTCCGCATTGAGCCTCATAGTTCTGAACCATGGCCATCGCTCGTAGCATCGCTACAGCAGGTAGAAGCAATGGAATGGTTCGGCCTTTCTTCCTCCCCCGCTTCGACTTGGTATTTTGAAAAGTCGCGGTAGGCACATCCCCTCGCCAGTTGATGTCCTCCCACCGAAGCTTGACGGCTTCACCACGCCTGCAACTTGTGTCCAAATCGAATCGAATGACAGCCCTGGTGACGATATGAGCCTTTTTCAGATGGCGCATGACAAATCGGAAATCATCCGCTTCAATGGTGATCTCTCGACCATCTGAAACCACAATGTCCTTAGACGCCAGAAGCCCCTTTAATTGAGCAAAGGGGTTCTCAACCTTAAACCCCCAGATGGTGATCGCCCGCTTGTAGACCATTGAAATCTGAGCCAAGGTCTTGGTGATGGTCGAATCAGCAGCGGGCTCATTCTTCCGCCCGCGCATTTTGCGACGCAACACGTCAATGACGAAGCTGGGTTCAATCTCAGCTATGCGGAGTTTTGTGACCTCGGGAAACCCGTCGCGGTTGAATCCCGTCTTCGTGGGACCGACCAGGGTTTGGATAACGCTGGCCTCTTGGACCCACCCTTTGTTGAGGATGGGATTGGAGGGGCGCTCGGAGTGGCCTACAGGCAACTGGGACCGCTCCAACTCGTCCTTGTACCGAAGCAACCACCCCTCTAGGGTCTGCTCTCCTGCGGTGGCCCCGAAGGCGCTCCGCTTGCTCCCCACGGCCCCTTTCAGTTTGGCTAAGGCATGCCTGGCATCGTTCTCGGCGGCATGCCTGGCGGTGTCTAAATGGTGCCTGGTACCCAACTTGGCATTGAGGTCCACCTGCTGATGGGAGTAAGTCCGGCTTAAACGCTGGGGTTTTCCTTCGACCCCTTCCGTCCAACGGATTTTGACCTCCCAACGAGGGTTGTTTCCCGCCCCGTCATTGCGGAAGTACACGCCCTCCACATCGGACCTGGGCCACTTGACGCTTGAGCCATCGGGAAGTGTCAGCCGTTTAGGCTTTGGCTTCTTCTTCTGCCCTTTCCCCGCCTTGGTAGCCATGAAGCCCCCTGATTGGTCCCAAAATCGGGTCCCAGAGTGCTCCTGAAGCCTGTAAAATACCAGGGACGCTCTTGTTCGCAATGCGAAGGTCGGGAGTTCGATCCTCCTCCGCTCCACCAAATATCTCAGACAGAACAGCGCTTTACGCCTTACGGTGTGAAGCGCTGTTTTGCTTTGGAAGGCCCATCCCTGCAATACGATTGCGGCGAATGCGTGGCACATGAACCGTGCACCCTTGGGACGTCTACAGCTAATGCCGCATTGCTATGCCATGGGAAATCCACTTGTCGAGCTGTTCAATTTACAAGCCATCCATCTTGACGGATCGAAAGTGTTATTAGGTATTGTTCGGTCCAACGGACCGAGCATTTCCTGATCATCAGATGGCAGCACAGGGGGCCCTATGTGGGGGTATTACGTTGCATTGGCGTTGCGAAGCAGTGCGCGAAGCAAGGCTTTGACGGCACTGGTGATCGCACTGCTCGCTTTTGGCGTATCAGCCTGCATGGTGTCCTACGCCGTGTTCCGTGCCACAACGAGCGACCCCATCCCCGCCAAGTCTTCGCACCTTTACGTGCCGCAGGTTGACAGTTTTGGCCCCACCATCAATTGGAACGGGAACGAGCCGTCTCCGGTGCTGACTTACATGGACGCGATCGCGCTGTGGCAGGCGCGAAAGGCACGCCGGCAAACACTGCTCTATCCCGCGACATGGCAAATGGAATCGGATAATCAGTTGATTGAGGCCATGCCGCTCGGCGGCGACGCGGTGACCTCCGATTTTTTCCCCATGTTCGATGTGCCTTTTCGTTTTGGCGCCGGGTGGAGTCCGAATGACGATGCACAGCACGCCACCGTGGCGGTCATCAGTCGGCGCTTGAACGACAAACTATTTGGCGGACAAAACAGCGTTGGGCGGGAGATCCGGCTGGACGGGAAGATTTTTCGCATTGCCGGCGTGCTGGATAATTGGAACCCGAAACCTCGCTTCTTTGATATTGCCAGCCTTGGAATCCCGGAGATCTTCGGTGACACAGGGGATATCTATACACCCTTCACCCGCGCGATCGATATGAAGAAGGGCACCAAATACGATCTGTGCCCTTCGTATTCAGCGGATCTTGGCATCTCCGACTGGGATAAATACCTGCGCAGCGAATGTACGTGGATCGACGCCTGGGTGGAGCTTCCGACGCCAACCGACGTGGAACGCTACCGCGAATTCCTGCGCAATTACTCCGAGGAGCAGCGACGCGGCGGCCGCTTTTCATGGGCGCCCAATATACGGCTGCGCAACCTGATGGAGTGGATGGCACACGAGCACGTCACACCCAAGGCATCCACCTTGTCCCTGTTGGTGTCTACCAGCTTTTTGCTGATTGTCATGGTCAACGTCGTCGGGCTCATGCTTGCCCGATTCATGCGGCGCGCACCGGAAATCGGCATACGCCGAGCACTAGGGGCTTCGCGAGCCGCCGTCTACCTGCAATTCCTGATCGAGGGGGCCACCATCGGTTGCGCAGGTGGCCTACTAGGCGTGGCACTGACATTGCTCGGCGTATGGGGTGCCGGCGGGCTTTTTGAGCCACGTATTGCGCGTATCGTGCATGCCGACGCCTCGCTCATAGCACTGACTGTGTTGCTTGCGGTTGCGGCCACGGTTATTTCCGCCCTGTACCCAACCTGGCGCGCGGCGCGAATCCAGCCCGCCTGGCAAATCAAGATCAACAGTTGAGGTTACCGTCATGGCACTCACCAGGGCATTGATGCAACTGCGCCCGATCGTTGTTGCGCTGGGTCGTCACAAGGTAGCTACCGTGCTTATCGTGCTGCAAGTGGCGTTGACGCTGGCAGTGGCTTCCAACGCGCTCTTTATCGTGGCAACGCGCTTTATTCATTTGTCTCGCCCCACTGGCACTGACGAGGCGCATATCTTCGTCATCCGCAATGAATGGAAAAATGGTCAAAAATCGGCCCAGATAGACACTGACATTCGGACCGATCTCGCTGCCCTGCGGCTGGTACCGGGCGTGCGCGACGCGTTTTCCAGTGAGGCTTATCCGCTGGAAGGCGGTGGCGGCATACCGCTAGGACTGAGACTCCAACCGGACCAGAAGACGCGCCCGAAACTTGCCATCGCTTACACCGCCGACGAGCATGCGATCGATACACTTGGGATTTCTCTAATTGCCGGACGCAACTTTCGTCCCGACGAAATCACCGCTATTGGCCCGTACGACAAGATGTCTCCGCCGGACATTATCATCACGCGCAGCGCCGCCAACAAGTTGTTTCCCGATGGTTCGGCTCTAGGCAAAACGGTTTACCTTCCCGCAGGGCCTGCCACTATCATCGGCATCCTCGCCAGCCTGCAAGGTTCATATGTTGACAGCTCGGTGCGATCCATCGACGAGGATAGCGTGCTTATCCCCGCGCGTTATCTCGATCCAGAGGGCGTTGTGTATCTGGTACGTACTCGATCCAGTGCCATGAAACCTGTGATCGCCGCAGCGCTGAAAGCACTGCAAGAGCGTGGCGGCGTACGCCTTATCGATCCGAAAGAAGGCATCGTTACCTTGCTTCAGGCGCGCGAGCGCGATTACGCGACCGATCGCAGCGTGGCGCTAATGATGAGCATCCTCACCGGATTGCTGCTGATGGCTACCGCCGGCGGCATCGTGGGGTTGAGCAGTTTCTGGGTTAGCCAGCGGCGCAAGCAGATCGGCATCCGCCGTTCGCTCGGCGCGACAACGGGCGACATCCTGCACTATTTCCACACCGAAAATTTCCTGATTGTCGGAGGTGGCATCGTGCTCGGGACGTTATTTGCATTCTTGGCAAATCTTGGCCTGATGCATGTCTATGAGTTACCGCGCATGCCGCTTTACGTGCTCCCATTCGGCGCGCTACTGCTCTGGTTGCTCGGGCAGGTCGCTGTATGGGGGCCCGCGCGATATGCCGCCAAGGTGCCTCCAGTGGTCGCGACTCGCTCAGAGTGAGAGGCACTCAGAATGCGCACGGCAAGCAATCGCGGCCGCACAATAGCGGCCGCGTTGCGTGGTCGTCGTTGCGTAGAACTTAGAAACGGTATTCGAGGGTGCCGCCGTACAGGCTGGTGCCGAAGTGACCCTGCCAGATGCCGGGGGCCTGCGAGTGGTAGAGGTCGTAATTCAGGCTTACGCCCAGGTGCCGGTTGAAGTCGTAACCTATGCCTGCACCCGCATAAAAACCGTTGTCATTGGCGCTTGCCCGACCCGATAGCAGGCCGAGCGTGTCGTGCCAATGTTCGTCGGTCTGCGAATGGAGCCAGCCTGCGCGCGAGGAAAAGAACCAACCGTACTGGTCGCCAAAATGCGCCTTGAACGTGCCGCCCAAGATTTCACCGCCACTTCTGGCGCTGATACGCAGGGGGTCTTGCGGACCGCCTATGCTGGCCACGACGTCGTAGTTGGTCCCGGCTATTTTCCCCAAATCCACATAGCCGGTTTCCACGCCCCAGGTAAACGATTGGGCGTTCCACAGATAGCCAAGGCGCACCGCGCCTGCCCAGCTGGTGGGGTCTCTGTCACGCAGATTGTTGAAGGCGGTATCTTGGCCTGCCGCTTCGCCATTGATGAAAAACTGGCCATCCGCCGCTATGGCCGACATGGACGCAACAGCAACGGCCACGCCGATGGCGATCTTTGAAATCCCTATTTTCATTGGAGCCCCTGATAAATGAGTGGGTTGTTGTCGACGAATGAACGCAACGATCCGACCACTTTGACGCTTGCACCGATCTACCAGCGCAAACTTTTGCGACCGCAAGAAAACTTGCGGACCGGGCATTGTCAGTCAAAGCGATGCAGTTCGCAAACAACTCGCGGCAACCAATCGATGGAACGCGCTTCGGTCTTTTGCATGCGCGCGGGACTCATTCCTGCCGATGGAAGCGCCAAGCAAATCCATGAACCAGAAAGCGATGACCTTTACAGCCGGCGCGACAATGTCGCCGCTTCGACTGCCGCGCTTGGCCAAACAGGCACCAAAACACAAAGGCTTCACAAACACGTTGGACGCCGGGTGCAGAAAGGCCCGCTGAACGCTGAGGAGCACCATTTAAAACACCCGCTGGGTACCCCGCCGCCAACCCCGCTCGACCAGAAAGCCCTTGCCGCTGACGGGGCTTGCTGAGGCATGTGCACATGCCCGCCAACGGTCGCACACCCTGCGACATGAATCAGGCAAACTTGTTCATATTCCACGTGCGAATCGTGGACGGCCCGCGAGCCCCTGCCAGCGCCATCACCCGTGAGCACACCGTACACAGCGCCCAGCCCTATTCCGATCGAACCCGGCCTGATGGTGATTCACGGCAATCGCCAGGAAGACCTGCGCGACCTGCTGGCTGCCTGGCTGCAGCGGGCGCCACTGCAGCCGCTGGAAAACGAAGTGATGCTGGTGCAGAGCAACGGCATTGCGCAGTGGTTGAAGCTGGCGCTGGCCCGGCCGATGGAGGCCGGGGGGCTGGGCATCAGTGCAGCGGTACAGATGCAGTTGCCGGGACGCTTCTTGTGGCAGGCGTATCGGGCTGCACTGGGCGATGCGGCGGTGCCGGCGACCTCGCCTTTTGACAAATCGCGCCTGGTGTGGCGCCTATTGCGCCTACTGCCGCGGCACATCGGCGAGGCGGGTTTTGCGCCGCTGCGCGCCATGCTGGGCCAGGTCGATGACTGGCGCCGGCTTTATCGGCTGGCGCTGCAAGTGGCCGATCTGTTCGATCAATACCAGGTGTTTCGCGCCGACTGGCTGGAGGATTGGGAGCACCGCAACGACGTGCTGCGCGACAGCCTGCGCAATCGCGTGGTGGAGCTGCCCTCCG
This sequence comes from Dyella sp., assembly GCF_035503745.1. Taxonomy (GTDB): domain Bacteria; phylum Pseudomonadota; class Gammaproteobacteria; order Xanthomonadales; family Rhodanobacteraceae; genus Dyella_B. The sequence goes on from NZ_DATJTC010000008.1 coordinate 175,291, forward strand.
CGCAGCGCTGGCAGCCGCGACTGTGGCGGCTCTTGCTTGATGATGTACCGCAGGCGCAACGCGACAGCCATCGCGCCGCCGTGCACCGGCATTTCATGCGGCATATGCAAACGGAGCACGTGCACGCACAGGCATTGCCAAGACGCATTGTGGTATTCGGCATCACATCGCTGCCCCAGCAGGTGCTGGAAGCGCTCACTGCACTGGCGCGCATCAGCCAGGTGCTGATGCTGGTCACCAATCCGTGCCGGCACTATTGGGCGGACATCATCGAAGACCGCGAACTGCTGATGGCCGAGCAGCGCCGCCACGCCCGCAAACCCGGCACCGCACAGGAACCACGTTACGAAGACCTGCACCTGCACGCCAATCCGTTGTTGGCAGCATGGGGCAAGCAGGGGCGCGACTTCATCCGCCAGCTCGATGCCTTCGACCAGCCCGCGCGTTATCGCGACCGGTTTGCCTCGATCAAGCGCAGCATCGATGTGTTCCAGAACGTCGGCAGCGATTCGTTGCTGCATCAGGTGCAACAGGCTGTGCTTGATCTCGAAGCCGCGCCTACAGCAGCGCAACCACGCAAGCCGCTGCTTGCCGACGACCGTTCACTGCGCTTTCACGTCGCGCACAGCCCGCAGCGCGAAGTGGAAATTCTGCACGACCGGCTGCTCGACTTGTTCGAACGCGCCGCGCGCGAAGGCCGCCCATTGGCGCCGCGCGAGGTGATGGTGATGGTGCCGGATATCCGCACGTACGCGCCGCACATCCAGGCCGTGTTCGGCCGCATCGCACCGGAGGATCCGCGCTACCTTCCCTATAGCGTGGCCGATCAGCCGGGGCGTGGCGCATCGCCGTTGCTGGTGGCGCTGGAACATCTGCTGGCATTGGCCCAATCGCGCCTCACCGCCAGCGACGTGATGGATCTGCTGGACGTACCATCGCTGCGCCGACGCTTTGGCATCGCGGACGGGGACTTGCCCATTCTGCGTCGCTGGATTACCGAATCGGGCATCCGCTGGGGCCTGGACGGCGAACACAAGCAAGTGCTGGGTTTACCGCCCGACGAACAAAACAGTTGGCTGTTCGGCCTGCGGCGCATGCTGCTGGGCTATGCGGCCGGGGACGCACCGTCGCTTGAGGGTATCGCCCCTTACGCTGAAGTCGGCGGCCTTGACGCCACCCTGCTCGGTCCGCTGAGCCAATTGCTGGACATGCTGGCCCATTACTGGAAGCTGCTGGGGACGCCCGCCACGCCGCTGCAATGGAGCGAACGCCTGCGCCGCCTGCTGCACGATGCGTTCGATACGCGCGGCGACGATGCCGACACGCTGCGCATCGATCGCCTGGAAGATGCGCTCGACACGTGGCTCGACGCCTGCCATGAAGCGGATTTCACGCATGCCCTTCCAATCGCCGTGGTCAGCGAGGACTGGCTGCAGTCGGTGGACCAGAACCATCTTTCGCAACGCTTCATGGGCGGCGCGGTGAATTTCGGCACGCTGCTGCCCATGCGCGCCATTCCGTTCCGCGTGGTGTGCCTGCTTGGCATGAACGACGGCGACTATCCGCGCCGCGTTTCGCCCTCGGATATCGACTTGATGGCGCGCACCGGCCAGCATCGCCCCGGCGATCGCTCGCGGCGCGAAGACGATCGCTACATGTTTCTCGAAGCCTTGCTGTCGGCGCGCGATGCGCTGCACATCAGCTGGGTGGGCCACAGCGTGCGCGACAACAGCGAGTTGCCGCCGTCGGTGTTGGTGGGGCAACTGCGCGATTACCTCGCCAGCGGCTGGCGCCGACCCGACGACGATGCGGACGGTGCGAATGCGCATAAACAGGTGCTGGACTCCATCACCACCATCCATCCACTGCAACCCTTCAGTGCGCGCTATTTCACCGGCGATGCTTCGTCGCCGCTGTTTACCTATGCTACGGAATGGGCGCTTGCACGTCGCAGCGCGCCAAACGCCGGCAACGCGCCGCTTGATGCATGGCAGGCGCCGTCCACGCTGGATATCGGCGTATTGCAGCGCTTTCTCGCCAAGCCAGTCGCCACGTTCTACGGCGATCGCCTGAAAGTGCGCTTCGGCGAAACTGAACTTGGCCCGGATGACGACGAACCCTTCGCCCTGGATGGCCTGGAAAATTACGCCGCCACCGACGCACTGCTGCAAAGCGCGCTGGCCATCGACGGACACGAAGCAGGCACCGTGCTCGCCAGCGCGCAGCGGCTGCGCCAGCAGGGCACGTTGCCCTCCGGCGGCTTCGGCACCTTGCTGGTCAAGGACCTGGGCAACGACGTCGATCGCATTATGCAACGCTGGCAGACGGCCCATGCGCACTGGCCCCGACATCAGCCCGCGCTGGAATTGCGATACGTACATGGTGATGTGACGCTGGAGGGCTGGCTCGGCGATCTGCGCGGCGGCGACGACGGTACCCTCGTACGTCTGCTGCCCATGGCCGGCAACGTGCGCGAGGGCAAGTCCATCCGCTACGACAAGCTGCTGCAACCCTGGGTGCTGCAGCTTCTGGCCAATGCCCGCGGCACGCACCTGTCCACCCATTTCTTCGCGCCGGATGGCACGGTGGCATTGCGCGCCATGGCAGCCGACAATGCCGCCGCCTTACTCAATGCCCTGCTCGATGCCTGGCGGCAAGGCATGCAAGCGCCCTTGCCGATCGCTCGCCGCACCGCCTTTGCCTGGCTAATCGCCGAGCGCGGCGAGAAACCTCCCGCCGAAGCGGCCAAGGCATGCTACGAAGGCAGCGATCTGCCCGGCGCACCGGGCGGCGAAGTCCATCGCGACCCCTGCCTCGCCCGCAGTTGGCGGCATTTCGGCGCGCTGCAGACCGATGGGTTCGAGCGTTGGCTGTCGCTCTACCGTCCGTTGCTGGACTCGGCCGAACTGGAGGACGGTGCATGAGCGCGATGCAGCCACTCGATCCGCTGCAACTTCCCTTGCGCGGCATTCAATTGATCGAAGCCAGCGCCGGCACCGGGAAAACCTGGACCTTGGCCGCGTTGTATTTGCGCTTGGTGCTTGGCCATGGCGGACAGGCGCCGCAGCTGCCGGCGCAGATTCTGGTGGTAACGTTTACGCGCGCCGCCACGGCGGAGCTGCGCGAACGTATCCGCGAACGCCTCGCCCACGCTGCTGCCGCGTTTCGAGGCCAGCAGAACGCGGATGACTACCTGCAACGGCTGCTCGACGAATATCCCGACCCCGACGCACGCGCGGCCGCCGCGCGTCGATTGGAGCTGGCCGCGCAGTGGATGGATGAGGCCGCCATCTACACCATCCACGGCTGGAGCCAGCGCATGCTGGCGCAGCACGCCCTCGAAGGCAATGATGCGGTCGATGAGATCGCAGACGAAAGCGCTCGCCTCGCCGAAGCCGTACGCGATTATTGGCGCTGCTTTTACGCCCCGCTGGAAGAGGTGCAAGCCGCCTCCGTGGCGACGCAATGGAGCAGCCCGCAAGCACTGCAAAACACGATCAGGCCGTTGCTTCGCTTGCCTTCCTCCCACGTACGTATTCAGGGTCGGCCCCTGCCCATGGTCGAAAACCTGGCGGAAACCTTGCACCACCATCAAGCGCCGGGCCACTCGGCCGAACAAGCCGCACGTGCCATGTGGTCGGCGGATGCACAGGCCATCGACGCCCTGCTGCGCGAGGCCGTACAGGCCAAGGTGTTAAAGAACAACATCTTCAAACCGGAAACCGTGGCGAACGAGCTGCCTGTGTTGCATGCATGGGCAAACGGCGCGAAAGCGGATCGCGAGATGCTAAGACGCTACACGCAAGCCAAGCTCGACGGCTCCGCCAGCAAGGGCGCCACGCCTCCCGCGCATGCCGCGTTCGAAGCCATCCAGCGATTGCTCGATGCCTGGGACGCCGAGCCGCCGCTGGCACCGATCCTGCTCGCGCATGCGTTACCGTGGGTCGCCCAGCGCGTGGAGCAGATCCGCCAGCGCCAGGCCAAACCCGGCTTCGACGATCTGCTGCGCCAGCTGGACATCGCCTTGCACGGCGAACACGGTGCGGCATTGGCCGACACCATCGCCGCACAATATCCCGCCGCGCTGATCGACGAATTCCAGGATACCGATCCGCTGCAGTGGCGCATCTTCCAGCGCATCTATGCCGACCGTACGCCGGTCAGCCTGCTGCTGATTGGCGACCCCAAGCAGGCCATCTACGGTTTCCGCGGTGCGGACATCCACACTTATCTGCAGGCACGCGACGCGGCGCAGTCGCCGTCGTGGACGCTGAGCACCAACTATCGCTCGACCAAGCCGCTGGTCGCGGCGGTCAATCGGATTTTCCAGCATGCCGACCAATGGCCCTTCGGCGCGTTCGCGTTCGGGCATGGCGGGCATGAACTGTCCTTCCACCCCATTGATGCGGCGGGCACCCAGCGAACGCTACTGCGCGATGGACAACCGCTGGCGCCGATGCACCTGGAAGTGTTTGCCGGTGACAAACCGATGGGCACCGGGGCTTACATGGAAGTGGCCAGCAGCCATGCCGCCGCGCGCATTGTCGATCTGCTCGAGGCCGCACAGAATGGGCGTTGCCATTTTGTCGATGCGCAAGGCATGCAAACGCCACTCAGGCCACGCGACATCGCCGTGCTGGTACGTCGACGGCAGGAAGCGGCATGTATCGGCAAGGCGCTACGACAACGTGGCGTGGCCAGCGTATATCTGTCCGAAAGCGACTCCGTTTACGCCGCCGAAGAAGCATCGGACGTGCTGCTGTGGCTGCAAGCCTGCGCCATGCCAAGTTCTGATCGTGCCATGCGCGCCGCATTGGCAAGTGCCACGATGGATCGCAGCCTGGCGGAGCTTGACCGGCTCAATCACGACGAAGCCTATTGGGAAGCTTGCGGCGAGCACTTCCGCAGGCTGCAAGCCACCTGGCAGCGTCATGGCGTGCTGGCCATGTTGCAAAACCTGCTGCACACCTTCGACCTGCCCGCCCGCCTATTGAACAAGGCCCATGGCGAGCGTGCGCTGACCAATCTCCAGCACCTGGCCGAACTACTGCAGCATGCCGCTGCCAACCTCGACGGCGAATACGCGTTGATCCGTTATCTGGCTGCACACATCGCGCGGGTGGGCGAGCGCGATGCCGACATCGGCGAAGAGCAAGTCGTGCGCCTGGAAAGCGAGGCGGATCTGGTCAAGGTCATTACCATCCACAAATCCAAGGGCTTGCAGTATCCGCTGGTCATGCTGCCTTTCCTGAGCCGTTTCCAGGATGCGCCCAAGGACAGCGTGCAGCCCTGGCACGACGATGAAGGTCGCACATGGATCGATCTGCTGCCCGATGAAGCCACGCGGCTTCGCATGGAGCGCGAACGCCTGCAGGAAGACCTGCGCTTGCTCTACGTCGCCCTCACCCGTGCCGAACATGCGTGCTGGGTAGGCGTGGCGAGCGTCTCGGTCGGCCATGGTCGTGCATCGATGCTGCATCGCTCGGCACTCGGCTATGTGCTGTCCGGCGGCACATTGATCGAACCCAGCGATCTGATGCCGCATGTGGAAGCGCTGCGCGGCGATTTGCGCGACATCCACATCCAGCCTGCCGAAGAAAGCGCAGGCATGCGTATCTATCGCCCCTTGCGCGAGCCGCCGCGCGAACATCAGGCGCGCAGCTATGCGCTGCGCGCGCCGGAAGCGTGGTGGATCGCAAGTTACAGCGCGCTCACGCACGGCAACGATGAACCCGCGCGGCAAATCGCACCGGAAACCGCCAGCCAAGACGTACTTACCGAAGCCGCGCGCGAACCGGCCCCATGGACCGCCGTCGGCGGCGACTACGGCATGCACGCATTTCCGCGCGGCGCCGAACCCGGCACTTTCCTGCATGACGTACTCCAGTGGATCGCCGAAGCCGGCTTCGCCTCCGTTGCCATCGATACCTCGGCGCTGGCGCAGCAAGTCGCACGCCGCTGCCAGCGGCGCGGCTGGCAGATGTGGATCGCGCCGCTGATGCAATGGCTGCCCGCGCTGTTGAAAACCACGCTTGCCTCGCCCGAGGGCGTAGACCTCGTGCTTGCCAGCCTGGACGATCACCGCCGCTATCAGGCCGAACTGGAATTTTGGTTCGAAGCCCATCACGTGGACACCCGGCGTTTGGACGAACTGGTCTGCCGCCACACCCTCGACGGCGCGCCGCGCGTGCCGCTGCCGCCCAATCGCATCGATGGCATGCTCAAGGGTTTTATCGACCTTATCGTGGTGCACGGCGGCCGCTATTACGTGATCGACTACAAATCCAACTGGCTCGGCGATACCGCCAGCGCCTACACGCCGGCTGCAATGCGCCAGGTCACGCTGCAATCGCGTTACGACTTGCAATACGCCATCTACACGCTCGCGCTGCACCGCCAATTGCGAGCCCGGCTGCCCGGCTACGACTACGAACGGCACGTGGGTGGCGTGCTCTATCTTTATCTGCGCGGCATCGACGGCCATGGCCACGGCGTACATGCGGAGCGATTGCCTTATGCGCTGGTCGACGCGATGGATCGCCTGTTTGCCCAAGGAGCACACGCCGATGCCGCTTGAGGCCCTGCCCAGCCTGCTGGCCGACGAAGCCGCGCGGCGCACGCTGCGTCCGCTCGACCTTGCGTTTGCGCGCTTCATCGGCGAATGCGATCCACACGCCGAGCCGTGCCTGTTGTTGATCGCCGCGCTCGCCAGCCGCCAGCTCGACGATGGTCACCCATGCCTGGATTTGCAGGCCGCTGCGGATCTTGCGCTGGAACAACTCTGGCCCGCCACATGGCTGGAGATGCTGGCCGGCGTACCCTCCCTCTCATCGCCGTTGCTGGCCGGCCCCGACGGGCAGCCTGCCAACGCACCGCTGGTGCTGGACCGGCATCGCGTGTATCTGCGCCGCTACTGGGAATACGAATGCCGTGTTGCACGCGGCATCGCCGCGCGGCTGCAGCATGCGGTGCCATCGCCTGAAAGGCTGCGCGACGAACTGGCACGCCTGTTTTCCGATGCCCCGCAAACATCGCCCGATTGGCAGCGTGTTGCTTGTGCCTTGGCGGCGCGAGGCGGCTTCAGCCTTATCACCGGCGGCCCCGGCACCGGCAAAACCACCACCGTGGTGCGCCTGCTGGGCTTGTTGCAAACCCTGCAGCTGCGCGAACAGGACACGCCCTTGCGCATGCGCCTGGCGGCGCCCACGGGCAAGGCGGCCGCGCGGCTCAACGCGTCGATCGCGGCGCAGGTTGCGCGGCTGGATGTCGGCGAACGCGTCCGCGCCGCGATACCGCGCGACGTGGAAACGCTCCATCGCCTGCTCGGCGCGCGCACGGATAGCCGGCGCTATGCGCACGACGGCCGTCACCCCCTGCACGTGGACGTCTTGGTGATCGACGAAGCGTCGATGATCGATCTGGAGATGATGGCCGCCGTGCTGGACGCATTGCCGCCCCATGCCCGCCTGATCCTGCTTGGCGACAAGGACCAGCTTTCATCGGTGGAGGCCGGCGCTGTACTGGGCGAACTGGGCCAGCGCGCCGAACAGGGCCATTACGATGCACCAACCGCGGCCTGGCTGCACGCGGTGGGTACGGGCAGCGTCGATGCGTTCGTGCACGCGGATGCCCGCCCACTCGATCAGCACATCGCCATGTTGCGCAGCAGCCATCGTTTTGGTGCCGACAGCGGCATCGGGCGCTTGGCCGCCGCCGTCAACGCAGGCGAAGTCACCGCCGTGCGCGATGTGTTGGGCGCGCAAGCCGGCGACATCGCATGGATCGCCGACGGCGCGAATTCGCCTTTCTTGGCGTCGATCGCTCTGAACGGCGACGCCGGACGCTTCGGCATCGAAGCCGCGCAGGGCGAGCCTCACGGGTTCCGCTTCTATCTTGGCCAGCTGCAACAGCATCGCCCGGCAGCGTCCGCCGACAGCATCACCTTCCGTCGCTGGGCGAACAACGTGCTTGGGGCGTTCAATCATTTCCAGGTGCTGTGCGCGGTGCGTCAGGGGCCGGCGGGTACCGAGCGGCTCAATCGCGACATCGCCGCCACCTTGCTTGCCACCGGGCTAATTGAATCCGATCGAGGCTGGTACGAAGGCCGCCCGGTGATGATGACCCGTAACGACTACAGCCTGGGCCTGATGAACGGCGACGTCGGCGTAACGCTGCGCATGCCGGGCCCTGACGGCGAACTTCGTCTCTACGTGGCATTTCCGATGACGCGCGATGGCGCGGTCGCCGAAGCGGATCATGAAGGCGTCGGTATTCGCTGCATATTGCCGTCCCGGCTCGGCGACGTGGAAACGGTGTATGCGATGACCGTGCACAAATCGCAGGGTTCGGAGTTTGAACACGTGGCGCTGGTATTGCCGGACGAAGGCTCGGCGATCCTCACACGCGAGTTGCTTTATACCGGCATTACGCGTGCGCGCCGATGGTTGAGCCTGTTCGCCGGACAAGCGAGCGTGGAACAGGCGATCGGGCAGCGGACGCGTCGTTATTCAGGCCTATCGGATCGACTGGCGCCGGTTTGAGCGTAAGCGACCATCGTCACCAGCAACGACCGTTCGCATTGGCGGTGGCATCCGCGCGATCGGGCGATTTTTTCCCGGTGCTGTCCAGCGTCATCATCCCGCAGGCGTCGCCGGCTTGGTGATTGATGGGCAGCGCTGCTACCACGTAATGCTGTGCATCCTCACCGTCCAGGCTCAGTAATGGCTCATAATTGGCGCCGGGCGACGACGACGCGTTGGCGTACCCGAATTTGCCCAGGTCGTCGGTGTAGCGGTTATAGGTGGCGTACCAACGCTCCTCGGCATGCGCGATGCTCATCAGCATCTGCCGCGCGTCCGCGCGACGCGCACGAAAGACGTAGTGCCGATACGACGCTGATGCCAGCACCAACAGGATCGCAACGATGGCCACCACGATCAGCACTTCCAACAACGTGAATCCTTTACCGCGATCCATCGCTTTTTCCTCAAGGGTCCTGACTCAATATCGACCACGAGCGTCGCCGCCACGTGGGACTGCCGAACGAGAGTGGTAACGTCAAGCTGCCCTGGTTGCCTTTCAGGTGCACGCCGGGAAGCAGCAACTTGCCGCCGCCGACGGCGGTCGCAACCGGTAGCGTGCCGGCCGTTGGCGGGTGATCGATCTGGCCGCCTATATACCAAGCACTGCCTGCGGCAAGCAGCGCATTTCCAGGGCCGCCGGTCAATGCATCGACGGCCATGACACTACCGGACGATGGCGCATCAGGGTGAGGTACCAACGTGCTGACCAGCAGCGAATTCGTATTGAACAGCGCAGTGGGCGTAACGACCACGCGCTCCCCGCGTTGCGCATCGAGCTTGAAATACCAGCCGCCCACCGTGGCGGCCACCGGGTTGGCGCTAAGGCTGCGCAAGGTGGCACCAGCGTACGGGCTCGCCGGGTCGGCGATGGCGGTCTCGGTCAACGTTTGCACCTGCAGATTTTCGTGCGGCACGGTGACGGGGTTGCCTTGGCTATCCACGCGATCCCTCACTCCGTAGACCGCCTGCACCGGCAGGTCGTCGCCAACATCCCCTTCGCCCAGGTATTTGCCGGTGCCGAACACCACCATGAAACGGTGGGTGAGCGGATCGGGAAACAACCGCGGCATCACGGTGATCGGTTGCGCACCCTGTAACTGCGGCCGGTAGGCGAGCGTCACCTTCCATTGCGTGGGGTCGGGTGACGAAAGATCGAAACGCCAAAGATTGCCGGCCAGGTCGCCAGCGAATGCCACGTCGTCAACCTGATCGCCCTGGTAATCGCCCAGCACGGGCGAGGAGAGGCCGTAACTGGAAACGCCGGCAACGTCGGTGGGTGTCTTCAGTTCGGCCATCACCTCGCCCGTTTGCGCATCCAATACGAACAGCGCGCTGAAATCGGCCGGCGCCGCTTTGGCTACGGCTTCGCAATCGGTGGGCTGGTCGGGCTTGCTGCAATCGGGGAAATAGCCGCCGGGCACCAACACGCCCCAGCGCCCGTTCGCCAGGCGCGCGATCGCGGGCTGGCCATAGGTGTAGCCAAGGTCGGCTGCGTTGTAGGCGTTGCCGGACGCCGCCGTGCCTGGCATGGCATCGGCGTCGAACTCCCACAGCACGGTGCGCTGGGGATAGGCTTCGCTTGCCGAGTCCGGACGCGTGACGTCGAGGGCATAGACACCGCGACCACCCAGGCGCAAGCCGCCAACCAGCAATGTGTGCCAGGCATGTTCGCCCTGCTCGCTGAAAAACACGTCTCGGACCACCGGCGTTGCATCCACGGTCGGCGCGTAGTGCCATGCGCTAGCGCTGGTGAGATTGCCCAGATGGGCATAGACCGCACGCGGCACGAACCCGAAGACCTCCCTGCCCGCATCCGTGCCTGGATCGTATGAGGTGCAATGGTTTTCCTCATCGTGCATCAGGCAGCGCGGCACCGGCGCGCGGAATCCATGCAGCATGCCGTCATTGGCACCGATGTAGACGACCGGTTGCCTGTCGGCGTTCGCCGCGACGAACTGGTCATAGGTTTGCGCATCGGCGGCCAGTTCCGGGGACACAACCGGCACACCCTGGATTGTCGCCGGCCACGCATTTGCGTACTGGCCGGCGGGCATGCCCACATAGACCGCCTGCGAGCCGACAATGCCGCCAAGCAAATTTCCGCGCCTGCGCATCGTGCCGGAAGCTTCTTCGGTGCGGTCGCCACGAAGGTAGGCGACGCGCCGTTCAAGCGTGTCGGCGTAGACGTCCTTCGGTACAGGCGCCATCAAACCCCGCACCTGCGCTGCATCGTAGTGGGATTCCCGCTCGAACGGCATGCCGGCACCGATACCGGTTGCCACATCCACGCCTAAGGTGAGGATGGTTCGCCGCTCGGGCGGTGTCACCGACGCGCTTGTCAACAGCGATGCGGCATCCCACAGCACCGGTGAAAGCGTGCCATCGACATTCAGCGCCGCCGCACGCAACCGGCCCGATCCATCCGATGGGTCGTAGCCGCCTTCAAATACCAGCGCGCCGGGGACAAGAACGCCCGCACTGGCACCGATCACCGCATCCCTCGATGCATCCCCGGACCGATCCAGCGGCCACGGACTGAGTTCGACCGTACCCGCGGCCTGCGAGGTGAACGCAGCCACAGGGGATGACGAAAGCGCACACATGTTTATCGCGGCGATGGCAAAAGCCGCGAGATGCAGGGACATTTGCTTGAATGAGATGAGTCGCATGAGCATGCTGCTATCAGTGGCTGGCCGGCGCATCGAAGGTGCTCTGCACCACGCTCACGACGTTCGGGTTGCCGCCCGTGGCGCGCGCGGTAATGCGATAGATGTGCATGCTCCCCGCAGCGGGATCGTCGTTGTTCGGGCCGGTGCTTCCCGATTCGCGCAAGCCATCGGCACCCGGCGGCGCCTCGCTGCCAAGGTCTTCGATCAGATACACCGGATTCCTGGCCAGACTGGCCGTCGGCTGCGCGCTGTTGCGGGTAAAGCCGCCTTGGGTTGTACCGGTATAGGTCACGCCAACACCGGGCAACCAGCCCTGCGCGGATAGAAACCGAGTCACCGCACCCCCGGCGCGGTAGGGCGCGCTGGATGGACGGTAGATCACGCAACCATCGTCATGGGAAATGGCGCCGTCCAGGCAGTGAAGCCGAACACCGGCGTGACTGGCGACGGACCATATCTTGTACTCCGCCCCGCGCAACGCCGTTTCCGCGCTCGCCTGGGCCTGCTGCGCATTGCGCAAGCTTCCCGCCATGCGCTCCTGCAGCAACGAGCGTTCGCATGCGCTGATCGCCAACAAGCTGGTCAATATAAGGAAGATCAACGCCACGATCAGCGCCGAGCCGCGTTGACGGCGCGTCGGCGTGCGCCGTGCGTACGCGGATGTTGATCTTGATGATTCTTTCATGCGGCATCCTTGCCTGGCCTTAAGGATTGACATTGCGCACGGCGACGACGGTGCTGAATTCGCGCCTGAGCATGGGAAGGGGGAAGCCCTGCTGCGGCGGCGTCACGTTTCGATCGGCGGCGATGGGCGATTGCGGCGACTGCGGCCCCTTCGATGCGTTGTCGGCCGCGTAGGTGTAAGCAAGTTCGTCCGGCGTCAGCGAATACAGCGGGTGCTGGCCGTCCATCAGCAGATTCACTTCGATCAGGCTCACCGAACGCCAGAGGCAACCGTGGTCGCCGCCGCCCGGCATCGGCACCGGTACGGCAAGGCAATCGGACGTTGGCGCGTTATCGACTTGCGCGGCGGTGTAATAACGCACGCTGCCATCACGCAACCGAACCCCATACCGGAAATCCAGACGCTCGACGCCGCGTGCGATTTCTTCGGCCGATCCGCCGTTCACGGCACCGTTGCCGCCATTGACGCGCCGGACCAGCCCGCCCGTCGTATGGCCCGAACCGTCGCCGCTATCCACCACTTTCAGGTAATACGTAACGGTCTGTAAATTGCGGCTCAGATCGAACAGCCTGGGCGCCGCCATACGCTCGTCGAGGACCGGCTGGACGGTGTTGTTTCCAGTCGAGGCCAGCGTTGACGAGCCTTGCCCGGATACCGCAAAAACCTGGCCGTTCGAACAATCGGCCAATAACGCAAGCGACCCCTGAAAATCCTTGATTGCCGGCTCGCCGGCGGCTGGTACCAGCCGGATGCCAAGGCTCCCATCCCCTTGCTTGATCACCTTGCTGCCCGATGCGCCGCTATCGGCCGAAACCGTCCAACCACCGGACGGATTGACGTAGCGCACCGTAATCACCGACGCCCCCACCACCCGCTTGCCGACTGCCGTACCCATCGCCGGAATGCTGGTGCCCTTGCTCGGATCCAGCGGCGTACACGCGTTGGTAGTGCAGTCGTAGCCGCGCATGGCGAGGGACGACGGAAACGTATACGGAGCGGAAGGCACCGCCCCCAGTGGCGTGGTGACATCGGCAAGCGCTTTCGTCAGCGCATTCATATCGCTGGCGTACACCGTGGGCGCACGCAGGCCATCCACGCCTGAATCGGCGACGCCGCGCGCATCGCCGCCAGAGTTGTTGCAATACTGGCCGCCGGCCATGGCCAGGTCGCTGCGGATCTGCGCGATGGCGAAACGCCCCTCTTCCTGCAGCCGTGACAGCTGCGCTTGGGCGGAAAAAAAGCGCGACGCGGAATCGAACAGCACCACCACGCCCGCGCTCACCAACAATCCAAGCAGCATCGCGATCATCAATTCGATCAGCGACATCCCGCGCTGCCGTCGCGACGATGGCGGCGCGCTCATGGCTGGAACTCCCAGGCCAACGTCTGCATGGCGCGATCGTTTTCATCGGAACCGGCCGCACCCTGGCCTGACTCGGCCCATGTCATGGTCATCGTGCAACGACCGCCATACGGAGACTGCCCCACTGGAGCGAAGGCGCCGTCCTGCCGGCAGGCGATGGTCGCCCGCGCACCGGCAGGCAACAGGGTCTGCAACTGACGGCTCCACACGCCTCGATCGTGCATGGCCAGCTGAGCCGGCGTGCAGCCGGATTCGCAATCCTGCGTGCTGCCATTGGGGAAACTGCCGTTGTAGCCGCCGCTGCGCACACCGGCCGGATTGGCCCGCATGCGATCGGCCATGCCCTGTGCCAGAAAGCTCACCTGCGTGCGCAGGTAGGCCGCATGATTGGACCGCGCCGACGTCACCAGCAACGCGGCCATCCCAATCAGGCCGACGCTGCACACCAGCACGGCCACCAACACCTCAATCAACGTCACACCGCGCGGGCGCTGCAGGCACTGCATGGACAACTTCCCTGTGAATCCCGCCACTACTTTGACCGACCCGCCACCTGCCCGGTAGGCGCCAACGGCTGTCCGAGAGCACGGCGAAGTGCCATACGTTGAGTCAGCCAATGCCTCGCCGGCCTATCGGGTTAATCCGACCCACCCAAAGCGGCTTGCAGCCCAACCGGCACCCCCGTAAACTAGGCGGCTCCGCCGGAATAGCTCAGTTGGTAGAGCGGCGCATTCGTAATGCGTAGGTCGTAGGTTCGATTCCTATTTCCGGCACCATTTATAAGTTTCAGGTCGTCCCACGACAAACCATGAAACCACCAAAACCCGCAGAAATGCGGGTTTTTTTGTACCTATACGTCTCAAGGCATCCCATTGCAGCTCGTGCGATGCGGGGGTATGTTCGGGGGTATAAAGACCCCGTGGGGGTATCTGGCTGGGAATTCGTCATGGCAAGTGACACCGGCAAACTGACCGTATTGGCAATCAAGGCCGCTAAACCCGGTAAGCATTTCGATGGGGGCGGCTTGTACCTGCACGTACAGGAAGGTGGTCGCTATTGGCGCATGAAGTATCGCCACAGCGGCAAGGAGAAGCTGCTGGCGCTCGGCGTCTACCCCGAGGTAAGCCTGAGTGAGGCTCGCCAGCGCTGGGACGCTGCTCGCGCCCTACTTCGTGATGGCGATGACCCGGGCGCAATGAAACGTGTGCGCAAGGTGGCCGACAGGGTTGCGGCCACAAACACTTTTAACGCCATTGCCACAGAATGGCTGAAGCGGCAAAAACCTCGGATGGCCGAAGCCACATATGCGAAAGCCAAGTGGACGCTAGACGACTTGGTATCACCATGGATAGGTAATCGTCCCATTGCCGAAATCGACGCACCAGAAATGCTGCGCGTACTTCGCCGGATAGAAGAACGAGGAGCGCACGAAACTGCACACCGTACCAAGCAGCGTTGCAGCCAAATCTTCCGCTACGCCATCTCCACCGGACGCGCAAAGCACGATCCAACGGGCGATCTGCGCGGGGCATTAGCGCCCGTAGTTACGAAGTCACGTGCAGCAATCACTGATCCACAAGCAGTAGGTGAACTACTACGCGCCATTGATGGTTATGGCGGCGGGTTGGTTGCACGCTCCGCTTTGAAACTTGCACCATTGGTGTTCGTGCGACCGGGCGAGCTTCGCCATGCCGAGTGGGACGAATTTGACTTAGATAATTCGGTATGGCGTATCCCTGCCGGGAAGATGAAGATGCGCGAGGAACATATCGTTCCCCTGCCACTACAAGCTATAGCGGTGCTTCGTGAACTGCACCCATTAACCGGACGTAGTCGCTACGTATTCCCTGGAGAACGCAGCGCGAGTCGCCCCATGTCAGAGAACACCGTAAATGCCGCCTTGCGGCGCATGGGCTTCGATAAGGATACGATGACCGGCCATGGATTCCGCGCGATGGCATCCACGCGTTTGAACGAGATGGGATGGAAACCGGATGTTATCGAACGCCAGCTAGCGCACGCAGAGCGCAACAAGGTGCGTGCCGCCTACAATCGCGCACAGTATCTAGATGAACGCAAGAGGATGATGCAGATACAAGCACCTTGATGGGCTACAGCTATGGGACTGGATGCACGCCTGCGGCAGCAACATGGAACAGTTCGGGCGAGCCGTAGAAGCCGGGGTTCGTGCAGCCCAGCAGGCGACTACTGAGGCCAGCCCTGCCGGATCGAGCAAGGCTGCTAAGAAGGCCAACAAAGATACACCGCGTGCAAGCAAGGCAGCGCCTGCGACCACCAAGCGCAAGGCCGCCCGTGCGCGGCGGCACAGTTAGGGCCAATGACAGCAGACATCACGACAATATTTACCAGTCCTCAATGACGCACACCAGTTAGATGCGTAGAATCCGGGAAGCGGTGGTGACGAGCAGCTTCTAAACACTCAGGTGAGCATATGAACTTCGACTGGATCCTCATCTTGTATCGCAAGGATGCCAAATGACCCAACAAGAAGTCCCTGATGACAGCGGAGCGACAACTTCTGGCGTTGAAGCTACTCCAAAAAGCGCTTTGGCCGGCATCGATCTCAAAGTAACTCCGAATGAACTGAAGCAACCAGGGGTCCAAAAGCTTCTTATCGACCGGCTATATAAGGCTGAGACTGAGCTTGAGTCGATGAAGAAATTTCGTGAAAAATATCACGATACTCGTGAGCAGCTAATCGCTGCCGAATCAGCTCAAAAACGCTATAGCTCGCTCGACTCTATGCAGTCTTCACTCTTAGGTGTTGGCTGTCTTGTCCTTGGGTTCCTACCATATGCATGGGAGCATTGGGCAGAATTCATATTGATAGCCATCGCCGGATTTTCTCTACTTGGTGCGTGCCTCCTGTCGAAGCGGAGTAACAAATGAAGCTTTCTATCAAATCCTTCGCTGACGTGGGAGTTTTGGAAAAAGAGCGACTTGTGCTTCGTGTGTTAGAGGATGTCGACATCGGTGACTATTTAGTACTCCGCAGCAAGAAGTCGAAGAAGACTGGCTACCCCATTTCTGGAAGTAGTGATGCCTACTGGTTTCCAGATGAAGAAGTAAAAGCCGGAGACCTTGTAGTTATCTACACTCGGGAAGGAAAAGCTTCAAAAAAAGAGATATCAGATGGGCGGACAGCACACTTCTACTACTGGAAAAAAGAGCAGGCATTCTGGGGTGATGATGGGAATAAGGCCGTCCTCATCGAAACAGGTTCTTGGCGAAGCAAGGCACCAAGTGAAAGCGACCCATCTGATGAGTAACCCCCAAAAACTATGGTCCATACTCATCAAGAGTGACCATTGTCATCAGGGTCGCTGATGACAGCCAAATCTAGACAGGTCACGGTTTGGGAAGGTTGTCATCACTGTCATCAGTCTTTTTCTAATTGACTAGGAAAAAGAAGATAGAAACCACCCACCCGTCATCCTGCACGCGACGCACGCCCAGCAGTTTTCGTTTTTTGCCGATGACATGATGACGCAAGCAGTCTATTGAAGGGGGTATTTATGGGGGTATCAAGCAAACTTTAATCTATAAAAATGCAATATTTCCAATAACTTATATATCTATTTTCGACTCCTATTTCCGCACCATTTTTTAGTCCAAGACAGTCCAACGAAGGCCGGAATCCCTAGCAGCAGCAAAGGTTCCGGCTTTTTTGTGTCCAATGATGTCCGGAGGCATCCATTGCAATTCAGCCGTTAACGGGGGCATTCCTGGGGGCATATAGTCCATCGTAAATTTCGATGCCCCCAAAGGGGCGACCATGCGCCTGAGCGATATTTCGATCAAAAAGGCCAAGCCCGCTGACAAGTCATATCGCTTGTATGACGAGAAAGGGATGTACCTGGAAGTCGCTCCTTCAAGGTGGCAAGCTGTTTCGGCTCAAGTATCGGTTTGAAGGCAAGGAAAAAGGCTAGCACTGGGCTCCTACCCAGATTCAAGCCTAGCCAAGGCCTGCGAAGGGCGTGATAAGGCCCGGGAGCTACTTGCGACAGGCGTTGATCCCGGTATGCAACGCAAAGTTGCGAAGGCCGCCGGGGAAGAGCTCGCAGCTAACAGTTTTGCTGTGATCGCGGAAGGATGGCTAGCCAAACAGACAGCACGTATGGCGCCCGCCACAATGGAAAAAGCACGATGGACACTGCATGACCTGGTTAACCCTTGGATCGGTAACCGACCAATCAGCGGAATCGATGCTCCAGAAATGCTGAAATTGCTGCGCCGTATCGAAGATCGCGGTGCCCATGAGACCGTTCATCGCACTAAGCAGCGCTGCGGACAAATCTTCCGTTATGCGATTGCCACTGGTCGTGCAAAACATGATCCCACCGCAGATCTACGTGGCGCGCTAACTCCGGCATGGCCATGGGTATGTATGGAGCATGCGGATATGCGTAACACCGGTATCCTCGTCACCATTACTGCAGCGAACGATCCCACCATCTGTTCATTAAATCCTCGTCAAGCGAAAGCGCTATCTTCTATACGTTTTATTTGCGCGAGCGATGTTGAAGGATGTTAGGTTTCCCTGGCCTTACTTTGTAAGGCCGTACAGAGACAGGGGTTCCCGGATATTACTTAAGTGACGAGCCAACCTTGTTGGCTCGCAGGATGTTTTCTGGTTGGAACATCGGTAATAACCGGTAGATCTATTCTTCTTGTATTTGTCGGGCTTACAAACTCGCCCGGACTGTTATGTCCGTCTCGCTCGTCATTGAATTGGGGGATTTATGACTAAGCAAGTGATAAGCACTACTTCGTTCGCGCTGGCAGTGGCGGCCAGCCTATTTATGCCGCTAGCGGGTGCGGTGGACTACCCAAATAACGTACCGACTAAGACGGTAGGTCAGATCAACGTTGAGGAGTCGTTCAAGGTTCTCCTTTCACCTCATCAACGTGTCGAGGTCAGAGGATCGTTCACGGGAAGCGCAACAGGTTGTGTCATTTATGTTCATGACATTACGCAGAACACCCCGGTCAACACAATAGTTCACCATCTGAATGCGAATCCTGAGCAAGTGAACCAGCAACTTTCAGCTGGAGAAGGCCCGGCAACCTACCTCATCTCTGCTTTTCAGTTTATCGGCGGTCCACCTCACGTTCCCGGGCCGCCAGGCTATAGTCAAGTCGGTCTGAGCAATGGGTCTACATCGCCGATTCCTGGTCGAGCAGTTTTTACCTGCAACGGATCGACACACGGCTCGACTGGAGTTGATTTGCAGATCGCTCCGGGATAATTGCCTCTGCACCAGGTCAACTGCATTCGGTTGGTAACGATCTTGCGCGATCGTTATTACGAAAAAAGAAAACCTTTTCCATGCAGGGCGAGGCGAAAAAGCGCCTCGCCCTGCATGCCATCGTCTCCATCTCGCGGAATTCAAACCAGTCCGCACAGCCCGGCGCCATACACCACTTCACGTCTCCTCGCGGCCTCATCCCTCCTCCAGATGGGGATGAAGGATGAGCCTTTCACTGACCCAGCGCTTTGCAAGTCGCAGCCCAATCCTGCATCTGCTCGACATTCACCGAAGAATCAATACCTTTGGCCTGAGCATCCTTAACGAAGGCGTCGTCGAGCTTCTGGATGCTAGATACACCGCTCCGTGTCATCGAGCGTGCGGGTCTGGGGTCGCCCTGGTGGTCTGGCGCATAAGCGCTCCGAGCGCGAGGCTCGGGCCTGCGTTCCATCGAGTTACATCCTATTAACAAACTATACGGTATAGTTATTGCATGTCGAGAGACACCAATCCCATCGCTTAGCCAGGCCTCCCCTCCCGGCGACGCATTGCAAAGACGGATGATCCAAAAGCCCGCGAGCCCCCTCGCGGGCTTTTTTATCGGCGAAGGCCCAGGCTGGGGGGCGCGAGATGCTCATTCTGAGCATGACCAAGCAACCGCAATCCGGGGATCTTTTTTGGGGTACACGCTAAATGAACACTGATATATTTATAAATATATCAACAATTTAGGCAATCTTTGTGATTGCTGTTTCCACGCCAGTTCCAACAATTAACCCGGCGCATTACACCTAAGCCGTGCGACGCGCTGTTTTGCTTTGAATGATGTGATGTGAACCAGCTGCGGTGGCGAATTTGCGGCGCCCCGCCAGGGGATCAGCCGTGCGGCTTGATCGCAAGCGCACCATCACCCCACGGGTGTTCCAGGTGACGTCTGATGTTACCTGCCAAGGCGATGTCCATGGACATGGTCTGCAGGCAGTTTGCGAGATAGGCGTCGTCGGACAGCATCTGCACACTCCTGTTCCAAGCCTTGAGGATGGATGCGCCGTAGGCTGCTTCCGCCTTTTCGAATGCACGTGGCGGGATGGGCCCCCACTTATCGATCATCATGGCCAGGTCGATCATGTCGCGACTGAGTGTCGCCTTATCGAGACCTCGATCGGTATTCGCAAGTAGCTTTTCAGCATAGGCGTCGACGGGTTCGATCAAGGGAATGCCGAGCAGTTCCTGACTGCTTTCCTCCAGTTCGATGCGCGCTTCGCGGACCAATTCGAATTTTATAGCGGCGCCATCGACCTCCAGTATCGTCGAGATCTTGTCCCTGTCGGTTCTTACGTCGCGCAGGTATTTGACGGGATAGCGCATTAGATTACCCAAGGTGGGTAATGCAATGGCTTCGCGCAGCATGCGGTAACCGTGCGCATCCGCGCACAGGAAATTGATGACGACGGATTCGCGGTATTCGCCACACTGCAGCACGATGGCAGCGCCACCGGCGAAATAGCACTTCGTCCGGCGTAGCAGGTCGCCATCGAGCGCACGAAGTACGTGCGCGATACGTTGATGGTGCGCTCAAACATGGAGCACTCCATTTCCGTAACGTTTCACCAGATCATTGAGCAGCGCGCGTTCCTGGCTATCCATGGCGGCCTCGTCGATGAGGGGCCAGTTGCGCTCATAGAGGGCCAGGGCTTCCCGTTCGGGAATCGTCCGCTTGCCCGGTCGGTTCCACGCCACACGCTTTAGCTGGGGGTACGCGTCGATCGCCACGGTCGGCTCTTTGACGGCCGGCGCCAAATTAAGCGCCCGCATCACGGCCGCGTAGGCACCCATGGCCACGCTGGGGCGTCCCTGCTCAACCTGGATAAGCTTCTGGCGGGCGATACCCGCCAAGGCGGCCAAGGCCGCCTGAGTGAGGCCCATGTGCTCCCGCTCGGCCCTCAGCGCGGCGCCGAGTTCCTGCAGAGGATGGTTTTTTGCGGTCTGGTCCATGTCTCAAATACACGACATTTGGTGTAAATGTCACGTATATGCGACATACTTTAGGCCCACCCTCGTTCAGAAATGACAAAGGCCCAACCACCTCGAAGCTGCGCATGGGTTGAAGGTGCTTACGATTCCGGAGGCTGTGCATATGGGCACGCCTTTGATCGCTCTCTCGGGGACGCCCATGCCGCTTGCTGGAAGGCAGGACCGGTGACGCAGTTGGCTGCAAAACCCCTCTCGCAAACCAAGCTTCGACGTCTTGCCAGCGCCTTGGTAACCGAAAGACACAGGGCATGCAGACCAAGTCGGATTTTTTTCATACCGCTCCGGCTTCGCGCCGACGTTTATCACATGTGCGCCGCTCGCTGGGTTCCATTTAGACCCAATGAGCGCGCAAGCCGATAAACCGACCGGCTACAACCGCTCTGTTTTCAGCTGGGCAGCCACAATCCGCTGAGCCCTCGCGGAACGCTGTGGCACCATTGCTCCTTGTATTCGACATTGGCCTTACCGTAGCTATAAACAAGAAGCTTGTTGGCAAGCCGGCTTTCTTCCCAGGCGTTGCGTCCGTTGATGTAGGAGAGCAACGCGCCTGGGCTAAGTTTTTTCAATGATTTGTCCGCTCCGCCGTTGACGTAGTCGATACAGATCGTGCGGCGCGTATCGGCTCGAAAATTGAGCTGGATGGCAACAGGCGTTTCGCCAAGGCAAAGAATTTTGCCGAACAGAAATTTCTTAAGCACCGAAAGCGTCTCGCCTAACGAATGAGATGCATGCGGCACATCGCCCCAACGCTGGCGAAAGAGGTCTATGTAAATGCCGGCCACTTCCTCACCGCTGAACTCTTGAACATCGCGCACAACACCGCCCTGGCGCTCGAATCGGCGCGTTTTGAGCTGGAATTCCTTTTTGCCGGAGGGAAGCTCCTCGGGGATTTTCTTGAGGATAGCCATGCTTTTCGCGTCCTGCTTAAGGAATAGCAAGCCGGCGAGTTGTGGCCGTTGTAGCTTTAGCAAATATTTTGCCTTGTAGAGGATCGTGCATCGATGCGAAGGATCGATCGGCAAGTAAACCGCCGGATATCCAAAATCCACTTTGTCGATCATCCGGTGTGCGCGAAGCGCTGAATAATCCCCCGCGATGAATTCCCCCCAGACCGCAATTGCGCCTACGCATTGTCCGTGCCGGAAGTAGCCGCGATAGCGGGCTTTTATGCCGTGCACGTCTTCAAAATATCTCAAAACATCCGGATGGACGATAAAGCTGCCTCCCCACTGGTGGTAGCAGCTGGCGTATTCGTCGCGGCTAAGCTCGTCGGTGTTCAGCGATCGCCATTCCCATTTGAAATGGGAAGTTTTCGCGTAGGTTTCCATGATGCGCATGTGCATATCGTGCCAAAGCTCTTTCCAAGTCTTGGGGTCAAACCATGCGGAACACTTTTTTATAACCTAGTGTACAGCGCCCCTCGCGAAAGCATCGTATTTCGACGTGCCAATGGGCATCGCATGCACTTGCGCCCAATACCCGGGTGCATGGCATGCGCACCCGCCATCATTGGCTGAAACAGGCGTCGATCATCAAGCGTTGCGCTCACCAAAACGCCCACACCTCTCCCTGCGCTGAACGAGCTGAATGTCAGTGCAGCGCGCGTACGCGGAAATTGCGCCCCTTGATCTTGCCGGCCCGCAGGCGCTCCAGCGCCTTGTTTGCCAGTGCACGATTGACCGCGACGTAGGCGCGCGTGGCAAATACATCGATCTTGCCGACGTCGTCGGCCTTGAGGCCGGCATCGCCGGTGAGCGCACCAAGAATGTCGCCAGGGCGCAGTTTGTCCTGGCGGCCGGCGTCGATCACCAGCGTTTTCATCGGCGCCAGATGCAGGGTCTTGCCGCGCGGCGGCTCGAGCTTCAACGGTTGCCACGGCAATGGCTGGCCGAGCGCCTGCTCGATGTTCTGCGCCTTGGGCTTTTCACGCGGCGTGCACAGCGTAACGGCCAGGCCGGTTCGTCCGGCGCGGCCAGTGCGGCCGGTGCGATGGATGTGCGTATCCGGATCGTGAGCGACGTCGTAGCTGATCACCAGCGGTAGCGCGGTGATGTCCAGCCCGCGCGCGGCCACATCGGTGGCCACCAGCGCGGCGCAGCTGCGGTTGGCGAACTGCACCAGCACTTCGTCGCGATCGCGCTGCTCCATGTCGCCATGCAGCGCCAGCGCGGAGAAACCGCGGCGGTCCAGTTCCTCGGCCACGGCGTCCACGTCACGCCGCATATTGCAAAACACCAGTGCGTGTTGTCCGCGTTCGTCGCTGAGCAGTTGCGCCAGTGCGTCGAGCTTGCGTTGCGGATCGACGTCGATGAAATGCTGCTCGATCGCCGGCTTTGCTTCGACCGGCGCCTGCACGATGATTTCGACCGGATCGCACTGCAAGCGCCGGCTCGCCGCACGGATGTCGTCCGGATAGGTGGCCGAGAACAGCAACGTCTGATGATGTTTGGCGATGCGCCCGACGATGTCGTCGATGGCCTCGCTGAAACCCATGTCGAGCATGCGGTCGGCCTCATCCAGCACCAGCACCTTGATGCCGCCGCCGTGCAGGCTGCCGCGTTTGAGGTGCTCCAGCACGCGGCCGGGCGTGCCGACCACAATGTGCGGATCGTGCGCGAGCGAAGCCAGTTGCGGCCCCAGCGGCATGCCGCCGCATAAGGTCAGCAGTTTCACGTTGGGAATGTTGGCGGCGAGCTTGCGGATCGCCTTGCTCACTTGGTCGGCCAGCTCGCGCGTCGGACACAGCACCAGCGCCTGCAGGCGGATCGTTTCCACATTCAGCGATTGCAGCAGGCCCAGGCCGAAGGCCGCGGTCTTGCCGCTGCCGGTCTGGGCCTGGGCGATGACGTCGCGCCCTTCCAGCATGAGCGGAAGGGTTTGCGACTGGACAGGCGTCATCTGGCCGTAACCGAGCGTTTCGACGCTGGCGAGCAAGGCCGGTTTAAGGGAGAGCGTGTTGAAGGCGGTCATGCGACATGATCGCACGATCTTCGCCGCAGACGCCCGCGCTTACGCCGCCCACCGGGCTCAGCTTGAGCGTTCAGCGACTTGCAGTGCCTGGCCCACCGCGACTGGCGCGTTGTACCAACCAGCGATCGAGCTGATTGGCAAAGGCCTGCCGGTCGCGTGCATGGAATGCGGAGGGGCCGCCGGTTTGGACGCCCGCGCCGCGCAGTTCTTCCATGAAGTTGCGCATCGACAGTCGTTCGGCCATGTTGTCGGGCGTATACAGTTCCCCGCGCGGATTGACCGCTATGCCGCCCTTCTCGATCACGCGCGCGGCCAGCGGAATGTCCTGGGTGACGACAAAATCGCCTGCGCGCATGCGCAGCACGATTTCGTTGTCCGCTTCATCCAGGCCGCCGCTTACCGTAAGCGCGCGGACGTAACGCGATGCCGGGCGCGGCAACGGCCGATTGGCGACCAGCGTAACCAGAACGTTCGCGCGCTCGGCCGCACGGAACAGGATGTCCTTGATCGCGCCCGGACAAGCATCGGCGTCGACCCAGATCTGCGTAGCAGTGGTTTCGGAAGCGGTCATGGATGAACCTGGGCAGGTTGTCCAGGTGCTGCCCTGGACAATAGTGGCGCATTATCGCCTGGGACGGGCTGAGCGGGGGTGTGCCCTGCGGAAACCCGCGAGACGCTGGATCGATTGACGATGCGTGCCGACCGCGCGCTTTATCAGGCAAAGATCGCAGGGTGCAACCGATTGCGAGTCGATGACGTGGCACTGGGTCGACTGGCGGCAACTCGCACCGTTTTCTCGTTGCAGGCTTGCGCTTTCAGCTTGGTGAGTTAGCGCAAGCCGTCCGCGAACGGCCTACCCAACGGATTCCCGGCAGGCGCATCGAGACGGCCCAAACGCCCCTACTGCGCCCGCAGCCGTTTGGACATTGAAGCCTATTCAGTGACTTATGCCGCCGTCCGCCCCACCCTTCACGCCAGGCTTGCCTGCCCATGGTCGGTGGAGCATTCTGGATCGAAGCTCCATCTAAGTACGCCTGTTTTTCGACCCAGGGCTGACCTTGCCGAGGGATGGGAGAACGACATGCGCTTTGTACAAACCGACGGCTTCCCGACTGCAGCGCTGGCTGAAGAAGTCGCCTCGGGCCGGATCAGCTTGCCATAAATACTTGCGCCCCCGCGGGCACCGCAAGTCAGCAGGCTTGCATCCGTGCGGCGAGAAACCCGGCTTACCGTTTTCGAAATAAGAGGGACCGCACATGAAAACCAAACAGGTGCATGGAACACTGCAACAGTGCGTGCAGATGATCATGGATAAGTCGCTCAATCAAAGGCGGCTTTACTATCTCAATCTGTCGCAAAAAGCGCCTTACTCTCCAACGACCCAAATGTTGGATAACCATGAGGTCGATCTCTTCGGGCATGCCGCCACGTGCGTCGGCATCGCCTCTTTTGCTACGGACCAGACGTATAAAAAGCCGTTGGTCTCCGATTCGTTCGGACCTTGCGTACCTGTCATCGCCATCGGCAGAACAGGCACGCATCTGGCTCACTGCAACGGCAGCGGCGGAATCATGGATTATTCCAAATCGTGGTTAAAAACCCACCGCATCATGGTGGTCGCAAAAACCGAGCACGCCAAACAATTTCAGGTTGCCAACGCGATACAGGAACTGCTCAGATCGCAGGGATTCGAGCAGCCGGAGCTGTTCAAAGTGCCATTTTCCACCGCCATGGGAATCATCGTTATCGGCTCCACGGTGCTGGCGTATCCCCAGGTATAACGCATAGCCGAAAACCGATGCCGCGGGGGCGCCGGCCTACGCCCGGATGATGACGATGGTGACGCCGACGTGGATCTGCACTATCGGCCGGTGTCACCACTTAACCCTGCCAACCGGTCATTCCGCCCGCGCAACTTGCAGCGCACGCAAATTCTGCTCCAACTCCGCGATCGTCAGCGGGAAATACCCATCCTCCCCTTCCGATTTCAGCCATCCCATGGCACGCTCCCGGCCCACCTCGACACCCGCCCCCCGCAGTGCCGATAGCACATCGTCAATCCCCACATAACCGACCTGGCAGGTCAGCCGCCACAGCCAATTCATCTTCACAGGGTTGACGCCACGGTTGAGCGGCGGCTGCTTGTAGCTCATGTTGAAACACCCTCGAAGGCACGCCGGTCCACAGGTTTCGCGACACGGCATTATAGGCGCCGCCAACGCCAAGATTCGGAATTTTCCGATTCAGCCCCGTCGGCCAAACCATCAAGCTAACCCCGCCGGACGCAACCACCGCGGCGACCTGCGTGCTCGCCGCATAGGCTGGTGCCAACGGATCCCCCACGCTCTTGCAGGCGCGTGGATACGCGGTGACGCGGCAGGCGGACAACATGGATTCTTCCCCCCTTGAATCCTGTCCGCCGGGATGTTTCGCATCGTGAGTGTGGGTTATGCCAGGCATGGATTCCTCGAAGGATCATGCCTGGCATTTTTTTGTATCGGCAACGCTCGTCCATCCAACATCAACGGGAGCACTCTCCATGGGAACACACGACATTCTTGCCTGGCTGATCATCGGCGCCATCGCCGGCTGGCTGGCGGGCAAGCTGGTCAAGGGCAGCGGTTTCGGTTTGCTGGTCGATATCCTGGTAGGCATCGTCGGCGCGTTTGTCGGCGGCTGGCTGTCGGGTGTGCTGGGCATCAGCCTTGGCGCGGGCTGGATTGCATCGATCATCACTGCCACGGTGGGCGCGGTCATCTTGTTGTTCGTGGTGCGTTTGTTCAAGCGCGCTTGACGGGCCGCGTAGCGGCTTTCATCTGACCGGCTTGTGCTTCCCTCGCATTACGCGCAACACGCCGGCCATAAAAAACCTCCCGTGCATGCACGGGAGGTTCCAGGGCCTGCATGATCACTTGCGATCGGAATCAGTGCTTTTGGCGATAGATATCGCGGCTGTTGCGGTTTTCGGCGTGATTGAGGTTTTTCTGTTCCTGCTTGGTCAGGTGACCGCCGTGCTTGGCTTCGTCCACGCTCTCGCGGCGGGCGATGTTGGCGTCGCGCGTTTCGTCACGCGCGGCCTGGGCGTGGGTCATGGTGCCGTTCTTCAAGCCGTTATTGATGCGATTCTGCTGGTTCTGCTGGCGATTGTTTACTTCGTTGATGCGCGGGTGACCTGGAACATCGCTCGTCTGCGCCATCACCGAACCCGATGCGAGGGCCGCGCCGATGACCAGACCGATAACGGTAAAAGTCGACTTTGCATTCATGGCAAATTCCTGTGTCTGTTAGCGGACGTTACGTTTTTTGAATTCGCCGCTTCGCTCTTGTAGGGACAAAGCGGCAGGCATGCGTCGGGCGGGGCAACGGTTTTTGTGCGTCTGGCCGATGGTGTCTCCTCCGGCTCCCTGCATCCATCGCCTACCCTCACCCCGCACAGTGGCCATGAACGAGCGGAAGTGGCCCACGTTGACAAGTGCAACGGCAAACCACGGGACGATTCAGCTGGCCATTAACCTTGCTGCGCGTTTCTTGGAAAACATGGCCATTAGCTTTCGATGGGCTGACGCCCATGGGCGCACCGATTGGTGCAGCGCACTAGGCGCGCTATGACGGCAACGCTCACGCCCAGCCATGTGCCCACGCTTTGCGCGCTTAGCGAACGTGGGTCCGAAACAAAGATTTATAGCGATAACGCCAAGGCCGCCGCCACGATGCCGCGCCCTCGGCACGCACAAACCCATCGGCCCGAGATGGCCGGCGACGCGTGCCCGGCAAGGCACCGCAACGCGAAGGCGAAATGGTGCCCCCGATACGATTCGAACGTACGACCTTCCCCTTAGGAGGGGGACGCTCTATCCAACTGAGCTACGGGGGCATGGCTGAAGTGCCTGATGGGCCGCGATTTTGGCATGGATCGCGGCGCATGGCGATCCGTCGGAAACGCCCTAAGAAGGCCCGCCTGTTAGAATGGGCGTTCCCCTTTTCCAGGGCGCCGCCTGGCGCCACGTCCCAGGAGCACGCATGTCCCACGAAATCCTCAAGGCGCTCGGTCTTAGCGGCGAGCAGTCGGGTACCTATCTTGGCCAGGGCGAGTGGTCCAAGACCACCAGCGCCGGCACCTTGCAGCCGCTCAATCCGGCCACCGGCGAGGTGATCGGCACCGTGCACGCCTCCAGCGCCGCCGACTACGAAACCATCGTCAAGCGCGCCCAGGAAGCCTTCAAGGTCTGGCGCACCACCCCGGCACCGGTTCGCGGCGAGGCGGTGCGCCTGTGCGGCGAGGCGCTGCGCAAGCATAAGGATGCGCTCGGCTCCCTGGTCGCGCTGGAAATGGGCAAGATCAAGCCCGAGGGCGACGGCGAAGTACAGGAGATGATCGACATCGCCGATTTTGCCGTCGGCCAGAGCCGCATGCTTTACGGCTACACCATGCATTCGGAGCGCCCCGGCCATCGCATGTACGAGCAGTACCAGCCGCTGGGCATCGTGGGCATCATCAGCGCGTTCAACTTCCCCGTCGCGGTATGGGCGTGGAACGCGATGCTTGCCGCGATCTGCGGCGACATCTGCATCTGGAAGCCCTCGCCGAAAACGCCGCTTTCGGCCATCGCCACCATGAAGATCTGCAATGAAGCGCTCAAGAACGCCGGCTTCCCGGATCTGTTCTTCCTGTTCAACGACGCGGGCGTGGCGCTTTCGCAGGCTTTTGTGGACGACAAGCGCATTCCGCTGATCAGCTTCACCGGCTCGACCAAGGTGGGCCGCATGGTGGGCGAACGCGTGGCGCAGCGCATGGGTCGCTCGCTGCTGGAGCTGGGCGGCAACAACGCCATCATCGTGGACGAAAGCGCAGACCTTAAGCTGGCCATTCCCGCCATCGTGTTCGGCGCGGTCGGCACCGCCGGCCAGCGCTGCACCACCACGCGCCGGCTGTTCGTGCATGAGGCGATCCTCGGCGAGGTGACCGACAAGCTGGTCGCCGCCTACAAGCAGGTGGAAGGCAAGATCGGCGACCCTACCCTGGCCACCACGCTGATGGGCCCGCTCAACAGCAAGGAAGCGGTAAGCGCCTACCTGGCCGCGATTGAAAAGGCCAAGGCCAGCGGCGGCACGGTGCGCACCGGCGGCGCCGCGCTCACCGACCGCCAGGGCAACTTTGTGCTGCCGGCCATCGTCACGGGCCTCAAGAACAGCGATGAAGTAGTGCAGACCGAGACCTTCGCGCCGATCCTCTACGTCATGCCGTTCAAGACGCTCGACGAAGCGATCGAGCTGCAGAACAGCGTGCCGCAAGGGCTGTCGTCCTCGATCTTCACCACCAACCTGAAGGCGGCCGAGCAGTATCTATCGGCGGCCGGTTCCGATTGCGGCATCGCCAACGTCAACATCGGCACGTCCGGTGCGGAAATCGGCGGCGCGTTCGGCGGCGAGAAGGAAACCGGCGGCGGCCGCGAATCGGGTTCGGATGCGTGGAAGGTGTACATGCGCCGCCAGACCAACACCATCAATTATTCCAACGCGTTGCCGTTGGCGCAGGGCATCAAGTTCGATCTGTAATCCTTCAGACGCCCTCTCTCCCTTCTTCGATCGAAGATGGGGAGAGGGCTGGGGTGAGGGGTCGCGCGTGCCGCGACGTTCATGACCGGCTTGATGTGCCCATGGCGCATGGAAGTGGAAGAAAACCAACTCTTTCGCAAGACTGACCCCTCACCCAACCCTCTCCCCATAGGGAGAGGACTTCATTCGGCAAGTTTGGCGGATTGCGACATGACATCCTCTCCCTTCGACTTTCGCGGTTACCGCGTGGTGATCGCAGGCGGCAGCAAGGGCATTGGCCGCAGCATGGCGCTTGCCTTCGCCGCGTCGGGCGCCGCGGTGTCGATCTGCGCGCGCGGACAGGCGGCGCTGGGCGATACCGTCTACGCCATCGCCAAACATGGCGTGCCGGTGCACAGCCAGTCCTGCGACCTCGGCCATGCGGCCGCCATCGATGCCTACATCGACCAGGCCGCCCAATCGCTGGGCGGCATCGACGTGCTGATCAACAATGCTACCGGCTATGGCCCGGGCGATGGCGACGACGCGTGGCTGGCCGATTTCAACGTGGATTTACTGGCCGCCGTGCGCGCGTCGCGAGCGGCGTTGCCGCATCTTGCCGCCTCGCCGCATGCCAGCATTCTGCACACCAGTTCCATCGCCGGCCTGCATCCGCGCCCTGGCACGCCCGTCTACGGCGCAATGAAAGCGGCGTTATGCCACTACGCATCCTCGCAAGCATTGCAGCTTGCGCCGCAACGCATCCGCGTCAACGCCATCGCGCCGGGCTCGATCGAGTTCGACGGCGGCCTGTGGGATCGCTGCAAGCGCGAAGATCCCTCGCGCTATGCCACCGTACTGGCGAAGATTCCCTTCGGCCGCTACGGCACGCCCGAAGAAGTAGCGCATGCGGCACTGTTTCTTGCCTCTCCCTGGGCCAGCTGGATCACCGGGCAGACGCTCTGCGTCGATGGCGGCCAGCAATTGAATGGATAACGCTTGAATGGACAACTCCCATGACTGACCTGCGCAGCACCGAACGCTTCAGCGACCGCGTCGCCGACTATGTCCGCTATCGCCCCGACTACCCGCTCGCCCTGCTTCGCTGGCTGGGCGATGCGCAAGGCGTAAACGCCGCTTGGCGCGTTGCGGACGTGGGCGCGGGCACGGGCATTTCCAGCAAGATGTTCCTGGATGCCGGGCACGCCGTCGTCGCCGTCGAACCGAATGCGGCCATGCGCGGGGCCGCCGTGGAATGGCTGCATGGCTACCGGCAGTTTCGCGCGGTGGATGGGCGCGCCAACGCGACGACGCTCGACGATGACAGCGCCGATCTCGTCTCCGTGGCGCAGGCTTTTCACTGGTTCGACCCGGCCGCCGCGCACCGGGAATTCCAGCGCATCCTGCGCCCGGGAGGGCTCGCCGCCATCTACTGGAACTCGCGCCGGCTCCAAGGCACGCCGTTCCTGGTGGGATATGAAGCGGTGCTGCAGAAATACGGCACCGACTACACCAGCGTCGCCGAACGCTACGGCGATGAGCCGCGCATGCGCCAATGGTTCGGTGCCGGCTGGCGGGGCATGGGCGAATTCGAGCACAAGCAGTTGCTCGATTTCCCATCGCTGCGCGGCAGGTTGATGTCGTCCTCGTATGCGCCCAAACCCGATCATCCCCAGCATGCGCCGATGATCGGCGCCCTGCGCGAGCTGTTCGATGCCTGCGCGGTGGATGGTCGGATAAGCTTCGACTACGACACGCGCGTCTACGTGGGTGAGGTGCTCTGAGCATGTACGACTGGATCCGCCCGCTGCTGTTCAAACTGGATGCCGAAACGGCCCACGGCCTCACCCTGTACGGGCTGGACGTGGCCTATCGCAGCGAGCTGTCCCGCTTTGTCGCCACCCCGGCGCAAGGTGTGCCGACCGAGGCGTTCGGACTGCAGTTTCCCAATCCGGTGGGCCTGGCGGCCGGCCTGGACAAGAACGCCGCGCACCTGGACGCCCTGGGTGCGCTGGGCTTCGGCTTCATCGAAGTGGGCACGGTCACGCCGCGCCCGCAAATGGGCAACGAGCGCCCTCGCCTGTTTCGCCTGCCGCGCCACGAAGCCATCATCAACCGCATGGGCTTCAACAACGAGGGCGTGGATGCGCTGGTGCGCAACGTGGCCGGCTCCAGCTACCGCGGCGTGCTGGGCATCAACATCGGCAAAAACAAGGACACGCCCAACGACAAGGCGGTGGACGACTACCTGTTTTGCCTGGAGCGCGTGTATGCGCACGCCAGCTACATCACCGTCAACATTTCCTCGCCCAACACCAAGGGCCTGCGCGACCTGCAGGAAGAAGCCACGTTGCGGCGCTTCATCGAAACGCTGCGCCAAGCGCAGGAACGGCTCGGTTCGCAGCAGGGCGCGCGCAAGCCGATGCTGCTGAAGATCGCGCCGGACCTGACCGAAGCGGAGCTGGATAGCATTGCCGAGGTGTTGCTGGCCGTGGGCGTGGACGGGGTGGTCTGCACCAACACCACCATCGATCACGGCGCGGTGGCGGACGATCCGCTCGGCGGCGAAATCGGCGGCTTGTCGGGGCGGCCGTTGCTGGCCAAATCCACGCACGTGGTGCAAGGCATGCGACGGCGGCTGGGCGATCGCATCGCCATTGTCGGTGTGGGCGGCATTCTGGAAGGCGGCGACGCGGCGGACAAGCTCGACGCCGGCGCTTCGCTGGTGCAACTGTATTCGGGCCTGATTTATCGCGGCCCCGCGCTGATCGCCGAATGCGTCAACGAAATCCGCCGCCGGCAGGAACAACACGATGCAGGTTGAACGCACCGACATGGGCGGCTACACGCTGATCGAAAACGCGCCGCTTGGCGCGCGCAACACCCTGCGCGTGGCCGCGCGCGCCAAGCTGCTCGCCGAAATCCACGATGCCGCGAAACTGCCCGAACTGCTGGATTTCCCGGCCATCGGCAACGGCCGCCTGTTTGTGCTCGGCGAAGGCAGCAATATTCTTTTGACCGGCGATATCGACGGTACCGTACTGGCGATGGAAACGCGTGGCGTGCACGTGGAGCAGGATGGCGATGTCGCGCGCATCGCGGTGGCCGCCGGCGAGCGCTGGGACGACTTCGTGCGCTGGACGCTCGGCCAAGGCTTCGCCGGGCTGGAAAACCTGATCCTGATTCCCGGCACAGTCGGCGCCGCGCCGATCCAGAACATCGGCGCCTATGGCACTGAAGTGGCCCAGTTCATCGAAAGCGTGGAAGCATGGGACCTGGCCGAACGCAAGGTCGTCACGCTCGACCGCCAGGCGTGCGCGTTCGCGTATCGCGATTCGCTGTTCAAGCGCCTGCCCAACCGCTTCATCGTCACGGCCGTGCGTTTTGCGCTGCCGCGCAGCCATGCCTTGCAATTGGACTACGCCGGCATCCGCGAGGAGCTGGAACGCATGGGCGTGGAAAAACCCGCACCCTTCCACGTCGCCGAGGCGGTGGTGCACCTGCGCACGCGCAAGCTGCCCGATCCGGCCGTCATCGGCAACGCAGGCAGTTTTTTCAAGAACCCGATCGTGGACGCTGACAAGGGCGAGGCGCTCAAGTGCGAACATGCCGGGCTGGTCGCATGGCCCGGCAGCGACGCACGCTGGAAGCTTTCCGCCGCGTGGCTGATCGAGGCCGCCGGCTTCAAGGGCGTGCGCGAAGGCGACGCGGGCATTTCCAATCGGCATGCGCTGGTGCTGGTCAATCACGGCAAAGCCACCGGTCCGCAATTGTGGGCCTTCGCCCAGCGCGTGATCGAGGGCGTACAGGCTCGCTTTGGCGTGCGGCTGGAGCCGGAGCCGATGATCGTCGGCGGCTGACCCGGCCAGCCGCCGCGGCGGGCGTGTTTACGGAATTCAAAGCAGGCCTTTGGCACAATCCACGCCCTTGCCCGCGGTCACGGAAGGAATGGCGTCATGAGCATCCGTAACGTTGCCGACGTCCTGGTCGAGACCCTCGCCCAGGCCGGCGTGAAGCGCATCCACGGCCTGGTCGGCGATAGCCTCAATGGCATTACCGAGTCGCTGCGCCAGCGCAAGGACATGCAGTGGATTCATTACCGGCACGAGGAATCGGCCGCCTTCGCGGCGGGCGCCGAAGCGCAATTGACCGGCGAACTGGCCGTGTGCGCCGGTTCCTGCGGCCCCGGCAACCTGCATCTGATCAATGGCCTGTACGACGCACATCGCTCGCGCACGCCGGTGCTGGCCATCGCCGCGCACATCCCATCGGCGGAAATCGGCAGCGGCTATTTCCAGGAAACCCATCCGCAGAACCTGTTCCAGGAATGCAGCCACTATTGCGAGCTGGTGAGCAGCGCCGCGCAAATCCATCGCAGCGTCGCCACGGCGATCCGCACTGCCGTGGGCAAGCGCGGCGTCGCCGTGCTGGTGATTCCCGGCGACGTCGCCCTGTCCGAAGCCAGCGGCCCGGTCGCCGCCGGCGAAAGCTTGCGGCCGGTGGCGCCCAACGTCGTGCCGCCCGACACACAGCTGGATCAACTCGCCAACTTGCTGGGCGCCGGCCGCAAGGTCACCTTGTTCTGCGGCCGCGGCTGCGCCGGTGCGCACGATGAGGTGATCGAGTTGGCCCAAACGCTCAAGGCGCCGGTGGTGCACGCGTTGGGCGGCAAAGAACACGTGGAATGGGACAACCCCTACGACGTGGGCATGACCGGCTTGATCGGCTTCAGCTCCGGCTACGAAGCGATGATGGGCTGCGATACCCTGCTGCTGCTCGGCACGGATTTTCCATATCGGCAATTTTTCCCCGACGAGGCGAAAATCTGCCAGATCGATCTGCGTCCGGAAAATCTCGGGCGGCGCTGCAAGCTCGATCTGGGCGTGGTCGGCGATATCGCCCCCACCATCCAGGCATTGCTGCCGCGCCTGAAAACAGCCAGCGACGATGCGCACCTGAAAACCAGCCTCGCGCGTTACCAGAAAGCGCGCGAAGGCCTCAACGATCTTGCCATCGGCAAGCCCGGCAGCAAGCCGATCCATCCGCAATACGTCGCCAAGGTGGTGAGCGACGTCGCCAGCGACGACGCCGTGTTTACGTGCGATGTCGGCACGCCGACCATCTGGGCCGCGCGTTATCTGCACATGAACGGCCGGCGGCGCCTGCTCGGCTCGTTCGTGCATGGCTCGATGGCCAATGCGATGCCGCAGGCAATCGGTGCGCAGACGGCGTACCCGAAACGGCAGGTGGTGAGCCTTTCCGGCGATGGCGGGTTCTCGATGCTGATGGGCGATCTTTTGACGCTGGTGCAGCATCAGCTGCCGGTGAAGATCGTGGTGTTCAACAACAGCACGCTTGGCTTTGTCGAGCTGGAAATGAAAGCAGCCGGTTTCCTGCCCACGGGGGTGACACTCGACAACCCCGACTTCGCCGCCCTCGCCCGCGCCGCGGGCATTTATGGCGTGCGCGTCGAGGATCCCGGTGATTTGGAAAAAGCCTTGCGCGACGCCTTTGCGCACAATGGGCCGGCGCTGGTGGACGTGGTCACCAATCGCCAGGAACTGTCGATGCCGCCGAAGATTCAACTGGAACAGATGAAAGGCTTCAGCTTGTGGGCTCTGCGCACCGTAATGAATGGGCGCGGCGACGAATTGATCGAGCTGGCCCGCAGCAACCTGCGCCGCTGATCGCGGCGGCCCACCGCTCAGCCGATACGCATGCGGCGCGCCAACTTCTCGACCAGCTCCACGCACAACCTGATGCGCCATACATACGTGCATGCGAAATAAGCCAAGCCGTAGGTCGAAAGCACGAACAACGCCAGCACGATCGGGCCTTGCCGGCGCAACGCATATTCCACGCCACAGGCCGCCAATGCCGCCACGCCGGCCGAAACCCATAGCTTGGCCATCAAGGTCCAGGCCACGCCGGTGTGGCCTAGCCTGCTATTCAATTTGCGGCGCAAAAGATGAAATTCGATCCAGCCGGCCACGCCCGCCGACGCGGTGAGACCCACCGCGCCCCACTGTTGCGCAACGCCGAAAGCCTTAGGCAACAACAACGCGCTGGCCAGCCCCAGCATGGCCGTAAACGCCAGCCGCACCAAGGCAAAGCGCAACGGCGAGCGGGTGTCGCGCAGCGCGTAATAGGTGGACGCATATAAGCGCCCGAAGGTCGAGGCCAGCAGACCCACACCCGATCCGGCCAGGATTGCCCATACATACAGCGAATCCTTGTGCGTAAACGCCCCTGATTGATACAAGGCCGCCACCAGCACGTTGCCCAGCGCGAAAAACGCCATCGCCGAGGGCACGATGAAAAAGGCGATGCGCTCAAGGCCGTTGTTCAAGCGCGCCGATAGTTTCCCCGCCAACTCCGCATCCCGTTCATCGCCGGCCATTCGGGACAGCGTAGGCAACTCGGAGGCGGAAATGGCCATGCCGAACAGGCTCACGGGCAACAGATTCACCGACGAAGCCGTAGTCATGCCCGCAATCGCACCGCTGCCGAGCAAGGTAGAAATAGCCTGGTCCACAAACGCGCTGATCTGCACCACACCGCGCCCGATCGCCACGCCGAGAAAACTTCCGCCCACCTGCCTGACGTGCACGTTGCGCAGATCCAGACGTAAGCGCATGCCCGGCACCAGTTTCAACACCGGCCCGCATTGCACGAGAAATTGCAGCAGGCAGCCAAGCACGGTGCCCCACGCCAGGTAGACGATCAAGCGATCGGCGGCCAGGTGGCGGAACAGCAGCATGGTCAGGATCATCGATAGATTCCAGACCACCGGCGCCGCGTAGGAAAGAAAAAACTTGTGGTGGCTGTTGAGAATGCCCAGGCACCATGCCGACCACACCAGGATTCCGGTGCCGGGAAAAAGGATGCGCACGATCAGGATGGTCAGCTCGCGCTTCTCGCCGACATAGCCCGGCGCGATCAGCCACAGCAAGGACGGCGTCGCCCATATGCCCAGGGCGACGATCACCGAAATCAGCAAGGCGAGAACCGCCGCGATCGCACCGGCCAGGCGATCGGCGTCCTCCTGCTTGTGCTGCGCGAGCAGCCGGGCGTAGACCGGAATGAAGGAGGCCGACAGCACACCCTCGCCGAACAGGTTCTGCAGGAAATTGGGCACGCGCAGCGCGGCGCTGAAAATATCGGCGGCGTCGGACAGGCCGAAATAGTGCGAAAACACCCGCTGCCGGACCAAACCGAACAGGCGGCTGCAAAGGATGCCCGCCCCTACCAGCAAGGCGTGTCCGCGGCCGGCCTCTTTCGTCATGGTTGCCTGTGTGCGTGCAAAAGGGAGAAGTGTATCAGTTGGGTCGCCGGCGCTTTCCGCCGGCATCTTGGCCACCCATGTGCCCGGCTAGCGAAAGCGCCCTCTTCT
Source organism: Dyella sp. (assembly GCF_035503745.1). GTDB lineage: Bacteria > Pseudomonadota > Gammaproteobacteria > Xanthomonadales > Rhodanobacteraceae > Dyella_B. The sequence goes on from NZ_DATJTC010000008.1 coordinate 211,792, forward strand.
CACCGCCTTCGTGCCGGCCAAGGCCCCGTCGCGGAACCTTCAGCGCCACTCACTGCCGATGCGCGCTTCATCCACCACGATGTAATGCCGCTCGCCGCCCTGCGGATCGAAATACACCGCGGTCAACAGCCCGCTGCCCGGATCCACGAAACGCTCCCCGGTATCCTTCCAGCGCGGATCGGGCAGCGTGCGCAGCAAGGGCTTGTAGCGCCATCGCTCGATCGCCAGCCCGATCACCAGCATCAGGCCGCCGACGATCAACTGCGGCAACAACGCCACCAGCACGCCGGTGATCGCGGCCACGCACGCCCCGACCAGCAACAGGCCACCCAGCACATAGAGCACTACCGGTAACATGCGCGGCCGCTCAGGTCGGCGGATCGAGTACCACGGCGGTGCCGTAGGCCACGATCTCGCTCATGGTCTGGCCGATCTCGGCCGAGTCGAAGCGCATCATCACTACCGCGTTGGCGCCCATCGCCTTGGCGTTGGACACCAGCCGGTCCAGCGCATGCCGGCGCGCCTCCTCCAGCATCTGGGTGTATTCGTGGATCTCCCCGCCCACCAGCGAGCGGATGCCCGCCATCATGTTGCCGCCGATGCCGCGGCTGCGTACCACCAGGCCAAATACCTGCCCTTTGACCTGCACGACCTGATGGCCAGGAACGCTCTCGGTTGTGACAACCAGCATGTCCCACTCCTTGCGTATTCGAAAAAGCGGTGCTGCAGCACACGATACGCCTGGCCCGGCGCTACTGGTAGGGGCTGGCCGCCAGCTTTCGGCACGTAGGCGGCCGCCGGGCACTATGGCACCATCCGGCGGTCCAAGCACGTCCCCACAAGGAATTCAAAGACATGATCGCAAGCCCTTTCAAAGCATTGGCATGGAGCACGATGCTGGGCGTGGCGCTGATGGCCGGCAGCATCCCCAGCCGCGCCGACACCCCGTCCAAGGCCGCCCTACCCGCCACCGATGGCAAGGTCTTGCGCGCCACGCTGGACAACGGCCTGCGCGTGGTGATCGTGCGGGAAACGCTTTCGCCCATGGTTACCACGCAGATCACCTACCTGGCCGGCGGCTACCAGACGCCCGACGGCTTTCCCGGTACGGCGCACGCGCTGGAACACATGATGTTCCGCGACAGCCAGGGCATGACCGGCGCCCAGCTCAATGAAATGACCGGCAAGATGGGCGCGGAAAACAACGCGTTCACCACCAACGACGCCACCCAGTTTTACTTCGTCGCCCCGTCCAACTACCTGGACCTGCTGCTGCACATCGAATCCACGCGCATGGAAGGCGCGCTGCTGACGCAGAAAGATTGGGAGCGCGAACGCGGCGCCATCGAACAGGAAGTGTCGCGCGATATTTCCGACCCCTCCTACCTGGCCTTCCAGAAAGCCGAGCGCGTGCTCTACGCCGGTACCGGCTACGCGGAAGACCCGCTCGGCACGCGTCCGTCGTTCGACAAGACCACCTCGGCAGACCTGCAAGCCTTCTACAAGAACTGGTACGCGCCCAACAACGCGCTGCTGGTCGTGGTCGGCGATGTGGATCCGCAGGCCACGCTCGCCAAGATCAGGGACCTGTTCGGCGCCATTCCCAAGCGCACGCTTCCCGCCGCTTCACCGCTGCACCTGCAAGCGGTGAAGCCGCAGACGATTGCCGCGACCACCCCGCAAGGCACGGGCTCGGTACAGTTTCTGTATCGCATGCCCGGCATGATGGCGGCCAAGGACAACGCCGCGGCGCAAATACTGCTGGACGTGCTCAACAACGCACGCAGCTCGCTCTCCGCGCTCGCGGTGGAAGGCAAGGTGCTCAGCGCCGATGCGCAACTGCAACCGTTCAGCCATGGCGGCATCGGCGTGATCGAAGCGGGCTTCCCCAAGGGCGGCGATGCGAGCAAGGCGCAGGCCGATCTGGATGGTGTCATCAACGACCTGCTGAAAAACGGCGTGCCGGCCGACCTGGTCGAGGCGTCCAAGCGCTCGGAAATCGCGCAGGCTCAGTTCGACAAGAACAGCGCTACGACGTTGGCCAGCGCGTGGTCGCAGGCCATCGCATGGATGGGCTTGAGTTCGCCCGAGGAAGCGGAACAACAGATCCGCAACGTCACCGTCGCGGACGTCAATCGCATCGCGCGCGAATACTTGAAGCCCAATGAGCGCGTGACGGTGGTGTTGACCTCCGACAACAACGGCCAGCGTCCGCCCAACAGTGCAGGCTTCGGCGGTTCCGAATCGTTCGCCGGTGACGACAAGCTCGATGGCCCTCTGCCAACGTGGGCCGCCCAGAAGCTGAGCAAGCTGGAAATGCCGCGCTGGACGCTTGCGCCCACGCAAATGACCCTGGCCAACGGCATCCACCTGATCGTGCAGCCGGAAAACATCAGCAATACCGTCACCGTGCTCGGCCATATCGACACCAACCCAAAATTGCAGGAGCCGGCCAAGCAGGAAGGCGTCGCGCGCCTGTTGTCGAGCTTGTTCGACTATGGCTCCGCCACGCTGGACCGCGATGCGTTCCACAAGGCGCTGGACGATATCTCCGCCAGCGAAACGGGCGGCACCGACTTCGGTGTGGCCGCGCTTAGCGAGCACTTCGACCGGGCCATGCAGTTGCTGGCCGACAACGAACTGCATCCTGCACTGCCGCAGCAGGGTTTCACCGTGCAACAGGAAACCCTGGCACGCACCCTGGCCGGCGAAATGCAGTCGCCCGATTACAAGATGATGAAGGCACTGATGGCCGGCATGCTGCCCAAGGGCGATCCGGACCTGCGCCGCGCCACGCCCGAAACGGTTCAGGCGCTTACCTTGCAGAACGTCAAGGACTACTACGCCAAAACCTATCGCCCCGACCTGACCACCATCGTAGTGGTGGGCAACGTGACGCCCGAGGCGGCCAAGGCCACGGTCGAGCGCTACTTCGGCCACTGGCAGGCGCAAGGGCCTAAACCTGAGGTGATCTCCAAGCCGGTGGCGGTCAATCCCCCCGGATTCACCCTGGTGGAAAACCCGTACGCCTCGCAGGACCAGGTGCTGATGGGGCAGATGCTTGAACTGAACATGCACAACCCCGATCGCTATGCGCTGCAACTGGGCAACGACGTGCTCGGCGGCAATGGCTTTGCCTCGCGCCTGATGACCGATATCCGCGTCAAGCACGGCTACGCATACGGGGCCGGTTCGGGCATGCGCTTTGACCGTTCGCGCTCGATGTTCTTCGTGCAGTACGGCAGCGATCCGGACAAGGTCGCGGCGGTCGACGGCCTGGTGCACAAGAACATCATCGACATGCAGAACACGCCGGTAAGCGAGGCGGAACTCACCAACGCGCGCCAGTATGAAATTCGCTCCATTCCGGTGAGCGTGGCCAGCGTCAGCAGCATTTCGCGCGCGCTGCTCACCTGGGCGTGGCACGGCGAACCGCTCGACCAGCCGATGGTGGCGGCCAAGCACTACCTGGATCTCACGCCCGCACAAGTACAGGCGGCCTTCAAGAAATACCTCAAGCCGCAAAACCTGACGCAGGTGGTGCAAGGTCCGCCGCCGCCCAAGCACTGACCGTTTTGCGCTGGCCCCTCTCCTCTCAGGAGAGGGGCCAGCCAACGCTTGGGGCTACCGCACAGCCGCCTTGAGCCGCGCCGGTTTATCAAGATTGGGCAGAAAAACCGCCAGCACGCCGATCAACGGCAGATACGCGCACAACGCATACACGTAATCGATGCCGCGCACATCGGCGATCTGCCCGAGCACGGCCGCGCCGATCCCGCCCATGCCGAAGGCCAAGCCGAAGAACAAGCCGGAAATCATGCCCACGCGTCCCGGGATCAGCTCCTGCGCATAGACCAGGATGGCCGAAAACGCCGAGGACAAAATCAACCCGATCACCACCGACAACACGCCCGTCCAGAACAGGTTGGCATGCGGCAACGCCAGCGTGAACGGTGCCACGCCCAGGATGGACACCCAGATCACCCACTTGCGCCCCACCCGATCGCCCACCGGGCCACCCACCAGCGAGCCGGCGGCCACCGCGAACAAAAACACGAACAGATGCACCTGTGCGCTCTGCACCGACACGCCGAAGGTGTGGATCAAATAGAAGGTGAAATAACTGCTGATGCTGGCCAGATAGAAATACTTGGAAAAAATCAGCACACCCAGGATCGACAGCGAAATGATCACCTTGTTGCGCCCCAGCGCCTCGCCCGCCACGTGACGCGCCACCTTGCCGCGGCTCACGTGATGCAACCGATACCAGCGCCCCACCTGCAACAACACCGCCATCGCCACCAGCGCCGCGACCGAAAACCACGCCACGCTGCCGCGCCCATGCGGCACGATGATCCACGCCGCCAGCAGCGGCCCCAGCGACGAACCGGCATTGCCGCCCACCTGGAACAACGACTGCGCCATGCCGTGCTTGCCGCCCGAGGCCAGCCGCGCCACGCGCGAGGACTCCGGATGAAACACCGAAGAGCCCGTGCCCACCAGCGCAGCGGCCAGCAATAGCACCTGGAAGTTCGGCGCGACCGCCAGCAATAGCAAACCGCACAGCGTAAAGCCCATGCCCACAGGCAAGGAATAAGGCATCGGCTTGCGATCGGTGATGGTGCCCACCAGGGGCTGCAGCAGCGATGCGGTCGCCTGATAGGTCAGCGTGATCAGGCCCACCTGCGCGAAACTCAGATGGAATCCGCTCTTCAAGATCGGATAGATCGCCAGGATCAGCGACTGGATCATGTCGTTGAGCAGGTGCGAAAAGCTGATCGCGCCCAGGATGGTGTAATCCGTGCCTTGCACGGGCGCGCTTTGCGAGGATGCGCCCGGCAACGCCGGGTTCTGCGCAGGCGAAGTCAGAGCAGCCGTTTCGGCGGAGTTCTGCATGGCGTCTTCTTGGATGGGGAGGTGAGCGGCGGGATTGCCCCGCTGCGAGCGCCACCTTAGAGTAAGCGTCTTCGGCCTGCATGCACCAGCGGGTCAAATTCTGTCGAAATTGGGCCAACCGTGAGAAATACCCGCGTCATTGCCTACGAAGACACCCCACGCGAGGTGGTCGCCACCGGCAACGACTACCCCAACGGCCTGGTGCTGGCCAGCCACACGCACAAGCGCGGCCAATGCCTGTACGCCATCGTCGGCGTGATGACCGTGACCACCGGCGAGGGTGCCTGGGTGGTACCGCCAGGCCGCGCACTGTGGATTCCGGCCGGCGTCGTGCATCAGGTGCACATGGGCGGGGCCACCAGCACACGCAGCGCCTACATCCTTCCCGAAGCGGCCGCCACCGCGGGCCTGCCGATGCATTGCACGGTCATCGCGGTATCGCCGCTGCTGCATGCGCTGCTGTCCGAGGCGGTCGATCTTCCCGCCGAATATGCCTTGAATGGCCGCGACGATCGGCTGATGCGGTTGCTGGTGGAGGAGATCGCACGGATGCCGTCGCTGCCCCTCAACACGCCCCTGCCCCAGGATCCACGCCTGGCCCGGCTTTGCGATGCCCTGATCCACGCCCCTTCACTGGACATGGACATCGACACGATGGCGCACAAGGCCGGCATCAGCCGCCGCAGCTTCACGCGCCTGTTTCGCCAGCAGACCGGCATGAGTTTCAGCATCTGGCGCCAGCAGGCGTGCCTGCTCGCAGCCCTGGCGAGACTGGGGCGCGGCGAACCGGTCACGCGCGTGGCGATGGAATTGGGCTACAGCAGCGCCAGCGCATTTACCGCTGCATTTCGACGTACGCTGGGCAGTGCGCCGAGCCATTATCTAGGGATGCCCTGATCCATGCTTCGTAGGTGTCACCAGCGCTGTCTGTTCGCAGGCCATAGAGCCATCGGCGCCGGCAGACTGGCTGGCTGTCAAGACGATGGACCGAAGGCATACGGACAGACAGCGCTAGCCCCCTGCGAAGCATGGATCAGAGCATTCCTAGTAACTCCAGCGGCAAATGCGGCATGATCACCGTTCGGCAGGTGTCATACCCGTGTCAACGCCCTGCCAGAGGATGTGAACGCTGCGCTCGCACCTGACACTGTGGCGCCGACATCCCCCAGCCCCCGAACGGTGCACCGATGAACAAACACAACGAGCTGGACGCGGAGATTGCCCCGAGCGCCAGCGCCGATGCTGCCGACGCCCTGCCGATACCTGCGCCGCCCGTCGTGGATCTCAGCGACAAGTCGTATTACATCCATCGCGAACTGTCGCAGTTGCAGTTCAACAACCGGGTGCTGGAACAGGCGCTGGACGAACGCACGCCCCTGCTGGAGCGGCTGAAGTTTCTGCTGATTTTCTCCAGCAACATGGACGAGTTTTTCGAGATCCGCGCCGCCGGCCTCAAGAGCCAGCTGCAATTCGGCCATGAAATCGTAGGCCCCGACGGCACCCCGCCGAAGCAGGCGCTGACCGAAATCAGCGAGATCGCGCACCGGCAGATCGCACGGCAATACAGCATCCTCAATGAACGCCTGTTGCCGGAGCTGGACCAGCACGGCATCCGCATCGTGCGGCGCGAAAGCTGGAGCGCCGTGCAGAAGCGCTGGGTGCAGCGCTATTTCCGCCAGGAAGTGGCGCCGATCATGACACCGATCGGCCTCGATCCCACCCATCCGTTTCCACTGCTGGTCAACAAAAGCCTGAACTTCATCGTGGAACTGGAGGGCGTGGACGCCTTCGGGCGCGATTCGGGCCTGGCGATCCTGCCGGCGCCGCGCGTGCTGCCGCGCATCATCCGCCTGCCGGAGGATGTCTGCGAAAACGGCGAGAACTACGTGCTGTTGTCGTCCATCATGCATGCCCACGCCGAGGATCTGTTTCCGGGCATGGAAGTGCGCGGCTGCTATCAGTTCCGCCTCACGCGCAATGCCGACCTCACCATCGATCCGGAAGAAATGGACGATCTGGCGCGCGCCCTGCGCGGCGAACTGTCCTCGCGCCGCTTCGGCGACGCGGTGCGCCTGGAAGTGGCGGACAACTGCCCCAAGACGCTCACCGATTACTTGCTCAAGCAATTCGGGCTCACCGAAGCGGAGCTCTATGAAGTCAACGGCCCGGTGAACCTCACCCGCCTGTTTGGCATCGTCAGCCGCAGCCAGAGTCCACAGCTGCAATATCCGCCGTTTGTGCCGGCGATCCCCAAGGCGCTGAAGAAAGCCGAGGACATGTTCCAGGTCATCAACAAGCAGGATGTGCTGTTGATGCACCCGTACGAATCCTTCGCGCCGGTGGTGGATCTGGTGCGCCAGGCCGCGAAAGACCCTTCGGTGCTGACCATCGAACAGACGCTTTATCGCACCGGCGCCAATTCCGAAATCGTCGACGCCCTGGTGGAAGCGGCGCGCGCCGGCAAGGAAGTGATCGCGGTAGTAGAGCTGCGCGCGCGCTTCGACGAGGAATCCAACCTGGGGCTGGCCACCCGCCTGCAGCAGGCCGGCGCGGTCGTGATCTATGGCGTGGTCGATGTAAAAACGCATGCCAAGCTGATGCTGATCCAGCGCCGCGAAGGCGACAAGCTGCAGCGCTACGCGCATCTTGGCACCGGCAACTACCACAGCGGCAACGCGCGCCTTTACACCGACTACAGCCTGCTCACCTCCGACTCGGCCCTGTGCGAGGACGTGCACAGGCTCTTTAGCCAGCTCACCGGCATGGGCAAGCTGCTGAAGATGAAAAAACTGCTGCACGCCCCCTTCACGTTGAAAAAATCGCTGCTGGACATGATCGCGCAGGAAACCGTGCATGCCCAAGCAGGCAAGCCGGCGCACATGATCATCAAGGTGAATGCGCTCACCGATGCGAAGGTGATCCGCGCGCTGTACAAGGCCAGCATCGCCGGCGTAAAGATCGATCTGCTGGTGCGCGGCATGTGCTGCCTGCGCCCGGGCATCCCCGACGTGTCGCAGAACATCCGCGTGCGCTCGATCGTCGGCCGCTTTCTGGAACACAGCCGCGTGTACTGGTTCGCCAACGACGGCGACGCGCGCATGTACCTGGCCAGTGCCGATCTGATGGAACGCAACCTGGACCGGCGCGTGGAAACCGGCTTCCCGATTGAGGACCGCAAGCTGCGCCAGCGCATCCGCAAGGAACTGGACCTGTACCTGAGCGACAACACCACGGCTTGGGAATTGCAGACCGACGGCACCTACACCCATCTGCAGCCGCGCGAGGGGCACGCACCGCACGACGTGCAGCAGCAGTTGCTGGAAAAATACTGCGGTGTCGGAGCGCCCGCCCCGCTCTGACTCAGCGTTCCCGCCATTGCCGCCGGGCCAGGACACTGTCCGTGGCGCCGGGGATGCTGTGCGATGGCAGGGTTCCCGCGTGGCACCCAGAGCACGCTTTACGCCGGGGCAGGCTGCCGGCCTGCCCCACTGCGTTGACCGAGCCCATCGTTCCTTCGTTGTCACGAAGCTGACCCAATGGGTCACACGCGGTCAAAGCAAGGCCGAACCATGCGGCAAGCCCGCACAAATCACCCTAAAACCCGCGTCCACGCAACATCTTGCTTTTGGCACGCCCCCTGCTTGGCCTGTGCGATGCTATGGCCGAGCGTTCCTTTCCTCCCCGCGAAGTCCAAGAATGGAGGCGCCGCTGCTGATCGCGAATCGACGATCACGCGGAAATGGAGCGAGCGGAGTCGGGCTGCGTGCTCTGTAGGCGCGCAGCCGCTTCAGTAACGAGGGGCGCAGGTGACTGAAGACGTTTTGCCGAAGGGATGGCGGGAACGCAGATGGCTATTGGCGGCCTTGCCGCTGATCTGGCTGCTCTGGCTGTCGCTGGTGCACGCAAGCACCGGCGCCAAACTACATGGCGCATGGCGCGAAGCGGCCCGCGGCGACACGCCCGCGGCCATCCTCAAGGCCTTCCGGGACGGGGCCCTGAAACCCTTCAACCCCTCCCTGCTGCAGCGCTTTCCGCGCGACACGCTGGGCAGTTGGGTGGTGCTTGAGCCGGCCAGGCCCGAGGGAGGCCAGGAGCTGGTGCTGTCGATCTATCCCGCGCCCATGGGCTCGATTACCTTGTACGGCGACAACGGTCCGCCGCGCACGCTGGCGCTGGACGACTTCACCGCACCCTTGCATGGGCATGGACGGCTTGCCTTTCGCCTGGACGCCGGCAGCGGCGCCAAGCCGCTGTTGTTGAAGTTCGAGCCTAGCGACATGCTTGCCGCGCCCGAGCGCTTCGAGCTGCAAAATTTCGAAGACTATCTGCACAGCGATTCGGACTGGCTTGCCTTCGCCACCGCGTGCTTCGCCGTGATGGTATCGATGGCACTGATGGCGCTGTGTTTCGCGATCATGCTGCGCGACATGACGTTCGCCTGGTATACCGGCTACATGCTCTGCTATGTCCTGGTGCAGAGCATCCAGACCGGTTTTCTGTTCCATCCCCTGGGGTTTAGCTGGTTCGCCGGTTCGGAATTGCTGGTAGGGAGTTCGGCCGTCGCGCTGTCGGTGTCCTTTGCCGCGCTCTTCATCAACCGCTTCTGCGACCTGCAGCGCCACGCACCGGCCTTGCGCGTGCCGATCGTCGCGCTCGGCCTGGCGATGCCGCTGATCGTGATTCTTCGCTGCAGCCAGATTGCCCCACTGGTGCTGATGGCGCAGACGCTGGTCAATCCGGTGCTGATCATCGGCGCCTTCCTGCTGCTGCTTGCGGCCATCGTCGCGGCGGTGCGCGGCTCGCGCCAGGCGTGGTTTTTCCTGGTCGGCTGGACGCCGCTGCTGGTGTTGACGGCCATGACCAGCGCGCAGGAAACCGGCGCGCTGTCGAGCCTGGACTGGCTCAACGACGCCAGCATCGCGATGGGCGCGTTCGAGGCGATCGTACTGTCGCTGGGCCTGGCCGACCGCGCCTTGACCATGCGCCGCGACCGCGATTCAGTGCGCGTGCTGGCCGACCGCGACGCACTCACCAACCTGCTCAATCGCCGCGCATGGACCGAAGCGGCCAACAACATGCTGGCCGATGCCACCGCCAAGAGCCTGCCGATCGCCCTGCTGTTCCTGGACCTGGATCACTTCAAGGTACTCAACGACCGCCAGGGCCACGCTGCCGGCGACCGCGCACTGGTAACCGTGGCGGAAGTGCTGAGCACCGAACTTCGCCCCGACGACCTGCTTGGCCGTTACGGCGGCGAGGAATTCGTGGCAATGCTCCACGGCACCAACCAGGAACAAGCCGTGCAAGTAGCAACGCGCCTGTGCCGGCGCGTGCACCGCCTGGAAATCGCCGTCGACCAGCAAGAACTGCTACTCAGCGTAAGCATCGGCCTGGCCATGCGCAGCATGGGCGACACACTGGAAACGCTGATCGAACGCGCCGACCAGGCGATGTATTACGTCAAGCTACACGGCCGCAACCAGGTGCATACCTTCGAGCGGCGCGCGGACATGGCAGGCGCGGCGTACAAGTCGCGTCCGGCCAATGAGCATGGGCGTTGATGTAGCAGGCAACACGGCTTGGCACTTCAAAATGCAAGGGGTATCGGACCAAGTTTGTCCAAGATCGCGTGATGTTTTTTTCGATCAAGCGAGTAGTCGTTAAAAGTATTTCGCTTTCTTGCGAAAGCCGAGCACGCATGCTCTCCGTTGAATAAATCAAAACAAATCTGCGAAATACACCTCAATCCCTACAAGCCCGCTGAAATCGTGTAGTCCTTTCCTGAAAGATGTGTCGATACCATCAACTTTGAACTCGTCCGATTTCCTGCAGTAGCCGTATTCCCTATCTTCTAAAACCAAGGGCATCGCGCGATAGCCATCTGTCATTCATCGAATAGGTGGCGTTCGTCCCGCGATGCAACATCTTGGAGATCACGACGTGAGGCGTGATGTTTCTCAGGGAGGGGGAGGGCGTGTCAACGACATCGTTGTTTCGACAAGAAGCTCTAGCGGGGGCGTGTCCTAGATTTTGTGTAAACGGGTCCTTGGCGGGAAACTGCCACCAGACCCGGAGACACCATGAGTACACGCAAGAAGCACGACGTGCCCAGCGAGCTGCTGGATAGCCTGCTGGCCAATTACAGCAAGCCGGAAGACCTGATTGGCGAGAACGGCCTGCTCAAGCAGCTG
>NZ_DATJTC010000009.1:0-72308 GCF_035503745.1 Dyella sp.
GCCCAGCGAGCTGCTGGATAGCCTGCTGGCCAATTACAGCAAGCCGGAAGACCTGATTGGCGAGAACGGCCTGCTCAAGCAGCTGACCAAACTGCTAGTCGAGAAGGCCCTCGATGCTGAGATGACTGAGCATCTTGGTCAGAGAGTTGCTCTCGCGGACTTCTTAGTGGAACGCTTGCAATGAAAAAGATCAAACACAAAAACCTAATTTTACTATCATTTTTGGCTAATTTTTTTACCTGGATAGCTTGGTTAGTTGTTTTGGAATACTTCAAGCCGCTGCAATTGACAACATTTCTAAACTACTCATCTATTGCATTCTTAGTCGGCACCGCATTCAGATGGGCAAAATACTACGTCTATCCCCTGCCGCAGGGCCTTCATGAAATCCAGTGGCCAATAATTTCAATTCTCCTCCATCTCATTCCGCTACTTAATCTCGTAGCATATGCGCTCTACTTCGTTTTGGGAGGCCGAAGCGATGTGGCATGGACGCTAATGTTTCTCGCGCCATTTGTCGCAGGAACGGGAATTGTCTACGGCGCGGAGCTTATAAAAGCTAAATTAAGGAAATAGGCTTATTTGATTTAGAAAAGGCCTGAGCGCTGAAAAATTGATCAGCCCGATAGACTGATTTCCTACTCAATGAGGCGACGATAATCGCCGTAGTAGCGGCGAACCAATGCACGCAGTAACACTCATATCAAATGCCGTAGTCAGGAAGACGGATCCCCGGCAAATGATGGAGTAAGCAACATGCGTAACTTGGAAACAAGTTGAAGTCGAATCCGTGAGCGGTGGCATGCCGAAACCCGGCGAATGTTCGGCCGCCACGCTGTTAGGCGCGGGGGCAGGTGGTGCGATCGCAGGTGCACTTTTTGGTGCTTTCAGCGGCCCGCTTTCGACTGCCGGCGGATTTGACCTGGGCGGTGCCTGCGGCATGGCTGGTGCGGCGATTGGTTGCGCCATGGCCATCGACGTTGAGAATAACTGAGGCTGTACGTCCGTAATTTTAATGTCGTCCTTCCATTAGTGAAGGACGACATCATCATCAGGCGTCGACGGGTGTTTATGGTACAGGCTCTTATTCAAAAGGATTTCATTTTCTACGTTACCACTAGCGGTCTAGGATTTTTCTGTCCGTCAATGTTCGCCGTCTACTGTTTTGTATACGCTCATCAAGGCGTTGAGTTGAGCGCTAGCAAGCTGTCAAGAGTATTGTTGATGTCGGTTATCGCAAGTTTGTTTTGGGGTTGCGCAAGCTGGCTCCAGTTTTCGCTTCAGACGCCGCGCAACACCTGAATTGCGCGCAAAATCATTCATTTTTGAAGAGATAGATGTTAGTCACCGCGACGTCTACGCAATCGGTTGCCATTGTGAATACGCATGAAGCACCTAGAAGGTGTGTGCTTTATTCATAATGTCTGTTGCCGTTACTCGGCTGCGTTAGATTCGAGCCTTTACACACTCATGGAGCGCGTGCGGCGAGCTTGCGCGCGGCGGCAACCACTTCCGCATCGCCCGGCAGCACCAGGAATGCCGCGCCTGCAAGCGGGGTGTAGGTATCGGCGCCCACCACGCGTTCCAGTGGCGTGCTGCCCAGGCCCGCTTCGACAATGGCGGTGATGATGCCCTCGCCCACGCCGGCGCTTTTGCGTCCTTCGTCCAGCACGATGATGCGCTTGGCGTTTTTCGCCTGCGCGGCGATGAAGGCATCGTTGAGCGGCGCGAGCCAGCGCAGGTCGACCACGCGCGTCCTCCAGCCCAGTTCTTGCTCGATGCTGCGCGCGGAGCGCAGCGCCATCGGCACGCCGTTGCCGAAGGTGAAGATCACCAGATCCTCGGCCTCGGCTTCGTAGACGCGACCTTCGCCCAGTGTCATCGCTTCGCCTGGTGCGGGATAGGCGAACTGCCATTGACCGTCACCGGCTTCGTGGAGATCCTTGGTCATGTACAGCGCGATCGGTTCCAGATACGCGCAAACGCGGCCATCCACGTGGGCCAGCGCCAGCAACGTGCGCAACATGGTGGCGGCATCGTCGCCGCGGCTGGGGCAACCCACGACGAGACCCGGAATGTCGCGCAGCGCGGCAATGGAGTTGTCGTTATGGAAATGGCCGCCGAAACCGCGCTGGTAGCCCAGCGACGCCACGCGCATCACCATCGGATTGCGGTACTGGTTGTTGGAGAAGAATTGCAGCGATGCCGCCTCGCCGCGAATCTGGTCGCAGGCGTTGTGGAAATACGCCAGGTACTGGATCTCCGGCAGCGGCAGCATGCCCATGTTGGCGTAGCCCTGCGCCAGGCCCAGGATCACCGTTTCATCCAGCAGCGTATTGAATACGCGGGTGCTCTTGAAGGTTTTGAACAGGCCCTTGGTGACGGTATACACGCCGCCTTTCTGCGCCACGTCCTCGCCGAACAGCAGCGTTTGAGGGTACTTGGCCATGACATCGTGCAGGGCCTGGTTGATCTGGATCGCCAGATGGCGCGGGGGTTGTTTCTCCGGCAGCTTGTCTTCGCCGCCGAACACCGCCACGCGCTTGTCGTGGTAATCGGTGCGCTCGGCTTCGGCCTTTACTTTTTCCGGCGTGTAGGGCGCCAGCGGCGCCATCACGTCGTCCAGGCGCTCAAGCCGGGGGCGGCGATCGGCTTCTTCGGCCGCGGCGAAGCAGCGCTTGCGCGTGGTCTGGTTGAGTTCCAGCAGCGCGTCCTTGGTGAGCAGCCCTGACTCCAGCGCAATGGCGGCCGAACGCAGCAAGGGATCGGAAGCTTCGACGGCAACCAGTTCCTCGATGCTGCGCCACTCGATTTCGAAATCGGTGCCCGCGTGACCCATGATGCGGGTGGTCTTCAGATGCAGGAAGGTGGGGCGGCGCGTGTTGCGGCAATGATCGACCGCGCGCTGCACTTGCGCGTAGCCGTGGGCCAGGTCCAGGCCATCGGCAAAGAAGTAATCCAGGTCGGGGCGATGCTGGAAGTTGTTGGCGACCCAGCCGCCGGGGGTCTTCACCGAAATGCCGATGCCGTTGTCTTCGCACACGAACAGTACCGGCGCCGGCAGTTTCTGGTACGCGGTCCAGGCAGCCGCGTTGAACGCGGTTTGCGCGGTGGCGTGATTGCTGGAAGCATCGCCGAACGAACAGATGGCGATGGAATCGTCCGGAATCGGCAGCGTGTGGCCGATACGGCGCGCCTGCTCGATCGCGACGGCGGTGCCGAACGCCTTGGGCAGATGCGAGGCGATGGTGGAGGTTTGCGGCAACACCCATAGCGGCTTGCTGCCCCACACTTTGTGGCGGCCGCCGGATGCGGGATCTTCTTTGCTGGCGGCGAAGGACAGCGCCGAATCCATGACCGGATCCATGCCCGGCAGCTTGCGGAAACGCTCGGCCATGAAGCCGCCGGAGCGGTAATGCAGGAACGCCGGATCGGTGTGGCGCGTAAGGCGCGCCACCATCGCGTTGCCTTCGTGGCCGGAACTGCCGATGGTGTAGAACACCTTGTTCTGCACGCGCAGCACGCGTGCCATCAGGTCCAGATGGCGCGAAATCAGCTGCGACTGGAACAGCTCGCGAAAACCCTGCGCATCGAGCGCGCTGCCCGGCAGGATCGGATCGTGCTCGCGCGGCCTGGCGCGCACCTCGCCCTGCCATTGCTGCACGAACTCGACGAAATTCTGATCGACGATTTCGGCGCGGTTGAAGCCTTTGTGGCGGGCGGCGATGGGAGTGGCGGACATGGCGATGAGGTTTCTCGTGAGTGCCGTCATGCGGCAAGAAAGGGAGAGAATCGGTGCGCGTTCGACAGGGTCATAACGCGCGCAACAATTGGGCGCGCAGCAAGTCCTTGGGCCGCGCGAAGTTTTCCAGCATGCGTATCTGTTCGGCGATAGCGGGAATCGGCGCCGATACACCCGCGCAGTAGACCTGTACGATCTCAGTCACCTGCACCGGCTGCCACCCTTCGAAGCCATGCAGCTCCAGGTCACCCATCACTTCCAACGGCATGCCGTCTGCGAAGCGAAAACGAGCGAAGCGCGAACGGAAGCGATCGTCGCCTTCGGGGCAGTACGCAGTGTCCAGCCAGTCGTTCCACATATCGATCAGACGGGTGGCATCGTCGGTCGAGGTCAGCACGTCGAGGTCGGCGACCGTGACATCCGCCCCGGCCAACGCGGCGGCGGTGCTGCCAATCACCACCCACGGATCGCGGCAATGCTGGCGCAGCAGCGTAATGTTTACCGCGACGGCCTCGCGCCATGGCGAATGCGTCCGAGTCATGAGCGCCGCAACCATTCTTCCCGCGACTGGCCCCAGATCTGGGCGACGGTGCTCTGGTACGGCGGCGGCATGCTGCGGATGTCGCGCAGCCGCGAACCCAGGCGCCGGGCCAGTGCGATGGAGGCGAGGTTGTCGGCATCGATGGAGTGGATGATCTCGCGCCAGCCGAGCTTCTCGAACGCCCAGTCGATGGCGGCGACCGAACCCTCGTAGGCATAGCCCTTGCCCCACGCTTCGCGCGCCAGGCCCCAGCCGACTTCGGTGCCGGGCCAGCCTTCCGGATGCCAGGGCCCAAGACGGCCGACCCAGCGGCCGCTGGCCTTCTCGATCACCGAAAACATCGCAAAGCCCTGGATCGCCCACGCGCCGGCCAGCGTAAGAAAGCCGCGCCACGCCAGTTCGCGCGGCTGCTGGCCGCCGATGAAGCGCGCAGCCTCCACGTCGGCCATGTTTTGCGCATAGGCGTCGAAGTCCTCCGCCAACGGCGGACGCAGGACAAGGCGCTCGGTTTCAATGCGGATATCGGGAATCGACAAGGCCCGGCTCCTTCAGTTGCCGCGCGATGGGGATCAGAACGCGTTGATACCCGTCAATTCGCGCCCCACCACCAGCTGATGCACGGTCTCGGTGCCTTCGTAGGTGATGACCGATTCCAGGTTCAGCGCATGGCGGATCGCCGAATGCTCGACGGTGATGCCGGCGCCGCCGAGGATGTCGCGGCATTCGCGCGCGATATCGATGGCCATGCGGCAGTTGTTCCACTTGGCCAGCGACACCTGCGTGGGTTCCATCTTGCCGGCGTCCTTCAGGCGGCCCAGCTGCAGCGACAACAGCTGCGCGGTGGTGATGCGGCGGGCCATGTCGGCCATCTTCAGCTGGATGGCCTGGTTGGAGGCGAGCGGACGACCGAACAGGATGCGCTCCTGCGTGTAATCCATCACTTCCTTCAGGCACGCCTGCGCAGCGCCGATCGGGCCCCAGGTGATGCCGTAGCGCGCCTGCGTGAGACAACCCAGCGGCCCCTTCAAGCCCTTTACGTTCGGCAGGCGGTTGGCTTCCGGCACGCGCACGTTGTCGAAGAACAGCGCGGAGGTGACCGACGCGCGCAGGCTCATCTTCTTGTGCACTTCCTGCGCGGTGAAGCCCTTGCTGTCGGTGGGCACGATGAAGCCCTGGATGCCGTCTTCGGTCTGCGCCCAGACGATGGCGATGTGCGCGATGTTGCCGTTGGTGATCCACATCTTGGCGCCGTTGATGACCCAGTCGCCGCCGTCCTTTTTGGCGTTGGTCTTCATGTTGGCAGGATCCGAGCCGCCGTGCGGTTCGGTCAGGCCGAAGCAGCCGATGACCTCGCCCGCCGCCATTTTCGGCAGGTAATGCATTTTTTGCTCTTCATTGCCGTAGGCGTAGATCGGGTACATGCACAGCGAACTCTGCACGGAGGCAAAGCTGCGCAGGCCCGAATCGCCGCGCTCAAGCTCCTGGCAGATCAGGCCGTAGCTGACGCCGTTCATGCCGGCACAGCCGTATTTCTCGGGAATGGTGGCGCCCAGCAGCCCCAGACCGGCGATATCCGGAATCAGTTCCTTCGGAAAACGGCCCTGGTCGAAGCAATCGCCGATGATCGGGATAACCTTCTCGTCAACGAAACGGCCGACGGTGTCCTGCACCATGCGCTCTTCGTCGCTGAGCAGGGAACGGACGTCGTACAGGTCCAGGGGATTCAAGCGGGCTGCCATAAAGGTTCCGGAAGCGGTCGGGGAAGCCCTACATTGTAGCCGGGGCCCGCCTCGGCGGTCATGCCGGGGTGCAGCAGCCGTCAGGCTGGCGCCAGCCTCGCCTCCCTGGGCGGCGTGCGGGTGAAGGCTTCCTGCGGCCCCCCACCCCATGGGATCGAGGAGGCGTCCGGGCGCCCCAGTGCCTTAGAAATACCAGCCGATGTTCACGGACAGCTGTCCCCGCCACCGGTCGATGCCTCCGGCCGCGAGGCTCTGGGCGTAGCTGCTGCCGCCGATATAAGGATCATTGCGTCCTTGCGCCCATTCCATGTAGACCGAAAGAAATTTGAGCGAAAACGAAGTACCCGCGATCCACCGCTGCGTGTTGTGGAAGTGTGGATCGGCTTTGTCGTAAAGGCTGTAACTGAAATAGGGCTTCACATCGGTGACCCATCCCCCCAGATAGCTGCCGGGAACGGCATAACTGACGTTGGCCAGATAAAGATTGCCCCGCGTGGCCATGTTGTAGGTGCCGTCGTAGCCGCCGATGGTGATCGTACGGTTGGCGCCATCGGGGTTTTGGGGTGACATGACTTGGCGGGTGTACTGCAGCTTTACGCCCCACGGGCCGCGCTGCCCCATGTAGTGCACCGCAAATGCGTTGCGCCGGCCGTCACGGCGGGTATCGCGGTTGTATAGCGTGGCGGTGAGCAGCGAAACGCCCGCTTCGCCCTTCCAGCCGGCAGCCTCGACCTTTTTGGCCAGGCGCCCGACGAACAGGTTTCGCTCGACATTGTCGCTGCCCCCCGCGACAGAAGGATCGGCCGGCGTGACCACGCTTGAATAAGTGCTGCCGCGGCTGGTGCCATGGCCTGGCCAGGCGGGGCGCGTGTAATAGCCAGCCTGGATATTCCAACTGCCGATGTCCTTGATGTACTTCGCACCGAGTTCGTCGAGATCTTCCACGCCCATGGTAAAGGCCAGAGTTTCCATGAACGTGTCGCTGTAAAGGCGCAACAATCCGAACGGCACCTGGTTCAAGCCGACCTGCAGTTGCTGCGAGGGGTCCAAGCGGTAGCCGATCCAGGCGTATTCGGCGAAGTTGATGTCGCCGAAATGACGCGTGTATTGATACGGGTAATCCTTGCCGTAGAAGCGATAGCGCGCGGCGCCTATCCAGCTGTCGGAGTCATAGTTGGCACCCAGCATCAGCGTGTCGATGCCGACCTTGTGGATGCCGCGGGAGGGGTCTTGATCCACGCGGGCGCGCAACGCGCCGCCAAGGTCCAGGTTGTCGGCCACCTTTACCGCCAAAGCCGGCGTGCTGCACACCATCAGCACACCCCATAACACACCGGCAAAGCGCGCCGGAAAATACTTGCAAGCTTGCACCGCCGCGTCCTTGCATCGACTCAGTCATGGCGGCCGTCGATCCGCTGCGCGGCCGCCTCCGTGGCTGCGCATTTGCGCCGACGGCAGGGAATCGCAGGAAGCGCGCCGCGGAGAAATGTGCATGGATAAGAACACTACCGCGTCGAACACCCCACTCATATAAGACATCCCCCAAAATGACACGCGACAAACACCTTCAATTTGGTCATCCTGATAGCTAGTACTTGCTTTGGCTCGTACTCCTCGCTAATCGTTAGTCCGTTGCAGAACTATTTCTTTGCAGAGCATGGTGGCCATCACGCACGGATGGCGCCGCCGTGCCCAAGACGCTCATTGCCCCCGGAACCCGCATGATCAAAGGTGTACTTCTCGGCTTCGCCAGCTTTGCGGCCTATGCGATCAGCGATGCCTTCGTAAAATCCCTGCACGGCACCGTGCCGCCGTACGAGTCGGTGTTTTTCGGCGCGGTATTCGGGCTGGCCGCACTACCTTTCATGATGTCGCGCGGCGATCGCTGGCAGGATGCGCTGACCGCGCGCCGTCCATGGTTATGGTGGGTCAGGTCCGTGGCCGGCGCGGTGGGCAATATCACTTCGGTGACGGCCTTTACCTTGTTGCCGATGGCCGAGGTGTTCACGCTTATTTTTCTGATGCCGATCTTCGTCACGCTGCTGTCGGTGCTCTTTTTGAAGGAGCACGTCGGCTGGCGTCGATGGTCTGCGGTTTTCGTCGGCTTCGCCGGGGTCCTGGTGGTATTGCGGCCGGGCTTTCGTGCGCTGGGCGTGGGTCATCTGGCGGCGCTGATCTGCGGCCTGTTTGCGGCGTGCTCGGTGATCGCATTGCGCATGGCAGGCCCCCATGAGAAACGCATCAGCCTCTACGGCGCAGGCGTGGTGGGGCCGCTGGTGGCCGGCGGCGTGCTGATGATCCCCCGCTTCATC
The DNA here is from genome assembly GCF_035503745.1 of Dyella sp. Classification (GTDB taxonomy): domain Bacteria; phylum Pseudomonadota; class Gammaproteobacteria; order Xanthomonadales; family Rhodanobacteraceae; genus Dyella_B. The sequence continues at coordinate 8,335 of NZ_DATJTC010000009.1, forward strand.
TGGCCGGATCTGCACCAGTGGCTGCTGCTGGCCGGTTATGGCCTGCTGGCTGCGCTGGCCGGCGTGCTGCTGATGTACGCCACGCTGATCGCCCATGCCAATCGTGTGGCGCCTACGCAGTACAGCCAGATGCTGTGGGCCATCGGCTTTGGTTACTGGCTGTTCGGCGACCGCCTGGATTGGCCGATGCTGGTGGGTATTGTGCTGATTCTAGGTGCGGGCCTGTTCACGCTGGTGCGCGAGGAGAAGGTCACCCCGTGGTGGCGACGGGCCAAGATGCTGTGAATACCCGACATAATCGCCGTTTCGTCACCCGGTATAGGCGATGCCCCGGCGCGTCAACGTATTAATATGAAATGCGTTTACATGACTCCTGCACCACGCCTCCCCCTGGCGAGAGACCTAACATGCAGTGTCCATGGACCAAGACATCCCCTTTAAGGCATCGAAAAGCGTGACGCGGCAAGATCGACGCTGCGGGTCGCCAAGGGCCTGATATTCCCCGGGTTCATATCGCACCTCCCCCGGTGCTCCCGAATCCACTGACCGCTCGCCCGCGCATGGCCTGGCCGTGCACCAGCGAGCGGTGCCATGTGAATGCAAAACGTGAGTCATTCCTCCACGAAAAATCGAACGATGGCCCGGCCTGCGCCTGGCGCGCGAAAACCACTTTACGGACAGCGGTTTGTGCCGGGTCATCAATGCTTTTTCGAGATGAAATCGCTCTTGATAAACTGTAGGACGAGCAACCGGAGATGGTTATGAGTGCCAATACCCCGCGAGCAACTGGACATGTTCGCAACAAGCGCGGCAAGTGGATTGCCGCGGCGGTCATCGTGGCGGTCATCGTCCTCATCGTGGTTCACCTTTTCAATGCCAAACCCGCCAAGATGGGCAACCCGCCGCAAGTGGTGAGCGCCCAGGCCGCCACGCTGGGCAGCATGCCGGTGATCTTGAACGAACTGGGCACGGTTACGCCCATCGCCACCGTCACGGTACTGCCGCAGTTGAGCGGCTATCTCACGGAGGTGGGCTATCAGGAAGGCCAGGATGTGAAGAAGGGTCAGTTCCTGGCCCAGATCGATCCGCGCCAGTACGAGATCAACAAGCAACAGGCCCAGGCCCAGTTGGCCAAGGACCAGGCCAGCCTGGACCAGGCGCGCGCCGACCTCGCCCGCTACACCCAGTTGCACCAGCAAAAGTCGATCGCCGAGCAGACCTACGCCGACCAGCAATTCACCGTGGCGCAAGACGCGGCCGCCGTGCAGGCGGACAAGGCTGCCATCGCGCAGGACGAACTGGACCTGGTCTATTGCCACATCACCGCGCCGGTGGACGGGCGCGTGGGCCTGCGCCTGGTCGATCCGGGCAATTACGTCACGCAGTCCAGTTCGCCCGGCATCGTGGTGATTACCAGCATGAAACCGACCACGGTGCAGTTCACCGTGCCGCAGAATTCGCTCAGCCAGGTCCTGGAGCGCGTCAACGCCGGCGCCAAGCTGCCCGTGACGGCCTACAACAGCGACAACACCAAGCAGATCGCCACCGGTACGCTCTACGCGATAAGCAACCAGATGGCCACCAGCACCGGCACCGTCACGCTGCGCGCCACCTTCCCCAACGATGACGAAGCGCTGTACCCGAACGAGTTCGTCAATGTGCGCCTGCTGGTGAACACGCTGCAGAACGCGGTGCTGGTGCCCACGCCCGCCGTGCAGACGGGTGCGCCGGGCGATTATGTGTATCTGGTCAATGCCGACGACACCGTCTCGGTGCACAAGGTGACGCCCGGTCCGAGCGATGGCAAGAACACCGTCATCCTCGCGGGCCTTTCCGCAGGCCAGACGGTGGTGACCGACGGCATGGATCGCTTGAGCGATGGTGCAAAGATCAAGATCGCGCACGCCATGCCGGCCACGGCGAGCAGCGCGTCGGCGCCGGCCTCGTCGTCTTCGTCCTCCGCGCCGCATAAACGCGGAAAGCGCAGTTCGGGCGCCTCCACCTCGCAGTCGTGACCGGCGGACATACGATCCGATGAATATTTCCCGCCTGTTCGTACTCAGGCCGGTGGCCACATCGCTGCTGATGATCGCCCTTGTGCTGGTGGGCCTGGTCGCGATGCGCTTCCTGCCGGTGTCCTCGCTGCCCGACGTGGATTATCCGACGATCCAGATTCGCACCTTCTATCCGGGTGCCAGTCCATCGGTGATGGCCACCACCGTCACCGCACCGCTGGAAGTGCAGTTGGGTGAAATTCCCGGCCTGCAGCAGATGACGTCCAACAGTTCCGCGGGCGCGTCGATCATCACGCTGCAGTTCGATCTGTCGCTCAATCTGGACGTGGCCGAGCAGAACGTGCAGGAGGCGATCAACGCGGCCAACAGTCTGCTGCCCAGCGGCCTGCCCGCGCCGCCCACCTATGCCAAGGTCAATCCGGCCGACCAGCCGATCCTGACCCTCGCCGTGACGTCCAAGTCGATGTCGCTGCCGCAGCTGCAGGACGTGGCCAACAACCGCCTCGGCACCAAGATTTCCGAAGTGCCGGGCGTAGGCCTGGTGACGCCCGCGGGCGGCAACGTACCGGCGGTGCGCATAGAAGCCGATCCGCAGAAGCTCGCCTCCTACGGGCTGAACATCGACGACCTGCGCTCGCTGATCAACAACGTCAACGTCAGCCAGCCCAAGGGCAACTTCGACGGTCCGGACCTGGACTACACCATCAACGGCAACGACCAGATCCAGGATCCGAAGGATTACCTCAACACGGTGATCTCCTACCAGAACGGCGCGCCGGTGTTCCTGCGCGATGTCGCGCGCGTGACGCAGGCGGCCGAGGATACCGAACAGGGCGCGTGGTACGACAAGACGCCCTCGATCGTACTTAACGTGCAGCGCCAGCCGGGCGCGAACGTGATCGCCACCGTTGACCAGATCAAGCGCGAACTGCCGCAGCTGGAATCGACGCTGCCGGCCGGCATGCACGTGGCGGTGGTCTCCGACAGCACCGGCGTGATCCGCTCATCCGTCTCCGACGCCGCGTTCGAGCTGGTGCTGGCGGTGGTGCTGGTGGTGCTGGTGATCTTCGTGTTTCTGCGCAACTTGCCTGCCACGATCATTCCCAGCATTTCCGTGCCGGTGTCGCTGATCGGTACGCTGGCGATGATGTACGAGCTCAACTACTCGATCGACAACCTGTCGCTGATGGCTTTGATCATCGCCACCGGCTTCGTGGTCGACGACTCGATCGTGATGATCGAGAACATCGTGCGTTATCTGGAGGAAGGCGAAACGCCTTTGAATGCCGCGCTGATCGGCGCCGGCCAGATCGGCTTCACCATTCTGTCGCTGACCGTGTCGCTGATCGCGGTGCTGATCCCGCTGTTGTTCATGGGCGGCGTGATCGGCCGGCTGTTCAGCGAATTCGCGGTCACGCTGGCCGTGACGATCGTGATTTCCGGCGTGGTCTCGCTGACCCTGGTGCCGATGCTGTGCGCACGCATCCTGCGCGCGCAGTCCGAGCGCCACCCGAGCCGCTTCGAGCAAATCAGCGAGGGCCTGTTCGACAAGACGCTGGCCGCCTACGAGCGCGGCCTGCGTTTCATCATGGATCACCAGCTGGCGACGCTGGTCACGTTCTTCGTGACGCTGGTCATTACCATCCTGCTCTACATCACCATACCCAAGGGCCTGTTCCCGGTGCAGGACGTGGGCGTGATCGAAGGTATCAGTATCGCCGACAATTCGGTGTCCTACAGCACCATGGTGAACCGGCAGTCGGCGCTGGCCGATGCGATTCTCAAGGACAAGGACGTGGTCAACCTCACGTCCTACGTCGGCATCGACGGCACCAACACCACGCTCAACAACGGCCGCTTCCTGATCGACCTGAAAGCGCGCGACGACCGCTCGGAAACGGCGGCGGAAATCGCCCGCCGCATCCAGGGCGAAGTGGCCGGCGTACCCGGCATCAAGCTATACCTGCAGCCGGAGCAGGATCTCACCCTCGACACCACCGTATCGCCGAACCAGTACCAGTTCGTCCTGCGCGGACCGAGTCAGCAGGAGTTCCAGAAGTACGTGCCGGCGCTGCTGGACCGGATGAAGCAGATCAAGTCGATCACCGATGTGACCAGCGATCTGAACAACGATGGCCTGAGCGTCAACGTCGAGGTCAATCGCCAGCTGGCCGCGCGCTTTGGCATCACCGCGGCGACTATCGACAACGCGCTTTACGACGCGCTGGGACAGCGCATCGTCTCGACCATCTTCGACCAGTCCAGCCAGTACCGCGTGATCCTGGTGGCCAAGCCGGAAAAGCTGCCCACCCTGCAATCGCTGGGCGAGCTGTACCTGCCCAGCCAGACCAGCAGCAGCGGCCAGGTGCCGTTGAGCGCCATCGCCAAGATCCAGGTGACCAAGTCGCCGCTGGTGATCAGCCATCTGGCTCAGTTCCCGTCGGTGACGATCTCCTTCAACCTGGCCAAGGATGCATCGCTGAGCAAGGCGGTGGAGGAGATCAACCGGGCCGAGCAGGCGGTGAAGCTGCCCTCCTCGATCACCTCCTCGTTCCAGGGTGCGGCGCAGGCGTTCCAGGATTCGCTATCGAGCGAGGTGTATTTGCTGATCGCCGCGCTGGTGGCCGTCTATATCGTGTTGGGCGTGCTGTATGAAAGTTTCATCCATCCGGTGACCATTCTCTCGACCCTGCCTTCGGCCGGCATCGGTGCGCTGCTTGCGTTGATGATCGCCGGCAGCGACCTGGACGTGATCGGCATCATCGGCATCGTGCTCCTGATCGGCATCGTAAAGAAAAACGCGATCATGATCGTGGACTTCGCGCTGGAAGCCGAACGCGACCACGGCAAGCCGCCGGCGGAAGCGATCTTCGAAGCCTCGCTGTTGCGTTTCCGCCCGATCCTGATGACGACGCTGGCGGCAATGCTCGGCGCACTGCCGATGCTGCTGGGCACCGGCACCGGTTCGGAACTGCGCCGTCCGCTGGGCCTGGCGATCATCGGCGGCCTCACCTTGAGCCAGCTGCTGACGCTGTTCACCACGCCGGTGATCTATCTGTACTTCGACCGGCTGGCGCAGCGCTTCCAACGCAAGCCCTCGCTCGCGGCGGGAGATAGTGCGCCGTGATCAGCATGTTGACGATCTCGCCGCATCGCCCTTCCCCCTGCTTGCAGGGGCGGGCTGGGAGGGGGTCGCTGTTGCCGGCTTTGCCGCAAGGTTGTTTTGTCCCGCTCCAACTCTCCCCTGCACGCAGGGGAGACAGCCAGGTCATCGCAACGGGTGAAGCACGATGAACATCTCGGCGCTCTTCATCCGCCGACCGGTGGCGACCACCCTGCTGGCGATCGCCATCCTGCTTTCTGGTGCGCTGGCGTATTTCCGTCTACCGGTCGCGCCGCTGCCGAACGTCACCTATCCGGTGATCGTGGTGCAGGCAAACATGGCCGGCGCCAGCCCCAGCATCATGGCGTCCACCGTCGCCGAACCGTTGGAAAAGCGCCTGGGCGCCATCGCCAACGTCATCGAACTGACCTCCACCAGCTATGTCGGTTCGGCGCAAATCGTGGTCCAGTTCGGCCTCAACCGCGATATCAACGGCGCCGCGCGCGACGTGCAGGCTGCGATCCAGGCCGCGCGCGCGGATCTTCCGACCACGTTGCGCAACAACCCGACCTACCGCGAATACAACCCGGCCGATTCGCCGATCATGGTGCTTGCACTGACCTCGCACACGCTCACGCGCGCGCAGCTTTACGACTCGGCCGATTCGGTGATCCAGCAGCAGCTGTCGCAGGTCGATGGCGTGGGCCAAATCACGCTGGGCGGCAGCGCGCTGCCGTCGGTGCGCGTGGAGCTGGAGCCGGATCAGCTCAACAGCTACGGCATCGGGCTGGAAGACGTGCGCGCAGCGATCAGCGCCGCCAACGCCGACAGCGCCAAGGGCCATATCGATCAGAACGGACAGCGCTACGAAGTGACGTCCAACGACCAGATCAGCAAGGCCGCGCCCTACCGCGACCTTGTCGTCGCCTACCGCAACGGCGCGCCGGTGCTGCTGCGCGATGTGGCCAGCGTGCAGGATTCGGCGGAAAACATCCGCAACATGGGCCTGTACAACAACCAGCCGGCGGTGCTGGTAATCGTGTATCCGCTGCCCGGCGGAAATATCGTCAAGACCGTTGCGCAAATCCGCAAGGTACTGCCGTCGATCGAGGCCACCTTGCCGCGCAATGTACACATCGGCATCGCACTGGACCGTTCGCAGTCGGTGAATGCCGCAGTGGGCGATACCGAGCGTTCGCTGTTCCTGGCCGTGCTGCTGGTGATCGGCGTGGTCTATATCTTCCTGCAGTCGCCGCGCGCGATCCTGGTGCCGGCGGTGGCGTTGCCGCTGTCGATCGTCGGCACGTTCGGGCCGATGTACCTGCTCGGCTACAGCCTGGACAACCTCTCGCTGATGGCGCTGACCATCGGCACCGGCTTCGTCGTCGATGACGCGGTGGTGGTGCTGGAAAACATCGTGCGCCACGTCGAAGCCGGCATGGATCCGCGCGAGGCGGCGTTGCGCGGCAGCGGCGAAGTCTGCTTTACGGTGATCTCGATGAGCCTGTCGCTGATCGCCGTGTTCCTGCCGATCCTGCTGATGCCGGGCATCATCGGATTGTTGTTCCACGAATTTGCGGTGACGCTATCGATCGCGATCCTGCTTTCGCTGGTGATTTCGCTCACCGTCACGCCAACCATGGCGGCCTATGTGCTCAGCCGCGGCAAGGCGCTGCATTCGAAGGCGCGCTGGGCGGTGTGGTACGAGCAGCAGTTCGATCGCTTCAAGAACGCCTATTCCCACTCGCTTGCCGCCGTGCTCGACCACGCGCTGCTGGTGGGGCTGATGCTGGTGGGGCTGATCGTGCTCAACGTGTTCCTGATCAAGCTGGTGCCCTCCACCTTCTTTCCCGAACAGGACAACGGCATCCTGATCGGCCAGATCATCGCCGACCAGAGCATCTCGTTCCAGGCGATGGAAAAGAAGCTCGCACAGCTGCAATCGATCGTGCAGAAAGACCCGGCGGTGGATTCGGTCGCGGGGTTTACCGGCGGCCGTGCGCTCAACACCGCCAACGTGTTCATCGAACTCAAACCGCTGTCCCAGCGCAAAATTTCGGCGGCACAAGTGGTGGATCGCCTGCGACCGAAACTCAATGCGGTGTCGGGCGCCAAGCTGTTCTTGCAGGCCGCGCAGGATCTGCATATCGGCGGTAGATCCTCGGCCGCCGAATACCAGTACACGCTCACTAGCGATGATCCCGATGCGCTGTATACCTGGGTGCCCAAGCTGGTCCAGGCGCTGGGCAAATACAGAAACCAGCTGCAGGACGTCAATTCCGACCTGCAGCAAAACGGTCTGCAGGTCTACGTCAATTTCGATCGCGCCACCGAAGCGCGCTACGGCTTCGCGCCCAACCAGCTCGACAATGTGCTGTACGACGCCTTCGGGCAACGCACCGTGTCCACCGTGTACAACCAGCTCAACCAGTACTACGTGGTGATGGAAGTGGCGCCGCAATACTGGCAGTACCCGCAGATGCTCGAACGCATGCGCTTTAGCACGGCCGCCGGCAACGCCTCCGGCACCCAGCAGACGCAGATGCCGGGCGGCACGGTGAGCGGCGTAACGGCGGCGGCGGTGACGGCCTCGCGCGGTTCCGCCTCAAGCACCAATGCGTTGAATTCGAATGCCGAAGCCAACCAGCTCACCAATGCCATCTCCAACTCCAAGGGCGGCAGTTCCAGCGGCAGCGCGGACAGCACCTCGGCCGAAACCCTGGTGCCGTTTCCGGCGATGACCTCCTTCATCACCAACCACACCGCCACCCAGGTCAGCCACCAGGGCGGATTGGTGGCCGCCACCATTTCCTTCAACCTGCCTCCGGGCGGCTCCCTGAGCAAGGCACTGGCGGCCATCGGCCAGGCGGAGCAGCAACTGGGCGTGCCCGCGTCCATCCACGGCGCCACGGCAGGCGCGGCGCAGGTCTATTCGCAATCGATGTCAACCATGCCGCTGCTGATCCTGGCGGCGCTGGCGGCGGTGTACATCGTGCTCGGCGTTCTCTACGAGAACACCGTGCATCCATTGACCATTCTCTCCACGCTGCCCTCGGCCGGCATCGGCGCCACGCTGGCGCTGCTGATCTTCGGCACGCCGTTCTCGGTGATCGCGATGATCGGCATCATCCTGCTGATCGGTATCGTGAAGAAGAACGCGATCATGATGATCGACGTTGCCATCCGCCTGCAGCGCGATGAAGGCTACCAACCGCAGAAAGCCATCCACGATGCGGCGGTGATTCGCCTGCGGCCGATCATGATGACCACCGCGGCGGCCGTGCTTGGCGCGGTGCCGCTGGCCATCGGCCTGGGCCAGGGCTCCTCGCTGCGCCAGCCGCTGGGCATTACCGTGATGGGCGGCCTCATCCTGAGCCAGGTGTTTACGCTATACACCACGCCGGTGATCTACCTCTACCTCGACCGCCTGCGCGCCAAGCTCGCCGGGTGGTCCGCCACGTTGCCGTGGAACCGATCGGACGCAAGCGCATGAACATGAACATTCCTCATACCGCATTGGCCGCGACGCTGGCACTGCTGCTTGGCGGCTGCATGGTCGGCCCCGATTACCATCGGCCGCAGGTGCCTGTGCCCGCGCAATTCAAGCCGCTGCCGGGCTGGAGCGAAGCCGCGCCCGCGGCGCAAGCGCCCAAGGGCGACTGGTGGCTGGTGTTCAACGATCCGCTGCTCAACCAGCTTGAACCGATGGTGGCCATTTCCAACCAGACCGTGCGCGCGGACTACGCCAACTATCAACAGGCCCTGGCTGAAGTACAGGTGGCACGCAGCGCGCTGTTTCCCACCATCGGCGTCGAAGGCGCGGCTACCAAGCAGCGCTCGGCAAAAAGCGCCATCACTGGCACCGGTACCGGCTTTCGCCCCATCAGCACCAGCGGTTCGCTGGAAGGCAACGTGAGCTGGGCACCCGACTTGTGGGGCAAGGTTCGCCGCACGCTCGAGGAAAACAAGGCCAACGCGCAGGCCAGCCAGGCGACGCTTGCCAATGCCACCTTGTCCGAACAGGTAGCCCTGGCCACTGCCGTGATCGAACTGCGCGTCACCGATGCCGACACTGACCTGCTGCAGAAAACGGTCGATCAGGACCAGCAATACCTGCGCGTGGTCGCCAACCAGGGCAGCGCCGGCACCACGCCGCCTTCGACGGTCATCACCGCGCGCACGCAGTTGGAAAGCGCGCAATCGAGCCTGATTGCGTTAGGCGTGGCGCGTGCGCAGTACGCCCACGCGATAGCGGTGCTGGTGGGCAAGAATCCGCAAGACCTGGATATCCCGCACAGCACGGGCCTGCCGGAGCTGCCGACGGTACCGGTCGGCGTGCCTTCCAGCCTGTTGCAGCGCCGTCCCGATATCGCCGTTGCCGAGCGCCAGATGGCCGCGCAAAACGCGGCGGTGGGCGTCGCCATCGCCGCTTACTATCCCAACATCACGCTTTCGGGCACCGATGGCTTCTCACAATCGCCGCTGGCCGGCCTGCTGCATGTGGCCAACCATGTCTGGTCGCTGGGTGCGGATGTCAATGAAACCGTATTCGACTTCGGCCAGCGCCACGGCGAAGTCGCTGCGGCAAAAGCGTCCTACGAAGCCTCGGTGGCCAACTATCGCGGCACGGTGCTGACCGCGTTCCAGAACGTGGAGGACGATCTTTCCGGCATCGACATCCTGGCCAAGCAGGCACAGATGCAGGATGCCCTGGTGCGCGACGCCACGCAGGGCGCGCAAATCGCCTTCAACGAGTATCAGGCCGGCACCGTCGACTACACCACCGCCGCCAGCGCGCAAACCACGCAATTGAGTGCACAGCAGACGGCGCTGGGCGTGCAGCAGCAGCGTTTGCTGGACACGGTCTCGCTGATCGGCGATCTGGGCGGCGGCTGGTCCGCCGACCGGCTCGACGACACCAAGAAGACCGCCACCACGCAGTAAGCGCAAACACACACCATGGCAAATACAACGGCCGTCCACGGCTTCGAACTTTCGCCCATCGTCGCGGGCCTCTGGCGCATCGCCGACTGGAACCTCGACGTGCGGCAGCGCGTGCGCTGGATCGAGCAGGCGCTTGAACTTGGCATTACCAGCTTCGACCACGCCGATATCTATGGCGGCTACCGCGCCGAAGCGCTGTTCGGCGAGGCGCTGAAAGCCGCGCCGGGCCTGCGCGATCGCATGCAGCTGGTGACCAAGTGCGGCATCCGCCTGCGCGCGGCGGAAAAACCGTATCGCATCAATCACTACGACAGCAGCGCGGCGTACGTACGCGCACAGGTCGAACAATCGCTGCGAAACCTGCACGCCGAGCAGTTGGACCTGGTGTTGATCCACCGCCCCGATTACCTGATGGACGCCGCCGCCCTGGCCGATACCTTCACCACTTTGACGCGCGAAGGGAAAGTCGCGCATTGGGGCGTGTCCAACCACAGCAGCAGCCAGTTCGCCCTGCTCCACCAGCACCACCCGTTAGTCACCAACCAGCTGGAACTGTCACCCTTGCAGATGAGCGCACTGGACGACGGCACGCTGGATCAGGCGCAACAGCTTCGTGCGCGCCCGATGATCTGGTCGCCGTTGGCCGGCGGCCGTCTATTTACCAGCGACGACGCGCAGGCGCTGCGCGTGCGGGCGGAAATGTCCGCCGTGGCCTCGCGCCTGGGCATCAGCCTTACCACGCTCGCTTTCGCCTGGGTGCTGCGCCACCCTTCGCGCCCGCACCCGATCACCGGAAGCGGCCGCATCGAAAGCCTGCGCGAAGCGATGGCCGCGCTGGAGGTTCAACTCGATGCGCAAGATTGGTACGCGATCTGGGTGGCCAGCAAAGGGCACGGCGTGCCCTGAGCCCTAAAGGTTCAGCCGTTGCTGACACCGTGCGGCACGTGTCCGGTTGCCACGTGCTTGCGGGCCGATTCCACGTTGGCCGGCGAGTCGTCGAAAAAGATATCCGCGCCAAAAGCATCCAGAAATGGGCCCTTGTCGCGCCCGCCCAGAAACAAGGCCTCGTCGATACGCACGCCCCAGCGCCGCAAGGTGAGGATCACGCGCTTGTGCGCGGGTGCGGAACGCGCGGTGACCAGTGCAGTGCGAATCGGCGAATTCTCTGCCGGAAACGCCGCTTGCAACCGATGCACCGCCGAAAGAAAACCACGGAACGGACCGACCGACAAAGGCTCGTCGGCAAGCTCGGTCTCGCTGCGATGAAAGGCTTCCAGGCCCTCCTCGCGCGAAACGCGCTCGCCTTCGTCGCCAAAGATCACCGCATCGCCGTCGAAGGCGATGCGCAACTGTTCGCTCGCGCGCGGCGGCGCATTGGACGGAAGAATGGTCGCTGCGGCCACGCCGGCCTTCAGCGCACGGCCCACGTCCTGGGCATTGGCCGACAGGAACAGATCCGCCTTGAACGGCCCGACATAATCGGAGGTGGGCGCACCGCTGGTGAATGCCGCCCGGCTGATTTCCAGGCCGTAGTGCTGGATGGCGTTGAAGATGCGCAATCCGGTGTCGCCGGAGTTGCGCGACAGCAGGATCACCTCGACCGGCGGCACATCGCCGGCAAGCTTGTTCAGGCTCAGCAGCTTCTGCACCAGCGGAAAGGCCACCCCCGGCTTCAGGATGTCCTCCTCGTGCTCGATCTGGAACGCACGATAGGCGTCCAAGCCCTGCTGCTCGAACAAGTCATGGCTGTCGCCCAGATCGAACAGGGCCCGCGACGAGATGGCGACCACCAACTGGTTGTCGGCGGCGGCGCGTGGATCGTGGACGGTTTTGCTCGGACGGGTCATGGCGTGGCGATGCGGGCACTTGATTCAATCTAGCAAAGGGCGGCCGCGAATGCTTGCAAGCGAGGCGGCAACGCGCGGTCGCCCCAGGGTCTGCTTGCCCTATTGGCGCGGGCCACGCCAAGAGTGTAAACAGGCCCCAGGTTCAATCGGCGGCGAACTGTTCGTCCAGAATCCGCTGTTCCAAATTGTGCTCCGGATCGAACAGAAGGTGCACGCCTTGCTCGCGCTGCTGGCGAATATCGACCGTGCGCACATTGCGCACTTCCAGGAAATCGGCGGTGGCGCTGATCGGCCGCTTGCCGGGGTCGAGCACGCGCAGGCTGACCCGCGTGCGGTGCGGAAGAATCGCACCGCGCCAGCGACGGGGACGGAACGGGCTGATCGGCGTCAGCGCCAGCACGTTGGCATCGAGCGGCAGGATCGGCCCGTGCGCCGAGAGGTTGTAAGCGGTGGAGCCGGCCGGCGTGGATACCAGGATGCCGTCGCAGACCAGCGTGGCAAGCTTCACGATGTCGTTGAGCTGCACTTCCAGGTGTGCGGCCTGGTTGGTTTGGCGCAGCAGCGATACTTCGTTGAAGGCGAGTGCGCAGCGCGACTGGCCGTCGGCGTCGGTGGTGCGCATTTCCAGCGGAAACAGCTCCGAAGTGTGCGCGCGTTCGATGCGCTCGGGCAGTTCCTCGAGCCGGTGCTTGTTCATCAGGAAACCCACGCGGCCAAGCTTCATGCCATACACGGGAGCCGCCAGATCGCGGTGTGCGTGCAGCGTGCGCAGCATGAAACCGTCGCCGCCCAGCGCCACGATCACTTCCGCATCTTTGGGAGGCACGTCGCCGTAACGCTCCACGAGCTTGCGGCGCGCTTGCTGGGCGACATGGGTTTCGCTGGCGACGAAGGCGAGGCGCATGAGATCCGTTTGGGGTGGGTCTTGTCCCTTTGAGCTTACGACACGATGAGGGGCAAGGCCATGATGCCCCTGCACTTTCATCAACAAACGATGCTCATCGCGTTCACCTCTCTCCCCCGAAGGGGAGAGGGAAACGACAGGACGTCAGCCCACCGGCACCTGTGCGAGCTGCGCCAGGCGGCGGACGGCGACCGAGGCGATCGGGTAGTCCGCGTTCTGGGTGAGGATTTCCGCCAACATGCTGCGCGTGTACTTGAGCGTGGCATCGTCGCGATCGAGCCACGCCTGCACCGGGGAGACATCTGTGCGGGTGCCCGACAACGCCAGCACCTGCGTGGCCAGCGCGCGGTGCTGGTGATTGAGCTCATCCAGCAGCGAGCCGCGGGCCTGCGCATGCCAGTGACCATCGACCGGCAACGCCTCGATCTGCCCGCGCAGCCATTCCAGATCCAGCGCCTGGCCCAGTTCGTAGAACACGTTGGCGACCTTGGCGATCGGCTCGCCAGTCTGTTGCGCCACTTCGACCATGTCGAGCATGGCGCGCAGCTCGGGCAGCCGGGCCAGGCTGAAGGCGAGCTCGGCGGGCAACTCAAGGCCTTCCCATTTCTCCTGGCTGGTGCCGAAATCGGCCTTGCCGGCAGGCGTGAGCGCATCCGGCAAGGTGGCGCTGAGTTCGGCTACCGCCGCCTGGTAGCGCTCCACGTTGGCGGCGATTTCAAGCGTGCCGCCGGGACGGTTGAGCAGCCAGCGCGTGATGTGCCGCAGCAGCGACCAGATCTGCATGATCGCATCGACCTGCGTGGCCTCGGCTACCTTGCTGTCCTGGGCCTCGATCTGCGCCCACAGGTCGCGGGCGCCGAGGATTTCGCGCGCGGCGGTGTACGCCTTGGCGATGGCGGCCGGCCCCTGCCCGGTATCTTCCTGCATGCGCATCATGAAGGTGGCGCCCATGCGGTTGATGGTGGAGTTGGTGACCGCGGTGGCGATGATTTCACGCTTCAGGCGATGGCGCTGCATGTGCGCGGCGTACTTGTCGTGCAGCGGCGCGGGGAAGTAGCGCACCAGTTCCTTGGACAGGTAGGGATCTTCCGGCACGTCCGAGTCCAGCAACTGCTGGTACAGGCGGATCTTGTCGTACGAGAGCAGCACCGACAGTTCCGGACGGGTCAGGCCCTGGCCGCGCGTCTTGCGCTCGGTCAATTCGGCCTCGCTGGGCAGGTTTTCGACCTGGCGGTCGAGCAGGCCCTCGCCTTCGAGCGTGCGGATGAAGTGCGCCATCGAGCCGATACGCTTGGCCGACTGCTGTTCCATCAGCGTGATGGCCTGGTTCTGGCGATAGTTGTCCCACAGCACCAGCTGGCCGACTTCGTCGGTCATCGCGGCCAGCTGCTGGTTGCGGCCGTCGACGCTGATCTCGCTGCGTTGCACGGCATCGTCGAGCAGGATCTTGATGTTCACTTCGTGGTCGGACGTATCCACGCCGGCGGAGTTGTCGATGAAGTCGGTGTTGAGCAGCACGCCGTGCTGGGCCGCTTCGATGCGGCCCTTCTGCGTGAAGCCCAGGTTGCCGCCTTCGCCCACCACCTTGCAGCGCAGCTCCGCGCCGTTGATGCGCAGCGCATTGTTGGCGCGGTCGCCCACGTCGCCATGCGTTTCGCTGGCCGCCTTCACGTAGGTGCCGATGCCGCCGTTCCACAACAGGTCGACCGGCGCCTTGAGGATGGCGTTGAGCAGATCCGTCGGCGACAGATGCTGCACATCGGCCTTCAGGCCCAGCACCGCGCGCACTTCCGGCGAGATCGGAATGGACTTCAGGCTACGCGGCCACACGCCGCCGCCGGCGGAGATCAGCGACTTGTCGTAGTCCTCCCAGCTCGAACGCGGCAGCTTGAACATGCGCTCGCGCTCGACGAAGGAGCGCGCGATATCCGGATGCGGATCGAGGAACACGTGGCGGTGATCAAACGCGGCCACCAGGCGGATATGGCGCGACAACAGCATGCCGTTGCCGAACACGTCGCCGGACATGTCGCCGATGCCCACGCAGGTGAAATCCTCGCTCTGCGTGTCGCGGCCCAGCGCGCGGAAGTGGCGCTTGACCGATTCCCACGCGCCCTTGGCGGTGATGCCCATGCCCTTGTGGTCGTAGCCGTTGGAGCCGCCGGACGCGAACGCGTCGCCCAGCCAGAAACCATGTTCGATCGAAATCGCGTTGGCAATGTCGGAGAAAGTGGCCGTGCCCTTGTCGGCGGCGACCACCAGGTACGGATCGTCGCTGTCGTGGCGTACCACGTCGTGCGGCGGCACCACCTTGCCTTCGACCAGGTTGTCGGTGATGTCCAGGAGGCCGTTGATGAACAGGCGGTAGCAGGCGATGCCCTCGGCCAGCTGCGCATCGCGGTCGCCGCCTGCCGGCGGATGCTTGACGAAGAAGCCGCCCTTCGAACCGACCGGCACGATGACGGTGTTCTTCACCATCTGCGCCTTCACCAGACCCAGCACTTCGGTGCGGAAGTCCTCGCGGCGATCGGACCAGCGCAAACCGCCGCGGGCCACCGGACCGAAGCGCAGGTGGATGCCTTCCACGCGGGGCGCATACACGAAGATTTCACGGTACGGCACCGGCTTGGGCGCGTCGGGCACCTGCTTGGAGTCGAACTTGAAGCTTACGTAGTGCCGCGGCTTGCCGTCCCACAGCTGGAAGAAGCTGGTGCGCAGCGTGGCCTTGATGGTGTTCATGAAGCCGAGCAGGATGCGCTCGTCGTCCAGGCTGGCGACGTCGTCGAGCAGGGACTTGAGCGCTTCCCACAGCACGTGTACCTGCTGCTCGCGCGATGCCTTGAGTACATCGACGATGCCGTCGATCAGCTCGGGCTTCGCCTTCTGCGTTTCGGCGGAAATCAGCGCCTGCATTTCGCGGCGCAGATCTTCCCGGGCCTTTTCCAGCTCGGCCTCGGAAAGCTGTTCGCGGCGCGGATCGAACTTGGCGTTGAACAGCTCGATCATCAGACCCGCGATAGCCGGATAGCGGTTGAGCGTCTCCTCCATGTAGCTCTGGGAAAAGGCGATACCCACCTGCTGCAGGTATTTGCAGTAGCCGCGCAGCACCGCCACCTGCCGCCAGTCGGCCTGCGCGGAGAGCACGAGGTTGTTGAAGCCGTCGCTTTCGGCCTCGCCGCGCCACAGCGCTTCGAAGCTGCGCTCGAAGCGCTCGCGCAGGTGCGACAGCTCGAACGCCAACGGCCGCTTGGTCTTCAGCTCGAAGTCGTGGATGGTCAGCAGGCGCCCATCGCTTTCCAGCGTGTAGACGTGCTCAGCCAGCATGCGCACGCCCATGTTTTCCAGCATCGGCAGCGCTTCGGAGAGCGAGATCGGCGCGCCTACGTGGATGACCTTGAAGCGCAGGCTCTGGTCGCGTGGATCGCTGTACAGATTGAGGTGGATCGAATCGTCGCTCTTGAGCGTGGACAGCGCCACCACGTCGTGCGCGGCCACCTCCGGCGAAACATCCTCGACGTAACCGGCGGGCAGCACCTTGCCGAAACGGTTGAGCAGGGTTACGCCCTGCGCGTCGCCCACGTGCGCGATCAGGCTGTCGCGCAGCCCGTCCTGCCAGTTGCGCACGATGTGCGCCAGGCGCGTTTCCAGTTCCTGCGGATCGAACTTGGGGTGATCGCCCGGGTGCGGACGCACCGTGACGTGCAGGCGTGCCAGCGCCGACTCGCCCATCAACACGTTCGAATCCACGCTTTCGCCGTGGAAGACTTCGCGCAGCATGTTTTCGATGCGCTCGCGTACCGTGGTGCTGAAACGGTCGCGCGGCACGAATACCAGGCAGGTGAAGAAGCGGCCGTAACGGTCGCGGCGTACGAACAGGCGCGCGTTGGCGCGCTGCTGCAGCTCCAGGATGCCGGTGGCGGTGGTGAAGAGTTCTTCTTCGGTGCTCTGGAACAGCTCTTCCTGCGGCAGCGTTTCCAGAATGTGGCGCAGCGACTTGCCCGAATAGGAATCGCGCTTGAGCCCCGAGCGGGCCAGCACCGCCTCCACGCGCTGGCGCACCAGCGGCACGTCTTGCGGGCGCGTCATGTAGGCGTTGGAGGTGAACAGGCCCAGGAAACGCTGCTCGGAAACCGGCTTGCCGTTCGCGTCGAAACGCAGAATGCCTACGTAATCCATATTGCCCGCGCGATGCACGTGCGAACGGGCGTTAGTCTTGGTGAGAATGATCGCGTCGGTCGAGCCGGACTGCGGCAGCTCGCTGGCCACCAGCGTGCGCAGCGAGCGCGGCGCCACCGAGCGTTCGCTCTTGTGCAGGATGCCCAGGCCCGAGCCCTCCAGCGAACGCAGCACCTCATCGCCATCGGCCTGCGCCACTTCGTATTCGCGGTAGCCGAGGAAGGTGAAATTGTCGTCCGCCAGCCAGCGCATGAACTCGCAGGCTTCCTGCACGGCAGCGGCATCGATCGGCATCTTGCGGGCGGGCAGATCCTGCGCCACCGCCAGCGCCTTGTCGCGCATCGCGGCCCAGTCGCGCACCGCGGCGCGCACGTCGTCCAGCGCCGACTCGATCTGCGCCACCAGCGCGGTCCTGATCGCCTCGTCCTGCACGTTGTCCAGCTCGAAATGCATCACCGACTCGGCCGTGCCGCTGTCATCGCCGACACGCTGCAGCTGACCGCCGGCGTCGCGGCCAACCTTCACCACCGGGTGGATCACCGCGTGAATGGGCGAATAGCCCGAAAGCACCATGCTGACCGTGTCGACCAGGAACGGCATGTCGTCGGTGACGATCTCCACCGCGCTGCGCGCGGCGTGGCCGGCATCGGTGACGCGCACCGTGGCGCGGCCGGGCGCGCGCTGCTGCATGAAATCGATCAGGCCGGCGATCACCCGCGCCCATTCGGCCGGCGTGTGCAGATCCACGTCCGTGCTCGCGATGCGCGAGAAAAAGGCGCTGATAAAAAATTGCGCCTCATCAAGGCGCTTGTTCGGAAAACCGCTTTTCTTCAACTCTTCGAGCACGACAGACACGAGAGGGATGTCGTTGGCCGCACGGATCGCATTCATAGCATCAACTTGAGAAGTGGAGACGGGTGGGAATGGAGCGGAAAGCTTTAAAAGCATACGCTTTGGCATGGGGCGAATCCATCGGCAGCGCAGCAACCGTCGTCTTTTGCATGCACTGCGATCAGCGCATGGTCATGCAAGGTGTGCATGCGGCCGATTCGATACGTAGGCGTACGCCGCATGCACAGCATGGACCGCATTTATGACCCCGGTTTGATGCCGCCTGCAAACCGGCCGCCCCCTCTTGCATGCATGCCCACCGGCTTGGCCCCATGCCGTCGGTCATGATCGCGGGGGCTAGATTCCCCACCCGGATAAATTGTAAACTGGACGGTATAGTCTTACCTGCGTCGCGCCACTGGGGACTGACGACACAGGACAAAATGCCCGCAATCCGATAAACGTAAGATTTTCCGCCCAGCTGGAGCCGGCCGTAGAACCGCTGCGGCTCACCCTACCCCGATCACGCAAGTCATGGAGTTCTCATGAAGTCGACGTCAATGCGCACACCGGTGTTGTGCCTGAGTCTGCTGGCGCTTGCCGCCTGCAGCGGCAAGGAGCAAGGCCCTCCCCAGATGCCTACGCCGACCGTGGGCGTAGTGGATGCGCAGCCGCAGAATGTGCCGCTGACCAAGGACCTGGTAGGCCGCCTGTCCGCCTTCCGCAGCGGCGACGTGCGCGCCCGTGTTTCCGGCGTGCTGCTCAAGCGCGTCTACACCGAAGGCACGGACGTCAAGCAGGGGCAGTTGCTGTTCCAGATCGACCCGGCGCCCTACCAGGCCGCCCTGGCCAATGCGCAAGCGGCGCTGGCGTCGGCCCAGGCCAACTACACCAATGCTCATGTGATCGCCGATCGCGATCGCCAGCTGGTACCCAATGGTTATATCTCCAAGCAGCAGCTCGATACCGATGAGGCCACCGAGCGCTCCTCGCTGGCGGCCGTGAAGCAGGCCCAGGCGAACGTGCAGACTGCCCGCGTCAATCTCAGCTACACCAACGTCACCTCGCCCATCGACGGACGCGCCGGCGAGCAGCAGGTGACCGAAGGCGCGGTAGTGGGCAACAGCACCGCCGATACCGGCGCCAGCGCCACCTTGCTGACGACCGTCGACCAGCTCGATCCGCTATATGTCAACTTCACCCTCAGCGCCGCGGACCTGGACACGCTGCAGCACGCGCAGTCCGCCGGCAAGGTGCAACTGGCCACGCAAAACAAAACCACCGTGCAGATCACCATGCCCAACGGCGCGAAATACGACCACTTGGGTACGCTGGATTTCTCCGACACCACGGTCGATCCGAACACCGGCGCGATCAACTTGCGCGCAGTGGTGCCCAACGGCGAACGGCGCCTGCTGCCGGGCATGTATGTGCCCCTCACCATCGACATGGGCGAGCTCAACAAGGTGTTCCTGATTCCGCAGCCCGCGATCCAGCGCGACCCCCTGGGCGCCTATGCCCTGGTGGTGGGCAAGGACGGCAAGGTCGTGCAGAAGCGCGTATCGGCCGACACCATGCGCGGCAATGACTGGGTGGTCACCAGCGGCCTCAACGCGGGCGACCAGGTCATCGTGTCCGGCGTCCAGGTGGTCAAGCCCGGTGCACCGGCCAACGCCAGCCCATGGAAGCCCGACCAGGCGCCGGCCGGTGCCGCCCCTGCCGCTGGCCATCAGTAAAGGAGAACACTGATGCCGAGTTTCTTTATCGACCGTCCCATCTTTGCGTGGGTGGTCGCCATTCTGATCACCCTGGTCGGCACCATCTCGGTGCTGGGCATGGGTGTGGAGTCCTATCCCAACATCGCGCCGCCGCAGGTCACGGTAACGGCCACCTTCCCGGGCGCCAGCGCCCAGACCATGGAAGACACCGTCACCAAGGTGATCGAGCAGCAGCTTACGGGCGTGGATAACCTGCTGTACTTCAGTTCGGCTTCCAACTCCAACGGCACCTCCACCATAACCCTGAGCTTTGCCACCGGCACCGACCCCGACATCGCCCAGGTGCAGGTGCAGAACAAGGTCTCGCTGGCCGAACCGCAGCTGCCTTCGGAGGTGAACCTGCAGGGCGTAGTGGTGGCCAAGGCCAACCCGGACTTCCTGATGTTCGTGGGCCTGATCTCCAATAACCCGGAGATCGACTCCAACCGTCTCAGCGACATCGTCGGTTCGCAGGTGATCAACCAGATCGGCCGTATTCCCGGCGTGGGCAGCACCTTCCAGGTGGGCTCCGAATACGCCATGCGCGTGTGGCTCAATCCCGACAAGATGCAGGGTTATGGGCTTTCCGCGACCCAGGTGGAAAACGCCATCTCCGCCCAGAACGTGCAGTTCGCGGCCGGCTCGCTGGGTTCGGATCCGGCCGTCAACGGGCAAAGCTTCACCGCCACGGTGTCCGCCGAAGGCCTGTTCTCCACGCCCGAGCAGTTCGGCGACATCATCCTGCGCGCCAACGCCAACGGCACGGTGGTGCGCCTCAAGGACATCGCGCGCATCCAATTGGGCCCGCAGACCTACGGCTTCACCTCCACCTGGAGCGGACAGCCGGTGGGCGGCTTCGGCGTGCAGTTGCTGCCGGGCGCCAACGCGCTGAACGTGGCCGAATCCGTACGCGCCAAGATGGACGAGCTGGCGAAGGACTTCCCGCAGGGCGTCACCTGGTTCGCGCCCTACGACAGCACGCCGTTCGTGCGCGTGTCGATCGAGGAAGTGGTGCACACGCTCATTGAAGCCATCGCCCTGGTGTTCGTGGTGATGCTGATCTTCCTGCAGAACTTCCGCGCCACGATCATTCCCACGCTGGTGATTCCGGTGGCCCTGCTGGGCACCTTCATCGGCCTGGCGCCGATGGGCTTCACCATCAACCAGCTCACCCTGTTCGGCATGGTGCTGGCCATCGGTATCGTGGTGGACGACGCGATCGTGGTGATCGAGAACGTCGAACGCATCATGACCGAGGAAAACCTCTCGCCCAAGGAAGCCACGCGCAAGGCGATGAGCCAGATCACCGGCGCGGTGGTGGCGATCACGGTGGTGCTGGCGGCGGTGTTCGTGCCTTCCGCGCTGCAGCCCGGCGCCACCGGCGTGATCTACAAGCAGTTCGCGCTGACCATCGCCGTATCGATGGGCTTCTCGGCGTTCCTTGCGCTGTCGTTCACCCCTGCCCTGTGCGCCACCATCCTCAAGCCCGCGCATGAGGAAAAGAAAAACTTCTTCTACCGCTGGTTCAACAAGGCTTTCGAACGCGTCACACACACCTACCAGGGTCACATCAGGGGCGCCATCCGCCACTCGCCACGCTGGATGATCGTGTTTGCGCTGGTGGCGGTGTTGGCCGTGTTCCTGTTCAACAAGCTGCCGACCAGCTTCGTGCCCAGCGAGGACCAAGGCTTTGCGCTGGCCATCGTCAGCCTGCCTCCCGGCGCCAGTTTGGAGCGCTCCCAGCAGGTGATGCGTGAGATCCAGCACACGCTTGATACCAGTCCGTTGAAAGACGACTACGTGGGCATGTACCAGATCAGCGGCTTCAGCTTCGTCGGTCGCAGCGAAAACGCCGGCATGGTGTTCATCAAGCTCAAGGACTGGAGCGTGCGTTCGATCACCGCGGACGACTTCATCCGCCAGGCCAATGGCGTGCTGCACCACATCCGCGATGCGCAAATCTTTGTGGTGAACCTGCCCACCATCCGTGGCCTCAGCCAGTTCGGCGGCCTGGACATGTACCTGCAGGCGCGCAGCGGCCAATCGCGGGCGCAACTTGCGCAGGCCATGGGCATGTTGCTGGGCAAGGCGTCCAAGAGCCCCACGCTGTTCGGCACCCGTCCGAACCTGCTGCCGGATGCGCCTCAGTACAACCTCACCGTCGATCGCGTGCAGGCGGCGGCACTGGGCCTGTCGGTGAGCGATGTGTACACCGCGATCCAGCTGATGCTGGCGCCGGTCTACATCAACAACTTCATCTACGAAGACCGCGTCAAGCGCGTGATGGTGCAGGCCGACGCGCCTTACCGCATGGGCACCGATTCGCTCAGCCACATCTTCACGCCCAGCACGCTGACTGGCAGCGCTTCTTCGTCAACCACCTCGACCACGACCACCTCCAGCAACAGCTCGCCCTACGGCCCGTTCGACATGATCCCGCTGTCGAGCGTGGTGCACACCAGCTGGAGCATGGCTTCGCCCTCGCTGACGCGCTACAACGGCTACCCGGCGATCGAAATCGTCGGCGATGCCAACAAGGGCTACTCCACCGGCCAGGCGATGGGCACGTTGCAGGACATCGTGAACAACGACCTGCCCAAGGGCTTCGGCGCGGACTGGACCGGCCAGTCGTATCAAGAGGTGCTGGCAGGTAACTCCGCCACGCTGCTGATGATCCTGTCGATCGTCATCGTGTTCCTGTGCTTGTCGGCGCTGTATGAAAGCTGGTCGATACCAGTGGCCGTGCTGCTGGTGGTGCCGCTGGGCCTGCTCGGCATGACGGTGCTGTGCATGCTGCGGGGCTTCCCCAACGACATGTACTTCAAGATCGGCATGGTGACGGTGATCGGCCTGGCGGCGAAAAACGCCATCCTGATCGTGGAGTTTGCGGTGGAGCAGCAAGCGGAAGGCAAGACGCTGTTCGAGGCCGTAATCACTGCGGCTCGCCTGCGACTGCGTCCGATCCTGATGACCTCGATGGCGTTCATTCTCGGCGTGCTGCCGCTGGTCACCTCCACCGGCGCCGGCTCCAATTCGCGTCATGAGATCGGCACGGGCGTCATCGGCGGCATGCTGTTCGCCACCTTCCTGGGCCTGCTGATGATCCCGGTGTTCTACGTCAGCGTGCGCCGCATGCTGGGTGACAAGCTCGATGAGGAAACCCACAAGCTGGCTCGCCACGATCATCACTAACCGTTCGATTCCGGCCCGCATCGCGGGCCGGATGCTCGTACCCATCTCTGCGCGCACTCAAACAGGGTGTGGCGTTGCAAAAAACAAAGGCCCCGCGGGGCCTTTGCTGTATCGGCAACATCATCCTCCCCCTTCCGCGCTCATGTACGGCTCCAGCACCAGGGATTCGCTCTGCTGGGCACCAACATCACCGTGACCTGCCGGAACGGAAATGTTCGCGTTCACCACGGCATGGTCACCCGATCCAAAAATATCCGTGGGCCCCTCTGAAACAGCCGAGTTTAAAATGACGACTGATCCCGAACGAGTCGTGTCATCGCATACATAGCCCGTGAACTGAGTCCCTCCTGTAGCGCCACCGACGTAGTCGTAAACAGCAATCTCAAAATCAGCTATTCCCCCTCCCCGCGGATTGCCGTTTAGACTCGGGCTGCAGTTGTAGCGAAAATCCACCGATACGGTGTTCGCGTCTATCCAGAACGCACCGTCGATCCTAAGTAGGTTTACCCCTGATGCATGGGCAGGCGCTATCGCGCCCATGCCCACTCCCCACGCAACAACTAGCGCAGCGCTCGATCGCATTGACCATGCGCGATGTGATATCCGAGTACCAGCATTTTGCCGTTTGCTCAGCATGATGCTCACCTCTTCAATGGATACACACCCCCTGCGGCGGGGGATGTATCACCGAAGCGGCAAGCCAACAAGGACAATCGCGGCCATTTTAATTTTTCACGCGCGCCTCACGCGGCGCGCGCGTTGTCACGCTCAACGCAAGCCTGTTTCCGCGCGCGCAATCACCATGCGCTGGATCTCGCTGGTGCCTTCGTAGATCTCGGTGATCTTGGCATCGCGGAAATAACGCTCCAGCGGCATTTCCTTGGAGTAACCCATACCGCCGTGAATCTGCACGGCCTGGTGCGCAATCCACATCGCCGCTTCCGAGGCGACCAGCTTGGCCACCGATGCCTCGGTGCCGAAACGGCCGCCGTTTTTTTCCGCCTGGCCCTTGGCCCATGCTGCGCGCAGCGTCAGCAACGTGGCGGCGTCGAGCTTGCACTTCATGTCGGCGATCTTGGCCTGCGTCATCTGGAACGTACCGATCGGCTGGCCGAAGGCCTTACGATCGCGCGACCATTGCAGCGTCGCCTCATATGCGGCGCGTGCAATGCCGACCGCCTGCGAAGCGATGCCGATGCGGCCGGCGTCGAGTACACCCATCGCGATGGAGAAGCCCTTGCCTTCCTCGCCCAGCAAGTCTTCCTTGGCGCATACGTAATCGTTGAACTCGATCTCACAGGTGGCCGATGCGCGGATGCCAAGCTTGGGTTCGGTCTTGCCCGCGTGGAAGCCGGGCTTGTGCGTATCGATGATGAAAGCCGAAACGCCCTTGGCCCCGATGCCCGGCGTGGTAATGGCGAACAGCACGATGTAACGCGCCACCGGGCCGGAGGTGATCCAGCTCTTCTTGCCGTTGATCACCCAGTCGCCGTCGGCGTTCTTCGATGCGCGCGTGTGCATCGCCGAGGCATCGGAACCGGACTGCGGCTCGGTCAGCGCGTATGCGCCGATGCCTTCGCCTTGCGCGATGGCGCGCACGTATTTCTGCTTCTGCGCTTCGCTGCCGTGCTTGAGGATGCCGTTGCAGAACAGCGAATTGTTCACCGACATGATGGTGGAGGTAGCCGCATCCGCCGCCGCGATCTCGATCATCGCCAGCACGTAGCCGATCGGATCCAAGCCCGCGCCGCCATACTCGTGCGGCACCTCGATCCCCATCAGGCCGAGCTGGCCCATCTCACGGATGTTGTCCAGCGGAAACTCGCCCTTGGCGTCGAGTTCCGCCGCCACCGGCACGATACGCTTCTGCGCAAAGTCGCGGGCGATGGCCTGGATGGACAGCTGGTCTTCGGTAAAACTGAAATCCATGGGGGACTCCGGAGGAAAGGAAGCGGGGAAGCCGACCATTTTAGCCGGCGCGCGCCAAACGCTTTGTGCGGACGCAGCAAGCGGCCTTTCCCGCCCTTGAGGCCGTTTCCCCCTTGACGCCCTGACCGCCCGCGCCTACCCTTAACATCTCTATATCGCGATATAAGGATGCACGATGGATCTGGCCACCGCCTCCAGCGTGTTGCGCCTGTTGGCGGACCCTACGCGGGTGCGCCTGCTGGCCCTGCTCGAACGCGAGGAACTGACCGTGGCCGAACTGGCCGCGGTGCTGCACCTGGCCCAGCCGCGCGTCTCCACCCACCTGGCCAAGCTCAAAGAAGCCGAACTGGTGCGCGACCGCCGCGCCGGCGTCTCGGCCTACTACCGCGCCAACAGCGAAGGCGATGAACACCAGCACGCGCTGATCCGCTCGCTGCGCGAAAGCATCGACGATGCGCTGCTGCGCGAAGACGCCGCCCGCCTGCCCGGCGTATTGGCCGAGCGCGCGCGCGACGAAGGCTGGGCCGACACGGTGGCGGGCGACATGGAGCGTCATTACTCCCCCGGCCGCACCTGGGAAACGCTGAGCCGTTCGCTGCTGCAGTTGCTCGAAACTGGCGACGTGCTGGACATCGCTTCCGGCGACGGCGTTACCGCCGAACTGCTGGCCCCGCACGCGCGCTCCATCGTCTGCGTGGACGCCAGCGAACGCGTGGCCGAGGCGGCGGCCAAGCGCCTGGCCAGTTTCGACAACGTCCAAGTGCTGCACGGCGACATGCACGCCTTGACGCTCGAAGCGGGCCGCTTCGACCTGGTGCTGATGCTGCATGCGCTTACCTATGCCGAGCAGCCGTCCAAGGCGATTGCCGAAGCCGCGCGCGTGCTTCGTCCGGGCGGTCGCCTGCTGGCGGTGACGCTGGGCAAGCACGATCACCGTGCCGTCGTCGAACCCTTCGATCACCGCAACCTGGGCTTCACTCAGCAGGAACTCAACGAGCTGGCCACGCGTGCGGGCCTGGACGTGATCAGCTGCAACCGCCTCAGCCGCGAGCGCAAGGCGCCGCATTTCGAAGTCATCAGCGTGCTCGCGCGCAAGCCGTAAAGATCCAAGGAGATCGTCATGAGCACCCTTCCCTGGCTGCATCCCCAGCGCGTCGCCTTAATCGAGGCGGCGCTGCGCGAACGTATCCTGATCCTCGACGGCGGCATGGGCACGATGCTGCAAGGACACCAGCTGGACGAAACCGCCTTTCGCGGCGACCGCTTCGTCGAGGGGCACGACAGCCAGCACCAGCATGTGCACGATCATCCCGGCAGTTGCGACCTCAAAGGCAACAACGACCTGCTTACGCTGACCAAACCGGACATCATCCGCGGTGTGCACGAAGCCTATCTGGAAGCCGGCGCGGACCTGATCGAAACCAACACCTTCAATGCCACGCGCATCAGCCAGGCCGACTACCATCTGCAACACCTGGCCTACGAACTTAACCGCGAAGGCGCCCGCCTGGCACGCGCGGCATGCGATGCGTATACGGCGAAGAATCCGGCCAAACCGCGTTTCACAATCGGCGTACTCGGCCCGACCAGCCGCACCGCGTCGCTGTCGCCGGACGTCAACGATCCGGGCTTGCGCAACGTCACCTTCCAGGAACTGTGCGACAACTACACCGAATCGGCCAGCGGCCTGATCGATGGCGGCGCGGACCTGATCATGGTGGAAACCATCTTCGACACGCTCAACGCGAAAGCCGCCCTGTTCGCGCTGAGCGAGCTGTTCCGCGCTCGCGGCGCGCGCCTGCCGGTAATGATCTCCGGCACCATCACCGACCGCTCCGGCCGCACGCTGTCGGGCCAGACGGCCGAGGCCTTCTACTATTCGGTCAAGCACATCCGCCCGCTGTCGGTCGGCTTCAATTGCGCGCTCGGCGCGGCGGATCTGCGCCCGCACGTGCAAACGCTGTCCAGCATTGCCGAGAGTTTCGTCAGCACGCATCCCAATGCCGGCCTGCCCAACGCCTTCGGCGAGTACGACGAGACGCCTGCGCAAATGGCCGCCGTGATCGGTGGCTTTGCCCGCGAGGGCCTGTTGAACATGGTCGGCGGCTGCTGCGGGACCACCCCGGCGCACATCAAGGCCATCGCCGAAGCGGTGCGCGACTGCGCGCCACGCACCATTCTCTCTGAATCCGCCCAGGCCGCATGAGCGACACGATGTCCCGTTACACCCGCCTTTCCGGCCTCGAACCACTGGTCATCACACCGGACCTTCTGTTCGTCAATGTAGGCGAACGCACCAACGTCACCGGCTCGGCGCAGTTCAAGAAACTCATCAAGGAAGAACGCTACGAGGAAGCGGTCGATGTCGCGCGCCAGCAGGTGGCCAACGGCGCGCAGATCATCGACGTGAACATGGACGAAGGCCTGATCGATTCCGAAGCGGCGATGACGCGCTTCCTCAACCTGATCGCCGCCGAACCGGACATCGCGCGCGTTCCGGTGATGGTCGACTCCTCAAAATGGACGGTGATCGAAGCCGGCCTGCGCTGCCTGCAGGGCAAGGGCGTGGTCAATTCGATTTCGATGAAGGAAGGCGAAGAACTTTTCCTTGAGCATGCACGCAAAGTGCAACAGTACGGCGCCGCCGTGGTGGTGATGGCATTCGACGAACAAGGCCAGGCCGACACCTGCGAACGCAAGGTCGAGATCTGCTCGCGCGCCTACCAGCTGCTCACCGAAGAACTGGATTTCCCGCCCGAAGACATCATCTTCGACCCCAATATCTTCGCCATCGCCACCGGCATCGAGGAGCACAACAACTACGCGGTGGACTTCATCCAGGCCACGCGCGAACTGAAAAGACGCTTTCCGTCGAGCCACATATCCGGCGGCGTGTCCAATGTGTCGTTCTCATTTCGCGGCAACAACACCGTGCGCGAGGCGATCCATTCGGTGTTCCTGTACCACGCCATCAAGGCGGGCATGGACATGGGCATCGTCAATGCCGGCGCACTGATGATCTACGACGACGTGCCGCAGGAGCTGCGCGAACGCGTGGAGGACGTCGTACTCAACCGCCGGCCCGATGCCACCGAACGTTTGCTGGAAATTGCCGATCGCTACAAGGCGAAGAAAGGCGAAGCGGTCGCCGACAATCTCGGCTGGCGCGAAAAGTCCGTGCAGGACCGCCTCGCCCACGCATTGGTGCACGGCATCGATCAATTCGTCGAGCAGGACACCGAAGAGGCGCGGCAGTTGTCGACCCGTCCTCTCGACGTGATCGAAGGCCCGCTGATGGCCGGCATGAACGTCGTCGGAGACTTGTTCGGCGCCGGCAAGATGTTCCTGCCCCAGGTGGTGAAATCGGCGCGCGTGATGAAAAAGGCGGTCGCCTACCTGCTGCCCTATATCGAGGAAGAAAAACTGCGCACCGGCGACGCGGGCAAGAACAACGGCACCATTGTCATGGCCACGGTCAAGGGCGACGTGCATGACATCGGCAAAAACATCGTCGGCGTGGTGCTTCGCTGCAATAACTTTGAAGTGATCGACCTCGGCGTGATGGTGCCCGCGCAAAAAATCCTCGATACCGCGCGCGAGCACAAGGCCGATCTGATCGGTCTGTCCGGCCTGATCACGCCTTCGCTGGAAGAAATGAGCCACGTCGCGCGCGAAATGCAGCGCCAGGACTTCCAGATTCCGTTGCTGATCGGCGGTGCCACCACCTCGCGCGCGCATACGGCGCTGAAAATCGAACCGCATTACAACTCGCCGACCGTGTGGGTGAAGGATGCCTCACGCGCGGTCGGCGTGGCGCAATCCCTGGTCAGCAAGGAGCTGGTCGACAACTTCATGGAAAAAATCCGCGCCGAGTACGCGGATATCCGTGAGCGCCACAAAAACCGCGGCGCGGCCAAGACGCTGGTGCCGCTGGCGCATGCCCGCGCGCAACGTTTCAGCTGCGACTGGGCCAGCTACACGCCGCCCGTGCCGAACAAGCCGGGCATCACCGTATTCGACAACTACGATCTGGCCGAACTTCGCCCGTACATCGACTGGACGCCGTTTTTTCAGGCATGGGAACTGGCCGGCCGTTATCCGGCCATCCTGCAAGACGATATCGTCGGCCGACAGGCTACCGAGCTGTTCGCCGATGCGCAGGCGATGCTGGACCAGATCATCCACGAACGCTGGCTCACCGCCCGCGCCGTAATCGGTTTCTGGCCCGCCCACAGCGTGGGCGACGACATTTTGTTGCTTCCGCTCGCCCCCGACGCATGCGGGGACAGCGTCGGGGCGCAAAGCCACGCCGGTCACGTCCTCCATCACCTGCGCCAGCAGGCCGAAAAACCCGCCGAGCGCCCAGACTTTTGCCTCGCCGACTTCATCGCCCCCAAGGAAGCGAACAAGCAGGACTGGCTGGGCGGCTTCGCCGTCACTGCCGGCATTGGCATCGAGGAGCACGTGGCGCGGTTCGAGGCCGCGCATGACGATTACTCCTCGATCCTGCTCAAGGCGCTGGCCGATCGCCTCGCCGAGGCTTTCGCCGAACGCATGCACGAGCGCGTGCGCCGCCAATTCTGGGGCTACCAGGCGGACGAAGCGCTGGATAACCAAGCCCTGATCGACGAGCAATACTCCGGCATCCGCCCCGCCCCCGGCTACCCGGCCTGCCCCGATCACACGGAAAAAACCACGCTGTTCGCCCTGCTCGACGCGACCGGCAACGCCGGCATCGAACTCACCGAAGGTTTCGCGATGTACCCCACGGCCGCCGTCTCAGGATGGTATTTCTCCCATCCCGGCAGTCAGTATTTCGTGGTCGGCCGCGTGACCCGCGAGCAAGTGGACGACTACGCCAAACGCAAGGGCTGGACGCGCCAGGAGGCCGAGCGCTGGCTTGCGCCGAACCTCGACTACGATCCGGAATAAGCCATGGGCGGGTTCAGGCTTCGGCGTCGCCGGTGATGTTGTTCTTCTGGTGCCGCATGTGCACCACCAGGTTGTAGATCGACACAAACACCGGGAAAAAATTGGAAAGAATGCCCACCGAATCGTTCTTGCCGAAGATAAAGTAGGCAAGCAGCAAGCCGCTGCCCGTCACCGACATCCACCAAAACGCCAGCGGCATTACCACCCGCTTGTATTTGCGCGTGTAGTAAAGCTGCACAAACCAGCGGCCGGTGAACATCAACGTACCCATGTAGCCGACAACCTTCCAGGGCGTCACATGGAACTGTTGCAGCGAATGCAGGATATGCGAGAGATCGAAATGCATGGGGAAGGATTGCTCGGCGGGGTGAACAGGCCATTGTACCCACCCCTTGCGCAGGGGTTACCTAGCGAACGCCGGAGACCAAGGTAGGTTGACCTACCCCCCGTCACCCCGTATAGTTGCCCGTTCCCGGCGGGCGGTTAGCTCAGCGGTAGAGCACTGCCTTCACACGGCAGGTGTCACAAGTTCGATCCTTGTACCGCCCACCATTAAAATCAAATACATACGCTTTCGCCAGGTGTACGGGAAAGCGATAGTACGGAAGAAATAAGGAAAACCGCCCTCTCAGGGGCGGTTTTTTTGTTCTGAATTCAGCTCGTTTGGCTGCTCGCCATCCTTTGGCCGCAATGACCAGTCGGATCGATGCGACGCCCATGCCAACTAATTCGGATGCCAGTTCAAACCTCATATCTACAGAGCTAGCTCTCAAAGGACTTTAAACGAGCTTTAAGTCTAGCAATCTCGGCCAGTAGTATCGGGATATCTTGTCTAGCGTTGGCGATGAAATCCTGATCCTCCTTCGTAGCACCAGAAAGCTCAATGTCATTTCCACGAGCACGCTCTGCCCCGGTCATAATGAAGCTAGATCCACAGGAGTGATCACGCCCCTCAATGTACGACCGCCAAGAACCAGCGGTTGCCTTCTCACATCTAAGAGCAATAGCTTTTAACTTTATGTCGTCAACCTCTTCATGCATATGACGGCTCCTTCATTCAGTGACCCGCATCTGGATGGGCGTCTAGCCTGCCCGCCATCCCGGCAACGAAATGGCGCCGCTTATCCTCAATGCCCCGGGCTTGGACTGCTATGGGAATCGCGAGCACTTCCAACTTATGATCGATAAACTACGTGCGAGCAAAGCGCCGCGTGCGCGAGGTGCACGAAGAAGTCCGCTGCCACCATCCAATTCAATCACCTTACCATTTGCAGCAGAACCTGCCCCCATGCACGGGGCCATGCAGGCGTAGACGTGACTGGGTTGAATCGGTAAAGCAAAACGTGGGGATACCTCAGCACCAGATTGAGTTACCCTGGACTACGTGTTCTCTGGTGAATATCAATACGTCGGACACGATCCCTTAATAACCATCTGCGGCGCACCGCCACCTCTGTAAAGCAAGATGACGGGCTGCCCACCCGAGCTCATGCCACGGTAAATGCCATACAGACCGGCAGGCGATACAGACACTGCGGTGGATGTGGTGCGCATCACGTAGTGATATCCGATGCGAGTCGTATAGACATTGGTTACGACCCTTGGGCCCGTGTCGCGACTTAGGCCTTCGGTTATATGTATATGGAGCCCATCACTTATGGCCTGCAACTCCTCACTGGTCGTTGCTCTAAGCGTGACGCCCGCCGCCAGCGGGTTGTGTTCGTCGATCAATTGATACGTGCCGGCGCCGTTGGCGCGGACTTCGACGGAAAGGCCGCGGCCATTAAAGCCGTCGCTGAAGCAGCCGACAAAATTGCTTGAGCCAGGGGCATCCACGTGGGTGGCTTGCACGTTCGCGCCCTCGCAGGGCGTGTCCTGATACGTAACGGCACCAGCCTTGATGCATTTATAGATATCCGCCCGGGCACTAACGGGTAGCAAGGCGGCCAGCAGCAAAAGTATGGCGAAACACATCTGGCTCCAGCCAGATCGAGTCGTTGAACCCACGACGTGCCCCCTGTGGCAACGGATGGCGCAGCTGTCTGGCTGCGTCGCCTGGATGTCCAGACTGATGTTTAAGCTATCAAGCAAAGGTTGTTGATCGCAATAGTGGGAAGCGCTCGATTGCAAAGAACATGGCCCATGGGTTACCACCCATATTGACCAAGTGTAGGCTTTACTCGATCTTGCACCTGGGTCGTTAAGCACTCGTCGGGGATTGGCCTTTTGAGCCTTCGTTGCAGTCGCTTCGGCGATTATGCCTCTTGCCACCCGATGTACTTGATGATGTATCGGCGCAAAAGGGATGGTGATCTGACCTGAAAAAACTGGTCCAGATCAGTTGTTCATCAACGATGACCAGGGAGATTTGGACCATACCGGCGAGTCTCCGTATGCCTTGATGCCATAGTTGATCCGTGGCGCTACTCTAAGAAGTATCCAATGGCCATTAAGGCCGGCACGACACCAGCATGCGGGCAGCAACCGAGCACGGCCAATCCATCGCCCATCGCGATGTCTTTTTAGAGAGTGAAACGCAAAGCGCCCTTCTGGACGAAGGGACACCGAACTGCCCGCCGCGTGCCGGTCAAGCGTAACCGGTGATCGCCGCGAGCAGCGCTTTTTTATCGAATGGCTTGGCCAGATAGGTCATCCACGAGGCCATCCCATCTGCGGGTGGTTCGGCGCTGCCGGACATCACGACCATCGGGCATTCGAGGCCGTCCTGGTGCAAGGCGACGCCCATCTCGATGCCGTTCATCCGGTCGTTCAAATCCAGGTCGGTCAAGACCACCCCGATATCCGCGCGCACCGACGCCACTTGCATGGCTTGCTCGGTGCTATTGGCGGCGACGACCTCGTAACCGGCGTCCTCAAGTATGTACGCGGTGGATTCGAGGACATCTCGGTTGTCCTCAACGAGCAGAACAGTCTTCATGCCATCCTCACTCGAAACTGGCCAGTCCCGGCCATTTGCGCAAAGTTATTGAGCCATGGCCCAATGGAATATGAACGCAGGCCGATGGCACGATTCGCAAGAACGCACCATGCCCAGGCATGTGTGAAGCCCAGGTCAACGGTGTAACGGGCCCAGCCACCTTATTTTGATGTGACCGTCCGCGGCAGGCCTTGCTTCCTCTTGGCTAGGCAAAGAGAAAGCAAGGAACTGGCCATGACGTCGCTGCGAAATCAGTGCCCTGCAGCTGTCGAGGACGATGCCGGCGCGGTGCTCGGCTTAGCCGGCGAGGCCGCCGTATTCGCCGGAGCCGGCGCCGTCGCGGCAGGAGCCGCTGCGGTATGCGCGGCGGGGGGAGTTGCCGTGCTGGACGACGGCGGGTTGCCCCCGCTTTCCGACGAATTCTGGCAACCACCAAGGGCCAGCCCGACGCACGCGATTGCAATACCAAGGGTTGTGCGATTCATGAAATTCCTCCTGACGTGAGAACCGAATCTTTCGCGTCATGCCAACCGGGTTTGCGGTCATCCGACCAGACGCCGCACGAGCATGAACGACCGCATGTCTTCAACAGCTCAATACCCCATTGCCATTCACTTGTATGCAAGGCTTTGTGCAATGCTTGTCAATGTTTTGTTCTTCTGAGCTAACAAAACCGCACAGCTCCTGCCGCCATCATTGAACAAGCAGCTAACTGAACGCCACCCGTCGGCAGTATGGCTTTTTAATGGCCCGTACTTTATGACAGCGCTAGTCCCGTGCCTGGATGCGCATGCCACGCGGTGTCAGCCACCATTCCACCCCTTCGAACACCCCCTGCACGATCAGCGCCAGCACCGCGGCGGGGATGGCGCCCTCAAGAATCAGGCCGATGTCGTCCAGGCGGATACCTGTCACGATCGGCTGGCCATACCCGCCGGCACCGATCAGCGCCCCCAGGGTGGCCGTGCCCACATTGATGACCGCGGCCGTTTTGACCCCCGCTAGGATGGAGCGCATGGCCATTGGCAGTTCCACCCGGCGCAGCCGTACCCCGCGGGGCAAGCCCAGCGCCGCCGCCGACTCGCGTAGATCTGGAGGGATGCCGGTGAGGCCGGCATAGGTGTTACGCACGATCGGCAACAAGCTGTACAGAAACAGCGCGGCAATCGCCGGCCAGCTGCCGATGCCGAACAGGGGGATCATGAAAACGAACATGGCCAGCGACGGAATGGTCTGCAGCACTCCGCTGGCGGCGATGATTGCCTGCCCCAGCCGCCTGGACCTCGCCGACAGCACGCCCAATGGAACGGCCAGCAGCAGCGCGGCGGTCAGCGAGATCAGTACCAGCCGCACATGCTCCAGCGTGCGCTGCAGCAGCCGCGATACCAGGCCCGCCCCATCTGCATCCGCGGGTACGCCAAGAAAATTCGCCGCGACCACGGTTTCTTTTTCGCCATGCAACTTGACCTGCGCATTCATCTGCCGCATCGCCTCTTCGTCGATACGGCCGGACAGTTTGTTTAGCACATCCACGAATGCGGGAGCGCTCTTGTCCAAGGCAAGCCGGTACAGAAACACCGCCTCGTAATGGGGAAAGTAATGCCGGTCATCGGCAAGTACGCGCAAGTGATAGTAGGGAATGTCGGCATCGGTACTGTAAAGGTCAACCGCATCGACGACGTTGCTTTCCAATGCACGATAGGCAAGCGCGTGGTCCAGTCCGCGCACCTGTGTCTGCGTTAACGCATAACGCTGACGCAATCCGGGCCAGCCGTCCGTGCGATCCATGAATTCGTTGGAAAAACCAAAGCGTAGATCGGGGTGCCCAACCAGATCGGATATCCGCGCAATGCCCAGTTGCGCGGCGCGATCCTCGCGCATGCCGATCGCATAGGTGTCGTTGAAGCCCAGCGAATCGGTGATGCCGATGCCTAGCGGCCTGAGGGCGGCGCGCAAGGTGGGAATGTCCGCATCGGGCGATACATTCTTCAGCAACTCGTGCGTGATCGTGCCGGTGTATTCGGGGTATGCGTCGATATCGCCATGTTCGAGCGCACTCCACAGGATGCTGGTGCCGCCCAATTCGCGCTTGTGCGTCGCGGGGATGTTTGCCTGCCGCGCGGCCAGGCGCGCCATTTCCCCCAGGATCACCGACTCGGTGAACACCTTGGAGCCGATCCGCACGGGCGTGGCCGACAGGCTGGGCGGCAACAGCAGGCATATAAACAACAGAGTCCAGCAACGCTTCATCGCGGCGCATCCTGCAAGGTTCGCTGTGCCTGGACGAATTGCGTCACGAAGGGTTCGGCAGGATGCCTGCGCAAA
The DNA here is from genome assembly GCF_035503745.1 of Dyella sp. Classification (GTDB taxonomy): domain Bacteria; phylum Pseudomonadota; class Gammaproteobacteria; order Xanthomonadales; family Rhodanobacteraceae; genus Dyella_B. The sequence continues at coordinate 43,228 of NZ_DATJTC010000009.1, forward strand.
TCCTCCAGGCGGCCATCTTGCACCACCTTGCCGTTGCGCAGCAGCACCATGCGTTGGGCAAGCCATGCCGCTTCGGCCAGATCGTGCGTCACTACGATCACGGTTTTGCCCAGTTGTTCGAAGATGTACTTGAGTTCGTCCTGCAGCTCGTGGCGAACGATCGGATCGAGCGCCCCCAGCGGCTCGTCCAGCAGCAAGGCATCGGGGTTGAGCATCAGGCCGCGCATCAAGGCTACGCGCTGACGCTGGCCGCCGGAGAGTTCGGCCGGATAGCGCTGCAACAGGCCCGGCGACAGATGCGTCAGCGCCGCAAGCTCCTCGGCGCGCTGTCGGATACGCTCGCGACTCCATCCCAGATGGTGCGGCAGCAGCGCCAGATTACCCAGCGCGGTCAGATGCGGAAATAAACCGCCGTCCTGGATCACATAGCCAACGCGCCGTCGCAGCGCCAGCACCTGGTCGCGCCGCAGGGCGCACCCATCTGCTTTCACCTCGCCCCGGTCGGGCCACTCAAGCCCCAGCAGCAAGCGCAGCAGGGTGGATTTGCCCGAACCACTGCTGCCGATCAGGGCCGTCGTGCTGCCGGCGGGAAAGCCTAGCGAGACCTCATCCACCACCGTCACGTTGCCGTAGCGCTTGCACACGCGGTCGAGCGTAAAGGCTTCGGGCGAGCCGGGGCTGGAGATGGACATTCCGGGTTCGCAGCGAAAGGGATGGAAGTGAATCTATCTCATACCGAAGTCCCAACGCGGCAAACGGCACGAAAAAGTGGCATCATTGTGCAACGCACCATAAGCCCACCCCATGCCTTCCCGCCCTGCCATCGACCATTACTGGCGCCGCCTGCGCGGCTCGGACCGGTTCGCCGAATGCCTGCGCGTGCTGCTGGCACTGAGCGGAGTGATCGGCTACTGCATGCTGACACAGCGGGAGCCGGCGATGATTTCGGCGATGCTGGGCGTCATCGCCTGCGCGTTGGCGGAAACGGAAGATCACTGGCGCAGCCGCTTGGCCACCCTGCTCGTCACCCTGATCTGCTTTGCGGCCGTTGCATTCGTCGTGGAATGGCTACAGCCCTATCCACCGGCCTTCGCTGTGGCGTTGCCGTGCATGACGTTTGTGCTGGTGATGCTGGGCGCCATCAGCGCCCGTTACGCGACCATTGCCGGCGGCACATTGATCCTTGCCGTCTACACCATGATCGGCGCCGACCAGCCGCAAGCCATCCATGCCGATACATGGAACGCCACGATGCAGATGCTCGCGGGCGCGGCATGGTACGGCGCGCTGTCGCTGCTATGGAGCGCCCTGTCGCCACAGCTTGCCGTACGGCATGCGCTGGCCCGCGTATTCGATACGCTCGCCCACTACATGGAAAGCAAGGCCGCGCTGTTTACGCCTGTGCATGGCGTGGATCGCGAAGCGCTGTCGCTCGCACTGGCAATGCGCAACGAAAGCGTGGTGGAAGCGCTCAACGACACGCGCGCCATGCTGATCGACCGCATCGGCATGCGCCGGCCGCGTGGCGCGACCGCGGCGCACCTGCAGCTTTATTTCCTGGCGCAGGACATCCACGAGCGCATCAGCTCCTCGCACTATCCGTACGCCGCGCTGGCCGAAGCGTTCTATCACAGCGACGTATTGTTCCGTTGCGAACACCTGTTGCGACTGCAGGCGCAGCAATGCCGTTCTCACGCGCAGGCCCTGCGCCTACACACCGCGCCCGCCGGCGAAACCGACATGCGCGCGGCGCAACGGGATTTGCGCGCCTCGATCGAAGCACTCCGCCACGATTGTCCACCGCCGTCGGACATGTTGCTTCGCTCGCTGGATGCGCTGCTGCGCAATATCGCGGCCATCCAGGCGCTGCTGGAAAACCAGGCGCCGCCCATGACGCCCGTGGAAAGCGAGGATCAGGCGCTACAAGACCCCGGGCCGCAGTCGTTGCGCCAGGCATGGGAACGCATCGCCATTCAGTTGACGCCGCGCTCATCGCGATTCCGGCATGCCCTTCGCCTCGCCCTGGCACTGACGTTCGGCTACGGCCTGCTGCATCTGGCACCGATGCAGCACGGCTACTGGATTCTGCTGACTACCTTGCTGGTCTGCCAACCCAGTTACGGGGCCACGCGGCTGCGCATGCTGCAACGGATCGGCGGCACGCTGGCGGGCGTGGTCCTGGGCTGGGCGACGTTGCGCCTGCTACCGACCGCGCCCTGGCAATGGGGGTTGATCGTGCTGTCGGCCGTGCTGTTCTTCGGCGCACGCCTGCGCCGTTACACGATCGCCACGGCGGCAATCACCCTGTTCGTGGTGTTGTGCTTCAACCAGGCCGGCAACGGCTACGAGGTGATGTGGCCGCGCCTGCTCGATACGCTGATCGGCGCCGCCATCGCCGCGCTGTCGATCTACCTGGTCATGCCCGACTGGCAGGGCCGTCGGCTGGACCATGTATTGGCCAACACCATGCACACCGACGCGCGCTATCTGCAGCAGATCATCGCGCAATACATGCAAGGCAAACGCGATGACCTGACCTATCGCATCGCGCGCCGCGACGCGCACAACGCCGATGCTGCGCTGAGCGGGCTGCTCGCCAACATGCTGCGCGAGCCGGGACGACAACGCCGGGGCAACGAGGATCTTCTTCGTTTCCTGACCATCGCGCACACGATGCTGGGACATATTTCCGCACTGGGCGCGCATCGGCAGACGATCGGCGACTTGCACGCTCGCGACGCCGTCACGCTGGCCGGCAACCTCACGGTGACCAAGCTCCAGCAGTTGGCCGACGCGCTGGCGGCCAACAGCGCCGCTTCGCCCACCGACAATGACGCGGAACAAAGCATGGCACCGGCAGCCAACGGCGTCGAAAGCGAAACGGCACGACTGATCCTGGGCCAGCTGGCGCTGATCCTGGCCCATCGCGACCGGCTGGTTGCCGTGGTGCACGACATCCGCGCCGGCTGACCGCGGCCGTCGGCGTACGCGTCGCTCACGACGACGCGCAGCCCTCCCACCCCGCGCTGGCGCGTCATCTCAAAACAAGGCGGCTGCCTTGCTGAGGGCAATCCACACGCCAATCAGGAACGGGATGCCCACCAGCGCCCAAGCAAGGACACCCACCATGCCCAACCCTCCACGCGCCGCCTCGCCGACCATGGCCGTGGCACCGGTCGCCTCGTGTTGCAGCGAGCGTTCGCGCGCCAGTTCCTCGGCCGTCATATGTCGGCTTTCTTTGACCGGCTTGATCAACACGTTGGCAATCAGGCCCACCAGCAGCAATCCCGCCAGGATGTACAGGGTCCGGTCGTAAACCAGACTCTTGGCAACACCCGCATCCAACTGCGCCTGACGTATCGCCGCGATCAGAAATGGCCCTACCACGCCGGCCACGGACCATGCGGTAAGCAGACGTCCGTGTATGGCGCCGACCATCTGCGTGCCAAAAATATCGGCCAGATAAGCCGGCACCGTGGCAAAGCCGCCGCCATACATGGAGATGATCACGCACACCGCCATCACAAACAGCCCGGCATCGCCGGCGTGGCCCAGCGTGGGCAGGCTGCAGTACAGCGCAATGCCCAGCACGAAGAACGCCACGTAGGTGAGCTTGCGTCCGATGAAGTCGGAGGTGGATGCCCAGAAGATACGGCCAAGGCTGTTGAACAGGCTGATCAATCCCACCAGGCCGGCAGCGGACGCGGCGATGGCGGCCTTTTGCGCAACGGTCAGCGTCGTGGCGGCATCCAGTCCAAGCAGGCGGCCGCCGAACACTTCCTGGAACATGGGGCTTGCCATCGAGATCACGCCGATGCCTGCCGTGACGTTCAAGCACAGCACGATCCAGATCAGCCAGAACTGCGGCGTTTTCCATGCCTGGTTCAAGTGCACATGATGCTGCGTGATGAGCTTGTTGGACGACGCCGTGGGCGCAGTCCAGCCGGCTGGCGCCCAGCCATGGGGCGGCACGCGAAAGCCGAATGCACCGGCCGACATCGCGATGACATAGAGCACTCCCATCACGATCAAGGTGTTGGCCACACCCGGTACGCCGCCATGAGCGAAATGCGCCATCAACGCCACCGCGATCGGCGCGCCGATCAACGCGCCGCCGCCGTAGCCCATGATGGCGAAGCCGGTGGCCAGGCCTCGGCGATCGGGAAACCATTTGATCAGCGTCGATACCGGCGAAATATAGCCAAGCCCTTGCCCCACGCCGCCCAGTACGCCGCAGCCCAAAAAAGTAAGCCACAGCTGATGCATTGACACGCCGATACCGCCGAGCACCAATCCGCCGCCCCAGCACAATGCCGCGATGAACCCGGCTTTACGAGGGCCCGCACGCTCCAGCCAGCCACCCCAGATCGCCGCTGAAATACCCAGCATCGCGATAAATGTTTCGAAGATGTGCGTGACGGCCGGCACCGTCCAGTTGCACGATGTGGCCGACAGCTGGCCGAAGAACCCCAGGCTTTCGCAACTCGGTGCGCCGGGTATCAACTTGCTCATCGGCAACCAGAATACGGAAAACCCGTAAGCCATGCCGATGCACAAATGGATGGCCAACGCCGCGGGAGGAACCAGCCAGCGATTGAAGCGCGGTCCGGCGATGGTGCGTTCCCTCGCCCACAATCCCGGCGCCGCTCCCCTGGACGCCGGTACAGCCTCGTGCACGACAGTCATGTTCGTCTCCATTCAGAGGTCGAAACTACTGATGCATCGCATAGGCGACGCGCACGACTCTAGCCTAAACCGCAGCGCGACGGTTGCCGCCGAGACTCCAGGCATAGTGCTTCGCAACATGTCATATTCGGCAGGGCACGCTGTAACATGCCAAGCATATGTATGCGGCCGAAATTTTGAACGAGCCGTCTATTCGCACGGCAGTTTGCACGGTCTTGCACCGCAATATCGGCGATCGTGCAGGCAGCTCTCGCAGCCGTCTGGACGGCCGCTCAACGCGACGCCAGGCGCGCCTGCACTTCGGCGTAGATCCGCGCGCGTTTGGCGGAAAACCACCCCATTACACCCGTGACCGGTACAGGCAGCAGCGCCAGCATGCGCGAGGCATCGGCCACGCGTTGCAGGTGCGCACTATGGAAATCGGCAAAGGCCTTGGCCAGTTCCGGCGTGCGGAACGGCGTTTGAATGTATTCGTCCAGCAGCGCGCCCAGCATGGCCGCGGCGCGGCGGGCGATCTCCACGTTGGCGCGCGTCACGTTAGCGTCGCCGTGGGGAACGTTGTAAGCCGCTTCAATCGCCTTGACCAGTTGCCGGAATTCGGTAGCGTGCAGGGGACGGCAGTAAATGGGCGCTTTTGCGCGCGCCAGCAGCCAGGTCTGATCCTCGCGCGCCAGCGCGCCGGAATTGTTGGTCGCCACGTTGAGCGCCTGGTTGTAGCTGTAGGCGTACTCGCCCATCAGCTCGATCGCCAGCTCCTCGCGCACCATCGGCACGTCGCGGCGGATACCGTCGCGGCCGTACCAGCGAATGTATTCGGGCGTGACGTCGTAGAAGCTGCCGCGCGGCGGCCGTACGAACAAGCGGTCTTCCGCATCGCCCGACAGCGTAGGATTCAAAGCGCGCATGCCCGAGGCGCGCGCTGCAAGTGCGCGATCGAGCAACACCTCGGCGGTGACCAGCTCGTGATGGTATTCGCCGAACAGGCTGTCATCGTCGACGTGGGCGAAGTACACGAAACGGATGTGGCGAATCGCGCGCGCGGCGCGGCGCGCCCGCTTCGCCGGATCGTTTAAGCGACGCTTCCAGGCACGCAGACGGCCGCCAAGGCCAGACGCGTCGGCAGGCGCCGATGCCTTCGATGCGCCATGCGCCGACGGCAGATCGTTTAGCAATTGGCCTACTTCGCGATCAGACACGTTGGTCGCATCGCATAATGGGTCGTCATTGCTTGACCACCCTGACATCTCTGACTCGCACACACCGACACCCTCAAACTACAAGCGCGCACAGCAATATCCATCGCCAGACGCAACGCGTTGAAGAATCGCCTATCGATTCCGTGGCAAAGAGAGCGCCTCGGCAGCGCGGTGGTACCTGTCCGGCCTCATGGCCGCACGCGCCCGTGCGCAGGGAGCCAAGCGCTCCACCGCGTTGCGGGCAACGTCGCGAATACATTCGCCGTGAATGGGCGCCGTGCAGCGTGGCGTCCTCAAACTCCTTGCATGCGCCAGGAACGGTTCGGATCGGCCCGGCGCACGCACCTTCGTGCACGCGCGGTCCGCATGAACATCAACGCTGTCGTAAAGCCCGCACGAACGCCGAGGGGGACATCGTTCCGTGGGACTTCACACGCTTGTTTATCGAGTCCGTCAACACGACGTATCGAACGCAAGCGCCCTGGGGAACGCCCATTATAGCAACTTGCACGGTCCAAACGTTAAATCCATGACCAATGACACATGCTTTTTTGTCGCAGTCACGATCAAACCATGCTCACGCGTATGGCATTACGTCTCGGGCGGCCCTTTCAGTTCCACCATGTTGCCTTGTGGATCAAAGAGATAGATCGATGAGCTGACACCCTGGGCACCAAAGCGACGCCCCGTCTCCCCGACATGGACGCCGTGCGACCTCAAATGCGCCACGATCGCGGCCTCCTCGTAGCCATCCACGCTCAGGCACAGGTGATCCATGTTGTGCCCGCCGGTGCCCGGGCCTGCGCCACCTTGCCGGCCAAGCTTGCCTTCGATGCTGACCAGGTCGATCAGCGATGCGCCGGCACGAAGTTGCACCAGGCCAATCTCATCCTGTCGCCGCTCGAGGGTGCAGCCGAGCACGTCGCAATAAAAAGCCTGCATGAGCGCAACGTCGTAAACGCGCAGTACCACGTGGTCCAATTGCTGAATGCGAAAGGGCGGCTTGTTCATAGCGCATCGCTTTTCCATTCGTCAGCGACCCGTTCGCCGCGATGACGTCGGCCAGGGGACGCAACGAGGATGTTGGGAGGCCAAGGCTACTCCGGCCAAGCTGAATACGGCAGTGCGCCGAGCCCTGCACAAGGTATAATTGGGGTCTTGATGTACATGGTGGGAGAAGCGGGCCTACACCCGCTGCCGAAGGCGCAACGCCCGTAATCGCTCAGGCTCCATACCGCCATATACCCAAGACTCTGGAGAGACCGGTTCGATCCGGCGCCGAAGGGGCACGAAGCGCAGACCCTGCCGCTTCCAAACTCTCAGGCAAAAGGACAGAGGGGCGCCCCGCGTGCGGCCTGCACGTTTTTCTTCGGACGCCTTTGCCATGAGCCAGAAAACCTCTCCTTCGCTGCGCGAACTCGAGCACCATCACGCCTTCATCGAGCGCCACATCGGCCCGAACGACGCCGAGATCGCGCAGATGCTGCACGTGATCGGCCATGCTTCGCTCGAAGCCATGACCGATGCCATCGTGCCAGGCCAGATCAAGTCCACGCAGCCGCTGGCGCTGCCCGCCAGCATCACCGAAGAAGAAGCGCTGGCGAAGATCCGCCTGATCGCGCGCAAAAACAAGGTGTTCAAGAACTTCATCGGCCAGGGTTATTACGGCACGCTCACGCCCAACGTCATCCTGCGCAACATTCTGGAGAACCCGGCGTGGTACACGGCGTATACGCCCTACCAGGCGGAAATTTCGCAAGGCCGCATGGAAGCGCTGATCAACTTCCAGACCATGGTCGCCGACCTCACCGGCATGGACATCTCCAACGCCTCGCTGCTTGACGAAGCCACCGCCGCGGGCGAAGCGATGACGCTGGCCAAGCGTTCGGCCAAATCCAAGTCCAACGTGTTCTTCGTCGCCAACGACGTGCATCCGCAGACGCTGGAAGTGCTGCACACCCGCGCCGACGGCGTGGGCATCGAATTGCAGGTGGGCGAGCCCTCGCAAGCGGCCAGTGTGGATAGCTTCGGCGTGCTGCTGCAGTACCCCAACACCTACGGCCAGATCCACGACTACCGCGCCGTGGCCGAGGCCGTGCATGCGCGCGGCGGCATCGTCGCCGTGGCCACCGACCTGCTTGCGCTGACCCTGATCGCTTCGCCCGGTTCGTGGGGCGCGGACATCGTGATCGGCAACAGCCAGCGTTTCGGCGTGCCGTTCGGCTTCGGCGGCCCGCACGCCGCGTATCTCGCTTGCCGTGACGCGTACAAGCGCTCGATGCCGGGCCGCCTGATCGGCGTGTCCGTGGACGCCGAGGGCAAGCCCGCCTACCGCCTGACACTGCAGACGCGCGAGCAGCACATCCGCCGCGAAAAGGCCACGTCCAACATCTGCACCGCGCAGGTGCTGTTGGCCGTGATGGCCAGCATGTACGCCGTGTATCACGGTCCGGAAGGTTTGCAGCGCATCGCACGGCGCACGCATCGCCTTGCCGCCATCCTCGCTGCCGCGCTGCGCGGCGCGGGCATGACGGTGCACAACGATTTCTTCGACACCCTGCACGTCACCAACGTCGATGCCGATGCGATCCACGCCATGGCGGTGAGCAAGGGCATCAACCTGCGCCAGATCCACGGCCAGAGCGTGGGCATCAGCCTGGACGAAACCACCACGCGCGCCGACGTGCAGGCACTGGCCGACCTGTTCGGCGCGGACCTGGGCGACATCGACGAGCTTGACGCCGGCACCGCCGACGCCCTGCCCGCCGCGCTGCTGCGCAAGGATGCCTTCCTGCAGCACCCGGTGTTCAACACCCATCACAGCGAACACGAATTGCTGCGCTACATGCGTTCGCTGGCCGACAAGGACCTGGCGATGGATCGCACCATGATCCCGCTGGGCAGCTGCACCATGAAGCTCAACGCCACCGCCGAAATGATCCCGGTGACGTGGCCGGAATTCGGCGCGATCCATCCGCTGGCGCCGGCCGACCAGACGCAGGGCTACAAGCAGCTAATCGACGAACTGGAAGCGATGCTGGTCGAATGCACCGGCTACGATGCCGTCAGCCTGCAGCCGAACTCCGGCGCGCAGGGCGAATACGCGGGCCTGCTCGCCATCCGCGAATATCACCGCTCGCGCGGCGATGACAAGCGCGACATCTGCCTGATTCCCGAATCGGCGCATGGCACTAATCCGGCCTCTGCGCAGATGTGCGGGATGACGGTGGTGGTGACCAAGTGCGACAGCAACGGCAACGTCGATGTGGAAGACATCCGCGCCAAGGCCGAGAAATATTCCGACCGCCTCGCCGCGCTGATGATTACCTACCCGTCCACCCATGGCGTATTCGAGGAAGACGTGGTGCGCATCTGCGAGATCGTGCACCAGCACGGCGGCCAGGTGTACACCGACGGCGCCAACATGAACGCACTGGTCGGCCTGGCCAAGCCCGGCAAGTGGGGCTCGGACGTCTCGCACCTGAACCTGCACAAGACCTTCTGCATTCCCCACGGCGGTGGCGGCCCGGGCGTAGGCCCGTGCGCGGTGAAGTCGCACCTCGCGCCGTTCCTGCCGCGCACGCTCGGCGGCGAAGGCAAGGTCGGCATGGTCAGCGCGGCGAGCTTCGGCAGCGCCAGCATCCTGCCGATCAGCTGGATGTACATCACGCTGATGGGCCAGCAGGGCCTGCGCAAGGCCACCCAGGTGGCGCTGCTCAACGCCAACTACATTGCCAAGCGCCTGGCGTCCCATTACGAAACGCTCTACACCGGCCGTAACGGCCTGGTGGCGCACGAGTGCATCCTTGATCTTCGTCCGATCAAGGACGCCACCGGCATCAGCGCCGAGGACGTGGCCAAGCGCCTGATCGACTTCGGCTTCCATGCACCGACGTTGAGCTTCCCGGTGGCCGGCACGCTGATGGTGGAGCCCACCGAAAGCGAATCGATGCACGAGCTGGATCGCTTCATCGACGCGATGATCCAGATCCGCGACGAAGTCCGCGCCATCGAAGACGGCCGCCTGGACCGCGAAGACAATCCGCTGAAAAACGCGCCGCACACCGCCACCATGGTGACCGGCACTGAATGGACCCACGCCTACCCGCGCGAACTGGCCGCCTTCCCGCTGCCGAGCCTGAAGCTGCAGAAGTACTGGTCGCCGGTGGCGCGCGTGGACAACGTCTACGGCGACAAGAACGTGATGTGCGCGTGCATTCCGGTGGATGCGTACAAGGAAGAAGCCGAGGCGTAAGCAGGCGGTGACATCGATACGAAAAAAGAACCCCGCTCATTCGGCGGGGTTCTTTTTGACGCTCGCTTAGCCGCTCCGCTCAGCCGTTCTTCTTCAGCCACGCATCGATGGCGGGCAGGCGGTCCTTGTGCACGCCAATGCGGTACTGCATGTTCGCCACCGCCGAATCGGCGACCCGGCGCGAGGTGGGCGCGATGTAGGATTGTTCGAACGCACGCATCTTTTCGATCGACGCCGGATCCAGCGACGACCAAATCAGCCTCGGGTAGTACTCGCTACGCGAAGTCGCGTCGATCAACTGGTTCATGGGCTCGCGGTGCGCGATGGCAAAGTCGAATGCCAGCTCCGGATGCTGGCGCGACACCATCGACACCATGTTCGCACTGTTGGTAGCGCCCGGTTCGTTCGTCAAAGCCAGATCGAGCGCGCGTTTGGCCAGGTCCTTGTCCTTGGCGCTGGCGAGCAGCGCGTACAAGGTGTCCTTGACCAGCGGCGTCTTCTCCGATTGCGCCCGCTTATGCAGCTCTTCCCACATCGCCGCGTCCGCATGGTAGGCCACTACGGCAGTGATGATCTTGCGCAGCGCCGGCGGCACTGCCGAAGGATCGCTCGCCTGCGCGTCAAAGCGATGGCGTGCCTGGGCGATCACGTTCTGGTCGCCCAGATCGCTCAAGGTATAAATGAGCTGCTCGCGCAGGATCGCCACCGTCGCCGGTTCGCCGGGTTTGGCCTCCCAGCCCACCCGCGTGAATACCGGCTCCAGCTTGGCGATGGCAAACGCCTGGAACGCCGCCTGCCCCGCATCGCCATCGCGGTAATAGCGGTTCAGGCTGCCGAGCATCTGCGTGATGTTGCCCCACACCACCGGGTTGGCGTCCACCGGCGTGGCCTTGATCAGATCGAGCACGCCCGATGCGGGCTGCAGCCCGGCCAGGCCCAGCGCGGCGGTGTCGTCCATCAGGCCCAGCTGGTCGATCGGCGCGAGCTTGCCGTAGTCGGCGCTGAGCGCGGCAAAGGCCTGCGGGTTGTAAAGCGTGCGGAAATAACCGGTCTGCCCCGCATTGACCACCACCGGCCCGCATCCGGGCACCACCAGCGAAGCCTGACCATCCACCAGTACGCTTGCCGACGCGCCGCCGACTGTTTGCGCATTCACCGGCACGTGCCAGTGCCGTGCCACCTTAGTGGCGGGACCCTTGGTGAATTGTCCCTGCGTAAGCTTGAGCGTGGTGTTTCCATCCTTGCAGGTTTCCGAAGCCACACGGATCAGCGGTACGCCCGGCTGCAATGTGAAGTCGTGCGCCACGGTGGTCACCGGCTTGTGGGTAACCGTTTCCATGGCATGCCACAGATCGTCGGACACCGTGTTGCCGTAGGCATGATCCTTGATGTAACGGCGCACGCCGTCGCGCCAGGTATCGGCGCCGACGTAGTTTTCCAGCATGCGGATCACCGCCTCGCCCTTGGAATAGGTGATGACGTCGAAAGCCTGGTTGGCCTGCTCCACGGTCTCTATGTGTTGCACGATCGGGTGCGTGGTCGGGGAGGCATCGAAACTCATTGCGCCTTCGCGAATGCCCACCGTATCCAGTTGCACGTTCCATTCCGGATGCAGTTTCTCGGTGGTGCGCGTGGCCATCCACGAGGCGAAGCCTTCGTTGAGCCACAGGTCGTCCCACCAGCGCATGGTGACCAGGTCGCCGAACCACTGGTGCGCCATCTCATGCGCCGCGTCGTTGAATACCTGCTCCTTGTCGGCCTGCGTGGAGATCGAGGGATCCAGCAGCATGGCGTATTCAAAGGTGAAGATCGCACCCCAGTTTTCCATCGCGGCAAAGAACTGGCTGCTGCCCGGCGAGGCGATGTTGTCCAGTTTGGGTAGCGGGTACGGCGTACCGAAATAGTCGTTGTATTCGTGCAGGATGGCCTTGGCCGACTCCAGCTCGAAGCTGGCCTGCGAGGAAATGCCCTTCTGCGTGACCACGCCGATTTCGGTGCCATCGGAGTGGGTGGTTACGCGATCGAATTGGCCGGTACCGAAGAACAACAGATACGTGGACATCTTCGGCGAAGGCTCAAAGCGCACGCGCGTAAGGCCGTGGCCGATGTCGGTTTTTTCCGCCGCAGGCATGTTGCTCACCGCCATCTGGCCGGTGGGTACGATGGCGGTCAGGTCGAACGTCGCCTTGTACGCCGGTTCGTCCCACGAGGGAATGAAGCGGCGCGCGTCGGAATTTTCGAACTGCGTGTACAGCGCGTGCTTGCGGCCTTGCTTGGTGTCATAGTCGATCACGAACAGACCGTTGGCCTGCGTGTCGATCTTGCCGGTGTAGTCCATGCTCAGGCGATAGCTGCCGACCGGGATCGGCTTGGCGAACGTGAACGTGGCGGTCTGTGCGTTGTTGTCCACGGTAATTTTCGGCGCGGCGAACGTCGCGCTGCCCGATACCGGCGACAGGCTAGCCGACGCGAACTTCATCTCCAGCGCATTGAGCGTGATGCTGGTGCTGGGCTTGAGCACGTCGATCGTCACCGTCACCTTGCCGTCGAAGTTCAAGGCATCGACGTGCGGCGTCACCGTCACGTCGTAATGCGTGGGACGCACGTTGCGTGGCAGCTGGGTGGTGCCGATGACCTCGGCCGAAGCCGTCTGCGCCATCGCGGCGCCGCTGGCCGCAACACCGGCGAATGCCAAGACCATGGCGGAAAAAAGCATCGTGCGCATAACGTCCCCTAAATCTGTGAATGATCGCCCCGGCCGGTGAACCGGACGCCGGTGTCTTGGGAATCTTCCGGCCGGGCCCCTTGCCCAAAGCCGAACGGTCGAATAGTGCGGCGAGCGCCAGTACGCAAGATACGGCCGGAAGTCATGGCCGTGCGTCACACCCAGCGTCTTTGTCCCCGGGATAGACGAGGCCGTGTATTACGGGCCTTGCAAGAACGGATGGCCGCAAAAACTCAGCGCGTGTCGCCGGACGACGCGGGTACGGGCGGTACTTGCTGCAGATCGCCAACGGTGACATGCCCTGCCCATCCCTCGAACACGTTCACCGATGCGCGATCCACCGTCTTCACCATCTGCTGCACGGGCAGGCACTGCGAGGGATCGGAGTTGGCGTTGGCCAAGGTTGCCATGCCTTCCATGCAATACAGGCTGCCGCCGTTATTGAGCCGGTTGAGTACCGCCATGCCGTCCGCGTAGCGCTTTTGCGCGCGTACTGCGGCGGTGGCATCGCCATAGACCGGGCGCATCTTTTCCAGCAAGGCGTCGGCGGCACTGCGCTCAGCCGGCGAAGAGGCTGTGTACACCTCTTCGTAGGGTTTCTTGAAACGCGAATCGGGACGCTCTGCGGCCAAGGCCAACCATGCCAGCGCCAGCGCGCGGTTCTTCGGCTGGTGATCGCCGTTCAACGCCATCACACCCAATACGTATTGCGCCGGCTTGCTGGCCCAGCTGGCGGCAGTGGTAAAAAAGCGATTGGACTGGGCGTAGTTGTGCTGCCCGTAGGTCATGCCGCCCAGGCAATAGTAGTAATCGCCTGGCAGAAAACGTTCTTCGCCGATGATGCAGTTGGCGGCGGCCAGCTCCTTGTCGCTTGGCACGTAGGTGCTGCTGGTGGAGGCAGGTTGCTGCGCGGTTGCGGTACCTGCCAGCCATGCCGTTGCAAACGCTGCGGCGCACACGCATGAGGCAAGCATCTTTCGCGTCATCTTGGCCATGCAACACTCCCTATAGCCAATTGCTGGTGACATCCGGCTAAACGACCCACTGCCGAACGCGATGACACGGGTATCGGCCTGACCCCAAGTATCCCCTCGCAGCCATCGCACGGCATCCCTCGGAAGTCAGGGTGAGGTACCGCTTGCGGTTTGTAGGCCGCCCTTTCAATGGCGACACCTACCCCAGCTCTCGGCACGATGAGCAAGACAGAGCATATCCATGCGCACAGAACGAGGCGAAAAGCCTGACGAGAAAGGGCCCTGCAAAGAGGGCCCTTTCGGTGCAATCGCGCTTAACGGCAATGCTTAGGCAAACGGATCGTCCAGCACAATGGTGTCATCGCGATCCGCACCGGTCGCCACGATCGCCAGGCGGCAGCCGGAAAGCTCTTCCACCGCGCGCAGGTAGGCGCGGGCGGCGGGGGGCAGCTTGTTCCAGTCGCGGATACCGGCGGTGGATTCGGCCCAACCGGGGAACTCCAGGTACACCGGCTTGCATTCGGCCCAGCCGTCGGCGTCCAGCGGCGCCAGCTCGCGGCGCTTGCCGCGGTATTCGTAGGCGATGCAAACCTTGATGGTTTCCAGGCCGTCGAGCACGTCCAGTTTGGTGATGGCCAGGCCATTGATGCCGTTGATCTGCACGGCACGCTTGAGCGCCACCAGGTCGATCCAGCCGCAGCGGCGCGGACGGCCGGTGCTGGCACCGAATTCGTTACCGACCTTGCGCAGGCGCTCGCCCATCTCGTCGTTGAGTTCGGTGGGGAACGGACCGCCGCCCACGCGCGTGGCGTAGGCCTTGCAGATGCCGAGCACATAGTCGATGTCGCCCGCGCCCACGCCGGTGCCGGCCAGCGCACCGCCCACGGTGGTGTTGCTGGAGGTGACGTAGGGATAAGTGCCGTGGTCGATGTCCAGCAGCGCACCTTGCGCCCCTTCAAACAGGATGTTGCCGCCTTCCTTGCGCACGTCGTGCAGGATGGTGGCAACGTCATCGACCATCGGGCGGATGAATTCGCCATAAGCGACCGCATCGTCCAGCACCTGTTGGTACTCCACCGGCTCAGCCTTCAGCCACTGGGTAAGAATGAAGTTGTGGTAGTCGACGGCGCACTTGATCAGCGCCGGCAGCTCATGCGGATACATCAGGTCGGCCACGCGCACGCTGCGGCGGGCGACTTTGTCTTCGTACGCCGGGCCGATGCCGCGGCCGGTGGTGCCGATGGCCTTGCCGCCGGCGGCCGCTTCGCGGGCCTTATCGACGGCGATGTGGTAGGGCATGATCAGTGGCGTGGCCGGGCTGATCTTAAGGCGCGGGCGCACGTTCACGCCCTGCTTTTCCAGCTCTTCGATTTCCTGCTTGAGCGCGGCGGGCGACAGCACCACGCCGTTGCCGATCAGGCACAGCGCGTCGTCGCGCAGGATGCCCGAGGGAATCAGATGCAGCACGGTCTTCTTGCCCTTGATGACAAGGGTGTGGCCGGCGTTGTGGCCGCCCTGGAAGCGCGCGACGGCGCCCACGCGTTCGGTCAACAGGTCGACGATCTTGCCTTTGCCTTCGTCGCCCCACTGTGCGCCAAGAATTACGACTGACTTGCCCATGATGTTTCTCGCTCTAAGGACGTTCCGATCGGCGGAACGGGAAAACTATCGCGCGCGGCGGTTACCGCGCGGTGAAAGTGCTAGTGGATCAGCTGCAGCGTAAGCAGCCCGGCTCCCATGGCCAGTGCGCCGAACACCCGCAGGGTGCGCGGCGGAAGCTGCAGCGCCTGGCGCATCATCGCCTGCCAGCCCTGCGGGGCGGCGAACAGCACCAGGCCCTCGATGACCAGGACCAGACATAGTGCGGCGTAGAACTCGCGCGGCATGGCGTCAGTGCCGTGCCGGCGCCGGGGCCGGATTGCTGAAGTAACGCAGGAATTCGGAATCGGGCTTGAGAATGATGGTGCCCTTGCCGTCGCCGAAGGCCTGCTTGTAGGCCTCCAGGCTGCGGTAGAAGGCAAAGAAATCCGGATCCTGCGAGGCGGCCTGCGCGTAGATCTGCGCCGCCTGCGCATCGCCCTCGCCCTTGACCTTTTCGGCCTGGCTTTCGCCATTGGCGCGGATGATCTGCGCCTGGCTCTGCGCATCGGCCTTGATCGCCTCGGCCTGCTGCCTGCCATCGGCGCGGATCGCGGCGGCCTGCTGCTGGCGTTCGGTCTGCATGCGCTTGTAGACAGCCGTTTTGATGTCGTCGGGAAATTCGATGCCGGTGATGCGCACATCGACCACGGCGACACCCATGCCCTTGGCCTGCTCATTGGACGGCGCCAGCGCGTTGGCGGTCAGATCGCCCTGACCGCCGGCAACCAGCTGCTGCAGGCTGCGCGCCTGGATCGCGTTGCGCAGGGCATTGCTGACAATCGGGCTCAGACGCTGGCCGGCCTGCAATTCGTCGCCGTTGGTGGCGCGGTAGTACGCGGCCGGATCGGCGATGCGCCACTTCACGTAGTAGTCCACGTTGATGCTTTGCTTGTCGGACGTGGCGCAGCGCTGCGGCGTGCCGTCGAAGGCAAGGATGCGGTCGTCCAGCGTCAGCACCTGTTGCAGCAACGGCACCTTTGCGTGCAGGCCCGGTTGCCGATCGGTGCGCAGGATCTTGCCGAACTGCAGCACCAGCACGGACTGGCCGTCCTGCACCGTATATAAACTGTTGATGCCCAGCAGCACGAGCAGGACGATGATGATAGCGGCCGTGGTCTTCATGGCTGGCGCCCCTTTTCAGCCTCGTCGTTGCCGGGCGAGGCGACGGTGCCGACACCGGGCAGATTGGCGGCGGGCTGCGTGTCGCCGTTGGTGATGTTGATGATGGCGCGGCCGTCGGAGCCGTCGATCACCTTGTTGTTGACGCGAAGAATCTGTTCCATCGTCTCCAGCCATAGGCGGCGGCGCGTGACATCCGGCGCAGCCTTGTATTCCTTGAGGATGAGGTCGAAGCGCTCGACGTCGCCCTGGGCGCGCGCGACGCTTTGGGCCTTGTAGGCTTCGGCGTCGGCGACCGCGCGCTTGGCGTCGCCGTTGGCGGCGGGGATTTCCTGGCTGGTAGTGGCGTGCGCCTGGTCGATCAGACCCTGACGATCCTGACGCGCGGCATTGACGTCGTCGAAAGCGTCTTTCACTTCCGGCGGCGGCATGATGGCCTGGAAGCTCACATCGGTCACCTGCAGGCCGCAATCGTAGGCGTCGAGCGTTTTCTGCAATTGCTCGCGGACCTGCTGCTGCAGGGCGCCGAGGGCCGGCGCAGGCGCATTGCCGTCATTTTGCGCGGTGAGAATGTCGTCCATGCGCTGCATGCCGATCACCGCTCGCACGGCGGCCTGTGCCGCCTCGTTGAGGGTGCCGTCCGGATCGCGCGTGTTGAACAGGTATTTCTGCGGATCGGTGACCTGGTACTGCACGTTGAAATCCACCGACACGATGTCTTCATCGCGGGTGAGCAGGCGAATCTGGTCGGACATCGCGCGTACGCGCCCGGTCGCCACCGGCTGTACCGATTCGATCGGCAGCGGAAGCTTCAGGTGGAAGCCGGGACCGACGGTGCGCGCATAGGCGCCAAAACGCCGCACCACGCCCACCTGCCCCGCGCCGATGATGGTGTAGGAGGTCAGCAGCAGCCAGGCCAGGAGCACGGCCGCGACGATGGTGGCGATGCCGCCGGGGCCGCCCAGCTTGCCCAAGCGCTTGAAGGCATCTTTGAGTACGGCCTCCAAGCCCGGCTTGCCGCCGGGGTTTCGCTTGTTCTTGTTCCATGGATCGCGTTGCCCGTTACCGGGTTCGTTCCAGGCCATGGTCAGTCTCCTTGGGGCCGCTGGGAGGCCGGCAGCAACGGCCGGAAAACGCTCTGTGCAGGATGGGACATGGTGACGGCTAGTGGGAGTGCAAGCACCCGGATAAGGGGCCACGCACAAACGGTCGCATTCTAGCAGAGGCGGATGAAAGGCGGACCCGTGACTGGGGACGCCAGGCCGTGCCGACACTGCCGCGCACGGCCTGCGCCGGCATGGCGCGTGCAGGCGGCAGGTCCGATCAGGGAGCGTCGGGCAGCGTGTCGGAGCTGCCCAGCAGCCCCCGCAGCAGCTCGATATCCGCACCGTGACCGCTGGCCAATGGCACCAGCACGCTGCGCGGCGCATCGATGTGCAGACGCCAGCCCGCTTCGTCGACCGCCTCCTGGGCAATGGCGCCGGCCGCGCGCAATCGGGCATGCAGGCGACCGGCCGACAGTGGCAGGTGCAACTCCGATTGCACGCGCTCGCCGCCGAGCACTTCGCCCAGCGCCTGGCGCAACAAGTCCAGTCCTTGGCCCGTGGCTGCCGAGATCCATACCTGCTGCGGCAGACCTTGGGCATCGCGCACGATGCGCGGCTCGCCGCCAGCGAGATCGATCTTGTTCATCACGTGCAGTTGCGGCACGTCGCCCGCCCCGATTTCCTCCAGCACGCCATCGACCACCTGGTGCAGGCGTTCGCGCTCCTCGTCGGCGGCATCGCTGACGTGCAGCAGCAGATCGGCATCGCGCGCCTCGGCGAGGGTGCCGCGGAACGCAGCGACCAGGTCATGCGGCAGCTCGCGGATGAAACCCACGGTGTCGGCCAGCACGGCCGGGCCGCAGCTGAGGTCGTCCAGCTTGCGCACGGTGGGATCGAGCGTGGCGAACAACTGATCGGCGGCGTAGACCTCGCCCTGCGTGAGCGTGTTGAACAGGGTCGACTTGCCGGCGTTGGTATATCCGACCAGGGCCACGCGCGGCACGGTATTGCGCAGGCGCGCGCGGCGCTGCTGGCTGCGCTGGGTTTGCACTTTTTCCAGTCGCTTGGAGAGCATTTTCACGCGCTCGGCCAGCAAGCGGCGGTCGGTCTCCAGCTGGGTTTCGCCGGGACCGCGGTTGCCGATGGCACCGCCGCGCTGAGCGTCCAGATGGGTCCAGCCACGCACCAGGCGCGTCGCCAGGTGCTTGAGCTGGGCCAGCTCCACTTCCATCTTGCCTTCGTGCGAGCGCGCGCGCTGCGCGAAAATGTCCAGGATCAGGCCCGCCCGGTCGACCACGCGCGTGCTGAGTATTTTTTCGAGGTTGCGCTCCTGCACCGGCGTAAGCAGATGATCGACCAGGACCAGATCCGCCTCCAGCGCGCGCACGGCCTCGGCGACCTCTTCGGCCTTGCCGGTACCGATGTAGTAGCGCGGGTTGGGCGCTTCCACGCGCGCGGAAATGGTCGCCAGCACCTGGGCACCGGCAGACTTCACCAGCTCGACGAATTCCTCCGCCCGCTCCGCCGCATCGCTCCCGCCGCGCGAATGCGGCAGGACCAATACGGCACGTTCGCCTTTCTTTTGCCTATCGAACAGAGTGAATCAACCTTCGCTATCGGCCGACGCGTGCGCCTCGATGTGGCCTTCGTGGCCGTCGTGACCTTCGTGGCCGTTGCCGACCCGCACGTTGCGGCTGGGCACCACGGTGGAGATGGCGTGTTTATAAACCATCTGGCTCACCTGGTTGCGCAACAGCACCACGAACTGATCGAACGACTCGATCGTGCCCTGCAGCTTGATGCCGTTGACCAGATAGATCGCGACCGGAACGCGCTCGCGGCGCAAAGCATTCAGAAATGGATCTTGCAAGGATTGCCCTTTTGACATTCTTGTTCTCCCCCTCGTCCAACGGATGGGCCGGAAAGTTTGGCGCCAAACGGCGCCCCGGCCCGAGTTCGCTTGAATGTTAACCGCTTTTAAATCGTGGTTGAAAGAGTTTTGTAAGTTATGACAAATAGATAACAAAACTGCGTCACACCATTCACAAGCCGGTGCGGCCCCGATCGTGGCCAAGGAACAGCGCCACCGCCCCGGCGGCGCGTGCAAGCAGGTCGGGACGGTCCGGATCCAGGCCGCGCGCGTCCCATTCGCCGCGCAGCCAGGTGATCTGGCGCTTGGCCAGCTGGCGGGTGGCAAAAATGCCCCTGTCGCGCAATTGGGCCGCGTCGTACAGGCCGTCCAAGTATTCCCAAGCCTGGCGATAGCCTACGGCGCGGATCGCCGGCAGATCGGGCTTGAGGTCGCCCCGCTGGCGCAGCGCGCGCACTTCATCGAGCAAACCATCTCGCAGCATGTCCTCGAAACGCCGCGCGATCCGTGCATGCAGCGGCGCGCGATCCTGCGGCAGCAGGGCCAGCTTCAGGACGCGCCAGGGGAAAGGTTGCTGCCGACCGCCCTGTTGCTGGTCGCTTAGCGGCTTGCCGGTCAGGGCGATCACCTCCAGCGCGCGCTGGATACGCTGGGCATCCCCGGGCTTGATGCGTGCCGCCGCGGCCGGATCAAACTCGGCCAGCCGGCGGTGCATGCCATCCCAGCCGATACCGGCCGCTTCCTCGGCCAGCTGCGCGCGCAGCTCGGCATCGGCCTCGGGCAGGCTCGACAGGCCCCGCTGAAGCGCGCGGAAGTACAGTCCCGTTCCACCGACCAGCAGCGGTATCCGGCCCGCTTCGCCGATGCGCCGCATGGCCGCTTGCGCATCCACGCTGAAATCGGCCGCCGAATAAGGTTCGGCCGGATCGCGGATATCGATCAGTTCGTGCGGATAACGCGCCAGCGTGGCTGCGTCGGGCTTGGCCGCACCGATATTCAAGCCGCGGTAGACCAGCGCCGAATCGACGCTGATCAGGCCAAGTGGAAAGCGTTCGCTCAAGGCGCAGGCAAGCGCTGTCTTGCCCGACGCGGTCGGGCCCATCAGAAACAGGGCGAGTGGACGGTGGTCGGCGGGCATCGCGGCATTGTAATGGGCGGCGCTGTTTTGCGATTCCAGCCCACCGCAATGTGCACGTCAGCGCTGTTGATGCGTTGAAAGCGCAGCACCTGACCTGACGCACACCTTCATGCCTGCTTCGATATCGAATCGCCCGCTGCTTGCCGTGATGATCGCCGGATCGCTGTATGCGAGCCTCGCCCTTGCCCAGACGGCGCCGTCGGCGCAGGACTTCAGCGGCGTCTGGCAACTCAACGACCGCGCCAGCGACAGCGCCGCCGTCATCGCCCAGCGCCTGCACGCCGAGCGCAGGCGCGAAGAAACTCCGTCCTCGCGCCCAGCCAATGCCAGTTCGAGCGCAACGCCGGGCACTTCGTCCCAGAACGGCTTTGGCCATGGCGGCGGCCATGGCATGGGTGGTGGCGGCGGCATGGGTGGCGGGCATGGCGGACGGCATGGCCAGAACAGCCAGCACACGTCGAGCGACGACGGCGGCAAGCCGGCCAAGGACCCCACCCCGCCCCTGTTCGCCGACGATGCGCTGTTGAACGTCCAGCAGGACCGCACCGGCATGCGCGTGGATTTCAACAATACCGACCGGCTGGATACCAAGTTCGACGGCATCCCGCGCCAGACGCTCAACGGCGGCGCACACGTGCAGACGCAACTGACACCCGACGGTATGCAGGTTTCGATGGATTTCGGCGACGGTACGCGGCTGGACCAGAGCTGGGTACGCTCGCCCGACGGTCATCATTTGACGCTGACTGAAACCTGGACGACCACGCAAGTGAAAGAACCGATCGTGTTCATCCGCCGTTACGACCGGCTGGATCTTTAAAGCGCACGCGTCGGCGGCGTGCCGGTGAAACCTCACGTGCCTAGGCGCCCCCCGATGCCGCAGCGCGTCAAGGCATGCCCTGGGCTGGCCGCTCTATAATTAGCGCCTTGTGTCCCCGCCCCACCCTGGATGTGCCCCATGCCGCAGACAATGAAAGCCTTGGTCAAAAGCCGCCCCGAACAAGGCATCTGGATGGAAGAAGTGCCGGTGCCGGAAATCGGCCCGAACGAAGTGCTGATCAAGCTTGAGAAAACCGCGATCTGCGGTACCGACCTGCATATCTACAAATGGGACGAATGGTCCCAGCGCACGATCAAGCCGGGCCTTACGATCGGCCACGAATTCGTCGGCCGCATCGTGGAAATCGGCCCCGGCGTCACCGGCTACCAGATCGGCGACCGCGTCTCCGCCGAAGGCCATATCGTCTGCGGCCACTGCCGCAATTGCCGCGCCGGCCGCCAGCACCTGTGCCCCAACACCGTGGGCATCGGCGTGAACCGCAACGGCGCATTCGCCCAATACATGGCGATGCCGGCCTCGAACCTGTGGCCGATTCCGGACCAGATTCCGTCGGAACTGGCCGCCTTCTTCGACCCCTACGGCAACGCCGCGCACTGCGCGCTGGAGTTCGACATGGTCGGCGAGGACGTGCTGATCACCGGCGCAGGCCCGATCGGCGTGATTGCCGCAGGCATCGCCAAGCACGTGGGCGCACGCAACGTGGTCGTGACCGATGTCAACGACTATCGCCTCAAGCTCGCCGCCGACATGGGCGCCACGCGCGTGGTGAATGTGGCCAACCAGTCACTGAAGGACGTCATGAAAGACCTTCACATGGAAGGCTTCGACGTCGGCCTGGAAATGAGCGGCAATGCGCGCGCCTTCAACGACATGCTCGAGTGCATGTACCACGGCGGCAAGATCGCGCTGCTGGGCATCCTGCCCAAGGGCGCGGGCATCGATTGGGATCGCGTGATCTTCAAGGGCCTCACGTTGCAGGGCATCTACGGCCGCCGCATGTACGAGACCTGGTACAAGATGACCCAGATGGTGCTGACCGGCTTCCCGCTGCAGAAGGTGCTGACGCACCAGATCCACATCGACGACTTCCAGAAGGGCTTTGATCTGATGGACGCCGGTATCTGCGGCAAGGTCGTGTGCTCCTGGCACTGAGCTGAATAAACGCAACATCCGGCCGGCGAAAATGCCGGCCGGGTGCTGCGCAATTCCCTACGCCGCACGCTACACTCGGTCCCGGGCGTGCCGACGTGATGGTTCAGGGAAATGCACGGCTACTGCCGGGCATGGTCGGTCCGCGATGTCACGGGAGCATCGACGGCATGGCAAACCGGAAGTCATCACCCAGCGTATGGATGGAGGCCGGGCGCCGGCGCGCAGCGGGCCTTTATCGGTCCCGCCGCCTGCGCCTGACCGCGCTGATCGTCGCGATCTTCCTCGTGTTGCTGGGCCTGTTCGGGTTCTTCATCGCGCCCGGCATCTTGAAGAGCCAGATCGAAAAACAGGCAAGCGCCCAGCTGCAACGACCGGTATCGATCGGCGCGGTGCACATCAACCCCTACACGCTGCGCATTGCCGTGGACAAGCTGCACATCGGCGAGCGCGACGGCACCACGCCGTTCATCGACGTGGATGAGTTGGTCGTCAACGCCTCGTGGGGGTCGCTGTTCCGGATGGCACCGGTGCTGGACGAGCTGACCGTGCAGCATCCGCAGATCCATATCACGCGCACCGGGCCGCAGACTTTCAATTTCACCGACATCGTGCAGCGCTTCGCAGCCAAGCCGTCGCCGCCGAACGCATCGCCCACGCGCTTTGCCTTGTCTAACATCAGCGTGCACGACGGCGATTTCACGCTCGACGACAAGGTGCTCAATACCACCCACCGCATCGACCAGTTCGAACTGGGCATTCCGTTTCTGGCGAACCTGCCGCACGACACGGATATTTTCGTACAACCGTTACTGGCGATGCGCATCGATGGCAGTCCCTTGCGCATCGAAGGACAAACCAAGCCGTTCGCGGATAGTCATGAATCGGTGATCGGCTTTACGCTCGATCATCTGGATCTGGCGCGCTACCTCGCCTACGTACCCGAGCCGTTGCCGGCGGCCATTCCGAGCGGGCAGCTTTCGGGCAAGTTGAATCTGCATTTCATCGACACGAAACCCACCCAGCAGCTTCGTCTGGACGGCCAATTGCAAGTGGACAACTTCGTGATGACGACGCATGACGACACCCCGATGCTGGAGCTCGGTCACGGCACGGCGGCGCTGGACGACGTCGAGCCGCTGCAATCGCGCTATCACTTCGGCTTGATCCAGCTCGACCAGGCCAAGCTGCACTACGCCAAGCTCGCCGGCGGGCGCACCAACTTCGATGCACTGATGGGCAAGGACAAGCCACCTGCACCGCCGGGTACACCGCCCAACGACGCCTTCATCGCCACGCTCACCCTGCAGAACAGCAGCTTCGAATACGCCGACCTCAGCGGCACGAAACCCGCGCGCCTGTCGCTGGACAATATGCACGGCAGCATTCGCGCATTCTCCACCGTCTCGGCCAACCCGGGCACGGTCGATGTCACTTCCACGATGGCCGGTGGCAACGTGCACGCCACTGGCAAGCTGTACATGAACACCAGCCGCTTCGATGGCGAGATAAGCATGGGCAACGTCGGCTTGCAGCCATTGCTGGCGATGGCGCCCCCGATGCTCAACGCCGAGCTTGCCAGCGGGACGCTCGATGGCGACATGCATCTGAAGGCGGACTGGAGCAAAACCGTTTCGCTGGTGATGGATGCCACCACCTTCACCGCCAATGACGTCGCGCTGGAACAACATGGCCGCAAGCCGATTGCGTGGCAATCGCTCACTGCCGGCATCACCCATCTCGATCTGGCGGGCAGCACGGCACAACTGGGCGATGTGACCCTCAAGGGCCTGAAGATCGACGCCAGACGCCTGAAAAACGGCCATATCGACCTGGCCGGACTGATGAAGTCCACGCCTGCGCAAGGACACGGCAAGCAACCCGCGTCGCCCGCCTGGCACTGGAGCCTCGCGCATCTGGCCATCGACGGCAGCAGCTTCGCGCTGACCGATCCCACGCTGCCGAGCAAGGACGGGCATGTCGCGGTGGATGCCGACAAGTTCGCTATCGATGGGCTCTCCGACAACATGCACAAGCCGATCAAGCTCGATCTCGGTGGCGGCATTGGGGGCGGCAAGTTTCACATCAACGGCAACGTGAGGCCCGAACCGCTCGATGCGGACCTGCGCATCGTGGCGACCAAACTGAACGTCGCGCCGTTCGAATCACTGGCCAACGTACCGTTGAACGTGCGCATCGACAGCGCCCTGCTAAGCATGAACGGACGCGCGCGCTACCGCGACCGCAAGCCCGAGCCGCTGGTGCGTTACCAAGGCAGCATCGTGCTGGGGCGCGTGCGGGTGATGGACAAAGTTACCAACGACGACTTCGTGCGCTGGAACTCGCTCGCCGCGACTCATATGACATTGCGCATGGGACAAGGCGCGCCGCAGCTCGATATCGGTGGCCTCGCGCTCGATGATTTCTACGCCCGCGTCATCGTCAACAGCAACGGTCGCATCAACCTGCAGGACGTGAAATCCAACCCGGCCCAAGCCCCAGTGTCCGTGACGCGCGCGGAAAACGGCCCGGCTCCCGCGGCGACAACGCCTGCACCCGCACCAGCGGGCAGTGCTACCGGCGCCGCACTGGCCACCGCCAGCACCTCCGCCGCGCCGGCCGCCCAGGTCCACATCGGCCAGATCGTACTGTCCAACGGCAATCTCAACTACACCGACAACTTCATCAAGCCCAATTACACCGCCAACATCACGCAGCTGGCCGGCAAGATCGGCGCGTTCGGTACCGATACCAGCGACAAGCCCGCCGACGTCACCCTGCAGGGCCAGTTGGACGACAACTCGCCGGTCAATATCGACGGCACCATCAATCCGCTCACGCCGGTGGCTTTCCTCGACATCAAGGCCAAGGCCGACGGCGTGGAGCTGACGCATCTATCGCCCTATTCGGGCAAATACGCGGGCTACCCCATCACCAAGGGCCGCCTGACGATGGACGTGCACTATCAACTCGACCAGGGCAAGTTGAATGCGGACAATCATATTTTCCTCACGCAATTGACCTTCGGCGATCGCATCGAAGGGCCGGGCGTCAGCCATTTGCCGGTAAAACTGGCGGTGGCGTTGTTGCGCGATTCCAACGGCAACATCGATATCCACGTGCCCGTGTCCGGCTCGCTCAGCGATCCGCATTTCAGTATCGGGGGCGTGATCTGGCAGGCATTTGTGAACCTGATCAAGCGCGCGGTCACCGCGCCGTTCCGTCTGCTGGCATCGAGCATGGGCGGTGGCGGGCAGGATCTGGGCTACGTGGAGTTCGATCCTGGCTCGAACGCGCTTGATGCCCAAGCCAGGCAACGGCTTGACCAGATCGTAGCGATACTGAACAAGAAGCCGGCGCTCAAACTCGATATCACCGGCCGTGTGGATCCTTCCCTCGACCAGGACGGCCTGCGCAAGGTGATGGTCGAGGACGCCGTGCAGAAGGAGGAAGCCGACGACATCGGCAGCCAGGCCGCCAAGGCAGCGCCGGTGAAGCCCGGCACCGACGACTACAACAAATACCTGGCCAAGGCCTACAAGCATGCGGACTTCAAGAAGCCGCGCGACCTCATCGGCCTGATCAAGTCGCAACCGCCGCAAACGATGATCAAGCTGATGGAGGCCAACGTGAACGTGGACCAGGACGCCCTGCGCCACCTCGCCGAACGGCGCGCCGACGCGGTGCGCCAGTACCTGCACGGCAAGATCGACGATAGCCGCGTGTTTGTGCTGGCGCCCAAGCTGGATGCGTCGGGTATCGAGGACAAGGGCAAGACCACGCGCGACGATTTCGGCCTGCACTAGGCCTGTTTACCCTGTCGGCGTGGCCCGCGCCGGGAGCTGTTTGCTCGCCAGCCAAGCAAGAGCGAAGGCGTGTATGTCCACACGACTGAGCGATGGCGCCAGATGGCGGGCAAACAGACCCGGCCCTGCGGGCTTGCTCTTCAATCCCCCGCCGGAAAGTCCGACAATTGGCACTTTCCCCAACTTGGCAGTCCCCATGAGCTACTCCGGCCAGGCGCGTTACGCCCAAGAACTCCAATCCATCCGCGAACAGGGCTTGTTCAAGGCCGAACGCATCATCACCTCCCCGCAATCGGCCCAGATCGAGCTGCAGGGCGGCCGCAAGGTGCTCAACTTCTGCGCCAACAACTACCTGGGCCTGGCCGACCATCCGGATGTGATCCAGGCGGCCAAAGATGCTCTGGACACGCACGGTTTCGGCATGGCCTCGGTGCGCTTCATCTGCGGCACGCAGGACCTGCACAAGGCGCTGGAAAAGAAAATCGCCGCGTTCTTTGGCACCGAGGACACCATCCTCTACGCCGCCTGCTTCGACGCGAACGGCGGCCTGTACGAGCCGCTGCTGGGCGAAGAAGACGCCGTCATTTCCGACGCGCTGAACCACGCCTCCATCATCGACGGCATCCGCCTGTGCAAGGCCAAGCGCTTTCGCTATGCCAACTGCGACATGGCCGACCTGGAAGCACAGCTGCAAGCCGCCGATGCCGCCGGTGCGCGCACCAAGCTGATCACCAGCGACGGCGCGTTTTCGATGGACGGCTTCATCGCGCCGCTGGACAAGATCACGGCGCTGGCCGCCAAGTACAACGCGCTGGTGCACATCGACGAATGCCACTGCACCGGTTTCCTCGGCCCGCACGGCCGCGGCTCGGCGGAAGTGCATGGCGTGATGGACAAGATCGACATCTTCACCGGTACGCTCGGCAAGGCGCTGGGCGGCGCGCTGGGAGGCTTCACCACCGGCCGCGCCGAAGTGATCGAGATGCTGCGTCAGCGCTCCCGTCCGTACCTGTTCTCCAATTCGCTGCCGCCGCACGTAGTGGCTGCCGCGATCAAGGTCTTGGACATGCTCGGCTCGGCGGGCGATCTGCGCGAACGCGTGCAGGAAAACACCCGTTATTTCCGCGAACAGATGACCCAAGCCGGCTTCGACATCAAACCGGGCGTGCATCCGATCGTGCCGGTGATGGTCTACGACGCGAAAAAAGCGCAGGCCATGGCCGCCGGCCTGCTTGAGGAAGGCATTTATGTCACCGGCTTCTTTTATCCGGTGGTGCCGCAAGGGCAGGCGCGCATTCGCACACAGATGAGCGCGGCGCATACGCGCGAGCATCTGGATCGCGCCATTGCGGCCTTCACCAAAGTCGCGCGTTCGCTGGGCGTCATTGGCGGCTGAACGGCGATGGCGCCACGTGCCGGCGGTTTCCGGCATGTGGCGCCTGCCATGACACGGCCCGCACGTCGGTCGGCGTCAATGAAACACCAACCACCGCACTCATCTTGCCGCGGTACGACGGCGGGAAGTGCTGCGAGCCTAGCGGCGCCGTTTGGCGCGTGGCGGCGGCGCCTCATGCCGCGATTGCGTGGACATCCTGGTCTGGGTGCGGCCGGATGGGGCATCGCCGGTCTCCTGCCGGGAAGCGGGACGCTCGGCATCTTCACTGCGCGGGGCATGCGCAAGCTTGGCCACCTCTTCGTCGCTGAGATGTCGCCATTGACCTTTGCCGAGTTCGCCCAGTGCGACATCGCCGATGGCGATACGCATCAAGCGCAGTACATCAATGCCGTGCGCCTTGAGCAAACGCCGAATCTGACGATTGCGTCCTTCATCCAGCACAATTTCCAGCCACGCATTTTTTTCGCCCCTGCGAAGCACCGATACCCGCTTGGCGGAGAGATGCTCGCCTTGCTCCTCGACGCCATGCAGCAGCTGATCCAGCAATGCCTGTTCGGGAATGGCATCGATCTGCACGTGATAGATCTTGTCGACGTGACGGCGCGGATCGGTGAGCCCGGCTGCCCACACGCTATCGTTGCTAAGTAGCAACAATCCTTCGCTGGCTTTGTCGAGCCGGCCAACCGGACCGAGCCAGGGCAAGCCCGATGTGGCGAGCAATTCGTAGACGGTATCGCGGCCGCGTTCGTCGGCGGCAGTCACCACGATGCCGCGCGGCTTGTTCAGCACCACATAGATGCGCCTGGATGCCGACACTCTTTCGCCGTCCAAACAGATGCGTTGACGCTCGGCATCGGCGGGACATTCCGGATCGAGCACGACGCGCCCATCGACGCTTACCCTGCCCTCGCGCACGGCGCGTTCAGCCTGGCTGCGCGAACAGACGCCCAGCTTGCTGATGACGCGCGCCAGACCGAACCTAGGTCGGGCCGGCGCATGCGAACGTGTTCGAAAAGTGGCCATGCGCTGCTCAGACTAGCCTGACGGCAAAAGAAAAGCCCAGCTTTCGCCGGGCTTTTCCGTAACACTTTGCCACCCTCGGATTACTGCTGAACCTGCAGCTCCGTACGACGGTTGCGAGCGCGGCCCGCAGCAGTCTTGTTGGTGTCGATCGGATCGTTCTCGCCGTGGCCGATCGGCCCTTCCAGACGGCTCGCATCGATACCGTGCGAGGTCAGG
>NZ_DATJTC010000010.1:0-88049 GCF_035503745.1 Dyella sp.
GCCCAGCGAGCTGCTGGATAGCCTGCTGGCCAATTACAGCAAGCCGGAAGACCTGATTGGCGAGAACGGCCTGCTCAAGCAGCTGACCAAACTGCTAGTCGAGAAGGCCCTCGATGCTGAGATGACTGAGCATCTTGGTCACGAGAAGAACGAGCCGGTGGCCAATGCGGCCGGCAATACCCGCAACGGCCGCAGTCGCAAAACGCTCAAAGGCGAGTTCGGCGAACTGCCCATCGAGATACCGCGCGACCGCGACGGCACCTTCGAGCCGAAGCTGGTGCCTAAGCATCAGACGCGCTGGAACGGCTTCGACGATAAGATCCTGTCGCTGTACGCACGCGGCATGACGGTGCGCGAGATCCAGGCGCATCTGGAAGAGATGTACGGTGCCGAGGTCTCGCCAAGCCTGATTTCCTCGGTGACCGACGCGGTCGTCGATGAGGTCAAGATTTGGCAATCACGCCCACTGGATAGGGTCTATCCGATCGCCTATCTGGACTGCATCCATGTGAAGGTGCGTGATGGCTCGGTACGCGCGAAGGCGGTGTACCTGGCCATCGGCATCACGTTGGCCGGCGAGAAGGAAGTGCTGGGTCTGTGGATGGCGCAAACGGAAGGCGCGAAGTTCTGGCTTCAAGTAGTGACCGAACTGAGAAACCGCGGCGTGCAGGACATCTTCATCGCCTGCGTCGATGGACTTAAGGGATTCTCCGAAGCGATCGAGGCGGTGTTCCCGAAGACGGCGGTGCAGTTGTGCATCGTGCACATGGTGCGATACAGCTTGAACTACGTGCCGTGGAAACGTCGGCAGGAAGTCGCATCCGATCTCAAGCGCATTTACACCTGCGCGACCGCTGAAGAGGCCGAACGGTGCCTGGGTGAGTTCGATGCCAAATGGGACGCGCAGTACCTACCCATCGGCCAATCGTGGCGACGTAACTGGGAGCGGCTGATACCGTTCTTCGACTTCTCGCCGGAGATCCGCAGGGTGATCTACACCACCAATGCCATCGAGTCGGTCAACTACAGCCTACGCAAACTGACCAAGCATCGTGGCGCGTTTCCCAACGATGAAGCCCTGATCAAATTGCTCTACTTGGCACTACGCAACATCAGCAAGAAATGGACGATGCCGATCCACAACTGGAAAGCGGCGTTGAACCAATTTACGATCCAGTTCGAGGGACGACTCCCTCAACCGTAAACCGAAATCCCGTTTACACAAAATTCTGCACACGCTCCAACATCGATCTCGGTGCATGCCCATTGCCTACGGCAATCATTATTGACGAAAGCGATTTCAAGCGACGATATGGGGCACTTCTTCTCAAGAAGTAGTGTGCGCCTGGATTTTTGCTACATTGGTATGCCTATGCCAACAACAATCCGGTCAATCACACGGATCCGGATGGGCTGTGCGTCGACGGATTGACTTGCGATCAGATGGCGCAGTCCTATGGGAAGTGGGCCTATGCCAATCCAAAAGAAGCTGACAAGTTCGGTCGCGTGGCTTGGGTAGGCGTTGGGGTGATGGCAGCCCCCGTGGGCCACGCAGCCCGTTGACAGCCAATCTAGCTCATCAACCAACAGCTCTTCCCAATCCAGTAGTGCAAGCTTATCTCAACGAGCACCAGGTAATAGGGCGACGCAAGCTCCTCAGGCGCCGCAACGAAATTCCGTTACGCCAGCACTCCACCCCCTTGGTCAGTAGGCTCTTATTAAACGGTCAGTTGATGCAGGCGTAGATGGGTACGGTTAGGCGATATTGAAACTTTGATTCAAAGAGCTGAACCGCGCTTGAAAAAACCGTGATTCGTTAAGTATATCGAGGCAATGTGATGATGAGATTCGTCGTAAGAAAAATGATAGCTAGCATCGGCCTCCTATTGGCAATCATGTTGGCTGGCAAAAGTTATGCGTCAGTATCGAGAGAATCTACGAATTGGGAAAAGCTTGTCGCAGAGGCTTCAGGCAGGCTGGATATGGAGTTGTATCAGTCAACTAAGTATGGTGGGGGCGCACCAAAGGGAGAGGCGTTTTTTCGAGCAGAGGCTGAGTGTTCCGCGAATTCGAATGCGTTGCTTAGCGCCAATGGAATACTCGTTAGCGCTCCTGCTGCTTTGCATCTTGGAAGTGCAGCCGCATGGTCGGGCAAGACTGCCGTATATGTTCGCCTTGATTTCGTAAATGGAGATAAATACAGATTCATTTGCTTAATTGGCCATGACGATAAACTGGAGCGCACAAGGCTACTTGACATAAATTCACGGGCTCGCAAGTCAGCGGTGGAAATTGAGAATTCTTACTACATTTATGGCGGCAAATGAGCAGACCTGGGCTCGGGTTCAGACTTTCCTGGGTTGTGCCTTGCAATAACGGTACTAGCAGGCTGTTGAGAAACGCCTCGCAGCAGCGACAATCATAGTCTCCATCAATGATCGAGTGTTTGCAGTGCGCGGAGCCGATATCCGGCAGCTTGGTATGTTCTCGTATGTGTCGGTGGACGAGCGTGTTCCTGCCGACCACCCGATCCGCAAGTTGCGTGTGCTGGTCGATACGATTCTGAAAGAGCTCGATGAGGTGCTGGCCGCGCGCTATGCCGTCGGCGGCCGCACTTCGATTCCACCGGAACGGTTGCTGCGTGCCTCACTGCTGCAAGTGGTCTATAGCGTGCGCAGCGAACGTCCGCTGATGGAGCAGTTGAACTACAACCTGCTGTTCCGCTGGTTCGTGGGCCTGAACCTTGACGATGTGGTGTGGGATCACTCCACCTTCTCGTTCAATCGGGATCGGCTGTTCGATGCCGAGATCGCCCAGCGCTTCTTCGCCAGCACGGTCCTGCTGGCCCGGCTCAACGAGCTGGTCAGCGATGAGCACTTCTCGGTCGATGGCAGTCTGCTCGAAGCCTGGGCCTCGCACCGCAGCTTCCGCCCGAAGGATGGCTCGGACGACGGCGACGGCAGCGACTTTCGTGACCAGCGGCGCGGTAACGACACCCACGCGTCGGCCACTGATCCGGATGCCCGTCTGGCCCGCAAGGGCAACGGCCAGCAGGCCCACCTGGCGTACCTGGCCAACGCCCTGATGGAAAACCGCCACGGCTTGCTGGTGGGGGTGGATGTACGCCATGCCAGCGGCACGGGGGAACGCGATGGCGCGTTGGCGCTGGTCGATGCACACCTGTCACCCGGCGCCACGCTGGGCGCGGACAAGGGGTATGACGTGCGGGAGTTCGTCGAGCAACTGACGCAACGTGGCATCAAGGCGCATATCGTCCGCAACACGAGCCACGGCCGGCGCAGCGCCGCCGATGCGCGCACAGCACGCAGCAAGGGTTACGCGGTAAGTCTGAAAGTGCGCAAGCGCATCGAGCAGAGCTTCGGCTGGGCCAAGACCGTTGGCGATCTGCGCAAGCTGCCGTTGATCGGGATGGCGAAGGTCAACGCCTGGGTGCACTGGAACTTCGCCGCGTACAACCTGATCCGACTGGGCGGTATCGGCGAGTGGTGGAATCCCTCGCCGACCTGAGGAAACGTGCGTCTGGAGAGCGACACCGCGACGACTTTTCGATCAATCAAACCTATCATGCGGTGTGGCAATGGGTGTTTCTCAACAGCCTGCTAAACCAGATTCAGTTATATATGCAGGTAGCCTACCAGCAACTTCGGTTGATCCCGGACTGCCAACACAGAATGCGACAGCTCCAGTTGCGCGCCAACTCCAAACCTCTTGGCCGTGAGACATCTAAATGAAGAGCCTATGGACCCTACACACGTTCGCGTTGGTGTTTACCTTCGCCAGCGTCACAATCGTTAGCGCTGCCGGCGCAAACGAAGCAGACCAAATCCATCCAGCTGTCAATGCGCAGTATTTGTACGATTTGGTAAGGCAAATTCAGCAAAACGCTGATAGGCAGAAAAGAACGGCTCTCGCTCGAGAGCTTAGGCTCGACGTTGATAACATGCCTCCTAGTATGCGCGGTACATTGGATTTGCGAGTAATCAACGCGATCGCTGAACTCTTGCGCGATGATAATGATTCAATTCGTTTCTACGCTGCTATTGCGCTTGGCAGGATTGGTCCAAGGGCTCGTTCGACTTTGCCAGCCCTCAGTTACGCTCTTGCGCATCCCGCTCCTCCGATACCTGGGCCGCTTCCATTGGAGCCTGAGTATGGTTCTAGCGCCGTGATTCCCATGTCTATTAAGAAAATCAACGGCAATCCATGAAGCAAAAAAAGAGGGCAGAGTAAGCCAGCCATGTCGCCGCTGGTGGAAAAGACAACTTCAAGCCGCGAGCATGGGACAAATATTGCTTGACGATCGCGAACCCTGGGCCAATGTATAAGCACCCATCGGCCTTCAACAAGCAAACACTCACGATCAAAGGTAAGTTCATCGACGATTATCTGAACTCGCGCACGATCGATTTGGGAGCTTGCCCCTTGCCTACGGCAATAATCGTCGATTACGCTGACCTGCAGCGGCGGTATCCGTCGCTCTTTCGCGAGCACTGATGATCGGAACCTCAGGGGTCAGGTTCATTATTCGTGGTGAACCATTCCGGCGTCGAGCCTATCGGCCAGCACGACTTCGAGCAGCAGCGGCACCTATACCCTCAGTTGGAACACGGTCACGGGAGCGACCAGCTACGACCTGTACCAGAACGGGACCTCGGTCTACGACTCCACCGGAACATCGTGGTCGGCGAGCGGTGCCGCCAATGGCACGTACACCTACACGGTGGATGCCTGCCACGCCTCCGAAGGTGGCCGGTCACCCCGCGCTGCTGACGAGCGTTGCCAGTTCCCCAGGTGGTGGTAAGGGTTGGCGCCGGGAATAAGCAATGCAATGGCAAATCATAGCTGCGTCGCCGTCGGCCGCAGTTAGTTTCGCTGGCGAAGCTGTTCAGTTGTTGTGCCAAACGTGGGCAGTTGGCTGGCGTTTTGCAGTTATCGAGGATGACGTGCGGCGACAATTCGAGCTGGACAGTCTGCGGGGCTTTGATTGGTGCGTAGCGGCTCATGTCCAATCGCCTTCCGATTAGCGTTGGCCAGCTGCGGCCGCCGCCGCAGCAACCCACTCGTTGACGGCCTGCGACGACCAGCGCGGGCTGCGGCCGAGCACCACGGTCGGCGGAGGGAAGGGCGGAGCACCGATCAGCTCGCGGTCCTCCGCGTGCAGCGGGTTAAGTTGGGAAGCGCTACGGATAGGGCCGCCGCCACGACTGGCGATGGCGCCGAGGCCAGGGCGTGGCGCTGTGGCGATAGGAGCCACGGCCGCCACGCCGCGCATGCGGTCGAAGCTGCGACGGCTGATGGAGAGCCGTTCGCAAATCTGCTCGATGGTCCAAAGGGTGTCAGTAGCAATGTCGAACTGCGAGGGCATAGCGGGCCTCATTGGCGCGTTTTGATGCGTCATCAAAAGACACGGTGCGCCATGGCGCAACATGGCATACCGGAACATGACTGCCTTGTTCGCTTAACGGGGACTTTGTTAAATAGCCCCCTATCCTTTCGTTTGTGCCGACTCCCGATTATTGATAATCTGGAATCGGTTATCTATATCGGAGGCGCCGATATGACTCAATCCATCAAGCTCGAAAACCTCCGCGACCTGGTGAACATGGGCGCGGTGAAGACGGCCACGATTCTAGGCCAGAAAGGAGGCTACGCCGTGCTCGCCAAGCTGGGGACGCAAGACCGTATCCTGGCGAACAAGGTCGGTGAGGTGAAGATGTTCGCCACCACCGATACCGCCGTGCGTGAGCTCACTCGCCTGGGCCTGTCGTCGTTCCTGTTGGACACGTCCGGATATGAAGCGGGCTTGCTGCGCGCCCCGCGTAAGGACGTGAGCGCACGCGCGAAGGCCGCGAAGCAGGCGCTTGCCTACGATCAGTGGGTACGCGAGCAGGTTGACGAAGCCTTGGCCGAGGAAAAGAACGGCACGGCGACGTGGCACTCCCACGACGACGTGTGGAAAGACGTTCTGGCCGAGACGGCGCAGCTTGTGGCCGAGCGCGATCGCGCGCCCAAAGCCAAAGTGGCCGCCGCGACCGTCAAGCGCACCATTCACAAGCAGGTACAGACGGCAGCGCACAACGTGCGACACGCACGCGCGGCTGCGGCCAAAAAAGCGAAGTAAGCCGTGGCGCTCATCTACATGGGGTTAGCAAAGAGGGATCTGAGCAAAGCCGCCAGGTTCATTGTGAGCATCGGCCATCCCGATCCGATCGGTTACGTCACCGAAATTCGAGACGCCATCGCCAAGAACTACACCATCAAAAACCCCGGAGTGAACGGCCGAAAGAAAGGCACAAAGGAATGGGTGCTCCGGGGTAAGCCTTACATCGGCGTCATCAAGTGGGTGGGGAATGACTGCAAGGTCTACCGCATCCTGCCCACCGCTATCATCAAAACGCCGAAGCCATAGGCAGAGTTTTCGCCGCGAAAACTGACCCTGGGGAGGGGATGAAACAGGCTCTATCGAAAGCCGCCGCGATCGCGGGGAAAATCCTGGGGTTCCTTATCCTGGCCATTTGCGGCTTATTCGTGGTCGCGCACCGCATGCACGACGTTCCGCTGTTGAGCCCCCTCGCGCAGTGGGTAAAAAGCCTGTTCTAGGGGTTAAGCCGAGATACGTGTAATTTTGATAAGTAGGATCGGGATTGCGCAGCAGCATCAATGCGTTGCGTGTTGGTTCAACTACCACCGCCTGCTCGGATCGATCGGCTATATCCCGCCGGCAGAGGCCGAGGCAAACTACTACCGGCAACTCGCCAGTCAGGCAGCCTCCGCGGCGGCCTGACTTAAGCCAAACAGCCTCCACGAAAACCGGGGCGGTTCAGTTCAAAACACGGGTCGGGTTCGACTTTCTAAATAGCTTAAACCACGCAGGCTAGGCACTTATCCGACCGGGCTTCGCTGTTCAAACCATTGGGGTCAGTTCTGCCAGCTCTCTCCCACGACTGAGTGGAACCTATGAACCGCAAAAAGAACTCGCCGCTACTTATTTTGCAAATGGTTATTCTGAGCTGTGGATCAATCACTCGCTTGTCGCACGCGGGAGTCCAGTGTAATGGGTCTGAAGTTCAACTTGAGCTCCGAAAAAATTACCCGGGATGGCAAGTAGTCCGGTTGGAAGATCTTCGCTCCGAGGATCGTGATCTTTGGGTTAAGCAACACGGCATCGATTGCCCCGGCATTTTTGAAGCGCATCTAAAGTCACAGACCTATAAAAGCTTTGTGCTGACCATTTTCAAAAAAAATAGAGAATTGCAACAGATATTGCTTATCGTGGACGAAGGTAAAGGCTCTCATCCTGTTACTGTTTTAGATGGTCCGCGGAAAGTTGCCTACCTATCTGTTGTTTCAAAGATGTCGCCAGGCGCGTACTGGGGCGTAGATGGAAGGAAAGTTGATGTCTCCTTGGACTCCGTCTTGTATGAGGCAATTGAGGCCGGTTCTACGCTTTATTATTTCAGAGATGGAAGATTTAGCTATATATCTGTCTCTGAATAGCTGCAAGCGTCAAGCATGATCTACAAATTTGATGAAGAAGTTATTTTTGTACGGCTTAAGGGCTTGAACACCCTTAAGCATCTTGCGTTCGGAATTCTTCTATTCGAGCGCGCGCTACCGGTTTCCTTCAGTTCCAACTTGATTTCCTTTCCAGTGGAGGGGGAGAGTTGCGAGCTGCACTAGCTCAATTGTGGCTAACTGGAAACTGAAGATAAACAAGAGGCATCCTTTATTGCGCGCGCAGTATGCGAAGATCGAACCCTGCCACAGCCAGATGATCAGTCGCGGCGCTGGCTGGCCTCGGGGGATATGAGCTAGAAGGGATCGACCATGTTCAAATGGTTTATCATTTGATCATCAAGGCAAGGGAAAGTTGTTCGGAAGTCTGAGGCTGCAAGTTGCGCGCGGGTTGTTACGATAAATAGGCAACGCCGCTTTTCGAGATTGCCACCTCGATGGTTTGCAAGAGCTATGTTGCAAATTCAAATGGTCGTATGCCGAAACGGAAGCCGAGTCCGATGGCATCGTACTCGCAGTCGAATGAGCCGGTCGCAACGCTACGGCATCCACTCCATCGCATACCACACCGACAACGTCTCTCCAGGCGACAACTGTCGTGAGGGCGTCAGATTAAACGCATCCGGCGGTCCGCTTTGCGGTTCGATGCAGGTGGCGTGCGCAGTCTCGTCATAGATCACCCAATGATCGCAGCTTGAACTTAGCCGGATGCGCTGGCCGGCGCGATGCATCACCAGCGGTTTGTCGTTGAGGAAGCAATCGTCCCACGGCGGTGGTGGCGGATCGATCACGGGCAATGTCGCTATGCCTTGGGCGTCGCGGGGGTACATGCGCGTGGGTGCGAATTCCAGCCGATCAGGCTTGCGAAACCAGGGGTGCCAGCCCAGCGTGGCGGGCATCGGCTGTTCGCCGGCGGTGATGGAAAGCGTCATGCGCAAGCCGTCCTGGCCTACTTCGATGCGCTGCCGCGCGATGCCGCCGAACGGCCAGCTTTCGTCCTCGGGTAGCGGCAGCGAGAGATCGATGTGGGTGGGCGAGTGGCCGTCGATCCACCACGGCAGGGCGAAGGCGATGCCGTGGATCGCATGTTCGCCAAAATTGCGCGGCAACTGGATATCGCGGCCGTGAAAGCGAAAGCGTCCGTGCCGGATGCGCCCCGCCCATGGCAGCATGGGATAGCTCCCCCAGGCGATCATCGCCTCGTCGCCTTCATCGTGGCCGATGAGCCAGGTGTCGTGGTCGGTAGTGATCTGCGCGATGCGTCCGCCAGCGGAGGGCGCTATATCGACGGTCAGGCTGCCGTGGGCAATGCGCACCAAGGGGCCGGGGTGCATCGGGCGCTGCGCGTGGCAGGTGGCGGATGAGGCGGAATCGGCGTTACTTGCCATAGGGAGCGATGGTGATGATCTTGCCGTGTTCGTCGTAGTGCAGTTCGGTCATCTTGATCGAGCGCAGGTGGGTGACGCCGCCGGACAGAATGGCGTCGTGATAAAACAGGTACCACTTGCCGGCGAACGTGCAGATGGAATGGTGTGTGGTCCAGCCGACCACTTCGCTCATGATCCTACCCTGATAGGTGAATGGACCGTAGGGGTTGTCGCCCGTGGCATAGCACAGAAAATGCGTATTGCCGGTGGAGTAGGAAAGGTAATACCGACCCTGATAGGCGTGCATCCATGGCGCTTCGAAATAGCGGCGCTCGTGGTCGCCGGCCAGCAGTGGCCGGCCGTGTTCGTCCAGGATGACCACTTCGCGCGGCGCTTCGGCA
Organism: Dyella sp.; assembly: GCF_035503745.1. Lineage (GTDB taxonomy): Bacteria > Pseudomonadota > Gammaproteobacteria > Xanthomonadales > Rhodanobacteraceae > Dyella_B. The sequence continues at coordinate 9,305 of NZ_DATJTC010000010.1, forward strand.
AATTGCTTCATGTCCGGGCCAAGTCTGGCCACGCGCGGGCCCAGCGCGGGCTGGTCGGCAGGCGGCTCTTGGTGCGTGCCGGCGTAGGCGTTGTCGCGGTATTTCTGCAGCTGGCCGCCCCAGATACCGCCGAAGTACATGTAGTGGGTGCCGTCGTCATCGGCATACACGGCAGGGTCGATGGAGTAGCTGCCGTCGATCGCTTCCGGTTCGGGCGTGAACGGGCCCTCCGGGCGATCGGAGAGCGCCACGCCGATCTGGAAGAGGCCGTCGGCGCGCTTGGCCGGAAAGTAAAGGTAATAACGGCCGTCTTTGCAGGCGGCATCGGGTGCCCACATCTGCCGCTCGGCCCATGGCACGTCTTTGACGTGCAGGGCGACGCCGCAGTCCACTGCTTCGTCGTCGGGCGAGGCCATGCGCAAGACGTGATAATCCTCCATGCAAAAATGGTCGCCGTTGTCGTTGAACGGCACGCCGCCCTCGATGTCATGCGAAGGATAGATGTAGATCGCGCCGTCGAACACATGGGCCGAGGGGTCGGCGGTATAGATGTGGGTGACCAGCGGCTTGGATATCGCGCGCGCGGCTAGTGCGCGCGAATCGTGTTCCAGCATTTCATCGGACATGGCGAATAAACCGTGTGAAAGGGTGCATGGGACATCAGGGCACCACGGCGGCCTGCAGGCGGCGCGCATCGAGTTCGCGTTCGATGCGCAGCTCCATCGGCTTGTCGATGTCGTACAGGAACATCAAGGCCACGGCGGCAAGGAAGGGCAGCGAGCACAGCACGCTGACCGTGAGATGGATGCCGCGCACGGCGTCGGCCGATTGCGCCGTCGCATCGGCATGGTAGCCGTAGAGCGCAAGGATGCCGGCCACGCACGCGCCGCCGATGCTCAGCCCCACCTTCAATCCGCACAGCATGGCGGAGAAAATGATGGCGGTGGCGCGGCGGCGGTTCTTCCATTCCGAATAATCGGCCACGTCGGCGATCATGGCCCATAGCAGCGGAATGGTGATGCCGTAGAAGAAGCCGTGAAAGACGTAGGAAAGCACCACCAGGCCGACGCTGTCGGGCGAATAGACATAGAAAGCCAGCAAAAACAGCGTGGACGCGAACAAGGCGCCGCCGAACACGTCGCGCTTGCCGAAACGATCGGCCAGCCGCTTGGAAAAGCCGATGCCTACGATCATGAAGATGATGCCTAGTGCATTGAACAAGCTGAAGGCGGAGGTGGGTGCGTCCTTGGGCCATTGGAAATCGGTCAGGCCGATAGCGTCCAATACCTTGTTCAAACCGGCGATAAAGCTGTTGAAACCGACATGTTGCAGGAATGTGGCCAGCGCTGCCTCATGCATGTAGTACTTGAAGTAATAGATGTACATGCCGCCCTTGAGGGCCAGGTTGATGAACAGCAGCACCGTCACCGCCAGCATGATTTGCCAGGGGCGGTTTTTCACGAGGTCCAGCAGATCATCGCGCACACTGGAAGCCTCCCCGCGCGCCGGTACGATGCGTTCGCGCGTGGTGAGAAAGGTAATCAGGAAGAACACCGTGCCGACGATGGCGAACAGTGTCATGGTGTTGTGGAACCCGCGCGCCTTGTCCCCGCCGCCGAGAATCAGTACCAGCGGCAGCAGCAACACCTGGATGATGAATTGCGCCACCATCACCGCCACGAAGCGGTACGAGGAAAGGCTGTTGCGCTCGGCCATGCTGCCGGTCAATACGCCGCTCAACGCGGAGTAGGGCAGGTTATTGGCGACGTAGACCAGCACCAGCAGCGAGTAGGTCGCCAGCGCGTACGTCACCTTTCCCTGCTCGCCCAGTGAGGGGGTGCTGAAGGCGAGCAGGGAAAGGGCGCCAAAGGGAATGGACGTCCATAGAATCCAGGGACGGAATTTGCCCCAGCGGGTATGCGTGCGGTCGGCGATCAGGCCGATGACCGGCGTAAACACGAACGCGCCAAGCATGCCGACGGCAAAGATGATGGTGGCCGCGGTGCCGGCGGGAATGCGGAACACGTCGGTGTAGAAGAAGGCAAGAAACGTCACCAGCGTCTGAAAAATCAGGTTGGCGGCAAGATCGCCAAGGCTGTAGCCGATTTTCTCCACCACGCTGAGTGTCTGGGGGGTGCTGTTCATCGCTCGATCATGGCTTGTGCGGAACGCGCAGCGTATCGCGTGTGGGCTACGGTCCGCAGCATTAAAAAAAACGGCCCACCGGGCATGACGCCGACCGGGTGGGCCGAGGGGGTTTAGACGTTGCAGCGGCGATCAGAACGTGCCACGGATACCGAGCATGATGGCGAAGCCCGGCGTGTAGTACGTGTAGGCGGCGTTGGAATAGGTAAACGTGGTGCGCAAGTCCGCCTTGGTCATATTGGTGGCATCGAGCGTAATCATCGGCTTGGACGGCAGATGCGGGAACTGATAGCTCGCACCCAGGTCGAGCTGGCCGCGCGCATCGGTCTTGATCTGGCCGAACTCAAGGCCGTTCTGGTCGGCGGTGGAGCTGATCTGCGCCGCATTCCACACGTACGACAGCCGGATCGTGGTGTTGTAGCCCTCCCAGTAGCCGGTGAGGTTGTAGGTATGCGGCGAAATGCCCACGGCCTGCGCCGGTACGCCGGCGCCGATGTTCTTCTGCGAGACGACGGTGTAGTTCGCCTGCAGGCCCAGGCCCTTGTAGATGAAATCCAGCGGCTGCACCCAGGTCAGTTCCGCGCCCTTGATGAACAGTGTGCCGTCGGCGTTGACCTGCTGGGTCACCTGCACCATCGCCGAATTCGGGCCGCCGCGCAGCTGCAGCGATTGCTGCTGCGTGGGCGTGAGGTCCGCATAGGGCACGCCCAGCGCCGTGAACGGAACCAGGTTGGTACCGTTGACGGTGAAGCCGGTGATGCGCTTGCCGAACAGATCCACGCCGACATAGCCTTCGTTACCGGTATACCACTCGCCGCCGAAGTCGAGGTTGGTGGACAGGTACGGCGCCAGCTTCGGATTGCCTTCGCTGGCGATTTCCGCCGCGGGGTCGCTGAAGTTGAGGCCCGGCACCATCGCGCTGGGGTCCGGACGGGTCATCGAGCGCGATGCGGCCAGGCGCACGATGATGTTGTCGGTGGCGTTGTAGGCGGCGTTGAACGACGGCAGGTAGTAGCCGTAGGCGTGCTTGAGCGTCACCTCTTCGGTCTGGCCGTTAAGCGTCACGGGGCCGGACACGGTCTGGTCGGTGTAGGCGTGGCGCACGCCGCCGTTGACGCGCAACTCGTTGCCCCACAGGTCGAACTTGCCGTTGCCCTGCACATACCAGGCCCAGGTGCTTTCCTCGATGTCGCCGGAGCTGGCGCCGGTGGCCGCGGCGGACGATAGCGGCGCGATGGACTCGTAGTAGCCGTAGTTGGTGGCTGCCATCAGCGCGGAGTAGTTCATCGCGATGAAGCCGGCCGGCCCCGACGAGAGGTAGGACGGCAGCGCCGAGGCGGGCACCGCGGCTTCGCCATAGTTTTGCCAGGCAGAGGTATCGACATAGGCCTTGATCTGGCGCGCGATATCGTCATAGGCGACGCCGACCTTGACATTGTTGTCGTCGTCGCCGATCTGCAGGTCTTCGCGCGTGCCCTTGTTGTCGGTCACACGTGTTTCGTTGTCCACGTTCAGGCGGTACCAGGTCCAGCCGGCGTTGGGATCGTTGAGATTGACACTGGAGGTAATGGTCGGGTAGTTGCCGCCTTTGTTGTTGTAGGTGACGGTGGTGATCGGCGACATCACCGCCAGCGTCGGCTGCTCGTTCTCATACCAGCTGCGCTGTGAGTAGCCTTGGAAGTCGAGCTTGATGTTCTCGTCGTCGCCGAACAGGAATTCGCCGCCCGGGTTGAGGTTGTAGAAGTGCACATGCTCTTGGTACGGGCGTTCTTCCAGGAAGTACTGTGCGTTGGCGAAGGTGGCGCTGGTCACCACATCGTTCTGGTCCACCTGCATATTGGTGGGGATCAACTGGCCGCTGCGGCCGATCAGATCCATGTCGGTGCGATTGAAATCGCGCTCCTGCTTGGAGAACAGCGTATCAAGGTAGAAATGCGCGCGCTCATCGGGGCGGAATTCGAAGGACATCAAGGCCGACTGGTGGTCGTTGGTGCCCTGGATGTACGCATCGCGGCCCAGGCGCGGAATCAGTGCGTTGGCGATCTGCGAGGTGGTCAGACCCGGGTTATGGGCCAGCAGCCACGCGTTGTCGATCGTCTGCCCTGGAATCAGGCCCGCACCCGCGCCGGCCGGAACGGTGGCCGGTATGGTCCAACTGCCCGCGCCGGGGCTGCACGAACCCGACGCGATGCCGCACTGGGCGGCGCTGAGGTGCGGCGTGGTCCAGCCGATGGTTTCGAAGCCGCGCACGTCATAATCGCTGCGCGATCCGGTGAGGCCGATCAAGGCGCCGAAGGTGTTGTCCTTACTCGTCCAGCTGCCGATGAAAGCGCCGCGCGGTTTGACGTCGTCGCCGATCGAGTTGTAGGTGCTCTGCGCCGAATAGGTCAGGTGCGTGCCCGGATTGTCGAACGGGCGCGTGGTGCGCATGTCCACCACGCCGGCGATGCCGCCTTCGGTCATATCCGCCTGCGGCGTCTTGTTTACCGTCAACTGGGTGAAGAATTCGCTCGGCAAGAGATCCAGATCGACTTCGCGGTTCTGGTTTTGCGAATCCAGCGTGCCGGAAGAGGCCACGGCAATCTGGTCGCCGTTGAGCAGGATCTTGGTGAAATCGGTGCCCAGGCCGCGAATCTGCACGTTCATGCCCTCGCCGTCCACGTCGCGCGAAATTTGCACGCCCGGGATGCGGTTCAGCGATTCGGCGATATTGGTATCGGGAAACTTGCCGATGTCTTCGGCGTAGACCGTATCGACCACGTTGGTGGCGTCGCGCTTGGCTTCGGTCGAAAACTCAATACTGCTGCGATAGCCGCCGTTGACGTTGACGGCGCCAAGCTGCTTTACCGGCGGCTTGGCGTTGGGCGTTTGCGTGTTGCTTGCCTGCGCGCCGGTTTGCGTCTGGTTTTGCTTAGGGCCTTGCGCCGGCGCCTGGTTTTGCGCGGCGGTTGCCGCGGGGCTTTGCGATGAATCCTGTGCTTGTGCGATCCCCGCCGCACTCAGCAGGGCCAGTGTTAATGCGCGCGACAACATCGTTCTTGCAAATGGGCTTTGCACCTTACTCCCCTCCCGATTCTTGTGTCTGGTAGTCCCCGTCGCGCAACCGGCCCTTACTTCCCCCCGGTGCGACGACTGTCTTGGGCGACCTTTGTCCTTCGGTCCGCCGGAACGGTAGCGCTAACATTTTCGGCACGCACGCTGCAGGGCAACATAAATTTCACGGAGCGCCCGAAGCGAGGAAAAAGTCCGACAAATTTGCTGCCGAACGATGAGCGCGGCAGGGGCGCGATGGGGCCGGGTCGGACGGAGTGGCATTTGAATTTGCGTCTGTGTTAATGATAGCGCTAACAAGAACACGCTCGAGCACACCGGCAACACCCGCTGGCGCAAAGCGGAAGTAAGTTCGCCGTTGCCAGTCCACATAAACCGCCCGGAAGTGACATGGACCCAGCCAGCTCTACCGCTACGACTTCGATGCGAAGCGGAAACATCGGCAGATACCGCTGGCGCGTGTGCGCCATGCTGCTGGCGGCGACCACCATCAACTACATCGATCGCCAGGTGCTGGGCGTGCTTGCGCCATTTCTGCAGGGCACCTTTCATTGGAGCGAAATCGACTACAGCAACATCGTCACTGCATTCCAGGCCGCCTATGCGATCGGTCTGCTGTGCGCCGGCGCGGTGATCGACCGCTTCGGCACGCGTATCGGCTACGCCATGGCCATCGGTATCTGGAGCCTGGCGGCGATGGGCCATGCGCTGGCCGTGGGCGTGGCCAGTTTTGCCCTCGCGCGCTTCGCGTTGGGGCTGGGGGAGTCGGGCAATTTCCCGGCGGCGATCAAGGCGGTGGCCGAGTGGTTTCCGCAGAAGGAGCGCGCGCTGGCCGCGGGCGTGTTCAATGCCGGCTCGAACATCGGCGCGATCGTCGCGCCGCTGGTGGTTCCGTTCGTCGCATCGCGCTGGGGCTGGCAGGCCGCGTTTCTTTTCACCGGCGTGCTGAGCGCAATGTGGGTGACGGTGTGGCTGGTCACCTATCGCACTCCCGACCATCAGCCCAGGTTGTCTGCGGCCGAGCGCGCGTATATCGGGCAGGAGCCGGTGGCGGGGCCGCGGGTGCCGTGGTCGCGGCTGCTTGGTTACCGGCAGGTATGGGCGTTCGTGGCGGCAAAGTTCATCACCGATCCAATCTGGTGGTTTTTTTTGTTCTGGCTGCCGAAATTCCTGCATGCGACCTATGGTCTCACCCTGCTGGACCTGGGGTTGCCGCTGATCGTGATCTTTCTGCTTGCCGATGCGGGCAGCGTGGCGGGCGGCTGGTTTGCGGGCAGGCTAATCAAGCACGGATGGAGCGTCAATCGCGCGCGCAAGCTGGCCATGCTGACTTGCGCACTGGCGGTGGTACCGGTGATGTTTGCGGCCCGGGCCAGCCATCTTTGGCTGGCAGTGGCGTTGGTGGGGCTGGCCACGGCAGGGCATCAGGGCTGGTCGGCGAACGTGTACACGCTCACTTCCGATCTGTTTCCGCGTCAAGCAGTGGCTTCGGTGGTCGGCATCGGCGGTTTCGCCGGTGCAGTGGGCGGCATGCTGATTTCCACCGTCATCGGCGTGCTGTTACAGACCACGCACAGTTACGTTCCGGTGTTTTTGCTTGCAGGCATGGCCTATTTCGTTGCGCTTGCGGTGGTGCAGTTGCTGGTTCCGCGCATGGAACCGGTACGGCTGGACGATGGGCCGGCCGCTTCAAAAACGCTGCGCTGAACGTGCCTCGGGCCGGGCTTACACTTTACTCCAAGGCATTACATCCCCTTTTTTGACGACATGCTTATGAATTCTGCAACGCATCCCCTGACGCTTCACGACGACCGCCTGTTTCCGGCCGAGCCCACGCAGCGGGCGATCGCGCGCCGCTTGTACGCGCACGTCGCCAAGTTGCCGATCATCAGTCCGCACGGCCACACCGATCCGGCGTGGTTCGCCGGCAACCAGCCATTCGCCAATGCCACGCAATTGTTGCTGGTACCCGACCACTATGTGTTTCGCATGCTCTACAGCCAGGGCATATCGCTGGACGCGCTGGGCATTGCGCGCGTGGACGGATCGCGCAACGACGTCGATCCGCGCCAGGCGTGGCGCGTGTTCGCCCATCATTTCCACCTGTTCCGTGGCACGCCGTCATCGATGTGGCTCAACCATGTGTTCCATGACGTGTTCGGCTTGCGCGTGCGCCTGGATGCGGGCACGGCCGATCAGTACTACGATCACATCACCGCGGCCCTGCAGCGGCCGGAATATCTTCCGCGCAGCTTGTTCGAGCGCTTCAACATCGAGCTGATCGCGACCACCGAATCGCCGCTCGATCCACTGCAACACCACGCAGCGATCCGTGCCAGCGGCTGGGGCGGACGCGTGATTACCGCGTACCGGCCCGATCCGGTGATCGATCCGGAACACGAGCAGTTCACCGCTGCATTGCAGGCCTTTGGCGAAATCACCGGCGAGGATGTCCACCACTGGGATGGCTATTTGCGTGCGCACCGGCAGCGGCGCGCCTTTTTTGCCCAGGCCGGCGCCACCTCCACCGACCACGGGCACCCCACCGCGGCGACGGCCGATCTGTCCAGAGCGGACGCCGCCAGGCTGTTCGGGAAGGTGGTGAGCGGCACGTTCAGCGCGCAGGAAGCGGAATGCTTCCGAGCTCAGATGCTCACCGAAATGGCAGCGATGAGCATGGACGACGGGCTGGTGATGCAGATCCACCCCGGGTGCTTTCGCAACCACAACCGCACGCTGTTCGAACGCTACGGCCGCGACAAGGGCGCCGACATTCCGTTGCGCACCGAGTACGTCAACGCGCTCAAGCCGCTGCTGGATCGCTTCGGCAACGCACCGGATTTCAAGCTGATCCTGTTCACGCTGGACGAGAGCAGCTACAGCCGCGAACTGGCGCCGCTGGCCGGCCATTACCCGGCGCTGCACCTGGGGCCGGCGTGGTGGTTCCACGACGCGCCCGAAGGCATGTGGCGTTTTCGCGAATGGACGCTGAGCAGCGCGGGTTTCTACAACACCGTCGGCTTCAACGACGACACGCGCGCGTTCCTGTCCATTCCGGCGCGCCATGATGTGGCGCGCCGGGTCGATTGCGCCTTCCTGGCCAAATTGGTGACCGAGCACCGTCTGGACGAGGACGAAGCGGCCGAACTTGCCGTTGACCTTGCGTACAATCTGCCCAAGCGCGCCTACAAGCTTTAGGCGTCGAAGGCGGCGAGCGCGCGCGACACCGGGGTCGGTGTCGCTTCGCCCAGCCGCGCGTAGGCCGCCCTCAGCGCCTCGCCGAAGCGCGCCTGGTGGGCCAGTGGCCCGAACACCGCGTCGAGCGCGAGAAACGCATCCACGTCCCCCTGCGCCTGGCCCGTGCAGGCCAGGCCGATGGCCGACAGCGTGTCGTTGAGGGGATCGACCAGCGCCACCCCGTGGCGCGCCTGCCTGCCCACGTAATGCATCCACGCCGCGATGGGCAGGCATAGCGCATCGATCGGCTTGCCGGCGGCCAGTGCGTCGCCGATCGTGCTGAGCAGGCGAACGGGCAGCTTCTGCGAACCGTCCCAGGCGATCTGCGAAAGGCGGTGGCGGATGGCGGGATTGCGGAAGCGCGCGAGTATGGCGTCGATATACGTATCGGCGCGCATGTCCGCAGGCAGCACGATCGCCGGTGCGATGGCGTGGCGCATCAGTCGCTCCACAAAGCCGGCCAGCTGCGGTTGCTGCATGGCGTCGCCGACGGTTTCCAGCTCCATCAGCGAGCCGAGGTAGGCCAGGCTCGAATGCGCGCCATTGAGCAGGCGCAACTTGGCGCGGTCATAGCCGGCAATGTCATGGCTCATCGTCGCGCCGACGCGCTCGAACGGCGGACGGTCGTTGCAGAAGCGGTCCTCGATCACCCACTGGGTATAGGTCTCGCGCTGGATCGGCCAGGCATCCTCGCAACCCAGTTCGGCGTTGATGCGTTCACGCAAGGCATCGTCGGTGGCCGGGGTGATGCTATCGACCATCGAACAGGGAAACGCGACCTTCGCGTCGATCCAGTCCGCCAGCCGGGGATCGACGTGCTGCGCATACTGCAACACCGCGCGGCGCAGGCGGTGACCGTTGTCGGCCAGGTTGTCGCAGCTGAGCACGGTATACGGATTCATGCCCAGCCGCCGCCGCGTGCGCAGGCCGGCAACGAGGTAGCCGATCGCGCTGCGCGGCGTTTCCGGCGCGGCGAGGTCGTGCGCGATGTCCGGATGTGCGGTGTCCAGATCCTCGCCCGCCAGGCAATAGCCCTTCTCGGTGATGGTCAGCGTGACCAGGCGCACGGCCGGGTCGGCGAGGCGGGCCAGCACGGCGGGTTGTTCTTCGCGCGCGCACAAGAGTTCGCGGATCGAGCCGATCACGCGCAACCGCGTCTCTTGCCCGAGCAGCAGCAAGGTATAGAGACCATCCTGCGGCATCAGCGCGTTGCTGACGTCGGCGCTATGCAGCGATACGCCGCAGATGGCCCAGTCCGGGCGGTCCGCGAGCAGGTCGTCGATGTACACCGCCTGGTGCGCGCGATGAAATGCGCCCGCGCCGATGTGCACGATGCCGATGCGAGTGCGGGCAGGTTCATAAGCCGGACGAATCACCGCGGCGGGCAGGCTCGCCAGTGACAGTTCCGACAGGCGCCGCGTAGACCCGCAAGCCATCAGCGCTTCACCTCGAAACCGCCTTGCGCCATCAGGGCAAGCACGTCCGCCTCGCATGAAAGATTGGCATCGCCGGGAATCGCGTGCTTCAGGCAGGCTGCGGCGATGGCGAAATCGAGCGTGGTTTCGTCGCTCATCTTACGCGCCAGGCCATGGAGGAAACCGGCCGCAAACGCATCGCCCGCGCCGATGCGATCGACGATGCCGGTCAACGCGTGCGTGCTGGTTTGCAGCATGCGATCGCGCGTCGCCATCAGGCCGAACAGCGCTTGATCGGATACGTTGTGGAGGTGGCGCCCGGTGGCGGCAATGCGCCGCAAGCGCGGCCAGGCCGAAAACGCGGCGGTGCCTGCGGCGCGGAAGCGGTCGGTTGCGTCGGCGTGGGGAAAATCCAGGCCCAGGATCAGGGCGATGTCGCGGTCGTTGCCAAAGATCAGGTCGGCTTGTGCGGCGATCTCGCTCAGCAGCGCAGGCGCTTGTTCGATACGCGAACCCCACAGCTTGCTGCGGAAATTGCAGTCGAAGGAAATCGGCACACCGGCCTTGTGCGCTGCCTGTACGGCAGCGAGGGCGGCCTGCGCCGTCGCATCGCCCAGCGCCAGGTTGATGCCCGACAGATGCAGGCCTTGCGCGTCCGCGAGCAGGCGTGACCAGTCGTAGGCATCGGCGCCTGTGCGCGCGAACACCGAATCGACGCGGTCGTAGAGCACTTCGGAAGGACGGTGCATGGCGCCGGGCGACAGGAAATACAGCCCCATGCGGCCTTCGGCGTAATGCAGATGCGTGGTGTCCACGCCATGGCGGCGCAGTTCGCCCGCGCAGGCGCGTCCGAGTACGTTGTCCGGCAATGCGCTGACCATCGCGCAATCGTGGCCGAGGATGGCCATGGAGGTGGCGACGTTGGCTTCGGCGCCGCCGAAGTGCACCTCCATGCGCGGCGATTGCAGCGGCAGTTCATGGCCGGGCGGCGACAGGCGCATCAGCAATTCGCCGAAGAAAACGCAGCGATGCTTGCGCGTTTGCGGATGTGATGGGTTATGCATGCTGTGCCTGCGTCATTCGTGGACGGTGAAGTCCTGGCTCAAGCGGATGTCCGCGCTGGAAGCACCAATCTGCACTTGATAATGGCCCGGATCGACCGCGTAGGCATGTTGCACGTCATCGTAGTACTTGAGGTCGTTCCGGGGGGTGATGTCAAACGATACGTTCCCGGTTTCGCCCGCTTGCAGATGAATGCGCTGGAAACCGCGCAGCTGCTTGATGGCGCGCGCATGCGGTTCGCCCTGCGCGCTGAGGTAAAGCTGCACCACTTCGTCGCCGGCGCGCTGGCCGCTGTTCTTGACCTTCAGCGTGATATGCAGATGACCATCGTCGCCTACCGAAGTGCGATCCAGCTGCAGATCCGAGTAGGCAAATTGTGTGTAAGACAGGCCATAGCCGAACGGATACAGCGGCTCGCCCTTGAAGTAGCGGTAGGTACGGCCCTGCATGCTGTAGTCGTCAAACGCGGGCAGTTTTTCGTCGGCCTTGTAGAAAGTGACAGGCAGCCGGCCGGCAGGGTTGGTGTTGCCAAACAGCACATCGGCCACCGCATTGCCGCCGCGCTGGCCGGGATACCAGGCCACCACGATCGCGGGAATATGCTGCTTGGCCCAGTCCACGGCCAGCGCCGAACCGGTGGTCAACACCAGCACCACCGGCTTGCCGGTGGCCTGCAGCGCCTCCAGCAGCTTCTGCTGCGTGGCGGGCAGGCGTATATCGGTGCGATCGCCACCGGCGAAGCCAGGATAATTGACCTTCATTTCCTCGCCTTCCAGGTCGCTGGTCAAGCCGCCGACGAAGATCACCACATCGGACTTGCGCGCCGCATCCAGTGCCTGGTCCAGGCTCGGCTTGGCCGTGCCAGGCTGGTGGAAGCCCTGCACCAGTTCGGCGCCCTGCGCGTAGGTCACCTGCGCGTTGGGCATGGCCTGGCGGATGCCCTGCAGGATGGTGACGGGCGCGGCCGGCGTACCGTTGTAGTTGCCCAGCAGCGCCTTGACGTCGTCGGCGGTGGGGCCGATCACCGCAATGCGATGCAGGTTGTGCGAAAGCGGCAACAGGCCGTTGTTCTTCAGCAGCACGATCGATTCGTCTGCCGCGCGGCGCGCAAGTTGATCGTGTTGCGGCGCCTGGTTGACCGAATACGGCAAGCTCGACCACGGCACCATCGCGGGCGGATCGAACATGCCGAGCCGGAAGCGGCTGAACATCAGGCGTTTGACGGACGCATCGATGTCCGCTTCGCTGACCAGCCCCTCGCGCACGGCCGTGGCCAGTGCGGAGTAGGTGGTGCCGCAGTTGAGATCGTCGCCGTGCTTGACGCCCATCGCGGCAGCCTGTGCGGCGGTCTGCACGACTTTGTGGCGCAGGTAGATGTCTTCGATGGCATCGCAGTCGGACACGACGTAGCCCTTGAAGCCCCAATCTTTGCGCAGGATGTCCTCAAGCAGGCGCTGGCTGGCGGCGGCAGGTTCGCCGTCGACACGGTTGTACGCACCCATGACCGCGTCCACCTTCGCTTCCTGCACCAGGGCCTGGAATGCGGGCAGGTAGGTTTCGTAGAGGTCGCGCTCGCTGGGATGCACGTCGAAGCGATGGCGTTCCGATTCCGGGCCGCTGTGCACGGCAAAATGCTTGGCCGTGGCGTCGAGCTTGCGGTATTTCGGATCGTTGCCCTGCATGCCGCGCACGAAGGCCACGCCCATGCGCGAGGTGAGGAAGGGATCTTCGCCGTAGGTTTCCTGGCCGCGACCCCAGCGAGGGTCGCGGAAAATATTGATGTTGGGCGACCAGAACGTCAGTCCTTCGTAGCGGGCGTGCATGCCGCGCCGCTGGAAATCGTTGTACTTGGCGCGCGCTTCGTCGCTGATGGTGGTGGCGACGTTGCCCATCAGCGTGGTGTCGAAGGTCGCTGCCAGCCCGATCGCCTGGGGAAATACCGTCGCCTGGCCGGCGCGCGCCACGCCGTGCAGGCCCTCGTTCCACCAATCGTAGGCGGGCACGCCCAGGCGCGGTATCGCGGGCGCGGTGTTTTGCATCTGCGAGATTTTTTCCGCGAGCGTCATGTGCGCGACAAGATCGGCGGCGCGATCCTCGAAGCTGCGGCTCGGATCCTGGTAGACGGCCGTCTGCGACCACGCGGGAAGCGCGGCGGCGGTGAGCGCAAGAGCGGCGATGAGTGTCTTGATGCGTAGCGTGGCCATGGCTGTCCTTTTTTACCAATCCCACATCGAGCCGTCTTCCAGGCGCGCGATGGGCAATTGCTTGGGGGTATAGGGAAACCGCGCGGCGAGTTTTTCGTCGATGGTGACGCCATGGCCTGGCGCTTCGCCGCAGTGCAGGCGTCCGTCGCGGAACATATAATCGTGCGGGAACACTTCGTCCGTTTCGTCGCTGTGGAACATGTATTCCTGGATGCCGAAGTTGGGTACCCAGGTATCGAAATGCAGGGCCGCGCCCATGCACACCGGCGACAGGTCGGTGGCGCCATGAAAACCCGTGCGCACCTGATGCAGCGCCGCGAAATCGGCCAGCCGGCGCAGATGGGTGATGCCGCCGCCGTGCACGATGGTGGTACGGATGTAGTCGATCAGCTGGTTCTCGATCAGGTGCTTGCAATCCCAGATCGAGTTGAACACTTCGCCCACCGCCAGCGGCGTGGTGGAATGCTGGCGAATCAGCTCGAAGGATTTCTGGTTTTCCGCAGGTGTCGCATCTTCCATCCAAAACAGGCGGTATGGTTCCAGGCTGCGCGCGAGGCGTGCGGCTTCGATCGGTGTAAGGCGATGATGAACATCGTGCAGCAGATGCACATCCGTGCCGTGATCGGCACGCAGGCGCTCGAACAGCTGCGGCACGATGTCCAGGTATCTGGGCGTGGACCACACGGTTTCGACCGGCAGTTCGCTTTCGGCCGGTTCATAGGCCTTGCCGCTGGAAATGCCATAAGCCTTCTTTACGCCCGGCACGCCGCATTGCGCGCGCACGGCAAGAAAACCTTGCTCGATGAAGCGGCCTACCGCATCGCTGGTTTCGGCGATGTCGCGGCCGTTGGCATGGCCATACACCAGCGCGCCCTCGCGTGAGCGCCCACCCAGCAATTGGTAGAGCGGCATGTTGGCGAACTTGCCCAGGATGTCCCAGAGCGCCACGTCCACGGCGGCAATGGCAGTCATCGTCACCGGGCCGCGCCGCCAATAGGCGCCGCGATAGAGGAACTGCCAGATGTCCTCGATGCGGCCGGCGTCGCGGCCGATCAGGTTTGGCACCACATGGTCCTCAAGGTAAGAAGCGACGGCCAGCTCGCGTCCGTTGAGCGTGGCGTCGCCCAGGCCCGTGATACCCGAGCGGGTTTCGACGATCAGCGTGACGAAGTTGCGTCCGGGGCAGGTGACGATGACCCGCGCAGCGACGATTTCGCGATCGCGCGGCGAGCTGTGAGTAGTGGAAGCGGACGAGGTGCTCATGGTTGGGTTCACCGGGTGGAAGGCTGTGAGGTGAGTGACAGTTCGAACGGACCGGCAGGCAGGCCGGCGTCGTCGTAAAGCGTGCAGATGGGACTGTTGGCCCAGCAGTAACGCACGCGCACAATGCTGTCGGCCGGAAGCTTGGCGTGCAGCACAACGTGACTGCCCTGGATCTGGGCCTGTGCGTAATGGCAGGAGCCGGGTTGCTTGCCGCACAGCTCGAAGCCGATCGGCGCGTCCGCGCTGTAGGCCACCAGATGGCCGGTGATATCGGCGAACGTCAGCGTGACGTCGTCACCGTTGCGTTGCGCCGTGGTGGGAATCGGGCCCGACGGCGGCTGCGCATCGCCATACACGACATGCCGCGCGACGCGCGCCAGGCGGCGACCCAGTTCCTGTTTGTTGGCCGGATGGATGTCGTAGCGTTCGCCGATGTCCACCGAAATGGCCAGGCCCGAATGCGCATCTTCCGCCGCGACCAGCCGTTGCGCTTCACGCACATCCGCCCAGCCGCTTTCGCCCGGATGCGTGGGCGGTGCGCCGTAGCTGGAAAGTTGCGCGATCAGAAACGGCAAGTTTGCGCCAAAGCGTGTGCGCAGATCCTCGCGCAGGCTCTCCAGCAGCTTGCGATAGCTGCCTGCATCGCCGGTGTTGGATTCGCCCTGGTACCACAGCACGCCGCGCAAGCCATAGTGGCCAAGCGGCGCGATCATGCCGTTGTACAGCGTGGTCAGGCCTGAGGTGGATTGCCATGGCACGCGCGGCGGCGCACCGAACGATGCCGGCACCACCCGGTATTGCCAAGCGCCAAGCGCCACGCTGGTGCCGTCGCGCAGACGTAGCGCCCGTTGATCGGCCGGGCCATAGATACCGCCGTCGCGATAGGTGTTGAGCACGTTGACGGCGATCAGGTTGTCGCCTTCGTGCAGCACGCCAGGGGGTAGGGCATAGGTGCGCGCCACGCCGCCGTAGGCCGTGCCGATCCAATGGCCGTTGATCCAGGTCTGGTCGATTTCGTTGGCGGTGCCGAGTGATAACGCCGATGCTTGCGCGGCCTGCTGCTTGCTGAGCGTTAGCGTGGTGCGATACCACAGCATGCCGGTGAAATTGGCCAGTTCCGGCATGCCCCAATGCTGCCAGGGACCGCGATCGATCGGCGCAGATTGCCAACCTTGTTCGTCCGCGTGCGCGGGATTCCATGGCGCGTTGGCGGCGGTTTGACCCGGACGCGAGAGCCACCACGCTTTCCATTGCCGATCCCATTGCATGCTGGCACGCACCGGATCCTTCACGTAGGCATCAAGCAGATCCAGTGCTTCGTCGTAGCCGCCGACCTTGCGCAGCGCTTGTGCGCTCATCCACGGCTCGATGCGCGAACCGCCCCAGGAGGAGACGATCAGACCCATCGGCACCGGCGTGGTCTTTTGCAATTCGCGCGCGAAGTAGTAGCAGGTGGCGGAAAACCTTGCCACGTTGGCGGACGTGGCGGCCAGCCAGTGATCGGAAGCGGGGATGCGCTCCAGCGGCGTAGCGCTGCTGACGTCGCTGACGGTCAACATGCGGATGCGGTCGTTGGAGGCATTGTGGATTTCCGCTGCGGCATCCAGCGTGCGCTCGACCGGCAGTTCCATGTTGGACTGCCCGGAACAAAGCCAGACGTCACCGACCAGGAGATCCTGGATGCTTTGCATGCTGCCGTCATCGGCGCGCACGCTGAGCGTGTAAGGGCCGCCGGCGGCCAGTGCGGGCAGGAAGGCTTGCCAGCGTCCGCTGCCGTCGGCACGCGCGCGAATCGTCTTGCCGGCGATCGTGATCGTCAGCGTTTCGCCGGGTTTCGCGTTGCCCCACACCGGATTGCTGCGATCGCGCTGCAGTACGGCATGGTCCTGGAATAGCGGATTGAGCAACGCAGCGGCATCGCCGGCCCGTGCCACGCATGTGCCGGCGCACAACAGCGCGAGTGCCGCACAGGCAACGCGGCGGCGCTTCGCCCTGGCACGCAAGGTGCGGATTACCATGCGGAGAAGCCGGGCACGTTGTCGAATTTAAGCGACTCGTAATACTGCAGCGAGTGCTGCGGCGGCGCGAAGCCGGCCGGCAGCGGCAGGCCGGATTTGCTTTGGAAGTAGGCGATGCACGCGTCGCGCCACCATTGCGCTTCCTTTTCCTGGATCGCCAGGAACGCTGCCGTCTGCTGATAGCGTTGCGGATCGATATAGCCGTCCAGACGCGCCCAGGTCTGGCGCATCTGCTTGACGTCTTCAACGCCCTGCGTGTAGTGCGCCACCAGTTCGTACCACAGCGTGTGGCCCGAGCGCATGCGGTAGTCCCAGGGCACGTGGTGGAACCACAGCAGCAAATTTTCCGGTGTTTGCTTTACGTCGTTAAATTGCGCGGCGACCGGCGGCGCGTACTGATCGACCGCATCGCTGCCGCTGCGGGTGCGATCGAAGCCGATGCCGTTGCGGTCGGCACGGTTGTAGTAGACCGGACGCCAGTCGGCGCGTGCTTCGCTGGCATCCCATGGTGCCGGCCCGTAGTGATGGCCGGGCCCCATCTGATGATGCAGCCCCAGCGGGGTCATGTAGTCGACCGCCGCTTCGCGCGAACCCATCATCATGTCCACGACCGGATGGATGAAAGCGTCGTCGTTGCTGAAGGTCATGCGCACCCATTCCTCGGCGATGGCGCGCGAGGAGAGGTCGGGGTTCCACGCAAGCCGGCCGAACACGTACCAGTTGGCCTGGTTGAAGATCGATCCGCACCAGTTGCGGTCGGTGCCGATGTTCGCCACGCCCGCCATGCCGGTCAGCGTCTGGCCATCCAGCGAACCCTCGATCACCTTGGCTACGGTCGAGCCCTTGCCGTGCGTCATGGTGTCGGCGCGCAGCACTTCCTCGAACAGCGGGCCCAGGTACACCAGGTGCGTGGCAAAGCCCAGGTATTCCTTGGTGATCTCCAGCTCCATCATCATCGGCGTCTTGGGCATGGCGCCGAACAACGGGCTGAAGGGTTCGCGCGGCTGGAAATCGATCGGTCCGTTCTTGGTTTGCAGCAGCACATTGGGGCGAAACTGCCCGTCGAGCGGCTTGAATTCGTCATAGGCCTGCTTGGCGCGGTCTTCGTTGCTGGGCGAGTAGACGAACGTTCGCCACATCACCACGCCGCCGTGCGGGGCCAGGGCGTCGGCCAGCATGTTGGCGCCATCGGCGTGCGTGCGCTTGTAGTCCTGCGGACCGGGCTGGCCTTCGGAGTTGGCCTTGACCAGGAAACCGCCGAAATCGGGGATCAGCTTGTAGATCTCATCGGCCTTGTTCCGCCACCACTGCCGTACCTGCGGATCGAGCGGATCGGCGGTCTTCAACCCTCCGATCTCCATCGGCGCGCTGAAGCGGGCGCTGATGTAGACGCGAATGCCATACGGGCGGAACACGTCGGCCAACGCGGCGACTTTTTGCAGATAGCGCGGTGTGAGAATTTCCGCGCCGGCATTGACGTTGTTGACCACCGTGCCATTGATGCCGATCGAGGCGTTGGCGCGGGCGTAGTCGGTGTAGCGCGGATCGCGCCAGTCGGGCAGCTTCCACCAATCCCAGATCGACGCGCCCGCGTAGCCGCGTTCCACCTGGCCGTTGAGGTAATCCCAGTGATCGAGCACACGCAGTTTCAGGCGCGGTGCGTCATGCAGGTCCAGGTGCTCGATCGATTGGGCGGTCTGCAGCAGGCGCAGGAATCGGAATGCGCCGTATAGCGCACCCACGTCGCTGTTGCCGACGATGGCGGTTGCCGGATGGCCATCGACGACCACGCTGCGGATCAGATAGCCCTCCTTGCCCAGGGATCGGGTGTCCAGTTGCAGATGCTGGATCAGCGGCGAGGAAGCCGGGGTGCCGATGAGGATGGCACCGTCGCGGGTGACGGAATCGGACACCGCAGGCGCCCGACCCAGCAGCCCGCCCAGGCCGCGCAGCAGTTCCTGCCGGGTGACGGTTTGCGTGGGCGAGGCCGCGCCGAACACCAGCTGCGAGGCATGGCTTCGATAGGCCGCTGCCTGCTGTGCCGGCAGCGGTCGATAGCGCAGCCACAGGTCGTAGCCATCCTCGGCGTGCGCGGAGCCTGCGAAGAGGGCGAACAGGGCCACCGCCATCGCCGCTGCGAGGATGCGCCAGATGGGCGTGGCCAACGCGGACCTGCCGCGCCTGGCGTTGTCATGCCGTGCGCCTGTTACCGCTAACATGTGTAAAAATGCGTTCATATCCGGTCCGAAGTCACGGCTGATATCGATTTGCGAAGCGACCGCGCGATGATGACGATGGTCGCGGCCCCACGTGAAGGAAAACGGCATTGAAGAAGACAGGCAGGAAATCGGTTCGCCGCAAGGGCTTCGCTGTCACCATCGACGAAGTGGCATCGCTGGCCAAGGTATCGCCGATGACGGTGTCGCGCGTCATCAACGGCCATAGCAAGGTGCGCGACACCACCCGCGAGCGGGTGATGCAGGCGGTGCAGGAGCTGGGCTACATCCCCAACTTGGCCGCCAGTTCGCTGGCCGCCGCGCAGGACGCCCGCATCGCGCTGATCTACACCAACCCCAGCGCGGCCTACCTGCGCGAACTGCTGCTCGGTGCGCTGCACAGCGCCGCGCGCGCGGCGGCGCAACTGGTGATCGACGACTGGGACGAGCTCGACGCCGGCGGCGAGCGCAAGGCTGCGCGGGCGCTGGCCAGGGGCGTGGCCGGCGTGATCCTGCCGCCGCCCTTGTGCGAATCCAAGGCGGTGATCGAGGAACTGGTCGGCGCCGGCGTACCGGTGGTGGCGATCGCGTCGGGACGGTTCAATCACGACATCTCCAGCGTGCGCATCGACGATTTCCTCGCCAGCAAGGAAGTGACCGATTACCTCATCAAGATGGGCCATACGCGCATCGGCTTCATCAAGGGCCATCCCAACCAGACGGCCAGTACGCGGCGCTACGAAGGGTATCAGGCGGCCCTGAAGGACGCCGGCATCGCGCCGGATGCGGCGCTGGTGCAGCAGGGCTACTTTACCTACCGTTCGGCGCTGCCCGCGGTGGAAAAGTTGCTCGCCCTGCGCAAGCCGCCCACTGCGATCTTCGCCAGCAACGACGACATGGCGGCCGCGGCGATCTCGGTCGCACACCGGCGCGGGTTGGACGTGCCGCGCGATCTTTCCATCGTGGGTTTCGACGACACCTCGGCCGCCACCACCGTGTGGCCGGAGCTGACCACGGTGCGCCAGCCGATTTCGACCATGGCCGATTCGGCGCTGGAGATCTTGCTGCGCACCATCCGCCGCAAGGAAAACGACACCAAGGTGGTGGTTGACCAGGTGGTCGCGCACCAGCTGATTCTGCGCGATTCGGTCGCCGCCCCCGCGCCCGCGGGCAAGTCGCCGGGCGGATGAATCACCCGGCGTGGCCCAGCGGGCGGTCACGGCATCGTCGGTGCGGCAGCGCATCGGGCTAGCCTTCCATGTGTTCCAGTTCCTTGCCGCGCGTTTCGTGCACGCAGCGCCGCACGAAAAACACCGAAACCACCGCCGCCGCCGCGTATATCCCGTAGGCGCCGGCCAGGCCGATGCTTGCCAGCAGAATCGGAAACGTGACGGTGATGGCGAAGTTCGACGTCCATTGCGCGGCGCCGGCCACCGCCAGGCCCGAGCCGCGGATCTGGTTGGGAAACATCTCGCCCAGCATCACCCACATCACCGGGCCCCACGACATGTTGAAGAAGATCACGTAGACGTTCGCCGCAACCAGTGCCAGCGTACCCATGGCGTGCGATAGCGCGAGCTTACCGTGCGCATCGATGCTGCCGTTGGCAAACGCGACGGTGACCAGGATCAGCGACACCGCCATGCCGAGGGAGCCGACCCACAGCAGGGGCTTGCGGCCGACCTTGTCGATCAGCAGCACTGCGATCAGGCAAGCGCCGATGCTCAGCGCACCGGAAAGCACATTGGTCAGCAGCGCGTCGTTTTCGGAAAAACCCACCGCCTGCCACAGCACCGCGCCGTAGTAGAAGACCACGTTGATGCCAACCAGCTGCTGGAAGGTGGCCAGGCCGATACCGACCCACACGATAGGGCGCAGTTTGCCGCTGACCTTGTCCCGCAGGTCCGACAGGCGCGGGCGATGCCGGTCCTGCGCCAGCGAGTCGCGGATCTGGGCGAGCTTGGCCTGTGCCTGGTCATCGCCGTAAAGACGGCTCAACACGTTGGCCGCGTCGCCGTCGCGCTTGCGCACCACCAGGTAGCGGGGGCTTTCGGGAATAAACAGCAGCGATACGAAAAACAGCGCCGATGGCAGCACCTGTACCCAAAACATCCAGCGCCATGCGGCCCGGTCCAGCCATAGTGCGTCGGTCGATGCGCCGGCCGCCTTGGCCAGGAGATAATTGCTCAAGAACGCACAGAACAAGCCGCTGATGATGGCGATCTGCTGCACCGTCGCCAGGCGTCCGCGATAGCGCGCCGACGCCACTTCCGCGATGTAGGCCGGCGCGATCACGCTGGCCGCCCCCACCGCCAGGCCGCCGACGATGCGCGCGGCGACGAACAGCGATGCGCCGGTCGCCGCGCCCGCGCCCAGCGCCGAAAACAGGAACAGCACGGCCGACACGATCAGTACCGCGCGCCGTCCCCAGCGGTCGGCTTCGCGTCCGGCGAAAAATGCGCCGAGCGCGCAGCCGAGCAAAACGGAAGCGACTTCGAAGCCGATGGCGGTATCGCTGGAATGGAACGCGGTCTTCAAGCCCTCCACGGTTCCATTGATCACGCCGCTGTCGAAGCCGAACAGGAATCCGCCCAGTGTGGCGACGCAACTGATCTGCACGATAAGCCGCGTGTTCTCTCCCTCGCGCGCAGGCAGTGCGCGGTCGAGCACGATGTCGTTCATGCCGCTGTTCCCCTCATGTCCATGTTTTTATGTCCCCGATGGGTGTGTTTTATCGCGATCCATCGCACACCCGTTGCGCGCTTCCCCGAGCATGCCCGGGGAGGCGCCATGCCGGCGTCAAAGCGCGAGATACTGATTGATCAGGTTCTCGTAGCGCTCCTGCTTGCCGCTGCGCTTGGCCGGTTCGCCGTTTTTCACGGCCAGTGCGTGCAGATCGGCCAGGCTGAGCTTACCCTGCGCGAAGTCGCGTCCGGCGCCCTGGTCGAAGCTGGCGTAGCGGTCGGTGCGCCACTGTTCCCACGGCGACTTGGTCAACAACGCATGCGCCACTTCCAGGCCGCGCGCGAACGCATCCATACCGCCGATGTGCGACAGGAACAGATCGTCCGCGTCGGTGGATTCGCGGCGCACCTTGGCGTCGAAATTCAGGCCGCCGGGCGCGAGCCCGCCCTGGCGCAGCACCACCATCATCGCGCCGACGGTGTCGTACAGGTCGGTGGGGAACTGGTCGGTGTCCCAGCCGTTCTGTGCGTTGCCGCGGTTGGCATCGATGCTGCCCAGGATGCCGTGGTCGGAGGCGACCTGCAGATCGTGCTCGAAGGTATGGCCGGCCAGCGTGGCGTGGTTGGCTTCGATGTTGAGCTTGAAATCCTTCTCCAGGCCGTGCGCTTGCAGAAAGCCGGCGACGGTGGAGGAATCGAAGTCGTATTGGTGCTTCATCGGCTCCATCGGCTTGGGCTCGATCAGGAAATTGCCCTTGAAGCCGATGCTGCGGCCGTAGTCGCGCGCCATGGTCAGGAACCGCGCGAAATGATCGAGTTCGCGCTTCATCTGCGTGTTGTGCAGCGACGCATAGCCTTCGCGGCCGCCCCAGAACACGTAGTTTTCGCCGCCGAGTTCGACCGTCGCATCCAGCGCGGCCTTGATCTGCACGCCCGCGCGCGCAACCACGGCGAAATCCGGATTGGTCGCCGCACCGTTCATGTAGCGCGGATGGCTGAACAGGTTCGCCGTGCCCCACAGCAGCTTCACGCCGCTGGCCTGCTGGCGCTCCTTGGCGAGCGCGACCATGTGCTTGAGGTTCTTCTCGTATTCGCCGATGTCATCGGCATCGGGCGCAAGGTCGATGTCGTGGAAGCAGTAATAGGGCACGCCGAGCTTGGTGAAGAATTCGAACGCCGCATCGACCTTCGCTTCGGCGCGCGCGATCGGCGTCGCCTGGGCATCCCAGGGATAGTTGCGCGTGCCCGGGCCGAACGGATCGTGCCCGGCGTTGCAGAAGCTGTGCCAGTAGCACACTGCGAAACGCAGGTGCTCGGCCATGGTCTTGTCACCGATCTTGCGGTTGGCCTCGTAGTGCTTGAAAGCCAGCGGGTTGTCCGAGTGGCGGCCTTCGAAGGGGATGCGGCCGATGCCGGGGAAATATTCGCGTTTTCCGATGAAGGGAGTGCTCATGACGTTTGAATCCTGATCGATGAATAAGTGGAGCCAAGGTGTCGCGAATCAGAAGGCACGTTAGGGCTGGCGATTCGCGTAAAACGACGTGCTGCTTTCCAGGTGACGCAGAAACTGCCGGTAGTGATCGCGGTAGGCCGCGACGTTGTGTGCATCCGGCTGGGCCGAAAGCGCCGGATCAATAAGGACATGCTCGCGTGCGAGCGCGGCAAGGTCCGTGGATTGACGGTTGGCGCTTTGATACGCCCACAGCGCCTGCAACGCGGCGCCGAAGGCGGCGCCTTCGGCCTGCACGGGCACTTGCACCGGCAACGCGAAAATATCGGCCACCATCTGCCGCCATGCGGCACTGTGGCTGCCGCCGCCGGTCAGGCGGATGGCGTTGCATTGCATGCCTGCTTTGGACCACGCGTCGTAACCGTTGCGCAGCGCGTAGGTGGCGCCTTCCATCGCCGCGCGATACGCATTGCCGCGCGTGAAGTTGGTCTGGTCCATGCCGTGCAGGCTGCCGCGTGCGAACGGAAGATCCGGCGTGCGCTCGCCATTGAGAAACGGCAGCATCACCAAGCCCGCCGCGCCGGGCGTGGTATCGGCCATCACGCCGTCGCCCTCGCGCGCGCTGAAGCCGAAGGCGCGCGCGACGGCTTCGGTGGCGACGGTGCAGTTCATCGTGCAGATCAGCGGCAGCCAGCCGCCGGTGGACGAGCAGAACGCCGCCCAGCCGGCATCATGGTCGATGACCGGACGATCAGCATACGCGAACAGCGTGCCGGAGGTGCCCAGACTCACGCTCAACATGCCCGGCACGACATTGCCGGTGCCGATGGCGGCCATCATGTTGTCGCCGCCACCGGCGCAGACGTGCGCATCCCGGGGCAGGCCAAGTTCGTCGGCGATGGCGGGCGCGATGCGAAAGCTCGCATTCGCTTGGACCAGCGGCGGCAGGCACGCGGCGAGATCGCGATCCGGATCGGTCGCGGCCAGCATCGCCGGCGACCAGCGCCGCGTGCGCACATCCAGCCAGCCGGTGCCCGAAGCATCGCCGTATTCCATCCAGCGCTCGCCCGTGAGCCAGAAATTCACGTAGTCGTGCGGCAGCATGATGCTGGCCAACTGTTTGTAGACGTCTGGCCGGTGCTTGCGCGTCCACGGCAGTTTCGACGCCGTGTAGCCGGTGAGAATCGGATTGCCGGCCAGTTCCACGCAACGTTGCGCGCCACCCGCGGCGGCCATGATCTGGTCGCATTCGCGCTGGGTGCTGGTGTCGCACCAGAGTTTGGCCGGAGCAAGCACCTTGCCGTTGGTGTCGACCGGCACAAAGCCGTGCTGCTGTCCGGATACACCGATGGCGACGATGCGCGCGCGCAAGGCGGCGTCCAGTTTCGCGAAGCAGGCGCGGATCGCGTCGATCCACCATTGTGCCTGCTGCTCGCGGCTGCCGTCGTCGCCGGCGAGCAGATCCAGCGCGTGACTGTGCGTGGCAAGCACCTGACGCGACGCCGCATCGTAAGCGACGAGCTTGACGCTCTGGGTGCCGACGTCGATTCCTGCCACAAGACTCATGGGTTATCCGCAGTAAAAATGTTAGCGCTACCACTAAACTATCGGAGATAAGTCGCGCTGGCAAGAATAGTCGCGCGCGATTTGCGTGGAAGCCGATAAAAAAATGCGCGCACGTGATGGGCGCATTCGCGCGTTTCCATGTCGCGATGCAAAAAAGAAGGCGCCGCGGGAGGAAAGGTTTGCGCGTGTTTGGCGCGGCGAAAAACGACGCGACGATTCCGATCAAGCGAGGCCGCAAGCAAGCTGCACAAGCCGCGCAGGTTGCGATGGCGGCCATTGGATCGGCGCCGGCAGGGGAAATTTTTAGCGCTGCATTGCGCTGTCAAAACTTGTCGCGGTGCACCAAGTCACGCGGGTGCACGGAGGCTTTGACATGTTTGCCGCGATCAATGCGAAGGCGGCTTCTTGGGCGAGGGCTCCGCCGCTGCATGCCGCAAGGTGCGGACCCGATCGAACAGCAACGGTACCAGCGACAGCAAGGCCAGCGCGGCAAGCGGCCCGATCACGCCGGGATCGAACAACAGGCCCGGACCGATCCGCTGCCCGTGGCTGAAAGCCTGGCCCAGGCCGGCGCCCACGGATGTTTCGAATACGAGCATGATCGTGCCGCCCAGCCAGGTCGCGCCGAGGAATAGCCATAGCGGGCAGCGCAACCAGGCCAGCGCGACGGTGATGAGTCCGAACGGTGCCACCGGCACCAGGCGCAGGAACAGCGTATAGCTCACCGGATGCCGCTCGAAGCCATGGTGAAGCTTCTCGGCAATGGCGGGGGGATGCTTGCTGCCGGCGCCGAAGGCATAGCGGCTGGCCAGGAACAGGATCAGCGAGCCCAGCGTCAAGCCGATCGAGGAATAGGTGGTGCCCTCCACGACGCCGAAGGCGAAGCCGCCGGCAAGAATCAGCACGATGGTCACCGGAATGCCGGTGCAGGTCGCCAGCGTCAGCAGGCCGATGTAAAGCAGGCGGCTAAGCCACGGGTCGGCGTTGATGTGCGCGCGGACTTCCTGCTGGTGCGCCACCAGTTGTTCCGGATGCCATTGGTCGAACACGCCGGAAAAGGCCAGCACAATGCCCGCGGCGATCAGCAGCAGCAGCGGCAAGGCGGCGCGCAGGCGGTTCAATAGCTGGCCCCGGTGGCGCCGTACGCGGCCAGCACGTTGCGTGCCTCTTCTCGCCGGATGTCGCGGCGTACGGCGATGCCGCGCCGTTCCAGTTCGCCGATCCAGTCGGCGGGCAGCGGACCTTCGTCGAATTCGGTGAGCGTTTCTACGTCTTCGGCTCGCGCGCCGATCAGCAGCGTATCGATGCCGGCCCATACGGTGGCGCCATAGCATTGGCAGCAGGGCTGCGCGCTGGTGGCCAGGGTGTAGTGGCCGCCCTGCTCGTTGAGGCGGTACCTGGCCAGCCGCTGCTGGGCGGCCATGTACGCGAGTATTTCGGCGTGGGCGACCGAGCAGCTCTGCGGCACCACGCGGTTGGCTGCCGCGGCGATCAACCGGCCGTACTCGTCGAACACCGCCGCGCCGAACGGGCCGCCGCTACCGTATTGGATGTTGCGCCGCGACAGCTCGATCGCCAGCCCCACGCGCTCCTCGTCGGAGAGATAGCGCTTTTGCGCATCGGCAACCTCTTCGATCCAGGGTGGCAAGGTGAGGTGGATCTGCAGCGGCAGCATCATGCCTGCTTGGTCCAGGTGTCGCGCAAGGTGACGGTGCGGTTGAACACCGGCGCCTGGGTACGATGATCGATGCGGTCGGCCACGAAGTAGCCCAGGCGCTCGAACTGGTAGCGCTGCTCCGGCGCGGCCTGCGCCGCGGACGGCTCCAGCCAGCCGCGCACGATGCGCTTGGCCTCAGGGTTGATGTGCTCGATCCAGGTCTTGCCGTCGCTTTCGTCGTCCGGCGTGGGCACGTTGAACAGGCGGTCGTACAGGCGGATTTCAGCCGCGATACCGTGGCGGGCGCTGACCCAGTGGATGGTGCCCTTTACCTTGCGGTCCGCGCCGGGCATGCCGGAGCGCGATTGCGGATCGAGCGTGCAATGCAGTTCCGTGACGTTGCCGGCGGCATCCTTGATGACGTGCTCGCACTTGACGATGCCCACCCCGCGCAGGCGCACCTCGCCCTCGGGCTTGAGGCGATGGAAACCTTTGGGCGGCACCTCGGCGAAATCCTCGCGCTCGATCCACACCTCGCGCGTGAACGGTACCTGGCGCATGCCGGCGCTTTCGTCCTTGGGATGATTGGGAAAAGTCAGCGTTTCCTCGTGGCTTTCGGCCAGGTTGGTGACGACCAGCTTGACCGGATCGATCACCGCCATGCGGCGCGGCGCGCTGGCATCGAGATCTTCGCGTACGCAGTTTTCGAAGATGACATAGTCGATGACGCTGTTCTGCTTGCTGACCCCCAAGCGCTCGATCAGCAGGCGGATGCCGCCCGGGGTAAAGCCGCGGCGGCGCAGGCCGCGCAGGGTGTTCATGCGCGGATCGTCCCAGCCGTCGACCAGGCCATCGTTCACCAGCTGCGCCAGTTTGCGCTTGCTGGTGATCATGTAGCTTAAGTTCAAGCGCGAAAACTCGATCTGGCGCGGTTTGGCCGGTTCCGTACGGAAACCCTTGTCGCGCATGTGCTGCCACAGCTCCGGATGATTGGGCAGATCCACGTTGTCCACGAACCAGTCGTAGAGCGGGCGGTGGTCTTCAAATTCCAGCGTGCACAGCGAGTGGGTGATGCCTTCCAGCGCGTCCGAGAGGCAGTGCGCGTAGTCGTACATCGGGTAGATCGGCCACGCATCGCCGGTGTTCTGGTGGGTGACCTTGCGGATGCGGTAGATCGCCGGATCGCGCAGGTTGATGTTGCCCGAGGCCATGTCGATCTTGGCGCGCAGGGTCTTGCTGCCGTCGGCGAACTCGCCCGCGCGCATGCGGGTGAACAGGTCCAGGTTCTCGGCCACGCTGCGTTCGCGGAAGGGTGAGTTGCGGCCCGGTTCGGTGAGGGTGCCGCGGTATTCGCGCAACTGCTCGGCAGTCAGGTCATCCACGTAGGCGTGTCCGTCCTCGATCAGCTTGATCGCGGCACGGTACAGCACCTCGAAATAGTCCGACGCGTGGCGCAGGTCATGCCAGTCGTAGCCGAGCCAGCGTACGTCATCCTTGATGCCCTCGACGAACTCCGGGTCTTCCTTGCCGGGGTTGGTGTCGTCCAGGCGCAGGTTGCACCAGCCGCCGAATTCGCGGGCGATGCCAAAGTCCAGGCAGATCGCCTTGGCGTGGCCGATGTGCAGGTAGCCGTTGGGCTCGGGCGGGAAACGGGTGCGGATAGCCGCATGCTTGCCCCGGGCCAGGTCTTCGCGAACGATCTGGCGGACGAAATCGCGCGGCGCGTCGGTCTCGGGGGTGTCGGCAGGCTTGGCGGCGGATTGGGTGGACATCAGATCAACATTCGCACGAGGGTGGCGGGAACCCCCAAGTTTAACCGGTCCAAGTCATTACGGAACCGCAGGCCCAAGCCGCCGATTTCAGCCCCTGGCGGCCGCCAATGCCAGGTAACGGCGGTGCAGGGCGGCCACCTGGGGGTCCAGCGCGGTGTCCGGGCCGCTGTTGTCGATCACGTCGTCGGCCAGCGCCAGGCGGGCCGCGCGCGTGGCCTGGCTGGCCAAGATGCGGCTGGCCAGCGTCTCGTCGACGCCGTCGCGCGCCATGAGGCGCTGGACCTGGATGGCCTCGGGTACGTCCACCACCACAATCCGGTCCACCCAGCGGTAGTGGCCGATGTTCTCGGCCAGCAGCGGAATGGCAAGGATGGCGTAGGGCCCTTCGTCCGCCTGCGCGTGCTCGAGCATCCACTGCCGGATGCGCGGATGCACGATCGCCTCCAGCGTTCGCCTCGCCGTGGGGTCGGCAAACACGCGCTGGCGCATGGCGGGGCGGTCGAGTTGACCCTGGGCGTTCAGGACGTCTTCGCCGAAGGCGGCGACGATCGCCGCCAAGCCCTGGCTGCCCGGCTCCACCACGACGCGCGCGGCGTGATCGGCGTCGTACACATTCACGCCCTGCGTCCTGAAGCAGCGCTCCACCACACTTTTGCCGGAAGCAATGCCGCCCGTAAGGGCCACGGTGAAAGGCATGCGCTGGGTTACCTTAGTCCGGTCACGCTCATGTAAGCGTGCCACAGCGGTTCACCGGCGATGAACCATACCCACCCGGCCATGGCGATGAACGGGCCAAACGGCATCGGTACGTCGCGGCCGTGCTTGCGCAGCGCGATCATCGTGCCACCGACCAGCGCGCCGATCAGCGAAGAAAGCAGGATGATCGGCAGCAGCGCTAGCGGCCCCATCCAGGCGCCGAGCGCGGCGAGCAGCTTGAAATCGCCAAAGCCCATGCCTTCCTTGCCCGTCAGCAGCTTGAATGCCCAATACACGCTCCACAGGCTCAGATAGCCGATCGCACCGCCCAGGATGGAAAGCTTCGGCTCGACAAAAACATGATCCAGGCTAAGCAGCAGGCCGACCCACAGCAGCGGCAGCGTTATCTGATCCGGCAGCAACTGGGTACGAAGGTCGATGCCCGACAAAGCGACCAGCGCCCAGGTGAGGAGCAGCCCCGCCAGGGCGGTTCCGTTGGGACCGAATTTCCAGACCACGACGGCGCTGAGCACGCCCGTCATCAGCTCCACCAGCGGATATTGGATGGATATCGGCGCCTTGCAATGGCGGCAGCGGCCCTTGAGCAACAGCCAGCTGAAAAGGGGGATGTTGTCGTAAGCGGCCAGCGGATGCTTGCAATGCGGGCAGTGCGAGGATTCGCGCACAATCCCCGGCGGCAACGATTCGGGTGCGGCATCCAGGCCCAGTACATCACGGGCCTCCCGGCGCCAGAGCGCTTCCAGCCGCGCCGGCAGGCGAAGTATCACGACGTTGAGGAAGCTGCCGACCAGCAGGCCAAGCACGCCTGCGACAACTATCCACCCTGTCAACGGCAAATCGGGCATGCCCGGATCCTGGTCATGAAAAACGCGCCACATTATTGCCGCAGGACGGCAACCATGTGGCGCGCTTGGTAATGGATTAGAACGTGCCGGCGAGTTTGAAGATCGGCAGGTACAGAGCGATTACGATGCCGCCCACCAGGGTACCCAGGATCACCATCATCAGTGGCTCGAGCAACGAGGCGAGCGAGTCAACGGCGTTGCTGACCTCTTCCTCATAGAACTCCGCGCATTTGAACAACATATGGTCCAGTGCGCCCGATTCTTCGCCGATGGCTACCATCTGGGTCACCATGTTGGGGAACAGCCCGGTCTGGCGCATGGCCAGCTGCAGCTGATGGCCGACCGCGACGTCGTCGCGCATCTGGTGCACGGCTTCGGCATAAACGATGCTGCCGGTAGCGCCTGCCACCGCGTCCATGGCCTCCACAAGGGGAACGCCTGCACGGAAGGTGACGCCGAGCGTACGGGCGAAACGCGCTACGGCCGATTGCCGGAGGATGTTGCCCATGACCGGCAGCTTGAGCGTCAAGCGGTCAAGAAAATGGGCGAATTTCACCGACCGCTTCTTGGCCATGATGAGCGCCACGATGCTGCCGGCAATCACCACTAGGAGCATAAACCAGTATTGCTGCATGAACTGCGACATGTTCACCAGCATTTGGGTCGGGGCGGGTAGCTCGGCGCCGGCGTCCTTGAAGGTCTTGGCAAAGACCGGCACCACAAACAGCAGCATGATCATGATCACGGCCACGGCGACCACCATCACCATGATGGGGTAGAAGAGCGCTTTCTTGATCTTGCCTTTGATGCTTTCGGTCTTTTCCTTGTAGGTGGCGACCGTATCCAGAATCGTATCCAGAACGCCCGCCGATTCGCCCGCGCGAACCAGGTTGCGATAAAGCTCGTCGAACTGGACCGGGTATTGGCCCAGCGCCTCATGCAGCGTGGAGCCACCCTCGATGCTTTGCTTGACGTCGACCAGCATGGTCTTGAAACGGGGGTTTTTCTGCCCGTCGGAGATGATGTCGAACGCCTGCACCATCGGCACGCCCGATGCCATCATCGTGGCGATCTGGCGGCTGAAGATAGCCACGTCCCGCGGCTTGACCGTGGAACCCGAGCCGCCAAACATCGGCTTGTTGCGCTCGCGCACCGTCTGCGGGTTCATGCCCTGGCGGCGCAACTCGGCCTTCACCAGCGAAGCATTCTTCGCAGGCATCGAACCCTTCATGCGCTTGCCGCGTTTATCCAGCGCCACCCACTCATAGGTGGGCATCTGGCTGACCTGCGCGCGTTGAGCGCCCTGCTGTCGGGTGTTCTTGGTGGCAGCGGTAACCGTGGCCATGCGTCTGTTCCCCCAAAATGATCCGGTCCGGCGCCGTCGCGGGTGCTAAAGGCGGGACAACGTCAAGCTTACGTTACTTTCAGTCGCCATTTTCGTGGTCTCCGACGCAAGTCCAGCACGAGAATGGTTCCAGGGCAGCCTGAGCCTGGGTTAGTCCTTGGTGACGCGGTCGATTTCCGCCAGGCTAGTCACCCCGGACTTCACCTTCAGCAGCGCCGACGCGCGCAAGTCGTTGATACCGATGGAACGCGCCACTTCGGCAATCTGCAGCGCGTTGCCGCCTTGAAGCACGATTTTTTGGATGTCCTCGACCATGGGCATGACCTGGTAGATGCCTACGCGGCCCTTGTAACCTTCGTTGCAGTCGGGGCAACCGGCCGCTTCGTAGAGGGTCATGCCCTCGTCGATGTCCTGCTGGGTGAATCCGGCGCTGAGCAGGGTCTGCGCCGGCAAAGTCATCGGCTTCTTGCAGCTGTGCAGGCGGCGGGCCAGGCGCTGGGCAATGATGAGGGTCACCGAGGAGGTGATGTTGTAAGGCGCAATACCCATGTTCATGAGACGCGCAACCGTTTGCGGCGCGTCGTTCGTGTGCAGGGTGGAAAGCACCATGTGGCCGGTTTGCGCCGCTTTGATGGCAATTTCAGCCGTTTCCAGGTCGCGAATTTCGCCCACCATGATCACGTCAGGGTCCTGGCGCAGGAAGGAGCGCAAGGCCGCGGCGAAGGTCATGCCGCGCTTGACGTTCTGCTGGACCTGGTTGATGCCCTCGACGCGAATTTCCACCGGATCCTCGACCGTGGAGATGTTGCGTTCGGCCGTGTTGAGAATATTGAGGGCGGTATACAGGGACACCGTCTTGCCCGAGCCGGTAGGGCCGGTGACCAGCACCATGCCGTAAGGCTTGTGAATCGCGTCGATGTAAAGCTGCTTCTGGACTTCCTCATAGCCGAGCTTGTCGATGCCCAGCTTGGCCGACGAGCTGTCGAGGATACGCAGCACGATCTTCTCGCCGAACAGGGTCGGCAGCGTACTGACGCGGAAGTCCATCGCGTGGCTTTTGGACAGGTTGAGCTTGATACGGCCGTCCTGCGGTATGCGCCGCTCGGCAATGTCCAGGCCGGCCATGACCTTTAGGCGCGAAGAAATGCGATTGGCCAGTTTCATGGGCGGGCTGGCCACCGCCCTGAGCATGCCGTCCATGCGCAGACGAACGCGATATTGCGTTTCAAAGGGTTCGAAATGGATGTCCGAGGCGCCACGGCGGATGGCGTCGACCAGCACTTTATTAACAAATTTAACGACCGGCGCATCGTCGGCACCCACATCGACGCCCGTGCCGGCGGATTCTCCATCCTCGTCGACGGTCTCAAGCGCCAGTTCCTCCAGTTCGCCACCACCCAGATCGGGAGCCACCTGGTTGATGGTGCTGATGGCGCTGTCGATGGCCCGGACTAGCTGGGCCCGCTCCACCAGAATGGGCTCCACCATGCAATTGGAGTGAAATTTGATTTCGTCCAGGGCATGCAGTTGCATGGGGTCGGCGATGCCGACAAACAGCCGTTTGCCGCGCTTGAGCAGGGGCAGGGCCTGGTGTTTGCTGATCAGTTCCTGGCTGATGAGGCTGAGCGGCATGCTCGCCGGTGCCAATGCGCTGACGTCCATCATCGGCATGCCGAATTCAGCCGAGGCGATCTGGGCCAGGCGCGCGTTGTCGACCAGGCCCTGGTCCAGCAGCCAGGCCGTGAGCGTCTTCTTCTGCTGGCCCGAGTCGGCAACCGCCTTGCGGGCGTCGGCCTCGGGTAGCAACCCTTCGGAAACCAGACGACGGGCCATGCCCGACAAACCTTGGGTGGTGGGTTGCGGCTGCGATGACATACGAAATTTGCCTAAGGCCCCTGATTGGCTTCGAATTTAGCGCACATTGGGATCGTAGGCTATCCGCCTGCTGGGCCCCCAGTCGGGGGGTGGCGGCGGAGTCAAGGAAGGGCAGGCAAGCGGAGGCCGAGAATCAGTCCACGATTCCCCGCCGAGGTGTTAGTTGTTACCGTGGCGTCATAGGTGAAGCGACCATGACGCGCTATGATCATGCGTCAATTGGGGAAGCCAACTGCTTGAATAAGCTCAGCATCATCTTACCGGCCAAGAATGAAGCGCCTGCATTGGCCACGCTATTGCCGCGCCTTAGATCGGCGCAGCCGGAAGCGGAAATCGTCGTCGTGGATGATGGTTCGACCGACGACACGCGCGCGTTATGTCTTAAGCATGGGGTCCAGTGCCTCAGCTCGCCGTATTCGATGGGCAATGGCGCGGCCATCAAACGTGGGGCACGGGTGGCCACGGGCGACATCCTGATTTTCATGGATGGCGATGGCCAGCACGACCCTGCCGACATCGAGCGGCTGGTCGAAAAGCTGGGCCAGGGCTATGACATGGCGGTGGGCGCCCGCGACTGGGGCAGCCAGGCCGGCGTGGGGCGGGGACTGGCCAATACGCTCTACAACTGGCTGGCTTCGCGCATGACCGGGCACGTGGTGGCCGATCTCACTTCGGGCTTCCGCGCCGTGCGCGCGGAGCGATTTCGCGAGTTTCTATACCTGCTGCCGAACGGCTTTTCGTACCCGACCACCAGCACCATGGCATTTTTCCGTAGTGCCTATCCGGTGGCGTACGTGGATATCAAGGCGGCCCAGCGCATCGGCAAAAGCCACATCAAGCCACTGCGTGATGGTTTGCGCTTCCTGTTGATCATCTTCAAGATCGCCACGCTCTATTCGCCGCTTAAGCTATTCGTGCCGGCGAGCGTGATTTTCTTCTTGTTGGGGTGTGCCAATTATGCCTGGACGTTCGTACGAGAGGGCAGGCTTACCAACATGAGCACCCTCATGTGGAGTGCGGCGGTCATCGTGTTTCTTATTGGGCTGGTGTCGGAGCAGATTACTGCGCTGACCTACCGACGTGATGCCTGAAGCGTCCCGCCCCAACCGGCCGACGCTCCTAGTGCTCGCTTCGACTTATCCGCGTTGGCACGGCGATCCGGAGCCGGGATTCGTGCACGAGCTTGCCAGACGCCTGACCGGGAGCTTCCACGTGATTGCCCTGGTGCCTGGTGCGCCCGGCGCCGCTGCGCGCGAAATGCTCGATGGCGTGGAAGTGATTCGCTATCGCTATGCGCCTCGCCGCTTGGAGACGCTCGTAAACGATGGCGGCATCATCGCCAACTTGCGCCGCCATCGCTGGAAGACGCTGCTGCTTCCCACTTTCGTGCTGGCCCAGGCATGGCACGCCTGGCGCCTGGTTCGCAGGCGTCGGATTGACGTGATGCATGCGCACTGGTTGCTCCCACAGGGGTTGGTTGCGACCTTCGTAAGCGGTTTGTCGCGCGGGTTCCCGCCGTTTCTGGTTACTTCCCATGGCGCCGATTTGTTTGCGTTGCAGGGAAGGGCGCTTAATGCCTTCAAGCGATTTGTGGTCAGCAAGGCGGCGGCGGTCACGGTCGTCAGCGAACCCATGCGCGGCGAGTTAAAGGTCATCGGCGCAGATGCGA
Source organism: Dyella sp. (assembly GCF_035503745.1). Classification (GTDB taxonomy): domain Bacteria; phylum Pseudomonadota; class Gammaproteobacteria; order Xanthomonadales; family Rhodanobacteraceae; genus Dyella_B. The sequence continues at coordinate 43,496 of NZ_DATJTC010000010.1, forward strand.
ACAAAGTCAGCGTGCAGCCGATGGGTGTGGATCTATCGGAACTCTTCACGCCCGACCCGGTGGTGCAGCGCTCGCGCGATGAAATTCTGTTTGTCGGACGGCTTGTGGAGAAAAAGGGGCTTCGCCATCTGATCGATGCCATGCCGGCCATTCTGCAGGCGCATCCTACGGCCTATCTGACGATTGTGGGTTTTGGTCCGGAGCAAGAAGCCTTGGTTGAACAAGTCCGGCGGCTGGATCTTCTCACCAAAGTCCGCTTCCTGGGTGCTGTGCCACAGCCGGAGTTGCCAGCCTTGTATCGGCGTGCCGCGGTATTTGTTGCACCGTTCGTAAAGGCTATTTCGGGAGACCAAGAGGGTCTGGGGCTGGTCTCGGTCGAAGCTGCCGGTTGTGGCTGTCCCGTCGTGTTAGGTGACTTGCCGGCGGTGCGCAGCGTCTTTGGACCGATGAATGCCCGCCTGGTGGCGCCGGGTTCGGTTGCGGACATAGAAAAAGCCGTCAGTGCCGTGCTGACCGATCCTTCGACCCCAGTTGTGGCGGCTGGGGTCAGGGCGTCGTTATGCGCGCGGTTTGACTGGAAATCGGTCAGCGAGCGATACGCGCGTATATTCCAAGGGCTCGCTGGCAATAAAGCGGCGGCAAGGGTTGAATGAGCCTGACACGCATGCTGCCGTTCTCGGACCGAACCTGGTCGCTGCGGTGTCTGAGATCGGCACCGTGGCGGTTGGCATCACGCACTATTTCGGCACGTATCCGCAGCCGCATTACCAGGAGCTTGAATACCCGAGGGTCGCGCCATTTCATCGTATATGCGCATATCTTTGATAGGGCGAATCGGATGGCCCATGAAATGGATATCACGCTGGATTATCGAATCTGACGAGGCACTCCCAGAAGCTTATGAGGATAGGTATCGACGCCAGTCGTTTGCGTGGCGGGATGAGCGGCATAGGTCGTTACATCTACAACTTGCTTGCGCCACTCGATGCCGAGCTTCCCGCGGCGAAGTTTTTCCTTTATACGCGATCCGGCTTCAAATTGAGTTTGCCTTCCGAGCGTTGGGTATTGCGGTGCGATGCGCACCCCGTTTGGAGCAGGCTGCCAACCGTATTTTGGACGCGTTTCAGAATGGGGGCATTGGCGCGCAAGGATGAGCTCGACGTTTTTTGGGCCGCCAACACCTTGCTTCCCTTGGGTATCGGAGTCGTGCCGTGCGTGGCTACTATTTATGACTTGAATCATCTTCTTGCGCCCGAGACCATGGCGCCGCTGACGCGCTTCGCCTACCGGGCTTGGTTTGCGCAGGCCGTACATTCGGCAAATTATCGAGTCGCTATTTCACACGGGACATCTTCGAGGCTTCAGTCGACATTTGGACGCCCGGCCGATGGCGTGGCATTGCCTGCCATCCCGTTTCGCGGTGCTTTGCCGACGAAGGAGGAGGCGGAGCGGACGCTCCAAAGGCTTGATGTGAGCAAACCCTACATTTTGACCGTGGGTACGCAGGAGCCGCGCAAGAACCTTGGTGCAGTCGTCCATGCGCTGGCGAGTCAAAAAGAGCAAGGGCATCTCGCTCGCCATCAGCTGGTCGTGGCCGGCGCTGCGGGGTGGGGGGGCAAATCGCGCAAAGATGCTCAACTGATGCAATCGGCGTGGATAAAGCCGATGGGTTATGTCGAGGATCGCACACTTGTAGCGCTATACATGCTGGCCGATGCCTTCGTCTTCCCCTCCGTATATGAGGGCTACGGCATACCTGTAAGCGAGGCGCTTGCCTATGGCTGTCCAGTCGTTGCGACGGATATGCCAGAGCTAAAAGAAGCCGGGGGTCCCGGTGCGGTTTACGTTGAACCTACCCCGCTCGGGATAGGTCAGGGACTGGACGCCGTGTTGACAATGCCACGGCCCAGTCCGAGGTCTCCCACTCATGACTGGTCGACAGCGGCGATGGTCATGGCCGAAGCGTTCCGTAGGGCGGCAAACTAAACTCATGGGCTCGAACATGCGCATATGGTTTCCTACGGTGCGTGCCGGTAGCGGTAGCGACGTTTACGTAGAGAGGCTTGTTTCTGGTTTGCGCGAACATGGCATAGATGCCTGTTTGCAATGGTTTGACCATCGTTTTGAGTTGTATCCGTGGGCGTTGCGACGCATTAATCCACCTGCGGGTACGGATCTTGTCCATGCGAACAGCTGGAACGGATTTGTATTTCATCATCATGGTTTGCCATTGGTCATCACGGCGTTCCATTGCGTTTACCGCAATGGCTTCCCATCTTGGAAAACAAGGCTTCAGTCGATCTATCACAATAACTGGATCGGTCATTTTGAGCGGCTGTCATTCGCCCATGCCGCAGCAGTGGTGGCGATGACGCCATCGGCGGCGGCAGATTTTTCCCACCGATTTACCTTGCCTGGGCTTCGGCTGATTCATGGCTGGGTCGATACAGACCTGTTCAAGCCAGGAGAAACGTACCGCGCGCATGACGCTACGACACGCATCCTTATCGTGGGTAACAGCTCAAAGCGCAAGGGCATGGATCTGCTTCCCCAACTGCGCGCGCAACTGGGCGAGCAGTTTTCGATAACCGTTATAGGCGGGCTGCGGGCCGAGCAGCGCAAGATGCACTTGGGCGTGACCTTCAAGACCGGCTTGTCGCTAGCACAGCTGGTAGCCGAGTACCATGCGGCGGACATGCTGGTCAGTTTGAGTCGTTATGAGGGGTTCGGCTATACCGCGCTTGAAGCGATGGCGTGTGCGAAACCCGTGGTGGCGTTCGATGTGACCGGGATTCGCGACATCGTAATCCCCGGCGTTACTGGTTTTCTCGCGGAACAGGAAGATACTTTGGATATGGTGAGATTGTGCGAGCGCATCGGAAGCAACAGGGAGCTTGGCCTTCAATTGGGTCGGGCCGGACGGGAAGCGGCGCTCCAGCGCTTCAATCAGGAATCGGCGCTGCAAAGCTACATCAACATGTATAGCCGGCTTTGCAATTCCTAGGAGCAGGGTTTTGATCTCTTTTCCGCATACCGGCTTATGGCGAAGCTATAGGATGCTGCCGAACCTTTGCCAGAATGATGCTGCCGAAAATCGCCATGCCCCACTCGGAGCATGCCAGGGTGAGTGCCATGCCCGCTAAACCATATCGGGGTGCCAACATCGTTGCTGCGATAAACAGTATCGCCAGTCCTGCAAGCTCAAATGTGGCCCGAAGCCACGGGTGCTGCAGGGACATGAGTGTAGTTCCCAACGCGATACGCAAGCTCATTCCTGGGGCCGCTACGCATAGCCAGCGAACGGCACGCTGCATGCCCGCGAAGTTGGAGCCAAACAACCAGGTAAAGACGGGTGCCGTCAGCCAGAGCGCGGCCCCAAGCAATAGGCCATAGCCGAGTGCTGCCGCAAGCACCTGTAGCAGAAATCGCTGCGTTTGCCGACCACTTACCTGACTGTCCCGGAACAACCTTGGCATCACCGACAGCATCATCGCGATCACCGGCACAGTGAGGGAGCCAACCACGCGGGCCGCGGCGGAATAGACGCTTGCTGTGACGGGAAGCAACAGGCGTGGTGCAAGCGTCTTGTCCAGTTCGGTGGGGCCGGCAGCCGTTATGTTGAGCACCGCATAACCAGCCGAATGCTTCAGTTCAGACGTGGTCGGCATGCGCCATCTTGAAATCGGCGGCCACGCGTCATGCAGGCTGAATGTCGCGATGGTCAGTGCCAATATCGCGGTGGCCAGGTAGCCATAGGCGTAAGTTGTTACGGGCGAGTGTGCATGCAAGAGGAGCACGCCGAGTACTACCGCCAGGCGCAACACGAGAGGAAGGCTAAGAAGTGCCTGCGAAAGCGGAATGCGGCCATGGCCTTGATGCTCTGCGCTGGGGATGGTCAATAGCGGAAGGATTAGCAACTCCGCTATGCCGATGGCGCACCTAGCACCGATGTCGAGGTTGTATCTGCCCAGAACAATAGGGCTTATAAGCGTGTATACGGCAAATAAAATGCTGCCGCACAGGAGTGTCGTGGTGACGGCGAATGGCAGAATGTCTGAACGCTTGGCGGGATTTTGAGAGATGGTCGCCAGCAGTACGATGTGAGTGCCAAGTGTCGACAATGTGCCAAGCATCACCGCGAGCGCGGTGATGCCGGCAAAAGGGCCGTAGTCATTAGGGCCAAGCAGTCGGGTAACCAGTAACAGTATCCCGGCCTGTACGAGGAGGCGTAAGCCCAATACGACGCTGGTGTGGAACGTATTTCGGGCGATGGGGTTTTTCATTCTGGAATCAACGCCATACAGTGGGCGCTAGTACTCCGTGCGTGAAATGCGACGTGAGCTCCCATTTCATTCGGAAGCATGTTTCAGCTCACTGATCTCGGAGGTCAAGCTACCCCCGATATTTAGTTTTTCGAGAGCGCCGATGGCCTGGTCCACCTGTACCCTTTGGCCCAGCGCGATATACATGCGCGCCTCGGTGATGCGATAGGCGGCGGTGGTGGGTGAGGCTGCAACGGCCGATTCGATCATACGTAGGCCGAGGGTGTGATCTCCAAGCACGTTCCAAGCATAGTCGCTATACATCGCGAGCAGGCGCGCGCTCGGATTGGGATGAGAAAGCGCTGCGAGATAGGCCATTGTCATTGGTTGCTTAGGCAGATCGCATTCATGGCGCGTTGCGCATTGCGTCAGAGCTCCCAGCGAACTTTCGTCCTGCACGCCTGGTTTGTGTGACTTCAGTTTGACAATCATGCTGTTCCACCATTGGGCTTTCAGTGGCCTATGCATGCGCGCATTCAGAAAGATAAGCGCTTGTTCGGGCAGGATCGATGAGCCGGGAAGTGCGGCGGCACGCTCAAGCGGAGCGTAAGCCAGTTGTACGAAGGGAGATAGCGGATCGTATTGCGAATAAATGATGTAAGTGCGCCCCAATTCGTATTGGGCGCGAGGCGATTCATGTGCTCTTGCAGCAAGTGCCTGGGCCAGACGCAGTGGATTGCCCCATGCCATGGCGGTGAATAACGTTTCGCCGGACCAGAGCAACAGTAGGCTAGCCAGCAGGGCGCGACGCGGCAACGCAAACGGCGCTGACCCTGAAGAAAGGGCTGTGAGCCACGGCACTATCGCTAGCATCAAGCCAAAGCTGGCGAAATAGTTACGGTGCTCATAAATTAATTCGAGCGGCAAAATAGTCGCTGTAAGCAGCTGGCAGCCAAGAAACAGGGCAATGCCTAGCGAGACCAGCGGACGGCGCCTGCGAAGCCAGAGTATCAACGCTATTAGTACAACCAGTCCAACGATGCTGGTGAAGGTTGTCCAGGGCGTGAACAGTCCCGTCGAGATGTGGAAATCGTCGTGGTAGAAGGAAAGCATCTGCGGCTCAGGCAGCAGCGTCCAGACGATGTAGGCGATGACGATACGGGTTTCGCTCAGCAGTCGTGTGCCGAGGGTGAAGTCGCGGGTGGCCCAGTTGGCAGGGGGGAGCACGTGCGGAAGCAACCATGCCAGGCCCGCGATCATCGGAAGCACCAGTACCACCGCAAACAGGACGCTTAATCGGTGATCGGTTCCGTGGGTTCGCATCCTGAAATGGAACAGCGACCATTCAATCAGGATCGCATACAGAGGGAGCATCACCGCCGTTTCCTTGGCCGTCGCGCCTAGCGCGGTGGGTAGCGTGATGCTGATCGCGCACAGCATGAATCCTTTCCAGCCCTCCCTATTTTCTCGTGAAAGTGATTCGGGTGGCTTTCTCGAACCCAAGGCAAGCAGCCCCAGCATGCGATAGCGGCCGGCAACGTAGCCGATCAACCCTAGAAGTACGAACAGATTCGCCATGCTCTCCATACGCTGCACGACATAGAGCACGGCAGTGAGGTTGATCGGCAATAACATCCACGCTGCGGCGATCAGTGCGGCCGTAAGGCCGGTTTGTCTTGCGTCTTTATCCGAGGCCGCGTCCTCGCGTTTTCGAAAATCCCCGCTTGTCGATGTACTGTTTCTTTGCTGCTCGTGCACGGCCCACAACAGACGGCGCGCCAGCAAAAAAACCAGCAGTCCGTTCAGTAAATGGATGACAACATTTGTTAGCTTCATCCAATACGGATCGAGGCCGGTCGCAAGATAGTTCACGGCAAAACTCAGCGACGCGAGCGGTCGCTTGAATTCGCTGGCGGGTGAGGAAATCACCGCATTGACCAGTGACGGCAGGTCCGCATGGTTGGGCTGCACAGCTTCGTTTTCGACAATATTGGGGTAGTCGTCGAAAAGCCATGTGCCCGACAAGCCTGGCCAATATACGGCGCAGGTGAATGCGAGTGCGATGCATAGCCCGCACCAACCGATCCACGTGCGCGACAAGGGCGACTTCCTTAGGTTTGCGAATATCATTTTTTGCTGGGGGCCTGCGCGGTGGCGTCGCCGCTTAGTGTAGCGCTCAGATGCGCCAGTTCTTTAGGCCAATACAGCTGCTTTTCCAATACCCACGCATGCAGGCGTGGCATGCCGAAAGCTGCGGGTTTGGCCAGATGTTTGACCATTTCGTAATGATCAAGATGTGCGAGTCCTTGTCGCGGGAATCCCATGGAACCCAGCAGTGCTGCTTGCGCTAGCGCAGTGGAGACGCGCGGCTGTAGATCCAGTGCCTGGTTGAAATCTGCGAGCGCGGCGTTGGGGTCTCCCCGCAACAATGCCAGGTGGCCCTGCAAGTAAAGGAGATCCTGTGAACGCCCCGTATCTGCTGCCAGATAGGCATTGGATTGCGCAGCATCAAGCAGTTCGGCGACCGTTTGCAAGGTAACCTGCGGACATGGCGGTCGTGCGACTTGTGCCATCAGCCCATCAAACCAATGGACCAATACGTTGCCCGTATCGCGACTGATGCGTAAGGCGGTACGGGAGGCGATGATGGTGCTCGAGTCGACTTGGCCCGTCTGGCACTCCGCGCTGAAAAGGTTCAAGGCCAGCTGTACTTGATCCGGCTCCTTCGTCAGTAGTCGCCGCAAACGTACGACGGCGAGCTCAGGGTGTCCGGCGATCCTCTCCGCGGCGGCAGCGTTGGCTTGCGCGCGAGGGGAGTCGGGGTTGAGCGCAGCCCACAGCAGTGCCTGGTCGTGGGTGTCGCCCCACAGCTGGGCGTTCATGTGGGTCATCAGGCCCAAGCCCAGCAGCACGACGATGGCGAGCATCAACTTGGCCTTGTGCCACTCCTTTCGCGAACGGTTTTCGGGCGTTGAAGTCGACGCGTGCAATGGAGCGGATGGTGCATTGTCTGGGCTCCAGGGGCGGACTTGTACGCTTCTATCAGCGCTCAGGGCGACTGGGCCTACGTTGCACAGCCACAACGCCAATGGCCAGAACATCAGCATGGCGGGTAAGTAATTGCGATGTTCGAAATACAGCTCCAGCGGAACGGTGCTGGACTCGATCGACTGCCCGACGAAATAGAACAACAGCGCCGCCGCCAATGCGGGCCGCCGGTAGCGGCATTTCCAGGCGACGAAGATCAATCCAACCACCCCCAGCAGCGCCGGTACTGTCGTCGGTGGCGACCACAGGGAGGTGGACACTTGGATATGGTCGTTGAAGAGTCCTGGCGTGAACGGTTGGGGAAACCAAAGCAAATCCAGGTAATCCAGCAGGACGCGCGGCTCGGTAAGCATGCGCTGGCCCAGCGTCCATGGGCGCGCCGATGAGATGCCGTGGACGAGACCGTTCCATCCTTCGTGAAACAAATAGCAAGCCACTGCCAGTGTGGGCACCCATGCCAGCAGAAACATGGTTTTGTTATAGAAGCTGCTTTGCTTGCGCGTATGCTCGTTCAATGCGGTGCGCAGCAAGACGTATTCGATCACCAGCGCCAATGCCGGAAGCAGGATGCCATTGGCTTTGCTCAGCATGGCGAGTGCTGTGCAGATGCCCAATCCAGTTCCGATCCAGACGATACCGGCAACGGTCCGCCCGCATTGCAATTCGGCTCGGCCATGGAGCCATGACAACAGGCCGAGCAGCGTAAAGGTTGCGGGCAGCATGGCTTCGCGCTGCACGATGTACAGAGTGGTGGAGACGAACAACGGATGCATCAGCCAAAAGCCAGCGCCAAACAGCGCGGCCATGTCCGTGCGGCGCCGATCGACGTCCGGAAAAAGCAGGCGGCCAAGTTTCTGTAGCAACCAGAACAGCAGCGCGCCGTTGAGCACGCCCAGCATCACATTGGTCCGCTTGAATGGAAACGGGTTGGCGGGCCAGCTGTGCGCATCAAGCAGAAAGGTAAGCAGCGTCAATGGACGCCCGGTCGGGTCGGCCGTTCCGGAGGTGATATAGCGCCAGAACGCGGGCCAGTTATCGATCGGTCCGGTGTCCCCTAGGCTGGGCAAGTTGGCGAAATCGTCGAACAGAAACCCGCCCCGGAGTCCCGGCCAATAAATGGCAAAAGCCAGCGCAAGCAGTGCTGGCAGCAAGTACAGTGGCCTCAGGGTGTAGCGGTTTTGCATCACGGCCTTCCGAAAAAAGAAGGGCCGCGCGAGGCGGCCCTTCGACTACCCTAGATGGTGGAATATTAACCGCCGGTACGGCAGCTGGTCGGCAGGTATTTACTGGGAACCGTGGTGGCGGCCACATCACAGGACCATGCAACAGTGCCGCCATTGGTGACCGGCGACAGGGCCAGCACGTCGCCAGAGATCGCGGTATTGACCTGAGCGCCACCGAAAGTCGCTTCGATGATGCCGGCGCTCGTCGGGGTTACACCCGTCACGTACTTGCCCGTGGTGCTGCCAGCGTTAGCGGGTAGGCCGGCGGACGCCGCAGTGCCGGGGAAACGGCCCGTGTTCTGATAGAACTCGGCCAGCGCCGTCTCCTGGGAGCTACCCAGCACCATGCCTTCAGAGACCTGGGCGCGGATCAGATAGTTCTGGTAGGCCGGAATCGCAATAGCAGCGAGAATGGCGATGATCGCGACCACGATCATCAGTTCAATCAGGGTAAAGCCTTTCTGGACGTTCTTCATGATGGTTCCTCTTGGTTAGCTAACCGTAGTGATGCCCCCTGAGCCCCAGTCCCATATCCCCCTAGGTGGGATCGGACCCTCATCCTTAGCCAGGAACGACCAGGAAGCTCGCGGTATCGATGCACCTTGTGTGCCATGTTCGCCCTCGATGCATCGGTTGATGTACCGGGCGATTGCCATTGTGGCTTGGGTCACGCAACCCGACAAGCAACGTACGTCAAGGTTTTGCAAGGAAATCCGGCCAAAGAGACTGGCCCGAATGAGCCTTGGTCAGAAATTGTCACGGGTTGACACTTTTTGTCAGTTTTTATCTGTCTGGTTCAGTTTGTGCGCAAGGTTTAGCGCCTGCAGGTTGACGGCAGGTACACGTTGCTTAGGGTGCTGTTGGTGCAGGTCCAATTGATGGTATTGGCGGATGTGATGGCTGAAAAGACCAATGTCTGATTGTTGATCGCGACATTTGCTTGCGGTCCGTTGAACGTCACGGTGATTTGGCCGGCGGGGGCCAAGGTGAGGCTTGATACATATTTGCCGGCGATGGACGTTGCGGAGGCCAATCCTGCCGAAGCGTTATTCGCAGGAAAACGCCCGGTGTTGGAAAGGAAATCCCACTCGGCTGTTTTAGCGGCGTCGGCGAAGGTGATGCCTTCGGTCACTTGTGCCCGAATGAGGTAATTCTGGTAAGCCGGGATGGCAATGGCGGCGAGGATCGCGATGATTGCCACCACGATCATCAGCTCGATCAAGGTAAAGCCGGCGGAACTGCCCTGGCGTGACATGGTTGGATTCCCCCTGAAGTTAAACTAAAGGCAGGCATGTTCCGTACCAGTTCCCAAAGGCGGGCGTGACACGCTTCACGGTTTGCCGTCAAGCTTGATCCGCCCGGGATACGCTCGTACTGTGACCCTTTGCCAATCGCAAGGGGTCGACCATGAAGCTTCTGATTGCCGCGTTGCTGCTGGCGCTGGCAGTGCCAGCCGCGGCGTCGGATTTGCCAGCCGGCGGCACTCCGATTGAAAGCAGCGAGCCGCATCCCTTCAATGTGCGCGACCTGGTGATGATGGATCGGGTCAGCGACCCGCAGCTGTCGCCCGATGGGCGCTATGCCGCGTTTGGCGTACGCAGCACCGACTATGCCGCCAACAAAGGCATCAACGCGATCGAAGTTCTGGATCTGGCGCATGGCGGCCAGCCGGTAAAGGTGGTGGACAAGGGCGCCTCGTCGCCGCGCTGGTCGTCCGATGGGCATAGCCTTTATTACACGGCGTCCGCTTCGGGCGTCACGCAGCTATGGCGGCTGGATTTTGAGTCGATCAAAGGCGCCCTTAACCTGGCTGCGACAAAGCCCCCCGTGCAGGTAAGTCACGGACCGTTGGATATTGACGACTACAAGCTGTCGCCGGACGGCAAAAGCGTGCTGCTGGCTTATGCCGTGTTTACCGATTGCCGCGGCCTGGCGTGCACCAAGGAGCGCCTCGATGGCCGCGCTGCGAACAAGGCCTCAGGCACGCTGTATGACAAGCTCTTTGTGCGGCATTGGGACACCTGGGCCGATGGCCGCCGCGACCAACTCTACATCGCGCGTTTTGGAGAGGACGGGCAGTTGCCGGAAGAACCAACGCTGCTGTCACGCGGCATCGATGGCGATGTGCCGAGCAAGCCGTTCGGCGACGATAGCGAATGGGCCTTTTCGCCGGATGGCCGGACGGTGTACTTCGGCGTACGCATCGCCGGCAACAGCGAACCATGGTCGACTAACTTCGATGTTTACAAAGTGCCCGCCGACGGTTCCGCGGCACCTACCGACCTCACCGCCGACAACAAGGCGTGGGACGCTTATCCAGTGCCATCTCCGGACGGCAAGACGCTTTACTACCTGGCGATGAAGACCCCGGGCTTCGAGGCTGACCGTTTCGCCATCATGGCGCTTAATCTGGCAACCGGCGTGAGGCGTGAGGTGGATCCTTCCTGGGATCGTTCTCCCGGCAGCATGCAGGTCGGCGCGGATGGAAAGACCTTGTTCGCTACCGCCGACGATGAGGGGCAACATCCTTTGTTTGCCATCGACGTTGTCAGTGGCAAGGTTAAAAAGCTGGTCAGCGAGGGTTCTGTGGAGGGGTATTCCATCGCGGGCAAGCGTATCTTGCTGGCGCGCGACGATCTCAAGCATCCCGCCGATCTTTACACCGCGGATTTGGATGGCAGCGACTTAAAGCAAGTGACGCATTTCAATGCAGCACGCCTGAAGAAGTCCAGGATGGGCGATGTGCAGTTCTTCACCTTCAAGGGTTGGAACAACGAGACGGTGCAGGGTTATGTCGTGAAGCCGGCGGATTACAAATCCGGCCACAAATACCCCGTCGCCTTTATCATCCACGGTGGCCCGCAAGGGGCGATGACCAACGACTGGAGTTACCGCTGGAATCCGCAGACCTACTCGGGACAGGGCTTCGCGGTCGTCACCGTCAACTTCCATGGCTCGACTGGTTATGGGCAGGCCTTCACCGATTCCATTTCAGGAGATTGGGGCGGCAAGCCCCTGCAGGACCTGAAGCTAGGCTGGCAGGCGGCGCTGGATAAATACGCCTTCCTCGATGCGAATCGAGCCTGCGCGCTTGGCGCCAGTTACGGCGGCTACATGACGTATTGGATTGCCGGAGTCTGGAACAAGCCTTGGAAGTGCCTGGTCGATCACGATGGGGTGTTCGATGCACGCATGATGTATTACGCCACCGACGAGTTGTGGTTTGAAGAGCACGAAAATGGCGGCACGCAATACGACGTGCCGGAAAACTACGAGAAATTCAACCCACTGAACCACGTGAAAGATTGGCGTGTGCCGATGCTGGTGATCCACTCGGGCGATGATTATCGTATTCCGATCACCCAGGGACTGGGTGCGTTCACGGCACTGCAGCGGCGGGGCATTCCCAGCCAATTCCTCACCTTCCCCGATGAAAATCATTGGGTGCTCAAGCCGCAGAACAGCGTGCTTTGGCACGACACGGTGAACGCATGGTTGAAGAAGTGGACCGCCGAAGGCGCAAGCCAGGGTACAAAATAGTTAGGCGATGCGCAGAAATTCACCGCACATCCATTTGCACGGAATGGGGCAAGAAAGCGACGCATCATGTGAAGCGAGTATTGCCCCTCATGAGTCCATGACCCAAGTAAGCTTTTGCGGGTGGGGCGCTACTTTGATGATTTTTGCCCAGGCGTCGGTGCCAGCTTGAGGTTCCGCGAAATGGCCTTTTCCAGCGACAGCCTGATGACGTCGCGTTGTTCAGGCGGGGACAGCGCAACGCTCGTGGCGGCGGCTGCGCGGGCCTCTTCCTCCTTGCCCTCAAGCGCAAGGATCATGGTCAGGTACATGGAAGGTTTGGCATCGAACGGCAGCAAGGTCACGGCTTGACGCAAATCGGCCTCGGAATCCGCCAGCCTGCCCTCCATCCCCGACGTCCTGCCGCGCAAGATCAGGTACTGGCCAAACAACTGGGGGTCGGTCCTGAGATTTTTGAAATTTCTTAGCGCATCCAGTGCCGTTTGCGACCGCAATGGCTGGTTTTCTGCCAGGGCAAGCGTGGCTGCGTTGAGCATGCAATTGGTGCAAGGCAGGTGTTCGGCCAGAATCAGGTCGGCCAACCGCTGCGCATGCCGGTAGTCGCGGGCGTAAATATAGGAAGCCAGCAGTTCATCCTTGGCGGTTACCGAATCGGGCGCGGTGGCCAAAGCCCATTGCCAGAGAGAAATATTGTTGGCCCATAACGGAATGATCATCCGTATATCGATGATCGAGACGATAAACCAGAAGCACAAGGCGACGCCGACCAAGGGACGAAGCAGCTTCACCTCGGCTAGCTTTGGCAGCGTGGGCAGACGCACAAGCGGCAGCATGGCGCAGACGACCGCGAGCGAGGTCATGACATAGTGCTCGTGGTAAAGACTGGGCGCGAAGGCCGCTGGAAGTATGCGCAAGACTGGCAACAGCGTTACCGTCATGGCTGTGACGATGCACGCAACCGGTGAGACGCGGCGAATCGCCAGGTAGGTGCTGGATACCACTAGGCCGATCGCCGCCGCATCGATGAGCAGAGACATGGGCGTGACCGCGGTGAATTGCGTGGCGCTGAAATCGTGATTGGGCGCCATGCCGTGCATGGGCACAAGCAACATGCTCCAGTAGTGCAGGTAGGTGAAGCAGGTTTCCTGCAAGGACGAGAACGCCGACGATGTTCCCGCCGATGCGCCATGAATAATTTGCCCCAATCCCCAGCGGCGGAACGCGAGATAGGCGACAACCGCAGCCAATAGCGCCAGGTAGGTTTGCCAGTGCCGCGCAACAAAGGCTTGAAACCGTGCGCTGAACGTATCGCTCGGAGCGCAGGTCTGCCGACCCCATTCAAACACCGCAAGGGTGAGCGGAAACGCGGCGGCGGATTCTTTCGCGCAGGCTGCAAGAAGGAAGCAGGCGGCTACCGCGATGGCGCGCCGGCCGGCGCGCCGAATACATGCGTTGAGCAGCAATCCCAGCAGCATGAACAGTGTGACGACCAGATCGAACTGGCATCCGATCCAGGAAACCGACTCGGCCAGCACCGGATGAAGTCCGTAAAGCGACATGGATCCAGTCAGCCATGCGATTCGAGATCTCATTCCCCGGGTTGCGTTGGAACTGCATAGCCATGCAAGCAATCCCACCAGCGAGGTATTGAGCAGATGCAGTGCGATGGACACCCCATGCATGGGGGCGGGATGACCATTGAACAGGCGCAGCTGCAGTGTGAAGAGCCCCACAACCAGAGGGCGAAAGTAATCTACCCAATAGTTGAAATCCCTGAAAATGAAGTGCTTCCATGCGTCGCCTGCGCGTAGCCACCCCATCTCGACAAAATCCGGAATGTCGGTCCAGACGAATTGCCCGTGGACGGCCGGCCAGTACACCACAGCGGTTACGGCAAGCACGAGGCTCGCAGAGAGACATGGCAGCATGCTACGCATGTTGAGAGTTGAGTGATTCCCGGAGGGTTTGCTCATCGCGCGTCCGTGCCATGGTTTATCGACGAGTGTGACTGGATACCCAGGTTTATCGCCTGATCAAGAGCGTGGCGCGTGGAGTCGCGTTTGTCGGGCGAAAGCAGGGCGATGGCGGCCGCGCCTACCTTGCGTGCTTCGTCTGCTTTGCCCTGCATCGCCAGCGTCGTGGCGAGCGATATTTGCGACTGCGCGTCGGACGGATCTACATGGATCGCACTGCGAAAAATGCTCTCCGCATCGTCCAGATGGCCTTGCAGCAACAGCATCCGTCCCGTAGTGACCAGGTACACGTAAAACATTCGCTTGTCGTTGACCAAGTCCTGGGAGGTTCTGACATCTTCCAGCAGGACCTGCGCGCGCGCGGGATCGTTTTCCGCAAGAGCGAGAATGGCGGCGTTCAACATGCAATTGGCGCAGTGCACATGGTCGGCACGAAGCTGGTTAACGAGCTTGTCGGCGTTGTCATACTCTTTGGCACCGATGTAGGCGCTAAGCAAGTCGTCTTTCGCGTGAACCGAGTTCGGATTGCCGGCGAGTGCCCATTGCCAGAGGCTTACGTCGTTGGACCAGCGTGGCACGATCGCGCGTATATTGATGACCGCGAATATAAACCAAAGTCCTGCGATTACAGCGCCGAGCGAACGGAGGGCCTTCATGTGGCCTGCACCGATCGGTATGGAAATGCGGATAAGCGGGAGCATGGTGCACACGACTGCAAGGGCTGTCATGGCGTAGCGCTCGTGATAGAGGCTGGGGGTAAAGTCGATCGACACGATGCGCAGCACCGGCAGCAGTGCTGCGGTGGCCGCTGCCACGATACAGGCGATGGGAGACGAGCGTTTAAGGGCAAAGTAAAGACTCGCGCCCGCGATGCTCAGGGCCGTTACGTCGGCAAGTAATGACGACGTGGAAGCCAGGTCGAAGCGATGAGTTTCGAACTCATGGAGAGGGTTCAACCCACTCATAGGCCAGAACAGCATCTTCCAGTATTGAAGGTAGATGAAACAGGTTTCCTGCAATCGCGCAAGTGCGGACGTATAGCCGGCGGTTGGGTGGACAATCTGGCCGAGCGCCCAGTGGCGGAAAGCGAGGTAGGCGATGCCAGCCAAGAATATGGCGGCGTACGTCAATCCATTTCGCTTTATAAGGGCAACCAGGGCTGAGCGCCATGCACCCTCGCGTGCTCTGGGGGTGATTGCCCAATCGAAAACCGCCAGTATCAGTGGAAAAGCCGCCGCTGATTCCTTGGAGCATGCTGCCAGGAAGAAAAACAACGCAATAGTTGTTGCTCGGATGAGGGTATTTTGGATACGCGTGTTCGCGAGCAGCCCAAGCAGCATGAACATGGTTGCGACCAAGTCGAACTGGCAGCCTATCCATGTCACAGCTTCCGCCAGCACCGGATGGAGGCCGTAAATAGCCATCGACAGACCCGCTAGCCAATTATTCTTTTCCGTATCGCCCGGCGCCATTGCGCTGACGCGCCACGACACCAAGCCGACCAGCAGCGTGTTTATCAGATGCAGTACGAGAGAGACCGCATGCATAGGGCCGGGCGCGCTGCCGAAAAAGCGAATCTGCAACGTGAATAGTGCGACGACCAACGGCCTGAAGTAATTTTTCCAGTCGTTGAAGTCCTTGAAGATGTAGTGCTTCCATTCGTCGCCATGACTCAGCCAGTCCTTCTGGACGAAATCGAGCACATCGTCCCATACGAACTGAGCATGAAGAACAGGCCAATAGACCAGGGCAGTCGCAATGATCACAATGCCTGCAACGGCGCAAGCGAATCTATTGCCCATGGTCGTCCCCCGTGCTTGTGCGCAAGAGTGCATCCTCGCACAAATGGGTGCCTGATGGTCGGCTCAGCCCGGCAGCACCTTGGAATCTGTGACTCTGAGCCGCGATGTCGTTAAGGATGATGCCCGGCGACGTCCGCGGACTTTGCATACAGCTTGTTCCAGCTATGCGTCAAAGCCACTTTGACCGCTTGAGCACGGCATAAATGGTGCCTACCAGGCACACGACCACGCCGATGATGATCGGATACGCCCAGGGTTGCGCAAGCTCGGGCATGTGCGTGAAGTTCATGCCGTACCAGCTGGTGATCAATGTGGGTGCTGCCAGCATCGCGGCCCAGCCGGCGAGTTTTTTCATCACTTCGTTTTGTCCGAACGTCACCAGCGACAGGTTGACGTTGATCGCTGCTGCTAGCATTTCGCGCATGGCGCCGATGGATTCGTTGACGCGGAAGACGTGGTCGTAGACGTCACGGAAATACGCGCGCAGTTCCTTGGGCACGAAGTCCGGATGCAGGCGCGCGAGCTGGTTGATGACATCCTGCATGGGGGCCACGGCAAGGCGCAGTGTCATCAGGTCGCGCTGCATGTCGTAGAGGCGCCGTACGGTATCGCGCTTGAACGTGTCGGAGAAGATATCCTGCTCCAGTTCCTGCAGCTCCTGACGGAAGTCGCGCACGATCGGCATCAGGTTGTCGACGATGAAGTCGAGTACGCCATACAGGCCATAAGCGGGGCCTTGCGCCAGCAGTTCCGGCGACATTTCGCAGGTGCGCCGCGCCTTGGCGTAAGACAGGGATGCGCCATGGCGCACGGTGATCAGGTAGCGCTTGCCCAGGAAGATGTGCGTTTCGCCGAAGGCAATGTGGCCGCCTTCCAGTTGCGCGGTCTGCACGACGATGAAAAGCGAGTCGCCGTAGGTTTCCACTTTGGTGCGCTGGTGCGCATGCTGCGCATCCTCCACGGCAAGATCGTGCAGGCAGAATTCTTCCTGGAGCTTGGCCAGCAGTGGTTCGTCGGGTTCGTGCAGGCCTACCCAGACGAACGTGTCGGGTTGTTCCAGTACGTTGCTGATCTGGGCCAGGCCGATGTCGTCCAGCCGCGTGCCATCATTCCGATAAGCCACGCAGTTGACGACCATAGGACTGTCGATGGTGCGATCGTGTGGCGGCGAACTGTCGGTCTTGTCCATGCGCAATAATGATGTTGAACTTTGATGGTGGGGACGATCTTGCGGCGGTCAGTCCGCGCTTGCGCGCCCTTGCGCAGGCTCGTGCTGCCGCAGTGTCCATGCAAGGGCCAGCCAGCATGGCAGGGCAAATAATATCCACGGCTGGTTCTGCTGGACCACGCCGGGCAGCAGGTGCAGCAGCAGGGCGATCAGCAATGCCGCGAGCTGCAACATCAAGGCGGTATCGGCTAGTCGCGATGGGCGCAGGTGACGCCGCGACCGCCATAGAGTGCGTATGAGCACGAAAGCCAATGGATTGAAGAGCAGCAGATTGGCGTTTGCCCAGGCGGAATGGTGTTCGGTCAGCGTCCACAGGGCGAGCATCAGTAAGCCGCAAACCCCCGCTAACACCAGGAAGATGGTGCCAAGCAGCGCATACGCGATACGTGCCTTGTGCCAGGCAAGTACCAGGATGGCGGCGAGCGCAAGGCCGGCGATGCCAAGCGGCGCGCGCAAATCGGGTGCTGTCGCGGGCGGCACATCCAGGCGGTTGGGTGACAGCAGGTCTTCGCTTTGCACGAAAGGCATCGCGCCGCCATGGTCATTGGGCACGCTGATGTTGCGAATGTTTTCCTGCAGTTCTTCCGGCAGGAAGCTTTCTTGCCAGGCGTTGAGCGGATGATCGGCGTATGGCCCCAGGCCAAGGTCCAGGATCAGCATCAGCCACGGTTGCGCGCTCATCAGGCGCACGGTCTGTTGGCGGTAGGTCATGCCGCCGGGCATCGTGGTGAGGTGTGCCTTGATGGCGCCGCCAAGCGCACGGTCCAGCGCGTCGCGTACGCGGGTGGTGCAGTTGTCGATGTAATAGTCGTAGTTGTAGCCGACGTTTTCCGGGCGCAGGTTCCAGAACAGGAAGTCGCGCAGTGCGGCGGCTTGTTGCGGCGTAAGTGCAAGGCGCTGGCGCGTTACGGAGCGGCCGGCCTGTACGTAGTAGTTTTCTTCGTCGGTGGTCGGTTCGGCGTCCATCAGGTAGTGCATGCGGCCGCGCGCGAAGTTGAGAAAGAAGTTCTTCTCGTCGAAGTTGAACATGCCGTAGTTGAAGTCAACTTCTTCGCCGCTGACGGTGTCGCGCAGTTCGATCGCGTCGTGGCCGAAGCGTTCCCAGTAGATGTCGCCGGGGCCGTAGGTGATCAGCGACACCTCCAGGTTCTGGCCGGCGGTATCGGCGACGTCGGCGCGAGCCGGCGACAGGGCACAGCCCAGGAGTAGCAGGGCGATGAGGGCGAGGCGGCCGGCCAGGGTCATTGGAATAAACGGTAGCGAGGGACGCGTTAGGGTAGCCGATGTGCGTGGCTGCGATGGCGGGGCCTGGGCACCTTCTGCCCAACTTGCGTATCGACGTGGTTTACGCCTCGCCCGGGCCCTTTGCCCGCCACGCAACGCCTAGCCATTGCTGCGCTTTTCCCGCGTGCCACGATGGGGGATGAGAAAAGCGTCAGTGGCGCACCACGCGGAACTCTTGCACGCGGCGGTCGTCGGCTTGGGTGACATGGAAGGTGAAGCCGCCGATGGCGATCTCCTCGCCCACCTCAGGCAGATGCCCGAACTCGGAGGTGGCCATGCCGCCGATGGTGTCAAATTCCTCGTCGGAGAAGGCCGCGCCCATTTCCTCGTTGAAATCGGCGATCGGGGTGAGCGCGTTGACGATCCACTCGCCATCGGCCTGCGATTGCATCAGGTCGGGCGCTTCCTCGTCGTCGTGCTCGTCATCGATTTCGCCGACGATTTCTTCCAGCACGTCCTCGATGGTGATCAGGCCGGCGACGCCGCCGTATTCGTCCACCACCAGTGCCATGTGGTTGCGGCTGCGGCGAAATTCCGCCAGCAGCACGTTCAGGCGCATCGATTCGGGAATCAATACCGCTGGGCGCAGCATCGAGCGGATGTCGAAATCCGAGCCGTTGGCGAAGTATTTGAGCAGGTCTTTCGCCAGCAGGATGCCCAGGATCTCGTCCTTGTCCTCGCCGTGTACGGGAAAGCGCGAATGCCCCGACTCGACCACCTGGGCAAGGATGTCGTTGAGCGGCGCATCGACGTCGATCATCACGATCTGCACGCGCGGCACCATCACGTCGTCGACATTGAGTTCGGTCACTCGCAGCGCGCCTTCCAACATGGGAAGGGTGTCGGCGCTGAGCAGGCCATTGGCCTGGGCGGTGCGCAACTCGTCGATCAGTTCTTCGCGGTTGCGGGGTTCGCCGGAAAACAGATGGCCCAGTCGATCCCACCATTTTCGGTGGACCGGGCCGCTGGTACTGCCAGGGTCCTCGTTCATTACTCTTGTAGATTCTGCCCGGAGCCGGGCGGAAGGATGAGTCTAGCGGAAAAACTATGACGATTCAGAACAAGGGCTTGGCGGGGGTGGCGGGACACCGCCAACCGCGCCCGGTAGGGCTGTCCGCCTCGATCAGGAGATGCCACGGGCCGGCGCGGGTTGGATGCCATGGCCGCCCTGGGTGGTAGGGGCGCCGACGCCCGGTTCCAGCCCGCTGGCGGAGCCTCCCAAGAGGGCCGCCTGTGCCAGTCGCCGGGCGCCGGTAGAGCGAATGCAGGGGCTCTCAGCAGTGCCGTAATTGCCCGCCCCCGCTCACGAATGTCATGGCGCCTGGACGTCGCGTTCGATCGCGTAGGGATCGGCCATGCCGAGCCCGGCGAGGATGCGCGTCTCCAACGCTTCCATCGCCTGGGCTTGGGTGTCGTCAAGGTGATCGTAGCCGAGCAGGTGCAGGACTCCATGCACGGTCATGTGTGCCCAATGATCCTTGGCGAGCTTGCCCTGTTCTTTGGATTCCCGTGCCACCACCGACGCGCAGATCACCAGGTCGCCGATCAGCGGCAGCTTCACGCCGGGCGGCAGTTCCACCGGAAACGACAGTACGTTGGTCGCATAGTCCTTGCCGCGATAGTCGCGATTGAGCTTGCGGCCTTCCCTTGTGCCGACGATGCGGATGGAAAGTTCCGCCGCCCTGCGGCGCCTGGCGCCGCGCATGGCAGCCTCCACCCAGCGCTGGAAGCTGCGCGCGGACGGAAGGCCCGTACGTGCGAGGCCGTAATTGACGTGGACGATGTGCGCGCCTGGCGCGGGCTTACCTTCCGCCATTGCCTTGCTTTCCCGCCGCTTGCTCGCCATGGTCGGACTCCTCGAAGGCTTCATAAGCACGCACGATCTTGGCGACCAGCGGATGTCTCACCACGTCGCGCGAGGTAAAGAAAGTGAAGCTGATGCCGTCCACGCCGCGCAATACTTCCACCGCATGGCGCAGGCCCGAGCGCACGTGGCGGGGCAGGTCGATCTGGCTGACGTCGCCGGTGATCACCGCCACCGAGCCGAAGCCGATGCGGGTAAGGAACATTTTCATCTGTTCGACGGTGGTGTTCTGCGCTTCGTCGAGGATCACGTAGGAGTCGTTGAGCGTGCGGCCGCGCATATACGCCAGCGGTGCGATCTCGATCACGTTCCGCTCGATCAGCTTGGCGACTTTTTCGAAGCCGAGCATTTCATACAGCGCGTCGTAAAGCGGTCGCAGGTACGGATCGACTTTCTGCGACAGGTCGCCGGGCAGAAAGCCGAGTTTCTCGCCGGCCTCGACCGCAGGGCGCACCAGCAGCAGGCGTTGCACGCGGTTGGCTTCCAGTGCCTCCACCGCGCTGGCTACGGCGAGATAGGTTTTGCCCGTGCCGGCCGGACCGACCCCGAAATTAATGTCATGCGTGGTGATGGCGTGCAGATAGCGCGCCTGGTTCGGCCCGCGGCCCTTGATCACGCCGCGCTTGACCTTGATCGTGACTTCCTGCGCGCTTTGGGCGGCATCGTCGGTGATCGCATCGATGCCCGATTCGGCCAGGTGCAGGTTGATCTTCGCGCCGGTCAGCGATTCGTTTTCGGTGGCGGCGTACAGCGCCCTGAGCACCTTCTCGCCCGCGCGGGTGGCGCCTTCTTCGCCGATCACCTGGAACAGGTTGCCGCGATGGTCGATCTCCACGCCCAGGCGCAATTCGACCTGGCGCAGGTGTTCGTCGAACGGGCCGCACAGGTTGGCGAGCCGGGCGTTGTCTTCCGGATCGAGAGCGAAATCGCGTTGATTCAAGCCGTTGGTCATAAGCTTCGGTGCATCACGTGGATATCGGTCGGGCCGTGGATGGCGTGGCGAAATGCGCCCGGCACGGTGCCGACGATGGTGAAGCCGTGGCGCTCCCACAGGCGCACCGCGGCGGTGTTGGTCGATACGACAAAGTTGAACTGCATGGCGGTAAAGCCGGCCTTGCGCGCTTGTTCCAACGAGTGCTCGCACATCCTGCCGGCAATGCCCTGGCCGCGTGCCGCGGGCGACACCATGTAGCCGGCATTGGCGACATGATCGCCCAAGCCCGGTTGATTGGGTTTGAGCATGTAACACCCGAGCACCTCGCCATCGCGTTCGGCGATGAAGCAGCGGGCGGGTGGGGCGGTCCACCACTCGCGCGCCTGTTCGATGCTTAGGTCCGGCGGATAGCTATACGTATCGCCAGCGGCGATCACCGCGCTGAACACCGGCCAGGCCCGCGCGAACTCGCCCGCGCCGATTTCACGCAGGATCAGTTCGCACGTCACGAAGCCAGGGCGACGCTGTCGTGAAGGGCGTGGACGCGGCCACGCAGCGAGTTGCTCATCGCCTCGGTGATCAGCACGTCCACGAATTGGCCGATCAGGCGCGCGGAGCCGGGGAAGTTGACGTAGCGCATGTTCTCGGTGCGGCCGGTAAGCTCGTTCGCGTTTTTCTTGCTGGGCTTTTCCACCAGCACGCGCTGCACCGTGCCGACCATGGCCTCGTTGATCTGCCTGGCATTGGCGTTGAGCACCGCCTGCAAGCGCGCCAGGCGCTCGTGCTTGGCCGCCGCCGGGGTGTCATCGGCGAGGTTGGCCGCGGGCGTGCCGGGGCGCGAGGAGAAGATGAAGGAGAAGCTTTGATCGAAGCCGACGTCGTCGATCAGCTTCATGGTCTTGGCGAAATCCTCGTCCGTTTCGCCGGGAAAGCCGACGATGAAATCGGACGAGATGCAGATGTCCGGGCGCACCGCGCGCAGCTTGCGGATCTTCTGCTTGAATTCCAGCGCCGTATAGCCGCGCTTCATCGCGGCCAGGATGCGATCGGAGCCCGCCTGCACCGGCAGGTGCAGGAAGTTGGCGAGCTTGGGCACGTTGGCATACGCCTCGATCAGCGAGTCGGAGAACTCCAGCGGATGGGAGGTCGTGAAGCGGATGCGGCCGATGCCTTCGAGCTGCGCAATGGCATGGATCAGCACGGCCAGGTCCGCGGTGCCGCCATCGTGCGTGGGGCCGCGGTAGGCGTTGACGTTCTGGCCGAGCAGGATCACTTCGCGCACGCCCTGGTCGGCCAGCTGCGCCACTTCCACGATCACGTCGTCGAACGGACGGCTGATCTCTTCGCCGCGGGTGTAGGGCACCACGCAGTAGGAGCAGTACTTGGAGCAGCCTTCCATGATGGAGACGAAGGCGGTGGGGCCTTCGGCGCGCGGTTCGGGCAGGCGGTCGAATTTCTCGATCTCCGGGAAACTGATGTCCACCTGCGGCTTGCCGGTGGCGCGCTTGGCTTCGATCAGCTCGGGCAGGCGGTGCAGGGTCTGCGGGCCGAACACCAGGTCCACGAACGGGGCGCGCTTGATGATCGCCTCGCCCTCCTGCGAGGCCACGCAGCCGCCCACGCCGATCAGCACCGGCTTGCCGCCCTGCTTGTATTCCTTCCAGCGACCGAGCTGGCTGAAGACCTTTTCCTGTGCCTTCTCGCGGATGGAGCAGGTATTGACCAGGATCACGTCCGCTTCGGACTCGTCCTGGGTCAGCTCCAGGCCGTGCGACGCCTTCAGCACGTCGGCCATTTTGGCCGAGTCGTACTCGTTCATCTGGCAGCCGTGGGTCTTGATGAAAAGCTTGCCGCTCATGGCGTTGGGTACCGTGGATGCGAAGGGCGCGGGCACAGGGTGCGCCGAACAGCGCAGTTTACTAGCCCCACCGGCTGCCCGCCACTGACGCGGCCCTGCCGGATCAACCACTTGCGGATATGTCCTGCTGCACGAAATCGGTAATCCGGGCTTGGCGCGGACTCGGCATGGGGGCACACTGCCGCCCATGCCCATCGCCGTACGCCAAAGGGGAGGCGCCGGCCCCCAGGCAGCCAGCCTCCCCGTGTTTCTCGCGACCTTCCTGCAGGTCATGCTGGTGGGCGGTGTCCTGTTGGCGGCGGCGATGTGGGCGAGGCCGGCACAGGCGGCCTCGCTCTACCGCTGCGCCGGGTCCCAAGGCGAAACGGTGTTCACCAGCACGGCGGCCGGCTACAAGGATTGCAAGCAGGTAGCTACCTTTGCCAACGCGCCGACGCATGCCGGGGCCAGGCGCGAGGTGCCCAGGGCGACGTCGCTGGCCTGGGTGACCGGCTGGGCCCAGACCACCGCGCAGCCCATCGCGCCGATCGTGGTGTCGTTGGACAAGGTGCAGGGTGCGGTCGACACCACCGCGCGCGCGCTGGCGGTCAAACCGGTGCCCGCGGGCAAGCCGGGCCAGTGGACCTATAGCGAATCGCGCGACGCCATGCCCTCGGCGCTGGCCGGTCCCGACGCGCCGGATTCGCCGGACAATCGCGTCCTGCGCGGTGCGGTCTATCGCGTGGTGCACAAGGACGGCAGCGTCGAATACACCAATATCCCGCCAGGCGGTGCGCAGGCGCGCAACGTCACGCGGCTTTTCAGCTACATCGCCACCTGCATGGCGTGCGACCTGCACTCCCCGATCCATTGGGGCACGGTGCGCCTGGACCTGACCGACTATGCGCAGGTCATCCACGCCGCGAGCCTGGAGTCGGGCGTGGACGAGGCGCTGATCCGCGCCATCATCCATGCCGAGAGCGCATTCAATCCGCGCGCGATGTCGCTCAAGGGCGCACAGGGCCTGATGCAGCTGATGCCGGGCACCGCCGGTGACATGGGCGTGCTCGATGCCTTCGATCCGGCGCAGAATATCCGTGGCGGCGCGCGCTATCTGAGCTTGTTGATGAAAAACTTCAACGGCGACGTGCGGCTTGTTGCCGCAGCGTATAACGCCGGTCCCGCCGCCGTGCAGCACTACAACGGCGTGCCGCCGTATGCCGAAACGCAGGTGTACGTGCAACGCGTGGGCGAACTGCTGCAGCGCTACAACAAAGCGTTGCACCCGCCGCTGGCCAGTCTTTGACGTGCCCAGGCGAGCTCAGCCGCCGCTCTGATCGATGCCGCCGCCCGCAGCGGAGGCCGCCGTCGGCAGCTTCGGTGGACGCTGGATCACCGTCAGCATCAAATGGAATGGCACGCCGTTGCGCAGGCCGGAAAGTTCGACGTGGCTGCCTGGCTTGAGTTCGGCTTCGCGCCGGCTGAGATCGGCCGGGTCGCGGATGTCGTCATCGCCCAGGCGCAGCAGGATGTCATGCGGCTGGATGCCCGCCATCGCGGCCGGACCGCCGGCCACCACGTCGGTGACCTGCGCGCCGCGCGCGGCGGCGGGCAGGCCGCTGTTGGCCGCCACCGGGACGAAGCCGTAGTCGGCGCCCAGCCAGCCTCGGACCACATGGCCGGTTGCGATTAATTGTCGCAGGACGTTGGTTGCCGTATCGACCGGAATGGCGAATCCGATACCTTCGGCGTTGGCGGCTTTGCCGATCAGCAGGGTGTTGATGCCGACGAGATCACCGTTGCTGTTGACGAGGGCGCCACCGGAATTGCCGAGGTTGATCGCGGCATCGGTCTGGATGAAATCCTCGGGGCTGCTGTTGCTGAGCTGTCGTCCGATGGCGCTGATGATGCCCATGGTGACCGTCTGGTTGAGGCCAAGCGGGTTGCCGATCGCCAGCACCACGTCGCCCACGCGGTTTTTCTTCGGGTCGGCCATGTGGATCACCGGCAGGTTGCCGGCTTCGATTTTCAGTACCGCAAGATCGGTTTCTTCGTCGGCACCGACCAGCCTGGCCTGGGCCACGCGACCGTCGTAGAGCAACACCTGGATATCATCGGCATTGGCGATCACGTGATTATTGGTCAGTACATAACCTTCCGCGCTGACGATCACGCCCGAGCCCAGGCTCTGTTCGCGACGCGTCACCGGCGGTCCGGCAACGGTGCCGCCGAACAGCTGCTGCATCAGCGGGTCGGTGAACATGCGCACGGCCTGCTCGGTGACCACTTTGTTTGCGTAGATATTGACCACCGACGGTGCTGCCCTGGCGACGGCGTCGGCGTAGGAAAAAGGCGCGCTGGCGGTCGGCGACGCAGGTTGCGTGAGAGCGGGCAAGGCGGCGGTGCTGGTTTGGGTGGCGGCGTGCTGCAGCCCCAAACGCGTGCGCAGCTGGTCGCCGACCCTGGGCCACAGCAGGCTGATCACGAACGCAAGGGCCAACCCAAGCACCACGAATCGGGCAATAAAGGCGACGATGCCGGCGGCATGCTTCATGTCGTAATGCGATCCGTGGAGCCAGTCGAGGAGTGTGGCGGGGCGACGTGACCGCCCGTGCGGTTTTATTGTAGGGTTCAAGACCTGAGGCTAGACTAACGCGATTTTTTAAGCAGTACGATTTTGGATTTTTGCAGGGGCACGATCCTGGGGCGGTCGGCGAAGCGCAACCTTTTTCGTCCGCAAGGCAGAATCTGGTTTCTGCAGTGTCAATGGCATGCAAGTACCGGAGAGCCTGATGGCGAACGAAGTCGTCGATCAAGGCCGCCGCCGCTTTCTCACCACGACGACTGCCGTGGTGGGGGGAGTGGGCGTGGTGGCGGCAGCAGTGCCTTTCATCAAGTCGTGGGAACCAAGTGCAAGAGCAAAAGCCGCTGGAGCGCCGGTCACCCAATCGCTTAAGAAGATCGAACCCGGCCAGCAATTGATCGTGGCCTGGCGCAGCCTCCCGGTATTCATCGTCAATCGCACGCCCAGCCAGCTTGCCGCGCTGCCCAAGCAGGATCCCCGGCTGGTCGATCCAAGCTCGACCGGCACGTCGGCCGACCAGCAGCCCAAGTACGCGCAGAACGGCACGCGTTCGATCAAGCCGGAGTGGCTGGTGATGGTGGGCATCTGCACCCATCTGGGCTGCGTGCCCAACTACGTGGGCGACATGAAGCCCGAGCCGTTCGACCCGAACTGGCAGGGCGGCTATTACTGCCCGTGCCATCACTCGCGCTATGACATGGCGGGGCGCGTCTACCAGGGGGTGCCGGCGCCGAAGAACATGGTGATTCCGCCCTATCACTATCTCGATGACATGACGGTCCAGATCGGCGTGGATCCTCAGGGGGCTGCGTAATGGCGAACGTATTGTCAAACATCGGTGACTGGGTAACCGAGCGGGCACCGGGCTTGATGCCGGTGTACCGCAAGCACATGACCGAATACTACGCGCCGAAGAATTTCAATCTTTGGTATTACTTCGGCTCGCTGGCGCTGCTGGTGCTGGTCAACCAGATCGTCACCGGCATCTTCCTCACCATGAACTACGACCCGAGCGCGGCAGGCGCGTTCGATTCGGTGCAGTACATCATGCGCGACGTGGAGTGGGGCTGGCTGATCCGCTACATGCATACCACCGGTGCGTCGCTGTTCTTCGTGGTGATCTACCTGCACATGTTCCGCGGCATCCTCTACGGCTCGTACAAGAAACCGCGCGAGCTGGTGTGGCTCTTGGGCATGTTGATCTTCCTGGTGCTGATGGCCGAGGCGTTCATGGGCTACGTGCTGCCGTGGGGCAACATGTCGTTCTGGGGCGCGAAGGTGATCGTGTCGCTGTTTGGCACCATTCCGGTGATCGGCAAGGACCTGGTGCAGTGGATCATGGGCGACTTCCTGCCCGCCGACGCCACGCTCAACCGCTTCTTCGCGTTGCACGTGATCGCGCTGCCGCTGGTGTTGCTGCTGCTGGTGGTATTGCACCTGGCGGCGCTGCACGAAGTGGGCTCGAACAACCCCGACGGTGTCGACATCAAGCATGGCCCCAAGGGCAACCGCTGGGATCCGACCAAGCCGGCCGACGGCATTCCGTTCCATCCGTACTACACGGTGAAGGATCTGGTAGGCGTGGGTCTGTTCCTGGCCATCGCCGCCTTCATCATCTTCTTCCAGCCCACCTTCGGCGGCTGGTTCCTGGAGCACGACAACTCGATCGCCGCCAACAACCTGGTGACGCCGGCGCAGATCAAGCCGGTGTGGTACTTCACCGCGTTCTACGCGATCGTGCGCATGATTCCCTCCGCCATGGGTACGGCGGTGTGGGGCGTGCTGGGCATGTTCGGATCGATCGCGCTGCTGTTCGCCCTGCCGTGGATCGACGTGGGCAAAGTGAAGTCGGTGCGTTATCGCGGCACCGGGTACAAGGTTGCGTTGACGCTGTTCGTGCTGGCGTTTTTCGGTCTGATGCTGATCGGCACCGACTACACCGACGAAATCTTTCCCAAGCTGTTTGGCGCCGATATCGACATTACCGCCTGGGACAACGCGTTCGGCCGTGTGATGACGCTGATCTACTTCGGGTTCTTCGTATTCCTGTGGCTATACACGCATCTTGGTTGGGAAAAAACCAAGCCGGTTCCGGAACGGGTGACGATGCATGATTAAGCGCTACTTCTCCACGATTGCGTTGGCACTGGGCCTGCTTGCCGGCGCGAGTGCCGCCATGGCCGACGAAGGTCCGGAACTGCCGTCGGCCGCCACCAACATTCGCGATACCGCCTCGCTGCGGCGCGGCGCCCACTTGTTCTTCAACTACTGCGTGGGCTGCCATTCGCTCAAGTACATGCGCTACGAGCGCATCGCGGACGACCTGGGGCTGACCCAGGACGAGGTGATGAACAACCTCAACTTCACCGGCGCCAAGTTCGGCGACCCGGTGATCTCGCACATGCCCGCGGACGACGCGCAGAAGTTCTTCGGCAAGGCGCCGCCGGACCTGTCGCTGGAAGTAAGCGCCAAGGGTGCGGACTGGGTGTTCGCCTACCTCAACGGGTTTTATCTGGATCCCAAGAGCCCGATCGGCTGGAACAACACCCTATTGCCCAACGCGGCCATGCCGTTCCCGCTATGGGAGCTGCAGGGCGAGCAGACGGCGGTGTTGAAGCCGGGCAGTTCGGCCGACGATCCCCAGATCGAAAAGCTGATCCTGACCCATCCCGGCCGCCTGACGCCCGAACAGTACCAGCAGGCCACCCGCGACCTGACCAACTTCCTCCAATACGTTTCCGAGCCGGCCGCCCTGCAGCGTCGCCACTACGGCATCTGGGTCGTGTTGTTCCTCCTGGCTTTCACCTTCCTGGCATATTTGCTAAAGAAGGAATATTGGAAGGACGTCCACTGAAGGGACTGGTGACCGCCGGCTGATCCGGCGGTCATAGGCGATGGGGAGGAAGGTGCATGGTCCAGAACGCTCGTTCCCGGACGGTACTTGCCATGTATTCGGCCGCCGATGACATCCAATGTCACCGCGTGCGCCTGGTGTTGGCGGCCAAGGGGGTGACCTACGACCTGGTGCAGGTCGACCCGGCCAAGCCCCCGCAGGACCTGATCGATCTCAACCCGTACGGCTCGCTGCCGACCCTGGTCGATCGCGAGCTTACGCTCTACGACACCTCGGTGATCTGCGAGTACCTGGACGAACGCTACCCGCACCCGCCGCTGATGCCGATCGATCCGCTGTCGCGCGCGCGGCTGCGCCTGGCCGCCGTGCGGATCGAGCGCGACTGGCTGCCCGAAGTGGAGCATATCCGTGCCGGCGGGCGACCGGCCGACACGGCGCGCAAGCATCTGCGCGAACACCTGTTGGGCGCCTTGCCCTTGTTCAAGGCGTCCAAGTTCTTTCTCAACCCGGAGATGAGCTTGGCCGATTGCCTGGTGGCGCCGGTGGTATGGCGCCTGCCGGCGCTGGGCGTGGACCTGGGGCGTGAGGGCAAGCCGATCCTCGATTACGGCGAGCGCCTGTTCCACAGCCAGGGTTATACGCGCAGCCTGACCCCCGACGAGAAGGCACTGCGGATGCCCTAACCGGATGCCGGTCGGGTTTGCACAGCGTCTGGACATCAAGGCGCATTTCAAATTCAATACGTTGCAGCCGGCCCTGGCCGGCCGCAACGCTTCGGTACGCCGGTTTGGCAGGTGGCCCGTCTGCTTTCGCCGTCATCCGTCCGTTCTGCCAGCAGCCAGGATCGGTGACATCCTTCCCGCATAGATCAGAGCGCCTCCCGGTGACCCAGCAGGACTCCCACGGCATGACCTCCAATCGCCCCTATCTGTTGCGGGCGATTTACGACTGGATCAGCGACAACAATCTCACACCGTACATGCTGGTGGATGCCACGCGCAGCGGCGTGCGCGTACCCACGCACGTGATCAAGAACGGGCAGGTCGTGCTCAACCTGGCCATGCGCGCGGTGGCCAACCTGGACTTGGGTAACGAATGGATCAGTTTCCAGGCGCGCTTTTCCGGCGTGAGCCACAGCATCCAGATCCCGATTCCGGCGGTGCTGGCGCTGTACGCACAGGAGAACGGGCAGGGCATGATGTTTCCGGCCGATGAGGATGGCAGCGAGCCGCCCACCGATACGCCACCCTCGCCACCGGCGCCGGAGCCGCCCAGTGACGGCGACAAGCCAAAGCGCAGCGGTGGATCGCATTTGCGGGTGGTGAAGTAGTCACCGCACCGTCATGCCGCCGCGACCTTTGCCGGCATGGCGGCAAGGTGCGGCGCGATCTGGTTGCCAGGGTGTGGATGGCTGCCGGGATGCCGCTTAGTGCCGCGCATCCCGATGACGCACTGGCCGCCGGAACGGCAGCACGTTGCCCTCCGCGGAAGCGGGCGGCTGCGGCAACGATGCTTGCTCCCGCTCAGGCATATACAACTCGATGGTAGGCAGGATCAGCGCCGTCATCACGTTGCCGATCATCCACAGATGGCCGGCTTCGCGATCGTTGCCGTCGATGCTCACCTCGAAGCTGTAACGCCGTTCGACGACGCGCTGGCCGTGGATGCGACGCAGGCGCAACCCGCTCAACCCGACCGTTTCATCCAGCAGTTGCAAACCGTGCTGGTAACAGCGTGTGCGTGCTTCCTGGATGGCCTTGTCGCGAGCGCGGCTCAGCGACAGCCACGTGCCGGCGATCGCGAGCAGGATAAGCAGCAGCAATAAGGTGGCCAGGTCGCCCATGCGACGTAGTGTGTGGGCGGCCCCGGCGGGTCGCAAGTCACCCGATCTTCAGGCGCAGCGAAAGATCGATGGCGTGCACGTTCTTGGTCAGCGCCCCGACCGAGATGTAGTCCACGCCGGTGCGGGCGTATTCGCCAATGGTCTGAAGGTTCACGTTGCCGGAAATTTCCAGCGGCACGCTTCCCGCGGTCATCGCCACCGCCTCACGCATCAGCGGCAGGGTGAAATTATCGAGCATGATGCGGTCAACGCCCGCATCCAGCGCTTGCTGCAGTTCGTCGAGGTTTTCCACTTCCACGATCAGCTGCAGCGAAGGATGGAGCTGGCGCGCGGCCAGTACCGCCGCCGCGATGCTGCCGGCCGCGATGATGTGGTTTTCCTTTACCAGGATGGCGTCGTACAGGCCCATGCGGTGATTGTGTCCGCCGCCGCAGCGCACCGCGTATTTCTGCGCCAGGCGCATGCCCGGAACAGTCTTGCGGGTATCGATCACGCGCACCTTGGTGCCGGCCACGGCGGCCATGTAGGCCGCGGTGATGGTGGCGGTGCCCGATAGCATTTGCAGGAAATTCAGCGCGGAGCGTTCGGCGCTGACCAGGGCGCGCGCGTTGCCGCGCATCTGGCACACCACCGTGCCCGGCGCGATCCGGTCGCCATCGCTGGCCTGCCAGTCGATGCGCGCGTTCGGGTCGAGCCTGAGCACGCAGGCGTTGAACCAGGGGATGCCCGCGAGCACGGCATCGTCGCGGCAGGTCAGTTGCGCGAAGGCTTCGGCATCGGCGGGCAACAGGCTGGCGGTGGCGTCGCCTTTGCCGAGGTCTTCGGCGAAAGCGCGATCTACGTCTGCGGCGATCAGGGCAGGGTCGGGCGGGGTGAAACGAAAGGCGGCGGTCATTCGGTATCGCTGGGTTTGACTTCCTCATGACTTAGCCGGTCGACGATGGCATCCATCGCGCGGTCGAACAGAGCATTGGAAGCGAGGATGCGCGCCCGCCCGTCAGCCATCACGACGGCCAGTTCGTAGGGCGAGTAATCGGCCACCTTGAGGCCGCGGCGGTTGACGAACAGGTAGCGGCCGCTCATCGGGCTGATCCACGACAGCTTGGCGCGCTCGAAGTGTTCGTCCTGGGTGTTGAATTCAAGCCAGATGCCCGGCTTGAGCGCGTTGACGCGTTCCAGTTCCTCGCGCACTTCCGGCGCGATCGCGGCAGCTTCCGGTTCGGCATTGGCCGATTCGTCGTCCAGGTCCGCCATGCTCTCGGCGATCGGCTGGATGCTTTCGGGAATCGGCAGCGGAGCGGGGGCGTTGCCCTGGAGCGCCTGCGGCTCTTCGGTGGCCGGCACAGCCTCGCCCAGTTGCTGGCGGTAGTAGCCATGCAACTGGCCCAGCAGGCGTTCGATGTCGGCGTCCTGGAACGCCACGTTCGCCAGGCCCTTGCGCAGCGCGCGCTCGATGCCAGGCAGCAATTGGCGCAGGTCGCGCTTGGCCTCGGGGGTGCGCACGGGCTTGGTGCTGGCGATGAACGCGTCGACGAAACGCAGGGCTTCGCGGAATTCGGTGGATTCCTCGCCCTTGCGCAGGATGGTGAGCACCATGTAGTTGGCCCAGGCGCGCGACAGCACGCCATGGACCAGCGGCGGCAATATGTGGTCGCCGATGCGGTTGAGGATTTCGCGTGCGGCGCGGCGGCGCGCCTGTTCTAGCTTTTCCCTGCCGCGCGTGGATTCGGCCACGCGCTGTTCGGCCAGTTCCGCGCGGCGGCGGTTAGCGTCCTGGAACAGCTGCAGTTCGGCCGACAGGCGATCGAAGATCGACATGTCGTCGTCGAATTCCTGCAGCAGGCGATCGACGATGGCCTTGACGGTGTCGTGCAGGCGGCCGTCGCGGTCCGATTCCTCCGACCAGCTCTTGGCCGCATCGGCCAGGCCGTCGAGCAGGCGGCGTGCCGGATGCTGGCGGTGCGCGAACAGCTTGCGGTCGAGGATCGCGGCCTTCAGATACGGAATCTGCAGGCGCGCCAGCAGCACCTGCATCTGCGGCGGCAGGTTTTTGTCTTCGAGGATGAACTCGAACAGCATGCCGACCAGATCGATGGTGTCTTCATCGATGGTGGCGATCTGACCCGGGCGTTGGCCGCGCAGGGAACCCAACTGCGCCAGCAGCTGTTCCTTCAGGTGCAGTACCTGTTCGGTGATGGCCATGACGTTGCCCTCGGCCAGGGGCATCGCCGGTGCCGGCTGCAGCGCGGCAGCCTGGCTTTGCAGCACGCTCAGCGCGCCGATCAGCTCGTTGGCGGTAGGCAGCGGTCCATGCGTCATCGCCGACATCGGCACGGTCGGATGCGCGCGCCGCGCGCCGAACAACGTGCGCAAGGTTTGCAGCAGTTCCGCCGATGCTTCGCCGTCGTCCGCCGCGGGAACGTCGCCTTGTTGTGCCAAGGCTGCCGCCGCACCGGCCGTGCCGGCCGCCGCACTGGCGCCCGAGGCGGGGGTGCGCAGTACCTCATGGCGCAGCTGCGGCAGCACGCCCGCGCGCATCAGTTCGGCGTTGGTTTCCTGGTACAGCTCGTCCAGCGACGCCATCACGTAGCGGTCGAACAGCTTGTAGATGATCAGCTTCACGCGCATGTCGGCGCTCAGTTCGCGCATCGACAGGCGGAACGCCTGGGCCAGCAGGGCCGGCCCGATCGGATTGGTGGCGTCTTCGATGCGCGTGCCGCCGCAGATGACGGACAGGCGCTGGTTCACCGCAAACAGGTCGCGCGCCAGGCGCGTTTCGTTCTTGCCGATCAGGCTGGTGATGGCGAGCGATTCTTCCAGCTCATTGTCGGCCACCAGCGAAAGCTCGATGGAGCCGGCCACGGGCGCCGGAGTGTTGTTCTGGCCGGGGCTGCGCTGGCCGCTGACGAAGTCGTTGAGCTCGCGCGAGACCTGCGCCAGAAAGCTGCGCTCGATCACCGGGCGGCGTTTGCGCACTTCGCGCATGCCGTCGAAGTAATGCATTTGCGCGGCGTTGTTTTCGGCCTTCTCGGCAAGGTCGAAGAGGGCGTCGTCGACGTGCTCGAACATGTTGCCGATGTACTGCTGCAGGCGACGCGCGGCAATGCTGCGAACGGCGTTCAGCAGGTCGCCCCCGCGACCGTTGGCAGGGTCCAGGCGCTGGCTGAGATTGACGATGTTCGATGAATCGTTCGCTTCTTTCATCGCCACACCCCTGTGGTGGAACCCGTTTACTTATGACGACGGTCTGCCGGCTTATCTAGGCACGATAAGCGAAAACGGGTTGCCCCGCTATGTCGGGCGTCAAAGAATCTCACTTTGCCGTTCAGGCGGGGCCGCGGCGGCGCGGTTTTTACGGCGCCGGGGGGAAGTCGGTGAGCTGGGGGGTGCCGATGCCTTCCTCGGGGAGCATCACCGGGATGCCGTCCTCGACCCGGTAGACCACTTTGCGGTCCACCGTGATCAGCCCCTCGGCCAGGCGCCCCTGCACCGTGCCGCCGGCTACGTTGAGCAACTGGCCCCCGTCGATGGCCCGGTTCAGCGCGGCCAGCTCGCCGTTGTTGAGCAATCGCAGCGGGGTCTTGCTGACCGGGCAGCACAGAATGTCGAGGAGGCGCTTGTCCATGGATGACGGCGGGTATCGTTGCAACGTGGGGAAGTACGTACAATATCCCCTTTTGGACGACCGGGCCATGACGGGAACAGCTGCGGCACCGCGGGTTGGTGTGGTGATGGGATCGCGTTCTGATTGGGAAACCATGACGCATGCGGCTGAAATACTTCAAGCCCTGGGCGTGCCCCATGAGGTGCGCGTGGTCTCCGCACACCGCACGCCCGACCTGTTGTTCCGCTACGCCGAAGAGGCCGTGGAGCGCGGCATCCAGGTCATCATCGCCGGCGCCGGCGGCGCCGCCCACCTGCCGGGCATGCTGGCCGCCAAGACGCGCCTGCCGGTGCTGGGGGTGCCGGTGCAGTCCAAGGCGCTGAACGGCATGGATTCGCTGCTTTCCATCGCGCAGATGCCGGCGGGCATTCCCGTGGGTACGCTGGCGATCGGGCGCGCCGGGGCGGTCAATGCGGGCCTGCTGGCTGCTTCGGTGCTGGCGCTGCACGATCCGGCCCTGGCCAAGGCGGTCGAAGCCTATCGCGCCAGGCAGACCCAGGGCGTCCTGGACCATCCGGACCCGCGCACGTGACCGCTCGCCGTCAACCCGTGCTGGGCATCCTTGGCGGCGGCCAGCTGGCCCGCATGCTTGCGCTCGCCGCCGCGCCGCTGGGCGTCAATACGCTGGTGGTGGACAGCGCGCCCGATGCCTGTGCCGGCCAGGTGGCACCGCTGCGGCTGGCCGACTGGACCGACTACGCGGCGCTGGAGAAATTCGCCGCGGAAGTGGACGTAGTCACCTTCGATTTCGAGAACGTGCCGGCCGAGACCGCGCACTGGCTCGCCGAGCGCGTGGCGGTTTTCCCCGACCCGCGCGCCTTGGCCGTTGCGCAGGATCGCCTGGCCGAAAAGACCCTGTTTCGCGAATGCGGCTTGCAGACGCCGGCCTTCGAAGCGGTGGATACGCGCGCGGATCTCGACCGTGCCCTGGCAACCATCGGTACACCGGCCATCCTCAAGACGCGCCGCCTGGGTTACGACGGCAAGGGGCAGTTCCGCATCAAGCAAGCGTCCGACGCCGAGGCCGCCTGGGCCGCACTGGGCGCGCAGGCCGATGCCCATGGCCTGATCCTGGAAGCCTTCGTGCCATTCGAGCGCGAGCTTTCGGTGCTGGCGGTGCGTGCGCGCGACGGCGATTTCCGCATCTGGCCGCTGACCCAGAACTGGCACACCGACGGCGTGCTGAGTTTCAGCCTGGCGCCTGCATTCGATGTCCAGGCTCTGCAGGCACGTGCCCACGAGCTGGCGCGCATTCTTGCCGAACGCCTGGGCTATGTGGGCGTGTTCGCACTGGAGCTTTTCGTCAAGGACGGCCAGCTGCTCGGCAACGAGATGGCGCCGCGCGTGCATAACTCCGGCCACTGGACCATCGAGGGCGCCATCGCCAGCCAGTTCGAGAATCACGTGCGCGCCGTGCTCGGCCTGCCGCTGGGCAGCACCGCGGCACGCGGCTTCTCGGGCATGTTCAACTGGATCGGCGAGCTGCCCGATGCGACCGCGGCGCTCAACACGGTCGATGCGCATTGGCACGACTACGGCAAGCAGCCGCGGCCGGGGCGTAAGGTGGGTCACGCGACGGTGTGTGCGAAAGAGGCGCGGGAGCTTGCCGCGCGCATCGATGAAATGGCGAGTGCGCTCAAGCGCGAGGAGCAGGCCGCGCTGGCGCTGAACGTACTGCGCTAGCGCCCTCACCCCAACCCTCTCCCCCAGCCTTGATCAAAGACGGGGGAGAGGAAGCTGAAGCATCAGGCGAGATTCTTCGCCGCAAAGTCCCAGTTCACCAGGTTCCAGAACGACTCCACGTACTTCGGGCGCGCGTTGCGGTAGTCGATGTAATAGGCGTGTTCCCACACGTCGATGGTGAACAGCGGCTTGTCGCTGCCGGTGATCGGCGTGGCGGCGTTGGACGTATTGACGATGCCCAGCGAACCATCCGGGCGCTGCACCAGCCAGGTCCAGCCCGAACCGAAGTTGCCGGTCGCCGACTTGGTGAACTCTTCCTTGAACTTGTCGAACGAGCCGAAGGCCTTGTCGATGGCATCGGCCAGCTTGCCGCTGGGTGCGTTGCCGTCCTTGGGCGAGCGCATGGAGTGCCAATAGAAGGTGTGGTTCCAGATCTGCGCTGCGTTGTTGAACACGCCGCCGGAGGACTTCTTGACGATGTCTTCGAGCGCGGCGCTCTCGAACTCGGTGCCCTTGATCAGGTTGTTGAGGTTGGTCACGTAGGCCTGGTGGTGCTTGCCGTAGTGGAACTCCAGCGTTTCGGCCGAAATGTTCGGCTCAAGCGCGTTCTTTTCGTAGGGCAGGGGGGGAAGTTCGATCGCCATGAGGGACTCCTGGGCGTTGGCTGAGGATGACTGATCCGGCGGCCCTGTGGGCCGCCATGACGGCTGGTACACTAGCTATCGGGCTGCATTGTAGTGATGAATCTGAAGTTATGGACGTCAACGAACGAATCAAGGCAGTGCTCGCCGAGCACCCCATCGTGCTTTTCATGAAAGGCACGCCCGAATATCCGATGTGCGGATTCTCCAGCCGCGCGGCGCAGGCGCTTGAGGAATCGAACGCCCGGTTCCACGCCGTGAACGTGCTGGCCGACCCGGAAATACGCGCGGCCCTGCCGCATTACGCGAACTGGCCGACGTTCCCGCAGCTTTTCATCCAGGGCGAGCTGATCGGCGGCTGCGACATCGTCGAAGACCTCAAGGCCTCCGGCGAGCTGGCGCGCATGGCAGCCGATGTCACCGGAGCCAGTCACGTATGAGCCTGCCGTCTTGCCGTCTCCCGGCTCATTGGACGAGTGCTGCCGGCCGCACGCTGGATGGACGCGTGGTGCTGGTCACCGGCGCCTACGGCGGATTGGGCAGCGCGGTGGCACGCGCCGCCGCGCGTGCGGGCGCCACGGTGGTGATCACGGGCAAGCGCAAGCGCCAGCTTGAGCAGCTCTACGATGCCATGATCGCCGAGGGGCTGCCGGAGCCGGTGATCCATCCGCTGGACATGGAATCGGCTACGCCGGGCGATTACGAAGCGCTGGCCGAAGGCCTGCAGCGCGACCTGGGGCGACTGGATGGCATCGTGCACTCTGCGGTGAGCTTTGCCGGCTTGACGCCGATCGCGATGCACAAGCCCGATGCATGGTTGCGTGCTTTGCATGTCAACGTTTCGGCACCGTTCGCGCTGACGCAGGCATGCCTGCCGCTGCTGACCAAGGCAGCGGACAGTGCGGCGGTGTTCGTGCTGGACAACCCCGAGCTGATGCAGCGCGCGCATTGGGGTGCGTATGGCGTATCCAAGGCGGCGCTTGAGCGTTTCGTGGCGATCCTCCACGAGGAACACGACGCCGGATCACTGCGCGTACACGCGCTGCTGCCCGCGCCCATGCGCACCACCTTGCGGCGCATGGCGTATTTCGGCGAAGAAACGATGCAGCAACCGCTGCCCGACGCCACCGCCGATGCGGCCGTTTATCTATTGAGCGCCGAAGCGGCCGCGGCGCGCGGCACGGTGCTTGATCTGCGCGTGGCATGATCGCATCCGGCGGCAGCGGCCGCGCAGCGTTGCATAAGGGGGCACGTTGGAAACGCAGATGACCACCTTGTCGGCGGCGATCCTGTTGTTCCTGATCATGGATCCGCTGGGCAATATTCCGATCTTTCTCAGCCTGCTCAAGGACGTGGCGCCCAAGCGTCGCCGTGCGGTGATGGTGCGCGAGTTGCTGATCGCGCTGGCAGTGCTGCTGGTGTTCCTGATGGGCGGCCAGTGGATTTTGCATCTGCTGCAGCTGCGCGAGGAATCGATCAGTATCGCCGGTGGCATCGTGCTGTTTCTGATTGGCATCCGCATGGTGTTTCCGCCCGCCGATGGCGGCGGCATCTTCGGCAAGGCGGGCGAGGGCGAACCTTTCATCGTGCCGATGGCCATTCCCGGTGTGGCCGGCCCGTCGGCGATGGCGGCCCTGTTGCTGCTTACCAATACCCAGCCCGGGCGCACGGCCGATTGGGCGATTGCGCTGTTGTGCGCATGGCTGGCCACCTCGCTGATCCTGCTCAGTTCCACCTACCTGTTCCGCTGGCTGGGCGAGAGTGTGCTCACCGCGCTTGAACGCGTGATGGGCATGCTGCTGATTGCTTTGTCCGTGCAGATGTTTCTGGGCGGCGTTGCGGCATATTTGCACCTTGCGGTGTAAGCGTTCGGCGAACCGTGGCTGCGAAAATCTGTCAGCAGAAAAGGCACAGGCCGCGCGGTCTGAACGAGCTTTTAAGAACGTGGTTTTGATCCTTCGTGTATTCTTGCGATCGAACGAGTTTGGCGACGTGATTTCTCGCAGTTGTCACACTTGAGCGGCAACATGAGCGAAACCCAAGGGAGGCGGTCATGCTTCACGTCGAACAGGCCCTTACCGAGCGTCTACCGTGGCTTGCGCAGCATCCGATGATCCGTCGCCCGGTGGCCGGCATGCTCGGCCGCCTGGCCGACGAGTCGGGCTTCAATCGCGTCCTTGATCGCATCGGAAACGCGCCGGGCTTCGCCTTCGCCGAAAAATCGCTGGAAGTCCTTGGCTGCAGTTATCACGTGTTGCAGCGCGAGCGGGAAAACATTCCCGTGGAAGGCGGCGTGATGGTCGTTGCCAATCATCCGCTGGGCATGCTCGATGCGATGGCGTTGGTGCACCTGGTGGGTTCGGTGCGCCGCGACGTGCGCATCCTGGGTAACGATTTCTTGAAGGCGATTCCGCAGCTGGGCGAACTGCTGCTGCCGGTGGACGTGTTCGGCAGCGGCGCGGCGTCGCGGTTGCGCAATGTGTATCGCGCGCTGGAGCGCGGCGAAGCGCTGATTGTTTTCCCCGCGGGCGAGGTGTCGCGCATGGGGCCGGCCGGTGTCCGTGACGGACGCTGGTCCGATGGCTTCGCGCGGCTGGCCATGCACGCCAAGGTGCCGGTGTTGCCGATCCACGTGGCAGCGCGCAATTCGGCCTTTTTCTATGGCCTGTCGATGCTCGCCAAGCCGCTGAGCACGGCGATGCTGCCGCGCGAAGCGGTGGCAACCAACGTCAGCCGCATCGGTTTCAGCGTCGGTGCGCTGATCGGTCCGGAGGAATTGGAAAAGCATAGCGGCGGCTCGACCCAGCGCGCGGCCAATCTTATGCGCCGGCACGTGTATCGCCTGGCGCGTCGGCGCGGCCTGATCTTCGGCGGCCAGGTGCCGCTGGCGCATCCGGAGCCGGTCGATCGGGTGGCGATGGAGCTGGGCCAGTGCGAAAAGCTGGCCGATCTGCCCGACGGCAAGCAGCTTCTGGTGTTGCGCGGGTCGGTCGATGGTGCGGCGTTGCGCGAGATCGGCCGTCTGCGCGAGCTGACCTTCCGCAAGGTCGGCGAGGGCACCAATACGCGGCGAGACCTCGATGCCTACGATGCGCACTACGAGCATCTGGTGCTATGGGACGCCAAGATGCTGCGCATCGTCGGTTCCTATCGGCTTGGGCATGGTGCGCGCCTGATCGGCGAGAAAGGCATGGCCGGGCTCTATACCTCCAGCCTGTTCCAGTATTCGCCGGCGCTGGAATCGCGACTGGCGCAGGGGCTTGAGCTTGGGCGCAGCTTCATCGCGCCGGCTTACTGGCGCTCGCGGGCGCTGGACCAGCTTTGGCAGGGCATCGGCCTGTACCTGCAGGGCCACCCGGAGCTGCGCTATCTGTTTGGCCCGGTCAGCATGTCGGTCAATCTGCCGCGCCAGGCGCGCGAGTGGATCGCGGCCGCGCACCAGCATTACTTCGGCGCGCCGGGCCTGGCGTCGGCCAAGCAGCCCTTCAGGGTCTCCCCGGACGTGCTCGAAGGGGTGCGCCGCGAGCTTGAGGGGCTGGATTCGGTCAGCGGGCTGGGGCGCCTTCGCAACCACCTGGATGCCCTGGGTGTCAGCCTGCCGGTGCTGTATCGCCAGTACGTGGACCTGATGGAGCCTGATGGCGTCCAATTCCTTGATTTTGGTGAAGATCCAGGCTTCTCCGGCTGTGTGGACGGGCTGGTGATGCTCGACCTTTTGCGGCTTAAGCCCGCCAAGCGCGCCCGCTATCTGGGCAAGGGCGCCTGATTCATTCAGACCAATCCGTCGTCTTAAAGCTCCGGCCCTTGTAGGCTGGGGCTTCTCCACGGTTGAGATATTCTTGTAAAATTAATGTAAACCTCTTGTGTGATCTTGCTAAGGTATCGCTAAGAGTCGTGACCGTTTCCCCTACCCGGCGTCCTGGAGCGGCGCGGGTAACGCATACGGAACAGGGTCGCTCACACAAGTTTGCCAGTCAGGGATAGTTGCTTCGATTGACGTTTTCTTGCCGCGGTTTTGCAAGAAATCCAAAAACCGAGGTTCCGCACGAAAGTCCAGCGACTCATTGTCATGAGTCCGAGATTTTTTTGTGTCCAGGGAAGGGGTGAGGCATTCACGGGCAGGCTGCGCAGGCAGTGTGGCTGTCCGGAGAAGTAAGCGCGGTCACTACAAGCGGTTACAAAGAAATTTCAAAAACCAACCGGAATTACGGGGCTCTCAATGAAACGAACGCATCTTTCTGCAGCGATTGCAATGGCGTGTTGCATGTCCATGGGTGTTGCGATGGCACAGACCGCCAGCAACAACCCGGCGCAGCCAGGCCAGGGCAACACGAACAGCCAGCAGCGTGTAAACGCATCCAGCACGTCCAACACCACCGCCTCCAATGCCACCGAGCGCGATGCCAAGCAGATGGCCACGGTGACGGTGCAGGGCACGTCGCTGTCGCTGGGCGGTGGTTTGATGTCGGTGCAGACGGCGCCCAAGGCGGTGTCGACGATTACGCGCGACGCCATCGAGAAAGCCAGCCCCGGTAGCAACTTCACCCAGCTGATCGGCACCATCCCGGGTGTGAATGCGGCAACCGACGACGTGACGGGCCTGGCCAACGGCCACTACAGCATGCGCGGTTACGATTCGTCCGATATCGGCATGAGCGTTAACGGCGCGCCGATCACCGATACGGGCAGCTACTCCGTGTACGCCACCGAGTACGGCGATTCCGAGAACATGGGCGACATCACGGTGCTGCAAGGCATTCCGGATATCGACATGCCCGATTCCGGCGCCAGCGGCGGCCACATCGGCTGGGCGACGATCGATCCTTCGCATCAGGGCGGCGTGGATTTCACGCAAACCTTCGGCAACAACGACTATCGCCGCACCTTCGTGCGCCTGAACACCGGCGACCTGGGTCCGGTGCGTTCGTGGGTGTCCTTCTCCGACAACAGCGCCAACATGTGGCGCGGTGCGGGCGACCTGCGCGTGACCAAGGTGGACGGCAAGTCGGTGTGGACCATCGACGACAACAACTCCATCAGCGCCTCGCTGCAGTACAGCCGTCAGAGCAACCTCGAATACGACAGCCTGTCCAAGGCGCAAGAAGCGCAGTACGGCTACTTCTACAACTACAACACCCAGTGGATCCCGCTGAGCGGGCTGAGCGGTAGTGCGCTCAAGAGCGCGGCGACCACCGACGAGAGCTTCTACGCGCTGCATACCAACCCCTACGCCAGCTACATGTTCAGCATGGATGGCGAGTTCAAGCTGACCGACAGCATCCACCTCTCGGTGATCCCGTACTTCTGGTACGGCGACGGCGGCGGCGGCGGCGGTTCGCTGGCGCAGGAAAGCGATTCGCCGATCAACAAGTATCTGTACGCAAACATCGACCTGAACGGCAACGGCTCGGTGACCAACAGCACCAAGACCGCCTTCTCCGGCGGCACGGTGTATTCGTACTCCTCGGCGCTGACCTATCGTCCGGGCGTGCTGGCGAAGTTCAACCAGGACTTCGGCATGGACAACAGCCTCGAATACGGCTTCTGGTATGAGCGTTCGCGCAAGAGCCAGGCTGAGCAGTTCGGCCTGGTGGATCCCAACACCGGTATCCCGGGCGACATCTGGGGCAACAACTCGCTCCTGGTCTACCCGACCGGCGGCGCGGTGCAGAAGTTCTATGACGAATACACCACGACCGAGCTGAAGAAGGGCTTCGTCACCGACAACTGGACCCCGAACGACTACTGGACCTTCGTCGCCGGCGTGAGCTACCTGTACGCCACGCGCACGGGCTTCAGCTACGACTATCCGGGCTCCACCACCCAGACCTTCGCCAACTTCAACAACAACTGGCACAAGTTCCTGCCGATGGCGGGCATCAAGTTCCAGCTGGATGAGCACAACCAGTTCTACATCGGCAGCGGCAAGACCTTCCGCGTGCCGTCCAACACCGCCGCGATCCTCGACGCGCTGGCCGGCGTGAACAACTCCGCGCCGGAAATGTCGTGGAACACGGACCTGGGCTGGCGCTACTACGGTGACGCGGTCTCGGCCAACGTCGACCTGTACCACAGCAACTACTTCAACAAGCAGGAAGTGGGCTACAACCCGACCAACAACGACGAGATCTACACCACGATCCCGCACATGGATATGCGCGGCTTCAACGGTGAGTTGAGCTGGAAGTTCGCCAAGGACTGGAACGTCTACACCTCCTACACCTACACCCAGGCGAAGATCCGCGGCGATCTCGACGGCGGTCCGTACGACAGCAACAACGGCGATGGCCCGGGCATCTACCCGACCAACGGCAAGACCATGCCGGACACCGCGCGCAACATCGGCAACCTCAGCGTGAGCTACGACAACACGCACTACTGGGCGACGATCAACGCGCGTGCCACCAGCTCGCTGTACGGCGACTACATGAACACCGAGTCGGTGGGCGGCTTCACCACGTTCAACTTCAGCACGGGCTATCGCTTCTCTGATTGGAACAGCTTCTTCACCAGCCCGTACCTGAAGCTCAACCTCGACAATCTCGCTAACCATCGCGCGTTCACGTACGTGAGCTCCGCACCGATCCTGTCCAGCGCGGCAGTCGGCAAGGCGCTGAACCTGTACAACAGCACCGCGTACTACGGCCTGCTGCAGCCGCGTACGTACATGGTGACGTTCGGCGTGTCGTTCCGCTAAGCGGATCGGCCCTCTCGCATCACGTTGGGTGGTGCGAGACGGAATGCACATCCAAGAGCTCCCTGCGGTCCGCCGTGGGGAGCTTTTTTATGTGCCCTGTGTTTTTCCGCGCACATTGACCGCACGCCCCCGGAAGCGGGATGCTAGACGGCCGCCTGCGCGGTACAGACGTTTCGCCGCGATGCTGTGGCGGCCAGTAGAAGGATTGGAATGAACGACACGCAGATCGACAAGACCGGCAAGCCAGCCACCGTAAGCGCGCGCATTTCGCCCGCCGGCGGCCTGGATATTCTTTCCCGCAACGAAGTGGCGCGCCTGCGCGATGCCAGCGGCTCGGGGCTGCACAGCCTGCTGCGTCGCTGTGCACTGGCGGTGCTTACCTCGGGCGATGTCGGTGACGATCCGCGCGGCATGTTCGAGCAGTATCCGAATTTCGATATCCAGGTGCTGCAGCAGGATCGCGGTATCAAGATCGAACTTTCCCACGCACCGGCCAAAGCCTTCGTCGACGGCCACATCATTCGCGGTATCAACGAACTGCTGGTTGCCGTAGTGCGCGATATCGTCTACGTGTCCACGCAATTGGAGCAGGGTGCGTTCGATCTGGATGAAACGGTGGGCATCACGCATGCCGTGTTCGAGATTCTGCGCAACGCGCGCATTCTCAAGCCGCAGATCGATCCCAACCTCATCGTGTGCTGGGGCGGCCATTCGATTTCGCGCGACGAATACGAATACACCAAATCCGTCGGCTACCAACTGGGCCTGCGCAGCATGGACATCTGCACCGGCTGCGGCCCTGGCGCGATGAAAGGCCCGATGAAAGGCGCGACGATCGCGCATGCCAAGCAGCGTCGTCGCAAAAATCGCTACATCGGCGTGACCGAGCCGGGCATCATCGCGGCCGAATCGCCGAATCCGATCGTCAATCAATTGGTGATCATGCCGGATATCGAAAAGCGCCTGGAAGCGTTCGTGCGCATGGGCCACGGCATCATCGTGTTTCCCGGCGGCGTCGGCACGGCCGAGGAAATCCTCTACCTGCTGGGCATCCTGCTGCACCCGGACAACGCCGGCGTGCCGTTCCCGCTGATCTTCACCGGCCCCAAACAATCGGCCGCGTACTTCCAGCAGATCGACACCTTCCTGCGCCTGGCGCTGGGCGATGACGTGGCCCAGCACTACAAGATCATCGTGGACGACCCCATCGCCGTGGCGCATACCGCCGTGCGCGGCGTGGACAAGGTGCGCAACCATCGCCTGGACAACAAGGATGCGTTCTTCTTCAACTGGTCGCTGAGCATCCCGCTGACCTTCCAGCAGCCCTTCATCCCCACCCACCAGGCCATGCGCGCGCTGGCCATCCACCGCGACCGCCCGCGTCACGAACTCGCCGCCGACCTGCGCCGGGCCTTCTCCGGCATCGTCGCCGGCAATGTGAAGGACGAGGGCGTACGCGCCATCGAGAAATACGGTCCGTTCGAAATCGACGGCGAACCCGAGATCATGCGCGCCCTCGACCGCCTGCTGCAGGCCTTTGTCCAGCAACACCGCATGAAGCTCCCCGGCGGCAGCGCCTACGTGCCGTGTTATCGC
>NZ_DATJTC010000011.1:0-325586 GCF_035503745.1 Dyella sp.
ACCAGGTGGACCGCCTCGTTCTCCTGCAGCCAGCCGTTCTCGACCGCCTGCTTGTACAGCGTGGTGCCCGGATACGGTGCGGCCAGCGACACCTGGATGGTGTGCGGGTTGATCTCTTTGGCGAACTGGATCGTCTTGTCGATCGTTTCCTTGGTTTCGCCCGGCAGGCCGAGGATAAAGGTGCCGTGGATGGTGATGCCAAGTTTGCGGCAGTCCTCAGTGAAGCGGCGCGCGATATCGGTGCGCAAGCCCTTCTTGATGTTGTGCAGGATCTGGTCGTCGCCCGACTCGTAACCGACCAGCAGCAGGCGCAGGCCGTTTTCCTTCATGATCTTGAGCGATTCGAAGGGCACGTTCGCCTTCGCATTG
This sequence comes from Dyella sp., assembly GCF_035503745.1. Taxonomy (GTDB): domain Bacteria; phylum Pseudomonadota; class Gammaproteobacteria; order Xanthomonadales; family Rhodanobacteraceae; genus Dyella_B. The sequence continues at coordinate 370 of NZ_DATJTC010000011.1, forward strand.
CACGACCAGGTCCAGCCCATGGCGCCGAGGCCGCGCGCGATCTCATGCACGCGATCCATGTTGGAGCTGTCGGTGAAGGTGTCGTCGTCGAACATCAGCTCCTTCACTTCGGGCATGTTCTCCTTGATCCACTTTGCTTCGGCCAGCACGTTGGCGGCCGAGCGCGTGCGATAGCGATGACCGCCGACGGTCTGCGGCCACAGGCAGAAGGTGCACTTGGAACGGCAGCCGCGGCCGGTATAGATCGACACGTACGGATAGTTGAGATAGCCGATGAAGTAGTTGCTGATCGTCAGATCGCGCTTGTAGATCGGCGCCACGAATGGCAGGTCGTCCATGTTCTCGATCATCGCGCGCGGCGGATTGTGCTGCACGGTGCCGTCGGCAAGGCGATAGCTGATGCCGGTGATGCTTTCGAACGGACGGCCTTCGGCCACTTCCTTGCAGGTATAGTCGAATTCTTCGCGCGCGACGAAATCGATCGCGGGCGAGGCGGTGAGCGAGCCGCTCGGATCGACCGCGACTTTCGCGCCGACCAGGCCCACGATGGCCTTGGGATTGCGTTCCTTCAGCAGCTCGGCGAACTTCGCGTCCGTCGGGAAGGAGGGCGTGCTGGTGTGGATGATCACCAGCTCGTATTGCTGGGCGATCTTGAGGCTGTCCTCGACCGAGATCTCGTCGGCCGGCGCGTCGAGCACGCGCGAGTCGGGGATCATCGCGGCCGGCTGGGCCAGCCAGGTCGGATACCAGAAGCTCTTGATCTCACGTTTGGCCTGATAGCGCGAACCGGCGCCGCCATCGAAACCGTCGAACGAGGGAGCTTGCAGAAAAAGCGTTTTCATTACCAATAACTCCTGCGGGGGCAGTCATCCTGCTCAGGGGCAGCAGACAGTTCAGGAACAAAGTCGGACAAAGCTAATTTTAAGGCGCTGAACCGTCGCCTCGAGCATGCAATACCTGACCGCGCCATTTTACCTGCCAACCGGCCAGGGCGATTGCCCATTCCATCAGCAATAAGGCGTCGCGGAGGGGAATCAAGAGGACGTCATGCCAGGCGAAGGCGTCATCACGGGGGCGCCGCTGCAAAAAGTGTAGCAAAACCCGCGCCCCGCCACCGAGCAGGACGAGGGCCAGCGTAACCGCACCGGGCGCCAGGCACAGGCCCAGCACCAGCAATGGGGTGGTGAAACACACGAAAGTCATCGCAAAACCCCACGGCGCCAGGGAGCGGATGGTGCGCAGCCAACGTACTTCATGGTCCCACAAAGCTTTCAACTGGCTTTCAGCGACGTCCGTACCGACCACCACGTCCGACAGCACCGTACGCAATCCGGCGCGCCGCGTCAGCTCGCCCAGCCAGAAGTCGTCGGCCAGCGTGTTGCTGAGCGCCTCCAGGCCGCCGATCGCCACCAGCGCGTCGCGGCGCAGGCAGATGGTCGAGCCAAAGGCGAAGCGCGTCGAACCGAAGGCGTGCGACAGGCGTACCGATGGCGCAAACCAGTCGTCGATGAACAGGCGGCCAAGCCGCGACCAGAACGAGGGGCCGGGCACGCCGTGGTAAAGGCAGGTGACGATGCCCACGCCCGCATCGGCCAGCGGCGCGGTGACGCGCGCGAGGTAATCGGCCGGCACGCTGATGTCGGCATCGGCCAGCACCAGCCAGTCGTGGCTGGCGTGCGCAAGCATGTTCAGCAGATTGCTGACCTTCAGGTTCGCGCCGTACACGCGCGGATCGATGACCAGGGCGATATCGCGCCCGGGAAATTCCGCGCGCAGCCGCTCCACCACCGCGATGGCCGGATCGTCCGGGTCGCGCACGCCGAACACCAGTTGGTAGGACGGGTGGTTCTGCACGCAGAAGCTGCGCAGGTTTTCGTACAGCCGGGGCTCGGCGCCATGCAGTGGCTTGAGCACGGTGACCGGGCGCAGGGCGCGGTAGTCGATGCGGGCCGCCGAGGCGCGCGGCACGCGCAGAATCGCCCACAGCGCCACGCACGCATAGCCTGCGGCGGCGAAGGCCAGTGCGATGCCGAGCCCATGGAGAATGGCGATCCAGGTTGGAGACATGGGCGGTTATGCTACAGGCTGCCACTTTAGGGGAATCGGCGGACATTGGGTCCGCCCATCCATCACGCAAGGAGGGGGCGATGATTTGGGCACGTCTGGCACGCGCATCCCGTCTCATGGTCCTGATCGCGTGGGTGTTGTTGCTGTTGGCCGGGGCGATCGCCCCGGCCGCGGCCGACGACGGCGTGGACGACCTGCCCGCCGCCTCGGGCATCGTGGGCGACTGGCTGGTGGAAAGCCGCGACGCGGTGATCCGGATCGAGCGCGTGGGCGACCAATACCAGGGCACCATCCTGTGGCAACTCCACGACACCTATGGCCCGCAAGACGGCCCCGAGCTCAACGGCAAGATCGTCACCGACCGCAACAATCCCGACCCGGCCCTGCGCGGCCAGCCGCTGACCGGCTTGCACCTGCTCAAGGGGCTGCACTACGACATGGCCGATAACAAGTGGGTCGGCGGGCGCGTTTATAATTCGGAGAATGGAAAGACCTACAATTGCATCGTGCGGCTGCGCGGGCCGGACCGGCTGGTGCTGCGCGGTTACATCGGCATTTCCCTGCTAGGCGGCAACACCACCTGGACCCGGGTCACGATGAAGAGCCCAGGCCAGGGCGGCTTGCCCTATGTAATTGATAAATAAAAAATAATTGGCTGTTTTTTTTGCTACCCCTCCCCCCGCGGAACACTATGAATCGAGAATTTCGAGCCGATGCGTCCGGCCCCTTGCATGCTGCCTCGCAGGCCCAGCCCAACATCGCGCTGGTCAAATACTGGGGCAAGCGCGATGCCGCGCTGAATCTGCCGGCGGTGGGCTCCATTTCGATCACGCTGGACAGCCTGTGGACGCGCACCGAGGTGCGCTTCGTGCCCGGGCAGAAGGGCGACCAGGTCAGTCTCAACGGGCGCAGCGACGAAGCCGAGGCCAAGCGCATCACCGCCTGCCTGGATCTGCTGCGCCAGCGCGCGGCGGTCGATTGGGGCGCCCAGGTGGCCAGCCGCAACAACTTTCCCACGGCAGCGGGCCTGGCTTCCTCGGCCTCCGGTTTCGCCGCGCTGGTGCATGCGGGCGCCAACGCGCTGGGCCTGGCATTGAGCGAGGCGGAGCAGTCGGTGCTGGCGCGCCGCTGCTCGGGTTCGGCGGCGCGTTCCATATTCGGCGGCTATGTCCAATGGGCGCATGGCCGGCTGGCCGATGGCACCGACTCGGTGGCCGAACCGCTGCTCGCCGCCGGCGCCTGGCCGCTGCGCGTGGCGGTGGCGATCACCTCCAAGGCGGCCAAGCAGGTCGGTTCCAGCGAAGGCATGCGCCGCACTGCGCAAACCTCGCCTTATCAATCGGCGTGGGTCGATACGCAGGAAGCGGACCTGGCCGTTGCGCGCGACGCGATCCTCGCGCGCGATTTCCAGGCGCTCGCGCAGATCTCCGAATACAGCTGCCTGAAGATGCACGCGCTGGCCATGGCCGCGCAGCCGGGCCTCTTGTACTGGAACGGCGCCACCATGGAATGCATGCATCGCGTGCGAGCGCTGCGCCAACAGGGCTTGCCGGTGTTCTTCACCGTGGACGCGGGTCCGCAGCTGAAAGCCGTGTGCGAGCCGTCCGCGATCGAGCAGGTCAAGGCGGCCTTGCGCGATGTTCCCGGCGTGCTCGACGTGCTCGATACCGGCCTGGGCGAGGGGGCCAAGGCGATCGCGCCCGAGTTGGTGGAGGCATGATGGACATTGTCGCGAGCGCACCCGGCAAGCAGGTGCTGCTGGGCGATTACGCCGTACTGGAAGGCGCGCCCGCGCTGGTGCTGGCGGTCAATCGCCGGGCCCAGGCGCGCATCACCTCGCGCGAGGACGGCGCCTGCACGGTGTCCGCACCCGATCTGGACATCCGCGATGCGGCGTGGACGATCGATCGCAACGGCGCGCTGGCGTGGCAATGCGATGCGGCTATCGCCGCCAAGCTCAGCCTGGTCGAGCACGTGTGGAGCGGCCTGTTGCAGCAGGGCCTGGCGCCGCGCGCCGGGCAGGGCCTGGACATCCAGCTCGATACTTCGGGTTTTTTCCACGGCGAAGGCGCGGCGCGCGTCAAGCTCGGGCTTGGTTCCAGCGCCGCATTGACGGTTGCGCTCGCATCCGCGCTGGCCACTTGCGCGGGCCACGCCGATGCGTGGGCCGATCGCGCGCAGTGGGTATGCCGCCTGTTCGACATGCACGGCGGCTGGCAAGGTGGGCGCGGCAGCGGTGTTGACGTGGCCGCGGGCGTGGCCGGCGGCTTGATCAGTTATCAGTTGCAGGGCCAGGCGCGCACCCCGCATTTCGCTCACGAGGCATGGCCCGTGCAGGGCGTGCACTGCCTGTTCGTGTGGTCGGGTCAATCGGTGTCCACCGCCCATTCGCTCAAGCACCTTGCACAATGGCGCAGCACGCATGGTGCCGACTACGCATCGCACATGGCCCGCCTCGGCGCGATTTCGGCGGCGGCGGTGCGCGCGCTGCGCGAACGTCAGACGCAATCTTTCATTGGCCTGACGAAAGACTACGCCGCGGCGCTGAAGGGTTTCGGCGAGGCCTGTGGCCTGGAAATCTATTCTGCCGCACAAAAACGACTCGCCGAGATGGCGGCCCAGGCCGGGGTCAGCTATAAGCCCTGCGGTGCCGGCGGCGATTTCGGCGTGGTTTTTGCCGAGGACTCGGAAAGGTTGGCGACATTTGAAGGCGCCATTGTGCGCGCTGATATGCATGTGATCCCCCTCCCACTTGATTCCCAAGGGGTCAGTTGCCATATGCGTCAGGTTGCAGGCTCGCCGCTCAAGGGTCTCTGACGTGATCGCCCCCGTATTTAAACGTCATGGCCGGCGTACGACATCCAACGTCCGCGTGACGGTGTGCATCCATCTTGAACTATCCGGAGTAGCCAAGGCATGAGTGCCGAATCATCGAGTGCCGAACGTTCCCGATTCCCCGCGTTCTACAAACTCTCCGTATCCGACCGCGTCCGCGTCATCCATGAGCGCGGCTGGCTGTCGGCGGAGGATTACCAGGCGCTGGTATCCGGCGAGCACACGCTGAAGATCCACAAAGCCGACAAGATGATCGAAAACGTCGTCGGCGTGATGGGTCTGCCGGTGGGCCTGGGATTGAACTTCCTGGTCAACGGCCGCGACTACATCGTGCCGCTGGTGGTGGAAGAGCCGTCGATCGTGGCGGCGCTGTCGTCGGCCGCCAAGGTGGTGCGTGGCGCGGGCGGTTTCACCGTGGAGAGTACCGAGCCGGTGCTGATCGGCCAGGTACAGGTGGTCGACGTGCCGCATCTGTCGCACGCCAAGGCCGCGCTGCTCCAGCGCAAGGACGAGATCCTGAACCTCGCCAACAGCCTGCATCCGCAGATGGTGGCGCGCGGCGGCGGGGCGCAGGATCTGGAAGTGCACGTGCATGCGCGCGCCGAAGGCGGCGACATGCTGGTGGTGCACCTTTTGGTCGACACGCGCGACGCAATGGGTGCCAACCTCGTCAACACCATGTGCGAGGGCATCGCCTCGCTGGTGGAGACGATGACCGGCGGGCGCGTGTTCCTGCGCATTCTTTCCAACCTCACCGATCGTTCGATGGTGCGCGCGCGCTGCGTGATCCCGGCCGAGCATCTCACCGGCAAGGGCTTCACCGGCGAGGAAGTACGCGACGGCATCGTGCTCGCCAACGAGTTCGCCAGCATCGACCCGTACCGCGCCGCCACCCACAACAAAGGCATCATGAACGGCGTCGATGCCGTGGCGCTGGCGACCGGCAACGACTGGCGCGCCATCGAGGCGGCCGCGCACGCCTATGCCGCGCGCGGCGGGCGCTACACCTCGCTCACCCGCTGGTACAAGGGCGAGAAGGGCGAACTGATCGGCGAACTCGATATCCCGATGAAGGTCGGCATTGTCGGCGGTCCGCTGCAGTCCAACGCCACCGTTGCGCTCGACCTGCGCCTGCTCGGCGTCAAAACCGCGCGCGAACTGGCCGAAGTGATGGGTGCGGTCGGCCTGGCGCAGAACTTCTCCGCCCTGCGCGCGCTGGTCACCGAAGGCATCCAGCAAGGACACATGACGCTGCATGCGCGTAGCGTCGCCGTCGCCGCGGGTGCCACGGCGGAAATCTTCGACACCGTCGTGGAGCGCCTCGTGGAAAGCGGCGAGATCAAGATCTGGAAAGCGCAGGAGATCGTCGACCAGGTCCGCAAGGAGTCGCGCGGTGTGCCCGAAGCGACCGAGCAGCCGGCGATCGACCATCGTGCCTGCGGCCACGGCAAGATCATCATGCTTGGCGAACATGCCGTCGTCTACGGCAGCCACGCCATCGCCGCGCCCGTGCCGCTGGCCGTGCGCGCGATCGCGCAGGACACCAAGTCCGGCGGCGTGGACATGTTCATTCCGCGCTGGGGCGTGGAATACCGCCTGCACCGCGACCCGGCGCACCGCGATTCGTTCCAGCGTTCGCTGGGCATCATCTTCGACGAGCTTGAGCTCACCGAGCGCTCGATGCGCATCGAAGTGTTTCCCAACGTGCCGCGCGCAATGGGCCTGGGCGGTTCGGCGGCGATGGCGGTGGCGGTGATCCGCGCACTCGACCAGCACTACAAGCTGGAACTCTCCGACGAGGAGATCAACGCGCTGGCGTTCCGCTGCGAGGAAGTCGCGCACGGTTCGGCCTCCGGCATCGACAACACCGTGGCGACCTACGGCAAGCCGCTGCTGTACAAGCGTGCGGCCAAGTCGGGCGACGCGCCGATGGTGCGCGAACTGCACCTGCCCAAGCGCATTCCGCTGGTGATCGGCATCAGCGGCAAGGAAAGCCTCACCGCCGTGACGGTGGGCAAGGTGCGCAGCGCCTGGCAGCGCAATCCCGCGCTGTACGACGGCATCTTCCAGCAGATCGACGGCCTCACGCTGCAAGGCGTGGAAGCCATGCAGCAGTACGACCTGGAACGCCTGGGCGATTTGATGAACATCTGCCACGGCCTGCTCAACGCGTTGCGCGTGTCGAGCTGGGAAGTGGAAGAGCTGGTGCAGATCGCGCGCGAGCACGGCGCGCTCGGCGCCAAGCTCACCGGCGGCGGCGGCGGCGGCTCGATCGTCGCGCTGTGCCCGCAGAACCGTGAAAAAGTGGCGGCTGCGATGCGCGATGCCGGCTATCAGGCGATGGAGGTCGACATTGGATAACCAGGAACTGGAACGTCAGGAGTGGCGCGACTCGCGGGAAGTGGTTTCCTTCGACGACGAGCCGCTGATCCTGGTCGATGCGGACGACCGTGAGGTCGGCTTCCTCGACAAGGCCGCCGCGCACGTGGGCAAGGGCACCTTGCATCGCGCGTTCTCGCTGTTCGTGTTCAACGCCAAGGGCGAACTGCTGCTGCAGCAGCGCGCACCCGGCAAGCGCCTGTGGCCGGGCTTCTGGTCCAACACCTGCTGCAGCCATCCGCGCCGCGGCGAGGCCATCGACTCGGCCATCCACCGCCGCCTGCGCGAAGAACTGGGCCTGGCCTGCGAACTGGAGTTCCTGTTCAAGTTCCAATACCAGGCGCAATTCGATGCCGAGGGCGCCGAGCATGAACTGTGCTGGGTATACGCCGGCCGCAGCGATGCCGCGCCGACGGTGAACGTGAACGAGATCTCGGGCCTGCGCTACATCGCCCCCGATGCGCTGGATGCGGAAATGGCCGCCCAACCGGAGGCGTTTACGCCCTGGTTCAAGATCGAATGGGCCCGCATCCGCCGTGACCACGCGCACGTGTTTGCGCCGCGGTCGGCAGCTTAGGCGGGCCAGACATAACGGTAACCGGGCGGGTGGCTTATACTTGGCCATCCGCAAGACTTGTAAGCGCTTGATGCGCAAGCGTCCCCAGTCCCGGGGTCAGCCCGCATCACCCGCATTGACGTACTGGAGAATCCTTTGGGTATTCCACTTATTCAGCAGACCACGATCGCACGCTACATCCTCGGCAAAAAGCTGAGTGGCCAGAAGCGTTATCCCCTGGCCATGATGTTGGAGCCGCTGTTCCAGTGCAATCTGGCATGCGCGGGCTGCGGCAAGATCGACCAGCCCAAGGAAATCCTGCAGAAGCGCATGAGCGTGGAGCAGGCCCTGGCCGCCGTGGACGAATGCGATGCGCCGGTGGTGTCGATCCCCGGCGGCGAACCGTTGATCCACAAGGATCTGCCCAAGATCGTCGAAGGCATCGTGGCGCGTAAGAAGTTCGTGTACCTGTGCACCAACGCGATCCTGCTGCCCAAGCACATCGACGAATACAAGCCCTCGCCCTACTTCACCTGGTCGGTGCATCTGGACGGCCTGGAGAAGCAGCACGACAAGTCCGTGTGCATGGACGGCGTGTTCGAGAAGGCGGTTACCGCGATCAAGCTGGCGCTGTCCAAGGGCTTCCGCGTGACGGTCAACTGCACGCTGTTCAACAGCGAGCCGCCGGAAGAAGTGGCCGACTTTTTCGACTACGCGATGGAACTGGGCGTGGAAGGCATTACCGTGTCGCCCGGTTACAGCTACCAGCATGCGCCGCGCCAGGACGTGTTCCTGGGCCGCACCGAGAGCAAGCAGCTGTTCCGTGACATCTTCAAGATCGGCAAGGAACGCAAGCGCAAGTGGGCGTTCAACCAGTCGGCGATGTTCATGGATTTCATCGCGGGCAACCAGGCCTACCAGTGCACGCCGTGGTCCAACCCCACGTACAACATCTTCGGCTGGCAGAAGCCGTGCTACCTGCTGGTCGACGAAGGCTACGCCAAGACCTACAAGGAGCTGATGGAAGACACCGAGTGGGACAAGTACGGCGTGGGCATCAATCCCAAGTGCGACAACTGCATGGCGCACTGCGGCTTCGAAGGCACCGCCGTGGACGACATGTTCGCCCACCCGCTGAAGGCGCTGAAGGTGTCGATGTTCGGTCCGCGCACCGATGGCCCGATGGCGCCGGATCTGCCGGTGAAGTACGGCGATCGCGCCGACGCCACCGCCATCAAGATTCCGATCAGCTCGATCCAGCGTCGCAGTGCGGAAACGACCAACCAGGCCAATCACTGATCACCAAAAGGTAAGCGCTGCCACCGATGGGCACACTGGAATGGGTTGCCGCGTCGATACCGGCAGTGATGTGGGTGGGGTTGCTGCTGGCACCATGGCACCCCTGGAGTACCCGCGAACGGATTGAACCGGACCCGCACGCCGGGCCGGTCGATCTGAGCGAGATAACCGTACTGATTCCCGCACGCAACGAGGCCGACGTCATCGGCCTCACGCTCGCGGGCCTGCAAGCGCAAGGCAGCGGTTTGCAGGTGATCGTGGTGGACGATCAATCCAGCGATGCCACCGCGCAGGTGGCGGCTTCTTTTCCCAACACGCGCGTCGTCAGCGGCCAGCCCCTGCCGCAAGGCTGGGCCGGCAAGCTGTGGGCGCTGGAGCAGGGCAAGGCGCACGTGCGCACGCCCATGACCTTGCTGCTGGATGCCGATATCCAGCTGCAGCCGGGCCTGCTGGCCGCATTGCTCGCGCACAAGCTTGGCGACAATCGTCAGTTCGTCTCGCTGATGGCGGACCTGCGCCGCACCAGCTTCTGGGATCGCCTGCTGCTGCCGGCGTTCGTCTACTACTTCAAGTTGCTGTATCCCTTCTCGATCGCCAACTCCAGCTCGCGCCTGGTCGCGGCGGCGGCGGGCGGCTGCATCCTGGTCGATACGCAGGCACTGGAGCGCGCCGGGGCGTTCGCCAGCCTGCGCAACGCGCTGATCGACGACTGCACGCTCGCGCGACAGGTCAAGAACGCCGGCTACCGCACCTGGCTGGGCCTGAGCCGCGGCGTGGTGAGCCTGCGCCCCTACGGCACCCTGGGCTCGATCCACGACATGGTGGCGCGCTCGGCCTTCACCCAGCTGGGCTATTCCACCGTCGTCCTGCTGGTGGTGACGGTGCTGTTCGCCCTGGCTTACGGCCTGCCGTTCGTCGTGCTGGGCTGGCCGCAGGCCTGGCGCCTGGGCGTGATCGCGCTGGTGGCGAGCATGCTGAGCTACCTGCCGATGCTGCGCTATTACCGCATGAGCCTGGCCTGGGCGCTGCTGCTGCCGGTCGGCGCGGCGCTGTACCTGGGCATGACCTGGAGTTCGGCTATCCGCTACTGGCGCGGCGTGCGCTCGCGCTGGAAAGATCGCACCTACAGCACCTGAGGCAGGCGCCGTCGGCACGCCTGTGACGATGGTCGGGCTTGGAAGATGGGGGCGCTCTGGCTAAAGTCGCAGGTTACCTGTTCATGCCCCGCCAGCCGGGTCCGCCATTCTTGGGGAGCGTCCATGCCTCGTTTACGTCTTCTGGCCATCGCCACGTCGATCGGCCTTGCCGCCTGCTCGCAGGCACCCCATAACACCGCCAGCGCGCCGGCACCGTCTGCCAGTGCGTCCGCTTCGGCCGCGACCGCCCCGGCCAGCAATCCGTTCTTCACCGCCAGCACGCTGCCGTACCAGGCGCCGCCGTTTGACAAGATCAAGGATGCCGATTACCAGCCCGCGCTCGAAGAGGGCATGAAGCAGCAGCTCGCCGAGGTGGACAAGATCGCCAACAACCCCGAGCCGCCGACGTTCGAGAACACCTATGTGGCGCTGGAAAAATCCGGCGTGCTGCTCGATCGCGTGGAGCGCGTGTTCAACGCCATCACCGCGGCCAACACCGACGACACGCTGGAGAAAGTGCAGGAAGACGAAGCGCCCAAGCTCGCCGCGCACCAGGATGCGATCACCCTCAACGACAAGCTGTTCCAGCGCATCCAGGCCGTCTACGACCAGAGAGATTCGCTCAAGCTCGATCCGGAATCGCTGCGCCTGATTGAAGTGGTGCATCGCAACTTCGTGATGGGCGGCGCCAAGCTGTCCGCCGACGACAAGGCCAAGCTGAAGGATCTCAACAAGGAAGAGTCCACGCTTGAAGCGCAGTTCAACAACAAGTTGCTCGCCGCGACGAAGAACGGCGCGCTGGTCGTGGACGACAAAGCCAAGCTTGCCGGCCTTTCCGACGAAGATATCGCCGCTGCCGCGCAAGCGGCCAAAGATCGCAAGCTCGACGGCAAGTGGGTGCTGACGCTGCAAAACACCACCCAGCAGCCGCTGCTGCAGGATCTCACCGACCGCGACACGCGCAAGGCCTTGTTCGAAGCTTCATGGACACGCGCCGAAAAAGGCGACGACAACGATACCCGCGACATCATCGAACGCCTCGCACAACTGCGCGCGCTGAAAGCCAAGCTGCTGGGCTTTCCCAACTACGCCGCGTGGACGCTGCAAGACCAGATGGCGAAGACGCCCGAAGCGGTGATGGGCTTCATGGCCAAACTCGCGCCCGCTGCCGTGGCACGCGCGAAGATCGAAGCGGCCGACATCCAGAAGCAGATCGACAAGGACCAGGCCGCGCTGCACCAGCCAAGCTTCAAGCTTGAGCCGTGGGATTGGGAGCACTATGCCGAAGAAGTGCGAAAGGCCAAATACGATCTGGACGATGCGCAGATCAAGCCGTACTTCGAACTCAACGACGTGCTGCAAAACGGCGTGTTCTTTGCCGCCAACCAGCTTTACGGCCTGACCTTCAAGGAGCGCAAGGATATCCCGGTCTACCAGCCCGACGTGCGCGTGTTCGAAGTGTTCGACAAGGACGGCAAGTCGATCGCGCTGTTCTACTGCGACTACTTCAAGCGCGACAACAAGAATGGTGGCGCATGGGAGGACAACTTCGTCGGCCAGTCCAAGCTGCTGGGCACCAAGCCGGTGATCTACAACGTCACCAACTTCACCAAGCCGCAGCCGGGCCAGCCGGCGCTGCTGTCGCTCGATGACGTGGTGACCATGTTCCACGAATTCGGCCACGGCCTGCACAGCATCTTTGCCGATGAAGAGTACCCGACGCTGTCGGGCACCAACACCGCACGCGATTTCGTGGAGTTCCCCTCGCAGTTCAACGAACATTGGGCGACCGATCCGAAAGTCTTCGCCAACTACGCGAAGAACTACAAGGACGGTAGCCCGATGCCGCAGGCGCTGGTCGATAAGATGAAGAAGGCCGGCCTGTTCAACAAGGGCTACGACATGACCGAGCTGGTCGCCGCCGCGATGCTCGACATGAACTGGCACATGCTCGGCGCCGACGCGCCCAAGCAGGACGCCGATGCCTTCGAAGCGGCATCGCTGAAAAAGGATGGCGTGGATCTTTCCTACGTGCCGCCGCGCTACCGTTCCAGCTACTTCCTGCATATTTGGAGCAATGGCTACTCCGCCGGCTACTACGCGTACTTGTGGACGCAGATGCTGGCCGACGATGCCTTCGAAGACTTCAAGCAGCATGGCGGTCTCACCCGCGAAAACGGCGACCGCTTCCGCGACATGATCCTTTCGCGCGGCAACACGGTGGAGCTGTCCAAGCTGTACAAGGACTGGCGCGGCCAGGATCCGAGCATCGACCCGATGCTGATCGATCGCGGGCTCAAGCAGGGTCCATCCAAGTAAGGCGTTCGCGCAGCGAGCGTCTCAAGACGGGCTGGCGTGCGCCAGCCCGTTTTTTTGCGCGACGCACACGCAACGTCGGTGCGTCACCCTTACGCGCTCGCGCGGGATTGCAGGGACTCCGAAGATTTTCAGGCCATTGCGAACATGTTTTTTAACAGAGTGCCGATTACGTCGATGAGCGCGGACGGCCCCGTGCCTATTTTCGGACACGATCATCTTGGCGATGATGCGCTCTACCGCATCGACACGCGTGGCATGCGCCGGCTGGATGCCTACTGAAGGCGCCTATGGCGCGAACGAAACCCACGCGGACAGCGCGCAACGTGGCCGCGGTCGCATCGACTGGCAGGATGGCCTTCGCGCTTGGGCGCCGCCCTCGGCCGGCGCGTCGTCCAGCCCATCATTTTCATCGAGTCCTTGAGACGTTGCGGGGCGCTCGGATCGCGCCGACGCGTTGCCGCGGTCAATTCAACGCACGGCTCACGCCGGCCGACCTGATCCGGCCCGGGCAGATGCCGCTCACACGCTTGAACAGGCGCCTGAAAGCCGCCTCGCTGCTATAACCCAACTGCTCGGCGATCGAGGCCACCGACACCTGCCGGTCGCGCAACAGGCGTTCGGCCACGCTGACGCGCCATTGCGTGACGTATTGCATCGGCGGCACTTTCATCAGCTGCGCAAAGCGTTCGGCGAACGCCGAGCGCGACATGCAGGCGAGCGAGGCCAGTGTTTGCATGGTCCATGGCTGGCCGGGATTTTCGTGGATCGCCTGCAGCACTTTGCAGATGCGCGCGTCGGCCAGTGCCGCGAACAATCCGCGCTGGTCGGTGTTGCGGCTGGCGTAGTCGCACACGGCGAGCGTGAACAGCGTGTCGGCGAGCTTGTTCAGCAGCACGCGGCGGCCGGGCAGGCCGGAGTTGACCACGTCGACCATCATGTGGGTGAGATGCTTGAATACGTGATCGGCCTGCAGCGCCCGCACCACAAAGCAACTGGGCAGCGCGTGGCTGAGCGGATGCGGCGTGCGGCTGGAAAAGTGCAGTTCGCCGCAGATCAGGCTGGTTGTGGCCGCGCCGTTTTCGTGCAGTGAGCGCAGGGAGTGCGGATCGCCATGCGGCAGCAGCACCAGATCCCCCGTCTTCAGGTGCAAGGGTTCGCGCAAGGCCGGGCTCTCGACCAGGCATTCGCCGGCCCCGACCAGATGGAACAGCCCGCAGTCCTCGCGCGGCTCGTCCATGAACCAGGAACCGCAGTAATCCAGTTCGCCCACAATATCGACCCGTAGCATCGACTCGCTCAGCAGTGACTCCAGCGCCGGTGCGACGGGGGGCGGACATCGGCTATCGGCGAGCGTGGCGCTGTGTTCGAAGGACATGGCGAGCTTCCGTGGCTTGGCGTTATATCATTCGCTGCCGCCGGATGCAGGTTACATGGCGCCATCAAAAAGGGTCAGGGCAGGACCCAGCCGTGGATCAGGCCGGCCCCGAGCCAGCGGGTCAGCAAGGCCACCATGCGCGCCATCGCGGCCGCTTCGCCGTGGTGGCCGGCCAGGCTTGCGCAGAGCGAGGCGAAGGTTTCGCCCTGGATGGCCGCGCCGAGCACTTGCCATTCGTCGTCGTCCAGCCGGCGGTAATGCACGCCGGTACCCAGGCGCCACACCAGCAGCTGGCGCGGCTGGGCGTAGCGGCGAAGGTGCGGGCGCCGGCCGTTGCGGTCGGCGGCACGGCGGAAGGCATCGGTGTTGTAGACGCAGGCCAGTACCTGCAGGTTGTGCTGCAGCGTCAGCCGCAACCCCGCCCAGGAGGCGGGCGGCACGGCGGCAAGGTCGGCCACGCCGATATGCGATTCGTCGGCCGCGTCGAACGCCGTGGACATCGCCCAGTCCAGCTTCGCCATTTCCGCCAGTTGCGGCTTTTCACGCCACGGATGCGCGTAGGCGAGAAATCCGGGCAGACCCGAACCATGCCAGCGGATGTTGTAATGCTCCGAAGGGTGTGCGGCGACGTACTTGTCGAGCAGACTTTCGAAGCGTGCACCGGCCATGCATTGCAAGCCGGCGAATTCCACTTTCAGGGCATCGCGCAGGCGGATGCGGTAGCCGTGGCGATACACCTCCAGGCGGCTGGATGCATCGGCGATGGCGTCATCGCGCACCATCTGCGGAGGCCGGCTTTTTTCGGCCAGTACGGCCTGCAGCATCTGTTGCTGGATGGCCTGCAGTGAACTCACGCCGCGTCCTTCAGCAGCGGTTCGGCCAGCGCGCGCGCGCGCTCCAATTCGGCCATCAGCTCCGACAGCGGCGGGAAGTTGTCGTCGCGTTCGATCATGGTGGAGATGCGGCCGAAGCGGCGCACCGCTTCCACGTAGAGATCCCACACCGCGTGGGAAACGGGTGCGTCGTGGGTATCGATGATCAGCCGCTCGCCCTGCTCATAGCCGGCCAGATGGAACTGCTGCACGCGCGATACGGGAATGCCGCGCAGATAATCCAGCGAGGAGAAGCCATGGTTCTTCGCGCTGACATGCACGTTGTTGATGTCCAGCAGGATCAGGCAATCGGCCCGTTCGGCCACGGCGGCGAGAAATTCCCACTCGCTCAGCTGCGAATCGGCGAAGCTGATATAGCTGGAGACGTTTTCCAGAAGGATGCGCCGCTTGAGCAGGTCCTGCACGCGCTTGACGCGGTCCACCACGTGCGCGAGCGCTTCTTCGGTGTAGGGCAACGGCATCAGGTCATGCAGATTGACGCCTTGCACGCCGGTCCAGCACAGGTGATCGGACACCCAGGCCGGTTCGATGCGCTTGGCCAAGGCGGCCAGGCGGGCGAGGTAATTTTCGTCCAGCGGATCGGTGCTGCCGATGGACAGCGATACGCCGTGCATCACCAGCGCGAAGCGTTCGCGAAAGCGTTCCAGCCAGACCAGCGGCAGGCCGCCGCCGACCATGTAGTTTTCCGATACGACTTCCAGCCACTCCACCTTGCCGGGGTTGGCCAGCAGTGCTTCGTAATGCTCCACGCGCAGGCCCAGGCCGTAGCCCAGATAGGGAAGTGGGCCGGGGCGTGGCGGGGACGAGGGTGCCATGGCGTCACTCACTTGAGCGGGAAGAGGCGGATGCGCCAGGCGGCGCACCCGCCGGGGACATCACTTCTTGGCGGCGGCCTGCGCGGCGGCGCAGTCGGCCTGGGTCTTCTGCATGGTAAAGCCCTGGCCCTTGCACGCGTTCTGGCCCTTGCAGGAGTTGGTGGCCTGCTTGCATGCACCCTGGCCCTTACAGGACGACGAGTTCACGCACTTGACCATCGCCTTGTCGCCAGCCGGCGCACTGCCTGCCGGTGCGGCGGACACCGCGGCAGCGGCGAACAGACCGGCCACCATCACGGCCATGGCGCTGGCGTTGACTGTCTTGATGTTCATGATTCTGGCTCCGTAAAAAGTTGGCGTTCGCCACATGGCGGCGCTGGGGCGTCTGGTCCGCACGCGCAGGCTGGGCCTGTACAGCCGGATTCGACGGGAACATTGTGTTGCCGCGCCTGTTCCATGGCTGCGCCCACGCATCCTGCTTTTATGCCCGATCGTCTGGTTCGCGTTCGAGGTCCTTCGCTCCGGACCCAGGGATAGAAAGGCTGGACGCTCGAACATGGTGGGCATCGCGGGGCGGACGCATCATGCGCTCAATTCACCGACGGGAATATGTGCAATGCGTCAATTCATCGCGACAAAAGCTTCCTGGGCACTAGACGTGCTGCACAGCGGGCGCTGGCTGGGGCCGCTGGTGGTGCGGCTGGTATTTGGCTATTTCTGGCTGGAAACGGGCATTGCCAAAGTACATAACCTGGCAGGTTTCACCCAGCGCTTCGTGGGCTGGGGCATCCCGCATCCGGCCTTCAGTGCGGCGCTGTCGGCCTGGACCGAACTGCTCGGCGGCCTGTTGCTGATGCTGGGCCTGTTCACGCGGCTGGTGAGCATTCCGATGATCATCAACATGGCGGTGGCGGTGACGCTGGTGGTGTCGAGCAACCTGATGGGCCTGGACGATTACGTGGAGGCCGACGAAGTGGTCTACTCGCTGATCTTCTTCTGGTTCCTGATGGCCGGCCCCGGCAAGGCCAGCCTGGATACGCTGGTGGCGCGCTGGCTGGGCATCAAGACGCGCGATTGAGCCGATGCGGTCGATCGGGCGCGCCGGGTCAGGCGCCCGATCACGCGCACCCGATCAGGCGGTCAGTGCACGAGAAACGACAGCAGCAGCTTGATCGCGATCGTCCACATTACCAGGGCGATCAATACATCCAGTACGCGCCACGCCAGCGGTTTGCGAAACACCGGGGCGAGCAGGCGCGCGCCGAACGCCAGCGAAAAGAACCACACCAACGATGCCGTGGCCGCACCGAGCCCGAACAGTGCGCGCGGCCACGGTGCCGGCCAGGCCGAGGCAAGGCTGCCGATCAGCAGCACAGTGTCGAGATAGACGTGAGGGTTGAGCCAGGTGAATCCGGCGCAGGCGGCGAGCACGCCCCAGATGCTGCCGGTGTCGCCATGCGTATCGGCCTTCAATGCATGCGGACGCAGCGCGCGGCCAAACGCCTGCACGCCATACCAGATCAAGACCAGCGCACCTGCGCAGGCGATCAGCATCAGCAGGCGCGGGTGCCGTCCCGCGGCCATGCCCACTCCGCCCACGCCGGCGGCGATCAACAGCGCATCGGAAAGCGCGCAGAACAGCGCCACCGGCAAGCGATGCACTTGCAACAAGCCCTGGCGCAGCACGAAGGCGTTCTGCGCGCCGATCGCCACGATCAGCGACGCGCCAAGCAATAGCCCGGACAGGAAAGGCGCATGCGCCGACGCAGCGGCGATCAATACGCGAATTCCTTGAACACCCGGTCCACGCTACCGTTCCACGCGCCGTGGAACAGTTCGAGCTTGCGCTCGGCCGGCGTCTGGTTGGCGTCGACGATCTCGGCCAGCGGCTGCAAGAACACGCTTTCGTCAGCGCCATGACGATTGAGCCGATGACGGCGCTTTAGCCCGTGTGCGGCAATGGACAGCGTCTCGCGCGCCAGGTCGCGCACCGTACCCTGGCGGAACGGCAGCTTCAATCCGTGCCTGGGTACGCCGTCGCGCAATGCGTGGCGTTCTTCCCGGCTGAAATCCTTGACCAGATCCCACGCCGACTGCAGGGCATCGTCGTCGTACAGCAGGCCCACCCACAGCGCGGGCAGCGCGCACAGACGGTTCCATGGACCGCCATCGGCGCCGCGCATTTCCAGGTACTGCTTCAGGCGTACTTCCGGAAAGGCGGTGGTCAGGTGATCGGCCCAGTCCTTCATGGTGGCGCGCGTGCCGGGCAGCGCGTCGAGCGTGCCGGCCATGAAGCGTTTGAAGTCCTGGCCGGCCAGGTCGATGTACTGGCCGTTCTGGAAGCTGAAATACATCGGCACGTCGAGGATGTAATCGACGTAGCGCTCGTAGCCAAAGCCCTGCTCGAACACGAAGTCGAGCATGCCGGTGCGGTGGGCGTCGGTGTCGGTCCACACGTGCGAGCGATACGACAGAAAGCCGTTGGGCTTGCCTTCGGTGAACGGCGAATCGGCGAACAGCGCGGTGGCGATCGGCTGCAGCGCAAGGCTGGTGCGGAACTTGCGCACCATGTCGCCTTCGCTGTCGAAATCCAGGTTCACCTGCACGGTGCAGGTGCGCGTCATCATGTCCAGGCCGAGCGAGCCGACCTTGGGCATGTACTGGCGCATGATCTTGTAGCGGCCCTTGGGCATCCAGGGCATGTCCTCGCGCGCCCATTTGGGCTGGAAACCCATCCCCAGGAAGCCCAGCCCCAGGCCGTCGGCGATGGAGCGCACCTCTTCCAGGTGCGTATTCACTTCGCGGCAGGTCTCGTGGATGTTCTCCAGCGGCGCGCCGGAAAGCTCTAGCTGGCCGGCCGGCTCCAGCGTAATGTTGGCCTTGCCGCGGGTCAGCGCGACCGGGGTATCGCCCTCGCGCGCGATATCCCAGCCATAGCGCGCGGCCAGGCCCTCCAGCAGCGCGCGGATGCCGCGCTCGCCTTCGAAGGCCGGTGGGCGCAGGTCGTCGGTGCGGAAGCCGAATTTCTCGTGCTCGGTGCCGATGCGCCAGGCCTCGCGCGGTTTCTCGCCGGCGGCCAGGTAGTCGATCAGCTGTTGGCGGCCGTGAATGGGGGTGCTCTTGACGGCACTGGGTATGGACACGGGGACGAGCCTCACGGGAGTGGCCTCCGACTATGGAGGCGCCGCGCCGCCACGAAAAGGGGGGAGCGCGAAAAAAATTGAACGTGACAGTACAGCTACAGGGACGGTGGCCGAACCGGTCACCGCCTCCCGCTCACACCTTGGTACGAAACCGCGGCGATGGAAAGATGACCTCAGGCACGGGGCGGGAAGTTGATGCGCATCCGAGCGCCGCTACCCTGGTGCGCATCCAGGATGTCGAAGCGGGCGCGATGGCTGCGAGCGATTTCCTCGACGATGGCCAGCCCCAGGCCGCTGCTTTGTCCGTCGCTGCCGGCGGCGCGATAAAAACGCTCGCGCACGCGCTCGCGCTCGGCCGGCGCAATGCCTGGCCCGCTGTCTTCCACTTCCAGGTAGGGCGATCCGTGGTCGGACCCGCAGCGCACGGTGATGTTGCCGCCGTCCGGCGTGTGGCGAATGGCATTGTCGAGCAGGTTGATCAGCAGTTCGTGCAGCAGCCAGTACACGCCGTGCACGTGCACGGGCACGCATTCGGCGCCCAGGTCGATATCGTGCGCGAGCGCGCGATCGAGCATGGCACCCACCACCGCGCCGATCAGTGCGTCGAGCTGGATCGACACGAAATCGCCGGGACCGTGCGACGACGGTTCAGCGCGCGCCAGCGCGAGCAACTGGTTGGCGGTGTGGGCCAGTCGATCCACGCTGCCCTGCAGGCGGCTGATGCGTTCGTGCTGCGCCTGGTCCTTCGTTTCGCTGGCCAGCACTTCCAGTTGCGCTTTCAGGCCCGTCAGCGGCGTGCGCAGCTGATGCGCGGCGTTGGTGAGGAAGTGCTGCTGCGCCAGCGTCGAGTCGCGTACGGTCACCAGCAAGGTGTTGAGCGATTCCACCAGCGGCCGCACTTCGCCCGGCACCGGTTCCAGCGGCAACGGCTGCAGCGATTGCGGCTGGCGGCGCATGATCTGGTCGCGCAATCGATGCATCGGCCGCAGCGCCACCGTGATGCCGAACAGGCACACGCCCAGCACCAGCAATAGCTGGATGCCGTCGCTTAGACCAATGACGGTATCGAGCCGGCGCACCACCACATCGCGCCGGTGCACCGTTTCGCCCACGGTCACGATCACCGAGGTATCGCCCACGCTGACGTGATAGCTGGCGATGCGCAAGGCGACCAGTTTGTACATGGCATCGCCGTAGGTCATGTTGTCGACCAGGGCGCCCTGCGCGATGGGCAGGCCTTCGTCACCCGCCAACGTTTGGCCGTCTGGAAGGCTGACCCGGAACAGGAAGTTGTCGCGTCCGCCCGGATACAGATGCATCCAGGGCGCGGGCCGGTCGTCCAGCTCGAAGCGCATCGACGCGGAGTGGTGCGAGATGGCCTCCGCACGCGCCACCGACGCGGAGCGCGAGCCGGCCGGTTGCGATGGAGGCAGGCCGGGATCGGGTTTTTCCATGTACAACTGCCCGTCGGGCGCCTGCTGTACGTGCGCGGCGATCGCGATGGCCGCGCGCGAGAGCGCGCGGTCGAAGCTTTCGTACATGGGCGTGACGTAGGTGCGATGGTCCGCCCATATGCTGACCACCAGCAGCACGACCAGCGGCAGCAGCAGGTAGCCGAGCAAGCGGCCGCGCACGCTGATGGCACGTTTGAGTTTGGGGCCGTTGGACATGCGCTATGCAGGCGCCTCAGGCGTCGTCCAGGCGATAACCCAGGCCGCGAATGCCGCGTACCGTGGCCGCATCGCCGAGCTTGGCGCGCAGGCGCGAGACGTGGACTTCGATCGCGTTGCCGGAAATTTCCTCGTCCCAGCTCACGATGGCCTGGATCAGGCGCTCTTTGCTCACCACGCGGCCGCTGTGGTGGGCCAGGCATTCCAGGATGGACCATTCGCGGCGGGTGAGTTCGAGCACGCGGCCGGTGTCGTCGATGGCGCGGCGTCCGGCCAGGTCGATGCGCAGGCGCCCCACCAGCAGTTCGTTGGCGGTGGCGGCGGTGGCGCGGCGGATCAGTGCGCGGCAGCGGGCGGCCAGTTCCGGCAGCGCGAAGGGCTTGACCAGGTAGTCGTCGGCGCCCAGGTCGAGCGCGTTGACGCGGTCGTCCAGCCCATCGCGGGCCGTGACGATCAGCAGCGGCAGCGGGCTGCCATCGCGGCGCAGGCGCCGGACCAGGGTGAGGCCGTCTTCACCCGGCAGGCCCAGATCCACGATCGCCAGGTCGTAATGCGTGGTGTCCAGCCGGCTCTGGACGGATTCGGCGTCGCCCACCGCATCCACCACATAACCGGCCGTCGCCAGGCCGCGAACGATGGCATCGGATACCAAGGGATCGTCTTCGACTAGCAGGATGCGCATACGACACAACGTAAGGGAAGTCGAAAGATCGTAGCAGCTAATAACGTGCTCTACGCCGGATTTTGACAGTGGCCAAAATTACGAAACGTTGCCGTAAGTTTCGAGTAATTTTTGCGTATTTTTTTGCCTGGCGGCACGAGCTGCCGATGAAGCCGCCGCACAACGAAAAAGGCCGCCCGCAGGCGGCCTTTACGAACCAGCGCCGATGTGGGGATCAGCGCTTCATGGAGTTGAAGAACTCGTCGTTGGACTTGGTGTTCTTCATCTTGTCGAGCATGAATTCCATCGCGGCCAGCTCGTCCATCGGGTGCAGCAGCTTGCGCAGAATCCAGATCTTGGCGAGCAGGTCCGGCTCGATCAGCAGATCCTCGCGGCGGGTGCCGGAACGGTTGATGTCGATGGCCGGGTACACGCGCTTCTCGGAAATGCGGCGGGACAAGTGCACTTCCATGTTGCCGGTGCCCTTGAATTCTTCGTAGATCACCTCGTCCATCTTGCTGCCGGTGTCGATCAGCGCGGTGGCGATGATGGTGAGCGAGCCACCTTCCTCCACGTTGCGCGCGGCGCCGAAGAAGCGCTTGGGACGCTGCAGCGCGTTCGCATCCACACCGCCGGTGAGCACCTTGCCGGAGCTGGGTACCACGGTGTTGTAGGCGCGGGCCAGGCGGGTGATCGAATCGAGCAGGATCACCACGTCCTTCTTGTGCTCGACCAGGCGCTTGGCGCGCTCGATCACCATTTCGGCGACCTGCACGTGGCGCACCGCCGGCTCGTCGAAGGTGGAGCTGATCACCTCGGCGCGCACGGTGCGCGCGATTTCGGTCACTTCTTCCGGGCGCTCGTCGATCAACAGCATGATCAGGTGCACGTCGGGATGGTTGTACGAAATCGCCTGTGCCACGTTCTGCAGCATCATGGTCTTACCGGATTTCGGCTGCGACACGATCAGGCCGCGCTGGCCGCGTCCGATCGGCGCGACCAGATCCAGGATGCGTCCGGTGATGTCCTCGGTCGAACCGTTGCCGCGCTCGAGCCGGAACGCCTTGCGCGGGAACAAGGGCGTGAGGTTCTCGAACAGCATCTTGTTTTTCGACGCTTCCGGCGGATCGCCGTTGATGTCGTCGACTTTGAGCATCGCGAAGTAGCGTTCGCCTTCCTTCGGATGACGCACGCGCCCGGTGATGTAATCGCCGGTGCGCAGGTTGAAGCGGCGGATCTGGCTGGGCGAGACGTAGATGTCGTCAGGGCCGGCCAGGTAGGACTCGTCCGCCGAACGCAGGAAGCCGAAGCCGTCCTGCAGAATTTCCAGCACGCCTTCGGCCCAGATGCCGCCGCCGGAGCGGGCGTGGGCCTTGAGGATGTTGAAGATCACGTCCTGGCGGCGCTGGCGCGCGACGCCTTCCTGGATGCCCAGCGATTCGGCGAATTCCAGCAGCTGGACCGGATTCTTGCGCTTGAGCTCGGTGAGATTGATGACGCGATCGTTGCTGCCGATGTCGGCGTTCTCGTCGTCCGCCGGCAGGCCATGCGGGTTGCGCAACTGGCCGCCGGGTTGCTGCGGACGGTTGCCGCCACCACCGCCGCGCTCATGGCGCCGGCGACGATTGCGGTCGTTGCGATCCATGCGGCGATCGCCACCCTGGCCCTGGTTGGGCTGCCCCTGGTTTTGCTGCGGGCCGTTGCCCGAGGGTGCGCCTTCGCGCGCCTCTTGCTGCCCATCCTGGCCGTTGCCGTAACGCAGGGTTTCCTGCGCCGGTGCGGCGGGGGGCGGGGGCTCGGTACTGGCGGCACGCTCGTAGGCGGGGGACGGTGCGGGGGCGGCGGGGCGCTCGTTCTGGGCGCCGGCATTGGCCTCGATGGCGGCCGCCGCGGCCGCGGAGCGTCGCGGCGAACGGGTACGGGTTTCACTCACAGGCTTGGGATCGGCGCGGGTGGCGTCGGACGAATCTTTGCTTTCTATATCGGACACGGGCAAACCTCACGGGGCGCCGTTGGTGACAGGAGGGAGGGCGGGCGTTGCGCGGAACGCGCGTGGGGGCAGGACAGCCCCAACTGAGAAAGGAATCTAGCACTCGCTGCGCGGCCTCGTAAAGGGCGGGCGCAGCGAGGCTGGCGGCGAGGTTCAGATCGCCTTGTCGATCATCTGTACCAACTGACCCTTGCTGACGGCGCCGATCTGGGTGGCTTCGACCTTGCCGTTCTTGAACACCATCAGGGTGGGAATGCCGCGCACGCCATAGGTGCGGGGGGTTTTCTGGTTGTGGTCGATGTTCAGCTTGACCACGCGCAGCTTGCCTTCGTACTGCTTGGCCAGATCCTCCAGCGCCGGGGCGATGGCCTTGCAGGGGCCGCACCATTCAGCCCAGAAGTCCAGCAGGACGGGGGTATCGGACTTCAGCACTTCCTGGTCGAAGGCGTCGTCGCTCACATGACTGATAAGTTCGCTCACCGTGGGTCTCCGAGGTAGGCGGGGTAAGGGATTAAGGACCGGGTGCCGATCATCGGTTACACTATTAGGAGTGCCTAAGAGGCGCGGATCGATCCAGGGCTGAAGTCGTGCCATTGCGGCCAGGCTTCATTCCAGCCTAAGTCGGGACGCGATTCAAGCGATTCAAGGGCACCTGTGGCCTGGCCGGTTGGCATAGGCGAGGGGACGGCAGCGTCCTCTCGCCTATGCCAGCGGGGTGCGGGCCGGCTGTTCCCAACGCCTTCGGCGCCGTTTCAGCGCGCCGCCTTCCTTCACCTGTCCCAAGGTTGCCTGACTGACTGCGGGACCGGGCCGACGCCGCGGCGCAGGCTCGTACCAGACTCCCCTTCATGTCCCAAACTGTCCTTACCGAAACCTTTTTCACCCAATTCGATTTACACCCGCTGCTGCAGAAAGGCCTCGACGAAGCCGGCTTCACGCGCTGCACGCCGATCCAGGCGCTGACGCTGCCGGTGGCCCTGACCGGCCGCGATGTCGCCGGCCAGGCGCAGACCGGCACCGGCAAGACCTGCGCCTTTCTGGTCGCCCTGATGAATCGCCTGCTCACCCAGCCGGCGGTGGCCGAGCGCAAGGATTCCGATCCGCGCGCCCTGGTCATCGCGCCGACCCGCGAGCTGGCGATCCAGATCGAAAAGGACGCCAAGAACATCGGCCGCTATGCGGGCCTGCGTACCGCACTGATCTACGGCGGCGTCGACTACGACAAGCAGCGCCAGCAGCTGAAGGATGGCTGCGACATCATCATCGCCACGCCCGGACGCCTGCTGGATTACTACAAGCAGAATGTGTTCGGCTTCAACGGGGTGGAGGTGATGGTGGTCGATGAGGCCGACCGCATGTTCGACCTGGGCTTCATCAAGGACGTGCGCTTCATCTTCCGCCGCTTGCCCGCGCGCGAGCAGCGCCAGGTGCTGCTGTTCTCCGCCACGCTTTCCCATCGCGTGCTCGAGCTGGCCTACGAGCACATGCACGATGCCGAGAAGCTGGTGGTGGAAACCGACAACGTCACCGCCGATCGCGTGCGCCAGTCGGTCTACTTCCCCGCCAAGGAAGAAAAAATGCCGCTGCTGCTCAACCTGCTGGAGCAGACCCAGGCCGAGCGCAGCATCATTTTCGTCAACACCAAGGCCGCCGCCGAAAAGATCACCGAACGCGTGAAGCGCCAGGGCTATCGCGTGGGCGCGCTGTCCGGCGACGTGCCGCAGCTCAAGCGCCAGAAGCTGCTGCAGCGCTTCCAGGACGGTCAGCTGGACATCCTGGTGTGCACCGACGTCGCCGCGCGCGGCCTGCACATCCCGGCGGTCAGCCACGTGTTCAACTACGACCTGCCGCAGGACGCCGAAGACTACGTGCACCGCATCGGCCGCACCGCGCGCCTGGGTGCCGAGGGCGATGCGATCAGTTTCGCCTGCGACCTGTACGCGATGTCGTTGCCCGACATCGAGGAGTACATCGGCCAGAAGATCCCGGTGGCAACCATCGGCCCGGAGCTGCTGGTGATGCCGCAACCCAAGCAGATCGACGCGCAATACGCCGCCGATGCCGCTGCCGACAGCGCGGCGTTCGGCGACAAGGTGCAGTCGCGCGACGATGCGAAGAAACCCGCCCGTGACCCGCGCCGTGGCGGCCGCGGCGGCGAGCGTGCGGGCAATGCGCCGGAGCGTCGCCGCGAAGATCGTCCGCGCCGGCCGCGCAATCCGAATGCGGAATCGTCCGTGCCGGCCGGTGAAGGGGCGAGGGTGAACGAAGCCGGATCCGTCGCGACACTGTCGCCGACGCCGCAAGCTGGCGCTGGCGATGTGGCCGGCGAAGGCAAGCGTCGCCGTCGCCGCGGCGGTCGTGGCCGCCGTCGTTCCGGCGGCGCGCCGGGTGCGGAGGCCGCGGTCAGTCCGATCGCGGCACCGGCCGGCGGCAGTCGTCCGTCGCGGCAGGTGATCGCACAGTCGCCTTCCAATGGCGAACACGCCGCACCGCAGAAGCCGGGCTTCTTCCGTCGCCTGGCGCGACTGTTCACCGGCCGCTGAACCGACGTCGCCTCGCCACGCGTATTTGTGGCGACGCGCTCGGCAAACCTGCGCATATCGCTCATGCTTCCCTTATCCTTGCCGCCATCGGCAAGGGTTAAGGACGGGCAACGCGGTGATCCGCTTCGACCAGGTCAGCAAGCGCTACGAAGGCGGCCATGAGGCGCTTTCACAACTCACGTTCGAAGTCGCCAAGGGCGAGATGGCGTTCGTCACCGGCCATTCCGGCGCCGGCAAGAGCACGCTGCTCAAGTTGCTGGCGCTGATCGAGCGTCCATCGCACGGGCACGTCACCCTCGACGGGCACAATCTCGCCAAGATCGGGCAAAGCGGCATCCCCAAGTTGCGCCGCAGCTTGGGGATGGTGTTTCAGGACCATCGCCTGCTGATGGATCGCACGGTATTTGCCAATGTCGAATTGCCGCTGGTGATCGGTGGCGTCGCGCCGCTCGAACGTGGCCGGCGCGTACGCGCCGCGCTGGAAAAAGTGGGCCTGCTCGATTACGAGCGCCAGCTGCCGGTGTCGCTGTCCACCGGCGAGCAGCAGCGCGTGGGCATCGCGCGCGCCATCGTCGCCAAACCCAGTGTGCTGATCGCCGACGAACCCACCGGCAATCTTGATCCGCAACTGGCGGTGGAAATCATGGGACTGTTTGCCGAATTCCAGCAGGTAGGCACCACCGTGCTGGTCGCCAGCCACGATCTGCCGCTGATCAAACGCATGAAAAAGCGCGTGGTGGTACTCGACCACGGCCGCCTGGTCGCCGACGTATCGGCCGAGGAGGTGCTATGAACGCACCGGACCATGCGCAGGCGCCGACCCGCAGCGAGCGCAGCCAGCGCCGCCCGTTTTCGAGCTGGCGCGAACACCACGGCTGGAGCGCTGGCGCCAGCCTGCGCCGGCTGGCTTCCAAGCCGCTCGGCAGCCTGCTCACCATCGCGGTGATGGGGCTTGCGCTGGCGTTGCCGCTGGCCTTCTACCTGTTGCTGTCGAACGTGCAATCGCTGGGCGATGCGCTGGGTCGCAACCAGGTCATCAATGTGTTCCTCAAGCCCGACCAGGTCGCCGGCAACGCGCAGATCCTGGCCAGGCAGGTGCAACAGCACGACGGCGTGGCCAGTGTCACCCTCAAAACGCCCGCGCAAGGCATGGAGGAGCTGAGCAAGATGCAGGGCTTTTCCGATTCGCTGCGCGTGCTGGACGACAATCCGCTGCCCTTCGTGCTGCAGGTGCAGCCGCGGGATGGCCTCTCCGCGGAGGCGGCCGCGCAGCTGGTGGACGACCTGCGAGGCATGCAGGGCGTGGACGTGGTGCAAGACAGCGGCAGCTGGCGGCAGCGGCTGGATGCGTTGCTCGGCGTGGGCGATCGCGCGGTAGTGATCCTGGCCGGCCTGTTCGCGCTGGCGGTGCTGCTGGTGGTGGGCAATACGGTGCGCGTGGACATCACCAGCCGCGCCGAGGAAATCGGTGTGCTCAAGCTGATCGGCGCCAGCCGTGCGTTCGTGCGTAGACCTTATCTCTACGCCGGCATCTGGTACGGTCTGTTCAGCGGCATCCTGGCGGTGGGCCTGGCGCTGTTGATCGAGTTGGCGCTGGTCGGGCCGGTGCAGCGCCTCAGTCAGGTCTACGAAGGGAAGCTGCAGGTGGGCGGCCTGCCGCCGTGGCTGCTGCTGGCGGTGCCGGTCACCGCGGCGCTGCTCGGCTGGCTGGGCGCGCGGCTGGTCAGCGCCTGGCAATTGCGCCGCGCGGCCTAGGGCCTAGTGGCGCGGCCCTGACCGGTTGGGTGGGTGGTGAAGCGGTTCGCAACCATTGGCCGTCCATCTAGGGCAAGATGGTAGGAACGGGCGCAGGGGGTGCCCGTCTACTTACGAGCAGGGAAGCCATGTCTGGCCGGGATGGTGGAATTTTTAATGACTGCAAGCATCAGCAGCCGCGACCTCAGCACCTCACCGCGCGTGCTGGTGGTGGATGGCTCCAAGGTTGTCCGACAGCTGATCACGCGCGTGCTGCAGGCCGAGCTGCCGCAGGCTGAGGTGGTTGGGTGCGGCACCGGCGCCCAAGCGCATCAGCTGCTTCAGGCGGGCGTGTTCGATTTCATTACCGTCGCCCTGCGCCTGCCCGATATGGACGGGCTGGAGCTGGCGCGCTACGTGCGCGAATCGGCGCCGCAGATCTACGTGCCGATCGTGGTGGTGTCCGGCGACGTCGACGACCGCCTGCATCGGCGCGCGCTGGGCGAGCACGTCACCGACTACTTCGACAAATCGCTGGGCTTCCAGGCACTGGCCGAATTCATCCGCGGCTATGTGCGCCCGGAAAGTTCGGCCGACGGCGTGGTGCTGTACGTGGAAGACAGCCGCGTGGTAGCGCTGGCCACACGCCGCATGCTGGAGAAAATCGGCCTGACCGTGCGCCACGTGGTCAGCGTCGAAGACGCGCTGGCGATGCTGGAGACCGAGCGCATCCAGGGCGGGGTGGGCGCGGACGTGGTGCTGACCGACGTGAGCCTGAAGGGCGAGCTGACCGGCGGCGACCTGCTGAAATTCATCCGCACCGACTTCGGCTACGGCAAGGGCAAGTTGCCGGTGCTGGTGATGACGGGCGATGAAAATCCCGATAATCAGGCGGCACTGATCCGCGCCGGTGCCAACGACCTGGTGGAAAAGCCGGTCGAGGAACGTTTGCTGGTGACCAAATTGCTGTTTCAATTGCGTGTGGCGCAACACCTGCGCGCACGCGAGAGAGCAGGGCAAACGGAATGACCGACGAAGAGCGCATCAAGCTCGAACCTTCCTGGAAAGAACGCATCGGCAGTTATCTGCAACACCCCCCGATGCGGGCCTTGTCGGAGTTTCTCCGCGCGGAGAAACATGCCGGCAAGGTGATCTACCCGCCGGGGCCGGAAATCTTCAACGCCTTCGCGCATACGCCATTCGAGGCGGTGCGCGTGGTGATCCTGGGCCAGGATCCCTATCACGGCCCGGGGCAGGCGCACGGCCTGTGCTTTTCGGTGCGTCCGGGCGTGCCACCGCCGCCCTCGCTGGTGAACATCTTCAAGGAAATCCAGCGCGACTTAGGCGTGGCCCCGCCCGACCATGGCTGCCTGACACCGTGGGCCGATCGCGGCGTGCTGCTGCTCAACGCCGTGCTGACGGTGGAGCGGGGCTTGGCCGCCTCCCATCAGGGCAAGGGCTGGGAAGGTTTCACCGATGCGGCCATCGATGCCTTGAACCGGGAGCGGGAGGGGCTGGTGTTCATGCTGTGGGGCTCCTACGCCCAGCGCAAAGGCCAGCTGATCGACACCCGCCGCCATGCGGTGCTGAAGGCGGTCCATCCCTCGCCGCTGTCGGCGCACCGGGGCTTCATCGGCTGCGGCCACTTTTCGGCCGCCAATCGCTACCTGCAGGCCCAAGGCCACGCGCCGCTGGACTGGTCGCTGCCGCCCCGGGCCGAGCTGGCCGGCGCGGCCTGACGGGGCGTTCATCTCTCTAAAGTCATGCTTGAAACCGCTATCCCCGGCTACCACCCGGAGTGGACAGGGCCGCCTTATTCTTGTACTATTCGGTACACGAAAGGTGCCGGAACTTGCGGTGCCTTTAGCACTCCAAGTACCAGAGTGCTAAGCTGATCCCCTATTTCTGGAGGTTCCAATGTCCCAAGCCTTGGCGACGGTCAATCTGCCGGTTCCCAGTGTTGTCGGCAGCCTGGACGCCTATATCTCGGCGGTCCACCGGATTCCGGTGCTCAGCCAGGAAGAGGAGCAGGACCTGTCGCGCCGTTACCAGGCTGCGGAAGATCTCGACTCCGCCCGCAAGCTGGTGATGTCGCACCTGCGTTTCGTCGTCCACGTGGCCCGCGGCTACAGCGGCTACGGTCTGCAGCTGGCCGATCTCATTCAGGAAGGCAACATCGGCCTGATGAAGGCGGTCAAGCGTTTCGATCCCGACCAGGGCGTGCGCCTGGTGAGCTTTGCCGTGCACTGGATCCGCGCGGAAATGCACGAATTCATCCTGCGCAACTGGCGCATCGTGAAGGTGGCCACCACCAAGGCGCAGCGCAAGCTGTTCTTCAACCTGCGCAAGAGCAAAAAGCGCCTGGGCTGGATGAACGCCGAGGAAGTGCGCGTGGTCGCCAAGGATCTGGGCGTGCCCGAAGCCACCGTGCGCGAGATGGAATCGCGTCTGTCCGGCCGTGACATCGGCTTCGAGGCGCCCGCCGACGCCGACGAGGATGCCAAGCCGGCACCGGAAGCCTTTCTGATCGACGAAGGCGCCGATCCCTACGACAACGTGTCCGACGCCGACCAGTCCGACAACCAGCTGGAAACGCTGTCGGCGGCGCTGCAAAAGCTCGACCAGCGCTCGCGCGACATCATCCAGCGCCGCTGGCTGGACGAGGACAAGGCCACGCTGCAGGATCTTGCCGACGAGTACGGCGTCTCCGCCGAGCGCATCCGCCAGGTCGAAGCCAACGCCATGAAGAAGATGCGCGGCCTGTTCGCCGCCTGAAGTCGCGCTGACATGGCACCCACGACGGCCTCCCTCGCGGAGGCCGTTTTGTGTTTAAGTCCGCGTGGATTTATCTTCCCGGACGCCGCATGCCCCATATCCTGGTCATCGAAGACGACGAGATCACGGCGCGTGAAATCGTGCTGGAACTGGCTGCCCACGGCATCAGCGCCGATCGCGCGTCCGACGGCCCGCAAGGTTTGCTGCGTGCCCAGGAGCTGCGTTACGACGCCATCACGCTGGACCTCATGTTGCCCGGCACGGACGGCTTGACCCTGGTCAAGCAACTGCGGGAGCAGGGCATTACCACGCCGGTGTTGATGATCAGCGCCCTGGGCGACGTGGACGAGCGCGTACGGGGCCTGCGCGCGGGCGGAGACGATTACCTTACCAAGCCCTTCGCGCCCGACGAAATGACCGCGCGCATCGAGGTGCTCCTGCGCCGGCAACGACAGGAGCAGCCGGCGCAAACCAAGCTGCGCGTGGCCGATCTCGAATTGGACATGATCGCCCGCACGGCCCGCCGCGGCAGCCGCGAGCTGACCTTGCTGCCCACCGAATATCGGTTGCTGGAGTTTCTGATGCGCTATCCCGGCCAGGTGCTGACGCGTGCCATGATCTTTGAAAGCGTGTGGGGGCTGCGTTTCGATCCGGGCACCAACCTCATCGATGTGCACATCGCGCGATTGCGGCGCAAGGTCGATAACGACGGCGAAGCCTCGTTGATTCGCACCATGCGCGGCTCGGGGTATCGCCTTGGCTGACGCGGCGGGCAAGCATTTTTCGATCCACTGGCGCGCGACGACGTCACGCCTATTGCTGGCCTATGGCGTGTTTTTCGTCATATGGGGCACGGTGCTGCTGGGATTTATCTATTGGGAGACACTGCACTACCTGGAATCGCGCACCGATCTTCAGCTCAAGCAGCAAATTGGCTATCTGCGCAGTCTCAGCGAAGATCATATGCTGATCGCCCTGAATGACTACGTCGTGTTGGAACGCACCAATTACAACGCGTGGGGCCTGTTCGATGCCAACAAGACCTGGTTGTACGGCGACGTGCTGCAATTTCCCGCGGGACTGACGATCGACTCCGACTCGGTGCGCATGCCCACCGAGCAGGTGATCGTTGGGCCATTTGCGCCGCCGACGCCGATGCTTTCGGTCATCGCCACGCACCTTCCCAATGGCCAGATCCTGGTACTGGCGCACACCACGCGCATTGCTGCCCGGGTGGGCGATATCACGATGCATGGATTGTGGTGGGGCATTTCATTCACGCTGGTGCCCGGGCTCCTCGGCGGCTTGATTCTCAATCTCGGCCCGCGCCGCCGCATACGACTGATCGAATCGGCCACGCAGCCGATCATGCACGGCGACCTGCGCCGCCGCTTGCCGGTCAGCAACCGGGGGGACGAGTTGGACCGCCTTGCGGCCATCGTCAACGACATGCTTGACCAGATCGAGCGCTTGATGGGGGAGGTAAAAGGTGTTTGCGACAATATTGCGCACGATCTGCGCACGCCGCTCACGCGGTTGCGTTCGCAACTCTATCGCGTACAGCAGGAACTGAACGAAGAAGATCCCCATGCTTCGCTCATAGAGCGGTGCGTCTTCGATGTCGACGAGGTGCTGGCGCGATTCCGGGCGCTGCTGCGCATTTCCGAGCTGGAGGATCGCCGCCGCCGCGAAGGTTTCATCTCGGTGGACCTCGGCGAAACCTTGGAGCGCGTGCACGAGCTTTATGCCCCGCTGGCCGAGGATCAGTCATTGCGGTTTGAACTGGAGATCGAATCGGGGTTGATCGTCCAAGCCGATCCTGACCTGCTGTTCGAGGCGTTGGGCAATCTCGTCAGCAACGCCATCAAATTCACGCCCGCCGGCGGGTGGGTGGGGCTATCGGTGAGGCGGGCCAGCCCGTCTACGGCGCGCATCGAGGTGGCGGACAATGGGCCGGGTATTCCGCAGGCGCAGCGGCAGGCCGTATGGCAGCGCTTTTATCGGGGCGACGCCAGCCGGGCCGCTTCCGGCCATGGCCTGGGGCTGAGCATCGTGGCCGCCATCGCCAAATTGCATGATTTCGAGCTAAGCATCGAAGGCGGCGACGCCGGCACCCGCATGGGCATGGAGTGCCCTTTGAGGCCGACGGGCTGACCCATGGGTGTGTCGCGAAAGTGTCATTTACGGCCCTTTCATTAAACAATCTTCATGCCCGTGAAAGGTGTTGCGGCGCCGCAATCGGGATAATCGCGTCCATCGTCAACGCACGCTGGAAGTAACCGAATGCTGGCTCTCGTCCGGATAGCGCTTGCGCGTCCCTATACGTTCGTTGTGCTTGCGCTATTCATCCTGATCGTAGGACCGCTGGCTGCGCTGCGAACCCCCACCGATATCTTCCCGAACATCGGCATCCCGGTGATCAGCGTGGTGTGGACGTATAACGGCCTGTCCCCTGCGGCAATGTCAGGCCGCGTGATTTACTACTACGAGCGCCAATTGACCTCCACGGTCAGCGACATGTCGCACATCGAGTCGCAGTCGCTGCCGGGCATCGGCGTGGTGAAGATCTTCTTCCAGCCCGGCGTGGACGTGCGCACGGCCACGGCACAGGTCACGTCGATTTCGCAGACGGTGCTCAAGCAGATGCCTCCGGGCATTACGCCGCCGCAGATCATCAACTACAACGCTTCCACGGTACCGATCCTGCAGATGGCGTTATCGAGCACCAAGCTGTCGGAGCAGAAGATTCTCGACACCGCGCAGAACTTCCTGCGTCCCATGTTGGTGTCGGTGGCGGGCGTGGCGATTCCAACCCCCTACGGCGGCAAGAACCGTGAGGTGATGATCGACCTTGACCCGCAGGCGCTCGCCGCCAAGGGCCTTTCCGCGCAGGACGTAGGCAACGCCTTGGCGGCGCAGAACCAGATCATTCCCGTGGGCACGATCAAAATCGGCCATGACGAATACACCGTCAATCTCAACGATAGCCCGCAAGTCATCGAAGAACTGAACAACCTGCCGATCAAGACCGTCAACGGCGCAACCATCACCATCGGCGATGTGGCACACGTGCGCGACGGATCGCCGCCGCAGACGAACGAAGTGCGCGTGGATGGTCACCGCGCCGTGCTGATGTCCTTTCTCAAGGGCGGCGACGTTTCGACGCTGGCGATTGTCGCCGGCATCAAGAAGCTGTTGCCGCTGGCCGAAGAAACCCTCCCGTCTTCCCTCAAGTTGAAACTGATGGGCGACCAGTCGGTATTCGTGCGCGCGGCAATTACCTCGGTGGCGCGCGAGGGCATCATCGCGGCATGCCTCACTTCGGTCATGATTCTGGTGTTTCTGGGGAGCTGGCGCTCCACGGTCATCATTGCCGTATCGATCCCGCTGGCAGTGTTGTCGGCCATCGCCCTGTTGTCGGCGTTCGGGCAGACCTTGAACGTCATGACGCTGGGCGGGCTTGCGCTCGCGGTGGGCATTCTCGTTGACGATGCCACGGTGACGATCGAGAACATCAATTGGCATCTTGAGCAGGGCAAGGACGTGCATACGGCGATCATGGATGGCGCCAAGCAGATTGTGACGCCGGCCTTCGTGTCACTGCTTTGCATATGCATCGTGTTCGTGCCGATGTTTATGCTCAATGGCATTGCCGGGTTCCTGTTCCGGCCCATGGCGCTTGCGGTGATCTTTGCGATGGCGTCGTCGTTTTTGCTCTCGCGCACGCTGGTTCCGACGATGGCGATGTACTTGCTCAAACCGCACGTGGTCGAACCTCCGCCGGGCGACCATCCGGAAGACTCCTTTATCAACCACCACGTCGGCGACCAGCATCCGGCGATGAAGCGCGGCCCGCTGCGCAAGGCGCTGGTGTCCTTCCAGCAGGGTTTCGAACATCGCTTCTCGGGCATTCGCGAGATTTACTACGGTACGCTTTCGCTGGCGTTGGACAACCGGCGCAGGTTCGTGCTCGGTTTCCTGGCAGTGGTGCTTGTTTCCTTCGCGCTGGTGCCGTTCCTGGGGCGCGATTTCTTCCCGAACGTGGAAGCCGGCGCCATCGCCATCCATGTGCGCGCGCCGGTCGGCACGCGTATCGAGGATACGGCGGCGGAGTTCGATCACATCGAAGCGGCCATTCGTCGCGTGGTTCCGCCGGACCAGCTCGACAACATCGTCGACAACATCGGTCTGCCGCTCAGTGGCACCAACATGGTTTACAGCAACACCGGCACCATCGGGCCGCAGGATGGCGACATCCAGGTGCTGCTAAAGCCCGATCACGATTCGGTTGACGAATTCGTCAGTAAGCTGCGGACGGTGTTGCCGCGCCAGTTTCCCGGCACGACGTTCGCTTTCCTGCCGGCGGACATGGCAAGCCAGATCCTTAACTTCGGTGCGCCGGCGCCGCTGGATGTGAAAGTGTCGGGGCGCAATTCCAGTGCGAACGAATCGTACGCGCTTGAACTGATGCGCAGGATGCGCAGCATTCCCGGCATTGCCGATGTCCGCATGCAGCAATCCAACAGCGCGCCACAATTAAACGTGGATGTGGATCGCGTTCGCGCGGACGAGCTTGGCATTACCGAACACGACGTGACCGACAGCATGGTGTCCACGCTGGCAGGTAGTTCGCAGGTGGCTCCCGTATTCTGGTTGAACCCCGCCAATGGCGTGTCGTATCCGATCGTGGCGCAAACACCCCAGTACAACGCCGATTCCATCGCCGATCTGAACAGCCTGCCGATCACCTCGTCGGGCTCCGGCGCGGAGCAAATCCTCGGTGCGGTGGCCAAAGTCGTACGCACGTCTACGCCCGCCGTGGTGACGCACTACAACATTGCGCCATCGTTCGACATCTACGCCGCCGTACAGGGGCGCGATCTTGGCGGGGTGGCCAATGACATCCAACATGTGCTCGATCAGGCGGCGAAGGATCGTCCCAAGGGCTCCACGGTGGGTCTGTTCGGCCAAGTGAACGCGATGAACACGGCGTTTTCCGGCCTGTTGTTCGGCCTGCTCGGCGCGATCGTGCTGATTTACATGTTGATCGTGGTGAACTTCCAGTCGTGGCTGGATCCTTTCGTGATCATCACCGCGTTGCCGGCCGCGTTGGCGGGCATTGTGTGGATGCTGTTCGTCAGCCATACGACGTTGTCGGTGCCTGCGCTCACGGGTGCCATCATGTGCATGGGCGTGGCCACCGCCAACTCGATTCTCGTGGTGAGCTTTGCGCGCGAGCGGCTGGCCGAGCACGGCGATGCGACGCTGGCGGCGCTGGAAGCGGGCTTCACACGATTCCGTCCGGTATGCATGACCGCACTGGCCATGATTATCGGCATGCTGCCGATGGCTATCACGCACGAGCAGAACTCGCCTTTGGGCCGGGCTGTGATAGGTGGCTTGCTATTTGCTACCTGCGCCACGCTGCTGTTCGTGCCGGTGGTCTTCAGTATCGTCCATGGCCGTGAGCAACAAGCCTCCGATCTGGACACTATCCCAGGAATTCCCCATGTCGCATAATCCAGTAACCGTGCAAGTCGCGCAGAAACCGCCGCATCTGAAGGCCGTCGGCATCGGCGGTACGGTGGTTGCCTTGCTCGCGGTCGTCCTTGGCCTGGCGCTCCGGTACCACGAGCATCACGAACTGGTGCAATGGACCGATGCGCAATTGATCCCCAGCGTACGCCTGGCGCCTTCCCTGGATCCTGCCAAAGAACGCATGATCACGCTGCCGGGCCATCTGGAAGCCTGGTACAGCGCCCCGATTCATGCTCGCGTAGGCGGTTATCTCAAAGCTTGGTACAAAGATATCGGCGACAAGGTCAAGGCGGGCGATGTCCTTGCCGTGATCGATACGCCGGAATTGGATCAACAGCTCGAGCAGGCCAAAGCGGTACTGGCGAAGGCGCAAGCCGATGCGAACCTTGCCAACATCACGTCACGGCGCTGGCAGCATTTGCTTTCTTCCGATTCGGTTTCCAAGCAGGAAGCCGATGAAAAAAGCGGCGAAGCCGAGGCCGCGCAGGCGACGGTCCTGGCGGCCAAGGCCGACGTCGATCGTTTGAATGCGTTGGAAGGATTCAAGAAGATCGTCGCTCCCTTCGACGGCACGGTGACGGCGCGCCGCACGGACGTGGGCGATCTGATTACGGCCAATAACGAAAGCGGCCCGGAATTGTTCACGGTCGCCGACACCAGCCGCATGCGTCTATATGTGCCGGTGCCGGAGGTCAACGCCAACAGCATCAAGCCTGGCATGAAGGTGACGCTGAACGTGCCCGAATTGCCCGGCCGCACGTTTCAGGCCACCTTGATCGGCACGTCCGAGGCCATCAGCCAGAATTCCGGCAGTTTGCTGGCGCAGTTCGTGGCCGACAACGGCGACGGCGCACTGAAGCCTGGCGACTACGCCGACGTGTCGCTCAACATGCCGATCGATCCCAACATGGTCAGCGTACCGGCCAGCGCCCTGATCTTCCGTTCGAAGGGCGCGCAAGTGGCGGTACTTGGCCCGGATGGACGCGCGCACTTGCACGATGTGCATATTGCGGTGGATCTGGGTACGACCCTGCAGATCAACCAAGGGCTCAAGCCCACGGACCTGGTTATCGAGAATCCGCCCGATTCGTTGATGGACGGCGACAAGGTTCGTGTTGAAGGCGATGTGGATCAGGGTGCAGCAAAGCAAGATGTCGCCGCGGAGAAGAGTCGTGAATCGGCGCGTTGATCTTCGGCTCGCCGCCGTCGTCGCCGCATGTTTGCTTGGCGGTTGCTCGCTGGCGCCGACGTATCGCACACCCAATCTGCCGCCGATGCCGAGCAGCTACAAAGAGGGCGATACGGCATGGAAGGTAGCAACCCCCGCTGACGAATTTTCGCGCGGCGACTGGTGGGCCATTTACAACGACGGCGCGCTCAACCGGTTGGAATCCAGGCTCGATGCCGACAATCCCAGTCTAGCTGCCGCGTTGGCCAGGTATGACACGGCGCGGGCTTTTGAGAGCCAGCTGCGCTCGGGCTTGTTTCCAAGTTTGAATTTTTCGGCCGATCCGCTGCGCGCGCGGCAGTCCGATAACCGTCCGTTGCGCGGCAGCAACGAGCCGAACGAATACAACAGCGATACGACCGGCGTCCAAGCCAATTACGATCTGGATCTGTGGGGACGCATTCGCAACGAAGTCAGCCAGGGACACGCACTGGCGCAGGCGTCGAAGGCGGATCTCGCCTCGGCCAAACTGAGCCTGGAGGCGCGGCTGGCCGAAGATTATGTGCGCCTGCGCGGTTACGACATCCAGGTCGGCATTCTGCAGGACACGCTCAATGCCTATCAGCGTGCGCTTGAGCTGACCGAAAATCGCCACAGCGGCGGGGTTGCCTCGGGATTGGACGTATCGCGAGCCCAAACCCAGTTGCACGATGCACAAGCGCAGGTCATGGACGTGACCGCCCAGCGCGCTTTGACGGAGCACGCCATCGCGAGCCTGATCGGCGTGCCGGCGTCGAGCTTCTCGATCCCGCCCGTGCGCGAGCAGCTGACGGTGCCGGTAACACCGGTTGGCGTACCCTCGACATTGCTTGAGCGTCGCCCCGATATCGCGGCGGCTGAGCGTCGCGTTTACGCTGCGAATGCGGGGATCGGCATCGCTCGCGCTGCCTTCTTTCCGGATTTGAGTCTGTCCGGTGCGTACGGCTTCCAGAACACAGGCTTCGGCAATTTGCTCTCGATAGGCAATCGTTTCTGGGCGCTGGGACCGCTGGCGACCTTGAATCTGTTTGATGCCGGACTGCGCCGCGCCCAGTTGCGCCAGGCGCACGCCGAATTCGCGGAAGCGTCGGCCGACTATCGGCAGGTCGTGCTGGACGCATTCCGCGAAGTGGAGGATGACCTGGTGCTGTTGCAGGACCTGGGCGCCGAGGCGCAGCAGGAAGATCAGGCGTTTGCCGCGGCACAGCAGACACTCAAGATCGCCACCAATCGTTACCGCGAAGGCATCGTCAACTACCTTGAAGTGGTGGTGGCGCAAACAGCGGCGCTGTCGGCGCAGCAAGATGCCGAAACCATTCGCACAAGACGTTTGCAGGCCAGCGTGGATCTCGTGCGGGCGATGGGCGGCGGCTGGCGGCGCGACACCGCAGGTATCGATGCCGCGTCCACGGCCCAAGCCAGTGAGTCAAAACATAGCGGCATGCGCTGATGGGATAGTGCGTGACGTGACGATGTCGGCAAGCTCTCCCGTTGTAGTCCGGAGGGCTTGGGTTTCGCGCGCCCGATCGAAATGTGATTGCGCGATGCATCTGCTCAGGCCGATAAACGGCTTTATGAACGGATCGACATACGCTTGAAATAATCTGGCATCGCGCAGTGTGCGATTGCGCGATACTCGCGGCAACTGTGGTTGCTGGAACCCCAACTATGTTGGTTCTAGTCCGCCTTGCGCTGGCACGTCCGTACACGTTCGTGGTCCTGGCGCTATTCATCCTTCTCGTCGGCCCGCTGTCGGCCGCGCGCACTCCGACTGACATTTTTCCGAACATCGGCATCCCGGTGATCAGCGTCGTGTGGACTTACAACGGCCTGTCGCCGGCAGCGATGTCCGGTCGCGTGGTGTATTACTACGAGCGGCAATTGACATCCACGGTCAGCGATATCGAGCACATAGAATCGCAGTCGTTGCCCGGTGTCGGCGTGGTCAAGATTTTCTTCCAGCCAGGCGTGGACATTCGTACGGCCACAGCGCAGGTGACCTCGATTTCGCAGACCGTGCTCAAACAAATGCCGCCTGGCATTACGCCGCCGGACATCATTAATTACAACGCGTCCACCGTTCCCATCTTGCAGATAGCGCTTTCCAGCACCCAGTTATCGGAACAAAAAATCCGCGATCTCGCGCAAAACTTTTTGCGGCCGATGCTGGTTTCGGTCCCGGGCGTGGCCATACCAACGCCTTATGGAGGCAAGCAACGGCAAATCATGCTCGACCTCGATCCGCAGGCGCTGGCTGCCAAGGGGTTGTCGGCTCAGGACGTGGGGAATGCGCTTGCAACGCAGAACCAGATTGTGCCCGTCGGCACCATGAAGGTGGGCGATTACGAATACACGGTCGATTTGAATAACAGCCCGTTAGCGATCGAGGAACTCAATCGTCTACCCATCAAGACGGTCGATAACGCCACCATCACCATAGGCGATGTCGCGCATGTGCGCGACGGCTCGCCGCCCCAGGAGAACGTGGTGCGTGTTGACGGACACCGGGCCGTGTTGATGCCCATGCTCAAAGGCGGCGATGTATCGACGCTGGCCATCGTGGCCGGCATCAAGAAATTGTTGCCTTTGGCGAAGGAAACCTTGCCGCGCAACTTGAAAATTACCTTGATGGGCGACCAGTCGATCTTCGTGCGCGGTGCCATCGCGTCCGTTGCCCGTGAGGGCATTATCGCCGCCTGCCTGACCTCGCTCATGATCCTGACTTTTCTGGGGAGCTGGCGCTCTACCGTCATCATCGCCATATCGATTCCGCTGGCGGTGTTGTCGGCGATCGCGCTTTTGGCGGCATTCAAGCAGACCTTGAATGTCATGACCCTGGGAGGGCTTGCGCTGGCGGTGGGTATCCTGGTGGACGATGCCACCGTCACCATCGAAAACATCAATTGGCATCTGGAGCAAGGCAAGGACGTGCGGACGGCCATCATGGATGGCGCCCGGCAGATCGTGACGCCTGCCTTCGTGTCGCTGCTTTGCATTTGCATTGTATTCGTGCCGATGTTCCAGCTGACCGGCATCGCCGGTTTCCTGTTCCGGCCCATGGCATTGGCCGTAATCTTTGCGATGGTGTCGTCGTTCTTCCTGTCGCGCACCCTGGTGCCGACGATGGCGATGTATTTGCTGAAACCCCACGCGCCCGAGAGCGGTGTGGGCGACCACCCGGAGGATGCCTATCTCAATCATCACGAAGGCGAGCCGCATCCGCTTCTTGCCCGCGGTGCCCTTCGCAGCCTGCTGGTATCGCTTCAGCAACGTTTCGAGCACCGCTTTACTCAGGTGCGCGACAGCTACCATGGCACCTTGACCTTGGCCCTGGCGTCGCGAAAGCGCTTCGTGTGCGGATTCCTGGCATTCGTCCTGGCATCGTTTTTACTGGTGCCGTTTTTGGGGAGAAATTTTTTCCCATCGACCGACGAGGATGCCATCGCCATTCACGTGCGCGCACCCATCGGTACGCGCATCGAAGATACCGCCGCCGAGTTCGACCATGTAGAAAACGCCATCCGCAGAATCATTCCGCCTGACCAGATCGGCAACATTATCGACAACATCGGCCTGCCGTTGAGCGGCATCAACATGGTCTACAGCAACACCGGCACCATCGGTCCCCAGGACGGCGACATCCAGGTGCTGCTGCGGCCGGGCCACGACCCCAGCGCCGGTTACGTCAAGGCGTTGCGTGCGGTGCTGCCGCGCGAATTTCCCGGTACGACGTTTGCGTTCCTGCCGGCGGACATGGTCAGCCAGATTCTCAATTTCGGCGCACCAGCTCCGCTGGACGTGAAGGTTTCGGGGGCAAACAACAAGGCGAACCAGGCCTACGCCATTCGTCTTTTGCGCGCGATGCGTGCGATACCCGGCATTGTGGACGTGAGGTTGCAGCAATCGACCGGCACGCCGCAATTGAACGTGGATGTCGATCGTGTGCGGGCCGACGAGCTTGGCATCACCGAACATGACGTCACCAATAGCATGGTCGCATCGCTGGCCGGCAGTTTGCAGGTGGCTCCCACATTTTGGCTCAACCATGCCAACGGAGTTTCCTATGCCGTCGTAGCGCAGACTCCACAATACCGCATGGACACCTTGGCAGATTTGCAAAGCCTGCCCATCACATCGTCCGCGACGGGTGCAAGACAAGTGCTCGGCGCGCTTGCGAAGATCACGCGCAGTTCCACGCCTGCGGTGGTTTCGCATTACAACATCGCGCCTTCTTTCGATATCTATGCCTCCGTGCAAGGGCGCGATCTGGGCGGCGTGTCGGACGATATTCAGCGGGTTCTGAACGCGGCGGCGAAGGATCGCCCAAGGGGATCGATGGTCCGCCTGCTGGGCCAGGTGACGGCCATGAACACGGCGTTTTCAGGGCTGCTGTTCGGATTGCTGGGTGCGATCGTGCTGATCTATATGCTGATCGTGGTGAACTTCCAGTCGTGGCTGGATCCGTTCGTCATCATCACGGCCTTGCCCGCGGCGCTGGCTGGCATCGTGTGGATGTTGTTCGTTACCCATACGACTTTGTCGGTGCCCGCGTTGACCGGGGCGATCATGTGCATGGGCGTGGCGACGGCCAACTCGATCCTGGTGGTGAGTTTTGCGCGCGAGCGGCTGGCCGAGCACGGCGATGCGCTGAAGGCGGCGCTGGAGGCGGGGTTTACGCGCTTTCGCCCGGTATGCATGACGGCGCTGGCGATGATCATCGGCATGTTGCCGATGGCCGTTACGAACGAACAGAATTCTCCGCTCGGCCGTGCCGTCATCGGTGGCTTGCTGTTTGCAACCTGCGCCACGCTGCTGTTCGTGCCGGTGGTCTTCAGTATGGTTCATGGCCGCGAGCAGCATGCCGTGGGCCTGGACTCGCCCGCCGGGCTTCACGGTGCGGCGTGAGCCGTAGTTCAGTAGAGATCGATAGGATCGACGTCCAGCGACCAGCGCACCTTGCGTGCGCTGGGCAGCTGCGCCAGCTGCAGCGACCATGGCCGCACCGCTGCATGCAACTGGCGGCGCGTGCCGGCTTCGATCAATAGCTGGCCGCGCTGCTGCCCTGCACGCAAGGGCATCGGGGCAGGCATCGGCCCGGCGATTTGCAGCGTATCGACATCCGGTAGTGCGTGCAGCGCTTCGGAGAGAAACGCATCCACCGCGGCGCGCTGATGTGCTTGGGCGCGTAGCAGCACCTGGTGGCCGTAAGGCGGCAGGCACGCTTGCTTGCGTTCGGTCAGAAGTTCTTTCGCGGCCGCGGCGTAGCCGCGCGCAAGCAGGCTGTGCAGCAGCGGATGATCGGGATGATGCGTCTGCAGCAGTACGCGTCCGGGCTTGCGCGCGCGCCCCGCGCGTCCGGCCACCTGCACGACCAATTGCGCGAGCCGTTCGCTGGCGCGGAAATCCACGCTCAACAAACCTTCGTCCACGCCCACGATGGCGACCAGGGTGAGATTGGGTAGATCGTGTCCCTTGGCCAGCATCTGCGTGCCGACCAGGATTGCCGGCGCATCCGCCTGCAGGTTGCCGAGCAATTGCTCGAAGGCATCGCGGCGGCGGGTGGTCTCGCGATCGATGCGCAACACCCTCGTGCCGGCAAAGCGCTCGGTAAGCGCTTCCTCCAGACGTTCGGTGCCCTGTCCCTGCGGCTTCAAGTCGGGGCTGCCGCAGGCCGGACAGGCCGCGGGTACCGCCGCTTGATGGTCGCAGTGATGGCACACCAGTTTGCGCCATGCCGCATGCAGTGTGAGCGGATGTTCGCAGCGTGGGCATTCGGCATGCCAGCCGCAGGCGTGGCAGAGCAGCACCGGCGCGTAGCCGCGGCGGTTGCGGAATACCAGCACTTGTTCGCCACGTGCCACCGTTTCGCCGACCGCGTGCAACAGTGCCGGCGACAAGCCGTGCTCCAGGTGCTGGGCGCGCATGTCCACGATCTGCACCTGCGGCGGACGCACGGCGCCGGGCCGCGAGCGCAGATGCAACGCCTGGTAGCGTCCCGCTTCCACATTGGCCAGGGTCTCCAGCGAGGGCGTGGCCGAGCCCAGCAGCACCGGCACGTTCAAGGCGCGGCCGCGCAGCAACGCGATGTCGCGCGCGTGGTAGCGGAAGCCTTCCTGTTGCTTGTAGGCGCTGTCGTGCTCTTCGTCGACGATGATCAAGCCGGCATGCGGCAGCGGCGTAAACACCGCCGAGCGCGTGCCCAGCATTACTTTGGCGCTGCCTTCGCGCATGCGCAGCCAGGCGCGGGCGCGCTCGCCTTCGGCGAGATTGGAATGCAGCACTTCCACCGGCACGCCGAGCCGCTCGCGCAGGCGGCGCACGGTCTGCGGCGCCAGGCCGATTTCCGGCACCAGCAGCAGCACCTGCCGATCTTGCGCCAGCGCACGTTCGATCAGCGCAAGATAAACCTCGGTCTTGCCGCTGCCAGTGACGCCGTCGAGCAGGAATGGCTGAAAGCGGCCGAACGCTTCGGCCACGGCTTGCACGGCGGCGGTTTGTTCGGGGTGCAGGACGGGCGCATCGACGGTGGGGCCAGGCGGCGAGGGTGACTGTTCGCCGCGCTCGATCAGCGCGGCCTCGGTCAGCCGGCGTGCGGCGGCGCGCCAGTCGGGCAGGGATGTATCCAGTTCGGCGGCCGACATGGGGCCGGCGGACAAAGCCTGCAGCAAGGCGAGGCTTTTGCCGCGCCGGCTGCCGGCATCGAGCGCGCTTTGGCCGGCGATGGTCAACCACCAGATCGGCTCGTGGGTTTCCGGCAGCGGTTTGTCCTGGCGCAGCAGCAGCGGCAGCGCGTTG
This sequence comes from Dyella sp., assembly GCF_035503745.1. Classification (GTDB taxonomy): domain Bacteria; phylum Pseudomonadota; class Gammaproteobacteria; order Xanthomonadales; family Rhodanobacteraceae; genus Dyella_B. Next base: position 44,100 of record NZ_DATJTC010000011.1, read on the forward strand.
GCGTAGGCATCGCCGGGGGCGCCGAGCCAGTAGTCGGCGGCCCAGGCCAGTGTGCCCATCAATGGGGCATCGAGCAGCGGCGTGTCGTCCAGCACGCGCAGCACGCGCTTGAGCCGTGTGTTGTTGACGTTGGCCGGCACGTCGGTCTGCACCACCACGCCGACCGCCTTGCCGCGGCCGAACGGCACCAGCACCCGGCTGCCGGCCTGGGCCTGGCCCGCGGCGGGCGGCAGGTAGTCGAACAGGGTGGGGAGCGGGACCGGCAGCGCGACGCGAAGCACCGATGGCGTGGCAAGAAGGGGGGCCGGCATGGCTGCGAGTGTATCCGGGCTCACTGCGACCCAAGCCCGGACGTACGAAAGATGTTGCGCTGGACGCTTGCCGGCGATTGCTGCTCTGTCATCGAGGAACCATGGCTAAGTGGCTCATCGCAACGTGGTTTTTCCCTTATCCACAAGAGTTGTGGATAAGTCTGTGGATGCGCCGGGGAGAGCATGCTTTATTGCCCATTAATACGCCGCTATCGACACGCTGCTCAAGTTTTGACCAGTTAAAATTAATTATGTTTATCAATGTGTTGCGTAATTGCTTCGATTCTGTTGCAGCCGTCCCCGCACACTTGACGCCCGCGTATGTCAATCCCTTGACGCTGTGCAAAACCGAGCTTTCAGCTCCGGAAAAGTGACAATCTAATGCGCCAGGCCGAGGATCGCGGCGGCACCCAGGGCAAATCCGAACAGCCAGGTGTACAGCCAGCCCACGAAGCCAAATTTTACGATCGTCAGCACCCAGCCCTGCCGGTAGACGCGCTTCTGCATGATCAGCAGGTAGGCCGGAATCCATAGAAACAGCACCGCCTGCACCAGTCCCAGCAACACCCCCACCCAGGAAGCGTGGGGCTTGAGCCAGGTCGAGGCCATGCCGGCCAGGGTGACCAGCAGCAGGGTGGCGAAGATGAAGGCGTGGCTGTGCAGGGCCACGATCAGATGCTCCATATAAAGGCGGCGCTTGAATACGTACATCAGCGTCAGCAGCAGGGCGAAAGCCGGGATCAGCACCAGCATGGTCTCGGGCAGCGCGCTGAACACGTTGGTGATCAGGTGGTCGCGCGCTTCCTGGCGCTGAGTGGCGTCGCCGTGGAATAGCGCGCGCACGTTGTCGGCCATGTGCTGCGACGATGCGGTGAGCCGGCGATTGGCAAAGTCCGGCAGCCAGCTGATATGGATCGGCTTGATCGGTTTTTCGTGCTCGTCCTCATCGGAGGACGGCTTTTGCGCGGCACCGGCAGCGCTGCTGGCGGCGGCCGGTGCGGTCGCGGCGGCGGCCGGGTTGAGTGTGGCCAGGCGGCGTTTGGCTTCGTCGCGGTAGGTCTGCTCCATGCGGTCAACCTGCGCCACGATCGCAGGATTGCCGTTGGGGCCGGAGTTCTCGGCCCGGGTCGCGTCTAGCGCGGCCAGATCCCGGCTGAGATCCTTCTGCACTTTGCCGGCGGTCTCGTCGTTGGAGAAATCGCTACCGTTGCCGGCCAGCACCAGTTGCTGGTGGCGATGGTCGATCCGGTAGGTAAGCTGGTCGGCCGCCAGGTGCATGACGAAGAAGGACAGCAGGCAGGTGACGAACATCAGCCGGAACGGCGCGATGTAGCGCACCCGCCGTCCGCTGAAATATTCCAGCGTGAGGAAGCCGGGCTTGAGCATCAGCGGCGGGAGCGTGTGGAAGATGCGCCCGTCGATGTGCAGGACCGTTTCCAGGAACTCCTCCAACATCCCGTGCACCGGCTTGAGCACGCTGTGGATCGACTGCCCGCAATGGTGGCAGTACTCGCCCCGCATCGGCGTGGTGCAGTTGGCGCAATGCACGCCTTCGAATGACGTCAGTTCCTTCATGCCCAATCCCCCGCGTTGCAGCCTGCGATCTTGGCATAGCAGGGTGGGTCCGGCCTACAGGTCGGTTACTATGGCGGGCCATAGAGTGCGCTTTCCATGAACCCGTTCCGTCCCGACCGTGCCCGGATAGCGAGGGAGATCCTCGATACCGTGCTCCTGGCCCTGCCCCTGATGCTGGCCCAGCTTGCCGCCATCGGCAGCAATGTGATCGACGCCGTGCTCGCCGGCCATGTCGGCGCCCACGTGCTGGGTGCGGTGGCGGTGGGCGCGAGCGTGTGGTCGCTGGCGATCGTCAGCGGCATCGGCATGATGATGTCGGTGCCGCCCTCGGTGTCCCAGCTCGACGGCGCCGGGCGCCGGCACGAAGTGGGCCAGGTGTTCCACCAGGCGATCTGGCTGGCGCTGGGCATGGGCGTGCTGCTTTGGTTCGCCGTGCGCCATGCCGAACCGCTGATCAAGCTGATCGGCGTATCGCCCAGCCTTTATACGGACGTGGGCGCGTTCCTGCGCGCGATCAGCTGGGGCGCGCCGGCGCTGACCTGCTACTTCGCGCTGCGCGGATTGTCCGAGGGCCTGTCCAAGACCCTGCCGTCGATGTGCTTTAGTTTCGGGGGCCTGCTGGTGCTGATACCGCTGGGCTACATTTTCATGTTCGGCAAGCTGGGCGTGCCGCCGCAAGGCGCGCGTGGCTGCGGCATCGCCACGGCTACCGTGCTGTGGCTGGAGATGCTGGCCTTTGCCGTCTACGTCATGTGCCACCGCGGCTACCATGGCCTGGGCCTGTTCACCCATTTGGAGCGGCCCGACTGGCGGCGCATTCGCGCGCTGGTGCATATCGGCCTGCCGATGGCGATCACCTTGTTGGCCGAAGCGGGCCTGTTCGTCGCCGCGGCGCTGCTGATCGGCACCATGGGCGAAGACATGATCGCAAGCCACCAGGTGGCGCTGAACGTGGCGTCGCTGTTTTTCATGATCCCGCTAGGGTTGGCGATGGCCATCACCGTGCGCGTGGGCAATGCGGTGGGACGCGGCGATGCCGAGGGTGTGCGTTACGCAGGTTTCTGCGGCATCGGCCTGACGCTGCTGACGCAGCTGGTGTCGGCCGGTTTCATGCTGGGCGCACCGCACGCGATCGCCTCGCTGTACACCCACGACAAGACGGTGATCGCGCTGGCGGTGCAACTGTTGACGCTGGCCGGGTTTTTCCAGTTTTCCGACGGCATCCAGGTAGCCTCCAACGGCGCGCTGCGCGGGCTGAAAGACACGCGCGTGCCGATGGCGATCACGCTGTTCGCCTACTGGCTGGTCGGCATGCCCGTCGGCTGGTGGCTGGCCTTTCACGACGGGCTCGGCGCGCGCGGGATCTGGATGGGCCTTATCGCGGGGTTGAGCATGGCCGCGGTGCTGCTGTTCGTGCGCTTCTGGCGCAGCTCCCGCCGACACGATCTCGGGACGTTTGGCCCTGTTGCGCCGGCCTCGACCGATGTCACGATGCCCTCATGACCGGCGCCGCGTGAACGGTTACGCTGGCGATCACCCACAGGAACCGTGAGCCACCATGCCGACACCGCCCCCTCTGCGCCAGACCACACAGCCCCATGGCTTCTGGGCCTTCATGCGGGTATTCGGGTGGGGTATCAACGTCGTCCGGCTGATCATCATCAATCTGGTGTTTTTCTTTTTCCTGGCGATCTTCCTGTTGCTGCTGCTGGGTATCGGCGGGGCCAAGCACGTCAACGACGTCCTGGACGGCAGCGTGCTGGTGTTGAAGCCGCAGGGGCGGCTGGTGGAGCAATACAGCATCAATCCGCTGCAACGCACGCTGTCCAAGCTATCAGGCAACGAGCCCAAGGAAGTGCAGTTGCGCGACCTGGTCGGTGCCATCGACGCGGCGGCGAAGGATGACCGCATCACCCGTATCCTGCTCGATCCGGGCGAGCTGCAGGCCGGCGGGTTCGCCGCGATCAGCGAAGTGGGTGCGGCGCTGGATCGTTTCCGCGCTGCCGGCAAACCGGTGGTGGCGTGGGCGCCGAGCATGGACCAGTACCAGTACTACCTGGCCGCCCATGCCGATCGCATCCTGCTCGATCCGCAAGGCGGCGTGCTGATCACCGGCCTGTCCAACTATCGCCTGTTCTACAAGAGCCTGCTCGACAAGCTGGGCGTAGACGTCTACTTGTTCCGTGTCGGCCAGTTCAAGAGCGCGGCCGAGCCCTTCATCCTCGACCACGCTTCGCCCGAATCCAAGGAAGCGGACAGCTTTTGGATGGGCGGCATCTGGGATAAATACATCCAGGACGTGGCCAAGCTGCGCAAGCTCGATCCGGCCGCGCTGCGCGCCGACATCGACGACCTGCCCGACCGCATTGCGGCCGCGCAGGGCAACCTGGCCAAGCTGGCGCAGGATGAACACCTGATCGACGGCGTGGCCACGCGCGAGGAGCTGATCAAGATGCTGCGCACGCAAGGCGTGCCGGCCGGCAAGGATGGGCACGGCTTGCGCAGCGTGGATCTGGACCATTACGCCAGGGTGGCCAGGCTCGACCGGCCCACCGGTGCGGGTGTCACCGTGGTCGTGGCCGAAGGCGAGATCAGCGGCGGCGAGCAGCCGGCCGGCAGCATCGGCGGCGAGTCCACCGCCGCGCTGATTCGCGCGGCGCGCGAAGACAAACGCACCAAAGCGCTGGTGCTGCGGGTCAATTCCCCGGGCGGCGAAGTGTATGCCGCCGAGCAGATCCGCCGCGAAGTGGAGCAGACACGCGACGCCGGCATTCCAGTGGTGGTATCGATGGGCGACGTGGCGGCCAGCGGCGGCTACTGGATCTCCATGAACGCGGACAAGATCTACGCCGAGCCCAACACCATCACCGGCTCGATCGGCATTTTCGGCATGTACTACACCGTGCCCCGGGCGCTGGCCAAAATCGGCATCAGCAGCGACGGTGTCGGCACCGGCCCGCTGGCGGGCGCCTTCGACGTCAGCCGGCCGCTCGATCCCAAGATGGGTTCGGTGATCCAGGCGATCATCAACAAGGGCTATCGCGATTTCGTCGGCGGCGTGGCGCAGGCGCGCGGCAAGGACTACGCCGCGATCGACGCCATTGCGCAGGGACGCGTGTGGACCGGCGAGCAGGCCAAGGAGCGCGGGCTGGTCGACCAGCTTGGCGGTCTCAACGCCGCCATCAGCGAAGCGGCGGATCTGGCCGGGCTCGGCAAAAACTATGCAGTGCGCTATCAGGAACAGCCGATGAGTACGTTCGAGCGTTTCCTGGTGAACTTCAACCAGACCGCGATGGTGTCCGCGCTGCAGGGCTACGGCATCCGATTGCCCGGCTGGGTGGCGCAGCTGCCGGCGCTGGCGCCGGAGCTGCAAATGCTGCGCGGCGCGCAGGCGGGCCGGCCGAACGTGTATTCGTATTGCTTCTGCACGCCGCAATGATCGCCGCGGCGTGGCGCCCGGCGCCGCGCCGTTGGCGTCTGCTTCAGTCCACCACGGCGCCGTAATAGTCGCCATGCCGCGTCACGTGCACGGGCATGGCGAAGGTGGCGCTCAGCGCGCCATCGATCAGCACGCTTTGCTTGTCGCCTTCCTGCACGATCCTGCCCTCGCGCAGCAACAGCACGTGGTCGATTTCGGGCAGTATTTCCTCCACGTGATGGGTGACCAGCAGCAGCGTGGTGCCGCTGCGCGCCAGCCGGCGCAGGCTTTCCAGGAAGCGGCGACGGCTCGCGGGATCGAGCCCGGCGCAGGGTTCGTCCAACAGTAGCGCGCGCGGGCCATGCACCAGTGCGCGCGCAATCAGCACGCGCCGCGCTTCGCCGGTGGAAAGGCTGGCCATCTGGCGGCCGACCAGCGCCGAGGCTTCCATCTGGGCCAGGGCCTCGAGCGCGCGTTCGCGCATCGCGGGCGTGAGGTGGTGATCCAGGCCGAGTCCGCGCGCGGAGAAGAATCCCGACACCACCGCATCGAACACTTCCAGCGGCGCATCGCTGGTGTAATCGACCTGCAGTGCGGGCGAGACGATGCCGATCAGGCTGCGCAGCTCGCTCACGCTCCAGCGGTCGCGGCCGAACACGCGGATCACTGGTAAGCCATCAAGACGCGCCAGCGGATAAAGCTGGCGCGCGATGAGGCGGATCAGCGTGGATTTGCCCGAGCCGTTCGGGCCCAGTATCGCGGTGTGCTGGCCTTCGCCCAGGCGCAGGCTCAGGCGGTCCAGGATCAGGCTATCGCCGCGCATCACGCTCGCCTGGTCGATTTCCAGCAGCGGCACGGCGGCGTGCGTATCGGGGTGTGTGCTATCGGGACTCATGCCCCGACCTTGCCCGCAAAGGATCGTGGTGGCAAGCCACGGACGCACAGACGTCCAAACGGCTAGATCGTATCCATACAGTTTTACTGCGACTGCTGCTCGGCCTGCTTGGCCTGGTCGGCGGCTTGCTTGTCAACGATCTTCTGCACATCCTTGGCGCGCTGTTCGTCCTGCTTCATCGCGTCCCACGGTGTGGCGACCGATTGCGCGGCAGCGGCCTTGGGGTCCGATTGCGGTGCTGGGGGCTTGCCGGTGCAGGCGGCGAGAACCAGTACACAAGACAGCACGGCGATGATTTTCATGGCGGCGGCTTCGGTTCGACGAGAGACAAAGTGTCCCGCGCCATCGCGCGCCGCACAAGTCGATCATGTAAGCTCGGCGCATGAACAGCCGCATCGACGCCTGGCAATTGCAGGGCCATACCGTTTTGATCACCGGCGCCAGCAAGGGCATCGGCTATGCCGCCGCGCGCGAGTTGGCGAGCTTGGGTGCCGATCTGCTGCTGGTGGCACGCGACGACGATTATCTCGAACAGGTTCGGGTCGAACTTACCGACGACTACCCCGGCATCGACGTGCTGGCCTTCGCCGCCGATGTCAGCGAAGCGGAGGAGCGCATGTCGGTGTACGACTGGGTTGCCGATCTCGGTGTGCCGTTGTCGATCCTGGTCAACAATGCCGGCGGCAACCAGCCGCGCGCGACGCTCGACTACGGCGATGCGGAATATCGCGCGATCTTCGAGCAGAACCTGTTTTCCGCGTATGAGATGTGCCGCCTGGCGCATCCGCATCTGATCCAGCACGCCAACGCGGCGATCGTCAACGTGGGTTCGGTCTCCGGCATCACGCACGTGCGCACCGGTTCGCCTTACGGCATGGCGAAGGCCGCGTTGCATCAGCTCACGCGCAACCTGGCCGCGGAATGGGCCGTCGATGGCATCCGCGTCAACGCGGTGGCGCCCTGGTACATCCGCACGCAACGCTCGGAGCCGGCGCTGGCCGATGCCGATTACCTGGACGAGGTGCTCGACCGCACGCCGCTGCGGCGCATCGGCGAGCCGGAAGAAGTGGCCGCGGCCATCGCCTTTCTGTGCCTGCCGGCGGCAAGCTACATCACCGGGCAGGTGCTAGCGGTAGATGGTGGTTTTCTCAATTACGGCTTTTGATCGCGCGCATTTTTCCACGGCGTCGTTAGGAGCCCGGTGGGATGGCACTGCAAATGCAGCGCGCATGGCGAGCAATTTATACATGCCGTGTCGTGCCGCCAGGCTCGTGCACATCGAAAGGGATACAACGTGATCTCGCCGATGCGGTCGGGCAGCCACGCGTTCAGCCGGTGCTTGCTCGCCAGGCTCGCCTCATATAAAGGCCGTCATCCTCGTTCAGCACTGCTGCAATTGCGCGAGTAGTTCGCTCTCGCGCTTGAGCAGTGGCGGCTGGTCGCTCTTGAAGGCGCGCTGGAGTTTCTTTTCGTTTTCGTCGTATTCGTCGCGCAGCGTGCTGCAGGTGTCCTGCGGTGTCATGGCCTGGCACTGGTCCTGCACCTGGGTGTAGTGGCTGGCGATCATCGCGGCATTGGGCGATACGCGGCCACCGTAGTTCTGGCCGATGGGCGTGGGCACGATGCCGGTCATCGCCAGCGGCGCGTAATAAGGCGGCGGGTGGCCATTGCTGCTGATGTACGGTTTGCCGTCGGTGGCGCGGGTGCAGCGATAGAGCTGCGGCAGCGGCGCCGATGGCGGCCTGGGCGGTGCCGGCGGCGGTACGGTGGCGACGGATGACACCTTGTCGATCGGTGGCGATGACGATGGCGCGGCGGGCGCATCATCGGAAAGCTGCAGGACCTGCTGCCGCTGGCCATGCGCGCACGGCGTGCCTTGATAGGTCACCGCGCCGTTGGCGGCGATGCATTTATAGGCGGTGGTGTCCGCCATGGCGCGCGCAGGTACCACTGCCCACGCCAACAGCAGCGCATGCAGGACCAGCGGCAGGGCGGCGAAACGTCTCACGCGGCGATTCTAATCCCGCCCGATGCCACGGCGGGCTACGCCAATAGGGTAAACAGGCCCTAGAACTCGACCGTATGCTCTTGGGCCGCGAATCCGATGGTCACCGCGCCTTCGCCCACGTTGACCATGCCGGTGATGCTCATGGGCGCCTGCATCAGTGTCACGCCGCATTCCTGGCAGGCCTGGGCCAGTTTGTCATAGCCGGGCAGCGCGGGCAGTTCCGCCAGGTCGCCGCCGTAGGCGGTGCACATGACCGGAACCAGCAGGCCGGCGCGCACGCGGTCGGCGGCGTAGCTGAAGAGCGTCTCGCAGCCGTGCTCCCAGCCGCGCACCTTGCCGACCGGGCTGGTGTCGCCGCGGTAGCCGCGCAGCAGCGGTTTGATGTCCAGGGTGGAGCCGAGCACCGCGCTGAACAGGCCCACGCTGCGGTCGCCCTTTTTCTTGGCGCGGGCGCGCAGATAGTAGAGATCGCGCGGCAGCATGTAGCCGTAGGAGTTTTCGGCGATATAGGCCAGCCGCTCGCGGATCGCCGCAGGCGGTTCGTTGGCCTGCATCAGGCGTATGGCTTCGACCACGCATGGCGCGGAACCCGCGAACAGGCTGCGCGTATCGAGCACGCGCATCAGGAAAGGGCCGGTAATGCCGGCTTGCTCGCGCACCTGGCGGTAGTTCTTCAGTACCGCGAAGCTGGCCTTGACCACGTGATCGTAGATCGGGCTGCGCGTGGCGGTGATGGTGAGGCAGAACACGCAGTCGTTTTCCAGGACGAGCTTTTCCAGGAACAGTTTCTGTACGTCCTCCACCGAGCACGGCTCGGTTTCGGCCGAATGGCTGCGACTGCCCAGCTTAAGGTTGAGGAAACGCCCGACTTCCGCCGGATCGCGGTTGTCCTTGAAGAGGGTGTTGTCGACCCGCACCGCGATGGGCATGACCGCGATGTTGTGCTGTTGCAGGAAATCCTGGGGTAGATCGCAGGATGCGTCGATAGCCAAGCCCATTCGCATGTTGCCGGTTCCTCACGTGCGGTCGCGGCTGGAACATAGCACGCGTCTATGTTGTGGGATTGCCGCACTGCGCCAAGGTTCAATGCCGTCGGCGATAGGCATGCGGATCGAAGGTATCGACCGGCCCCACGGCATCATGCGCGGCCTGGGCCTGGCGAGGGCGCCGGGCGGGCCTTTGGGCGCGTGTTCCAGGCGTCCGGCGCGCACTAAGATAATCGCACTTCAACCGATATTCCGCCGGTGCGGCGTCACCGGTCTTGCACGGCAAGCGTTTGCCGTGCCTTAGACAGAGTCGCTATGAAAACCAAACACGAGATCGTCACCAACTGGTTGCCGCGCTATACCGGTCTTTCGCTGGAGCAGTTCGGCCAGCAGATCCTGCTCACCAATTTTGGCCATTACGTGGACCTGTTCGCGCAATGGCACGGCGTGGAAGTGCAGGGGCGCGATCGTCCCATGCCCAACGCCACCGCCGATGGCATCACCATGATCAACTTCGGCATGGGCAGCCCGAACGCGGCTACGATCATGGATCTGCTCGGCGCCATCCAGCCAAGCGCCGCCCTGTTCCTGGGCAAGTGCGGCGGCGTGAAAAAGAAAAACCAGCTGGGCGATCTGGTGCTGCCGATCGCGGCCATCCGCGGCGAAGGCACCAGCAACGATTACCTGCCCCCGGAAGTGCCCGCGTTGCCGGCCTTCCAACTGCAGCGGGGCGTGTCCACCATGATCCGCGATCTGGGCCACGACTATTGGACCGGCACCGTCTACACCACCAATCGCCGCGTGTGGGAGCACGACGACACCTTTAAGGAATACCTGCGCCGAACCCGCTGCATGGCGGTGGACATGGAAACGGCGACGATCTTCGCGGCGGGGTTCGCCAACAAGATTCCCTGCGGCGCCCTGCTGCTGGTCTCCGACCAGCCGATGATCCCCGAAGGGGTGAAGACCGAGCTTAGCGACCGCGGCGTGACCGCCCAGTACGTGGAGGCACATATCCGCATCGGCATCGAGGCCTTGAAGTTGGTGCGCCGCAACGGGCGCAGCGTCAAGCACCTGCGCTTCGAGGACGAGCCGGGGGAGTAATCGGGACGTAAAGAAAGCCGGCTAGGGTGTCCCCTTGGCAGGACGCGGGCCGGCGGCCAGGGGAGGCTTGTGCCGTCAGCCAGGGGACAAGCCCATCGTTATTTCCTGCTGCCCGGTGAGGGGGTTCAGACCCCGTATTCACAAGATACCGCCTGCGGCGGCGCAAGGAATTCATCTAAATCCCAGATTTCGCAAAGACTTACCGTCTGACGTGGGTTTTTGCCATTGACTTTTTGTTATTTAGACCTTTATGTTCGGCAGAACAGATTGCTAAACGCCGGTTAAGCTTCGCTTGGCGGCCAAGGCAGTTTGGTAGGGGATGGGGAAGGTAAATCCGTTGGGCTACTCGAGCTGGGTTGTGCTTCCGGACCGGGAAGGGACAGGGCCTACGGGGTTTTACCTCTTTTGAAATTCTTGCCGCTGGGGGTTTTACTTCATGAGTATTAAAAAGCTTGTGCCTGCATCGAATCGGATGCCGGTGCGTCATACCGCGTTGGCCGTGGCAGTCGCCATGGGTTTTGGCTTATCCGGACAGGTGTTTGCACAGGCCACCACCGGTTCCGTGTTTGGTACCGCACCGGTAGCGACTGGTGAGACGGTTCGCATCGTCAACAACCAGACGGGCCTGAGCCGCACTGTCGCCGTCGACAGCGCCGGCCGTTATAGCGCCAACCAGTTGCCCACGGGCGACTACACCGTGTCGCTGCTGCAAAACGGCACCGTGGTGTCCACGCACGAGCACGTGCAGGTAACCGTGCAGGGCGGTACGCCGGTGACGTTCGCCGCCGCTGCCTCGGCACAGAACGCGCAGAACCTCACCACCGTTACGGTGACGGCCAACTCGCTGCCTGCGATCGACGTGTCCTCGACCCGCCAGACGCAGGTGATCACCGCGCAGCAATTGAAGACGCTGCCGATTGCCCACAACGCTGAATCCATCGCGTTGCTGGCCCCCGGCGTGAGCGCGGGCGGCTCCAGCCTCGGTACGGGTCCGACCGGTGCGCCGCTGGTTTCGATGGGCGGCAACAGCGTGGTGGAAAACGCCTACTACCTCAACGGCTTCAACACCACCGATCCGATCGGCGGCGCGGGCGGCGTTACGCTGCCGTACTTCGCGATCGCCGAGCAGCAGACCATCACCAGCGGTTACGGCCCCGAATACGGTCGTTCGACCGGCGGCGTGATCAGCCAGATCGGTCAGCGCGGCAGTAACCAGTGGCATGCCGGCGTGTATGTGTCCTGGCGTCCGTCCTGGGCCGAAAGCGACTACGACAACATCAAGTACAGCAACCCGCTGACGCCGGTGGGCGTGTCGGGCTACACCACGGGTGCCGCGGCTCCCTATCTGGCCTCCAGCCAGGGTACCTCCAACTACGCGCCCGGCTACGGCCAGATCGAAAACGGCCGCAAGCAGAACAGCGACTGGGAAAACGTCTATGACGCCTACATCAGCGGCCCGCTGATCAAGGACACGCTGTTCTTCTTCTTGACGGCCGAATGGCAGCACGACAGCAACGATGGCGGCCTGCCGACCTACGGCATCACCTCGCCGCAGGGTTACTACCAGACCACCGCCACGGACAGCCCCAAGCTGTACGGCAAGTTGGACTGGAACATCAACGACAGCAACGTGCTGGAACTGACGGGCGTCAAGACCCAGCTCAATGAAACCAGCAGCAACTTCTACAACTACGACTACTCCAACCAGTCGGTCGGCAACTACTACGCTGCGGGTGTGCTGAGCAAGGACACCTACAACATCGGTATCCTCAAGTACACCTCCTACATCACCGACAACCTTACGTTGGAAGTGCTGTACGGCCTGATGGGCGCCGATTACTACAGCAGCTTCGCCGGCGGCAACGCGGCTCCGGTGACCTTCGGTACGGGTACCACTCAGCCGGCGGGCGTCACCGTTCCCACCCTGGTTGATACGACCATTGCCAACCCGGGCCACACCACCAAGACCCAAAACCTGCGCATCGACCTTGATTGGAAGGTCACCGACAATCACGATCTGAAGTTCGGTATCGACAACCTGCAGTACCGCGATGACGATGACGGCACCCAGATCCTGGGCGGCGGCGCCTACACGTACTTCTATGGCACGCCCTCCAGCGTTTCGTCCGCGCCCTTCATCGGCGGCGCTGGCGCTGTCGCAGGCAACTACGTCCTGGAAAACCTCGTCCAGCAGAACGTCTCCATTGCGTCTCGCGAAAAGGCGCAGTACGTGGAAGACCGCTGGCAGGTGATGCCCAACCTGTTGTTGGACCTGGGTATTCGTAACGACCAGTTCGAAAACACCGGCCCCGGCGGCGTGGCCTACGTGAAGGAAAACAGCCCGCAGTGGGCGCCGCGTCTGGGCTTCAGCTGGGACGTGTTTGGCGACAGCACGTTCAAGGTCTTCGGTAACGCAGGCCGCTACTACCTGGCGTTGCCGGCAGGTCTGGCCGCTCGTAACTCTGCGTTCGGCTCGATCAACGGTACGGTCGTTTACACCTACTCGGGCATTTCCGCCAACGGCGTGCCGACTGGCCTGACGGCAGTTCCGGTGGCCCTGGCTCCGGGTGTGACCATTCCGGGCTACTACTCGTCCGACGGTGAGAACGGCGTCCCCGGCAACATCAAGGACTACGCCTCGACCAACCTCAAGCCGCAGTACCAGGACGAATACGTGCTGGGCTTGCAGAAGCAGCTCTGGGATACCGGCCTGGTGTGGGGCATGCAGGCGACCTGGGAGAAGGCCGGCAATCTCGTGGATGACACGGACATCATCTACGAAGGCAACATCATTCCGGGCCTGGTCAATCCGGGCAAGACCGCCTACATCCCGCAGCCCGACGGCTACGCCGTATGGAACCCGAACACCGGACAGGGCGCTGTGTGCGATCTTTCGGGTGTAACTTCGGCGAACTGCGGATGGCCGGTACCGTCGCGTAAGTACTACGCGTTGGAAAACTATTTGGAGCACACCTGGGACGGCAAGTGGTACGCCAAGGTCGACTACGTGTTCTCCAAGTCGTACGGCTCCACCGAAGGTCCGACGGATACGCCGATTGGTCAGATCACCAACCAGCGCAATGGCGGCTTCTCCGGTTCGACCACGGCGCAGTGGGACTTCCCCGATATCATGGCGTATGCCAACGGCGAGCAGGCCAATAGCCATCGCCACACCCTCAAGGCGTTTGGCTCCTACGCCATTACGCCGGAATGGATGATCAGCGGTACGTACATCATCCAGTCGGGTGCGCCGAACGTGTGCTTGAGCGGTTATGGCGACGAGATCATCCCGGACCTGTACTCCGGCCCGTATCAGCACTTCTGCGGTGGTACGCCGTCTGGCAACTCCACCACGGGTGTGGGCTACGGCGGCATGCCGTCTCCTCCGGGCACCTCTGGCCATACGCCGTGGACGCACCAGATCAACCTGGCGCTGACCTACACGCCGGAATGGGCGAAGAAGCATCTCACCCTGCAGTGGGAAATCCACAACCTGCTCAACGAGCAGGAAGCGACGCTGTACTACACCGAATACGCCGTGGGTACCAACGGCGGTCCTGGTGGCGGCAACGGTGGTACGACCTATTGGAACCCGGTCTATCACACCGCGCAGTCGACCGAAACGCCGCGCTACATGGATTTCAGCGTGAAGTTCGACTGGTAATGCCTATAGACGATGCCCTGGCGCCATGGATGGCGCCGGTCATCGGAACAACGAAGAAGGCCGCCGGCATAACCGGCGGCCTTCTTCGTTTCAGTGATGCAGGCGCTCGATCAATGGCGCCAGAAAATCCCGATAGCGCGGACTGCGTGCGGTATCGCCGCGGATGGGCTGGCGCACTTGCGCCGCACTGGCCGTGCTGTGCACATCGCGTTGCGTCTGATGCGGCGAAAGGCATGCCGCATCGAAGGGCAATTGGCAGAAGGCAAGTAGCTGCCGAATCTGCGCTTCGGGTTCCCGCACCAGCTTCTCGTAAGCAAGGTCAAACACCTTGCCCGGATAACGCTCTTGCCAATAGTCACTTAAGATGCGGTAGTCGTTGTAATAGCTGGCGAGATCTTCGAGGTCGTAGCTGAAGTGGACGCCTTCGCTGAATAACTGGCGATAGCAGGCAAAACAGGTTTCCACCGCATCGCGATGGCAATGGATGATCCTGGCGCCCGGCAACATCGCGCCAATGGCGCCGATCCATTGCCAGTTCTGCAAGCCCTTGTCGGTGAAACAGGGACGCTTGGCGCGCCAGCGCTGGGTGCGCGCAAGATAGTCTTTACCCATCCGTGCCCAATCTTCCGCCGTGGCCTCGCTTGCCCAGTGCGGAAAATCCTTGCCGCGCCGTGTCGATTCGTCCTGCAAAACCTGTGCAAGGTCGTCGATCTCGTTGGCGCCTTCCACTAGCGGGTGCGACGCGAGAATGTGTTCGACCAGCGTTGATCCGGAGCGCGGAAGGCTGGCGATGAAAATCACCTCGCGGCCAAGGGTTGGATCGAGCGGTGCCGGCAACGGGCGGCCAAACGCTTCGGTGATGGCGGCCACGTGGGCATGTTCGGCAGCCGCATCCCATACGACCTGCTTGCGCTTGACGGCATTGGCCTCGCGCAAGGCCTCAAAGGCGCCGGCGTAGTCATGCTGGTCTTCCAGCGCTCGGTACAAGCTGAAACCAAGGAAGGCACGCGAGTCGGGCGCAAGCTGCGGGTTGCGCAGCACCTGCCGGAGCTGCTGCGTATCGGCGGGGGTGAGCGATTCGGTTTTCAGGTTGGCCAAGCCATGCCAGGCGAGGGCGTGATCGGGTTGCAGGGCCAGTATCTTGCGATAGTGCGCCACCGCGGCGGGGATATCGCCGCGTATGGTGAAAACGTCCGCAAGCGTGGTGCGCGCGCTGATGTGTTTTTCGTCCAGGTCGAGCGCACGTTGCAACGCAGCGGCGGCCTCGTCCAACTGCCATTGCAGTTTCAGCGCCTTGCCGAGGTTGTACCAGTTTGATGCGTGCGCGGGCGCCAGCTCAGTGGCGCGACGCAAGTAGACAAAGGCTTCCTCGGTTTCGCCGGAATCGTAAAGCGCGCCGCCTAGATTGGCGAGAATGTTCGGATCGTCAGGACGCTGCTGCGCAGCCTTGCGCATGTACTGGACAGCGGTGCGACTGTCGCCGCGCATCTGGCAGGCGATGCCATACAGAAACTGCGCATTGGCAAAGCCGGGCGCCTGGGCCAGCACCCGCTTCAACGGCTGCTCGGCCAGATCCGGACGTCCCTGGGACAACGCCCTGCCGGCTTCGCTGAGCCACTGGCGCGCTGCGGGGGTGAGATCGGGAGGCGGCATGGGCTACCTGATACGGATGGCTTGAGGACGGATGCCTAGTCTTGCATGTTCCCGCCAGGCAAAAGAATGCCCGCACGGCGACAGCTGTTCCGCTTCCTGGGGCGTGCGATTACCATGGACTGCGCCGTGCAACCTCATGAAGGGTTACTGCCTTGATTCACTGTGTCCCCGCCGTTCTCGGTCCCGATGAGCTGGCCGCCATCCGTTCCAGGCTGCAGAGCATTGTTTTTGCCGATGGCGCCGGCACGGCCGGCTGGTCCGCGCGCGAGGTCAAGCGCAACCTGCAAGTGACGGCGGGCACGCCTGAATACGAGCAGATCGCGCGTATCGTGCGCGAAGCCTTCATGCGCAGCGGCGAGTTGCAGGCCGCCTTGCTGCCCGCGATGGCGACGCCGGTATTGTTCAACCGCTACGGCCAGGGCATGGAATACGGCCCGCACGTGGATGCGCCGGTCATGGGCGTCATGAGCAATGCGGTACGCAGCGATGTGGCCATCACCATTTTTCTGTCCGACCCGCAAAGCTACGACGGCGGCGAGTTGACCATGCTCATGAATGGCGCCAACAGCGCGTTCAAGCTTGAAGCGGGTGCCGCCATTGCCTATCCCGCCAACACCTTGCACCACGTAACACCCGTCACGCGCGGTGCGCGCGATGCGGCCATCATCTGGGTGCAAAGCCAGATACGCGATCCGGCCAAACGGGAGCTGTTGTGGGATATGGAAACCGCCAAGCGCCTGACCTTCGAGCGTGAAGGCAAGAGCCAGGCGTTCGACCTGATCAGCCGGTCCCGCGCGAACCTGGTCCGCATGTGGGCGGAAACCTGACGCAGGCCATGGCATCGCAGCGGGCGGTGCGGCGCTGCGGCGGTTCGATCAGCGGCATCTCCCGATCAGCGGCATGCGCTCGGCCTGGGCCGAATCGGCACGCCGTGGATCGGTGGCGTGCGGTATCAGTAACGCGGCACGCTGGTGTCGATCTGTGCCGCCCACGCGTCCATGCCGCCATCGACGCTGTAGACATGGCTGAAACCATGCGCGATGAAGCGCTCGGCGGCGGTGCGGCTGGAAATGCCGTGGTGGCAGATAAAAGCCAGCGCCGTGTCCTTGGGCAGCGCAGCCAGGGCGGCGTAGCCTTCCTCTTCCAGCACGCGTGCCTGCGGTAGCGGCGGGGCCATCATGCGGCCTTGCGCGGGACGCACGTCGATCAGGGTGATGTCGCCCTTGGCCAGGCGCTGCTGCAATTGGTGCACGCTCATCGATTTCAGTTCGACCGCGCCGGGAAACTTAAGGCTCAGGCCCTCGCCCTGCATGGTCGACACCCAGTCGATCACGATGCCCTTGGCGCGCTGGGCGCTGGCCGGGTCGAAGTGCACCTCGATGCCGTTGGCGTTGACCACGATGTCGTGTTCGCTACCGGGCGCCAGCTGGAAGCCGGCGCTGTGGTCCGGGCCGATTTCCAGATGCAGCGCCAAGCCTTCCGCATTCGCGATGCCTTGGCCGATCGCCTCGGCGGCCTTGTCGGTGATGGTGATTTGCGGCGGCGTGCGGTCCGGCTGCGCCACGCCGAACAGCTCGTGCAATTGGCCGCTGCCGTACATCTGGCGGATGATGTCGGCGCCGCCGATCAGCTCGCCATCGACGTACAGCTGCGGGATGGTCGGCCAGTTGCCGAAGGCCTTGATGCCTTCGCGGATTTCCGAATCTTCCAGCACGTTGACCGTGTGGTAGCTGGGCAGCAGCTCATTGAGCGTGTTGGTGGCCGCCGCGGAGAAGCCGCACATCGGCTGCTGCCGGGTGCCCTTCATGAACAGCACCACGCGGTGGTCTTTGAGCAGGCTTTCGATGCGTTCGCGGGTGGGGGTGTCGAGGGACATGCAGGGGCTCCGGCAAAGAGGGGCATTGTATCCCCTTGCATATGCAGGCGGCCGGGACGGGTTCAAGGCTTGGAGTGGTTTTGCCAGGGGGAGATTGGGAAGGGTAAGGCTCTATAAACGCGCTGTCGCAAGATTGTGTGACCCCTCCCGACCCTCCCTTGCTAGCAGGGGAGGGAGTGAATGGTTCTGCGCAGCTTCTGCCCCTCCCCCTGCGAAGCAGGGGGAGGTTGGGAGGGGGTAAGGCTCTTTTAAAAACACTTTCGCAAGATCGCGTGCCCCCCAACCCTATCCCTGCAGGCAAGGGAGGGAGTAAGGCGCGTCACGCGGCCGGGCGCAGGTCTTGCAGATCCCGCTTGCGGCGCGCCAGCGGCGCAAGCGCGAGCGCCGCGGTGGGCGAGGGCAGTACCAGCTCGCGGCTGGCCCGGCCCAGGGCGGTGGGCTGCTCACTCCAGTGGATCAGTTCCATGGCGCCCACGTCGTCCTCCACCAGCGCGGTGCAGTGTTCGACCCAATCGCCATCGTTGAGATAGACCACGCCGTCGATGGTGCGCACCTGGCCGTAATGGATATGGCCGCAGATGTGGCCGTCCACGCCGCGCTCGCGCGCATCGGCGGCGACGCGTTCTTCGTAGGCGCGGATGTATTCCAGCGCCTTGCCGATGTGCGATTTGACGATGATCGACAGCGGCAGATACGGCAGCGCCATGCGGCGGCGCCAGGCGTTGACGCGGCGGTTGCTCCAGCAGATGAAACGATGCATGGCCTCGCCGATATGTAGCATCCAGCTGCGGCCGATCTGCTCGGGGTCGTATTCGTCGCCGTGGCTGACGCGATAGCGGCGGCCGTCCGCACCCACGTGGATGGCGTCCAGTTCGATGCGCACGCCGCAGATCGATTGCCCGACCATGCCGCGGATCGCCGCGTCATGGTTGCCGGGAATGTAGGTCACTTCCACGCCGCGACGCGCCATATCCAGCACTTCGGCGATCACGGTACCGTGGTCCGGATGCCACCAGCGGCGGCGGCTGAGGGCTTCAAGATCGATGATGTCGCCCACCAGGTAGAGCTTCTGGCATTGCAGATTGCGCAGGAAATCCAGCAGGTAGGCGGCTTTGCAGTCCGGCGTGCCCAAGTGGACGTCGGAAATGAAAACGCTGCGGCAGCGAAGGATGGCCATGGCGTCGGTCCCGGTTGGTTGCCGGGATCACAGTGTCGTGCCCGAACGTCACCGAGCGATGGCGAATAGGTTGCAGGAAGGTTGCCGTGGGCGATTTTGCGCTTTTTTCAGCGCAACGCGGCGTGTACCGCCGGTTCGATCGCCGCTGTCCACAGCGCGTATTGGGCCGCGCTAGGGTGCAGGCCATCGGCTGCGACCCATTCCGGATGCGCACGGGAAAGGCCAGTGATATCCACGAAATGCGCACCGGCCCGCACGGCTTCGTCGCGGCCGATGGCGTTGAAGGCATCCAGCTCCTGCGCGATCTGCGCCAGGTCGCGGCCGCTGGCCTGGCCAAAGGGCGTGACGCCCCAGTCGGGAATGGAAACCGCCACCACCCGCCCGGGCCGGCCGCCAGCCAGGGTTATCGCACGCGCGAGCAGGCCGCGAAATTCGCCGCGGTAATCGAGCGCCGAGCGGCCGCGATACTGGTTGTTCACGCCGATCAGCAGGGTCGCAAGATCGTAGGCCGGCGCGAGGCCGGCCTGATCCATGCCGGCCGACAGCTCGTCGGTGGTCCAGCCGGTGACGGCCACGACGTGCGGATCGTCGATCATCACGCCCTGCTCGCGCAACGCGGCCGCCAGCTGCACCGGCCAGCGCGCATCGGCGGGAACGTCCTCGCCGATGGTGTAGGAATCGCCCAGGGCGAGATAGCGCAGCGGCATGGATCAGGCGATGGCGACAGCGGCGCGCGGCGATTGCTCGGCGGCCATGCCCGCAAGCACGCGCTCCATGCGCACAAACACTTCACTCAGCTGCGCCGGCTGCGGCAGCAGCGTCAGGCGCATGTGGCGGCTGGTCGGTACGTTGAAGCTCGAACCGGGCACCACCAGTACCGATTCTTCTTCCAGCAGGCGCAGGGCGAACGCGTCGTCGCTGAAGTCGGCGATGTGATCGGTGCGCACGCGCGGAAACGCATACAGCGCGCCGCCCGGGGTCACCAGATCCAGAAATTGGCTGGTGGCCACGCCTTCGAGCACGGCTTTGCGCGCTTCGTGCAGGCGGCCGCCCGGCGCGGTGAGCGCATGGATGGTCGGGGTGTCGTGCAGCGCGGGAATCACCGCCCATTGCGCGGTGACATTGGCGCACAAGCGCAGCGCCGCCAGCAACTGCAGCGCATCGCGGTAATCGTGGGTGCGCGCCGGATCGCCCGAAAGGCTCAGCCAGCCCACGCGGTAACCGCAGGCGCGGTGCACCTTGCTCAAGCCGCCGAAACTGATGCATGGCGTCTGTCCGGCGATTTCCGCCAAGGGCTGGAAGGCGGTGCCATCGTAAAGGATTTCGTCGTAGATTTCATCGCACAGCAGTAGCAGGCGATGACGCGCGGCGATGGCAACCAGCTGCTCCAGCAGCGCGCGCGGATACACCGCGCCGGTGGGATTGTTCGGATTGATCAGCACCAGTGCACGCGTGCGCGGCGTGATCAGTGCCTCGATTTCATCCGGATCGGGCATGTGCTGGTGTTCGGCCAGGCAGCGGTAATAACGCGGCACGCCGCCGTTGAGGATGGTGGCGGCGCTCCACAGCGGATAGTCGGGGCTGGGCAGCAGCACTTCGTCGCCCGGCTGCAGCAGGGCGCGCAGGCTCAGGTCGATCAGTTCGCTGACGCCGTTGCCGATGAAGATGCGCTCCACCTCCACATGCCGCGCCCCGCGTGCGCGTTGCTGCGCGGCGATGGCTTCGCGCGCTTCTTCCAGGCCCTGCTCGTGGCCATAGGCTTCGCTTTCGCGCAGATGCCCGGCAATCGCCTCGCGCAGATGGTCGGGTACGCAGAAGCCGTAGCGGGCGGGGTTGCCGATGTTGAGCTTGATGATCGGCTGTCCGGCCGCTTCGAGTTCGCGCGCACGGCGCGTCAGCGCGCCGCGGATTTCGTAGCGCACCTGGGCCAGATGCGCGCTGGGTTTGATCGGGACCAACGGAGGAATCCTTATCTTCAGGCGAAAACCCGGCCTGCCGCCGGTTCAAACCGATGCTAGCAGCGTATGGACGGTCCATGGGAGTCGGCGGAGGGCGAAAATCGGGGCAGACGACGGGCAGGTCGCGGGCAGGCATAATCGGACACATGAGCGAGGTCCAGACCATCGAACAGCTGCGCCACATCGGTTGGCGCGGCCAGGCGCTGCCTGTGGACGGGCGGCGCATCGCGCGGGTGGTCGCCCAGCACCGCGCCGGCTACGAACTGCACGATGGCCGCCAGATCTTCGGCGCCCAGCCGGCGGGATACTTTCTCAAGCGTGGCCTGGACCCTGCCGAACGCCCCGCCGTGGGCGATTTCGTGGAAGTGGAACCGGGCAAGCCGCCGCATATCCTCACGGTGCAGCCGCGCCGCACCGTGCTTTCGCGCGCGGCGGCCGGCGAGCGCTACGAGCGCCAGGTGATTGCCACCAACATCGACTACGTGCTGGTGCTTACCGGTCTGGACGGCGATTTCAATCCGGCGCGCATCGAGCGCTACCTGTCGCTTACCGAGGGTTCGGGCGCGCAGCCGGTGGTCATCCTCAGCAAGCTGGACCTGCACGAGGGCGATGCGCGCATCGAAGACCTGCGCGGCCGTTTGCCGGCCGGCACGCCCATCCACGCGATCAACGGCAAGGATCCGGCCAGCGTCGCCCAGCTGGCGCGGTACCTGAAGGCCGGCGACAGCGCCGTGCTGGTCGGCTCCTCCGGCGCGGGCAAGTCCACCCTCACCAACACCCTGCTGGGCAGCGACCACATGGCGACCGGCGAGGTGCGCGGCCACGACAGCCGCGGCCGCCACACCACGACCTACCGCGCCTTGCTTTCCTTGCCCAGCGGCGGCTGTCTGATCGATACCCCGGGCATGCGCGAGCTCAAGCTCACCGGCGAAGAACATCTGGATCTGTTCGCCGATATCGAAGAACTGGCCGACAAATGCCGCTTTGCCGATTGCGGCCACGGCAGCGAACCCGGTTGCGCGGTGCAGGCTGCGCTGGACGATGGCGAACTGTCGCCCGAACGCTGGCGCAACTACCTCAAGCTGCGCGACGAGCGCGAAGAACAGGCGGCCATGCTGGAGTCGCGCCTGCGGCGTCAGCGCGGCGGCCGGCCCGTCACGAAGCTGCATGGTCCGCGCGGCCCGCGCGATCGGGAATCTTGAAGCGACGCGTTGTCGCGAGGCATGTACCACAACGATATGCGCCGTCTCTCTTTCCGCTACACGTGCTTCTACCCACGGATTTTTCGGTTGCCTGGGTCGGGCATCTTCGCCCGGTCCGCGCTGCGCCTGCGCAACGACTCGCGCCTTGGCCGGTCCGCCCGCTTCATGCCGGCGACGCCCTCGCGCCGGGTCAGCCGTTTCATGCCCGATCCGGTCGCGACCGGGCTGATCGAGCGTGTCGATGCTTGGCGGATGCCGGCACCATGAGTACGCCATCCGAATCCATTCCCCCGGGCCTTGAGCCCTACGCGGCGCTGGACAAGCGGCTGCTCGCGGCGGTACGCGGCATCAACATCCTTGCCACGGTGAGTTGGCCCGCCTCGCTCGAAGATCGCATGATCGAGGAATACGGCCGCGGTCAGTACGCGCTGCCCCAGGTCACCTACAAGCGCCCTGATCTATCGGACGCACGCAAGGAGCTGGTCGCGATCGAAAGCGAAGCGGGCGACGGCGATCCGCTCGGCGAATACCTGCGGCGCACGGCCGAATCCTGGCGCATTGCCGCCGAGATGCTCGAATCGGTGGGCACCGAGGGCGTCACCGCGCCGTCGATCCAGCTTTACGGCCGCCCCGGCGACGCCATTCCGGGCAGCGATCGCAGCAATCTGGACGCCGCGCGCTACTTCGTGGAGCTGTCCGACGAACTGGGCGCCGATCTCAACGACGACAACATCAGCGCCAACATCCCCGCCGAGACCTTGCGTGCGGACCTGGCCAAGGCATTGGATGACTTTTTCGGCCCGGGCTTGATCGCGGTGGAGGTCGACAACGATCTCACCGCCAAAGCCGCCGCCGGCGCCACGCGCATCCGCCTGCGCGGCGGCACGCGCTTTAGCGAATACGACCGGCATCAATTGCTCAATCACGAGGCCTATGTGCATTCGCTCACGGCGCTCAACGGCCGCGCGCAGCCGGTGCTGGCCTCGCTGGCGCGCACCTCGCCGCGCGTCACCGCCACCCAGGAGGGCCTGGCCGTGTTCGCCGAGCTGATGTCCGGCGCCATCGACATTGCGCGGCTCAAGCGCATCAGCCTGCGCATCCTGGCGATCGACATGGCGCTCAATGGCGCCGATTTCGTTGAGGTTTACCGCTATTTCAACCGCTGCGGGCAAAGCGTGGCCGACAGCTTCCACTCCGCGCAGCGCGTGTTCCGCGGCGTGCCGCTCACCGGCGGCGCGGCGTTCGCCAAGGACAACGTATACCTGTCGGGCCTGCTCGATGTGCACACGTTTTTCCGCTGGTCCCTGAAGGAGCGGCGCATGGATCTGTTGCGCTTTCTGTTCGCCGGCAAGCTGACCCTGCACGACGTGATGACGCTGGAGCCCTACTTCAGCACTGGCGCGATCGTGCCGCCGCGCTGGCTGCCGCCGTGGATGCAGCACGTGCACGGGCTGGCCGGCAAGCTCGCGTTCTCGCTGTTCATCAACCGCGTGCGCATGTCCAAGGTCGAGGCGCAGACGCTGTCGGCGGGCATCTGATCGGCACAGGCGAGCCCGGCATGGATCAGTACACGCCCAGTTCGGCGTCGGGCTGGCTGACGAAGATCAGCACACCCAGGATCGCCATGTAGAACTTGAAAGCGGCGTCCTGGCCGTTCCACGCCTTGGACTGCCACATCGCGAACCATTCCCCGCCCACTACCATGAAGCCGAAGAACCAAACGGCGAAACCCAGTAGGCAGCCGAGGATGACCAACTGCTTTGCGGCGTTGAAAGCGGCCGCGTGCTTGCGCCGGGCCTGCCACAGCGCGTGGCTTCCGCCCAGCAGCAACAGGCTGGTGGCGCCTTCGGCGGCGATGATCAGCCAGTAGCAGGCACGCCAGCTCGCCGGGTCGGTGGAGGCGCGGCCGATCAGCGCATTGTCCGGCAGCGTGGTGTCCATCGACATCACGTGCCGCACGAACACGAGGTTGGAGGGGTAATCGACAATATTGTTGAACGCCACCAGGAAGGCGAATGACGCCAGCATCAGGGGCAGCAGGATCTTGGCGAGTCGGGCGGTCATGGGGATAGTCTGGGCGGTGGCGCGGTATCGGCGCAGGCTCCCGACATATAACACACCCCACGGCCGCGCCCGGGTTGGCCACAACCTCATACCCCGGTTGCCGGCATGTCGCGGCAAAACCCTACAGCGACGGCTGGCGTAAGGCGTCTGTAAGCCGTCGCAATGGCCTGCTATTTCCTTATGGCTGCCGTATCGAGGTACCCGCTGCGTGCCGGTGATACCATGCTCCGTCCCTGCTCCGGCGAGCCGGAGCCCTTCTTTTCGTATTGTTTCGACACCTCCGATGGCTCATTCCGACGACTTCCGCAAAGCCGCACTCGAGTACCACCGCAAACCGCGCCCCGGCAAAATCAAGGTTTCGCCGACCACCCCGCTGATCACCCAGCGCGACCTCTCGCTGGCGTATTCCCCGGGCGTGGCCTATGCCTGCGAGGCGATCGTGGCCGATCCCCAGGCCGCCAGCGAAATGACCGCGCGCTCGAACCTGGTGGCGGTGATCACCAATGGCACCGCCGTGCTGGGCCTGGGCGATATCGGCCCGCTGGCCGGCAAGCCGGTGATGGAGGGCAAGGGCGTGCTGTTCCAGAAGTTCGCCGGCATCGATGTGTTCGACATCGAGCTGGCCGAGCGCGACCCCGACAAGCTGGTGGACATCATCGCCTCGATGGAGCCCACTTTCGGCGGCATCAACCTGGAAGACATCAAGGCCCCCGAATGCTTCATCGTCGAGCGCAAGCTGCGCGAACGGATGAAGATCCCGGTGTTCCACGACGACCAGCACGGCACCGCGATCATCGTCGGCGCGGCGGTGATCAATGCGCTGGAAGTGGTCGGCAAGAAGATCGAAGACGTCAAAGTGGCCACCACCGGCGCCGGCGCGGCGGGCATTGCCTGCCTGGACATGCTGGTGGCGCTGGGCGTGAAGCCCGAGCACATCCTCGCGTTCGACCGCGAAGGCGTACTGCATACCGGCCGCGGCCACATGGATCCGGACAAGCAGCGTTATGCGCGCGACACCACGGCGCGCACGCTGGCCGAGATCGTGGAGGGCGCCGATATTTTCCTGGGGCTCTCCGCAGGCGGCATCCTGAAGCCGGAGATGGTCGCGACGATGGCGGACAAGCCCATCATCCTGGCGCTGGCCAACCCCACGCCGGAAATCCTGCCCGAAGACGCCAGGAAGGTACGCCCGGACTGCATCATCGCCACCGGCCGTTCGGACTATCCGAACCAGGTCAACAACGCGCTGTGCTTCCCGTACATTTTCCGCGGCGCCCTGGACGTGGGCGCCACAGTCATCAACGAGGCGATGAAGCTCGCCTGCGTGCACGCGATCGCCGCGCTGGCGCGGATGGAAGCGGGCGACCTGGCCGGCGCCTATGGCGGCGAATCGCCGACCTTCGGCGCCCAGTACCTGATCCCGCGTCCGTTCGACGTGCGCCTGCTGGTGATGCTGGCGCCGGCGGTGGCGAAGGCGGCGATGGATTCGGGCGTCGCCACGCGCCCCATCGCCAACATGGACGCCTACGTCGAAACGCTCGCGCAGTTCATCTACCGCACCGGCCTGATCATGAAGCCGGTGTACGAGCGCGCGCGCGCCGACCTCAAGCGCGTGGTGTATGCCGAAGGCGAAGAGGAAACCGTGCTGCGCGCGGTGCAGACGGCGATCGACGAGAAGCTCGCCTATCCGATCCTGATCGGACGTCCCGACGTGATCGAGACGCGCATCGAGCGCCTGGGCCTGCGCATGCGCGCGGGCGTGGATTTCGAACTGACCAACATCAACGACGACCCGCGCTTCAACGAATACTGGCAGCACTACCACGCGCTCACCGAGCGCCGCGGCGTGTCGCCCGCGGCGGCCAAGAACCTTTTGCGTTCGCGGCCCACGCTGATCGCCGCGATCATGGTCGAGCGCGGCGAGGCCGATGCGATGATCTGCGGCCTGGTCGGCCGCTATCACAAGAAGCTCGGCTACATCCGCAGCGTGTTCGGGCTGGACCCGGGCGTGTCGTGCACCTCGGCGATGAGCGGTGTGATCAACGACAAGGGCACCTGGTTCTTCCTCGATACCCACGTGCAATGCGATCCCACCGCCGAGCAGATCGCCGAGGCGACGCTGCAGGCCAGCTACCGCCTCAAGCTGTTCGGCGTGGAGCCGAAGGTCGCGCTGCTGTCGCACTCCAACTACGGCAGCCACGAGAACGCCAGCGCGGCCAAGATGCGCGAGGTGTTCAAGATCCTCAAGGCGCGTGCGCCCAAGCTTGAAGTGGACGGCGAAATGCAGGCCGATACCGCGTGGGACGGATCGCTGCGCGAGCGCATCTTCCCCAACACCACGCTGAGCGGCCGCGCCAACCTGTTTGTGATGCCCAATCTCGATGCCGCCAACATCACCTACAACATGGTGCGGGTGATGACCGACGGCGTGGCGATCGGGCCGATCCTGATGGGCGTGGACAAGCCCGCGCACATCCTCACGCCGTCTTCCACCGTGCGCCGGGTGATCAACATGACCGCGATCGCGGCGGTCGATGCGCAGATCCGCGCCGCGCAGGGCGAGCGGAGCTGATTGATGCTGCAATGCGGTAGGCCGGGCCATCGGTGCCGGCCTGCCTCGGCAAAAACGCTCCGCGCCGGCATCGCCGGCAAGCACCTGGCCTGAGGTCTGCGGGTACCCCAACCGCGCCGTTTTCCGCGAGCGCATGGACACTGCGCCCGTGCGCATACGTATGTACTGCAATTCATTTGGCGGGATCGTCACGGGCGGCTAGAATCGGAAGGCTTAGCTCGTCATGCGGCGCCAACGCCTCGCGGTCCCTTCCGTGCCGGCCTCAGCCGCGCAAGCGATGCAATGGTTTCGTCGCCTCCCCAGCGACGCGCATCCACCGCAAGGCGGCGCCCGGCGCCGCGGAGACGTTCCATGGATCAGATCGACGATATCCTCCACCAGGATCCCGACCCCACCGAAACCCAGGAATGGGTCGAGTCGCTCGGCGCGGTCATCAATCGCGAAGGCACCGGGCGCGCGCACTTCCTGCTGGAAAAGCTGGTCGATTCCGCGCGCCGGTCGGGCGGCTACCTGCCGTTCGATCCCACCACCGAATACGTCAACACCATCCCGCCGCACCTGGAAGCGAAGATGCCCGGCGACGGTGCGATGGAATGGCGCATCCGCACGCTGATCCGCTGGAACTCCATGGCCATGGTGGTGCGCGCCAACCGCAAGCCCGGCGAGCTTGGCGGCCACATCGCCAGCTTCGCTTCGTCGGCGACGCTCTACGACGTGGGCTTCAATCATTTCTGGCGCGCACCGAGCGCCGATCATCCCGGCGACCTGGTTTTCCACCAGGGCCACTCCAGCCCCGGCGTCTACGCGCGCTCGTTCCTGGAAGGCCGCATCAGCGAAGAGCAGCTGGACCTGTTCCGCATGGAAGTGGCCGGCCACGGCCGCGGCCTGTCCTCCTATCCGCATCCCTGGCTGATGCCCGACTACTGGCAGGTGCCCACGGTGTCGATGGGCCTGGGGCCGATCCAGGCGATCTACCAGGCGCAGTTCTGGAAGTACCTGGAACACCGCGGCCTGATGCCCAAGACCGACCGCAAGATCTGGTGCTTCCTCGGCGACGGTGAAACGGACGAACCCGAATCGCTCGGCGCCATCGCGCTGGCCGGCCGCGAAGGCCTGGACAACCTCGTCTTCGTCATCAACTGCAACCTGCAGCGCCTCGACGGTCCGGTGCGCGGCAACGGCAAGATCATCCAGGAACTGGAAGGCGTCTTCCGCGGTGCCGGCTGGAATGCGTTGAAGGTGGTCTGGGGCAGCTACTGGGATCCGCTCCTGGCGCGCGACAAGGACGGCGTGCTGCGCAAGCTGATGATGGAAACCATCGACGGCGAATACCAGGCCTGCAAGGCATTCGGCGGCGCCTACACGCGCGAGCACTTCTTCGGCAAATATCCGCAGACGCGCGAGATGGTCGCCAACTTGAGCGACGACGACATCTGGCGCCTCAACCGCGGTGGCCACGATCCGCACAAGGTCTACGCGGCGTATCACGCGGCGGTGAACACCAAAGGCATGCCCACCGTAATCCTCGCCAAGACGGTGAAGGGCTATGGCATGGGCGCGGCCGGCGAATCGCAGAACCCCACCCACCAGCAGAAAAAGCTGGACGACGAAGCCGTGCGCCACTTCCGCGACCGCTTCAACATCCCGGTGCCGGACGACAAGCTCAAGGACGTGCCTTACTACCACCCCGGCAAGGATTCCCCGGAAGTGCAGTACATGCTGGAGCGCCGCAAGGCACTGGGCGGTTCGCTGCCGCAGCGCCGCCGCCACAGCGACGTCAAGCTCAAGGCGCCGGAATTGTCCGCGTTCGAGCAGATCACCAAGGGCACGGGCGATCGCGAAATCTCCACCACCATGGCGCTGGTGCGCGGCATGAACCTGCTGCTGCGCGACAAGGGGATCGGCCCGCGCGTCGTGCCCATCGTTGCCGACGAAGCGCGTACCTTCGGCATGGAAGGCATGTTCCGCCAGATCGGCATCTACGCGCCGTTCGGTCAGAAATACCGTCCGCAGGACGCCGACCAACTGCTCTACTACCGTGAAGACCAGAAGGGCCAGGTGCTGCAGGAAGGCATTTCCGAAGCCGGCGGCATGGCCGCCTGGATGGCCGCGGCGACCAGCTACAGCATCAGCAACCAGCCGATGCTGCCGTTCTTCATTTACTACTCGATGTTCGGCTTCCAGCGCATCGGCGACCTGGCCTGGGCGGCCGGCGACATGCGTTCGCGCGGCTTCCTGATCGGCGGCACCGCCGGCCGTACCACGCTCAACGGCGAAGGCCTGCAGCATGAAGACGGCCATTCGCACCTGCTGGCCGGCGCCATTCCGAACGTGCGCGCCTACGATCCGACCTTCTCCTACGAAGTGGCCGTGATCCTGCAGGACGGCACGCGCCGCATGATCGAAGACCAGGAGGACGTGTACTACTACCTCACGGTCATGAACGAGAACTACAGCCATCCGGACCTGCCAGCCGGCACCGAGGAAGGCATCGTCAAGGGCATGTACCTGTTCAAGGATGGCGGCAAGGCGAAGAAGAACGAGCCGCGCGTGCAACTGCTCGGCTCGGGCACCATCCTGCGCGAAGTGATCGCTGCGGCCGAACTGCTGGAAAAGGATTTCGGCGTCACCGCCGACATCTGGTCCGTGCCCAGCTTCAGCGAGCTGCGCCGCGACGGTTTCGATGCCGAGCGCTGGAACCGCCTGCATCCGGAAGCCGAGCAGCGCGTGCCTTTCGTCACCGGCCTGCTGCAAGGCCATCAGGGCCCCGCGATTGCCGCCACCGACTACGTGCGCGAATACGCCGACCAGATCCGCGCCTTCATGCCCGACGGCATGCGCTACACCGTGCTCGGCACCGATGGCTTCGGCCGCTCCGATACGCGCGAGCACCTGCGCGGCTTCTTCGAGGTGGACCGCTACTGGATCGCGCACGCCGCGCTCGCCGCGCTGGCGAAGGACGGCAAGGTCAACGCCAAGGACGTGGCGCGCGCCATCCGCGAGTACAAGCTCGATCCGGACAAACCCAATCCGCAGAACGTGTGACGAGCACAAAAAAACCCGCCGAAAGGCGGGTTTTTTATCCAGGGGCAAGTCTCGGGAAAGCGCTTCGATCAATCCTCGTCGTTGCCGCGAAACGCGCGGCGCAGCAGCAGGAAGGCGCCGATGGTGCCGGCGACGATCGCCGCCGTGGCCACCGGGTGGCGGTTCACATGCCGGCGCAGGCGGCGGTACTGATAGTTGGCTTCGTCGGCGAAATCCTCGGCGGCCTGGGCGATGCGCCGGGTGGTGTCGGTGCGGTTGAGCTTGCCCACGGCGCGGCGCCCGCGGCTGACCCAGCCCTCGGCCGTGTCGGTGACGCCATCGGTGTAATGCCTGACGCGACTGCTAAGGTCGTCCAGGCGACGTTCGATATCGGCTTGCCTGCTCATGGGAATGCTCCGCCGCTGTCCAGACCTGTCACGTTGCCAGCGCTTACGTGAGCGAGACGTTAACCGCTGCGACTTTGTTCAGCCGCCCAGCAGGTTGTAGTCGCCGCCGCGCTCGATCGCGCGCCGGTACGCCGGTCGCGCGTGGATTTTCTGCAAAAACGCCTGCAGGTGCGGGTAGCGCTCGTCCAGGCCGCCGCGGGCCGCCGCGACTTCCAGCGGGAAGCTCATGGCGATGTCGGCGACGCTGAATGGAGCGCCGCCGAACCACTCCGCCCTGGCCAGTTCGCCTTCCATGTAGGCAAGGTGCAGCGCGATCTGCGGATCGACGAAATCGTGCTGTACCTTGCCCGCGATGCCCTTGGCCACCGGCCGCACGAAGAACGGCGCCGGCGCGGTTTGGACGCGGCGGAACACCAGCTTCAACAGCAACAGCGGCATCGCCGAACCCTCGGCGTAGTGCAGCCAGTAGTTGATGCGCAGCCGTGTGGGCGTGCCGGGTGCTTCGATCAGGCGCCCGGCGCCATAGCGATCGCCCAGGTATTGGATGATCGCGCCGGATTCGGCCAGGGTCAGCTCGCCATCGGTGATCACGGGCGACTTGCCCAGCGGGTGGACTGCGCGCAGTTCCGGCGGCGCGAGCATGGTTTTCCGATCGCGCTCGTAGCGCTTGATCTCATAGGGCAGGCCGAGTTCTTCCAGCAGCCATAGCACGCGTTGCGAGCGCGAATGGTTGAGGTGATGGACAGTGATCATGGTCCGTTCCCGGCAATGGTCGCAGGCACCGGCACCGGCCTGAATTCCCGGCGAATCGGCGCGCTGGCCAGTTTCTTGATGATCCAGCCGAACAGGCCGGCGATGCCGATGGCCATCAGCGCGCTGAAAATGCGCATCGCGTTGATAAAGCCCTGCATGACCTGCATCACTTGCTGCGCGTCCGGCTTCGGATGGGGCGGCATCGGAAAGTGATCGAACACGGCGTTGAAATACCACCACTGAAAAAACAGGCCCGCGACCTGGTAAACCATGCCAAAGCCCATCAGCCCGATAAACAGCTTGCGCGCCCATTCCTTGCGCAACAGCAAACCGATCGAGGCGATCAGCACCGACAGTGACATCAGCAGGAACAGCCGGAAGAACCAGATCAGGTGATCGAACATCCAGCCCATCTGCACCGGCATGCCGGGCGGCATGCCCTGCGACAGATGGGTATGTTGCTGCGCCATCAGCGGCACGAAAACCATCTGCAGCATCAGGTTCTGCAGCAGGCTGATGAGCGAGGCCAATCCGGTCAGGCCGATAAAGATCCATGCGAGCACGGTGACGAAGGTGGAACGCACGGGCGTCATGCTTGGGCTGTTCATGGACGTTCCTCTATGAAAATGCCGACCCGGTAAAGGGTGTTCGACCTGCCGCCCACGCGCGCGCTAAAGCGTTTGCGCCGAGGCGTCCTTTTCTTCCGCAACCGGTTCCAGATGCAAACGCTGCCGGCGGCGCAAGCCCGGAAACATCAGCATCCACAGACCCACCACCACCAGCGTGCCGATACCGCCGACCACCGCCGAGCCAACCGCGCCCAACCACGCGGCCAGCATGCCCGACTCGAATTCGCCAAGCTGGTTGGACGTGTTGATGAAAATGGAATTGACCGCGCTGACCCGGCCGCGCATGGCATCGGGTGTATCCAGCTGTACCAGCGAACCGCGGATCACCATGCTCACCATGTCGAACGCGCCGAGTGCGAACAGCGCGATCAGCGACAGCCACAGGATCTTGGACAGTGCAAACACCAGCGTCGCCACGCCGAAGCCGGCGACCGAGGCGAACATGATCTTGCCCACGCGCCGCTCCATGCTGTGGCGCGCCAGCCAGAACGACATCAGCAAGGCACCGACCGCCGGTGCTGCGCGCAGCAGACCCAGGCCCCACGGCCCGGTATGCAGGATGTCCTTGGCGAAGATCGGCAGCAGCGCGGTGGCGCCGCCCAGCAATACCGCGAACAGGTCCAGCGAAATGACGCCCAGAATATCCTTGCGTTCGCGGATGAAGTGCACGCCCGCAAACAGCGTCTTGACCGTGGCCGGCTCGCGCCTCGGCGGCGCCTGTTCATAGCGCAGCTGCGCCACCATGGCGGCGGCGATCAGGTACAGCACCGCCGACACCGCGTACACCACGCCCGGCCCCGCCACGTAGAGCAGGCCGCCCAGGGCCGGACCCATGATCATCGCCGCCTGCATGGCCGAGCCATTCACCGCCATCGCGCGCGGCAGCAGCGAAGGCGGCACCAGCGCGGGAACCATCGATTGCATCGAGGGCGATTCGAACGCCTTGGCCACGCTGATGGTGAAAATCAGCGCCAGGATGCCTACCTCGTCGATCGCGTGCAGCAGGGTGAGCGTGGCCAGGGACACGATCGCGATCCACTCCACGATCTGCCCGATCAGCACCACCCGGCGCCGGTCGAACTGGTCGGCGATATGGCCCGCAGGCAACGCCAACAGAACCGACGGGAAGAATTGCACCAGGCCGATCAGCCCCAGGTCGAAGGCGCGCCCGGTCATCGCGTAGATCTGCCAGCCCACCGCCACCGACAGCATCTGGAAGCCGAAGCTCGACGCCGTGCGCGCACACCAGAAGGCGATATAAGCCCGATGCTGAAACAGCGAATCGGCAGGCGCGGGCTTGGAAGAAATGGGCATCAGCGGTCCTTGTCCTGAGCGGGCATTATCGATGCCGTCCTGGCTTGCGCAAGGCTGCAGGCACGGGCCATGGGCCGGGCAGGGCTATGTAGAATCGGTCGCATGAGCAAAGGGCACGGCTTTACCTTCGAGCGTTTTCAGCGCTGGCGGCGATCGTTCGAGATCGCTTTCTGGCCGGTGTTTTTCTTCGTCAATACCCTGTTCAACGGGGTGATTTCAGGGCTGGACCATCCGCGCGTTTCCGCGTGGCAGCCATGGGTGTGGGAGGCAAGCAGTTCCGCCGCGATGCTGGCGCTGATACCCGCGGTAGTGGCCGCCTTGCGGCGCTGGCCGATCCGGATCGATACCTTGCGACGCAACCTGCCGTTGCACCTGGCCTGCAGCCTGGTGTTCAGCGTCATCCATGTGTCGGGCATGGTGGCGCTGCGCAAGCTGGCCTATGTGCTGGCCGGCATGCATTACGACTTCGGCGCGGTGGGTGCGAATTTCGTCTACGAATACCTCAAGGACGTGCGGTCCTACTTCTGGATATTGGTCACGATCGGCCTGTACCGCTTGTGGGTCGTGCGCCTGCAGGGCGAAGCGCGCTTGCTGGAAGAGCCCGACGTGGGGCCGCCGGTGGAACCGGTCGAGCAGCCGGAGCGCTTTCTGGTGCGCAAGCTCGGCAGGGAATTTTTGCTCGCCGCGCGCGAGATCGAATGGCTACAGGCTTCGGGCAACTACGTGAACCTGCATGTGCGCGGGCGCGATTATCCCTTGCGCGCCACCATGGCGGGCATCGAGGCGCGGCTCAATGCGCAGCATTTCGTGCGCGTGCATCGCAGCTACGTGATCAACCTGGAATTCCTCAGCGAGATCGAGCCGCTGGATACGGGCGACGCGCGCCTGCTGATGCGCGACGGGATGAAGATTCCGTGCAGCCGCCGTTATCGCGCCATGCTGCGCGAGCGTTTCGGCCAGGCCACGGTGGCCTAGGCGGGCGGTGCGCGGCGGTTGCGCCCAAGTGGCACTCGTTCCAAGCTAGCGACCTGTCCCTGTCCGGTGTGCTGCCAATGACCCGTCTGCTGCTTCGTCGTTCCGTTCTCCTGCTTGCCGTCTGCGGGCTGTTCGCGCTTGCCGCCTGTTCGCAACAGCAGTCCAGCGCCCCGTCGCAGGCCAATGCAGCCAAGGCGCAGGCCCAGGTGGAGGCCGACGAAGCCAACACCGAGCTGCAGAGCTATCGCAAGATGCTGCAGATGAAGAACGATGAGATGGCAGCGGACCTCGGTCAGGAAATCGTGCAGCGATTCCCCACCAGCGATGCTGCCAAGGAAGTGCAACAAACCCTGCCGGCCGTCGAGCAACGCTGGAAGCAGACCAGCGAGACGCGCCGCCTGGCGGCGCTATGGACCTACCAGGTCGGCCCGATGGAAGGCGGCACGCAATCGACCGCCAGCCTCTACAGCACCTCGCCCTCGGGCGATCGGGCCGTGCGCCTGGTGCTGCGCCGGCATACCAAATGGGGTCAGAGCGTGTTCCTGTTCGGTACCGGCCATGGTTTTGTGTGCAAGGGCAATTGCACGATCCAGGCGCAGTTCGACGGCAAGTCGCATCCGTTGCGCGCGTTTCTGCCCACCACCGGCGAGCCGGCGATCTTCATCCGCGACGACAAGCCGTTCATCGAGGCGATGCAGAAAACCAAGCGCATCACCATGAACGTGGAAATGCAGGATGGCGGCAAGCAGACGCTGGTGTTTGAAACCGGCGGCTACGATCCGGGCAAGTGGGTGAGCCTGGGCAAGAAATAACGCTGTGCACGGGCCGTGCACGCGTGCGTTTGATCGCCTGTCCGTGATGGAGAAAGTGCCATGTTGAACAAGCGAGTGTTGATGATGGTAGTGGCCGGCGCGTTGCTCGCCGGATGCGCCAGCGTTCCCTACGCGCAGCGCCTGCAGCAGCGCCAGCAGGCCTACAACGCAGCCGCCGGCGCGCCGGTACGAAGTTTTCGCCTCATCCTTGGTGCGCAAATTTATTCGTGGGAGCCGCTCAGCGATACGCAGCTGGTGGTCTACACCTTGCCCACGCGTGCCTATTTGCTGGACGTGTGGCCGTGCAACAACCTCACCTTCACCAACAGCATCGGCCTGACCAGTTTCGCCGACCAGGTGCAGACCGGTTTCGACAAGGTGCTGCAGGGGCGCGGCTACGTGCCTTGCATGATCAAGCAGATCCGCCCCGTCGATCTGGCGCAGCTTAAGCTGGACAAGGCCGCCGAAGAGCAGCGCCACATCGACAGCCTGCAACGCAACGGCAGCAGTACGCCAGCGCCCGGCAACGGCTGATCGATGCGCGAACCGGAGATCTACTGTCCGCATTGCGCCTGGCGTCCGCTTGGCAGCAGCCGCTGGCTTTGCTCCCATCACATGGGCGGTTGCGGCACGAAGTGGAACACGTTCTGGACCGGCGGCGTCTGTCCGGGCTGCGGTTGCCGCTGGGAAATCACCGCGTGCCTGTCGTGCAAGCAGTTCGCGCTGCACAAGGACTGGTATCACTGGCCCGAACCCGATGCCGGGCAGCAACGCGACCGCGTGCGCGAAACGGAATACCCGGCCGGACCATGACGCCTTCGCGCCGGCACGCACGTGGCCGGACGCTGTGCACTCTCGCCAAGCTGGCGCGTTGATACGCGAAGGATGCTTTGGGAGTTGTGCCATGTCCAAGTCGCGCGCCATAGCCGCCATAGCCGTCGCTCTGCTCGCAGCCATGCTTGCGGCCTGTTCCAGCGTGCCGGTATCGCAAGCGCAGCAGCAACGCCAGAACGCCTACGCCGCGGCGGCGGGCGCGCCCGTGCGCAGCTTCGTCTACCTCGGCCGGATGTGGTCGTGGGAGCCTCTCGGCGACCGGCAGCTGGTGGTCTACACCACGCCGAACAAGGCGTATCTGCTGGACGTATGGGGTTGCCCGAACCTGCCGTGGACGCAGGTCATCGGCCTCACCGCCAGCTTCCATGAGGTGCAGGCCAACTTCGACAAGGTATTGGCTGGCGGCCCGTATCCGCCGTGTCCGATCACCCAGATCCGGCCGCTTGACCTGACCCGCCTGAAGCTGGCGCAGCAGTCGCCGCGCGAGGTCGATGTGCAGTCCAGGAACGATGCCGCCACGCCGCCGGGCCAAGCCGGTCAATCGGGCCAACCGGGTCAGTCCGGACGGCCGTGACCGGCTGCTCCCTCAGGGGCGGGTTTATTGCAGGAACAGTTTCTCGCTGATGCGGGCGAGCGGCTTTTCCAGCGTCTGCTGCAGCCGGGGCGGCAGATCCAGCGGCTTGAGCAGCATCTTCACCGTCATTTCCGCAGGGATGTGCCGGCGCAGCAATGCCTGGGCGGGGCCTGCCACTTTCAGAAACTGCGCTTTGTCGTCCTTGTAATGGGGGTAGCACTGGTTGAAGACGTGGCGCAGCGCGATGTCGCTGTCCTCGTTGCGGATCTCGTTGACCCGGCGCAGGATCGCGCGGAACACCTTGTAGCGACCCAGCCGTTCCTGTTCGCGGTAACGCGTGAAGGCCTGGTAGAAGTGCTTGTAGTGGCGTACTTCGTCGCTCTTGATGTGACTGGTCAGCTGCTTGAGCACGGGCTCGTCCACGATGTCGTTCAGGGCGCGGTAAAGGCTGGCGGTGCCGGTTTCCACCACGCAGCGCGCGGCCAGTTCCAGGCCGCGCGAGGGTTCGAGCTGTTCATTGGTGCACAGCGCGCCATAGTCGTCCCAGAACGCCTTGAAGCCGCTGTCCCAGTCGAACTCCGGCCACACGTGGCGCACGTACGCAGCCAGCGCCCGGCCGTGCTGCAGTTCTTCGTGCTCCCAGTGTTCGCGCAGCCAGGCCTGTAGTTCCAGGTCGCCGTCGAAATGCTCGATCAGGTTGTGCGTGTAGAGATCGGAGCCGCTTTCCACGAACGAGGCGCTGCAAAGCAGAAGGAAAAGGTTCTCGTTATGCCGCACGCGCGCGACATCGATGTCGGCAAAGTTGAGGCTTTCCAGGGTCCATGGCAGGACGGGGCTGTAGTCCACGCGGAATTTCCTGTGCAAAAAGGCCACCCGGCCCATGACAGATCGGGGACAACAGCATAAAGGGTGAACGCTGCCGCGGATTAATGCTAACCGACCCGCCCGGGTCCAGGCATCAGCGCACCACGGTCACCGGCACATGCGAGCCGGCCAGCACGTCGTCGGAGACCGAGCCGAGCAGCCAGCGTCCCAGGGCGCCCCGTCCGGTATGGCCGATCACGATGTGATCGATGGGGTGCTGCCTGACCTGGTTGAGCAGCACGTCGCCCGGGCTGCCGTGGGTGATTTCCAGGTCCACGAAGCGGTCCGAATCCGGGGCGATGGCACGCAGCTCCTGCTCCAGTTCCTGGGTTCGCAAGGTGGCCGAATCGGTCATCATCAGGCTGCAGGCGTCGGCGCCGCCCTGGGCCACCTGCAGTACCGAAACCACGCGTACCCGGCCGCCGCCGCAGCGGGCCAGGTCCATGGCGAAACGAAAAGCACGCTGGGAGGACTCCGAGCTGTCATAGCCGACCAGCGAATACTTGAGCATGTTTTCCTCCTTGGCCAAGCGTGTTGCGCGCCTTGGATCAGTGTGCGCGGCGCGTCGTTAGTTAAGCATCAAGCCTGGGGAAACAATAGACGGCGTCTTCACCAAACCTTGTCATTTCTGAACAAGACGACAGTTTCTTGCTGTTTCGTTCAGTTTTAAGGTTGGACACTCTCCACTCGGCTCGACGAGCGTCAACGCAACGTAAGGAGACTTCCATGAGCAAGCGTACTCTTGGTTTGACCGCCGCCCTGATTCTTGGTGCCGCCGGCTTGGCCGGCCTGCCCGCCAACCCGGCCCACGCGGCCGCGGTGGCCAATATCAAGTGCCATCTGAAATTCAACCTGGCCGGCTGGTCGGCGTTGTACCAGCACGCCGAAGGCAGCGGTCGCGTTACCTGCGACAACGGCCAGGTGTCGGCCGTGAAAATTTCCATGGTCGGCGGCGGCCTCACCGCCGGCAAGTTCCGTATCGACAACGGTACCGGCGAGATCAGCCATGTGCGTGGCATCCACGATGTGTTCGGCGATTACGCCCAGGCCGGTGCGTCGGCTGGCGTGGTCAAGAGCGGTACGGCGCAGGTGCTGACCAAGGGCACCACGTCGATCGCCCTGAGCGGCAGCGGCGAAGGCATCAACCTGGGCGTGGCGGTGGACAAGTTCTCCATCACGCCGGCCGGCCACTAAGCACATTTTTTTGCGGCAAGCGAAAGGCGCCTGGTGGCGCCTTTCGTCGTTTAAGCACAGCGTATACTCGCCCGGCAGCGTTTCTTTGCGGGGGTCTGTCCATGCGTCGCGTTTGGGTCATGCTGGCGATGATCTGCCTGCTGGGCTTGCTGGCCCCGCCGGCGTTCTCGGGGATCAAAGTGGGCAATCCGCAGGTGGGCCAGGCCGCTCCGGCCTTCCGCTTGCAGGACCAGAACGGCCATTGGCGCGCGCCGTCCGATTACCACGGCCGCTGGCTGGTGCTGTACTTCTATCCGAAAGACTTCACCCCCGGCTGCACCACGGAAGTGTGTGCGTTTCGCGATAACCTCGCCAAGCTGCGCCAGGCCGGCGCGGATGTGGTGGGCGTGAGCCTGGATGACGTCAAATCCCATGAGGAATTCGCGGCCAAGTATCATGTGCCGTTTCCGCTGCTCTCCGATGCCAACCGCCAAGTGGCGATCAGCTACGGTGTGCTGACGTCCGCGGTGGGTTTTCACTTCGCCAGGCGCACCACCTTCCTGATCGATCCCAGCGGCAAGATCGCCAAGATCTATCGCGAGGTGGATCCGGAAAAAAATTCCGCCGAGGTACTGAGCGACCTCATCACTTTGAAGAAGGCGTTCCATTGATGCTGATATCGCGTTCCGACCTGGGCGTGCGACGCTCCAGGTTCGCCTGGTGGCGCATGCTGGTGTGGGTGCTGCTGTTGCTGGCGGCAGGCGGCGGGATAGAGAACCTCACGCACGCACAGCAAGTGTGGGGCGTGCTGCGCAACCTGCCGCCGGGCGATGCATCGGCCGTCTCGGCCATGCAGGGCATGCTGGCGTGGGATGTGGGCTTTCTGGTTGGATGGTTTGCGCTGATCGTGGTTTGCGCCGGTTGCATTTTGCGGCAGTCCTGGGCGCGACCGGTGCTGCGCTTGATCGCTCTGCTGCTCTGTGCGCTGGCCGCGTTCGGCGCGTGGCAGCAATGGACCATGCTCAATGGCCTGGCTGCGGCCTCGGCCGCCAGCGGGCAGGCGGCCACGCAGCTGATCGATCTGCGGCACGTGGTGATCGCGGGCCTCGGGCTGCGGCTGATCGCGGCCCCGGTGCTGCTATGGCTGTCCTGGCAACTGGGCCAGCCGGCGGTGCGGCTGCAATTCAAGGCGCGCCGGCGCTGATTCAGCGGCAGTTCCCACGGTGGGCTTTATCGCTGTCGGCCAAACTCCCTGGCCCGCCGCCCAAGCCCACCCATGCGCATGACACGATCGCTCGCCATACTTGTTTTTGTTCTGGCCGCAGGCAGCTTGCATGCGCAGGACCTGGCCAAGGTCTGCCACGCCACCAGCAGCTATGACCTGACCGTACAGCCTGGCCGGCTGGTGTTCGACCGTGACGCCCCCGCGCCCACGCGCGTGGTGCTGGGCGCCGACACGCTGCTGACGGACGGCCAAAGCGTGCCGCTGAACTATGAAGAACAGGACCGCCTGGACCTGTTCCAGCGCGATCTGCGCGCGCTGATGCCGCGCGTCAAGGCCATCGCGCAGCAGGGCGTGGACATCACCTTGCAACTGGTGCGCGACGAATCGATGAGCCTGAATCTGGATGCCGACACGCAGGCGCAATTGAATCGCCGTCTGGCCGTCCATTCGGCGCAACTGCGCCAGCGCATCGCCGCCAGCCAGAGCACGCACGACTGGCACGGCGACGCCGCCGACCGCTATGCCAACGAGGTCATCAGCGACATCGCGCCGCTCTTGGTTGCAGCGCTCGGACAACAGGCAGTCAATGCCGCCCTGAGCGGCGATTTACAGCAGGCCGCTACGCTGCGCGACCGTGCCGGCAATCTGGCGGGCAGTTTCCAGCCCCGCCTTGAGCGGCGCCTGCAGGTACTGCGCCCGCAGATCCAGGCCCTTTGCCCGGACATCGATCGACTTTCCCAGTTGCAGGCCGGCCTTCGCGCCAGCAATGGCCGTCCGCTGAATCTGGTGCAGATAGGCCAGTGAAACCCAGGCTGAGCGGGGCGAAGGTGCGCGCGGCGGATTAATCCTCTGGTAAGTCCGCGTCTTGCAACATGTTTGCCAAAGGTGAGCGATCAGGCAGGAGGCGACCCCGTGCCGCTGGAAACCCGACATCTGTGCAACGGCCTCATCCGCCGCAGCATCGAGCTGCGCGCGCTGTACAGCCATGCCGCCGAGCAGGTGAGTGAGCCGGGCCTGCGCACGGTATTGAGTGAAGAAGCGCAATCGCTGGAAGCGGTGATCGCCGAGCTGCAGACCCAGATGCGCCACCACGACGGTGTGCCGGTCACGCGCGGCGGCATGTTCGGTGCCGCGCGCCAGCGCCTGGATACATGGCTGGTGCGTGGCATGCCGCGCAGCGACGATGCGTGGATACGCTTGCTGGCGCGAGATGAACAGAGCCTGCTGCGCGCGTTCGAGCGGGTCATTGCCCGCCTTTCCGCCGGCGACATGGCCGCCACGCTGCACCGCCAGCTTCCGCGCCTGCAGTCCATCCACCTGGATATGCACAGCCTTGCCAAAGCGGCGGGCCGGTAAGCCGCGGCAGCGCCAACGCCCCAAGCGCGGGCGC
This sequence comes from Dyella sp., assembly GCF_035503745.1. Classification (GTDB taxonomy): domain Bacteria; phylum Pseudomonadota; class Gammaproteobacteria; order Xanthomonadales; family Rhodanobacteraceae; genus Dyella_B. Next base: position 84,537 of record NZ_DATJTC010000011.1, read on the forward strand.
TGCTGACATGCGGGTTGGTCCCGGCCCATCGCGACAGGCGCTGGAAAAAGCGATCCCATCTTTCGACGCATCATCCGCCCATGCTTTGCGGGCACTCCCATGATCGCCACCATGCGCCCGGCAACAAGGGCTACGCGCCGAGCGACTGACCGTGTGGGGGATCGATGAAGATGATGACCGCCAACGTCCCGTGATCCGGCGCGTGTTCGCCTACATGCCGCTGGAACATACTGAAAATACAGGCATGCAGGACCGCTGCGTCACGCCGTTGGCGTTGTTTGCCGCCGGAATAACGCAAGCGCTATGGGGTAATCCCCCGTTATGCTCCCAAGCATCAGGCCGCGATCACGCGCATGGGCCGTTGTACGCATCGCCACGCTGAATGAAGCGGCGTATCCGGCCCAGCACGGTTTCCGTGTCCGATCGGGCAACCCGGATCGTACAGCCCGATCAGGCGCATGCCGTGGCCTATCTTTAAATCATCCATTTTTCCCGGCCATGGAACGTGGCCCCATGGCGACACGGAGCATGTCATGCGTCGATATCTGGTTTGGGCTTTGTTGGTTTGCGTGTATCCCGCGCATGCGCTGGAAAGCCTGCGCGTGGGCAGTCAGGTACTGGTGGTCGGCGACAGCGCCGCGCGGGTGAAGGCGTTGCTGGGCCATCCTTCGGGACATGGAAAGCATGGCAATGCAGGCAAGGCCTCGTCGAAAAGTTCGACCGCCCGCAACAGCCCGTCATCCAAGGGCAAGTCGTCCAGGAGCCGTACCAAGGACAAGGGCGAGAAGTGGCAATACTGGCGCGATGGCCACGCCACCACCATCACCATCGTGGACGGCAAGGTTGCGCACATTGAGGACCGCGCGCGCTAAGCGCTATGGCCGTGCGTTGCGCAACGTCTTGAACAAAGCCTCCGCTTCCCAGCGCAAATAGGATCGCTCCGCGTCGCGGATCAACGCCACGATGCGCGCATTGGCCGCCGCGCGAAATCCCTTCGACGCCGCCAGCGCGACGATCTCGCCGTTGATGTAGTCGACCTCGGTGCGCCGCCCTGCCTGCAGGTCGTCCCAAGTGGACGAGCGCGCCAGCGGGTCGATCGCCAGCATTCGCCCCGCGATGCGCTGGAAGATGGCATCGGGCAGCGACAGCACGCCCGGTATCCAGCGCGTGGGCAGCGGCGTGAGCTGCGCCGGACGAATGCCGGCCGCCTCCAGCACCTGCAAACCTTCGCGTTGCAGCAGCGCCAGGCAACGCCGCCAGCTGCGTTGCGCCAGTTGATCGCGCAGCGGCAGCCCGCTCAGCGCATTGAGCGGGTTGTTGAGATTCATCAGCAGCTTCGCCCACAACACCGCGTGCATGTCGTCCTGCGCTTGCCATGCTAGTCCCGCGGCGGCGAAGGCCGGCTGAAACGGTTCCAGCACGGGCGAGCGCTCCACCATCAGCTCGCCGGAGGAGCCCTGGTGGAAATGGCCGGGCGCCGGCTGTGTCACGTTGAATGGCACCATGCCGGCCAGCACGCCATGCCCTGGCAGCGATACGCGCAACTCGGCCGCATTGCGCACGCCGTTTTGGAAACTGATCACTGGCGTGCCGGGCGCCAGCACGTCGGAAAGCTCGTGGCCTACATCCATGGTCGCCGACGATTTCACCGTCACCAGCACCAGATCCGCCTCGCGCGCGGCGTCGGGTTGCGTGTGCAGGTCCAGCGCATCGGGTGCGATGTGCTGGCGGTGGCCGTTCAAATCGCTGACCGTCAGCCCCTGCGCTTTCAGCGTGGCGACCACATGCGGCCGTGCAACGAAACGAACGCGCGCGTGCTGGTGCAGACGGCCGCCAAGATAGTTGCCGATCATGCCGGCGCCGTAGATGACGATGCGCGGTAGCGCCTTCATGCGATCGCCGCCGCGGCCGCGCGTCCGGCGATGCGGCCGGAAAACAGGCATCCGCCGAGGAAGCTGCCTTCCAGCGCGCGATAGCCGTGCAAGCCGCCGCCGCCGAATCCGGCGGCTTCGCCCACGGCATAAAGTCCGCGCACGGGTTGGCCATCATGGCCCAGCACGCGTGCTTGCAGGTCCGTTTCCAGTCCGCCGAGCGTCTTGCGTGTCAGGATGTTCAAGCGCACCGCGATCAGCGGTCCGTTGGCCGGATCCAGGATGCGATGCGGCCTGGCCACGCGCACCAGGCGATCGCCGCGATAACGGCGCGCGTTGTGGATGGCCATCACCTGGCTATCCTTCGCATACGGATGGTCGAACTGGCGATCGCGCGCCTGGATCTCCTCGCGCATCCGCGCGGCATCGATAAGCGGGGTGCCGGCCAGTGCGTTCATCCCGGCGACCAGATCGTCCACGTTGTCGCGCACGATGAAGTCGCGGCCATGTTGCTTGAACGCCTCCACCGGCGCGGGAGCGTTCTTGCCGATGGCGCGCTTGGCCACCTGGCGCCAGCTTTTGTTGGTGAGATCCGGATTCTGCTCGGAGCCGGACAGTGCAAATTCGCGCCGGATGATCTGCTGGTCCAGCACAAACCAGCTGTAGTCAAAGCCGGTACGGCGCAGATGCTCCAGCGTGCCCAGCGTGTCGAAGCCCGGCCACAGCGGGCAGGGCAGGCGCTGGCCGCGCGCGTCGAACCACAGCGACGACGGGCCGGGCAGAATGCGGATCGCGTGCCCGGGCCAGATCGGATTCCAGTTTTCGATGCCTTCGACGTAGTGCCACATGCGGTCGCGATTGATCAACCGCGCGCCGGCCGCCTCCGTGATGTCGAGCATGCGCCCGTCCACATGCGCGGGCACGCCGCACAACATGTGCGAGGGCGGCGGTCCCAAACGCTCGGGCCAATGGCGGCGCACCAGTTCGTGGTTGCCGCCGATGCCGCCGGACGCCACGATCACCGCCTGCGCGCGATATTCGAAATCGCCGGTCACCTCGCGCGAACTGGGTTTGCCGCGTTCCACGCCATCCTCGGCCAGGCGCGCGCCGCGCACGCCGGCCACGCAGCCGTTTTCCACCAGCAACTGGTCCACGCGATGGCGGAATGCCCATTGCAGCAAGCCTTTCGCCGCCGCTTCGCGCGCCCGGCGCACGAACGGTTCCAGCACGCCCGGACCGGTACCCCAGGTGACGTGGAAGCGCGGCACCGAATTGCCGTGGCCGATCGCGCCATGGCCGCCGCGTTCGGCCCAGCCCACCACCGGAAACCAGCGCATGCCCATGCCATGCAGCCAGGCGCGTTTTTCGCCCGCGGCGAAATCGACGTACGCCTGCGCCCATTGGCGGGGCCAGTGGTCTTCGGTACGGTCGAAAGCGGCCGTGCCCATCCAGTCGGCCAGGGCCAGCGCGTGCGAATCGCGCACGCCCATGCGCCGCTGCTCGGGCGAATCGACAAAAAACAGGCCGCCAAACGACCAGTGCGCCTGGCCGCCCAGGCTCTGCTCCGGCTCCTGCTCGACCAGCAGCACGCGCCGGCCCGCATCGGCGAGCTCGGTGGCGGCGACCAGGCCGGCGAGCCCCGCGCCGACCACGATGACATCGGTGGATTGCATACGCCTTGCCCCTGGGAATGCTCCGAAGGAACAACTTATCGCGCACCCGCCGCTTTGCCTATGTGCGCTGCGCCATCGTTCGCCGCGAGCGCGGTATGACCGATGGCACGGGATGACGCATGGCCCATGCTTGCCGATGCCCGGCCGTTAAACCCTATGCAGGCTGGGACGCATCCAAGCGACACAACGGCCGGCGTGGGCCGTGCCGAAGCGGGAGAGGGAATCGCACATGCATCGTCATCTCACCACCATCGCGTTCGCGGCCGGCCTGGTCATGGCCGGCGGCGCGCAGGCTTCGAGCGTGCACGGACATGCTATGCAGTGTTCGTTCAATAGCGATTACGACGTGCAGATCAAGCCCGACGGCATCGCTTTCAGCCGCGAGAGCGGCCCCGCGCAAACGGTTTTCATCCACGACGGACAGCTGCGCATCGACGGCCGCCCGGTGACGGTGTCGCCGCAGGATGGCGCGCGCCTGCGCAGCTACGAACGCCAGGTGCGCGACCTGCTGCCGGCGATGGCGGGCATCGCGCGCGACGGGGTGGATATCGGCTATTCGGCGATGACCACCGTGGCCGCCACGCTCACCGACGACAGCGACGAACGCACGCGCATCATGGACAAGCTGCGCGACCGCCACGACGAGGCGCTGCAGCAGATCGACGTCACCCTCGGCCATGGCTTCTGGAAAGCGGGCGACAGCGGCGAAACCTTCGGCGCCGCGGTGGAAGAGGCGGTGGCCGACATGGTCGGCAGCATCACCCGCGACGTGCTCAACGACGCGCTCAGCAACGATCCCAGCAAGCTCGCCTCGCTCCAGGCGCGCACCAGCGCGCTGGAAACCACGCTCGACAAAGCCGTCGAACAGCCCGCCGAGAAACTCGCCCAGCGCGCCGATGCACTGTGTCCGAGCCTTGGTCAACTTGAGCAACTGCAACAGCAGTTTCAATTCCGCCTGCCCAACGGCGAGCGGCTGACGCTGCTTTCATCGGACACGGACGGTAACGACAAGGCAAGCCACTACGCCCAGCGATAGCACTCCCCCGAACGCCATGCTCACCGGCATGGGACAGTCATGTGCCCGGCTACCCCTCCGGGCACTTTTTTTGTGCGTCATGATGGATTTGAACACGGGCTGCTAGGCTTTCGCGGTTTTTTCCAGGGCCGCGCCATGTTCGACCATCTGCTGCGTTTGTCTCGCGAGGACTTCTCGCTGTTTTTCACCCATCATGGCCCGGCCTTGCTCGGCGCGGCGCTGGTGCTGCTGCTCGGCCATTGGCTGGCGCGGCGGCTGGCCAACTTCATCCAGCGCGCAATGCACCGTGCCGCCATCGATCCGACCCTGAGCGGCTTTCTGCGCAACCTCATCTACGGCGTGCTGATTGCCGTGTTGATCGTGATCGCCCTGCAGACCGCCGGCGTGCCGAGTGCGCCGCTGCTGGCCGCGCTCGGCGCGGGTGGCCTGGCGATCGGGCTCGCCTTGCAGGGTTCGCTGAGCAACCTGGCGTGGGGTGTGCTGCTGATCGTGTTCCGACCGTTCAAGGTCGGCGATTTCATCGATGCCGGCGGCGTTGAGGGCACGGTGGAAGGCATCAACCTGATGCATACCCAACTGGTGCTGGCCGACAACCGCGAGGCGGTGGTGCCCAATGCCAAGATCGGTGCCGATGCCATCATCAACTTCAGCCGGCGCGGCACGCGGCGCTTCGAGTTGCGCGTGGGCATCGGCTATGACAGCGACATCGGCGCGGCGATCGGCGTGGTGCAACGACTCATCGAGGCCGATGCGCGCATCTTGCAAGACCCCGCACCCACCGTCTGGTCCGACAGCCTTGGCGAGAGCGCCATCCATCTGCTGCTGCGCGCCTACACCCGCACCGGCGATTTCTGGCCCGCGCAGACCGATCTGCTGCGTGCGGTGAAAGAACAGTTCGACGCCCAGGGCATCCGCATGCCGTTTCCGCAACGCGAGGTGCGCATCGTCGGCGCCGCCGAGGAGCGCAAGTAGGATCCCTTCCGCATACGTATGCGCATGGCCCCCTCAGGTCGATTTGCCATGTCCGTAGAGGGGCGCCGGTTGCTATGATGGAAGCCTTGCGGCCGCCCCCGCCTCCCCACGCGGCCGCCTTCGCTCTGCAGGAGTAATCATGGCCGACCTCAAAGAAGCCCGCGTTCCTGATATCGGCGGTCACGCCGATGTGCCCGTCATCGAAGTGATGATCAAACCCGGTGACTCGGTGGAAAAGGACCAAAGCCTCATCACGCTGGAGTCGGACAAGGCCACCATGGAAGTGCCCGCGCCGTTCGCCGGCGTGGTGAAGGACGTGAAGCTGAAGGTCGGCGACGAGGTGTCCGAGGGTGCCGTGATCGCCCTGATCGAAGCCTCCGACGGCGCCGCCGCACCGGCTCCGGCGCCTGCCAAGGCCCAAGCCCCGGCTCCCGCAGCCCCGGCACCCGCGCCCGCCCCGGCCGCCGCGCCCCCGGTGAAGGAAGAACCGGCCCCGCAAGGCGGCCGCAGCGTGCTGCCCGGCAATGCGCCCGAGGGTGATGTCGCCCCCCAGGCCCGCCCGCCGTTCGACGCCAACATCATCATGCCCGGCGATGCCCCCTACGCCAGCCCTGCCATCCGCGCCTTCGCGCGCGAGTTGGGCGTGGACATCCGCCAGGTGAAAGGCAGCGCCCGCGCCGGGCGCATCGTGCGCGAGGACGTCACCAGCTACGTCAAGCATGCGCTGGCATCGGGCGCCCGTCCGGCCACCGGTGGCGCGGCCCCGGCCGGCGGCGGCCTCAACCTGCTGCCGTGGCCGAAGGTCGATTTCGCCAAGTTCGGCCAGATCGAGGAAAAGCCGCTCTCGCGCATCCAAAAGATCTCCGGCGCCAACCTCGCGCGCAACTGGGCGATGATCCCGCACGTCACCCAGCACGAAGATGCCGACATCACCGAGCTGGAGGCCTTCCGCAAGAAGCTCGGCGAAGAAAACAAGGACCTCAAGATCACCCCGCTGGTGTTCCAGATCAAGGCGGTGGTTGCGGCGCTGAAGAAATTCCCGCAGTTCAACGCCTCGCTCGACGAAAGCGGCGAGAAGCTGTTCCTCAAGAAGTACTTCCACATCGGCATCGCGGTGGACACGCCCGATGGCCTGGTGGTGCCGGTGATTCGCGATTGCGACAAGAAGGGCCTGTTGGATCTCGCGGTGGAACTGGGCGAGATCTCCAAGAAAGCACGCGATAAAAAGCTCGGCCCCAACGACATGTCCGGTGGCTGCTTCTCCATCTCCTCGCTCGGCGGCATCGGCGGCACGGCCTTCACGCCGATCGTCAACGCGCCGGAAGTGGCCATCCTGGGCGTGTCCAAGGCGCAGACCAAGCCGGTGTGGAACGGCAAGGAATTCGCGCCGCGCCTGATCCTGCCGCTGTCGCTCAGCTACGACCATCGCGTGATCGACGGCGCGCTCGCCGCGCGCTTCGCCTCGTTCCTCGCGGCCCAGCTGGGCGACATCCGTCGCCTGTTGCTCTGACGAGGGGAGACGATCATGGCCAATACGATCGAAATCAAAGTCCCCGACATCGGCGGGCACGACAACGTGCCGGTGATCGAGGTGATGGTGAAAGTCGGCGATACCGTCGCCAAGGAGCAGAGCCTCATTACGCTCGAATCGGACAAGGCGACGATGGAGATTCCTTCCAGCGCCGCCGGCGTCATCAAGGAATTCAAGCTCAAGGTCGGCGATGAAGTGTCCGAGGGCACGGTCATTGCGGTGGTCCAGGTGAGCGAAGGCGCTGCGGCCGAAGCGCCCAAGACCGCCGCGCCTGCACCGGCGCCGGCTTCCGCACCAGGCCCCGCTCCCTCACCTCAATCCTCTCCCCAGCGGGCAGAGGCGGCGAAGGCGCCGCAAGCGGCATCATCGTCAGGAAGAGCGGCGGATATCCAATGCAAGCTCGTCGTGCTCGGTTCCGGCCCGGGCGGCTATACGGCCGCCTTCCGCGCCGCGGACCTCGGCGTGGATACTGTGCTGGTGGAACGCTACGCCAAGCTCGGCGGCGTATGCCTCAATGTCGGCTGCATCCCGTCCAAGGCCTTGCTGCACGCGGCGGCGGTGATCGACGAAGCCGAAGCGATGGCCGCGCACGGCGTCAGCTTCGGCAAGCCCAAGATCGACATCGACAAGCTGCGCAGCTTCAAGGACAAAGTGGTCGGCCAGCTCACCGGCGGCCTGGCCGGCATGGCCAAGCAGCGCAAGGTACGCACGGTGCAGGGCGTGGGCACGTTCATCTCGCCCAACGAAATGGAAGTGGAGACGGCCGAAGGCAAAAAGCTGATCCGCTTCGAATACGCCATCATCGCCGCGGGCTCGCAGTCGGTGAAGCTGCCGGCATTCCCGTGGGACGACGATCGCATCGTCGATTCCACCGGCGCGCTGGAACTCAAAGATGTGCCGGCCAAGCTGCTGGTCGTGGGCGGCGGCATCATCGGCCTGGAAATGGCCACCGTGTACGCGGGGCTCGGCAGCGAAGTGACCGTGGTCGAATTCATGGACCAGATCATCCCCGGCGCCGATGCCGACCTCATCAAGCCGCTGTCCAAGCGCCTTGGCGGCAAGCTCAAGGGCATTCATCTCAAGACCAAGGTGGTTGAGGCCAAGGCCACCAAGAAAGGCATCGAAGTCAGCTACGAAGGCGAAAACAAGCCCGAAACCACGCTGTTCGACCGCGTGCTGGTGTCGGTGGGCCGCTCGCCCAACGGTGGCAAGATCGGCGCGGACAAGGCCGGCGTCGCCGTCACCGAGCGCGGCTTCATCAACGTCGACACGCAGATGCGCACCAACGTCAAGCACATCTTCGCCATCGGCGACCTGGTCGGCCAGCCGATGCTGGCGCACAAGGCCACGCACGAAGCGAAAGTCGCGGCGGAAGCCATTGCCGGCATGAAGAGCCATTTCGATGCGCGCGTGATCCCGTCCGTCGCCTACACCGATCCGGAAGTGGCATGGGTGGGCGTCACCGAGCGCGAAGCGAAAGAAAAAGGCCTCAAGATCGGCGTGGGCAAATTCCCGTGGGTGGCCAGTGGCCGCGCCATCGGCATCGACCGCACCGAGGGCTTCACCAAGTTGCTGTTCGACGAAGAAACCCATCGCGTGGTCGGCGGCGCCATCGTCGGTCCGCATGCCGGCGACTTGATTTCGGAAATCGCGCTGGCGATCGAAATGGGCAGCGAAGCGGCCGACATCGGCCTCACCATCCATCCGCATCCCACCCTCAGCGAATCGGTGGGCATGGCGGCCGAGGTCTACGAAGGCACCATCACCGATCTGTACATCCCCAAGAAAAAATAAGCCGCATTGGCGGTGGATAAAAAGGCCCGGAGCGATCCGGGCCTTTTTTGTTGGCGGTGCCGGCGTGGCGGCGTCGCGCAGTGAAGCGAGCGGATGCACGGAAAAACCTACCGGTAATTTCCGTGATGCCCATGGCCATGGGATAGGAAACCCGACGCCACGATCAGATTGCACCTTCACGATTAATCGCATTCGTCACCGGACAAATTCGACAAAACCAAGGGCAAAGTAAGTTATTTCCGATTTGTGCGTCGGCTTTGAACGTTTCGCACCGCAAATCACCCGTAACGTGTAGTTGAAACGGTGAGGTTTCGATAATGTCCGCGCCCCGTCAGTGGGGGCGCGCGGCAGTATGGAAAGTTCCTCTCTAAGAAAATTTCGAACGGTTCCTCGCCGCAGCACGGCAACCCCGCGTTTGCTCGCGCTGGCAGGTATGGCGGCCATCTCGCCCGCTGCGATGGCGCAAGACAAACCCGTCACGCTCGATCAGCAGCAACAACGACTGCGCACCCAGCAACAGGCGCAAGAACGCAGCGCGCGCGAGAACGCGCCGGCCGCGCGGCTGAGCGACAACGCGGCCACCGATTTTCATCATCGCGATCTTCCCAGCGAAACGCCGTGCTTGGACATCAGGCAGATCCGCCTGCAAGGCGAGCGCAGCGACACCTTCGGTTTCGTGCAGCGCTACCTCAATCACTACGCAGGCCGCTGCATCGGTCATGAGGGCGTCAGCCTGATCGTGCGCCGTGCGGGCGACCTGATCCTCGCGCGCGGCTACGTCACCACCCGGGTGGGTTTGGGCCAGCAGGATCTCTCCAAAGGCACGCTTACGCTCACCGTGGTGCTAATCACGCTTTTGGTGGCGACACGGCCCTTGAGGTCGGTGCTGGAATTATGGTGCCAATTAAAGCGCCAACAGGTTCTACGGGTGTAATGGCACCTCTATTTAGCCTTCCATTTACCCCCGGTGATCAGTCACCCACTAGCCAAGGACAGTAGCGGTATGGAAGCTGACAAGAATAACAAGCTGAGCCTAGGTGGGGTGATTATTTTCGCAGTTATATGGGCGGTTTTGCTTGGTTACCGTTTTGTAAGTCCCTCGGCAAGAGAGGGGAGAGAGTTTCTGGAACATCTTCCTTTGGCGGATATTCGGTATGTCCGCATCGATCCGACAAGCGACCATTCTTTGATCCACGGGTCGCTTATTGTTCGCGACAGAGCAGAAATAAAGGCACTACTTACGCCTATGACAGGTATGTGGCACGTCGTACCAAACCACCCTGTTACAACTTGGTCCGTAATCATTACGATCGCCACTGATCACAAGGAATTCGGCGGGGTTATCACGAGCACCAGTAATCAGGGAGTGCTCTTTACCTATCGTAGTAGTGGCACATTGCATTGGGTCTATCAGCAGTACGGAATGAAGGACCCTGCGGCCGCAATTCGCTCAGTGAACCGTCCTGAGAATCTCGAAACTTCAATATCGCCTACGGAAAAATGAGTGTGCCCCAAGTGATTTGGTGTAAGCATCAACGCGCCTATCAAGTGGGCATGACCGCAGCCGGCGATCTGGAGAGCAATTTAAACCTTATGCCGGGCAGTATGGGGCGATGGCGATCCACGCGGCGGTAGGTGCGGCCGCTGCGGCGGCAGGTGGTGGCAATGCGTTGCAGGGCGCGGGAGGCGCAGCGGCCGGCGAGGCGGTGACACCGTATCTCGAAAGCTACGGGGCGAGTGGAGAGTTGGCTGGCACAACACTCGTGGGTGCGCTCTTCGGCGGTGGGGCAGGTGCATCAACAGCATTGGCGGGTACGCAATACAACTATCTGGATCACCTCCAAATGGCGCAAGAAGCCGCCGCGAAGGCCGCCTGCAAGAACCAGCAATGCGTGGATAATGTCACTGCGCAGTACAACGCGCTTAGTTACACGCAAGACCTCAACATGGCCAATGGCCTGATCGAGTCAAGCAATTTGCCGTCATCGCTGGTTGCTGCGCTGAATTCCACTCAGCCAAACGCGCCGGCCTTTACAGCGCTGTTTAATCAGGCGTTGTCGTATCAAAACCCCAGCAGTCCAAGCACGACGCTGAATTACACGCTGGTCAATCAGCAGGATGGTCAGCCGTTGATGAGTGCGACACCGGGGGTCTCAGCTGATCCAGAACAACGGCGATATCCTTCAAGTGAATCCTGGACTGTTGCTGTTTTCACTGCCCCCTAGTTTGGGATACCAGGATTGTGCGCTGAGCCATGCGCCATCCTCACCGCCGGCCAGAACACCCGCTACTATGCTTGTGTCAGCGAGTGGTGGCAGCGCTTGTGGTGTTAGTTGGCTGATCAGACATGGCAGCATCAATGGTCGCCGCGAGGCCTTCGAGGTTGTGCGATGCCTCGTTGGTCAGCCAGACCATCTGGTTGACGACGTGCAACAGTTCGGTCGGTTGTACGTTGCCTACTTGCAGATCGATGATGACATCGACCATGCGTGGGCCGTCGAGTACGATGGGAAGGTCTTCGCTCATCAAGGTGCTGCGGGCGTTTTGTGCGGCGTAGACGGCGGCATAGCGGCGCAGTTTGTCGTTGTCGATCCAGCCGGCGGATTGATTGGCGACGGCGACGTCCCAGGCTTCATGCCGCAGGATCGGCCAGCGCCAGTCGAGATAAAGCCCGTCCGGTGCGTTTTGTTGCATGTGCTGAATAATTTGCGCATCGCTGGCGTGGGCCTTGATGTCTTGCACCAGCACGTCGCGAAGTTTTTGCAGATCGTGCATGCGTTGGGTATCGCGCGCGCGTGCTTTGTCGATCTCGCTGCGGTTGGTGCGGATCTCCGCTTCGATCTGCGTGCTGGCCGCTTCGGCGGCGTGGCGCTCGTGCACGTGTTCCACCCAGGCTTCCAAGGCCAATGCGGTGACGATGCCAAGCACGATCATCACATAATGCTTGGCCAGATCCTTCATGGTTTCCATGGGCATTTTCGCCGGTTCAACGTGCATGGGTCGTTCCCTGGCAATGGATGGAATGGGCGAAGGGTAATGGATTTTTGTCGCGGGTGCCGGTCCCTCGCCGCACGTGCTGTTTTACGCGAACAGGTCGCGCTGAGCGATAAAGCTGTCCTGGTCCACGAAGCCCGACAGGCCCACGCCCACCAGTCGATAGCGGCTGTCGGCGGGGCGTTCCACGCGGCCGCGCAGTGCGCAAGCGACGTCGGCCAGTTCCTGCGCGGAGCTGGGCAGCGAGGAGGGCGTGAGGCTGCGGGTGAGAGTGTGGAAGTCGGAGGTTTTCAGTTTCAGCACGATAGTGCGTGCGATGCGTCCGCGTTGCGCTTCGCGTTGATGCGCGGCCCAGGTTTTTTCGGCCAGCTGGCGGATGTGCGGTTCGAGTTCGTCCAGCGTGAGGTCGTGCTCGAAGGTATCTTCGGCGGACACTTGCAAGGTGAGCTGGTTGGGTTGCACGGCGTGATCGTCGATACCCAGCGACAGCTCGTGCAGGCGGCGGCCCCAGCGGCCCAAGCGCATCTCGAGTTCGGTCAGCGTCAAGGTGCGCAGGTCGCTTACCGTCTTGATGCCCATCGCTTCCAGTTTGGCTTCCATCACCTTGCCCACGCCGGGCAGCCGGTTGACCGCCAGCGGCGCGAGGAAGGCCTGCACCTGGTGCGGGCGGATCACGAACAGGCCGTCCGGCTTGTTCCAATCGGAAGCGATTTTCGCCAGGAATTTGTTCGGCGCCACGCCGGCGGAGGCGGTAAGGTGGGTTTCCTCGCGGATGGCCGCGCGGATCGCCTCGGCGGTGGCGGTGGCCGTGGGCAGGTTGCTCTTGGTGGCGGTGACGTCGAGGTAGGCTTCGTCCAGCGACAACGGTTCGATCAGGTCGGTGTGCCGCGCGAAGATTTCGCGCACCTGCCGCGACACGGCCTTGTAGCGCACGAAATCCGGCGGCACGAAAATCGCCTGCGGACACAGCCGCTCCGCACGCACCGCGGGCATGGCCGAGCGCACGCCGAATTTGCGTGCTTCATAACTGGCCGCGCACACCACCGAGCGCGCGCCGCGCCAGGCCACGACCACCGGCTTGCCGCGCAGCGACGGATCGTCGCGCTGCTCCACCGATGCATAGAAGGCATCCATGTCAACGTGGAGAATCTTGCGGGGTGGGGTGGACACGCTGCTACCGGTCGCGGTTGATAGGGCGATTTTAAGCGCTGGCCTGGGTGTGCGCATGCCGGAGTGTCGGCGTGCGCATGGCAGGCCTGGGCTGAAGTACAGGCGCCATGTCGCACGTGTCTGGCATGCCGCATCATAGGTGGGGCTACTGCCGCCGGTAGGTTGCGCAGGGTGGGTGGCTTAACCATCCGGCGGATGCCACGCGGAATGGGTCGATCTTGCCGCGAGATGGGATGCAGGCGCTGTAGCATCGGCTCGATAGCCGGCCCGGTTAAGACACGCCAGCCAGGAGCCGCGTTGCCGGTGCGGGCAAAGATGGGATGCCAGGCCCGGTACCCGGGCCTGGGCATGGCCGCCAGGCCTACACGCTTTATGGGATTTCCTTGTCGCGCTCGCACAGCCCCGGCTTTTTTCCGCACGCCGATGGCGGCGACCCCTGCCATAGGGCATAGGTCATCCGAAATTTTGGTGCCGACTCGGGTTAATGTCGGCATCTATGACCGACGAAACTTCGCAACATTCCTATCTGCGGCGGCTGGGCGTCTGGGACGGTGCCGCCATTGTCGTGGGCGGCGTGATCGGCGGCGGCATTTTCCGCACGCCGGCCACGGTGGCCAAGCAAACCGGCGCGGGCCTGCCGCTGTTGACGCTATGGGCCATCGGCGGCCTGCTTACGCTGGCCGGGGTGCTGTGCTACGGCGAGCTTGGCGCGCGGCGGCCGCAGGCGGGCGGCATCTATATCTATCTGCGCGAAGCCTTCGGTTCGTTGCCGGCGTTCCTGTTCGGCTGGACGATGGCGCTGATCAATTACCCAGGCAGCGTAGCAGCGGTGGCCACCACTTTCGCCGATTATTTCTGCCATGCCTGCGGCCTCTCGGCGATCTGGGTGAAGCCATCGGCGGTGGGGGCGATCGTTTTCATTGTCGGCGTGAACCTGTTTGGCATTCGCGCGGGCGCGTGGATGCAGAACCTTTTCACGATCCTCAAGCTCGCCGCCATCGCGATGCTGGTGGTGGTGGGGCTGGTGCTGGCGCACGGGCATTTCGATCGCGTGCTGGCGGTCGATAGCGCGCATCCGGTGCCCAGCGGCGCGTGGATCGGCGCCTTGCTGCCGGTGTTGTTCGCCTATGGCGGCTTCCATTACCTCAACGACCTGGCCGGCGAAGTACGCGATCCCCAACGCACGCTGCCGCGCGCGCTGGCGATGGGCATGATCGGCGTGGTGGTGTGCTATCTGCTGGTCAATATCGCCTACCTCACGGGATTGGGGCATGCGGGCCTGGCGGCCAGCATCGCGCCCGCGGCCGATGTGATGAGCAACATCTTCGGCACGGCCGGCGCGCGGATCATGGCGGTCGGCATTGCCTGCTCCACGTTCGGCTATTGCAGCATCGCCATCGCCGGCGGCGCACGCGTACTGCAGACGATGGGCGCGGACGGCATGTTTTTTCGCTCGGTGGGGCGCATCGACTCGCGCTGGCGCGCGCCGCAGATCGCGCTGGCGGTGCTGGGCGGGTGGGCCATCGTGCTGATCCTCACCGGTACGTTCGATCAGCTGCTGGACTACACCACGGTCGGCGAATGGCTGGGGCATGCCTTCGGCATCGCCACGCTGTTCTGGTATCGGCGCCGCTTTGCCGATCAATCGCTGCCCTATCGCGTGCCGTGGTATCCGGTGATTCCGTTCGTATTCGTCGCCACCGTGTTCGGCGTGATCATCGCCACGGTGATCAACCAGCCGCACGATGCGGGCATGAGCCTTTTGATCATTGCGCTGGGCGTGCCGGTGTATGCGTTGTGGCGTTACTGGCAGGCACGGCGCGCGGCTTGAGCTGCCGCCATGCGGATGGATGACGCATACTGCGCGAATCTTTCTTCGCCCGGATCGGCCATGAAGCAGCTCGCGCTGGTGATAGCCCTGGTATCAGGTGTGTTGCCGCTTGCCCGCGCGAAGGCGGCCGAGGTGGCCGACCTTTCCCGTGCAAGCACGGGCGCGCAACTGCAACTTTTGCAGGTGGAACGCGTCGGCGGCACCGAACACGATAGCCGCGGCACGGCGCTGCAGCGCTACGCGTTCGAGCCGTCCGGCCGGCCGCAACTGGTCATCGCGCCGGCCAGCGGTACGTGGAACTGGTCGGGGCAGGGCGCGCTGCGGATCCAGGTACAGAACGCCATGGCATGGGCGGTCACGCTGGTGGTCGATATCGATGGCACCACGCCGGACCAGCATCTGCACGCGGTGGTGGGATTGCCCGCGGGTCCCGCGCAAACGCTGATCGTGCCATTGCACGCCACCTCGCCGCGCAGCTTTGGCATGCAGGCAGGGCCGCCGATGCCGTTCGACGATCATGGCAGCGCGGTGTTCGTGGCGACGACCGTCGAAGGCTCGATCGACCTTGCACACGTTCATGCCATTCATCTTGGCATGCCCGCACCGCAGGCCGCGCAGCAAGTGCTGCTTGGAAGCATGGGTACGACAGCGGGCGATGCCGCGTTGCAGAGCGCCTACAGCGGCATCGTCGATCAATGGGGACAGTACACGCGCGGCCGGTGGCCGGAGAAAATCGACAGCGATGCGGCCTTGCGCGCCGCGCACCTGCAGGAACAACGCACGCTTGCCGCGGCGCTGGCGCAACGGCATGGCCTGGATGCCTACGGCGGCCGCCAGGATATCGCGCTCACGCGCACGGGTTGGTTCCACACGCAGAAGGCGAACGGCCGCTGGTGGCTGGTTACGCCCGATGGCCACGCGTTTTTCTCGCTGGGCGTAAACGCCGTGGCTGCCGACAACTCGCGTACCTATGTGCAAGGGCGCCAGTACATGTTCGTCAACCTGCCGCTGGACCAGGCACCATGGCACACGTTCTACGGCCTGGACGACAGCCGCGATGCCGAACGCGGCGCCAGTGCGGGCCTGGGTGACAATCACGGGCGCTGGTTCGATTTTTACGAAGCCAATCTCTATCGCGCCACCGGTGCCGACTGGCTGACGATCTGGCGGCGGCGCACGCTCGATCGCCTGCAGGCGTGGGGTTTCAACACCATCGGCAACTGGAGCGATGACGCGCTGGGCCGGATGCATCGCGTGGCCTACACCTTGCCGATCGATATCAACGGCACGTTTGGCAACGTTTCCAGCGGTTTCGATTATTGGGGGCGCATGCCCGATCCCTTCGATCCGCGTTTCGCGCAAGCGGTCGAGCGTGCGGTGGCGAGCGCAAGCGAACATGCGCGCAACGATCCATGGCTGCTGGGCTATTTCGCCGACAACGAACTGGCGTGGGCGGGCCGGGGGCCGCAAGGGCGCTGGGGCCTGGCGGTGGGTACCTTGCGTGGGCAGGCGCGCAGCGATGCCAAGCAGGCGTTCATCGCCATGCTCAAGAAAAAATACGGCGAGCCGGCGAAGCTGGCGGCGGCGTGGGGCATCGCGTTGACCGATTGGCAGGCATTGAATGCCACGAATGTCGCCGCGCCCGTGCCCAATGAAGCGCATCCGGCCATCGCCGAAGATTACAGTGCATGGTTGCGCGTCTATGCCGATAAATATTTCGGCACTGTCGCGGCGGCGATCCATCGGCATGACCCGCATCACTTGTTTCTCGGCGGCCGTTTCGCCGTAAATACGCCCGAAGCGGTGGCATCGTGCGCGCGCTATTGCGATGTGCTCAGCTTCAACGTGTATGCGGATGTGCCGCAGCATGGCGTGGATCTGGATGCCGTGCACCGGCTGGATAAGCCAGTGCTCATCACCGAGTTCCATTTCGGTTCGGACGATCGCGGCCCGTTCGGCAAGGGCGTGGTGTCGGTGTGGAACGAGGCGCAGCGCGGCCCGGCCTATGCGCATTTCGTGCAGGCGGCGGCGAGCGATCCGGACATCGTCGGTACGCATTGGTTTGAGTACGTGGATCAGCCGGTGACGGGGCGCCTGATCGATGGCGAGAACAGCCATATCGGGCTGGTCGGCATGACTGACTTGCCGTTCGGTGCCTTCGTGGATGCGGTGCGCAAGGCCAATCTGGGTCTTGTGCATTGAATCATGCCCGGCGACGTTCATCGCCGGGCATCGTTTGCGTTTGCGTGCGTGCGATCGCCGGCGTTAGTTATTGGCAAGCACGCTGGACGATCGCGCCAGCGTGTCGGCGTTGTTCACCGCGTTATGGAAGGTCAACGGGCTGATGCTGCCGCCCCAATTGGGAATCCGGCCATTGTTGCGGTTGAGGTACCAATGATCCTTCGTGCCGGCCCCGGTATGCGTGAATTCGTGCACCATCAATTCATTGAGGTCCGCCGGGCGCCAGTTTCGCAGCGTATATTTCGTAAATTGCACCGTTCCATTGCCAAACGCGACCGCGGACGGAGAGTTGGGGCCGCCCTCGCCGCCGACCTGCAAATTGCGCGCGCCGGTACGTTTGCTTTCCTGCATCTGGTTCAACGTATTGCGCAGCCCTTGTTCGATACGGGCCTTGCCGCCTTCGGACGATGCGCCACGGCCGAACAACGTGTTCATCGTCGCACTGGTTGCGCGCGACCAGTTGCCGCGTACCTGGGTAAGCGCCAGGATGACGTTGTGGATGCCGCCGTCGAGTGCCCGCAGGATGGTGCCGCGATAGCCGCGTGGATAAGAGGCGGGTGCTGCGGCCGCGGTCCATTTGCCGTCTGTACGCTGCAGTGGCGCGACTTCTTTGCCCGAACGAGGATCAAGCACCTGCCAGGTGAGGCTTTGCCGGTCGAAGCCGCCCACCCGGTAGATATCACCGTCCACGTCGGCGAAATAGTGGCGGCTTCGATCGGCGAGGGTGCGGGTATAGATGCCGTTGCGATCAGGCTGCAGTCCGCGCAGATGGTTGGGGGAAACCCGGTACTGGTGCAGATCCCCGCTGCGCAGACGCGTGACTGGCGTATCCGGCGCGCCGGGCGGGGTGCCGGCAGGTCGTTCCGCGCGCACCGGTGAAGCATTGAATGACGGGCTGGCGGCCGATGCGTTGCGGGCCTGCGGCGGGATGCCTGGCCCCTGGTAGGACACGGGCGTATCCGGCGCGCCGGGGGGAGATCCGGCTGGCCGCTCCACACGCACGGGCGAGGGTCCGGACCCGCAGGGAGCGGCGCAGAAGTCGCCGCTGGCGGATGAGTAGCGGTCCTGAGAGTTGACGCTGATGGATAACATGCATGCGCTCCTTCGCTGTTTCTCGATGGTCGGCTGTCGAGGCCACCGTATCCGTCCGAAATGCCGGCCAGGGGGTATCGATATACCGCCTGACGGAGCATCCCTAGCCCCGTCCGGGCCGTTTCATTCGCGGTAAGCCATTGATATACATTTAATCGCAGCGCCCTCTTCATTTTCACCAAAAAAGGTGAAAAGATAGGGCCATGACCCTGCACCTCACCAGTCGCCAGTCCAACATCCTCGCCTTCATCCGGGCCCGCCTGCAGCAAACCGGCGAGGCGCCCACGCTGGAGGAAATCGGCAATGCCATGGGCCTGCCCAACGTCAGCGCGGTGCTCAAGCACGTGCGCTCGCTGGAGGCCAAAGGGCGGCTGGCGATCGAAGCCAATCGCGCGCGCGGCATCCGGCTGATCCAGGAGAGCGATCCGCTGGCCGCCGACACCATGGAGCTGCCGCTGATCGGCCGCATCGCCGCCGGCGAGCCGATCTTTTCCGAGTCGCGCGTGGAGCGCAGCCTGCATGTGTCGCGTGACCTGTTTCAATTGCGTCCGGATTACCTTGTGCGCGTCATCGGTGATTCGATGCGCGACGAAGGCATCCTCGATGGCGACCTGGTTGCCGTGCACGCCACGCCGGTCGCACGGCATGGCCAGATAGTGGCCGCGCGTGTGGATGACCGCTTCACCATCAAGCGCCTGTACTGGAAAGACGATGTGATCCGCCTGCTGCCCAACAGCGCCGGTTACCAGCCGATCGATCCGGATCCCACCGAAGACTTCGCCATCGAAGGCTTGTTCGCAGGTCTGGTGAGGGGTGCCTGATGAGCGCGGTGGTGCCGCTGTCCCATCTGCTCGACGCGCGACAGGTATGGCGCGGCGAGGCGCTGCCGATCGTGGAGGGCGAGCAGCCGACCGGCTGGCCGCAACTGGACGCGGTGCTGCCCACTCGCGGCTGGCCGGCGGGCGCACTGTCGGAAATCCTGCTGCCGGCCGATGGCATCGGCGAATTGCGGCTGGTACTGCCGACGCTGGCGCGCCTGACGCAGGGTACGCGTCCGGTGGTGCTGGTCGCGCCGCCGTATCTGCCCTGCGCCATGGGCTGGCGCCAGCACGGCGTCAACCTGCAGCGGCTGGACATCGTCGATGCGCAAGCACAACAAGTGCTGTGGGCGGCCGAACAATGCCTGCGTTCGGGCAGCTGTGCCGCCGTGCTGGCGTGGCCGCGCCAGGCGGACGATCGCAGCTTGCGCCGCCTGCAGGTGGCGGCGGATACCGGACGCGCGCTGGCGTTCGTGTTCCGCGACCGCAAGCATTTGGCGAACGCTTCGCCCGCATCATTGCGGCTGGAGCTTGCCACCTCGCCGCGCAACGCCATCTGGGTGCGCAAATGCCGTGGCGGCAACGCGCCCTCGCAGCCCGTTTCCTTCGATCACATCCAGCGTTTTTCCAGCTCCCGTGGAGAGGGCACAGGGACGTGCCCGATTTTGCCGAGTGAGGGAGGCCGGAATCCGGCGGTAAGCACCATGGCTCATCAGCGTGGGTCTTGCTTGCCTGATTCCGGCCTTCACCATCCTCACGCACGCAAGAAGCCCAGCGCGTGAGGCCGGCCTATGTTGTGGGCCTGCCTGTTGCTGCCGCAGTTGGCGCTCGATGGCGTCCTGCGTCGCCGTGCCGATAACAGCCCGTTGGTGTTGGTGGACGGGCCGCTCAATGCGCGTACCGTCGTTGCCGTCAATGCGTCCGCGCGTGCAGCGGGCTTGCGCATCGGCCAGCGGCTGACTGCGGCGCAGGCCTTGCTGGCGCGCTTCGAGGCGATGGCGTACGACGCTTCGGACGCGCAGCGCTGGCAGCAGTTTCTGGCCGGCGTGGCGTATCGCTACAGCTCGCAGGTGGCGTTGCTGCCGCATGCGATCGTGCTGGAAGTCAGCAAGAGCCAGAGCCTGTTCGGCTCGTGGCAGATGATGGAGCGGCGCCTGCGCGAGGATGTCGGGCAACTGGATTTTCGCCATCGCCTCGCCGCTGCGCCGACTCCGCATGGCGCCTACGTACTGGCGGGCGTACGCGACGGGCAGACGGCGTTGAGCCATGAAGGCATGCTGCGCCTGCTGGAAAGCGTACCGTTGCACAAGAGCCGCCTGCCGCCAGCGGCGGTCGATGCGCTGCCACGCATGGGCATACGCTGCCTTGGTCCATTGCTGCGCATGCCGCGCGATGGCCTGCAACGCCGCTTCGGCGCCGAGCTGCTGCGGGCGATGGATCGCCTGACCGGCGATGCCCCCGCGGGTCTGGATCTCTACCTGCCGCCCGATGCGGTGGACTGGACCGTCGAGCTTTCGCACGAAGTGGAAAACATCGCCGCGCTGGTCTTCCCCTTGAAGCGCATGACCGGCGATCTGGCGGCTTATCTTTCCGGCCGCGACGGCGGCGTGCAGCGCTTCGTGTTGCGACTGGAACATCGCGACGCACCGGCCACCGACGTAACGGTGGGCATGCTCGCACCCGAACGCAGCGCCGAGGTGTTGTTCGATGCCGCACGCGGGCGCCTCGAACAGGTGCAACTGCCCGCACCTGTGCTGGCCTTGCGCCTGATCGCCGACGATCTACCCGGTTTCGTGCCGGCCGGCCGCGACCTGTTCGACGAGCGCCCGGCCACGGCCTTGCCGTTGGAGCAACTGCGCGAGCGCCTGCGCGCGCGATTGGGCGATGGCGCGCTGTACCAGTGGGGCACCACGATCGATCCGCGTCCGGAACATTCGCAACGCATCTCGGCCGACAGCGAGGGGCCGCTCGATCCACGTCCGCGCCCCACCTGGCTGCTGGACCGCCCGATTCCGCTACGCGGCGCGCTGCGCATCATCGCCGGCCCCGAACGCATGGAAACCGGGTGGTGGGATGGCGGCGATACGCGCCGCGATTACTACATCGTGGAAACCGAGTTGGGCCAGCGCGCCTGGGCATTCTGCCCGCCGGACGAACAAACCGGCTGGATGCTGCACGGATGGTTCGCATGAGCGACTACGCCGAGTTGCACTGCCTGTCCGATTTCTCCTTTCAACGCGGCGCCTCCAGCGCGCGCGAATTGTTCGAGCGCGCCACCGATTGCGGCTACAGCGCACTGGCGATCACCGACGAATGCTCGCTGGCCGGCATCGTGCGCGCGTTCGAAGCCTCGCGCGACACCAAGATGCCCTTGATCGTGGGCAGCGAGATCCGGCTGGAAGATGGCCCCACGCTGGTACTGCTGGTGGAGACCAGGCAGGGCTATATCTCGCTGTGCCGCCTGATTACCCAGGGCCGCCGCGCGTCGGCCAAAGGCAGCTACCGCCTGTGCAAAGCCGATCTTGGCGACGGCGCGCCCGGCACGCTGGCGTTGTGGATACCCGGGCGTGAACCGGCTCGTGAACATGGCACCTGGGTCAAGCGCATTTTCGGCGACCGTGCGTGGCTGGCGGTGGAACTGCATCGCGATAGCGACGACGCCTCGCGCCTGTCCGAACTGCAGACACTGGGCGACGCGCTGGACCTGCCGCGCGTCGCCACCGGCGACGTGCACATGCATGTCCGCCGGCGTCTGCCGCTACAGCACACGATGACCGCGATCCGTCATCGCCTGACCGTCGCCGAAGCCGGCGCGGTGCTGTTTCGCAACGGCGAGCGCCATCTGCGTCGACGTTGCGCGCTGGAAAAAATCTATCCCAGGCCGTTGCTGGACGAGAGCGTGCATATCGCCAGGCGTTGCACTTTCAGCATGGGTGAACTGCGCTACGCCTATCCCGCCGAGCTGGTGCCGGACGGATACCAGTCCATCCAGTGGCTACGCCAACTGGTGGCCCAAGGCATGGCGTGGCGCTGGCCCGCGGGCGTTCCCGGGCACATCGAAAAAACCATCGAGCACGAGCTGCGGCTGATCGAAAAGAAAGGCTACGAAGCTTATTTTTTGACGGTGCAGGACATCGTGCGTTTCGCGCGCAGCCAGGGGATTCTTTGCCAAGGCCGCGGTTCGGCGGCCAATTCCGTCGTGTGCTACGCGTTGGGCGTGATGGATGCCGATCCGGAAAAAGTGCAACTGCTGGTGGAGCGCTTCATTTCCGAGGAGCGCAACGAGCCGCCCGATATCGATATCGATTTCGAGCACGAGCGGCGCGAGGAAGTCATTCAATACATCTACAACAAATACGGCCGCGAGCGCGCCGCCATCGCGGCAACCGTGATCAGCTATCGCGGCAAAAGCGCGGTGCGCGACGTGGCCAAGGCGCTGGACCTGCCGGCCGACCAGATCGACAAGCTCAGCGGCATCCTGGCGTGGTGGGATGGCGAAGCATCGCTGGACGGTCGCCTGCGCGAGCAGGGTTTCGATCCCGGCGCGCCGGTGCTGCGCAAGGTGCTGGCGCTGAGTGCGCAACTGATCGGCATGCCGCGTCATCTCAGCCAGCACGTGGGTGGCTTCGTCATCGCCGATGCGCCGTTGCACGAACTGGTCCCGGTGGAAAACGCGGCCATGCCCGATCGCACCATCATCCAGTGGGACAAGGACGACCTGGACACCATGGGCCTGCTCAAGGTCGATTGCCTTGCCCTGGGGATGCTGACCTGCATCCGCAAATGCTTCGATCTGGTGCGCAAGCATCGCGGCACGGCGCCGACCATGGCGACGATCGAGCATGGCGACCCACGCACTTATGCCATGATCCAGCGCGCCGACACCATCGGCGTGTTCCAGATCGAAAGCCGTGCGCAGATGTCGATGCTGCCGCGCCTCAGGCCGGCGCATTACTACGACCTGGTGATCCAGGTCGCCATCGTACGGCCCGGTCCGATCCAGGGCGGCATGGTGCATCCGTATCTGCGCCGCCGTCGCGGCGAAGAACCGATCCAATACCCATCGGAAGCCTTGCGACCGGTGCTCGAGCGCACCTTGGGCGTGCCGCTGTTCCAGGAACAGGTGATGAAGCTGGCGATGGTAGCCGCCGATTACACGGCCGGGCAGGCCGATCAATTGCGGCGCTCCATGGCGGCGTGGAAACGCCATGGCGACATGGAGGTACATCGCGAGCGCATGACCAAGGGCATGCTGAAAAACGGTTATAGCGAAGCGTTCGCCGCGCAGATTTTCGAGCAGATCAAAGGTTTCGGCAGTTATGGTTTTCCGGAAAGCCACGCCGCCAGCTTCGCCAATCTGGCCTACATCAGCAGTTGGCTGAAGTGCCATCAACCGGCGGCCTTCCTGTGCGCTTTGCTCAACGCGCAGCCCATGGGCTTCTACAGTGCCAGCCAGCTGGTACAGGATGCGCAGCGGCATGGCGTGCGCGTGCGGCCGATGGACGTGCGCCATAGCGATTGGGACTGCACGCTGGAGCCTGACGCGCACAGCGACGGCGGCTTGGCGCTTCGTCTGGGCTTGCGCCAGTTGCGCGGCTGCAGCGAGGCGGTTGCGTTGCGCATTTCAAAGGCGCGGGAATTTAAGCCCTTCCGCGACGTGGTCGATCTGTGCACGCGCGCGGGGCTGGATGCGCGTCATCAGGATCTGCTGGCCGACGCGGGCGTGCTGCGCGGACTGGCGGGGCATCGCCATCGTGCGTTGTGGCTGACCCGTGGCGTGGAAACGCAGCGGCCCCTGTTCGGCCGCGAAAGCCCGCGCGAACACGAGATCGTGCTGCCGCTGCCCACACCCGAGGAAAACCTCCATGCCGACTACGCACATAGCGGCCTCACGCTCGGCCCGCATCCGCTGAAACTGCTGCGTGGCCGCCTGCGCGCCGCGCATTTCATCGATTCGCGCAGCCTGCACCAGCAACCGCACGAAACGCAGGTGCGCACCGTGGGCCTGGTCACGCAGCGGCAACGGCCGCAAACGGCAAGCGGCGTTACCTTCATGACCATTGAGGACGAGTTTGGCTACGTCAATGTGGTGGTGTGGAACCATGTGGCACAGCGTCAGCGCAGGCCATACCTGGAAGCGCGCCTGTTGGCCGTCGAGGGACGGTGGGAGGCGGTCGATGGCGTGAGCCATCTGATCGCGCAGCGCCTGCGCGACGTCAGCGACATGTTGGGCGACCTGGATGCGCGGTCGCGGGATTTTCATTGAAGCGCTATGGGCGTGGAGCTTGCAATGCAGACGCTGCTTTTCGATGAAACGGTACGGACGATCGCGGACGCTTCGACCGGGCCGATCACCTACCAGCCCGGCGTGGTAGCGCCGCCGTTGGCAGATAGCTGGTTTGCCGCGCTGCGCGATGCCGTCGACTGGCATGCCAGTACGCGCATGATGTACGAACGCATGGTGGGCGTACCGCGCCTGCACGGGCATTACGCCATCGACGATCCCGCACTGCCTGGCGTGCTGCGCGAAATGCTTGCCGTGGTCGAACAGGTGGTGCCGGCGCCCTTCAATAGCATCGGGTTGAATTTGTATCGCGACGAGCACGACGGCGTGGCGCCGCATAACGACAAACTGCATGAGCTGGCGCCGCACCAGCCGATCGTGCTTTTGTCGCTGGGCGCGACGCGAACCATGGTGATACGCCGCAAGCTGCCGCCGCATTTGAAGACCGAACTGGAGCTGGAAGCGGGGAGCTTGCTGCTGATGGGGTGGAATGCGCAGCTGCATTACGACCATGGCATTCCCAAGCTGCGCCAGCCGGTGGGGGCGCGGATCAGCGTGGCGTTCCGGGTCAGGCCGGCGCGCGCCCGGGAAGCCTGGGGTACGTCCTGATTTCTTGCGCGCCATTCCGGCGCGGGTACCATCCAGTGGTCTGAGGCTGCCTGCGTTTTGACACGGCCGCGCGCTCCGGTCACCGGATCGGGGATGTGTGCCGGAACGATGAGCGTATGGGCACGTGGACCGAATGGAGGTTCAGGCCGGTGGCAGAAATGCGTCCAAATACGCAGGCAAATGCGCAGGATGTTCGATAACGACTTGCGCGCCCGCTGCTTCCAATTCTTCGCGACTACCAAACCCCCACAACACGCCGATCCCCGCCACGGCATTGGCCAGCGCACCTTCCATGTCGAAACGCCGGTCGCCGATCATCACCGTCTCCTGCGGCGCGGCGCCGAAATCGGCCAACGCAGCGGCGATCATCGAGGCCTTCTCGCTATGCGGGCTCGACGGATGCGGCCCGTACAGTTTCTCAAAGTGATGCCCGAACGGCAGCGCCTGGACGATGGGCTGCGCATGCTGCCGCGGTTTGCTGGTGACCACGGCAAGGCGGTGGCCGGCCGCGTGCAGCGCGACCATCATGTCCTCGACGCCGGGATAGATGCTGTGTTCGCGCCAACCGAGCGTGGTGAAGCGCTCGTGGTAATACGCCACCGCCGCCTCCACGCGTTCGGCATCGCCGCCCAAAAGCGGCGCAAAGTTGTGCCGCAGCGGCGGGCCGATCCACGCGCGCAGATCGGCAGGCGAGGGCACGCCGAGCTTTGTCAGTGCGTGGCGGATGCACGCGCTGATGCCGGCCTGCGAATCGATCAGCGTGCCGTCGAGGTCGAACAGGCACAGCATCAATGGGCGGCGCGTGCCTTGAGCGCTGCCACCGCCGGCAGTTCCTTGCCTTCGAGGAATTCCAGGAACGCGCCGCCGCCGGTGGAGATGTAGGAAACCTTGTCGGCGATGCCGTACTTGTCCACCGCAGCCAGCGTGTCGCCGCCGCCGGCAATGGAGAAGGCCTTCGAATCGGCCACCGCGCGGGCCAGCACTTCCGTGCCCTTGGCGAAGGCATCGAATTCGAACACGCCCACCGGGCCGTTCCACACCACCGTGCCGGCCTTGGCGATCAACTCGGCATATTGCCGGGCGGTTTCCGGGCCGATGTCCAGGATCATCTCGCCTTCTTTCACCTGATCCACCGGCTTGACGGTAGCCGGTGCGTGTGCGGAAAACTCCGGCGCCACCACCACGTCCACCGGCATCGGCACCTGCGCGCCGCGGCGCCTGGCATCGGCCAGCACCTTCTTGGCGGCGGGAATAAGATCGGGTTCGTACAGCGAATTGCCCACAACGTGGCCGGCCGCGGCGATAAAGGTGTTGGCGATGCCGCCGCCCACGATCAGCTGGTCGACCTTGCCGATCAGGTTTTCCAGCAGCGTGAGCTTGGTCGATACCTTCGAACCCGCCACGATGGCGAGCAGCGGATGCGCCGGATGTTCCAGCGCCTTGCCCAGCGCGTCCAGTTCATCGCACAGCAAGGGGCCGGCCGCGGCCACCGGCGCGAACTTGATCACGCCATGGGTGGAGGCCTGCGCGCGATGGGCGGTGCCGAAGGCATCCATCACAAACACGTCGCACAGCGCGGCATATTTCTGGGACAGCGCTTGGTCGTCCTTGCCTTCGCCGACATTCATGCGGCAGTTTTCCAGCACCACCACTTCGCCTTCGGCCACGTCCACGCCGTCAAGGTAATCGGCGACCAGGCGCACCGGCGCGCCGAGTTTTTCGCCCAGCCACCTGGCGACGGGCTCAAGCGAGGACTCGGCATCGAACTGACCTTCCTTCGGGCGGCCCAGGTGCGACATCACCATGACCCTGGCGCCGGCATCGCGGGCGGCCTTGATGGTGGGCAGCGAAGCATCCAGGCGTTGGGTGGACGTGATGCGGCCGCTTTCGATCGGCACGTTCAAGTCTTCGCGGATAAGCACGCGCTTGCCGCGCAGGTCGAGGTCGCTCATGCGGGTGACGGTCACGTGATAGCTCCTGGCATAACTTAAGGAAGTGGAACAGGCCCATGGGCCGCAACCGCTTATTTTCCCGCCGGCGCCACGTCGATGCAAACGGCGGGGTTACACTCTTTGTTTCGTCCTTCCATGGAGTGGCCCGATGGCGGCCGATCTTGTCCTCTACAGTTACTGGCGCTCCAGCGCGTCTTACCGCGTGCGCATTGCGCTGAATTTAAAGGGTTTACATTACCGAACGCAGGCAGTGCACCTGGTCCGCGACGGCGGCGAGCAGCACGGGGCGGCCTACGCGGCGCTCAACCCGCAGCAGCTGGTGCCGACGCTGGTGGATGGCGAGCGGGTGCTGACGCAGTCGATGGCGATCGTGGAATACCTGGACGAAACCCATCCGCAGCCGCCGCTGCTGCCGTCCGATGCGCCGGGGCGCGCACGCGTGCGGGAGCTGGCGCAAATCGTCGGATGCGATATCCATCCGCTGGGCAACCTGCGTGTACTGCAGTGGCTGGGCAACCCATTCGAAGCGGGCGACGAGCAGAAGGGAAACTGGATGCGGCACTGGATGGCGATCGGCTTCCAGGCGTTGGAGGCGATGCTGGCCAGCAGTCCCCACACCGGGCATTACTGCCATGGCGATACGCCCAGCTTGGCCGACATATGCCTGGTGCCGCAGGTGTACAACGCGCGGCGCTGGAAGCTGCCGCTGGGTGATTATCCGACCCTTCTGCGCATCGATGCGATGTGTGCGGCGCATGCGGCGTTTCACGCCGCGGCGCCGGAGCAGCAGCCGGATGCGCAGAAGGCGGCTTGAGGTTTTCTTCCTCGCCGCTTCGGGGCAGAAGGTTGGGGTGAGGGCCGGCTTTTGCGACAACGCTTCTTATTGAAGTGTTGTTCGTTTGACATCCTCGCAAGGTCGGCCCCTCATCCGACCCTTCGGGCCACCTTCTCCCGGTGGGGAGAAGGTCATCAGGGCAGCTGAGATTCGCGCGAGGTTGGCCCCTCATCCGACCCTTCGGGCCACCTTCTCCTGGTGGGGAGAAGGTCATCAGGGCAGCTGAGATCCGCGCGAGGTTGGCCCCTCATCCGACCCTTCGGGCCATCTTCTCCCCGGAGGGGAGAAGATGATCAGGGCAGCCTTTGGCTGCGCATTTAGAATCCCAGCCCGTACGGATCGTTTCCGGCCAGCTCGGTGCTCTCGGCGTTGCCGCCCTCGGACAGACGGATCTTCAAGGCCAAACCGTCGCGCGAGTCGGCCTTCGCCAGCGCTTCTTCCAGCTCGATACGGCCGCCACGGTACAGCTTGTACAGCGACTGGTCGAAGGTCTGCATGCCTTCCTGCAGGCTGCGGTCCATCGCTTCCTTCACCTCGTGGATCTGGCCGCGGCGGATCATGTCGCGGATGAAGGGCGTGTTCAGCAGCACTTCCACCGCCGGCAGGCGGCGGCCGTCCTTGCCCAGTACCAGGCGTTGGCTGATCACCGCGCGCAGGTTGAGGGCCAGGTTCATCAGCACGTTCTTGTGCGCCGATTCGGGGAAGAAGTTGAGGATGCGTTCCAGCGTCTGGTCGGCGTTGTTGGAATGCAGTGTCGCCAGGCACAAGTGGCCCGTTTCGGAGAACGCGATCGCCGCTTCCATCGTATCGGTGTCGCGGATTTCGCCGATCATGATCACGTCGGGCGCTTCGCGCATCGCGTTGCGCAGGGCCTCGTGATAAGTATGCGTATCCAGGCCCACTTCGCGCTGGTTGACGATCGATTTCTTGTGGCGATGCAGGTATTCGATCGGATCCTCGATCGTGAGGATGTGGCCGGAGGAATTGGAATTGCGATGGTCGAGCATCGCCGCCAGCGTGGTGGACTTGCCCGAGCCCGTGGCGCCGACCACCAGGATCAGTCCGCGCGGCTCCATGATTAGGTCGCGGAAAATGGGCGGCAACTGCAGCTGTTCGACGCTGGGGATTTCGCTTTTGATGGCGCGGATCACCATGCCCACTTCGCCGCGCTGCTTGAATACATTGATACGGAAGCGTCCGGCTTCCTTCACCGCCAGCGCCATGTTGAGCTCCAGATCGCGCTCGAACTGCGGCACCTGGCCTTCATCCATGAGCGAATAGGCGATCTTTTTCACCATGCCGCTGGGCAGCCCGGTATTGCCGAGCGGGTAAAGCTTGCCCTCGACCTTGATGTTCACCGGGGCGCCGGTCGTCAGGAACATGTCCGACGCGCCCTTATCCACCATCAACTTGAGGAAGTAACCGATATCCACCGTGAAGACCCCAAAATTTTACGCATTGCATTCAAGGATTGTGCCCGCTCACAATACGCCGTGATCCTCGGAGAGGAATGAGTGATGGTGCACACATTTTCCCCGTTACAGGGACGCGACAGGCGTTTCAAGACGGTGGTCCCGGTATGGGTGGCGGCCGTGCTGCTGCTGTTAACCGGTTGCGCAAGCGTGCCTCCCCCGGATGGCGCGATGAATCAGGCCCAGGCCCAGCTGCAGGCGGCCCGCGACGCGGGCGCGTCCGATTACGATCCGGTCGATTTCGGCTTTGCACAGGATAAATTCCAGCAGGCCCAGGCCGCCATGGCCGACCGCAAGTATGCGCTCGCCGCGGATCTTGCCGACGAATCGCGTGCCGATGCCACCCTGGCGCGGACCAAGGCGCAACTGGGCCAGGCGCGTGCCCAAATTCAGTCCAAAACCGACGCAAACAGTCAGTTACGCTCCCAGAACGCCGAGGCGCAGTCGGAAAACGATCAGCACTATCAGCAGCTGAAGGCCCAGCTGGCCGCCCAGCAGGCCGCCGTGCAGCAGCAGGCGGGTGGGGACAACGGCGACAATCCGGCCTCCAGCGCATCGGCACCGGCCGCGCCGTCCAGTTCCGCCCTGCCCAGCCAGGCACCGGTCCAGCAGGACATGCCCGCGCCCTCGTCCTCGGTCCTTGGCAATCCGCCGCAGGGGCAGCAGGGCGGGTTCCAGACCCAGCCCGATACCGGCCAGCAGAACCCGAACCAGGGAGGCCAGCCATGAACAAACATCGCATATCGATCCTCGCCGCGGCCCTGCTGGCCCTGTTGGCCAGCACTGCCGTGCAGGCGCACAAGGACGACCTCGACGTCGATCGCCTCAACGACAGCCTCAACCAGCTGGCCAGCGATCCCACGCTGGGCACCTATGCCCAGGCCGACCAGGCGCTGGCGCGCGATGCGGTCAGCCAGCTCGCCCAGGCAAGCGGGCACGACCGGCCGCATGCGCTCTACATCGCCGAACGCCGCGTCGATCAGGCGAAGGCCGAGGCGCAGTTGCAACTGGCCCAGCGCCAGCTCAACCAGCTCGACCAGGAAAACGCGCAGCTGCAGCTCGATCGCAGCCGCATCGATGCCACCGCCGCGCAGCAGCAGCTGGATATCCAGCGCATGCAGTACCAGCTTTCGCAGCAGGAAACCGCGCGCCTGCAGGCCGAGGGCCAGGTCGCTGCCGATCAGGCCGCCCAGGCCCGCGCCGAAGCCGAGCAGGCCCGCAAAGTAGCCGCCGCGCAGGGCAGGGTCGCCGCCGCCGCGCGGCGACAGGCGGAACTGGCCGCCAAGGCGGCTAAGGCGCTGCGCTCGCAGATCCAGGACAGCCAGCAGCCTTCCGGTGGCTCCAACGGCGGTAATTGAGCAGGCTGCTGCCCGCCGTTTTACGGGTTTTTGATCAAAAAACCAGCACCGATGCGACTTCCCGGGGGGCGCTTGCGCCCCCTTCGGAGCGGGAGTAGGGTCGAGTTGCCGTGGACCTCCAGCTTCCGCGGTTTTTAACGACCCGAATCATGCGCACACCCGCCAACGTCCCCTCGCCCAGGTCCTTCCCCAAGGACGTGGGGTGCGGTCATGTGCGCGATTCGATTCTGCTCAAAGTTGTCTGCCCGCAGTTTTGCGAGGAGGTTGGATCATGTTTGAAAACCAGCAGCGTGACGATGTCGAAGCCTTGATGAAAGCCGACGCGGAGTTTCGCCGGCTTTACCAGTATCACAGGGAGCTCGACAGCAAGGTGCACGATGCCGAAATCGGCGTTCTCCCCATCGACGACATGACCTTGGCAGGGATGAAGAAAGAAAAACTCTACGCCAAGGAGCGCCTTCAGCGCATGTGGGATATGCAGCACCCCGTCAACTGACCTGCGTGTTTTCGCATGATGCACGGCCCCGGTACACCGGGGCCGTTTCATCTTCAGGGATGCGTTTTTGGCAGCGTCTTCAGCCGATCTTTTTTCAAACGGCATTGCCGGCAGCATGTTCGTGCAGGCGCATGCGCCCATGTATGCCACGGCCATGAACGGGTGCCATTCAATCGCTTCATCCGGATCGACGGATTGCCTGAATCGGATGCACGGCCCGCCACGCACCGCATGTCATCGGGCTTTTCTCGCGCGGAGCCCATACGACCCTCGGTTATGATGGGCGGCCGGCGCGACGATGAAGTCCGCGTTGGAGTATCCACGCCAAGGAGTTTTCATGACGGTCAATGCAAGCGTCCTCGAACTGATCGGTAATACCCCCATGGTGCGCGCGCAGCGCCTGGACACCGGGCATTGCGAGCTTTTCCTAAAGCTGGAAAGCGCCAATCCGGGTGGCTCGATCAAGGATCGCATCGGCCTGTCGATGGTCGAAGGCGCCGAGAAAGCCGGCAAGATCAAACCCGGCGCCACGCTGGTGGAAGGCACTGCCGGCAATACCGGCTTGGGCCTGGCGCTGGTGGCGCAGGCCAAGGGCTATCGCCTGATTCTGGTCGTCCCCGACAAGATGAGCCGCGAGAAAATCTTCAATCTCAAGGCCATGGGCGCCGAAGTGGTGCTGACGCGTTCGGATGTCGCCAAGGGTCATCCGGAGTACTACCAGGACATGGCCGAACGCATCGCGCGCGAAACGCCCGGTGCGTATTTCATCAACCAGTTCGGCAATCCGGACAATCCGCTCGCGCACATCCAAACCACCGGCCCGGAAATTCTCAAGCAGATGGATGGCAAGGTCGATGCGGTGGTGGTGGGCTGCGGATCCTCCGGCACCATGACGGGGCTGTCCAAGTACTTCGCCGAACATTCGCCGCATACGGAAATCGTGCTGGCCGATCCGGTGGGTTCGATTCTCGCCCAATACATCAACGAAGGCGTGCTATCGACCAAGTCCGGCAGTTGGATGGTCGAAGGCATCGGCGAAGATTTCCTGCCGACGATCAGCGATTTTTCCCGCGTAAAAAAAGCCTACGCGATTTCCGACAAAGAGAGCTTTCTCGCCGCACGCGAACTGCTCGCCAAAGAAGGCGTGCTCGGCGGCTCCTCCACCGGCACCCTGCTGTCCGCCGCGCTGAAATATTGCCGCGAGCAGACCCAGCCCAAGCGCGTGGTGACGCTGGTGTGCGACACCGGCAACAAATACCTGTCGAAGATGTACAACGACTATTGGATGCTCGACAACGGCTTCATCGCGCGCGAACAGCACGGCGACTTGCGCGATCTGCTGCTGCGGCCGTTCGCGCAGCGCGACACCGTGGTGGTCGGCCCGAACGAATTGCTGATGACGGCCTACACGCGCATGAAGCTCTACGACGTGTCGCAGCTGCCGGTGATGGACGGCCATCGCATCGTGGGCATCCTCGATGAATCGGACGTATTGATGCACGTGCACGCCGACGAAGCGCGCTTCCGCGACTCGGTCGCCACCGCCATGATCACCGACCTGCAGATGCTGGACGTGCGCTCGCCGATCCAATCGCTGCTGCCGGTATTC
This sequence comes from Dyella sp., assembly GCF_035503745.1. Lineage (GTDB taxonomy): Bacteria > Pseudomonadota > Gammaproteobacteria > Xanthomonadales > Rhodanobacteraceae > Dyella_B. Next base: position 117,175 of record NZ_DATJTC010000011.1, read on the forward strand.
GAGCGCGGCCACGTGGCCATCGTGGTGGATGGCGAGCAGTTCCTGGGCCTGATCACCCGCATCGACCTGTTGAACTATCTGCGGCGCAAGGTGCACTAACTTCGCGTCGCGGGCAAAGCGCGCGCTGGTGGAGTTGGAACGATCCAAGTCCGCTCGCGCGCTTCGCTTTCGCACCGTGCGCTTCGTTTCACCATGGCCGTGCGCCCGATTCTACGCAGGCATGACATGCCGGCTGGAAAGCTGATCGAAACGGCATGCCCTTAATGTGCCCGCTCATTTTGACCAGGAACCGACCCCATGTGTGGAATTGTCGCCGCCGCTGCCCAACGAGACGTCGGCCCGCTGCTGATTGCGGGCCTGAAGGCGCTCGAATACCGCGGCTACGACTCGGCCGGCCTTGCCGTACTCGAATCGGGCCAGGTGCACCGCGTGCGCGCCAAGGGCAAGGTGCGCGAGATGGAGTCGCTGTATCTGGCCGACCCTTTCCCCGGCGGCACCGGCATCGCGCACACCCGCTGGGCCACCCATGGCGTACCCAACGAAGCGAACGCGCACCCGCACATGGTCGGCCGCGTGGCGGTGGTGCATAACGGCATCATCGAAAACTACGCGCCCCTGCGCGCGCAGTTGCAGGCCAAGGGCAGCGTCTTCAGCTCCGAAACCGACACCGAAGTCATCGCCGCGATCATCGACGCGAACCTCGCCAAAGGCATCAGCCTGCGCGAAGCCGTGCTCGCCAGCGTGCGTGAACTGGAAGGCGCCTATGCCATCGCGGTGATCGACCGCGACCAACCCGGCCTGGTGGTTGGCGCGCGTCGCGGCGCACCGCTCCTGATCGGCGTGGGCATCGGTGAAAACTTCCTCGGCTCCGATGCGCAGGCACTCGTGCAGGTGACCAACAAGATCATCTACCTCGAAGACGACGACGTGGTGGAGATCAGCCGCAACAAAGTGCAGATCTACACCCTCGACGGCGAACCCGTCGAGCGCGCCGTGCACGAAAGCGAGCTGTCGGCCGACGCCGTGGAGCGCGGGGAATACCGCCACTACATGCAAAAGGAAATCTTCGAGCAGCCGCGCGCCGTCAGCGACACGCTCGAGGCGCGCATCGGCGCCAGCGGCGTGCTGCCGAACGTGTTCGGCGTCGGCGGCGATCAGCTGCTGGCGCAGGTGAAGGGCGTGCACATCATCGCCTGCGGCACCAGTTATCACGCAGGCATGGTCGCCAAATATTGGATCGAAGACTACGCACGGCTGCCCGTGAGCGTGGAAGTGGCCAGCGAATACCGTTACCGCGAAGCGGTGGTGCCGGAAGGCACGCTATTCATCGCCATCTCGCAATCGGGCGAAACCGCCGACACCCTGGCCGCGATGCGCGAGTCGCGCCGCCGCGGTTACCTGGGCACGCTCGCCATCTGCAACGTGCCCGAATCCTCCGTTGTGCGCGAAGCGGACCTCAAGCTGATGACGCGCGCCGGCCCCGAGATCGGCGTGGCCTCCACCAAGGCCTTTACCACCCAGCTCACCGCGTTGGCCCTGCTTACGTTGCACCTGGCCAAACGGCGCAACCTCGACGGCGCGCGCCTGGACGAACTCTGCGCGCAATTGCACCACCTGCCGCGCGCGATCGAAGAAGCCTTGAAACTCGAGCCGCAGATCATCGAACTGGCCGAGCGTTTCGTACACCGCCATCACGCACTTTTCCTCGGCCGCGGCGCGCATTACCCGGTCGCGCTGGAAGGGTCGCTCAAGCTCAAGGAAATTTCCTACATCCACGCCGAAGCCTATCCGGCCGGCGAACTCAAGCACGGCCCGCTGGCCTTGGTGGACGAAGACATGCCGGTCGTCGCGGTGGCTCCGAACGGCCCGCTGCTCGACAAACTCAAATCCAACCTGCAAGAAGTGCGCGCGCGGGGCGGCGAACTGATCGTTTTCGCCGACACCGCCGCACACATCGACGGCAACGCCGCGCGCGGTACCGTGTTGCGCATCGACGCCGGCGGCGACTTCATCGCGCCCGCCGTATTCACCGTGCCACTGCAACTGCTCGCCTACCACGTTGCCGTACTGCGCGGCACGGATGTGGATCAGCCGCGCAACCTGGCCAAGTCGGTGACGGTGGAATAGTTTCCAACGGGGGTAAGCTTCAATTGTCAAAAGAAAATAAAGTTGTATCCCATAAGATGAAGTTGTTTCCTGGTAAATGAAGTTCTTTCCTTGAACGGCTTGAACGGCTTGAACGGCTTGATCGACTTGTCTAAGGACATCGACGATTAATCGCGCCGCTCATTTATATAGCCAGTAAGCACGTGCAAGTCCGCTTTTGTCGCGATCAGGCGTCTTGTTTTCGTTTCTGTGCGACGCCGATTTACTGCGTACCAAACACCAGAGGGATTGCACAGGTGCGCCAGTGATGCTGCGCATGGACGCCAGCCTGCACGCTCAGCCTGCCAAGACGCGAGTCTCACGTCGAGGCGTCATCGCACTGGCTGGCACTGCTTGCGCGTGATCAGGACCCCTGAGCTGGGGCAGGGTGCGTTGGTTTTTCAACCTAGCCGCTGGCGGATCGCCTGGAGCGCGTCGCCATTGGCCCGGGCCAGCGCACGGAAGCTCTGGCTGACATCGTCGTTCCCAACCAGCCGCTCCCAGAACTGCTCTGCCCAGCCTGCGGCGCGCTGCCAGTTCGCCATGGATGCCGGAGGGTAGGCGGGCGGCTCGTACACTGCATCAGGCAGGTTGCCACCCGAGCCCGGCCGGTAGTCCATCGGCAGCATGTCGTAATTTGGGCACGGTTCAATCGGCAGGGCGTCGTCGAGAAAGAGCGACAAGTTGCCGTAGTGCGTGTCGTTGTTGGCGATCAGCTTGGCAAACCACCACCGTTGCTCGACGTCCTGCTGAGCCGCGGCATTCAACCAGCCGCCAGCACGCATCCGTTCGGCTACCTCGTACCAAGGTCCGCGCAGCCCGTCATAGGCGTCGCTCCACGCGGCCAGGGAGACCATGCCTCGGCGCCCGAACGCACCCTGTCGATCGAACCGGGTCGACTCCAGGCACAGACGGCCCCCGGACCAGATGAGTTCGGAGCGCGCGCTTGGCGTGCCGTGCTCGGCAAGGATGACGCCGGCGAGATGCTCGGCGATCAGCAGGTCCGCCCATCGGCGTGCCGTGGGGTGCTTGTCGGCCGGTTCCGTGAACTTGACAATGACGTGGCGCAAGGCGCCGTTACCGTCGTCAACGCACGTGACGAACTTCGGCTGCTCGCCGCCGGGCGAGGAGCCTACGTTCAGGCCGGCGATGGTGTCGGCCGCCATGCCGGCATAACACTCCTGGCGGTCACCGGCCGGAATCGCGGCATGGTGAGTCTGCAGCGCCCGTTCCAGCGAGGCCTTCCCCAGCACGAACTGGCCCGGGCCATTGTCACCACGCAGCAGGAGCGCGGTCAGCACATCGTCGGCGTTCCATTGAAGGATGTCGTCGCGTAATCCCAATTCGCGCGCGTGGCGCTGTGCGAACTTGCGCCCCAGGAACCCTTGGGGACGTTGGTCATCCAGAAACCAAGGGATGCCCGGAAAGAGGCCGTCGGCGAACTCGCCCCGCAGCCATGCTGGCGGGTTGTCGGCTTCGAGCAGGCAGCCGTCGCCATGGAGCGCAACCAGGCGCCCCACGTCTTCAGGGCGCCCCTGCGCGTTGATGCGGAACAATGGCCAATGTCTTCCGAGACCGCGAACATCACGAGTAGCCGAATACCGGGTGGCGCGCGCGCGACCGATCTTGACCACCGCGGGGCCGGCTTGAGCCAGAAGGCGAGACACGGTGGGCTGACTGGTGTCCAGCCGACGGCCAAGATCCTTCGCTGTCACCACGCGCTGGTGCCTTAGGACGGTTAGCAGGCTTTCGAGGGATGCCGTTGAGGCGGCCATGGGCGGACCCATTCAATGAATAGATACTTTGCACATAAACTACCTTAATAATACTTTATATACAATGTATTATGAAAATAATTCCAAGCTATATGAATAGATAAATGAATAGATTTATGGCTAGGGGGTATGGCCAGAGACTGTCCAGGGGTCAGTGGCTGACCTTTTGGACGCATCCAAGACCCGCTGCAACTGCTGGCGCCCATTCTTCAAGATTTCATCCGCCAGAACAGGATCGGTCTCGGCGACCGCGCGCGACAGCAGCAGCGAGCCCACCATCTGGCTGAAAAGCGAAATGACCTTTTGCCGCTTCTCTTGAGGATTTTCGCCGTCGATCGCATTCGCCATCTGATCGAAATTCGATGCCAGTCCACGTGCGTAAGATTCGCGCGCTTCCTTGCCGAGCCGCCGGACGTCGCCGGCAAACCCTGTCAATGGACAACCCTTCTCGATATTGCCCAGGTGCTCGGGAGATAAGTACCACTCGGCGTAACGCTTGATGGGATCGGCCGCCTCCGCTCTCGACGCCGCGATGCCGGCGATCAGCTCGGCGGCGCCATCTTCCGTGGCCTTGTCCATGACCGCGGCGACCAGGTCGTCTTTCGATTTGAAGTGGTTGTAAAAGCCCCCCTGAGTGAAGCCCGCGGCCTTGGTCAGCTCGGCCAGACCCACGGCGGCCACCCCGCGCTGGCGGAACAGCTTTTCCGCTGCGGCGACAATAGCCCTTTTATTTTCAATGGCTTGCTGTTTTGAAACGCCCATAACATCGACTCCTGACGTGCGCTAGGGTGGCACCCATCCGTTGTTAATGGCGATCACCATTGACAATGGATCGGTGCGGTGCCATTCTAACTCACGTCAATGGTGATCGCCATTGTGAATATGCTCCACCTCCAGGTAAGCCGGCATCCCCACCCAGAGCGCCGCGGCCCCATCGCTCATCGAGAAGGAAACGACCATGTCCAAGACATCACCCGAACAGAACAAGGCGCTCGTCCTCAAAGCCTTCGACACATTGTTCAACAAGCGCGACTACCAGACGGCCGAGCAGTTTTGGTCCGACACGTACATCCAGCACAGCGCGCACATCGAGCCGGGCCGCGACGGCCTCTTCAATCTCATCCGCAGCATCCCCGACACCCTGCGCTACGAGCATGGCCTGATCCTGGCTGAAGGCGACTACGTCATCGTGCACGGTCGCTTCTCCGGCAACGGCCGCCCCGCCGCGTGGGTTGCCGCGGATGTCGTGCGCATCGAAAACGGCAAGCTTGCCGAGCACTGGGACGTGTTGCAGGACGAAGCCACCCACACCGAATCCAAGAGCGGGTTGCCTATGTTCGGCGACCGGTTCCCTGCATGAAACCACCTTAGGAGAACGCTCATGAAACTCACCGGCAACACCATCTTCATCACCGGCGGCGGCTCAGGTATCGGCCGCGGTCTCGCCGAGGCGCTGCATAAACGCGGCAACAAGGTCATCATCGCCGGGCGCAGGCGCAGCCATCTGAAGGCCGTGATCGATGCCAATCCCGGCATGGAAGCGGTAGAGCTGGACGTCGCCGATCCCGCCAGCATCGAACGCGTCGCTGCGAAGCTGATCGCCGAATACCCCGAACTCAACGTGCTGATCAACAACGCCGGCATCATGCAGCCCGACACCGTGGGTGGAAAGATCGACGATGCGTTGCTGACGTCCACCATCACAACCAATGTGCTGGGCCCCATTCGCATGACTTCGGCGCTGATCGAGCATCTGAAGACGAAGAAAGACGCGATCGTGGCCTATACGACCTCGGTACTGGCCTTTGTGCCGATGGCCATCACCGGCATCTATTCGTCGAGCAAAGCGGCGCTCCATTCGTATGTACTGTCGCAACGCTTCATGCTGCGCAATACGGGCGTACGCGTCCTTGAGATTGCGCCGCCGTGGGTGCGCACCGAATTGATGAACAGCCAGGAAGCCGAGCAAGCCATGCCGCTGGACGAGTTCATCGCTGAAACCATGGCGGTCCTGGGCACGGATGCGGACGAGATCCTGGTCGATGGCGCCAAACAGTTCCGCGGCAACGTCGGCCCGAATGAGCATGGCCTGGTCAATGGATTTAACGAACAAGCGCTCGCGCTGTTTGGCGGTACGTGAGTAGCGTGGGGGATGCCCATCCGCCCACGCTCATCGTGCACCGTGCCAGGGACATCGTAGTCGCCATAGAGGGGGCAGGATGGAAATTTGCCCGCCCCCACCTGGATCGCCGTGCAACGGCATGATGCCTGGCCGGTTCAAATATCACCGGCAGACCAAGACCGGAATGGTGCTGTCAAGGATGACCTTCTGTGCTTCGCTCCCCAGCATCAGGCGATCCATGCCACGCCAGCCGTGGGTGGCCATGACGATCAAGTCGCAACGATGTTCCCGCGCGGCTTCCAGAATGGCGTTGTGCGGTTGTTCGCCAAATGCGTAATGGCACTCGCACGGCACCCCTGCCTCTACCGCCAGCGCCTTTGCCTCGTCCAGATAGCGCGACGCGCTTGCCAACGCATGCTGGCTGAAATTCAATTCCGCCGCGGCGAGGATTTCGCTCACGAAAGCGACGGAGTTGAAGGGAGGCACGGCGTGCAAGATAAGCACCTTTGCACCGAAAGCCTTGGCCAGCTCCAGTCCTTTGCCAAAGGCTTTCAAGGAAAGCTCCGACCCGTCGATAGGGAGCAGTAAATGCCTGAATTGTACCCGGCGCGGTACGATCGATGATTCGTGGATGGCGACGGTATTCATGGGTGCAGCCTCATGGGTGACAGTGCATTGCAGCCACGATCCGGTGCAATTGGGATCCATGATGGGGCGCCCGCGCGAACGAGTATTGATCGCGATCAATTTTCCGCGGGGCACGCTTTGTCCCTGGGCTGAATCGATGGGAAATGAGGCGGGGGCCGCAGTTGATCGCGGTCAAGATCGCGCGCGGTCGGACGCGTAAGCTGACAACGGTCCAACTAAGGCGGAGTCGGCCATGTCTGCTTGCAATTCAGCTTTTCCATGGAAAAGACCGCGCACGCCGGGCCGCCTCGGAAGGTTATGGCGTCTGATCGGCTGCCGGACCGCCGAATGGGCAAGGTGGTTGCTCCCCTCTGCGGGTCGCGGCGCGCCGGCGCTTGTGCCGGTGCGCGCATATCGTTTCGAACCATCGATGGTACGCGGGCAAGGTGGCCGGTATCCGCATCGTTGATCCACGCGGCATGGCCAAGCGAGACACTCCATGAGAACTCAATCGAACGATCCGGCGTTTTCGACGCGCTCCATCTTCTTTCTGCTTATGGCGGCGGCCAGTGCGCTGGTCAGCATTGTGCGCGAATACCAAATGGTTTGGACGGTCGCCGAGTGGATTTGCGGCATCAGCGTCCTGGCGTTGATCGCCAGCCTGATCGCTGACGCCCGCAAATAGCCTGCTCAATCGTCTCTGGGGAGATTAGCCATGTTCAAAAATATTCTGCTTCCCACCGACGGATCGGACCAGTCGCTGAGAGCGGCGCAATTGGGCATCGCCATCGCCAAGCAACTGGGCGCGCGCGTTCATGCATACCACGTCCTGGCGCCGCTCGCGGCGATCGCTTATTTTTCCGACTCGATCCGGCATTCGCCGGAAGACTACCGTAGCGAAGCGGTAAGCCGCGCGCAGCGGCAGTTGGATGCCATCGAAGCACTGGCCAAGGAAGCGGATGTACCGTTCGATGGCGGTTATACCTTCGACAAGCGCCCTTATGCGGCGATTGTGGGTGCTGCGCGGCAATTCGATTGCGACCTGATCGTCATGGGGATCCACGGTCATACCGGCATCGACCGCCTGGTCATGGGCGGAGAAACAAACAAGGTGCTCAGCTGTTCGGATATCCCGGTTCTGGTGTGCCGGTAAACGAACGTTGTTGGCACCGCTCTAAGAAGCCTTGGGGGCTTGCCATGGTTCTTGGCGTTCGCCGAAATCAACGGTGAATCGCCGCCGCTGCGCCCGATTGTCGGATCAGCGAACACACGATTGACGTCTCTCAGGCGCTGACGATGCACATGCGCGAAATGACAGGCATCGTCAGCAGCCTCTTGGTGATTAGTGCTGCATGAAAATAGGCAGATCGGCGTTGGCGAGGACGTAGCGCGTCGCACCGCCCAGCACCCGTTCACGAATGCGGGAATGGCTGTAGGCGCCCATCACCAGCAGGCCGGCCTGCGTTTCGCGCGCCTTGTTCAGTATCGTCTTGCCGGCCTCGTCAGCGGCCACACGAATAAAATGGGGCTTTGCGGCGATGCCATGATGCGCCAGATAGGTGATCGGATCGGGCTCCGTAACGCTGACTTGATCGCCGTATGGTGGGCGCATTTCTCCGTTGATCAGTGTTACGTGTTTGGCCAGTTGAATAAGGGGAAGCGCGCTGTGTAGTGCGCGGGTGGACTCGTAGGTGCCGTTCCAGGCGATAACGATGCGTTCAAAAGATACCGCGCCGTCCCAGTGTGGCGGGAGAACGATGCATGGCGTACGGCTGCTTAGCATGCCCTCGCCAAGAATGTCGAAGACGCGTTCCTCATCGACGATGTCGCGCTCGATGATGATGACGTCATGCCATGCACCAAGCTTGCGCATCGTGGGTGCAATGGCGGTACGGGTCACCGCCCAGGTAGAGTGGCCCGCGCCGTAGCGTTTGGCGAAATCGCGGAAGGCGGCGGACTCATCCGGCATTTCATAGTCGATGTCCGTCAGCAAGCTCATGATGGTTGGGTCGGTTTCATAAGCGCGCTGCTGCCTTAGCGAGCCGGGCACGTAGCATCCCGTGACATTGCCGTTACAGCGCGATGCGATATCGATAGCCGTCACCAGCGATGCGCTCCAGGGCCCGGTCGATGTCGCCAAGGCCAGGATGTCGTGCATCTGCGGTTCCGCCATCCTGGCCTTGGCGTCGGCCGCGTGCGTGCGGGCGATCGATTTACCGCGTAATTCATGTGCAAGCATGGCTCATACCTCCCAGACACAAGCAAGTAATTGTCATAATGCCAGCGAATAGATGGCCGACTTGGGGTCTTCCGGATGGGATTCGTGCTTGAATCCAAGATAGGTGGCCAACTCACGCATGGCTTCATTGTTGACATCGTCGATGGAAAACATGCGCTTGAATTTATTCTCGCGGGCGATGGCGATCAGATGCTTCATAAGCAACACGGCCAGGCCGCGCTTGCGCCAGTCGTCCGCGACGGTGACCGCACATTCGCATTGGTCGCCGTCGGCGGTGGCGGCATAACGGCTCACGCCCACTTCGCGAAGCTCCCCGTTGTCGTGGGCGAGCGCCACAAAGGCCATGTCATGGACGTAGTCGACGTGCATGAGCTGATCAATTAGCTGCTTACTGGGCTCCTTGAAGTTGCAAAGGAAGCGTAGGCGCCTGGATTCCGGCGAAAGCCGGTTGATGAATCTTGTTTCAATCTCGCGATCTTCCGCACGCAAGGGTCGGATCAATACATGCGTTCCGTCGCGCAGCGGCTCGATCCAATGATCGCCCTGGATGACCGGCGGGATCGGGTTCTTGGTGCTGCCGGAGGTGGTCGATGGTTGTTTGGCGCTGGAGGACATGGCGATAACCTCGCATGGGTTTCGAAAAGTTCGGCATGACGGGCATGGCGTATGTTTTTTAGCGCCCAGACGAGCGTCAGAACTTGACCGTGATCAATAGAACGCGAGGCGGCCCTTAAGCGGCGGCAAAGCGGAGTTCACCGTGGTTGATTCAGGTCAACGCGCGTCACACAGAGCCGGGAAATAGTGGAGCCTCGCCAACACCGAGGCAGGCCGCCATGCTCGATATCCTTGTCAACGTCGACGATATGCGCGACGACAATCCAGCAGTACGGGTTGGCCTGGACGTCGCTAGCCGCCATAACGGCTTTGCCACGGGTCTGCACGTCGTCGATGTCTTTCCGTCGGCGCTCGCACTTCCCGATGCCGTGGAAATGCTCGCCATGGAAGAACGGGAGGCAAGGGCACGCGATGCCTGGTGGGGCGAGCTGTGCCGCAAGCGCGGTGTCAGGGGTGCATGGGAGGTGATCCGCGGCATCTATGTTCCCCTCCTGGCGAGGCGCTCGTGCATGGCCGATATCACTGTCAGCCATCTGCCCGATCAAAAGGATCCCTATCCAGCCAGCCTGAATTATGTAACCCGGGTGCTGCTTGCATCGTCCTCGCCCATGCTGCTGGTGCCATCGGCCTGGGATAAGGATTTCCGCGCCACAAAGATTCTCGTCGCCTGGAACAACACCCCTGAATCCATGCGTGCGTTGCGCGCCGCATTGCCATTCCTGCGCGAAGCGGAAATGGTCTATTTCGTCGATGGCACCGATGAAGGCGTCGCGGGCTTCTCACCGCCGCCATTGCCCGTACGCGACTGGTTGACGCGACAGGGCGTCACGCTGCACGCTGTGCAGCAATTTCCGGCCAACAATCAAGTGGGGGACGCGTTATTGGACAAGGTGCATGGCGTGCACGCCGATTTGCTGGTGATGGGAGCATGGGGCCATTCGCGCATTACCGAGCTGCTGCTGGGCGGAACGACGCGCCATGTGCTGGAAAACGCGGCGCTGCCGGTGTTGTTGGCGCACTGATTGTCAAAAGGGCCTGTCGAGACCTTGTTACAAAACGTTACAAACCGTTGCCGGGGTGAACTACTGTCGTTACTTGCCGAGCCTAGAGTCGATCGCGTGGCGACAACGGATCACAGCTCGGGGGTAAGTGTCATGACAGCGCTCGCATCGGACTTTCACGCCGCACCAGTCGGCAAACCGTACGCATCACTGGCCTTGGCTGACCATTCCGGTGATATGGCTATCGACATCGAAGCCATTCGTGAACATGTACCGGTCCGGCGCTGCAAACATGGTGCTGGCCAGGGCGTCTATCACGCCGGCCAACCCTTCCAGGCGATTTATCTGGTGCACGCCGGTTCCTACAAAGTCTGCGAATTGGCCGACGATGGCCGCGAGCAGGTGACCGGCTTTCGCATGCGTGGCGAGCTGATCGGGATGGAATCGATTGGGTTGAAAGCCTACTCAAGCGATGCGATCGCCCTGGAAGACAGTGAAGTATGGGAGCTTCCTTACCCGGCGGTGCTACGCGCCTGCCTGCACGTGCCCGACCTGCAGGCACACATCACTTTGGCTCTTGCGGCGGAAATACGCGGCGATCGCTCGTGGATGCTGATGCTGGGCACGCTCGCGGCCGAGCGCCGGGTGGCCGCCTTCTTGCTGGATGTGGCCGCTCGTTATGCGCGGCTCGGGTACAGTGCGCGGCATTTCATTCTGCGCATGAGCCGCATGGACATGGCGAGCTTCCTGGCGCTCAAGCATGAAACCGTAAGCCGCGCGCTGTCTCGTTTGCACGGACTCAACTACATCGATGTGCAGCGCCGCGAAGTTCGCGTGCTGAACCTGGATGGCCTTCGTGGCATGGCGGGCGCGAGCGCGGCCGTGAACTGAGCGGTCAGGCGGACGCTTCGCGGTCAAGCACGCGGCGCAGGGCGACGCCAAGCTGTTCCCGGCGATAGGGCTTGCGCAGCAGCTCGAATGAGCCGAAGGAGTGCGAGTCGATATCCATCGACGCGTATTCGTAGCCGGATGTGAAAAGAACCGGCAGGTGGGGGTACTTCTCGCGCGCCTTGGCCGCAAGTTCGAAGCCGGTCATGTTGCCTCCGAGCACCACGTCGGAAAACAGCAGGTCGATATCCGGGTGTGCCGCCAGCTGTTCCAGCGCCTGGTGGGCGTTGCTGGCCTCGTAGGTGACGTAGCCGAGTGAGCGCAAAAAGGTCGTTGCAACGCGTCGCACTTCATGTTCGTCTTCGACCACCAGCACGGTTTCATGGCCGCGGCGCGACACCGTAAGCGGCGTCTCTTCCGTGGCACCGGTGACGGCGACCGGCAGGTAAAGTTCCACCCGGGTACCGCGGCCGGGTTGGCTTTCGATGTTCAGATGGCCGCCCGATTGCTTCACGAAACCATAAACCATGCTGAGGCCAAGCCCGCTGCCCTTGCCGGCCTCCTTGGTGGTGAAAAACGGATCCAGCGCGTGCGCCAGCACGTCGGCGGACATCCCCACGCCAGTGTCCGATACCGCAAACATGACGTAATCGCCCGGCGCAAGGCGCGTTTCGCCGTCGCCGCCGGAAGCGCGGTAGGCGCGTGCCGTAATGGCGAGACGCCCGCCGCGCGGCATGGCGTCGCGCGCGTTGAGCGCGAGATTGATCAAGGCGGCTTCCAGCTCGCCCGGATCGGCGTAGACCGGGGGAATGGTGCTTGCGCACTCGGCGGCGATGGTGACTTGCTCGCCGAGCGTGCGCCGCAACATGTCGCTGACATCGGCCAGCAATTGCAGCGTGCGAACGACACGTGGAAGCAAGTGCTGGCGGCGTGAAAAAGCCAGCAGCTTGCGCGTCAGGGCGGCGCCACGCTCGACCGCGCGCGACGCGCTCTCCAGCGTTTCACGCGTGGCGGGGTCTTCCGGCACGTCGATTTCCAGTAACTGCAGGTTGCCGGAGATCACCGTGAGAAGATTATTGAAATCGTGCGCGATGCCGCCCGTCAGCTGGCCGAGGGCATCCAGGCGCTGGGAATGCGCTAGTTGTTCTTCGCTGCGGCCGCGCTGCACCGCCGCCGCAAGGATGTTGGCGATCGACTGGAGAAAATAGAGGCGGTCGCGATCGAAGTAGCTTTTTTGCTGTGCGAATGCCAGCAACAGGCCCGTCGGGCCGCGACGGTCGGGCAATGGCACCACGGCAGCGTCAAGAAATACCTCCGACAATGCCGGGCAATGCTGTTGCAGACTCTCCATCGCCGCCATTTGTTCGAGCGATTGGGCATCGCCGGTCAACGTTGCATCGTGGGCAATGGCCTGCAGGGTCGGTTCATTGGACAGTGCCGCCAGCGCAGACTCCGAAAGCCCGATGGATGCAGGTATATGCAGGCGGGCGCGGTGGGTGTCGGCCAGCATGATTGCCGCGGCGGGAATCTGCAGGGTGTCCGTCACCAGGCCAGGCACCTCGATGATGGCCTTTTCATGGTGCGCCGCTTCAAGCAGGCTTCGGCTCACCTGCGCGACCGCTGCATCGAAACGCGCGCGCTGCAAGGCTTGCCTGGCCCGCTGGGTCTCGGAAATGTCACGGATCGATGCCGCAAACAACGTCCCCACGGACGCGACGACAGGGCTCAGGCCGATTTCAACCGGAAACGACTGCCCATCGGCGCGGATACCCGTCAATTCATAACCGGCGCCCATCGGCCGCACGCGTGGATTGGACATGTAGTGGGTACGGTGCGCTATATGCGCTTCCCGGATGGCGGCCGGTAACAACGCTTCGACCTTCAGGCCGGCGAGCTTGCCTCCTTCATAGCCAAACAGGCGCTCGGCATGCGCATTGGCCAGGACGATGGTGCCGTGCAGGTCGACGACGATCATCGCATCCGGGGCTGTTTCGAACAGCGACTGGAACAAGCTGGCGTCGGGCGCTTGTCTGCTGAACATGCCGGCGCTCAGATTTTGCGCACGGCAGGAGAAAACAGGTAACCCGCGCCGCGAATCGATTTGATGCGCTGCGGGTCGGCGGGGTCGGCTTCGATCTTGCGGCGCAGGCGGCCGATTTGCACGTCGATCGCGCGGTCGTAGGGGCCCGCATCGCGTCCATGGATGTGCGTCATTAGCTGATCGCGGGAAAGTACCTGATTGGCATGTTCCACAAAGATTCGCAGCAGGGCGAATTCACCGCTGGTGAGGGCCAGCGGCTTGCCTTCCGGTCCCACGACGTTGTGCGAATGCGAATCCAGCACGTAGCCATCGAATGCGTATCGATCATGCTCGGTAAGCCTGGGGGCTGCTTTTGACGGCGCAGAAGCGCGCCTTAGCACGCTGCGCACGCGCGCGAGCAGTTCGCGCAAATCGAAGGGCTTGGTTACGTAATCGTCCGCGCCAAGCTCCAGGCCCACTACGCGATCGACGGACTCGCCTCGTCCCGTCACGATGATGACCGGGCCGTTCCAATGTTCGCGCAGATGGCGGGTAAGGCTCAGTCCATCTTCGCCAGGTAGGCCAAGATCAAGCACCACGAGGTCGACAGGTTCCGCATCGAGAATCCTGCGCATCTGCACACCGTCCCCTGCCGTGCTGACGCGAAAGCCGTGCGAGCCGAAATAACGGCTGAAAATTTGAGTGATTTCAACATCGTCGTCGACTACCAGCAAGTGCATGGACGAGACGGGTGCCGACGTGTTGCCTGATGTGACGATCATCTAAAGCCAGTGCTCCCTAAAGCTCCCAGCAGGACCGAGTACACCGTTTGCCTAGGATACGCCTGTACCGGACCGGTTGCAGCAAGGACGTGATGCCCAGGAGGATTTAAATCGCATATTCACTTGATTTGGCTCAAATCCAGCCACATGACCCACCGCTAGATTCGGCCCATGGAAAATGCTGCGATACAAGCGACTGGCCTATGCAAATCCTTCGGGGAAGGAGCTGCCGCGACGCAGGCGGTGCGCCAGGCAAGCTTTGAAGCGCGGTTTGGCGAAATGCTCTTTATCGTGGGTCCTTCGGGAAGCGGCAAGACCACGTTGCTGAGCATGATCTCAGGCATTCTCCGGCCGACATCGGGAACGGTAGTCGTCAAAGGCGCCGACCTTTGGCACCTGTCGGCCGACGAACTGGCTGAATTCCGGCTCAAGACCATTGGTTTTGTGTTTCAGGATTTTCACCTGTTTCCCAAGCTGACCACAGCGGAAAACGTGGCGATCCCCCTGATTTTGCGCAAGGAGGATTGGGATGCCTCTCTTGCGAAGGGGACGCAGATGCTTGCTGTCGTAGGTCTGAAGGAGAGGGCTCAGCTTCCGCCCGTTAAGTTGAGCGGTGGCGAACAGCAGCGCGTTGCCATTGCGCGTGCATTGGTGGGGGACCCGCAACTGCTTATTTTGGACGAGCCGACCGCCTCGCTGGACGGCGATACCGGGCGAATGGTCATGCAGTTCGTGCGCGAGCATGTGCTCAATCCTACACGCTGCGTACTGATCGTCACTCATGACGCGCGCATCATCGAGTACGCCGATCGCGTCGTGCACATGGAGGACGGGCGCATTACGCCAGATACAGGCAAAAATCTATGAGGAATCGCATTGTCTTCATTTTGGCCGCGTTCGGAGTGTTGCTGGCTGCCGGCAGCGCTTATTACTACGGACGGGAAGCTGTTGCGGAGCCGCCGGTATTCAGTCCGGCCACCAGCCCCTACGCGCACGGTATCTACGCCAACGGCATCGTGGAGAGCTATCAGGGAAGCGGCGAAAACGTCAACATTTATCCGGATGTGTCCGGTCGCATCGTGCAGATCATGGTGCGCGAGGGCGATCGCGTGAAAGCCGGCCAGCCTCTCCTGATCATCGACAACTCGGTGCAGATTGCACTGGCTCAACAGCAAAAGCATCAAGCCGAAGCCGCCCTGTCCAGCCTGCAGGAACTGCAGGCGCAGCCGCGCAAGGAAACCCTGAGCGTCGCCGCCGCGCAGGTGACGATGGCGCAAGCCAATCAAAAAACTGCCAGCGATACCTATGATAAGCAGCGTCGTTCTTTTGCGATCGATCCGCGCTCCGTCAGCAAAGATACGCTGGATAACGACGAAGACGCCTTGGCAGTCGCCAAAGCCAATTTGGCCGTCGCGCGCCGGCAATATGAGCTGACCAAGGCCGGCGCCTGGAGCTACGACATTCGCAATCAGCAAATGCAATACAACGCGCTCGAGCAAGCATACCTGGCATCCACTGCGCTTTTGGAGAAGTATACGATCCGCGCGCCGTCCGATGGCGTCGTGCTGGCCATGAATACGGCATTGGGCAGTTACGTATCGGCGCAGGGCGCTTATGACGCGTATACCCAGGGCTACGACCCAATCCTGGTCATGGGCGGTTCCCAGGACTACCTGTCGGTTCGCTGTTTCGTCGATGAAATTCTGGTCAACCGCCTACCGGTGTTGACAAAGATGAAGGCGCAGATGTCGATTCGCGGCACCGGTTTGACGCTCCCGTTGGAGGTGGTGCGCATCCAACCCTACGTTACACCGAAGATCGAGCTTTCCGACCAGCGGCTCGAGCGTGTGGACTTGCGCGTGCTCCCTATTATCTTCCGGTTCAAGAAGCCGGCAGACGTGGCTATCTACCCAGGGCAACTGGTGGATGTCTATGTGGCTGAAAAATAGCTTCGCGGTGGCGGCGATGATACTGCTCCTGGGCGCTTGCGCCGCAGGTCCTGACTTCAAGCGGCCATCCGCACCGACCGACGCGCGCTACCTTCCGAAAGACCAGTCGCCTGGATACGCCATCGCGCTAGGTCAGGTGCAACATTTTCAACCGGCGCAAACCTTGCCTGCCGATTGGTGGCACTTGTTTCGCTCGCCCGAGCTCGATCGACTCGTGCTTGCCGCCATTGCGGGCAACCCTAGCGTACAGTCGGCGCAGGCGAGTCTGCGCGAGAGCCAGGATAATCTGCGTGCGGGACAGGGCGTGTTTTTCCCCCAAATAGCCGTCGGCGCCGATGCGGCGCGTCAACGCGTGTCTCCCTATCCGCTCGGCCCGCGCGGGGTCGGCGGTATCTTCAATCTGTTCACCTTAAGCGCGACGGTCAGCTATGCCCTGGATCTGTTTGGCGGGGAACGCCGGGCGGTCGAGGGATTGCACGCGCAGGTCGACGAGCAGCGCTACATGCTGGGAGCTACCTATCTTTCCCTGGCCGGCAATGTCGTGAACACTGCTTTTGCGCGCCAGGCCTATGCGGATGAAATCGAGGTGATCCGGGAGTTGATATCCGCCCAGAGTCAGCAGCTGGACCTGGTCGAGACCCGCATACGAACCGGTGCTGAAGGGTATAGCGACTTGCTTAGCCTGCGCAGCGCGCGCGCTTCGAGCTTTGCCCAGTTGGCCGCACTCCAATTAAAGCGCGACCAGGCTGATCATCTATTGCACGCGTTGCTGGGCCAGAGTTCGGCGGCATCGCAAATACCCGCGATACGGTTCGAGGATCTGCACTTGCCCGCGGCACTGCCACTCAGTCTGCCGTCCCAACTGGTGCGCCAGCGACCGGATATTTTGGTCGCCGAAGCCCAGCTGCACCAGGCGAGCGCGCAGATCGGCGTGGCGACTGCTGCCATGTTTCCAAGCATCGTATTGAGCGGAAACGATGGCTCGGAAGCCAACGAAACGGGCGTGCTTGGCAGCGCAGAAAGTCGATTCTGGAATGCCGGGGTGGATGTCTCCGCGCCCATATTCCAGGGCGGTGCGCGCTGGTACGGCCGGAGGGCGGCTATCGATGCCTATCAAAAATCGGCTGAGGACTACCGTAGTACGGTTATCAGCGCCTTTGAACAAGTTGCCGACGTGCTTAAAGCCTTGCAGCACGACGCCGAGTCACTGCAAGCCAACGACGAGGCGGCGCGCGACGCTGAACAGGCCTTGCATTTGATCCAGGCCAATTACGCGGCCGGTCTAGTCAGTTATGTCGATGTACTGGTCGCCGATGCGCAATACCGGCAGAGCAAGCTGGCGTTTGTGCAATCTCTGGCGCAGCGGTATCAGGATACTGTCGCGCTGTATGTCGCGCTCGGCGGTGGCTGGTGGGAAGGGGTGGGCGAGTCATCGATGCCAACGGCACGGGCCACTATCGCCACCGGCGCGCAGCCATGAATTACTTGGGCATTTTCAAGCTCGCTTACAAGTTGCTGGTCAACGACCGCGGCAAGTTTTCGGCGTTACTGCTCGGCATCACATTCGCGGTATTTCTGATGGTGATGATGACGTCGCTGTTTGCCGGCATATTGGCGCGTTCGGCATCTACAGTGACCAATGTCGGCGCGTCGGTGTGGATCATGGATCCGGCGGTGCAGACCGTAGCCAACAGCATCCCCATGCCCGATTACCTGCTCGACGCCGTGCGCAGCATCGATGGCGTCGACTACGCCGTGCCGCTTTATTCCGGCGGTGCGCTTGTCAAGTTGCACGACGGTACTTATCAGGCCGTCACGGTGATGGGGCTGGACGACACAAGCCTGGTCGGCAGACCCAAGCTTGAAAAAGGCAATATTCAGGACATTTACGCCGAAAACGCATTCATCGTGGTGGACGACGCCGAATACGGCAAGCTTGGCAAACCGGATATCGGTCAGGATTTTGAACTCAACGACAACCGTGGCTTGGTCGTTGGCGTAGCCAAAGTGAACGCCTTCAGTTTGTTCGGCGTGCCGACCTTGTACACAACCTATAGCCGTGCTATCGAATACATCCCCAATACTCGCTTCACCATTTCATACATTTTGCTCGAACCGAAGAGCCCCAATGCCATACCTTCGATCAAGAAGGAGGTGGCGAGGCTGGGCTATCTGGCCTTGACCAAGGGCGAGTTCGACGATCGCATCGCCGACTTCTATAAGTACCAGACCGGCATCGGTACCAACATCATGTTGATGACGATCATCAGTTTTATCGTAGGCTTGTCGATTTCTGCACAAACGTTTTACACCTTCGTGCTAGAGAATCTGGACAAGTTCGGTGCCCTAAAGGCTATTGGTGCCAAGGGCTACGAGCTGACTTACATGATCCTGTTCCAGGTCACCTTCACCAGCTTGACCGGCTATGGCCTGGGCATCGGCCTTTGCACGACGATGATCGGCCTGGCCAAGGCCCGCCTGCCCGACTATGCCGCATTGGTGACCATGACCAATCTGGCTTTGGCGCTGGGCATGGTCGTGCTGATCGCAGCGGTGTCTAGTTACATAAGTATACGCAAGGTATTGCGGGTCGAGCCGTTCGATATCTTCCGTGGTTGAGCACGGTAACCGGCTCCGTTAGCCGGGGTTGACCTAGGTCAACCGTTCGCATCTGGCGCAATGGCACTGTATCTATACAGTGAGGAACCGCACCGTGAACCACCTCTATGTCCCTGCAGCATCGAGTTTGGATCCGCCTGTGCACGCGTTGCAGGCGCGATGGACGGCATCGGTGTCGATGGAATCGCTATATCTGGCCTTTGCAGACTGGTTGATGCATGTGCTGCGGTCGCCCGGCAAGCGGTTGGATCTCATGCAACTGGCGCTGGAGCAGGCGCGCCAGTTTCATGGCTACCTGATCAGTTGTGCGCAGAACGAGGCGAGTGAATCGTCGCTATGCATCGTGCCGCCGGCGACCGACCGGCGTTTTAGCGATGCCCAATGGCGCCAGTGGCCATTTAATGCGTTCCATCAGGCTTTTCTACTTCAACAGCAGTGGTGGCACGCGGCGATGACGGATGTGCATGGTGTTTCCGGTCATCACCAGGCCGTGATGGATTTCGTGACACGGCAATGGCTGGACATTTTGTCGCCGGGTAACTTCTTTGCATCCAATCCGGTCGTGCTCAAACGCACTCGTGAGGAGGGTGGTCGCAATCTGATGCGAGGGGTGCAGAATTGGATGAATGATGTTGTGCGTTATATGTGTGGATCCAGTAGCTTCATGGATGGTGCATTCGTAGTCGGTCGCGACCTTGCGGTGACGCCTGGCCGGGTGGTCATGAATAATGACCTGATCGAACTCATACAGTATGCACCCGCTACGGACGTGGTTCGGCCCGAGCCCGTGCTGATCGTGCCGGCCTGGATCATGAAGTACTACATCCTGGATCTTTCACCCGACAATTCGCTGATTCGCTATTTGGTTGGCAAGGGTTATACGGTGTTCTGCATCTCGTGGAAAAACCCAGGCCGTGCGGATGCACACCTTTCCATGGATGATTACCTCAACCTTGGAATCTGTGCCTCGCTGGATACGATAAGTGACATTGAGCGCAACCACCGTGTGCATGCCGTTGGATATTGCCTAGGCGGCACGTTGTTGTCGATTGCTGCGGCCGCCATGGCGCGCGAGGGCGACAAGCGACTGGCATCGCTAACCCTTTTGGCTGCGCAAACCGATTTCACCGAGCCCGGCGAGCTGGCGTTGTTCATTGATGACAGCGAAGTATCACTGCTCGAGGATCAGATGGGGCAGGCCGGTTATCTCTCCGCGGGGCAGATGGCCGGCGCATTTCAGATGCTGCGCTCATACGATCTATTGTGGTCTCGCATGGTCAACGAATACCTGCTTGGGCAGCGGAACGAACCGAGCGACCTGATGGCATGGAATGCCGATACCACGCGCATGCCGGCAGCCATGCATTCGCAATACCTGCGACGCCTTTATCTGGGCAACGACCTTAGCGAAGGGCGCTATCAGGTCGATGGCAAGCCGGTGGAACTGAAAGCCATCGCCGCGCCGTTGTTTTGCGTCGCGACCGAGACGGACCACGTAGCACCATGGCATTCGGTCTACAAAGTGCATCACCTATTCACCGATGAGGTGACCTTTGTACTGACCAGCGGGGGCCACAACGCAGGCATCGTCAGCGAGCCGGGGCATCCGGGCCGTCGCTATCGCGCGCTGACACGCCCTGCCCAGGCGACTACGTTGACGTCCTCGGCATGGCTGTCCCAGACCAAGGTTCAGGACGGTTCCTGGTGGCCAGCCTGGACCGACTGGCTGGGCGCACGCTCGGGCGAGCCCGGGCCGCCGCCATCCATGGGCCTGCCCGGAAGCAATGAAGAGAGCCTGTTGCCCGCGCCGGGGCGTTATGTGATGGAGAAGTAATTGCGGCCTGCGCATGGCGGCGCCAGGCCTCCTCGTTACGCCGGACGATGGCGCGACGGCCATGCATAGGGACGCGAAAACCGATGAGGAATATACGATGAGCACTCAAGCCGACATCCCGTTCGAACTGTACAAAGCCAACCTGCAATTTGCCCTTCGCACCAACAAGCTGCTCAAGGAGTGCGGCCAGCGCTGGCTCGATACCTTTGATCATGCCGTAGGCGAAAGCATTGCCGAGTCGCAGCAGGAAATCGACAAGCTCTCGGTGGGCGAGGACTGGCAATCGCTGACCGCCATCCCCGGCGAAACGTTCCTGCGCCTGATGCAGGAACGCGTGGGCGACGCCCAATCGGTCGCGCAGGCGGCGGTGGTGAACCAGACGAAGTTTCTGACCGGCCTTCAGGATGCATTTCTGATCTGGCAGCGCGAGACGGCCAAGGCCATGGGCGGCGCGCACGGCGCCAAGCCGTACGAAGCCATGGTGAGCGACTTCTTCAAATTGTTCAGCGGAGCAGCCGCTGCAGGAGCGAGCCGTGACCACTAAGCATGTCGCGCTGGTAACCGGAGGCATGGGCGGTATTGGCGAGGCGATCGCGAAGGTACTGCACGATGCGGGACATACCGTGCTGGTTACGCATTCCCCCCACAATGACCACGTCGCCGCCTGGATCGAGCACCAGGCGGCGGAGGGTTACACATACAAAACATATGCTGTAGACGTGGCCGACTACACCTCGTGCCAGCAGCTGGCGGATGCCGTTGCCAGGGATGGCTACAAGGTCGATATCCTGATTAACAACGCAGGAATCACCCGTGACGGGCGCTTCGTGAAAATGAGCCGCGACGATTGGGAAGCCGTGATGCACACCAATCTCGATTCCATGTTCAATGTTACCCGGCAGTTCTGCGCCGGCATGGTCGATCGAGGCTGGGGACGCATCGTCAATATCGGGTCGATCAACGGTACCAAGGGCCAGTTCGGGCAATGCAATTATGCGGCGACGAAGGCGGGCATTCACGGGTTTACCGAATCGCTGGCGCTGGAGGTGGCGCGGCACGGCGTTACCGTGAACACGGTGTCGCCAGGCTATACCGCCACGCACATGGTCCAGGCTGTACCTAAGGAAGTGCTCGACGCAAAGGTGATTCCCCTGATACCTGTCGGAAGGCTGGGAAAGCCGGAGGAAATTGCCGCCCTGGTAGGGTTCATCTGCAGCGATGGCGCAGCCTTCATGACCGGTAGCAATGTCGCCATGAACGGCGGCCAGCATATGTATTGAGGCTGCGCAATGAATGCCGTATCCGCCTTGGTAACCGCTACCTGCATCGAGAATCGCACGTTCGACGAAATTTCGTTGGGCGATAGCGCTCGCATCACGCGCACGCTGACCCAGCGCGACATTGAGCTGTTTTCCGCCGTATCCGGCGACATGAGCCCGGTGGAGATGGATGCTGACTACGCCGGGACCGGCATGTTGCATCACCTGGTCGCACATGGCATGTGGGGCGGTTCGCTGATATCGGCCGTACTCGGCATGCAGCTGCCTGGCCCCGGCACCATTCATCTTGCCCAGGACCTGCGCTTTTATGCGCCGATCGGCGTGGGCGATACGATCGATGTGAATGTCACCGCGGTGGAAAAGGATGCACTGCGGCACCGCATTGTATTTCATTGCTGCGTACGCAATCAGTATGGCGTGGACGTGATTCTTGGCAAGGCCGAGGTCCAGGTGCCGCTAAAGAAAATACGTTGCCCCCACGTGGATCTGCCAGACGTGCAGATCGCTGACCACCGGCGGTTCAGGGCCATGCTTTCCCGCGTTGCGGGCGATTCATCGATTACAGTCGCCGTCGTCCATCCGTGCGATGAGAGTTCGATCGTGGCGGTAAAAGAAGCCGCTGCCGCCGGATGGATTGAGCCCATTTTGGTGGGGCCGGCAGAAAAGATCAGAAGGGTGGCTGGACAAGCCGGCGTGGACATATCGGCGTATCGCATGGTCGACGCGGCGCACAGCCATGCGGCAGCCCAGCGCGCCGTGGCACTAGTGACAAGCGGCGAGGCCAAGGTACTGATGAAAGGCCCACTGCACACGGACGAGCTGATGCACGCCGTGGTGGCGGAGCCGGGTTTGCACACCGGACGCCGGCTGAGCCATGTGTATCTGATGGACGTGCCGAGCTATGAGCGCCTGCTGCTGGTTACCGACGCGGCCATTCACATTGCACCGACGCTCGCCGAGAAACGCGACATTATCCAGAATGCCATCGATTTGGCGTACATGCTGGACATCGGTGCGCCAAAAGTAGCGGTGTTGTCGGCGGTTGAAACAGTGAATCCGGCGATTCCTTCGACGGCCGACTCTGCGGCGCTGTGCAAAATGGCGTCGCGTGGACAAATCGAAGGCGGCGTGGTCGATGGCCCCCTGGCTTTCGATAACGCGGTCAGCAAGCTCGCAGCGAACGAAAAAGGGATCGACTCGGCCGTCGCCGGCGCGGCCGACATTCTCGTGGTGCCGGATCTGGAATCGGGCAACATGCTGGCCAAGCAACTGACGTTTCTTGCCGGCGCCGAAGCGGCTGGCATCGTGATGGGCGCACGGGTGCCGATCATCTTGACCAGCCGCGCCGATACGTCGCGCGCGCGCGTAACCTCCTGCGCCATCACCGCACTGATTCTGCTGGCGGGACAGGCGCGGCCAGCTGCTGTCGTGGAGTCTTAAGGTATGCCCAATGCGTTGCTGACCATCAATGCAGGTTCATCAAGTATCAAATTTGGACTCTACGAGCAGGGGCGGTGTTGCCAAAAGCCGCTAGCGCACGGGGGCATCGAAGATATTGGTATCGCTCCACGCTTTTTCGCCCTCGGATCGGATGGGGCCGTGCTAGGCGAATATCGCTGGCCGGCAACGGCCAAGCTTGATCATGAGCAGCTGCTCAAGCCGCTGCTTGCATGGGTAACATCGCACCTGGGCGATGAGACTCTGATCGCAGTAGGGCATCGGGTGGTTCATGGCGGGCGCGAGTTCATCCATCCGGTGCTGGTCGATGCAGCCATACTGAGCAAGCTCCAGGCGCTGGTGCCGCTCGCACCCTTACACCAGCCGCACAATATCGCCGCCATCCAGGCAATGGGCGCTTTGCTTCCGGAGCTGCCTCAAGTTGCCTGTTTCGACACGTCTTTTCATCACGGCATGCTGCCGGTCGCCGCGCGCATGGCGCTGCCGCGCCGCTATGAGGCGCAGGGTATGCGGCGGTACGGGTTCCATGGCCTTTCATACGAATACATCCTCGGTCAGCTCACAGAGCTTTCGCCGGCATTGGCCAGGGGGCGCGTGATCGTGGCGCATCTTGGCAATGGCGCAAGCCTGTGCGCCATTCGCGATGGACGGAGTACCGACACCACAATGGGTTTTACGGCGCTGGATGGTTTGGTAATGGGAACCCGTTGCGGCAGCCTCGATCCGGGAGCGGTGTTGTACCTGCAGCAAGCGCAGGGCCTTTCCGTCGGCGAGGTGGAGCATCTGCTCTATCACGAAAGTGGCCTGCTTGGCATCTCAGGCATCAGCAGCGATATGCGTACCCTGTTGGCCAGCAGCGATCGACACGCCAGGGACGCCGTCGATCTTTTCGTATTTCACGTGGTGCGCGAAATCGGCGCACTGACGGCGAGCATGGGTGGCATGGATGCCTTGGTGTTCTCCGCTGGCATAGGCGAACATTCCGCCCCGGTACGTGCTGCCGTGTGCGAAAAGCTCGCCTGGCTGGGGGTGGAGTACGACGTCGAAGCCAACGCCAGCCACAACGTGCTTATCAGTACTCAGCGCAGTCAAAAACATGTATTTGTCATTCCGACCGATGAGGAGGCCATGCTCGCGGCACACACTGCCGAAGTGCTGCGCTATGCCTCACCGCGAGCTGAAACGGTGTAACGTCGACAGAGAGGTTGGTCATGAGCACATCCATTTATGATTTCGATACGCAGTGCGCGCCATTTGAGGCTTTAGGTTCGCTGGCGCCTTTTGCTCCCTTTGCCTGCTTCGCGTGGCTTTCGGCACCGGTCTACGGATGGCTGGAGACGTGGGCGAATACGTATGGGCTATTGACCGACGCCATGGTCAGCGCCATGACCTACCCGTTCGAGCTGTCGGCGCCGTCAGCGGCGTTCCCGCCAGATGACGGCCGGTCGGCGAGGGCACGTCCGCATGCACCAGGCCACGTGGAGAGCGGCATCGGCGGCCATGACCTCAGGGCCAGTTAATCGTTGGGACAGCTGCAAAAAAGAGGCTGCAGACGCCTGCGCGAGTCGCCCGCCGGCCCTAGCGGCAGACGAGAATCGGAATCTCCGATTTCAGGATCACTTTATGCGTTTCGCTGCCCATGAGCAGCCGCGCTACACCCTCCCAGCCATGCGACGCCATTGCGATAAGGTCGCATTTCGCCTCAGCCGCTGTCTCCAAAATGGCCTGATACGGTTGCGAGCCAAATACCAACCGCCGCTCGAAGGGAACGCCCGCCTTATCGGCGATCGTACGTACCACATCCAGATAGCGTTCGGCATGGCGCGTCGCTTCTTTGGCATAGTCAAATTCCAGCGACGCGATCATCTCCGCCACGTAGGCGATGGTCTGTGCCGGGGGCACAACGTGTATAGCCAGAACGCTGGCTCCACAGGATTTGGCGAGATCCACGCCCAGTCGCACCGCCTTCATGGACAGCTCCGAACCATCGGTCGGAAGAAGAATTCTCTTGAACATAAAGCCCCGATCTCGTGTTGAAGGATAACGATCTACGCAATGCGAGCGTGATGATGTTCCGGCCGGTTTCGCCCCATGTTGAGCCATATCAACTGGCCGGCGCGCGCATGTGGGTCATGATGGCCAGGGTGGAGACGAGGTCTGAGCCATGCAAGCAATGGTGTTGGAGAAAGTCGGCAAGCCGCTGATCTTGCGAACACTACCCGACCTGGAGCCCGGGCCCGGCGAGGTGCGCATACGCGTCGAAGCCTGCGGTGTTTGCCGTACGGACCTGCACGTGATCGACGCGGAACTGCCCGAAATCGTCACGCCACTGACCCCTGGTCATGAATGTGTGGGCGTCGTGGAAACAATTGGCCAGGGCGTCATCGACCCGAAACCGGGCGCACGCGTGGGCGTGCCCTGGCTGGGTGGTACGTGCCATCATTGTGAATATTGCCTCGCCGGTCGCGAGAATCTGTGCAATACGCCCGAGTTCACCGGCTACACGCGCCCGGGTGGATATGCGTCCCATATGCTCGCGCGGGCCGATTACTGTATACCGCTGCAAGGCGATATGGATCCAGTCGTAACGGCGCCGTTGCTATGCGCCGGCTTGATCGGCTGGCGTTGCCTGGTAAAGGTGGGAAACGCCCGCCGCCTGGGGTTGTATGGGTTTGGGGCAGCCGCGCACATCATCGCGCAGGTTGCGCTAAGGCAGGGCCGGTGCGTATACGCTTTTACGCGCCCCGGCGATGTCCAGGCGCAAGCCTTTGCGCGCTCGCTTGGCGTAGCTTGGGCCGGATCGTCGCTGGACAATCCGCCCGCCGCCTTGGATGCGGCGATCATCTTCGCCCCTGTCGGCGCATTGGTACCGCAGGCGTTGCGCGCCGTCAAAAAAGGCGGGCACGTCGTGTGCGGCGGCATTCACATGTCCGACATACCCACCTTTCCCTATCGCTGGTTATGGGAGGAGCGCGAACTTGTTTCGGTGGCCAATCTGACGCGTGACGATGCGCGGCTTTTTTTTGCAGAAAAAACGTGCGAAGGAGTCGTTACAGCCGTCACTACCTATGCGTTGGAACAAGCCAACCAGGCGTTGGACGATCTTCGCGCCGGGCGCTTGTCGGGAGCTGCGGTGCTTGAAATGTGAACGACGGAAGAGAGCTTGCGGCTGATAGGTGGGTGACAGCTTGATTCAAATCGGACAAGCGCGAGG
This sequence comes from Dyella sp., assembly GCF_035503745.1. GTDB lineage: Bacteria > Pseudomonadota > Gammaproteobacteria > Xanthomonadales > Rhodanobacteraceae > Dyella_B. The sequence goes on from NZ_DATJTC010000011.1 coordinate 143,743, forward strand.
TTAAGTTCTCTATGGTCGTTGTAAACGGCGCTTACGCCAATGATAGGCGCTTGTGCGGCGCCGAGCGGATATGGCGATTTTCAGCCTATAAGCTCGTACCGGAGGTCTCGTGTCGCGTTACAAAGAAGGCCGTCGATTCTTGATGCCGATCCCACGGTCAAGGCTATCGGCCATGTAGACGATGCGACGACCGCTACGAGTACGCTGTACAAGCCCAGGAGAACCGGCGCAAACTGCCGGCTCTACAGCGGCAGCAAGTTAGGTTATGGTCCGGCCAGCTGTTCCACAGCGAGGTGGTCAATGCCAACGGATGGAGCACTTCTTACATGCCGAAGAAGGCGTGATCCGGCCGCGCGCTTTCGTGTCGGCCGTGCCGTCGGCCGTTGCATCAGCGGGTCAACATTTCGATGTACGGGAAAATGCAAAAGGCCGAACGCGGCTGCCCGAAAAGCCGCGGCTGCCCCGCATGCACGTGCCGGGCGTGTCGTTAGCGTCGCCCTCACTAGGTTTGTGCGGCAAGTTGATCCGATCGACGGCTGGACGTCCAACGCCATTGAGCCACTTCGGGCATGTCTTGACCGTGCTCGCCGATATAGAGTTTGTGCCGTTCCATGATTGCCCAATAGCGCGCGACGGCTTGTTCGACATATGCCTTGAAGCGGGGGATGCTTGTAATGGCATCGAGCGAAAGTTGATAACGGTCGAGGTTGTTCAGCACTACCATGTCGAACGGTGTTGTGGTAGTTCCTTCGTCTTTGTAACCGCGAACGTGGAAGCGATCGTGATTGCGGCGGCGATAAATGAGTTTGTGAATCAGAGAGGGGTAGCCATGAAAGGCGAATATCACCGGCTTGTCGGCGGTAAACGAAGACTCGAAGTCGCGATCGGATAAGCCGTGCGGATGTTCCGATTGGGGTTGCAATACCATCAAGTCCACCACGTTGACCACGCGGATTCGGATATCGGGAAGAAAATCGCGTAGTAGCGTCACCGCAGCCAGGCACTCGAGTGTCGGCACGTCGCCGGCGCAGGCCATCACTACATCAGGGTCACCATCGTCGTTGCTGGCCCAATCCCAGATGCCGGCCCCGGCAGCGCAGTGCTTGGTGGCGGCATCGATATCCAGCCATTGCCATTGCGGCTGTTTGCCGGCGACGATTAAATTCACGTAGTTGCGGCTACGCAGGCAGTGGTCGGCCACCGATAGCAGGCAGTTTGCATCGGGGGGAAGGTAGATGCGAACGATCTCGGATTTCTTGTTCGCCACAATGTCGATAAAGCCCGGGTCCTGATGCGAGAACCCGTTGTGATCCTGGCGCCACACGTGCGATGTCAGCAGATAGTTGAGCGACGCTATAGGTGCCCGCCATGGAATCTCTCGCGCAACTTTCAGCCACTTCGCATGCTGGTTGAACATCGAATCGATGATGTGGATGAAGGCTTCGTAGCAGGAAAAAAGGCCATGGCGGCCGCTGAGCAGGTAGCCTTCCAGCCAGCCTTCGCATAGATGCTCGCTCAAGACTTCCATGACGCGGCCATCGGCGCTGAGGTGATCATCGACAGGGGCAATGACCGCCATCCATTCCTTGCCGGAAACCTCATATACCGCATCCAGCCGGTTCGACGCCGTTTCATCAGGGCCGAACAGGCGAAAATTTCGACTTTCCAGGTTCAACCGCATGACTTCGCGCAGGAAATTGCCGAGTACGCGCGTGGATTCCGCTTCGGCCGATCCGGGCTCTCGCACGCGGACGGCATGATCGCGAAAGTGCGGCATGTCCAAGGGTTTAAGCAGTTCGCCGCCGTTGGCATGCGGATTGGCGCCCATGCGACGATGGCCCGTAGGCGCCAGTGCGGCGAGCTCGTGATGCAGCTGGCCGTTTTCGTCAAAGAGGTCTTGTGGCTGGTAGCTTTTCATCCAAGCAGCGAGCTGCTCGATATGCCCGGGCTTGTCGAACTGGGCGAGCGGCACTTGGTGCGCTCGCCAGGTACCTTCGACTGGCAACCCATCGACTTCCTTAGGCCCGGTCCATCCTTTGGGCGTGCGGAAAATCAACATCGGCCAGCGCGGGCGCACGACAGGAGCGGCCGCGCCGTTCGCACGCGCGGCTCGTTGGATCGCCTGGATGTTCCCGACGATGCGCTGCAGCGCATCGGCCAGATCTTGGTGAACTATCGCCGGATCGCTGCCCTCGACGAAATAGGGCTCGTAGCCATAGCCGCGAAACAAGTCCGCCAACTCGTCCTGGCTGATGCGCGAAAGAATGGTCGGGTTGGCGATCTTGAATCCGTTCAGATGCAGGATCGGCAAGACGGCGCCGTCGCGCGCGGGGTTGAGAAATTTATTCGAATGCCAGCTTGTGGCAAGTGCGCCCGTTTCCGCTTCACCGTCGCCGACGACGCAAGCGACGATCAAGTCGGGGTTATCGAATGCCGCGCCATACGCATGTGCGAGTGAATATCCGAGTTCGCCGCCTTCGTGGATCGACCCGGGGGTTTCCGGTGCCACATGACTTGGCACGCCATATGGCCATGAAAACTGACGGAATAGCCGACGCATGCCGCTGGCGTTGCGTTCGATCGCGGGATAACGTTCGGTGTAGGAGCCTTCGAGATAGGTTTGCGCGACGAGCGCCGGTCCGCCGTGCCCAGGACCCGTGATGAAGATCATATTGAGATCTTGCTGCTTGATCAGCCGGTTCAGATGCACGTACAGCATGTTCAAGCCCGGCGTCGTTCCCCAGTGCCCCAGCAGGCGTGGCTTGATGTGCTCGCGTTTCAGCGGCTGCTGCAGAAGCGGATTGTCGCGCAGATAAATTTGGCCTACGGATAGATAATTGGCAGCGCGCCAATACGCATCGATTTTTTGCAACTGCCTTGGCGAAAGAGGAGTGGCCATGTCGCTCATGCCTCATGAAATGCGTCGCTGCCGATGCCGCCCGCGGCGGCCGGCAAGCGGCGCGGGTTGGTTCAATCCACCGGCTGGCTGACCTGCCACCCGTCTTCCAGACGGAAGCCGTCGGTGGTGGCTACGATGGTTGCCGTGTAGGCACCCAGGTCCTTGCCGTAAACCACGCCGTCGACGCCGGCAACGAAACTGCGGATACCCGATACGCTATAGACCGCCGGATAAGCCATTACGACGAAGCGCGCGCGCTTTTCCACTGGCGGTTGCATGACGATGCGGTAGATGTAGCCCAGGTACGGCGTGGCCGTTGACGCGCCCGGCGCCTCATAGCCATCGTGCACCGCCGCATCAGCCAACAGCACGCCCAGCAGACTGGGGCGCTCGCCCGGCGTGGTGGGCCAGTAAAGCCCATCGTGGCGTCCCGGGGTGCTGCGCAAATGTGACGCATACACCGGAGCGCCGCCGTTTCCCGGATTCTCCGCGGCGAACTGGCGCTCCGCGTAGACGATAGCCAGGCAAACCTGCATGGCATCGCGTTCATTGCGTTCAATACGCCGCTGGAGAATGGCCGCGCGGCCCTGTTTGGTATCAAAGCGCCAAGCGCCAGCCTCCTTGACCAGCGGGATCGGCATGGGCATCTTTCCCCTGCCAACGATCAGAACGCCATGCGTTGCATCTGAAAACACCAGGGCATGCGACGTTTCATAGATGTGCAGGAAAATCCGTCGATTGTGCGCATCCTCGATCGAATCGCCGGAACTGATCACATCGCCGCTGTCGGGACCGAGTATGGCTTCCAGCGCCAAGATGTCATTGTCTTGCGCGGCCCTGATCAAGGCGTTGACCCCCGCTTCGGGCGAGGCGAACGTAAGTTGCGCGGATGGTGCCGCCGCCAGCCCCGTCACCCATAGCCAGGCCGCGAGTGCCGCAAGGCGCATAAGGCGCGCTGTGGCCCTGCCATGGGTGTTTGCGATCAACTTGGGCATGGTAAAGGCATCCGCATTAAAGAGGCGATCTGACTCGCCAAGGACCTGGCATGTATCCAGAGCGTGGCGGCTATCTCCAGCGTGCCCACAGCATCGCCGCGTCAGCGGTGCCGCGCATTGACGAAAGTCAAATGGAAAGGCTGCCGCGTGCGCTTGCACACGGGCATTTGAGCCTGGTGTACCAGCCGGTAGTGGATGCGATAACCGGTCGCATGGCGTATGCGCAGGCACTCATCCGCTGGAACGACCCTGAGCTTGGCCCGGTCTCGCCGGCCGATTTCATTCCCGTCGCGGAGGAGAGCGGACTGATTGCATCGCTGGGGCGTTCGTGCTGCAAACAGTGTCAAGGGAGCTGGTGTCGCTTCGCAACTGTGGTCATCCCCTCGTGCCGATCGCGGTAAATGCTTCGGCCAGGCAGTGGTGCGATCGGGCGTCTCTTATCTTGCTGCGCTCCATGGTCGCTGAGACGGCGCTGGAACCAGGTTGGTTGAAGTTGGAAATTACCGAGAACTGCCTGCTGGAAGACTTAGCGGCGGCCGATGCGGTACTGGCGGCTATCCATGAACTAGGCATCCATTGCGCCATCGCCGACTTCGGCGTCGGCTTTGCTTCACTTAGTTACGTGCGCCGGCTGTCCGTGGATTCGCTCAAGATCGATCGCGAGCTGGTCAGTGCAATCGATTCGGACGCACGCGATCAGGGCGTCGTCCAGGCTATCGTCGGCATGGTGCATGCACTGGGCATAACGGTTGTCGCCGCAGGCGTGCAGCGCGCTACGCAACATGACGCGCTTCGCAATGCCAGGTGCGATCTGATCCAGGGTCATCTGCTCGCATCGGCCGCGTCGATCGAGCAACTGTTCGAGCTGTCGGCTGAAGGCGAGACCGAGAACCGCATGTTCTATGTGTATTCGGGCGAGCGATCAACGCAGGCGGCTGATCCATCTTCGTGGGGTGAGGTCTTTTTCGATCTTTAGCCAGTGGGCTTGGGCTTTCGATGCACGCCGCGCTTGCCAAGGCGGCGTTTTTCTATGGGCTGAACAGGTGTTTGGCATCGGCGATGCCGGCCCTCGCGCGCCTGGCTTCAAATCAGGCGCGCGCCATGTTGTTTGGCGGGCAGATAGGCATCGAAGCTCATCGCGATTTGCCGCAAAAGGAATCGTCCCGTCGGTGTCACGCGAATGCGGCGGTCATCGACCGCCACCAGTCCGTCTTCGCCAAGCCGGTACAAGCGCACCAGTTCCTGGCCGAAATAACTGGGGAAATCGAGGTGATGACTCTCGCTGAAGGCGAGCATGTCCAGTTCACCATCGCACATCAGTGTGTTGATGACTTCCCGGCGCAGCCGATCGTCAGCGGTGAGCGCGATACCGCGCGCGACCGGCAGGTTGCCGCCGAGCACCGCAGCAGAGTAACCGGCAAGATCGCGGATTGACTGGCTGTAAGTGTCGCCGATTCGGCTGATCGCACTGGGGCCCAGGCCTACGATGTCGCAGTGTCCAAAGGTGGAATAGCCCTGGAAATTGCGCTGCAGTGTGCCTGCGCGCTGGGCGCGAACCAAGTCGTCTCCGGGCAGTGCGAAGTGGTCCATGCCGATGTATACGTAGCCTGCGCCGGTCAGGGTCTCCAGTGCCTGGCCGAACAGATCCAGCCGTTCGGCGGCGCTCGGTGTTTCTTCCGCCTTGATGTGCGATTGGGCCCTGAACAAATGAGGCAGGTGGGCGTAACCGTAGACAGCCAGGCGATCGGGTGCCAGGCTCAGCACGGTATCGAGCGTGCGGGCAAAATCGGGCTGCGTCTGGCGCGGCAGTCCGTACATCAAATCAACGCTGATTGAGCGAAAGCCGTTTGTGCGTGCCGCTTCGATCACGCGCCTGGTTTGTTCGGGCGACTGCAGGCGGTTGACCGCCGCCTGCACTGCCGGACTGAAGTCCTGGATGCCTACCGACAGACGATTAAATCCGAGTCGAGCCAGCGCACTTACATAATCGGCGTCGGCATGCCGCGGGTCCATTTCGAAGCCGAACTCGCGCTGACTAGGCGGTGCGAGATGGAAGTGGCGTTCCAGTGCCGCCATCAGCGCCGTCATTTGATCGATATCCAGACTGTTGGGCGTGCCGCCCCCGAGGTGGAGTTGGTGCAGGCTGCGATCCTGGTGGAAGAGCGGCGCGAGTCGCGCCACCTCCTGACTAAGCACACTGAGGTAACGGTGAGATTTGTTCGCGTCGCGGGTGATGACACGGTTGCAGCCGCAGTAGAAGCAGGGGCTGTGGCAAAAGGGTACGTGTATGTAAGCCGACAATGGCCTGGGTGGCGACAGGTTATTGGTGGCCGCAATGGCCTTGCGTAGCGCTGCCTCATCAAATGATGGCGCGAAGTGGAGTGCCGTGGGATAACTGGTGTAGCGCGGGCCGTTACCATCATAACGGGCAATCAGGGCGGCGTCGAAATGGTGGGCCATGGTGGCATATGTCCTTTGTAGGGCATGTTGCATGGGTGTGGCGCTGGCGTCGAAGGGAAGTGGTTGTGCTTACCCGACGCGGCGATCTTTGTGCAGGACGCCGTCGCCACAGCGGCTACCGGGATCTTGCTGGCTGCACGTATCGGAAAGGCTCCGCCGGTCTACGATGCGGCCGGATTCCATCACGATCATCTCGTCCACCAGCGACGAGAGCGCTTCCAGCCGATGCGTCATCAGTACCATTGTGCGGCCGTTCATTGCGTGTGCCAGTGAGGCATAAAGCGCGGCGACGGTACCGTTATCGAGTCCTTCGGTGGGCTCGTCCAGGATGACTATGGGCGCATCGGTCAGCAACGCACGCGCTATGGCGATACGGCGCGCCTCGCCCCCGGAAACGCATACCCCGTTGGGCCCCACCCACGTATCGAGCCCGCGCGGAAGGTCCGCGACGAATCCATCCAGTTGCGCGGCGGACAAGGCTTGCAGCATGCGCGTTTCGTCCGCGTCGGGGCAGGCCAGGCGCAGGTTGTCGCGCAAGCTCGCATCGAACAGGTAGGGCGATTGCTCCACCACGCAGATGCGCGCGCGCACGTCGTCGGGGTTGAGCGATGCGATCGGCACGCCGCCAAGGAGGATGTCACCCTGGAATGGGTACAAACGTGCCAGCACATGCGCGAGGCTGCTTTTCCCGCAGCCGGAGCGGCCTACGATGGCGACGCGCGCCCCGGCGGCCAGGTGAATGTTGATGCCCCGCAATGCCACGCACGCGCCATCGTCGTGGTACATCCAGACATCCCGCAGATCGAGATCGCTTGCCGTTGGCGGCGCGACCGGGGTGATGGGTGGCGCTACAACCGGCTTGGTGTCGGCGAGTCCGAAAATGCGCCGCGCCGCCGCCCGGATCGAGCCGAGCTTCAGCCACGCCGCGGGTAATGGCAGCAGCAGTTCGATACCAGCCATGGCGAGCATGACCAGCAAGGTCAGTCCCGGCCCGCTTAACGCGCCGCTGCGGTACGCGCCGATTCCAACGGCGAGCGCAAGCAGCGCCGCCAGCGATGTCGCCGCAACAAGCGCGGCATCGCTGGCCGCCAACGCACGCTGGCCGGCTTGCCGCGAGCGTTCGCGCCGCATGACGGTGGCTTCCAGCCGGTGGTCGACCTCGGTTTCCGCGCCGAACAGCACCAGCTCCGCGCGGCCAGCAAGCGCGTCCGCCCATTCGGCCCGAAGCGTCTCGCCGTCACGGTCGAACTGCTCGGCATGAAGCGTGTGGCGCTTGAGCCATGGAATAAGCGGCACACCGATCGCGGCCAGCATGATGGCCAGTGCCAACGCGCCATGGAGCGACCACATCGCCATGACACCCACGACGACCGCCATGGATAAAAGGCTGACGAGGGTCGGCAGAAGCAGTCCGAGGTAGGTATGTTCCAGCGCGTCTACGTCGGCGCGAAGTCGCGACATCCATTGTGCGCTCCGCATGCCGCGAAGGCCTGCAGGGGCCAGCGGCAGCATGCGCGCGAAGAGCCAGCAGCGAAGCTGCGCCAGGATCGATAGTGTCGCATCGTGCGTCACGATGCGCTCGGCGTAGCGGCCCCCGCTGCGAAGCAGTGCAAACAGTCGCACCAGCGCGGCGGGCGTGTAGTAATTGATGGCCGCTCCACCCGCGCCGGCGATGGCCATGCCGGTAATGAAATGGCCCGACGTGCCAAGCAATGCAATGCTCGCGAGCGTTGCGATCAGCGCCAGCAGCAAGCCGGCTGTCATGCGACGGCGCTGCGGGAGCCATAGCGCGGCCAAACGCCGCCATTGCTCGCGTGTGGTCTGCCCGCCGGGTTTGAACGGATGGCTCATGCGCTGGCGCCCAAGCGCAATAGCGCTGAAAAAGCGCCTTCCTGGCGGCGCAGCGTGGCAACGGTACCCACCTCCACGATACGTCCTTCGTTCAATACCGCAATCCGTTCGTCGTCCGATAGCGTATCGACGCGATGCGCTATCCGGATTACGGTGCGATCTGCGCATAACGCGTCCAGCGCGTCATCGATGGCGCCGGCGGTGGTTGCATCCAGATGCTGTGTCGGTTCGTCCAGCAGCATGATCGGGGTATCGCGCAGCCATGCACGCGCCAGGGCAAGTCGCTGCGCTTCGCCGCCGGAAAGGCCGTACCCGCGCTCGCCCAAGGGTGTATCCAGTCCCTGCGGCAGGCGGGCGATGACTTTGTCCAGCGCAGCGTGCTGGATGGCGCGTGCCAGTGCGGCGTCGCCCGCATCGGGGCGTGCGATACGCAGATTGTCACGCAAGCTGCCGCGGAACACGTGTGGGCGCTGTGGCATCCAGGTTATCTGCCGCCGCCATGCATCGAGCCGCAGCGCGGACAAGTGCTGGCCGTCTATTTCCACACGTCCCTCACGCACGGCGATGAAGCCCATCAGCAACGCGAGCAGCGTGCTCTTGCCGCCGCCACTGGCACCGACCACCGTCAGGCGCGTGCCGGCCGGGATATCCAGGTCGATGCCATGGAGCACGTCGCGCTCGTAGCCGGCGCGCACGCTTTGGAGCCGAATGGCCGGCGGGGCGAAGCCGGGCATGGCGCTAGCCGTGTCGCCCGTGGCATGCGCCCTGGCCTGTTCGACGATGTCGATAAGCCCGTCGGCGGCGGCAAGTGCCTCCATGCGGGTGTGGCGCTGCGTGCCCAGGGCACGCAGTGGAGCGAAAAATTCCGGCGCCAGCAAAAGCGCGAACAGCCCATTTTCGAAGGCCAGCCGTCCGTCCATCAACCTGAAGCCCACCATGACGGCCACGACCGCGATGCTGACCGCCGCAAAAAATTCCATCACCAGCGACGACAAAAAAGCCACGCGTAGCACCGCCATGGTTTCGCGGCGGTACGCGTCGCCGACCAGGGTCAGCCGCTTATGTTCCCGGTCTCCCGCGCGGTATAGTAGCAATGTCGTCAAGCCGGCGATGGCATCCATGAACTGCGAGCCCAGGCGGCGCAGCACCAGCCATCGCCGCGTGCTGGCATCGGCCGCCGAGCGGCCGGCAAGGATCATGAAGATCGGTATAAGCGGTGCGCAGGCCGCCAGGGCCACGGCCGACCATGGGTCGGCCACCGATACGGCAATGGCCACCACTAGCGGAACGATGACGGCGAAGACGGTCTGCGGAAGATAGTTGGCATAAAACGGCGCGAACGTATCCACGCCCTCGACGAGGCGCGTAATCAGGTCGCCCTGTGACTGGCTGGCGCACCACGAGGGACCGAGCGCGCGCAAGCTCTCGCGCAATTGGCGATGCATGGCGCAGATGGCCGCATGTGCCGCCCGGTCGCTGAAGAGGCGCTGTTGGTAAAGCAATGCGCCGCGCAGAAGCGCAAAGATGCCGATAAGCGCCAGTACCGTCCAAAGGTCGCCGTAGCCGGCGCGGTGAAAGATCACCCGCGCCAGCGCTTGCGCGACCAGCCACGCGATGAGGCAGGCCACGGCGGCATGGGCGATGCCAAAGCACAGGCCGATGTTGATCAGCCGTCGCCCCGGTGCCGCGTGCGCGCGCAGCCAACGCTGCGCACGTGCACCGCCGGCATCGGAGGTCGCTTCAGGCACCGTCACGGTGCTTTATCCCGGCAGTGCCGTTTGCCTGCCGATCCTGCGCGTCCAGCAATGCGCCCCCGGCTGCCGAGATGAGCACGATCATCGCCGTACCAATCAGCCATGCGAAATACCAGGCTCCTGAATCGCCCAGTATCACCGCCATCAGGATGATCAGGATGGCAATGATCATGAACAGCACGAATTGGAAAAAGGTTTTCATATCGATGGCTCTCAGTAGGCGTGCTCATCGTTGGCGATGTGATGCGGATCGACCTTTCCCCGCATGACATAGAAAGCCCAACTCGTGTACCAGATGACAAGCGGGACGAAGACGAGCGCAAAGCCGGTCATCCACGCCAGCGTCAGTCTGCTGGAGCTGGCGTTCCACACGGTGAGGCTTTGTGCCGGCACGCTTGCGCTTGGCAGAAGAAATGGAAACAACGCGGTGCCGAGGGTTCCGATCACCCCGGCCCATGCCAGCGCGCCCAGCCACCAGGCCAGGTGTGATCGGCGTGCGCTGGCGGCGAGCAAACTTGCCGCCATGCCGGCAAAGCCCGTCGCCGGCACCAGCCACAGCACGCCGTGGTCGCGGAAATGGGCAAGCCATGCCCCATCGACCAGCGATACCTGTTGCTGCATCGGCGTTTGCGGCACACCGGCACCGGGCGAACCCAGCAGCACATAACCCTGGATGTGCGCGATCCAGAAACCGCCCGCCGCGAACAGGACCATCCCAAGCAGCCAAGCCACCCGCGCTAGCGTCCTGCCGCGTTCGGCCATCACGCCTTCGGCACCGTTCATCACGGTGATGGCACCCATCGCCGCCGACATGCTGGCCGACAGTAAGCCGCAAAGGATCGCGAAAGGGTTGAGCAGCGCGATGAAGCTGCCGGTGTAGGTCGAGGTAAGCGTCCAGTCGAACTGGAACGGCACCCCCAGGAACAGATTGCCGCACGCCGCGCCAAACACCACCATCGGCACGAAGCCACTGACGAACAACGCCCAGTCCCAGGCGTTTCGCCAGCCCGCGGAGGACAATTTGCTGCGGTACTCGAAACCGAGCGGACGCATGATCATGCTCCACAGCAGCAAGAGCATCACGACGTAGAAGCCTGAAAAGGCCGTTGCATAAATCAAGGGAAACGCGGCGAAAACCGCGCCGCCGCCAAGGATGAACCACACCTGGTTGCCATCCCAATGCGGCCCGATCACGTTGAGCGCCACGCGACGCTCCAGGTCGGTGCGGCCGACGTAGCGAAGAATCGTCCCCACGCCCATGTCCATGCCGACCATGACCGCCAGTCCGATCAGCAGCACGCCCAATAGCAGCCACCAGACGATTTGAAGGGTTGCATACAGGTCCATGAGATCAGGCCTCGGCATAGACGGAGGAGAGGGCGGGCGAGGCAGGCTCCTCGGACTCGACGGGGCCAATGCGAATCGCGCGGACCATCAGGTACATCTCGATCACGATGAAGAGCGTGTAAAGCGTCACGAATCCGCCCAGTGAAAACAGCATGTAGCCGACACTGTGCGTCGAGGCGGACATCCACGTCGGCAATACGCCGTAGACCGTCCAGGGCTGGCGGCCCAGTTCGGCCACGAGCCAGCCTGCTTCGCAGGCAAGAAACGGCACGGGAATCATCCACACCGCGAACTGCAGGAACCGGCGGTGCTCGTGTACGGTGTCGCGCATGGTGTAAAGCAGGGCCAGCACGAAGAACGCGAGCATGCCCAGTCCCATCACCACCATGGCGCGGAAGGACCAGAACAACGTGGCGACGTTTGGAATGGAATCCTTGGCCGCCTGCGCAATTTGCGCATCGGTGGCGGTGGCGACATCGTCGGCGTATCGCTTGACCAGGAAACCGTAGCCAAGGTCGTCCCGATGCGCGTCGAATGTCGCCATTGCCTGCGCATCGCCTGGATGGAGGGACAAGGTCTTAAGTGCTTCCACCGCGGGAATGCCATGGCGAATGCGCTGCTCGGCGCGCTGCTCGAGTACGTCGATGCCCGGCACGCTGCCGGTAAGCGAATGCGTGACGAGAATGGACAGCGCATACGGAATCTGCACTTGTGCATGGTTTACATGCTCGGTCTGCGAGGGAAATGCCATCAGGTTGAATGGCATGGGGCCTGGCTCGGTTCGCCACAGCCCTTCCATGGCCGCCAACTTGGTCGGTTGCGCCTGTGCGCCGACAAAACCCAGCGCATCGCCCAGCGTGATCACGCCCGCCGTGGCAAGCAGGCCAAACAGCACGGCCATGCGGAAGGAGCGCCGCGCCATGTCCAGATGCCTGCGCTTGAGCATGTACCACGCGCTGACACCGGCCACGAACACGGCCGCGGTCACATAACCGGCGATCGACGTATGCACGAACTTGGCCTGCGCATCATGGCTGAAAATCAGCGCGGGGAGGTCGGTAAGCTCCATGCGCATGGTGGCGGGGTTGAATGTTGCGCCCACCGGCGATTGCATGAAGGCGTTGGCAATCAGGATCCACAGTGCCGACAAATTGGAGCCCAAGGCGACCAGGTACGTTACCGCAAGGTGCTGGCCCGGCTTGAGGCGATCCCAGCCGAATGCCATCAGGCCGACGAAGGTGGACTCCAGAAAGAATGCCATCAGCCCCTCGATGGCCAGCGGCGCACCAAAAATGTCGCCGACGAAACTGGAATAAAAGGACCAATTGGTGCCGAACTGAAACTCCATCGTCAAGCCCGTGGCGACACCCAGCGCAAAGTTGATCAGGAACAGCTTTCCCCAGAACTGGGTCATCTGCTTGTAAATGGGCCTGCCTGAGATAACGTAAACCGTTTCCATTCCCGCGAGCAGGAAGGACAGGCCGAGCGTTAGCGGTACGAAAAGAAAGTGATAGAGCGCGGTCGCTGCAAACTGCAGTCGTGACAGCTCGACAACCGTTATGTCATGCATGACGTGATGCCCTTAGGTAAGCGAGGTCCGTCCGGAGTATCGCCGAAACGGTCGAGGTTCCGCATGTGGCGGTTCATCGCGACGCCCAGTGTCGATGGCCGGGGAGCCGGCGATATTGACGCCGATCAAGTGCGGCTTGGTCTAAGGGTGCTCCGATCAATGTTTCGTAGGCGTCACCAGCGCTCGGCAACGCATCGATCAGATGCATCCCCGGCGAGGGGAATCAGCACACTGCGGCAAGACGACACATGCGGTAGCGCGATTGATCTGCATCAATCGGGCCAGCCTCCGGGATTTTCAGAATCCGTTCGTCAATCAACGAACGGATGATGTCCATGAAAAGCCATATCCCCGTACTGGTCGCCTGTGCCGCCGTTTTTCTGGCTTCGCCAAGCCATGCCGACGACGATTGGGTTGTGCGCGTGGGCGCGCATGTCGTCGATCCCACGAGCGATACCGGTACGCTTGCGGGCCTGAAGGCGACCACCAGCAACGATGCCAAACCCACCTTCAGCGTTGAATACATGATCACGCCCCATTGGGGCGTGGATGCGCTGGCGGCGGTGCCGTTCAGGCACGAGGTGCGGTTGGACGGCATGAAAGCCGCCACTACCAAGGACCTGCCGCCCACGCTCGGCGTGAACTATCACTTCATGCCAGGCGCCGTCGTATCGCCGTTCATCGGCGCGGGCATCAACTACACCCACTTCTTCGATACGCGTGGCGAAGGCGTGCTGAACGGCGCCAGCGTGCATATCCAAAACAGCTGGGGTGCGGCTGCGCATGGCGGTATCGATGTCAAGCTGACGGACCGCTGGCTAGTGACCGCGGATCTGCGCTGGATGGACATCCGTGGAACGGTACATGTCAATGGCGCGAATGTCGGTCGCGCGACCATAGATCCTATCGCCTATGGTTTGAGCGTCGGCTATCGGTTCTGACGGTCGGTTTTCCGGGCAGATTTGCGCGCGGCTTTCATTCAAGTTCCACGGTGCTAAGAACGCATATGGGTTATGTCTTAGCTCATTGCACGTTTCGGTAGTCCATGGAGTCCATGTGCGCGCCGGACCATCGCCGAATAAGTAGCTCTAGCAAGGTGGCGCAACCTGGCCGTTGCGCCCCCCGTTTGGAAAATTCACGCCACCCATACAGCCTTCCAGTGATCGTACGCACCGCTGGATCGTGAATGGCCGTCCGGGCCCGCGTCATGCCGGACAGGGGATCGTACGGGGTTGCAATGTCCCCGCTACGGGCGTGCGAACTCAAAACGGGGAATCAACCATGCTTTTTGGAAAAGGCAGGGTCGCGGGTGCCGTGATGGCGCTCGCGATGATGGCGGGTGCCGCCAATGCGGGAACGTTTCCGGACTACGGCTATAAGCCGCCGTCTACGTACAAGGGCCCGATCTTTCAGCTGAGTCAGAACTACCCGACCACGTTGCCGACCGATACGCCGGCATTCTTCAAATTGTTGCCGGCGAAGTTCAGCAACGACTTCGAGCAGTGGCGGCCGTACGTGGACGCGGTGAAGAAATATTGCCTCGAGGGCAATGTGGAAAGCGACTGGTACGTGCAGAACAACACCGTGCGCAAGTGGTACCACGCACCGTGGCAGCATTATGGGCCGCTGGGCCGCGAAGGCATCCATGGCTTGACCAAGGAGGCGCAGATCCAGTCGCAGCAGCTTGCCGTCACGCAGACCGCCACCGGCCAGACGTTTGCGGTAGGCATCTACAACGATATCGGCGCCTACACCATCGGCCAGGTGTGGAAAGACCCGCAAAATCCCGACCCTTCCGTCACCACCAAGCCCAACACGTTCCATAACGGCACCGTGGTGTGCAAGGCCCTGTTCGCGGACGTGGATCTCAAGCAGGTACCGTTCCTGGTCAATCCGGTGCTCTGGAAGGCTTACGTCACCGATAGCTTCACCTCGGCCAATCGCGAGATCAAGAACGTGGCCTTGATCCAGATGGACTTCGCGGTGCGCGACACGCGCGTGCCCGGCACCGGCTGGATCTTCGGCACCTTCCAGTACAACGGCACGGTGACCGGCAAGCCTAGCTGGGACAATCTGGTGCCGGTGGGCGTGATGTGGGGCAACGATCCGGAAGAGACCGGCAACGACTACACCAACCCCAAGCCGACCGTGACCAAGATCAATCCGAAGATCAAGGAATCGGCAATTAACGGCAAGGCGGAATTGCCGCCTACGCATCTGGGTTGGAATGGCCGTCTGGACGGCCCGGTGGATAATCCGGTCAGCGCGTGCATGAGCTGCCATATGACGGCCGAAAGCCCGCAGGTGTCACCGATGAATCCCACCTTCCAGGCCAATCCGCCGCCGGTCGGTTCCAAGGAATGGATGCGCTGGTTCCAGAACCTTCCCGCCGGCGTGCCGTTCGATGCATCGTCGCTCAGCACCGACTACAGCCTGCAGCTTGCCGGCGGCATCCAGAATTTCTACGAATGGAAGTGCACGCAGGACGGCGTGTTCGTGCATGGACCCAATGCCTGCCAGCAAGCGAAGAACTTCCGCCTGAAGCTGATGAAGTCGGCGACGCCGCCCGCCAAGATCTACAAGGTGGAACGCGATCCCGCACTTAACGAAATTCACTGATCATGGGATCGATGCCGGGCCGCGCGCGCAAGCGTCAGGCCCGGCATGTTTCATGTGTGGTCTGTGACGAATAACATGGCAAGCGCTGTTGCGCGCGCCACTTCCGTGCGACACTAAACGCATCGCCGAATCACTGGGGACGCTGGCGTGCAAATTCTCACGCTGGAACATTTTGCCGGCCGCATCAATGAAACCTTTACCGTGGACCTTGACCACGGCAAATCGCCGTTCGTGCTGGTCGAGGCGCGGCCATTGCCTGCCGCTGCCGTGCCTGGCATGGTGCGTGCACCGTTTTCGCTGTTGTTTCACCACAGCTCGGCGCTGCTGTTTCCGCAGCGCATTTACCAGATGGAAAATCCAGGCGTCGGCGATTTCGGCATCTTTCTGGTGCCGGTGGCGCGCAATCAGGATGGATTTATCTATCAAGCCATATTCAACTGAGCGCTGCCGTTGGGGACATGCCAGCGCATAAGCAGGTGAAAGCCTTCCACGGCTTCATCGCGAAAGCCAAGCTTTCGATAAAGGCGGTGCGCACGCACGTTGCGCTGCTCCACGTGCAGCGCAACGCTGCGGGCTCCTTCCCGTTCTGCCGCAGCCAGTAGCTGCAGCAGCAGGGTGCTGCCTAAACCCTTGCCGCGATAGGCAGGCATCAACCCGATATCGATCACCAGCCAGTCTTCTTTTTGACGCGATACATACAAGCGGCCGATCGGTTCTTGCTTGTATTCCAGGACCAGGAATTCAGCATCGGCGAAGTAGTGCGCGAAATGCCGGTGCTGCAAGTCGAATTGGCTACCGAGAAAGGCGGCCTTGGTTCCCTCGGGCCATGCCACGAGGTCCAGCTCTTCGGTGCGCGAGCACGCATAAAGCTCGCGCAAGAACGCCTCATCGCTTGCCCCCGCCCAGCGCAAGCGATAGCCCTCGTGCCGCAGATGCTCCGGCAGTTCCGTCGCAAAGCTCGGCCTGGATGGAAACACCGGAGGGTTCGACACGCGAGAAGGCTTCAAGGCAACAGGCCGCAGCGATGCAACCGCGGACTGTTGCGCACTGACATCAAGAAAACGACGGGTATACGCCGCTCAAGGCGATGCAGAAGTTCAACGCCAGAAAGGGTTGGCGATTCTCGTGCGGCTGACTTCCGCCATAGGTGCCCAGCGTGGTGGGCAGCAGCGTGGTGTTTTGCGCCTGATTATTGTTGTAGACCTCGAACACGCCGGAGCTGGTAAGCGCCGCGTTGGGGGCAGGTTGCGGCGAACGGGTGCCGGCACCGCCGAAACCCTGCGCCGAGTGGATGTGCTGGGGCATCTCGTTGGAAATCAGCGTATGCGCCGGCTCGCCGAACGCCTCGCCGATCGTGCGTTGCGAGAGTCCCGGTCCCGTGCCCTGGCTGCAAGGTGCGCGCGTGGTCAGGTTGGGCAGCTGGAAGGTGGTCGTCCCGTTGCCGCCATAGTTGGTGCCGAGCAAGGAGTAAAGCGTCGCATACTGCGAGATGCTCAAGGTCGCGCCATTGCACAGAGCCCAGCCATACGGCGCAAAATTGAAGCCGAAGATTTGTACTTCGCCCAGAAAAGGTGTGGTCATGCCATTCTCCGAATGTGGTTGCGCGATGGTCAGCTCTGTGAGGGATAAATCCCTTCCCAGGCAATACAGAAAGACAGCGTCAACGTAGGCATGATGTTGTTGTGGGGCAGATTTCCGCCCGCCTGCCCGATCATGGTAGGTGCCATGGCATCGGCCGTAGGCGTTCCGGTGATGTTTTGCAGATAGATATGGTCGCTGGGCAACGTGGCCGGCTGCACCGTCGTGCCCGGCGACGTGGCCGTCGCAGCATTGGTGGTGGCCATGAAGTTATGGTTGTGCTGCGGCATCTGCGCACTCAGCAGCGTAACGTTTTCATTGCCGCCCACTTCGCCAAGCACGCGGGTGGTAAGTCCAAGGCCGGTGCCCTGGTGCAAGGGTACCTGGCCGCGCAGGTCCGGTACCGCGAAGGTGGTGACGCCGTCGCCGCCGTAGGTGGTGCCGAGCAGGGCATACAGTGTCTGGTAAGTGGATATGGGCTTGAGACTGCCGTCGCAGGCCATCCAACCGGTGGGAATGCGCGGAAATCCTAATAGGCGTATTTCGCCGACGTAAGGTGTCGTCACGTAAGTTCTCCTTCCGGAAACGAGTGAGTCTTCAAGCCATCAACCGCGCGTTGGATAGATGCCGCTGAGAGCGATATTGAAGTTGATGACACGATACGGCTGCATGTTGTTATGCGGGCCGGACCCACCCGTCATGCCGATGGTTGCCGGATAGAGCGGGACGGTATTGGTGCCGCCGGCTGCAAAGACCGGGATGCTCGTATTGTTGCTTGTGCCAAAAAGAGCATTGGTCACGATCTTGCTGTTGCCGGTGCTGGTGGTTGCGCCGACCAGGTGGGAGTGCATGGGTAGCTGCTGACCGGCGAGGGTCACCGATTCCACGCCTTCCATGTCCCCGATCGTATAGCTGGGAGGTTGCCAGCTCGGATCCGCGGAAGGGCCGCTGCCGACCGGTGCGCGTCCTTGCAGATTGGGTAGTTGAAAGTTGGATGTACCGTTACCGCCGTACTGGACGCCCAGTAACGAAAACAACGCCGTATTCTGCTGGATGGGCAGGAGTTGCCCGTTGCAGAACGCAAAACCGCGTTGCGCGAACCCGAAGCCGGTCATCATGATTTGACCGAGATAAAATTCAGCCATGCGACTCCCCCAGTGGTGAATCGTTGCAATGAAGTGCTGACCCCGTGCGAGCCTACCCTGCCTCTCGTGACAATTGCCGCCATCGCGACAATGCCCAGCCGATGTCCCCTGGCTGCGGCAAACCCCGCCGGCGCGTGAAGTCTAGCTATCTGCGGGCCTGCAGATGTGATGGAACTGTGACGAAGATAACACTTGACTTGTAGGCATCCTTGCTACGACGTTATGCATCGAAAGGGGGGGGTGTGCCGGCGTCGCAAGCTAATACGCCAGTACGCAAGATTTCGGATAGCGTCGGGGATTCTCGTTTTTTTCGCCATGTGCCTGAGCGCGGCATAGCGTTTCCCGCGTGCGCATGCACGACACGGCAAGTCGTTTCAGGGGTAGGGGTCATGATTCATATTCGTTTCGTCCGCCACCGCGCGGCGTGCGCTGCAGTATGCGGCGCCTTCACTTCGATGTTTGGCATGCTGTTGCTGCTGGCGTTCATGACGCTGGCGAGCCTTTGGCCGCGCGAGGCGATGGCGTACACAACGCAGACCGGCTGCACCCTGACGATCACGTTCAACAACGGCCCGCTCAATACGGCGCAGCGCTACAA
This sequence comes from Dyella sp., assembly GCF_035503745.1. GTDB lineage: Bacteria > Pseudomonadota > Gammaproteobacteria > Xanthomonadales > Rhodanobacteraceae > Dyella_B. Next base: position 162,559 of record NZ_DATJTC010000011.1, read on the forward strand.
CCTGACCGGAAATGCGTATTCGGGAACGGGGCAAGCAGCAGCGTGCAGTCCAAACGGCGATATTCAGGCGACGCCCGGCGCGACGGCCGTGGGGGGCGGTTCGGGCAATCCCGGTGACCAGATCGCCGGAGAGCACGGCACTTACACGCTCGAATACGACGACAATGGCAACGAGTGGATCTTGTATACGCCGACATCCGCCACGTCGAGCAGCTATAGCGAGTCGATTGCATTTTATGGCGATGACGGCGGATCGGTGGTCTACAACGACACCGCCAACGTCACCGTCAACATCGTCGCCACGGCTCCCGGCGCGCCCACCATAGGCACCGCGACGGCCGGCAACGCGCAAGCGTCGATAACCTTCACCGCACCATCCAGTGACGGGGGCTCTCCCATCACCGGCTATACCGCCACGTCCAGCCCGGGAGGATTTACCGGTACGTGTAGCGCATCGCCATGCACGGTCACCGGCCTGACGAATGGAACGGCCTACACGTTTACGGTCACCGCCACCAATGCCGTCGGCACAGGTAGCGCGTCGGCGGCGTCCAATTCCGTCACGCCATCGACGGTGCCCGGTGCACCGACCGGCGTTACCGCATCAGCCGGCGTGGCACAGGCCACGGTGACGTTCTCGGCGCCCGCCAGCAATGGCGGCTCGCCGATCACCGGTTACACGGTGACGTCCAGTCCGGCCGGCGGCACCGATTCCAACGCCGGCAGTACCGCGCTCACGCACACCATCACCGGATTGACCAACGGCACGGCGTATACCTTCACCGTGGTGGCGGCCAACGCGGATGGTAGCGGGCCGGCTTCCAGCGCATCGAACAGCGTCACGCCCAAGGCAACGCAAACCATTACCTTTACCAACCCGGGTACGCAGAACTTCGGCACGACACCGACGCTGACGGCCTCCGCCACGTCGGGCTTGACGGTCACGTTCAGCTCGACCACCACCGCGATATGTACCATTACCACCGGCGGCACGCTCACCTTCATCACGGCCGGCAGCTGCACGATCGATGCGGACCAGGCCGGCAACGGTACCTACAGCCAGGCGCCGACTGTCGCGCAGACGTTCGCTGTCGACGCGGTAGTGCCCGGCGCGCCCACCATCGGCACGGCCTCGGCAACGTCCGCGCAGGCATCGGTCAGCTTTACTGCGCCGGCATTCACCGGTGGCGCGTCGATTACCCAGTACACCGCCACCAGCAGCCCGGGCGGCTTGACGGGGACGTGCGCCAGCACGCCCTGCGTGGTGACCGGCCTGACCAATGGCACGGCTTACACCTTCAGCGTGACGGCCACCAATTCGGCCGGCACGGGTGCGCCATCGGCGGCGTCGAACAGCGTCACGCCGCAGGCAACGCAGACCATTACCTTCGCCAATCCGGGTACGCAGAATTTCGGCACCACGCCGACGCTGACGGCCACGGCCAGCTCCGGCCTGCCGGTAAGCTTCAGCTCGAATACGACGGCGGTGTGTACGATCACCACCGGCGGCACGCTTACTTTCATCACCGCAGGTAGTTGCAGCATCAATGCCGATCAGTCCGGCGACACCACTTATTCGGCTGCGCCGCAGGTGACCCAGGTCTTCACGGTCGCGGCAGTCGTGCCAGGCGCGCCTACCATCGGCGCAGTCACGTCGGCCAGCGGGCAGGCAACGGTCAACTTTACGCCGCCCGCTTTCACCGGCGGTGCGTCGATCACCCAGTACACCGCCACCAGCAGCCCGGGCGGCTTGACGGGGACGTGTGCCAGTTCGCCCTGCGTGGTGACCGGTCTTACCAATGGCACGGCGTACACCTTCACGGTAACCGCCACCAACTCGGCCGGCACCGGTGCGCCATCGGCCGCGTCGGGCAGCACGACACCGCAGACGTCGCAGACGATTACCTTCGCCAATCCAGGCGCGCAGAATTTCGGCACCACGCCGACGTTGACGGCCTCGGCCACCTCCGGCCTGACGGTGACCTTCACCTCCAGCACGACGGCCGTATGTACGATCACCACCGGCGGCACGCTTACGTTCCTCACCGCCGGCAGTTGCACCATCGATGCCAACCAGGCCGGCAATGCCACTTACTCGGCCGCGCCCCAGGTTAGCCAGACCTTCACCGTCAACGGGATCGTGCCGGGCGCACCGACCATCGGCGTAGCGACGGCGGGCGCTCAGCAAGCAACGGTGAGTTTCACCCCGCCTGCTTCGTCGGGCGGTTCGGCGATCACCGGCTACACCGCCACCAGCAGCCCCGGCGGATTAACCGGCACGTGTTCGGCCTCGCCGTGCACCGTCACCGGTCTTACCGACGGTACGGCCTATACCTTCACCGTCACGGCAACCAACGGCGTGGGCACCGGCGCCGCGTCCGCCGCATCGAACGCCGTAACGCCCAAAGGCGCGCAGACGATCAACTTCAGCAATCCCGGCACGGTGAATTTCGGCGCCACGCCGACATTGACCGCCAGCGCAACATCAGGATTGACGGTGACGTTCTCTTCGAGCACCACCGCAGTCTGCACCATCACCAGCGGTGGCGCGTTGACCACCGTGACGCCCGGATCGTGCACCATCAATGCCAATCAGGGCGGCAACGGTACTTACGCACCCGCGCCGCAAGTGAGCCAGACGTTCGCCATCGCGGGCGTGGCACCCGCTGCGCCGACCATCGGCACCGCGACGGCCAGCGATGCGCAAGCCTCGATAACCTTCACGCCGCCGACGGTTACCGGCGGCGACGCGATCACCGGTTACACCGCCACCAGCAATCCAGGCGGAATAACCGGTACCTGCGCCAGTTCGCCTTGTACGGTGACCGGACTCACCAACGGCACCGCCTATACCTTCACGGTGACGGCGACCAATGCGGCCGGCACCAGTGTGGCGTCGGCGGCCTCCAACAGCGTGACGCCCAAGGTGGCCGCTTCGATCACCAACTTCGCGGCCAACCCGGCGGCGCCGGTGTTCAAGCCGAGCGGCACGTTTGCCGTGTCGGCAACGGGCACGGGTTCGAGCAGCCCGATCGTGTTCGCCATCGCCGGCTCGTCCGGATCGGTATGTTCGATCCAGGGCAGCACCGTCACCACGTTGTCGGCCGGCGTCTGCAACGTCACCGCCAACCAGGCCGGCGACGGTAGCCATGTGGCCGCGCCGCAGGCGACGCTGCCCGTGACGATCACCAATCCGCCGCCGCCCACCACCGCCAACGTCAACGCCAGCACCAACTACAACACCGCCACGACGATCAACTTGAGCGGTGCGATCACCGGCATCGACGTGACGTCGGTGGCCATCGCCAAGGCGCCGCAGCACGGCACCGCGACCGTATCGGGCGAGAGCGTCACCTACACGCCTTCGTCCGCCTATTACGGCGGCACCGATACCTTTACCTACACCGCCACCAATCCGGGCGGCACGTCGTCGCCCGCGACGGTGACGATCACCGTGGTGTCCCTGGCGGCGCCGACGGCGGCCAGTCATTCGGTGACCACCACGGCCGGTGCGCCGGTGCTGATCCAGGCCACGCAGGGTGCCAGCGGACCGCAGCCCTACGTCAGCGTCGGTGTCGCCACGCAACCTGCGCACGGCACCGCCACGGCCAATGGCGAACAGATCACCTACACACCGGCGGCCGGCTTCGTCGGCACCGATACGTTCAACTACGTCGTGTCGAATAACTTCGGCGCCTCGCAACCGGCCAGCATCACGGTTACCGTGACCGCCGCGGGCAAAACCACCGGCTACACCAAGACGGTGATTACTTCGCCCGGTACGTCGGTATCGGTGAATCTGGGCAGCATCGCGCCGGGTACGTACAGCGGGTCGAGCGTGCTGGGCCTTTCGCCCGGCAACGCGGGCAATGTCTCGCTCAACCAGCCCACCGCGTTGACCTTTACGCCCAACGGCAGCTTCACCGGGCTGGTGCAGATTACGGCGGTGCTCACTTCCACCAGCGGCAGTCCGGTAACGGTCGATGTGCTGGTGCTGGTCACCAAGCAACCGGATCCGTCCAAGAATCCCGATGTGCTTGGACTGATCAATGCGCAAACCAACGAAGCGGAGATGTTCGCGCAGAGCCAGCTCGACAACATCCGCGGCCGACTGGAAAGCCTGCACGATGGCGGCGGTTCGCTGTTCAGCAACACCTTGTCCTTGAGCCTCGATGGCCGGCCGCTGAGCGGCGGCGGCGCCAATGCCATGCCCGGCCAGCCGCAACCTGGCCAGCCTCAAACAGGCAATGCATCAGAGTCCACGTCGTGGCCGCACGCCGCCGGCTTCATGCGTCCGGGCATGGGTGCAAGCGAAGCGCCGGATGGCACGCTGGCATCGCCCGACACGCCAACCAAGCAGGTCTCCACCCCCGGTTTCACCGGACCGCAGGGATTGGGCGTTTGGATTGGTGGTGCCGCGAACTTCGGCGCGTTTGATTCCTATCGCCAGGCTGCCGGTTTCGATTCCGACAACATCGCCGTTACAGCTGGCGTCGACCAGCGCATCGGCAAGGACAGCCTGTTCGGCCTGGCCCTCGGCTACAACCACGACAACAGCGAGATCTCCAACGATGGCACCCGCAGCGTCGCGCAAGGCTACAGCGCCGCGATGTACGGCAGCTTCGCGCCATCGGAGCACACCTATATCGACGGCGTGCTCGGCGGCGGCGGCTTGAGCTTCGATACGGCGCGCCGTGGCGAAAACGCTGGCGACGAGCTGCTGGGCCATCGCTACGGCGACCAATGGTTCGCATCGCTGACGGGCGGCTACGAATACAAATACCAGTCGTGGCTGCTGACGCCTTATGGCAGCATGCAATGGTCGCTGTCGCGCCTCAACAGCTACTCCGAAACCGGCGATGTTACCGAAGCGCTCACTTACGGCAGCGAACTCGTGCGCACCACGCAGGCCCTGCTGGGCTTGCGCGCGAGCACCCAATACAAGGAAGACTGGGGCCTGATCATTCCGCACGCGCGTCTGGAATTCGGGCACGAATTCCAGGGCGTCACCAGCACCACGCTGAGCTACGCACTGATTCCTTCGGCCGGATCATGGAACATCCTGTCCAACCCGTACAGCGCGAACGGCAACAGCGTGCAACTGGGCTTCGGTAGCGATCTGAAACTGCAGGGCAACTGGCTGATCACCACGGATTACGATTACCTGGTCCAGCCGCATTCGCATGATCAGATGATCAAGCTTGGGGTGAAGAAGCAGTTCTAGTTAATCGCCACCATGCAGTGTCGCGTATCCAGGGCGCGGTAATCGGAAGATTGCCGCGCCCTGGATTTATCCGCGTGCTGAAAAGCAGGTGGTTGGATGAATGCTCAGCGCAAATCGTGCCGCGACGGGCCCAGCAAGCCTGGCTGCCTGTTGCCAAGCAACCCCATCGGCACCACGGCTGTGACGAACGGGAAAAAGCGATAGGTCATCTCGGGGAAAAGTGCCAGGTGCATGGCGGCGAAGGCGATGGGAATGACGTAGACGGCGCTGGAAAGCCGCCATTGCGCCGCTGTTCGTCCGCGTCCGTGCATCAACAGAACTGCCATGGCCAATCCGCATAGAACCAAGAGTGGCTGGGTGGTGAGATCGTAAGCGATGAGAACGTACGGGCGCAGATAATCGATGAGGTCATGCGAAACAATCCGTTGCGCCGGATAGGCCGTCTTGTGGATCAAAGAGAAATTGAACAAGACCAGCCAGCCATCATTGCCGCTCGCCTTCATGACAATCCAGTAGAGCGCGCAAGAAACCGCCGCCGCCATGAGCGCGTATTTCCTTTTGCCGTAGATGAAGGCATGGGCGAAAATCAGCAGAGAAAGTAAAAGAAACTCGGTCCTGACCAGCGGCAAGATGGCCGCGACGACAAAAACCAGTACGCTTTGCCGTATCAGTGCATACACCGACAGCAGGGCAAAGAAGCACGCCATCGCATCGGGGGTCGACAGCCTGGCGACGTCGAGCAACCCGGAAAAGGCAACCACCAGCGGTAGCGCGGCGATCGGCGTGCCGGTTTCACGGCCGATCAGCGCCAGCCATACCACTGAAAGCGCTGCGAAAACGGCGCTTATGAGGTAAGTGGACTTGGCGTCATTGACGCCGGCGGCGTGCATCAGGCGGATCAACCCGACGTACAGCACTCGAATGCGATAAAACGGCAGCTGTTGCTGCAGCGAAACCGGATCGCGGTAGACGGTCCGGCGATAATCGTCTTGTTGAACCAATCGGTCGAACGTAGGCGCGCCGACCTCGCTTTTCACCATGCCGTACGCCGCTGTGTTGAGATCGGCGCCGCGATGACCATCGGCGCTGAGCGCAGCGGCGACATAGCCGATCATGTCCCAGTTGTAGTAAGGCTTCTTTACGCCGAGCGCCAGCACGCACAGCGCGACGATCGCCGTCAGGATCCACGCGCGCAAGCCCAGACCCGTTCGCGCAAGCGGTGTTGTGTTGATTTCCTCGGCGGTCGGTGGGCGCATGTGCGGTATCGAGGGGGCACTGCTGGTTAGTGCCCGCAAGCGCTATTCCGGTTGCGGCGGACTGGCATCTCCGTGGGGCGGGCAGGGCCATTGGAAGGCTGACGCCAAAAGGCGCGCGAAGACGGCAGCGAGAGAGATTCCCCCGCGGCACCGGCAGATACGCGGGGGAGCTTTTACGGCGTGGCCGTGGTCAGGCCATGCTTTTGGGCGAGCGCCTCAATATGCGGATTGATCGCGCGGGCCGCCGCCAGCTGTGCATTGCCCGCATCCGCCTGGCCGCTGCGAATTTCCGCCAGGCCAAGGCCGTAGTGCGACCAGGCCAGCAGTGGGTTTAATGCAAGCGCCTGCTGGTACGCCTTGATCGCGTCGGCGTAGCGCCCCAGCCGCAGCTGCACCATGCCCATGCTGTCCAGATAGGCCGGGTTTTTGCCGTCGCGGCGGATGGCTTTGCGGCAATCCTTCAAGGCGTCGTCGAGCATCTGATTGCTCAGGGCGCGTGCCCAGCAACGTTCGTTAAGTGCGTCGCCGAGCATGGCATCGTTCTGATGCAGCTTGATCCAGTCATCGAGCAGCGGCAGTGCCGCAGCAGGTTGTTGGAGTGCCACATAAAGCGTGGCGGTCGCGCGCGCTTGCGCCGACCCCGCGGCGACCAGCGGCGCCGCAGTCGCCACGTCTGCCGCCGCACCGGTGGAGTCCTTGCGCGCAAGGCGAAACTCGGCGCGTGCCAGCAGGGCATCGACGTTTTTCGGATCAAGGCTTATCGCTTTATCCAGATCGGCAAGTTCCGCGTCGGGCTGCTTGTCCGCTGCGTTCGCGCGCGCGCGGGCCAGGTAATAGGCGGCCTGATCGGGTGCCAGGCGAATCGCCTCATTCAAATCGGCCACGGCAGCCTTGGGCTCGCCGCGGGATAAATGCGCCTCGCCGGCCAGCGCGTAGTCGCTTGCGCTCTTGGGCGTGGTGCCTTTGCCACCGCTAGATGTGCCGGTGTCGGCGTTGCCGTTGTCGCTCGGCGCCGCGGCCAGGGTGAATACACGTCCGCCGTTGTAGCTGAAATAAACCTTGTGCTGTTCGTTGGCAATATACATGTGATGCGCAAGCATGAAATCCACGCCTAGCAGCATGTCGGTATCGCGGTCGCCGAAGTCGCCGTCGAGCACCTGCATCTGGCTGTGATGAACGGTTTCCGTGCCGATGGAAAAAGAGTCGATATTGACCGTCCATGTCTTGACCGTTTTGGCGCCGAAGCCGCTACTGGTGATGCTGGCCTTGGCGTCGGGCCCGTTGAGGTCGATGCCGATGCGCTCGGCTGCGTCGCGGCTGAGCATGGTCGCATAGGCACCCGAATCCAGTACGGCCTGCAGCTTCTTGCCGTTGATCACGACCTCAAGGATGGTGCGCCGGTCGGCGGCATCGCCCAAGGGCTGGATGTCGGCGACGTTGTAGTTGCCGTCCTTGGCCCAATACGCCAGCGGCGCGTCGCCGCAGCCTTCGGTTCCAAATAAGGTCAGTTTGCCTTGCGCCAGATCCACTTCCAGGTCCAGCGCATCGAGCAGGTTGGCGCCGAGCAGGCCATAGCCCGCGTCGGAACCGCCAACCATGAATTCGACGTTGTTGAACGTGGTGCCAAGGATGCCGAAGTCCTTCACGCGCGTATATTGGGCGTCCGAAGAGCCGCCGATGCCGCTGATGCGGAACCAGTCGGGAAGAGGCCGCAGGCGCAGCCCCAGCGACGCTGCGGTGGCCTTGGACATGATGTTGAAGAACGCTCCGGTATCGAGCATGAAGCGTGTGTCGGTTCCGTTGATCTTGATCATGGTGGTGGGCTGGCCGCCGATCATGTCCACCGGCAGCGTGCCGTATTTTTTCAGATGGCACGTCCCGGCCCAGACCTGACCGGCGAGCAGCATGCAGATACCCAGGCCGCAAAGGCGCAGCATTTTCGTCGTCATCAACATCCCCTGTTGGCTTGGCCGTAAATATATCCAGCTTTTCATGTGGTCCGATAGCCATGCAGGGGGTGCGGTCGCGCAGCCGCCATTGATCCTCAATTGCACTGGGAATTGTGGTAAATGGCCGATGGGTGAGCCGGCGAAGGCAGCTTCGCCGGTTTATCGGCCATGTGGCATCGGTTCAATGCAGGCAGCGCAAGAAGTCCGTTTCGTTGCGCGGCCGGCCGAGCAGGTAGCCCTGCACCAACGGACAACCGACTTCGCGCAGCACGGACAGCTCGGCTTTTTCCTCCACGCCTTCGACGATCACCGCAAGGCCCAGCGATTTGGCCATGCTGATCAGCGATTCGAGCAGGCTGCGCATATTGGCGTCGTGATCCACGCCACGCACGAAGCTGCGGTCGATCTTCATCGTGTCGCAGGGCAGCTGGCTGACATGGCTCAGCGAAGAGAAGCCGGTGCCGAAATCGTCCAGCGCCACGTGAATGCCCAGGTCGCGCAACTCATGCAGTGCGGCGGCGCAGGCGGGCATGTCTGGCACGTGCACGCGTTCGGTCAGTTCCACCGCAAGATGCCTGCGCAAGGACATGGGCAAGTCGTGGGTGAAGATCTCGGTCAGCCGCCCCGAGGCGAGGGTACGCGCGGTTACGTTTACGTGCAGGCGGAACGCCGGCGGAAGCTCGCCGTTCCACGCCGCCAGGCTGGCGACGGCGCGTTCGGCGACCCAGGCGTCGAGACGGTTCATCAGTGGCGTGTGCTCAACGGCGTCCAGGAATTCGCCGGGTGCGAGCAGGCCGCGCTCGGGATGGTTCCAGCGCAGCAGCGCCTCGGCGCCGACCGGGCATAGATCGCCTTCGACCGCGAAAATGGGCTGGAAGTAGAGTTCCAGTTCGCCGTTATCCAGTCCTTGTTCCAGTTGCTGATGGATCGCCAGCGAAGCACGCGTGCGCGTACGCAGCGAAGGATCGGCCAGGATCACGCGCTCGTCGCCGAGCGGATCGATACGGGCCGCCTCGCTCATCGCCAGACGCAGCAATTCGGCCGCCTCCACCGACGCGCCGTCGTTGGCCGGCCACACGGCGATAGCGGCGGTGAGTGCGCGCACCGAGCCGAGTACACGCGAAGACTCGCGCGCCGTCATGCCAAGCGTCGCCTGCACTTCCAGCACCATTTGCTGGCCGGGCCGTGTCTCGGGAATCAGCCAGCCCAGCATGTCCTCGGCGATGCGCGCCACGGTATCCACGCGCTCCCAGCGCGATTGCACGTAGGCCGCCAAGCGGCGTAGCGATGCGGCCGCTTCGCCTTCATCCGTACCGAGCGCGATGCTAGCGTGGTTGCTGCATGCCACCGCCACCAGGGCGAGCGGGCGGTTCGATGCCATCAGGCGTTCGGTGCGCTCGATCAAGGCGGCACGATTGGGCAACTCGGTTTCGGCGTCGAAGCGGGACAGGAACGCGCGTTCGATTGCACGCAGGCGGCGCCGCTCCAGCACGGAAGCGATACGCGCCTGCAGCATCGGCATCAACACCGGCTTGGCCAGGTAATCTTCGGCACCCAGTTCGATGCAGCGGGCGGCCAGGTCCATTTTGTCGTTGGCCGAAATCATGATGACGGCCACGTCGCGCAAGCGTTCGTCCTCGCGCATCGCGCACAGGACGGCCAGTCCGTCGGTGCCGGGCATCATCACGTCCAGCAGCATCACGTCCGGCAGTTGCCGGTGCACCTCGGCCAGCGCGGCGGCGCCGTCGCGAGCTTCGGCCAGATTCAAAAAGCCCAGTTGCCGCAATCGGCGGCGCAACATGAAGCGGCTGCTTTCGTCGTCGTCGACGATAAGGATGCGGGCGTCCTGGCTCACGAGGCATGGTCCTCTGGGTTATGGCTATGTGTTACGCGTTGCAGGGCATCGAGCAGCGCCTGCAGCTCGATCGGCTTGGGCACGAAGGCATTGGCGCCCGCCTCCATTGCCTGCAGGATGTCGTGCTCCATCACGTGCGCGGAGAGCACGATCACCGGTATGTCGAGGGTGTGCGGGTTGTTGCGCAGGCGCTTGAGCACTTCCAGGCCGTTGATGCCGGGCAGGTTGATGTCCAGCAAAACAGCGTCGGGGCGCTTCCACAGCGCGGCGATCAGCGCCTTTTCGCCATCCTCGACGTGGCGCACCTGAATGCCGTGGCGCGCCAGGCGGCGAGTGAGCATGAAGGCGTTGTCGTCGTCGTCCTCGACGTACAGCACGTTGTTCATGTCGTTTCCTCGATCGCGGGAAGGTGTAACTGATCGAGCAGGTGATGCACGTGTCGCACCACGTCCACGAGGCTGCCATCGCCCTTGCGCACCAACAGCACGGCGCGCTCGTACAGGCTGCGATTCATCTCCGGGGTGACGTCCGCCGCCGTTACCAACATGATGGGCACCAGTGCGAGCATCTCCTCGGCGCGCATGGCTTCGATCACCGCCAAGCCATCCAGGCCGGGCATTACCAGATCCAGCAGCACCAGGTCGGGAACATGCTCGCGCATGAGGCCCAGGGCGCGCTGTCCGTTGGCGGCGGTCTCCACGTGATAACCCTCTTCACGCAACGTGCCGGCGACTTTGTCGCGATAAAAATCGTCATCGTCCACCACCAGCAGCCGGCCGCGCTTGGCGCTGCCGACGAAACGCTGCACCAGGCGGCTGAGATGATCGCGGTCGAACGGCTTGACCAGGTGCTCGATCACGCCCAGTACGCCGGTGCGCTGCTCCGGATCGGTGACCGTGCAAAGGATCACGGGCAGTTCGGCGTGATCGGGGTCTGCGCGCAGCGCGGCGAGCACGTCCCAGCCGCTCATGTCGCCGAGCATGATGTCCAGCACCATCACCGCCGGCCGCAGCGAGCGCGTCAGTGCCAGCGCCTCACGTCCGGAGGCGGCGCTCACCACGTTGATGCCGTTGCGCTTGAGTGCATTGCGTACCAGCTCGCAGGCGTCGGCATCGTCGTCCACCACCAGCACCACCGGCCGGCGCCGGCGTGCGAAGTTGGCGTCCGCGCCGGGCTGCGGTGCGGGGGGCTCGAAGCCGTCGATGTCGCCCACCGGCAGCGACACGGTAAACACGCTGCCGCAATGGATGTCGCTGGTCGCTTCGATCCGGCCGCCCATCAGGGCGACCAATTGCCGCGAGATGGAAAGGCCGAGCCCCGAGCCGCCGAAGCGGCGGGCAATGGAGCGGTCGGCCTGTTCAAAGGGTTCGAACACGCGTTGCAGTTGTTCGGGCGTCATGCCGATGCCGGTGTCCGACACGGTGATCTGCAGATGGTCGTCCAGGCTCGACAGCGCCACTTTCACCTCGCCGTTGCGGGTGAACTTGATCGCGTTGCCGATCAGGTTGAGCATCACCTGCCGCAGGCGCATCACATCGACGCAGGCCAGGCCGACGTCGGGGGCCACCTCCAGCAGCAGTTTGTTGGTGTTGGCGCTGGCCAGGGGCTGCATCGAGTTGATCACGCTCTCCACCAGCGTATCCACGCGGGCGACTTCGGCGTGCAGTTCGATGCGCCCGGATTCGATGCGCGAGATATCCAGCACGTCGTTGATCAGCGACAGCAAATGCCGGCCGGCGTTGACCACGCGCTGCATGACCTCGGCGGTTTCGTTGTCTTCCCGATCGTAGGCCTGTTCCAGCGTCAGCTCGCTCAGGCCGATGATGCTGTTGAGCGGCGTGCGCAGCTCATGGCTCATGTTGGCCAGGAACAGCGACTTGGCCCGATTGGCGGCCTCGGCCTCCAGCTTGGCCATGCGCAGCACCTGCTCCATATGGATGCGCTGGGTGATGTCCATGGAGATCACGCCGATGCCGGCCACTTCGCCGCTTGCGTCGGTGACCGGAAAGCGACGGGTGAGCAGGGTGTAGGAACCTCCGAGGTATTCGAGCTGTTCCTCGTAGGCGGTGACGCTGCGTCCGGCGATCACTTCGTGGTCGTGCTCGTGCACCAGCGCGGCGCTTTCGGCCGAGGCGACCTTGTCGATGCTCTTGCCGATCAATTCGCTGGCGGGACGGCCCATCAGCTTGGCGGCAGTCTCATTGATGCGCACGATGCGGCCGTTGGCATCCTTCACCTTCATCGCCATGCTCGAGTGGCGGAAAATATCTTCCATGAGCCGTGCATTGGCCTGCATCTCGTCGTGGATGACGCGGTAGCCGATGCGCAGGCGGGTCAGCAATCCGGCCAGGATCAGTAGCGGTGCGATCGACAGCAGCAGGAACAAGACGTAGCTGCGACTGAGCAGGATGTCGGTGACGCTGGGGGTTTTCGTCAGCGTGATGATGCGCAGCTGCGGGGCACCGGCTCCGGCACCGCGATTGAGGTCGATGGTGTCGAACGCCACGTTGCCGAAACTGCCGTGCCGTTGCCCGCGTGGCGCCGATTGCATGACGGTCCATATGGCGGGCAAGTCGCTGCCTACGCTGGCCTGCGCCGCATCCGGCATCATGAAACGCCATTCGCGACTGGGATCGGGGCCGATCAGCCAGTTGCCGTCGCGGTCGACCAGCCACATCGATCCCTGCGCGAGCCTGGCATCATCGGCGAACCGGGCCAGTAGCTGGTTGCCGTCGAGATTGATCACGATCATGCCCACGCGGGTGCCGTCGTCGGCGAACACGGGCATCCCTACGCGCAAGGTGCTCTCGTAGGGTTTCTCGACCGCGCCATGCTCGATGTTGAGATCGAGCGGCGATACGTAAAATACGCCGCTACCGAGTTTGGCGGTAGCCGTGACATAAGGGCGCGACGATTTGTCCTGCAGTTCCGGCACCGGAACGACGCGCACGCCGTTGGCGGTGCGGTTGATCCGCAATACTTCCATGCCGCGGTTGTCGATCAGCCTCACTTGCGCGTAATCGCCGCGCGTGGCGGCCAGCGTGGCGAACAAGCGCTCCGTCACCTCGCGCGACGCGGGCGTCGGTGCGGACAGGAACTGGCGCACGGCGGGGATCGCGGCGAGCAGCTTTGCGTCGCCTTTGGTCGTATCGATGTTCGCTCGCAGCGTGTTGCCGGCGACGGTGATCGCATTGGCGTTCACCTGGTCGACGCGATGCGCGGCGAAGCGCTGCTCGATTACGGCGACGGCAACCTGCACCAGCGCGCCCAGTGCGAAAAGAACGAAAAACGTTCCCAGGAATCTAGCCAGGTCCCCGGCCAGAACAAGTCGCTTCATACGCTTGCCCCCTTATTGCCCGCGTAGCTCGCTTCCGATGGATGCGGGTGCGAGCAAGTATTGCATTGCTGTGTCGGGCATGTCAGCCAGCGAAGACACATCGGTGTCGCAAAGTTTTGCTGCATAGGCTCGATGGCGTTGACGCAGTCTTCACAAAACGTGTGAAGCGCGCGCCGATGTGCCCGCCCATTTGCCGCATCGGTTAGGGGACTCGATGCGATGGGTGGTACACGTAAAGCCGATGCGGAATGCTTTGCCGACATGTGCGTACTCAATGCCGCGCTTCGTCGTGGGCGCGGATTCGCCGGTCAGGTTAATCGCAGCCATGTGGAGGCGGAGTCAGTCGGCGTTCGGCGCGGAGGCTGCCGTACACCCTGATGTGCCGAGGCAGCTGATTACCTCACAGGTAATTGGCGCGCCGCGCCCAGGTGAATAGTGTGCGTATACCGGCACGGATATCGATGTAGACGCCGATGCCGAATTTGATGCGCCCATCCCCATTCACTGAGGGCAATACCATGTCAACGTTCCCCATTCACACGATCGAATCGTCCCCCGAACTATCCAGGCCGTCGCTGGAAGCCTTGCAGCGTTCATTCGGCATGATCCCCAACATCGCGCGCGCCATGGCCACCTCGCCCGTGCTGATCGGCAGCCTGGTCGGGCTGTTTGGCAAGGTGCACGGTGGCAGCTTTTCCGAGCGTCAGGTGCAGGTTCTGTTATTGACCAACGCCGTCACGAATGCATGCGACTGGGCGGTGGCATTCCATTCGTTCCTGGCCGTGCAGGAAGGCGTTGCCGAGACCGACGTCGAAGCCATCCGCGCGCGCCGCCTTCCGCAGGATGCGAAAGACGCCGCACTGTCCAACGTGGCGCGCACCCTGATCGAAAAGCGCGGACGCCTGAGCGAGCAGGATGCGTCGGCGTTTCTCGGCGCCGGCTTTGGCAAGGATCATCTGCTGGAGGTGATTGCCGTTGTCGCGGCGTCCACGATCACCAACTACACCGGCAATGTCACCGAGCCGCCGCTGGAAGAAGCGTTGCTGGCCTATCGCTGGCGCGCGGCCTAGGTTCGATACGTTGGTGAGTCGTCGCCGGGAGGCCGCTGGAGTGCGCGGCCTCCCGGCGCGGATTTCGTCGCGGCGTCTGATCGAGCGCTCGCCCATACGTTAGTCTGGCCGCATGCATGTGCCTGGGAGCATCTCATGACTACCACTCACACCCTTCAGAAACATGCCGTCGGTGACCTGGGGCAACTGTTGCGCCACTGGCGGGACGTGCGTGGCATCAGCCAGCTCAACCTCGCGCTCGACGCCGGCATGTCGCAGCGGCATTTGAGTTTTGTCGAAAGCGGCCGAAGCACGCCCAGCCGCCAGGTGTTGACCAGCATCGCGCAAGCCCTGGATGTTCCGTTGCGCGAGCGCAACGCTATCTTTCTCGCCGCCGGCTACGCACCACTGTATTCCGAAGCGTCGTGGGATGCGCAGGAGATGCAAGGCATCAAGCGCGCGCTCGACCGCATGCTGTGCCAGCACGATCCGTTTCCCGCGATCGTGATGGACCGCTACTGGAATGTGCTGGCCGCCAATGCATCGTCCCCGCGTTTTTTCGGATGGTTTATCGACATGGCGGCGCGCAAAGGTCCGCGCAACATGCTGCATCTCATCTTCGATCCGGATGGCATGCGGCCGTTCGTGGCGGAGTGGGAAACAGTCGCCCAAAGCTTGATCCAGCGCATCCGCCGCGAAGCGGTAGGACACGTATTGGACGAGGGCACACGCCACCTGCTCGACGCCCTGTTCGCGTATCCCGGCGTCGATGCTGCGTGGCGTCTGCAGGGCGCCGCCGGGCCGGCGCCGAACTTGCCGATGATCCCCTTGGGGTTTCGCAAGGGCGACAAGGTGCTGCGCTATTTTTCGATGGTGACCACGGTGGGGGCGCCACAAAGCGTGGCCGCGCAGGAGCTGCGCATCGAGTCATTGTTTCCCGCCGACGAGGAAACCGAGCGGGCTCACGAGGCATGGATGTCGGCAAGTCACGCGCCGGCGCAGCCCGAAGGCGGGCGCGGGGGCCGCTAAGCCAGCCGCGCATGCACCCATCGTGAAGATGAAAGGATGGCTGGCGTTGCCGTTTGCTACTCGCGCGCCGCCAGCGCGCGATTGACGCGCAGCGCAATCAGCGTGCAGGCCACGCCCGAGAGCAGGTACACGCTCACCGCCACCAGCCCGAATCGCGAAGACAAGCCCAGCGCCACCAGCGGTGCGAACGCGGCGCCGATCAGCCAGGCGAAATCGCTGGTGAGTGCGGCGCCGGTATAGCGCAGGTGAATTTCGAAGTTGGAGGTGACGCTGCCCGCCGCCTGCCCGTACGAAAGCCCCAGCAGGGCGAAGCCCACCACGATGAAGGTATCCTGCGCCGCTTCGCCGCCGCCGAGCAACCGGGGCGCGAACAGCGCGAAAATGCCGATCAGGATGGCGGCGGTGCCCAGCGTCGTGCGCCGCCCGATGCGGTCGGCGATGATGCCCGAGGCGATGATGCCCAGGATGCCCGCGGCGGCGCCGACGATCTGCACGGCCAGCACCGAGTTCACCGATTGCACGTTGCCCAGGCTGATCCAGGAGATCGGGAAGATCGAAACCAGATGGAACAGCGCGTAGCTTGCCAGCGCGGCGAACGCGCCTACGAAAATGTTGTAGCCCTGCCGGCGCAGCATGTCGATGATGCCGATCGGTTCGAGTGCGCGTTCTTCCATCGCGCGGGTGTATTCCTCCGTCACCACCAGCCGCAGGCGCGCGAACAGCGCCACCACGTTGATGGCGAAGGCAACGAAGAACGGATAGCGCCAGCCCCATTCCAGGAAGTCCTCGCTGGACAGCTGCCCGTGCAGGTAAAGAAACAGGGCGCAGGCGATCATGAAGCCGATCGGCGCGCTCAGCTGCCCGAGCATCGCATACCAGCCGCGACGCTCAGGCGGCGTGTTCAGTGCCAGCAGCGAGGGCAGGCCATCCCACGAGCCGCCCAGCGCGATGCCCTGCATGAGCCGGAAAAACGCCAGCAGGCCGATCGACCAACTGCCGATGGTGATGTAGTTGGGCAGAAAGGCCATGCCCGCAGTGGAGCTGCCGAGCAGGAAAAGCGCGATGGTCAGTTTGGTGCCGCGGCTCCAGCGCCGCTGGAACGACATGAAGATGGTGGTGCCGATCGGACGCGCGATGAAGGCCAGCGGGAAGATCGCGAAGGAAAGCAGGATGCCGTCAAGCTTGGACTCGAACGGAAAAAAGACCTGCGGAAACACCAGCACGCAGGCGATGCCGAACACGAAGAAATCGAAGTATTCCGACGTTCTGCCGATCACCACGCCGATGGCGATCTCGCCCGGCGCCACCTTGGCATGGGCATGGATGCGGCTGAGCTCGTCAGCGGTATAGCCGGCCGGTTCGCGCTGTTCCTGAAACGTACTTGACATCGTCGTTGCTCGGAAGAGGGTGTGTGCGCCGGATACAGCATGGCACCATCACTGCGGCAACGCCACACCCCCATTCGGGGCAATTGCGTGATGGCAGCGGATCGGCGTACCTTGTAAGGGCAGTACCCCTTTCCCTTTGGTCGCGTCGCCGGTCATGTCCATGAAGGCTCTCCGAGGACTGCTCCTGCCTGCCGTTGCCCTCTTGGCAGGGTGCCATGCGGTTATCATGTCGCCGTCGGGTGATCTGGCGCTGCAAGAGCGCGATCTGATCATCTATTCGGTGGTGCTGATGCTGCTGATCATCGTGCCGGTGATGGTACTGATCGTACTGTTCGCCTGGCGCTACCGGGCCTCCAACAAGGACGCCCACTACGACCCGGATTGGGATCACTCCACCATGCTGGAGCTTTTGATCTGGGCCGCACCGCTACTGATCATCATCGCGCTGGGCGCGCTGACCTGGGTCAGCACCCACAAGCTCGATCCGTTCCGCCCGCTGGACCGCATCGCCGAAGGCCGTCCGGTGCCGGCGGACATGAAGCCGCTGGAAGTGGACGTGGTCGCACTGGACTGGAAGTGGCTGTTTATCTACCCCGAACAGGGGATCGCCACGGTCAACGATCTGGCCGCTCCGGTGGACCGGCCCATCCAGTTCAAGATTACCGCCTCGACAGTGATGAATTCGTTCTTCATCCCTGCCCTGGCCGGCCAGATCTATGCCATGCCCAACATGGAAACCCAGCTCCAGGCGGTGATCAATAAACCCGGTAATTTCGAAGGTTTTTCAGCCAATTACAGTGGAGATGGCTTCTCCGGCATGAAGTTCGTTTTCCATGCCTTGAGCAACGACGGTTTCGCCCAGTGGATTGCGCAGGCCAAGGCCAGCGGCCATGCGCTCAACCGTGAGGAGTACATGAAGCTCGTCGCGCCCAGTTCGAACGAGCCGGTGCATCGTTATGGCACGGTCGATGCCACGCTGTACCAGGCCATTCTCACCAACTGCGTGCAGCCGGACAGCATGTCCTGCATGCCCCCGATGAAGCCGGCCGATGCCGGTGCGATGCAAACCGGCAGCGATGCGAACGGCATGGCCGTCGCGCCGATGTCCCATTCCCAGTAATCCGCAGGACAGTGTAAGGGTACCCAGATGCTTGCCCATCCCGACCTTACCAAGCTCATTTTCGGTCGCCTCACCATCGACCAGTTGCCGCTGCATGAGCCGATCGTGGTAGGCACCTTCATCGTGGTGGCGCTAGGCGCGATCGCGCTGCTGGGCGCGGTGACGTATTTCCGCCTGTGGGGTTACCTGTGGCGGGAGTGGTTCACCAGCATCGATCACAAGAAGATCGGCGTGATGTACATCATCCTTGCGCTGGTGATGCTGCTGCGCGGTTTTTCCGACGCGATCATGATGCGCGCGCAGCAGGCGATCTCCTTCGGCCACAACACGGGCTACTTGCCGCCGTTCCACTACGACCAGATTTTCACCGCGCACGGCGTGATCATGATTTTCTTCGTGGCCATGCCGTTCGTGAACGGCCTGATGAATTTCGTGATGCCGCTGCAGATCGGCGCGCGCGACGTGGCGTTTCCGTTCCTCAACAATTTCAGCCTGTGGATGACCATTTCCGGCGCGGTGCTGGTGATGATCTCGCTGTTCGTGGGCGAGTTCGCCCGCACCGGCTGGCTGGCGTATCCCCCGTTGTCGGACATCGTGTCCAGTCCGGATGCGGGTGTGGATTACTACATCTGGGCGTTGCAGATCGCGGGTGTGGGGACGTTGTTATCGGGCGTCAACCTGCTTACCACCATCATCAAGATGCGCGCGCCGGGCATGACGCTGATGCGCATGCCGATCTTCACCTGGACGGCGCTGTGCACGAACGTGCTGATCGTGGCGGCGTTCCCGGTGCTCACCGCCGCGCTGGCGCTGCTGGCGCTGGATCGTTATGCCGGCACCAACTTCTTCACCACCATGCTTGGCGGCAACGCCATGATGTACGTCAACCTGATCTGGATCTGGGGCCATCCGGAGGTGTACATCCTGGTGCTGCCGGCGTTCGGCGTGTTCTCCGAGGTCACGGCCACGTTTTGCCGCAAGCGCCTGTTCGGCTACGCATCGATGGTGTATGCCACGGTGGTGATCACGGTGCTGTCATACCTGGTGTGGCTGCACCATTTCTTCACCATGGGTTCCGGTGCCAGCGTCAATTCGTTCTTCGGCATCACCACGATGATCATTTCGATCCCCACGGGCGCGAAGATCTTCAACTGGCTGTTCACCATGTATCGCGGCCGCATCCACTTCGAGCTGCCGATGATGTGGACGGTGGCGTTCATGATCACTTTCGTCATCGGCGGCATGACCGGGGTGATGCTGGCCATCCCGCCGGCGGACTTCACGCTGCACAACAGCTTGTTCCTGATTGCGCATTTCCACAACGTCATCATCGGCGGCGTGCTGTTTGGCATGTTCGCCGGGGTCAATTACTGGTTTCCCAAGGCTTTCGGTTTCAGGCTCGATCCGTTCTGGGGCAAGTGCGCGTTCTGGTTCTGGGTGGTGGGCTTCTACTTTGCCTTCATGCCGCTGTACGTGCTCGGCTTCATGGGCGTTACGCGCAGGCTCAGCCATTTCGACAATCCGGACTTGCAGAAATGGTTTGTCATTGCCGCCTTCGGAGCGTTCCTGATCCTGCTTGGCATTCTCAGCATGCTGATGCAGTTCTACGTCAGTTTCCGCGATCGGGAGAAGCTGCGCGACGTTACCGGCGATCCGTGGGACGCGCGCACGCTGGAGTGGTCCACGTCCTCGCCGCCGCCCAAATACAACTTCGCCTTCACGCCGCTGATCCACGACAACGATGCCTGGTGGCAGATGAAGCAGCATCGCTATCAGCGGCCGTTGCAGGGCTTCCAGCCGATCCACATGCCCAAGAACACCGGCGCGGGCATGATCATGGCCGGGTTTGCCACCGTGTTCGGCTTTGCGATGATCTGGTACATGTGGCCGCTGGCCATCGTGTCGTTCGTGGCGCTGCTGGCCACCGCCATCGGCCATACCTTCAACTACGACCGCGACTACTACATCCCCAGCGATGACGTGGCGCGCGTCGAGGCAGCCCGCACGGAGCTCCTGGCCAGCCATGTCTAGTACATCGATCAGCATGACGGCGGACAACGGCGCATCCAAGGCGCTGAGCTTCCACGTGGAGGGCGAGCACCACGTACCCAATGGCACGCTGCTGGGTTTCTGGATCTACCTGATGAGCGACTGCCTCATCTTCGCCTGCCTGTTCGCCGCCTATGGCGTGCTGGGGCGCGAATACGCCGGCGGTCCCACCACGGCGCAGGTGCTGGAGCTGCCGACGGTCGCGGTCAACACGACGCTGCTGCTGCTGTCTTCGATCACCTACGGCTTTGCGGTGCTGGAGATGCAGGCCAATCGCCGCGGCGTGATGATGGTGTGGCTGGCGGTGACCGGCTTGCTCGGGGCCGGCTTCATTGCGCTGGAGCTGACCGAGTTCGCGCATCTGATCTCCATTGGCGCGGGACCGCAGCGCAGCGCGTTCCTGTCCTCGTTCTTCACCCTGGTCGGCACGCATGGCCTGCATGTCACCTCGGGCCTGATCTGGCTGGTGACGCTGATGGTGCAGGTCGGCAGGAAAGGCCTTACCCCCGCCAACAAGCGCCGCCTGATGTGCCTGTCCATGTTCTGGCACTTCCTGGATCTGATCTGGGTGGGCGTTTTCAGCTTCGTCTATCTGATGGGGGTGCTGCCATGAGCGAGCATGCCGATACGCAGCACGGCCACGACGACGCGCACGATCCCGATGGCGTGGGCGCGATCCACGCCACCTTCAAGGGTTACATGACCGGCTTCGGTTTGGCGGCCATTCTCACCTTCATCCCGTTCTGGCTGGTCATGAGCGGCGCGTTCGCCAAGAGCGGCCCGGCCGATGCGTTGATCTTGCTGCTGGCCGGCATCCAGATCGTGGTGCACATGGTGTATTTCCTGCATATGAACACCAAGTCCGAGGGCGGCTGGAACATGCTGGCCTTCGTGTTCACGCTGGTGCTGGTGGTCATCACGCTAAGCGGCTCGATCTGGATCATGTACCACCTCAACGTCAACATGATGCCCTGGACCATGCAGGATGCGCGCAACCAGCCGTGACGGCGGGCGCGCGGATGTG
Source organism: Dyella sp. (assembly GCF_035503745.1). Classification (GTDB taxonomy): domain Bacteria; phylum Pseudomonadota; class Gammaproteobacteria; order Xanthomonadales; family Rhodanobacteraceae; genus Dyella_B. The sequence goes on from NZ_DATJTC010000011.1 coordinate 183,839, forward strand.
ACACGTCGCCGCTGCGCCGATCGTCATCGCGACGATCCCGCTAAAATGTGCGGACAGCACCATCGAGGTTCCATGTTGTGACCGCTCCCCCCCAGGATGCCGCGCGCGGGCCGCGCGGCCCGGTAGCGCTGACCCTGCTGGCCATCGTCGCCGCGGGCGTGTTCGCCGGCTTCATCGCACTGGGCAACTGGCAGGTGCGCCGCCTGGCCTGGAAGACGACGCTGATCGAGCACGTAAGCCAGCGCGTGCACGCACCGCCGGTGGCGCCGCCGGGCCCGGGCGAATGGGCGCACGTCACGGCCGATGCCGACGAATACCGGCACGTGCGCGTTTCGGGCGTGCTGCTGAACGATCGCCAGACGCTGGTGTGGACCGCCAGCGACGAAGGCAGCGGCTTTTGGGTCATGACCCCGCTGCGCACTGACGACGGCAGCATCGTGATGATCAACCGCGGCTTCGCGCCCACCGACTGGTGCGGGCGCGACGGCCATTGCGCGGCCGGCCCCGCCGGTGAAGTGACCATCACCGGCCTGTTGCGCATGCCCGAGCCGCAGGGCTTCCTGCGCCATAACGATCCGGCGCGCAACAGCTGGTACACGCGCGACGTGGCGGCGATGGCGGCCGCGCGCGGGTTGCACGACGTGGCGCCCTATTTTATCGATGCCGATGCGTCGCCCGCGTACGGCGCGCAGCCGTCATGGCCCGAAGGCGGCAAGACCGTGCTCGATTTTCCCAACAACCATCTCAGCTACCTGATCACTTGGTACTTGCTGGCGCTGATGACGCTGGCCGCCGCCATCTATGTCGGCTACGACGAATACCGCCTGCGCCGCGAGCTGAAGCAAACGCCGCCGCGCGGCTGATATCAGCCGCGGGAGCCGAAGAACGTTGCGTGGAAGATCGTGCCTAGCGCGGTTTCTACGCCGGCATCGGTCATCTCGTTGGGCATGCTGATGTTGAAATAAAGCGTGCCGTCGATCAGCGCCATCATCGCCAGCGCAAGATCGGGTGCGGGCGCGGGCAGGGGCCGCTTCATGCGCTCGCAGAATTGGGTGATGAAGTAGGCGATCACGTCGCGCTTTTCCAGGCACAGCACGTTCAGGCGCTGGCGGAATTTGCTGTCGCGCACGGCGTACAGGCGCGCTTCGGCCCACAGCACGTAGCTGGTGTGATCGCGATAACACTGGCTGTAGAACTGGGTCAGCTGCCGCTGCAGGTCTTCATCGGAGAGGTCGGCGTCGAGCAGTTGCTGCAGGTCCAGCTGGATGCTCTGGTGATCGTTCTTCAGCAGGTCGATGAACAGGTCCGACTTGCTCTTGAAGTTCGAATAGAACGCGCCGCGGGTATAGCCGGCGTGTGCGGCGATGTCTTCCACGCTGGTCGCGGACAGCCCCTTTTTGGCGATGACGGCCGCGCCCGCGTCCAGCAGGCGCTGGCGCGTCTGTTCGCGGGATTCCTCACGGGTCAGGCGTTTACGTGACATACGCCATGGTACCACGGCCGCCGGCACATGGATTCCAATACCATTTTGCATTCAGATACAGATATGTATTAGAATTCATAACCGTATTGTGGCGAGGAGACTCGCCGACCTCCCCATCCGTCCCCAGGAGCGGCCTGTGAGTGACCGACAACTTTCCCCGCCTCGTGCGCCCGCGCTGCGGCGCGCCGTGCTTCCCCCCGCGCTGTTCGCCGCGCTGCTGGTGCTGGCCGGATGCCACCGGGCGCCGCCCGAATCCAATGCCGCGGTGCCGGTGATCGCGCTGCCGGTGCAGGCGGCCGCGCAGCCGTCCGGCGGCCGTTTCCCGGGCGAGGTCCACGCGCGCTACGAAATGCCGCTGTCCTTCCGCGTCGGTGGCCAGCTGGTATCGCGTGCGGTCGACACCGGCGATACGGTCAAGCAGGGCCAGGCACTGGCGCAGTTGGACCCCAAGGACGCCGCCGACCAGCTCAGCGCTGCACAGGCCGCGCTGGCGGCAGCCGAACACCGCCTGCTGTGGGCCACCCAGCAACGCGATCGCGACGAGGCCCAGTTCAAGCAGAACCTGATCAGCCAGCAGCAACTGGAGCAGACCCAGGATGCCTACGCCTCGGCGCTGGCCGGTCGCGACCAGGCGAAACAGCAATGGCAGCTGGCCCAGAACCAGTCGCGCTACACCACCCTGGTCGCCGATCACGATGGCGTGATCACCAGCCGGCAGGCCGAGGTAGGGCAGGTGTTGGCCGCCGGGCAGCAGGTGTTCGGCTTTGCGTGGTCGGGTGAGCGCGAGGTGTACGTGGATGTGCCGGAAAGCCGCATTGGTGACGTCACCGTCGGCCAGCCCGCATCCGTGACCTTGCCAGCCGTGCCAGGCCGCGTGTTTGACGCGCACGTGCGCGAAGTGTCGCCGTTGGCCGATGCGCAGTCGCGTACCTATCGGGTGAAGCTCACGCTCGATCCGTCCGCCGCCGCGTTGCCACTGGGCATGACCGCCGAGGTTGCGCTGCACGCGCGACCGGTAGCCGGCGCGATGGTAAGCATTCCCGCCACCGCGCTGTTTCATCAGGGCGAGCATCCGGCGGTATGGGTGGTGAGCCCCACAGACTCGACACTGGCATTGCGGCCGGTCGTGGTGGTCCGTTACGGCGAGCGCGACGTGTTGATCGACGGTGGCCTGAAAGCGGGCGAACGCATCGTCATGCAAGGCGTGCATACCGTTTCCGCCGGCGAAAAAGTCGTGCCGATCGCGCCGCCGCATCCAGAGGATGCACCGCAATGAACACAGGCGAACGTTTCAATCTCTCGGCGTGGACGCTGCGGCATCAGTCGCTGGTGTTCTTTTTGATGGGCATGATCGCCCTGTTCGGTCTGCTCTCGTACAAGAGCCTTTCGCAGTCGGAAGATCCGCCCTTCACCTTCAAGGTGATGGTGATCCAAACCTACTGGCCCGGCGCCACCGCCAAACAGGTGCAAGAGGAAGTCACCGACCGCATCGCGCGCAAGCTGCAGGAAACGCCGTCGATCGATTTTCTGCGCAGCTATTCGCGGCCGGGACAATCGCTGATCTTCTTCAACATCAAGGATTCGGCGCCGGCTTCCAGCGTGCCCGAAACCTGGTACCAGGTACGCAAGAAAGTCGGCGACATCGCCGCGCAATTGCCGCAAGGCGTGCAGGGGCCGTTCTTCAACGATGAGTTCGGCGACGTCTATACCAATATCTACGCGCTGGAAGGCGACGGTTTCACGCCCGCGCAATGGCACGACTACGCCGACCAGCTGCGCGCAGAACTGCTGCGTGTGCCGGGGGTTGCCAAGGTCGATTACTTCGGCGACCAGAATCAGCACATCTACATCGACATTGCCAACGTGCAGCTGGCCAAGTTGGGCATCAGCCCGCAGCAGATCGCGCAGGCGATCGACCAGCAGAACGCGGTGGCCGATACCGGCGTGCTGACCACCGCGGACGATCGGGTGTTCGTGCGGCCCAGCGGACAGTTCGGCGACGAGCGCGCACTGGCCGATACCCTGTTGCGCGTCAACGGCAAAACGTTCCGCCTGGGCGACATCGCCACGATTCGTCGCGGCTACGACGATCCGCCGACCGAACAAATGCGCTTCATGGGGCATCAGGTGCTGGGCATCGGCGTCACCATGCAGCCGGGCGGCGACGTGATCCAGCTCGGCAAGGCGCTGGACCGGGCGACGACGGCGTTGCAGGCGCGCCTGCCGGCGGGACTGAAGCTGTCCAACGTCACCAGCATGCCGCGCGCGGTGTCGCGATCGGTCGATGACTTCCTCGAATCGGTGGCCGAGGCGGTGGCCATCGTCTTGGTGGTGAGTTTGCTGAGCCTGGGATTTCGCACGGGCATGGTGGTGGTGATCTCCATTCCGTTCGTGCTGGCGGCTACCGCGCTGTGCATGGATATCTTCGGCATCGGCTTGCACAAAGTGTCGCTCGGCACGCTGGTGCTGGCGCTTGGCCTGCTGGTTGACGATGCGATTATCGCGGTGGAAATGATGTCGGTGAAGCTGGAGCAAGGTTGGGGGCGCGTGCGCGCCGCCGCGTTTGCCTACACCAGCACGGCGTTCCCGATGCTTACCGGTACGCTGGTGACAGTATCGGGCTTTTTGCCGATCGCGCTGGCCAAGTCCGGCACGGGCGAATACACGCGTTCGATTTTCGAAGTGTCCGCCATCGCCCTGCTGGTATCGTGGTTCGCCGCGGTGATCGTCATTCCGCTGTTGGGCTATCACATGCTGCCTGAGCATCATGAGCGCGCGAAGCCGGGCCAGGAATGGTGGGCGCGTTTCCTGCCACAGGCGTGGCGCCAAGCACGCACCCAGCGGGCGGCGCCGATGATGCACAACGGCGAGGAAATCGAAATCTACGACACGCGCTTCTACCGCCGTTTCCGGCTTTGGCTGGACTGGTGCCTGCGCCGCCGCTGGCTGGTGCTGGCCTCGACGGTGGTGTTGTTCGTGGTCGCCTTGGCCGGTTTTGGCGTGGTGCCCAAGCAGTTCTTTCCCAGCTCCGACCGGCCGGAATTGCTGGTCGACCTGCGCCTGCCCGAAGGCGCGTCCATTGCCGCGACGCTGCGCGAAACCAAGCGCCTGGAAGCGTCCCTGCGAGGGCGCCCGGAAATTGCCAGCTACGTCAGCTTCGTTGGCAGCGGTGCGCCGCGCTTCTACCTGCCGCTGGATCAGCAGCTGCCGCAACCGAACTTCGCCCAGTTCGTGATCACCGCCAAAGACGTCGCACAGCGCGAGCATCTGGCGGCCTATCTCGATGGCGTGCTGAGTAAGGATTTCAGTGACGTGCGTACGCGCGTCAGCCGACTGGAGAACGGGCCCCCGGTGGGCTTCCCCGTGCAGTTCCGCGTCGATGGCGACGACATCGCCAAGGTGCGCCAGATCGCCGAACAGGTGGCCACGGTGATGCGCGCCAATCCGCACACCGTCCATGTGCAGTTCGACTGGGACGAGCCAGCCGAACGTTCGGTGCGCTTTGAGATCGACCAGAACCGGGCGCGCCAGCTGGGTATCAGCTCGCAGGATGTCGCCAATTTTCTTTCGATGACTTTGTCCGGTACCACGGTTACTCAGTTGCGCGAGCGCGACAAGCTGATCGCCGTGGATCTGCGCGGTGGGCAGGGCGACCGCATCCACCCCGATCAGATCGAGCGTCTGGCGATACCTACGCCCAATGGCACTGCGATTCCGTTGTCGCAGCTGGGCCATGTCAGCTACGGTCTCGAATACGGCGTGATCTGGGAGCGCGACCGGCAGCCGTCGATAACGGTGCAATCGGATACGCGCGACGGCGCGCAGGGGCTGGACGTCACCAACGAAGTGGATCGCAAGCTGGCCGGCATCCGCAGTCATTTGCCGGTCGGCTATCGCGTGGAAGTGGGCGGCTCGGTCGAGCAGAACGAAAAAGCGCAGGACTCCATCAATGCGCAGATGCCGCTGATGGCGATCGCCGTGCTGACCTTGCTGATGATCCAGCTGCAAAGCATCGGCCGCACCTTCATGGTGGTGCTGACCGCGCCGCTGGGCCTGATCGGCGTCATCGCCGCGCTGCTGCTGTTCGGCAAGCCGTTCGGTTTCGTGGCCCTGCTTGGCGTCATTGCGATGTTCGGCATCATCATGCGCAACTCGGTGATTCTGGTGGACCAGATCGAGCAGGATATCCGCGCGGGGCATCCGCGCTGGGAAGCGATCATCGGCGCCACCGTGCGGCGCTTCCGTCCCATCACCCTGACCGCCGCGGCCGCCGTGCTGGCGCTGATTCCGCTGTTGCGCAGCAACTTTTTTGGCCCCATGGCTACGGCCCTGATGGGCGGCATCACGGTGGCGACCGTGCTGACGTTGTTCTATCTGCCGGCGCTGTACGCGACATGGTTCGGTGTGCGCGCCGACGAGCCGGCACCGGAACCGGAGGTTATGGCATGAACACTGAAACGATGATCGCACGCGTACCGCTGCTGCTGGCCGTGCTGCTGGCCGGATGCGCCTTGGCACCGCCCGCCAGACCGCCGGCACCGCCATTGCCCGCGCATTACGCCGCGACGCCTACGCCGGCGCAAAGCACGCCCGCCGAGGGTGTTGCGCAACGTTTCAGCCTGGGCGAACGGCCGGTGCCGGACTGGTGGCGCCAATACCGATGCGACACGCTCGATGGCTGGGTCGAGGAAGGATTGCGCAACAATCCTTCGCTGACCGCGACCAGGCATACGCTCGAGGCCGCGCATCAACTGCTGCGCGCGCAAGTCGGGCAGACCATGCTGCCTTCGCTTGACGGCGGCGCACAGGCCAGTCGCCAGCGCGCACTGGGGTTCCCCGATCTCGGTCCGCCCACCAACCTCTACGACGTCTATGCCGGCCAACTGCAACTGAGCTACGACTTCGACCTGTTCGGCGCCAACCGGCATGGCATCGAGCAGACGGCCGCGCAGGTGGATCAGCAGTCGTACGAGCTGGATGCGGCGCGTCGTGCGCTGGCGGCCAACATCGTGACGGCGGCGATCAATGCGGCAGCACTGGAAGAACAGCTGCATACCAGCGAACGCCTGTCGGCACTGGCGCACGAACAGGCCGATATCGCCGGCCGTGCTTATCGATCGGGCGCGGCCTCGCGCGATGACGTGCTCGCCGCGCAGCAGCAGGCGGCGAACTTCGATACCTCGCTGCCCGCGCTGCGCGCGCAAAGTCTGCGCGCGCGCCATGCGCTGGCGGTACTGATGGGACGCACGCCGGATCAGGCGCCCTCGAACCTCACCTTGGCGCAACTGCATCTGCCCGAAGACGTACCGGTCAGCGTGCCTTCGGACCTGTTGCGGCAACGTCCGGACGTGTTGGCCGCCCAAGCGGCCGTGCACGCGGCGTCGGCGCAGGTGGGCGTGGCCACGGCCAATCTTTTCCCGCATCTTTCGCTTTCCGCGACAATGGGTTCGGCCGCGTTCAACCGCGCGATGCTGTTTACCGGCGCGGGCTCGATCTGGAGCGCCGGTGCATCGCTGACCCAGCCGCTCTTTCACGGCGGCGCGCTGATGGCGCAACGCAGGGCGGCGATCGATCAATACAACGCGGCGATCGCGCAGTATCAGCAAACGGTGCTCAATGCCTTCCAGAACGTGGCCGACACGCTGACCGCGCTGGATCAGGATGCCCTGACGCTGCAATCGGCGCAGTCGGCGACGACGCTGGCGGATCAATCATTCGACGATACCCGTGCGCGCTATCGCCTTGGCGCGGCTGCGTATCCATCGGTGCTGCTCAGCGAGCAGGCGTGGCAGAACGCCAGGTTGACGCAGATCCGCGCCAGGGCGGCGCGGCTTGCCGATACGGCGGCGCTGTTCCAGGCGATGGGCGTGCCGCCCGCGACCGTCCTGGCCGCGCGCCGGTAAAGCCGGGCGCGGGGTTGTCGGCCCCGCGCTCCGACGGAGATTTCCCGCCTCATTGCAAAATCGCCGGCCTGAAACGTCTTTGGATGACTGTGACTGTTTCGCGGGGCCAGCGCCTTGAACAAGCCAAATCATCCGCCCGCCGGTGTGCTGGGTATCAGCGCCGATGCTTTCCTGCCGCCCGGTGCGGCGGCCGCCGGGCGCGCGTACGGGCCGGGGCAGGTCCATAAGCCGTTGGCGCCGAGCCGATGGGCGATCCATATGCTGCACTCGCTACGCGAGCGCTACGACTGGCGCGGCGCGTGGTACAAACGCGCCGCGTCCGCGCTCAAGTATGTGTTGCGCAGCGCCTGCATGCCGTGGTGCCACGGACGATTCCTCGCCTTTGTGCATGCCCATCCGCAGATGATGAGCTATCGGCGGCGCGATCCGCGCCTGCTTGAGCGACACATGCATCGCTATATCAATACGCAATGGCGTCGCCGGCGGCGCCTGCGCAGCCTGCATCAGCACTACCGCTTTGCCCTTGCAAGCCTGCCCGAAGGATTGTTCGAGCAGGTTTACGGCCAGGGGCATGCCAGCTTGGGAGGCATCATCGCCAAGGATGGCACCCTGCTGACGCTTTGCATGCGCCCGCCGATTTTCATGGGCTGCGAAGGCGAGCTGTGCCTGCAACTTTGCGACGCCACCGAAAATCCGCTGTACAGCATCGTTTTCTCGGTGGTCGGCGAGCAGCGCACGCGGCTGGTCATCGGTTGCCTGCAGGGACCTGCCGGCGACGGGGCGAGAGACATCGTGCGCGCGCTGACGCGCCAACTGCATGGCCTGCGTCCCAAGCAATTGATGTTGTCGCTGGTGTATACGTTCGCGCGGCACTACGGCATCCGGGACATCATCGCGGTCAGCAACCAGGCGCATCCGTTGCGGCGCAGCGGGCGTCCGGTGCTCTCCGATTACGATGCCTTCTGGGAGGAACAACAGGGCGCGGCCATCGCAGGCGGCTGGTATGCGTTGCCGGCATCGCCCGGCCGCAAGTCGGAGACGGACGTGTCCAGCCAGCATCGTTCCGCGTTCCGGCGCCGCGAGGCTCTGCGGCGGGAGGCCGAACAACGGGTGCTGCATGCGCTAGGCGGCGCGGCGGTACAAACGGCCGGGCCTCTTGTGCAGAAGCTGCCGGGAGCCTACAAACCATGGCATGACTGGCGCGCAAGATCGTGGGCAAGCTGAATGCATGGCTACATGAGGACAGGGTCACGGTGACGCTTTCGGTGCACGCAAACGACGTCGAGCGACTTTTCCGCGAACACCACCGCGCGCTGGTCGCCTTTGTGCAATGCCGGCTCGGCTCGCACTCCGATGCGCAGGAGGTCGCGCAGGAGGCGTACCTGCGCGTGCTCACCATGAGCAACCGCGAAGAGGTGGAATCGTTGCGCGGCTACTTGTTCACCGTCGCCGGCAACCTGGCCATCGACCGCCTGCGCAAGCGCAAGGTGCGTAACGATTTCGCCGTGGCCCAGTCGCAGGAGGAGCCGGTATCGGAAGCGTGGCCGGATCACCACGCGATGGCGGCCGAGCAGGTGGCCGGCCTGCGCCGTGCGCTGCGCGAACTGCCGCCCAAGACCAGCCGGGCGTTTGTGCTGCACGTGATCGAAGGGCGCGATTTCGGCACCGTCGCGCAAAGCATGCAACTGAGCGAGCGCATGGTGCGCTACCACGTTGCCAACGCGCTGGCGCACTGCCGCGCGTGGGTGGACGCGAAGGAGAAACCGTGATGGCCAAGACCAACCCACGCAAGCAGGAGCAGATCCTGCACGCCGCCGCCGATTGGTGGGTGAAGCTGCGCGAGCCCGACGCCACCGGCGAGACGATCGAGCAATGGCTGGCATGGACCGCCGAAGACGAACGCCACCTGGCGATGTTCGAGCGCATGAACGATCTGGCCGGCAGGCTTGGGTCGCTGGACGCGGTGTCGCGCCGCGGGCTGATCAACGCGTTCGCGCCGCCCTCCAAACCATGGCGCCGATGGCTGCCGTTGGCTGCCGCCGCGTCGATGGCGGTGGCGGCGCTGTCGGGTACGTATCTGCTTTGGCGGGCCGGCGTATCGGGCGCCGCTTCGCAGGTCTATACCAGTGCCATCGCGCAGAACAAGGATATCGTTCTGCCGGACGGCACGCAGGTCGCGCTGGGCGCCGCCTCGACACTGGCCATGCATTTCAGCCATGGCCAGCGCCGCGTGGAATTGCGCCAGGGCGAGGCATTCTTTCAGGTCGTGCATGACAATAGCCGTCCATTTGAAGTGGCGGCCGGCGAGGTGTCGGTGCGCGATATCGGCACGGCGTTCGACGTACGCCGCACGGGCGATCGCGTCACTGTCGCGGTGACGCAGGGGCGCGTTCAGATTGCGCAGATATCCGCGGCATCGGGTCATGCACAGCAGGGTACGCTTGAGGTTTCCGCCGGCCAGCTCGTCTCCTACGATCCCCATAGCGGGGGCATGACGATCGGCAGCATCGTGCCGGAGCAGGCCACGGGGTGGCGCGACGATCGCCTGGATTTCATCGACGAGCCTTTGAGCGTGGTGGTAGCCAATCTCAATCGCTACAGCGCACGCCAGCTACGCATCGCCGATGCCGATCTTGGCACGCTGAGCTACACCGGCAGCATCCGTACCGATGCGATCGACGGCTGGTTGAGCGCGTTGCCGCGGGTGTTTCCGTTGCGCGTGAGCACCGTGGGCAATCAAGTGATTCTTTCGGATGCGGCGCATCCGGCGCCGCGCTGATCGCCAGGACGCGTGCGTCATTACGCTTGCACGTGCCAAGCGTCACGCCGCATGTCAGACTCATGATTTGGTCCGGGAACGACGCCATTCATGAGTCGGCTTGCCTGGCTGCCGGCTTACGGCTGCCTGACATGGTTGTGTGTGATGACGAGCTTGGGCGTCGCGCCGTCGTACGCGGTAGCGCAGCCGGCGACGCTGCGTTTTTCGATCCCGGCCCAATCGCTTGCCAGCGCATTGATTGCTTTTGGCAAGCAGGCGAATGTGCAGGTGCTCACGGCGGGACGGGCGATCGATGCACTGCGTTCGACCGACGTCGACGGAATGCTCACCGCTGACGCGGCGCTGACGCGGCTGCTGCAAGGCACCGGTGCCGCCTATACGTTCGTCGATGCGCGCACCGTGGTGATCACGCCGCGCGAGCCGCACGCTGCAAACGCCAGGCCGTTGTCCAAGCCCGTGCCGGTGGCGAGGTTGTTGCCGCCGATCCAGGCGATCGGCCTGGTCGGCAGCGACGTGGGCTTCATGGCGGACGTCAGCAGCGGCCCCACGCGCACGCTGGCCGATCCGATCGACGTGCCGCAGTCGGTGGGCATCGTCACGCAAAGCCTGTTGCAGTCGCAGCAGTTGCAGACGGTGGCCGATGCGGTGCAGAACGTATCGGGTGCCCAATACGTGGATGGTTCCAGCGGGTTGCCGATATTCGAGGTGCGCGGATTTTTCACCGGCAACGGCATGACCGATGGCCTGCCGAACAATATTCTTGGCATCGGCGATTCGCCGCCGCTGATCGGCGTAGAACGCGTGGAGGTGCTGAAGGGGCCGCAGGCGATCCTGGGTGATACGTCGGCTTACAACAATTTCGGTGGCCTGATCGACGTGGTGCTGAAGAAACCGCAGGCGCAACCGATCCACGAACTGACGTTTTCCCTCGGCGATCACGGCGAAAAGCAGGTGGGCGTGGACCTGGCCGGCCCATGGAATCGCAGCGGCTCGCTAAGCTACCGGCTGATTGCAAACGGCGACTATGCCAATGGCACCGTGCAAGGCATGCGCGGGCAGCGCAACCGCTATGTCGCGCCGTCGGTCGGCTGGACGACGGCCAGCACCACCTTCATTGGCGGCGCATCGTGGATGATGAATCACATGCCAATTCCCGATCACGTCATCCTGCTCCAGGACACCTTGTCGTCCGCATCGCCGCCGGGCATCCTGCTGGACAACCCGAACGACGACACGGCGGTGGAAACGCGCCGGCTGTTCTATTTGTTCGAGCACCGCTTCGGCGATACGTGGACCCTGCGCAGCCGGGCGCAGTACGTGCGTGAGTCGATCGACCTGAAGGATTGGCTGATCGATGCCATAGAACCGACCGGCGACGTCAACGCCACGGCCGAACACTATCGGTCTTCCGATGCCTACTACGTGACGCAGAATGACATCGCCGCGAATTTCGGCCACGGCTGGCTGCAGCATTCGATCGTGCTGGGTTTGGACTATTCGCGCGTGCAAGTGGGCAGCAGCGACGACGCGCTGAGCAACGGCGGCAGCGGCATGCCGTATAACATCTACACCGGCGGCACGCTGCCGCCGCCGACTTCGATGCTCGGGGCCGGCGATTACGCCGATGGCTATCTTCCGGGCAATCCATGGGTTACCGACAGCGGTATCTTCGTGCAGGACCAGATCAGCCTGGGCAACCGCTGGGAACTGCTGACGGCGGTGCGGCGTGCGGCGTACGAGTTGCAGACCAGCTATCCGGACGGCACACCCTGGAACCAGCATCGGGTGAAGTGGGTGCCAAGCTTTGGCCTGGTTTACAAGCTGACGCCGGACGCGTCGCTATACGCCAACACGGCCAACGGTTTTCAACCCGATACGCTGTTGGGCAAAGACAACCATCCGCTGCCGCCGTCGTTGTCGCGGCAGATCGAACTGGGCGCGAAGTTCGACTTGTTTCAAAACAAGGCACGCCTGACGGTGGCGGCCTATCGCATCATGCTCGATCACAGCACCGACCTGATTTCCCTGCAGCCGCCGTATTACGTGATGAGCGGCCCGGGGCAGTCGAACAAGGGGGTGGAGATCGAATTCAATGGGCGGCTGTCGCAGGGCTTGGACCTGAGCGCGGCCTACACCAATGCCGTGATCGGCAACGACGATGGCACGCCGGCCACTCATGCGTCACGGCAGCGCTTCAACGTGTGGGCAAGCTATACGTTCCAGCACGGCAGCCTGCGCGGTTTCGGCATGGCCGGGGGCCTGCTGGCGCGCAGCCGCAGCCTCACCGAGACCTCCGACTTCAGCAGTTATATCCGCATTCCCGGACAAGCCGACGCCTCGGCGAATGTTTTTTATCGCGCGCACCGCTGGAGCGTGACGCTGGGCGTGAAGAATCTCTTCGATCGGCAGCTTTACGGCACGTATTTCGATGAAACCTTCGTGCCATTGCGCTATCGGCGTACGTATCGCTTAAGTGCCGCCGTGGATTTTTGAGCGAGCCAAGCCCCCTCTTCCGGCGGAAGAGGGGGCGGCTTGATCAAAAGTGATAGGTGCCGGTGAGGCTTACCACGTCGCCGGAGTCGGCGAAGTAGCCGTCCATCGTCTGTCCGCCGAGGATCGGCTGGTTGGTCAGGTGCACGGGCGTATTGCTGACGAACTGATGCTCGTAGCCCAGGTCGAAGCTGATGTGCTGGTTGAGTTTGTAACCTAAGCCGAAGCCGAGCAGCTTGCGTGCGCCATCGGGTACGCGCGGATCGCGGCTGATGATGTTGGTGGGCGTCTGGTCGTAGCCGATGCCTCCGCGCACGGTCCATTGATCGTTGAGCTTGTAGTCGCCGCCGACCGAGAACAAATAGCTGTCCTTGAATTGTTCGGGCAGCGAAAGCAGCTGCTGACCCTCGGACATCAGCACCAACTCCTTGAACGTGGACCACTGCGTCCACTTGACCGTAGCCGCCATGGTCAGCCGGTCGGTGAAGGTATGCAGCCAGTCGACGCTGGCAAAAGCGGGCGTGTCAAATTGCGCGGAGGCCGACGCGCCGTTCGGATTGATGGTGGGCAGGCTCGGATCCAGCAACGGCGCCAGCGTCAGCAAGCTCTTGCCGGTGGCGCCGCCGTACACCGCGTAGCTGCCGCTGAGATTGTTGTCCACGCGCGAGTGGTAGCTGAAGCCCAAGGTGTCCAGGTCGGTCGGTTTGAACACCATGCCGCCGAAGAAGCCCCAGGAGAATTTGCGCCGCACGTTGACGTTGAGCTGCTCGTCATCCAGCCCCGGCGTCAGCGGCAGGCCGAAGATCGCCTTGGCGGCGCCATTGGGATCGAGCACGGTGTTCAGTTCGGCCTTGGTGCGCTGGCCCAGTACGCCCACGCCGATCGAGAAGCGGTCGTTGAGCTTGAATGCGGCCGACAGGCTGAGGTTCACCGACTGCAGATACGTTTCGGTGCCGAAATAGCGACCCTGCCACTGCGAGTTGTAATTGCTCTCAAGGCCATACGGCACCGCGAGCGCGCCACCGAGCGCAAACCAGCTGTTTACCGGCACCACCCAGCCGATGTTCGGGAACGGCACAAATTTGCCGAAACCGTTGGGATTGCCGCCGGTGGTCGCGTAGCCGTCCACGTCCAGGGTCTGGCCGCTGAACTGGGCTTGCGGCCGGATTTCCGTCAGCGTGCCTTGAAAGGCCGGTGCGCTGAAAAAGGACATGGCGGCCGGATTGTTGTAGGCGGCGGTGGGATCGTCGGGAAACAGCGAGCCGCCCGCATTCGCGCGTGCCCAGCCCGCGGCGTTGTCGGTCGGCAGTTGGAAGGCGCCGGCCTGTGCCACCACGGGAACCGCAAGGGTGGTTGCCACGGCGACAGCGAGGGCGGCATGCAGGTAGCGGCGGGTCATGTGAGGCTTGGAATGAGTTGCCACGTTTTTCTCCTCAGACGGCGGTATCGGGTGCGACGCTAAGTTTCTGTAAAACGCGTGATCAGAATGTAGACGGGTTGATTAACCGGACCCAAAGACGTCTTAACCATAGCATTACATTCGCAAGAAAAAAGACGCGGGTACAGACGGTGTTTGGCCGCCGGACTTTGTGCGTTGCGCAAAAAATTTCGCATCGCCCGTGACTTTCCAGCGTGCAATCGCATCCGCCGCGCAGCAACGGCGCACACGGTGGCGTCGCGCGCAAACAGGGCGAAGGTTTCAAGAAGTCCGTCCCGGGCAAATCGATTCAATCGCTTCAAACATCCCGTTCGCCGGCCTGTGGCAAGCGCGTACGCCTGCGCGCGACGGCAGGCGCCTACAAAAGAATGTGATGCGCTTCATGTCGCTGTCATATGCCGCCCTCGAAACACGGCTGTTAGAAATAAAGCCGAACTGAAAACGAAGAGCGGCCGGGCAGATTGAAGAGCCGCAACAGCATGCCTTGCTGTGAAAGTTGGGGGAGTTTGCAGGTTGTTCGGATCGAAGCAGTGCAGCAGTGGATGTGCGTTTGGTGCCTCGCGCTCTTACCGTGTCGCCGCCGGATCGGGGCGCATGGCGGTTCGCGAACGCCATTTCTTATAAAAAATCCCTTCGGGAGAATTCAACGTGAGACATGGATCCATATGTTCCGGCGGCCGCGGCGCCGCCCGGCTGGTGCTGTCCTTTTTAGCGATGGGCGTGGCTTGCGCCTATGCCACCCACAGCGATGCGGCCGGCACCATCGGCCTGCTTTCCACGCCGCAGATTACCCAGGCACCGGACAACAACCATCGCATCGTCCTCGCCGGCAACGTCTCGCCGCATGCGATCGCGGCCAATGACCAGGGCCGCGTGGAGGACACCACGGCGCTGGACCACATGCTGCTGCAACTGAAGCGTCCGGCCGAGCGCGAGCAGGCGCTTGAGACCCTGATGCAGCAACAGCTCACCAAGGGTTCGCCGAACTATCACAAGTGGCTGACCAACGCGGCGCTGGGCGAGCAATATGGCCCGGCGCAGACGGACATCGATGTGGTCGTCAGCTGGCTCACGGCGCAAGGCTTCAAGGTGAACAAGGTCTACCAGAACGGCATGACCATCGATTTCTCGGGCAACGCCGGGCAGGTGCGGCAGGCGTTCGCGACGGAGATCCATCGCTTGAACGTCAATGGCCAAAGCCATATCGGCAACATGAGCGATCCGCAGATTCCGGCGGCGTTCGCCGGCGTGGTGGAGGGCGTGGTGTCGCTCAACGACTTCCGTCCGCACGTCAACTACAAGCAGCATGTGGATTACACCTTCACCTCCGGCGGCTCCACCTACCAGGCCGTGACGCCCGCGGACCTGGCGACGATCTACAACCTCAATCCGCTGTTCAGCGCGGGCGTCAACGGTAGCGGCCAGACGATCGCGCTGATCGAAGATACCAACGTGTATGCCACCAGCGACATCACCACCTTCCGCTCCGCCTTCGGCCTGCCCGCTGCCACGTTCACCCAGGTGCATCCGGACAACTGCACCAACCCGGGCGACGTGGCCGGCAATGACGGCGAGGCGGAGCTTGACGTGGAATACGCCGGCGCGTCGGCACCGGGCGCGGCACTGGAGCTGGTGTCGTGCAAGGACACGTCCACCACGTTCGGCGGCCTGATCGCGATGCAGAACCTGCTTGAAGCCGGCAACGCACCGAAGATCTGGAGCGTGAGCTATGGCGAATGCGAAGCGGAAAACGGCGCCACGCAGAACGCGGCCTACAGCTCGGCCTATCAAAGCGCGGCCGCGCAAGGCATTTCGGTGTTCGTTTCCTCAGGCGACGAAGGCGCCGCCAGCTGCGATGCCGACCTCAGCAACGCCACGCACGGCATCGGCGTGAGCGGTTTTGCCTCCACGCCGTATAACGTGGCGGTAGGCGGCACCGATTTCGGCGACACCTATGCCGGCACCAATAGCAGCTACTGGAGTTCGACTAACAGCGCGACCTATGGCTCGGCCCTGTCGTACGTCCCGGAAATTCCGTGGAACGATTCGTGCGCCAGTGCGCTGATCGCCAGCAAATCCGGCTACGGCACGCCTTATGGCAGCAGCGGCTTCTGCAACAGCACGATCGGCAAGCAGGACTATCTGACCACCGCCTCGGGTAGCGGTGGCCCCAGCGGTTGCGCCAGCGGTTCGGCCAGCACCAGCGGGGTGGTAAGCGGAACGTGCAAGGGCTGGTCCAAGCCGTCGTGGCAGACGCTGGTGGGCAATCCGTCCGACGGCGTGCGCGATATTCCGGACGTCTCGCTGTTCGCGGCAAACGGCGTATGGGGCCACTACTACGTGTTCTGCTACGCCAACACGCGTGGCGGCGGCGTGGCCTGCACGGGTGCGCCGAGCGGCTGGGCCGGCGCGGGCGGTACCTCGTTCGCCTCGCCGATCATGGCAGGTATCCAGGCGCTGGTGGACCAGCAGAACGGCCTCACCGGCGGCGCGGGCAATCCCAATCCGGTGTACTACGCGCTGGCCAATACCGAGTACGGCTCGTCCGGCAGCAGCAGCTGCAACGCAAGCCATGGCAACACGGTGGCCAGTTCGTGCATCTTCTACGACGTGACCCAAGGCGACATGGACGTCAATTGCACCGGTTCGCACAGCTGCTACAAGCCTTCGGGCACGTACGGCGTGCTATCGACGTCAACATCCAGTTATGCCCCTGCCTACGGCTCGGGGGTGGGCTGGGACTTCGCCACCGGCATCGGCTCGGTCAATGCCTACAACCTGGTCAACAGCTCAGCGTGGTGATGGCCTGAGCCGTGGTATCCACGCGCCCCCTGGTTCGCCAGGGGGCGCTTTATTCGGGCATGCGTTCGCTGCGGCTGAAGGCTTACTTCGACTTCGACGGATGCGCGGTGAAAACGTCGGCGCCGAAGGTGTTGAGCTGATCGTCCTTGGCGTAGCCCAGGTGCTTGAAGCCGTAGATGTTTTCAAGCGTACGCAGCAAGCTGTAGTGGTTGTATTCCACATCCGACTTCGTGCCCGGCGCAATGAACGGCGATAGCAGCACCGCGCCGATCCGTCCGCCGCCCGGACCCATCTTCCCACCCGGCTGCGGACCGCCCGGCAACGGCTTTTCGTGGCAGCAGACGGTGCCGTCGTTGCCTTCGTCGAAAGTGATGATCAGCAGGCCGTCTTTCTTGAAGGCCGGCGACTGCGTGATGCGCGGCACCCAGGTCTTGAGGAACGCGTTGGCGGAAATCAGCCCGCCCGGTTGCTTGCCGTCTTTGCATGGGGCGTCATGGCCGTCATGGCAGAGGTTGGGCGTGATGTAGACCAGGTTCGGCGTGCTGTCGAGATGGGCAAGATCGTTCGCGAGGTGATCCAGATTGACCACGCGTTGGTCGCAGTATTTCTTGTCGTCGATGATGGCGTGGAAATACATGAACGGATTGTGCTTGGTCGCGTACTGGTCGTTCGGCGCGGCGTGTTCGGTGCCGTCTGCCGCGCCGATGGCCGGATGCGCGCAGGTG
Source organism: Dyella sp. (assembly GCF_035503745.1). Taxonomy (GTDB): domain Bacteria; phylum Pseudomonadota; class Gammaproteobacteria; order Xanthomonadales; family Rhodanobacteraceae; genus Dyella_B. The sequence goes on from NZ_DATJTC010000011.1 coordinate 201,459, forward strand.
GCCGCTTCGCGGGCTGGATCCAGGCCCATGTCTTCCATGTACGCCTTCCAGGTGAGGCCCGCGTCGGTAAGCTGATTGGCGAGGGTGCGCACGCTCTTGGGGTAGACGCAACCGGCGCCCGGCAGCTGGCCGTTGGCGTCTGCCTTGCCGGTGGGCACGAATTGGCTATACGTACTGCAATCGGCTTGCGTGTCAGGGTTGGGTGCCTGACCGCTGATCATGGCGATGTAGTTGTCCAGGCTGTAGTGGCCGATGCCGTAATACTTGGACAGCAGCGCACCCTGTTGGGGCAGTTCGTTGGCCAGGTAGGGAGCGGGCGACTGCGGGTTGAACGTGACCTGATAGGACTCGTTCTCCAGCATGATGATGAAGACGTGGCGCACCGGCGGCAATTTCGACACCGACGCGGCCAGGCAGGTGGCCGACACGCACAGCGTGGCGATCAGCGCGGCGAAGACCGCGCAAGCGCCGAGCAGCCTGCTCCGCGCGGCGGAATGGATCGATACATAAGACATCTGCGGATTCCTTCGGTAGCGTCGAGCCACGCAAGATGCGCGGCGCGACGCTATTGCAACCGTGTTGCGCGACAGGATCAAGTCATGCGGGCGTCAGGGGCGCGGGGATGTCTAGGGCCTGTTTACACTATGGGCGTGGCCCGCGCCGCGCGGCCTGGCAAGACGGCCGGTCGCCCCGGCGCCGCGCGCAGCACGACAGGCGCGGTGTTCTGGACATCATGCCGCCCGCGAGCCACTGATCAGGATATCCCACGGGCTGAGCGCGTTTGCACGCAGGGCGCGCGTTGCGCCATGCGTGCAAACGGACATACGTCAGGCGCGGCCGTAGACGTCGTCGAAGCGGACGATGTCGTCTTCGCCCAGATAGCTGCCCGACTGCACTTCGATCAGTTCCAGGGGCACCTTGCCGGGGTTGCGTAGGCGATGCACGCTGCCGAGCGGGATATAGGTGCTCTGGTTTTCGGTGAGCAGGAACACCTTTTCGTCGCAGGTCACTTCGGCCGTGCCCGACACCACGATCCAGTGCTCGGCGCGGTGGTGGTGCTTCTGCAGGCTCAGGCTGGCGCCGGGCTTGACCACGATGCGCTTGACCTGGAAGCGGCCGCCTTCCTCCAGCGAGTCGTAGCTGCCCCACGGGCGATGCACCACGCGATGGAACGAGTGCTCGGTGCGGCCGGAGGCCTTGAGCTGGTCGACCACTTTCTTGACGTCCTGCGCGGCATCGCGATGCGCCACCAGCGTGGCGTCGGGCGTGCTGACCACGATCAGGTCGTCCACGCCGACGGTGGCGATCATGTGCCGGTCGTGCGAACGCAACAGCGAATTGCGCGTATTGACGGTGAGCGTGTCGCCTTCGCGCTGGTTGCCTTGCTCGTCGTGCTGGCCCGATAGCCACAGCGCCGACCACGAACCGATGTCGCTCCAGGCGCAGCTGACCGGAATGACCGCCGCGCGCAAGGTTTTTTCCATCACCGCGTAGTCGATGGAGTTGTCCGGCACCTTGCCGAAGGCTTCCTTGTCCACGCGTACGAAATCCAGGTCGCCGTGTCCAGTGGCGTAGGCCGTGCGCACGGCATGGAACATCTCCGGCGCGTGCTGGCCCAGTTCTTCCAGGTAGCGCGAGGCCTTGAACAGGAACATGCCCGAGTTCCAGTCGTAGCCGCCGTCCGCGACATAGGTTTCGGCCTTGGCCTGGTCGGGCTTCTCCACGAACTGGGCAACGCGGAAGGCATTGCCGCCGATCGACTCGGCGCGGCGGATGTAGCCGAAGCCGGTTTCCGGGCGGTCCGGACGAATGCCGAAGGTCACCAGCCAGCCATCGCGGGCGGCAGGCAAAGCCTGTTGCACTGCGGCAACGAAGCTCTGGGTATCGCCGATCAAATGATCGGCCGGCAACACCAGCAGCAGGGCTTCCGGATCGCGCTCCAGCGCCTTGAGCGCGCCAAGGGCAATAGCCGGCGCGGTGTTGCGCGGGGTGGGCTCCAGCACGATCGTGGCGCCCTGCGTGCCCATTTCCAGCAATTGGTCGGCGGCCAGGAAGCGATGGTCCTCGCTGGCGACCACGATCGGGGCGCTGACGTCGGGCAATTGCCGGGTACGGGCGACGGTCTGCTGGAAGAGGGTGCCGTCGCCGCTGAGCGAAAGGAATTGCTTGGGCAGGTTTCTACGCGACACCGGCCAAAGGCGTGTGCCGCTACCGCCGCTGAGAATAAGAGGAATCAACATGTTTTAAGGGATCAGTCCGTCAAAGTGTCTGGATCACGTGGCGAAGCCCCTGCCGCCAATCCGGTAAAGAATAGCCGAAGTGTCGCTGGAAGCCGGAATTGTCCAGCACGGACCAGGCCGGCCGTTTGGCTGGCGTAGGGAATTGGCCAGTGCTGATGGCGGTGATGCGGGGCGCGCGGGACAGCAGCCCGCGGGCAAGGGCTTCCTGCATGATGGCGTTGGCGAACCCGTGCCAGGTGGTGTGTCCGCTGGCGACCAGGTGGTGGGCGCCGGCAAGCGCCTGGCGCCGCTCCGGCGTGGCGGCGCGCCAGGCATCCAGTGCCGCCAGGGTGCCCTGCACGATAAGGCCGGTATCGGTGGGGCTGCCTTGCTGGTCGGCCACCACGCGCAGCTCGTCGCGCTCGGCCGCCAGGCGCAGCATGGTGCGCAGGAAATTCTGACCGTGCGCGGCGTACACCCAGGCGGTGCGCAACAGCAGATAGGCGCCGCCGCTGTCGGCCAGCGCACGTTCGCCGGCGAGTTTGCTGCGGCCGTATGCACCGATCGGAGCGGTCGGCGCATCGGTGGCATACGGTGCGTGCGCGTTGCCGTCAAAGACGTAGTCGGTGGAGTAGTGCACCACCAGCGCATCATGCGCGGCGGCCCATTCGCCCAGCACGCCGACGGCTTCGCCGTTGACGCGGGTGGCGAGCGCTTCTTCGTTTTCCGCGCGATCGACGCCGGTGTAGGCGGCGGTATTGACGATCAGGCCCGGCCGGTGGCGATCGAGCAGCGGTTTGAGCGACTGCGGTTGCGACAGGTCCGCGGTCTCGGCCGGACCGCCATCGAAACGGGTGCCGTCGCGGGTAGCCGCGATCAATGATCCGCGCCGCGCCAGGCCGCCGTCTTCGACGAAGCTGCGGCCCAACTGGCCGTTGGCGCCCAGCAGCAGGATGTTCATGGGGCGAAGGTCGGCAGCCGGTCCGCCGGCACGTCGGCCAGCAGGCGTGCTTTGGCATCCTTGTCGGAAATCAGCGGCTCGCTGATTGGCCAGTCGATGCCGATGCGCGCATCGTTCCATGCGATCGACGCATCGGCGGCGGAGTCATACAGCGCGGTGCACTGGTAGGTGAAGGTGGCCTGCTCGGAAAGTACGCAAAAGCCGTGCGCGAATCCTTCGGGAATCCACATGTGGCGATGGTTGTCGGAAGTAAGCATCACGGCGGTCCATTGCCCGAACGTAGGCGAGCCCTGGCGGATGTCGACCGCCACGTCGTAGACCTCGCCATCGAGCACGCTCACCAGTTTTCCCTGCGGATTGGGCCATTGATAATGCAGGCCGCGCAGTACGCCCCTGCTCGAACGCGACACGTTGGCCTGCACGAACTGGGCGTGGATGCCGGCCTTGGCGAACTTGCCCTGGTTGTGGCTTTCGTAGAAATAGCCGCGCGCGTCCTTGAACACCTGCGGCTCGATCACCAGCACGCCCGGCAGCGAGGTTTCGATCACTTTCATCGTTCGACGCCCTCGACACCTTGTTTTACCAGTTGGACCAGGTATTGGCCGTATCCGGTCTTCATCAATGGCGTGGCCAGCCGCATCAGCTGTTCGGCGTCGATCCAGCCGTTGAGGTAGGCGATTTCCTCCGGGCAGCACACCTTCAGACCCTGGCGGTTTTCGATGGTCTGGATGTAATTGCCCGCTTCCATCAGCGACTCGTGCGTACCGGTGTCCAGCCACGCATAGCCGCGGCCGAGCTGTTCCAGATGCAGCGAGTCGTCCTGCAGATAGCAGCGGTTGAGATCGGTGATTTCCAGCTCGCCGCGCGGCGAAGGCTTCAGTTGCGCGGCGAAATCGCACACGCGCCGGTCGTAGAAATACAGACCCGTCACGGCGTACTGCGATTTGGGCTGGCTGGGTTTTTCTTCGATGCCGACCACGCGCCCGCTCTGGTCGAATTCGGCCACGCCGTAGCGCTCCGGATCCTTCACGCGATAACCGAAAATGCTTGCGCCGTGTTCGCGCGATGCCGCGCGCCTCAAGCGTTCGGTAAGGCCCACGCCATAGAAGATGTTGTCGCCCAGCACCAGGCAGCTGGGATCGTTGCCGACGAAATCGCGGCCGATCAAAAACGCCTGTGCCAACCCGTCGGGAGAGGGCTGCACCGCATAGCGGATATCGATGCCCCACTGCGAGCCGTCGCCGAGCAGGCGCTGGAACAAGGCCTGTTCGTGGGGCGTGTTGATCATCAGCACATCGCGGATGCCGGCGAGCATCAGGATGGACAGCGGGTAATACACCATCGGCTTGTCGTAGATCGGCAGCAACTGCTTGCTCACCGCTTGCGTGATCGGATAAAGCCGCGTGCCGGAACCGCCGGCGAGGATGATGCCCTTGCGCTGACTCATACGCCCAGACGCTCCATGCGGTAGCTGCCGTCGAGTACGCGTTGTACCCACGGCTGGTTGGAAAGGTACCAGTCGACTGTTTGCGCGATGCCGGTTTCGAACGTCAGGGACGGTTGCCAGCCCAGTTCGCGCTGCAGCTTGCCTGCATCGATGGCGTAGCGGCGGTCGTGCCCGGGACGGTCTTTCACGAAAGTGATCAGCGTCTGGTGCTTGCGCCCGCCGTCCAGCGGATGCCGATCGTCCAGCAGTGCGCAGATCGCCTTGACGACCTCGATGTTCGTGCGCTCGGCGTTGCCGCCCACGTTGTAGGTATCGCCCACGGTGCCAGCCTGGAGTACACGCCGGATCGCCGCGCAATGGTCGCCCACGAACAGCCAGTCGCGCACGTTAAGGCCGTCGCCATAGACCGGCAGGGGTGACGCGGCAAGCGCTTTCTGGATCACCAGCGGAATGAGTTTTTCGGGGAACTGACACGGCCCGTAATTGTTGGAGCAATTCGTGGTAAGCGTGGGCAGGCCGTAGGTATGGTGGAACGCGCGCACCAGATGATCGGACGCGGCCTTGGACGCCGAATACGGCGAATTGGGCGCGTAAGGTGTGGTTTCGGTGAAGCGTCCGTTCGCGCCGAGCGAGCCGTAGACTTCATCGGTAGACACATGCAGGAAACGAAACGCGGCGCCGGCCGCCTCCGGCAGCGCCTTCCAGTAATCGCGCGCGCATTCCAGCAGCGCAAGCGTGCCCACGACATTGGTGTGGACGAACGCCGCCGGGCCGTCGATCGATCGATCCACGTGCGACTCGGCTGCGAAATTGACAATGGCATCGGGCTTGAATTGGGCCAGCAGCTGCCCGACCAGCGCCCTGTCGCCAATGTCGCCCTGCACAAAGTGGTGGTTCGCGTTCCCGTGCAAGCTGGTCAGCGTATCGAGATTGCCGGCGTAGGTGAGTTTGTCCAGATTGACGACACGCAAGCCGTCGGCGACGGCCTTCAGGACGAAATTGGCGCCGATGAATCCGGCTCCGCCGCTTACGAGCAGTGTCTGCATGAATGACTCCAACGTGGTCGCGCCGATTATGCCTTACCGCCAAGCCAGAGGGCTTGGCCAGGCGCGGGCCCTGTTGCCAGGACTGTGCTCGGCCCCTCATATAAGTTACTGTTTACCCAAGGCAGTAGCGCTGGAGCGCGCAGGGTGCCCGGCGCCGTGGGTCGGCGTTCGTTCCATGGAGGTTGCATCGATGGCTCGGCGCCCGGGATCGGTTTGGCGTGGAGCTGCTGGCATGGGAGAGCGAAGACGCATGATAGTCAAAAGCCATGACATAGCAGGCATCGACGACGCCAACGCGCCCGATTGGCGCCTGCTGGCCGCACAGCGGTTGACCCGGCTCACCGACAGCGAGCACGCCTGCGGTGAACTGCAGCAGCAGGTCGAACGATTGCGGCAGGAGCAGCATCAGTTGCTTGCCGACTTGCATGGGCACAAGCAGGCGCTGGCAAGCTGCCATGAAGAACTCTCCCGCCTGCGTCCGATCGGAAAATCCTGGGCGGCTACGGCATGGCATGTCGTGGAATGGGTGCGCAGACCCACCCGTTGGCTCAAGTGGCTGGCCGGTATTCGCGCACTGCGCCGCCTCATGGGCCTGGTGTTGAGGCTGGCGCCGGGGTTGCGCGCACGCCTGATGACAAAGCTTGGATTGACCTGAAGGCTCGCGATGCGTTGAGCGGCCAGGCGGTGTTCCACCGCGTCGAACATCGGTTTCCTCAGGCCGGCATGTCAGCCTGGCTCTGGTTGACGGGGATCGCGCGCTCGATGCTGACCTTCGCGTCCAGCCAATTGCAGCCGACAAAATTCTCCTGCCTGGTGTTGAACACATGCAGCATCAGTGCCTTGTCGCGCCATTCGTAATTTTTGTCGATGTGCGAATCCTCGCGCGAAAGCGATAGCGCCACCGCGTAGCTGCCCTTGCCCAGGCGCGCGGGAAAATCGAAGCAGATCGTGGCTTCCTCGTCAGCGGCCATATTGGTGATGGGTTGCTCAAGACGGTGTGTGTTGATGCCGTAAACGCAAAGGCCCAGCCGATCGGTGATCATGAAGCCGAGCACGACGCGGTCCACCGCCACGTGGGCCTTGATACGAACCTCCAGGCGTACGGCCTGGCCCGTTTCGATCGACTGCAGGGTTTGTCCGCGCGTGTCGGTCATGCGCACGCCGGTGATCGACGCCTCGCCGGTACCCGAAATCGTCGCTACGCTGCCGTCCGGCTGCGTGACGCGCCGGATGTGCTGGTGATCGCGCTCGGCCATCAGGGCGTTGTAGTAGTCCAGCACCTGGACCGGATCGCCTTCCATGCGCATGCGGCCGGCATCGAGCAGGATCGCGCGATCGCAAACGGTCTGAATCGCATAGCGATCGTGCGAAACGATCAGCAAGGTGGTGCCGGCCATGCGGAACTGGCGGATGCGGTCGAAGCTTTTGTGTTGAAAATAGGCGTCGCCGACAGACAGCGCTTCATCCACGATCAGGATATCGGGGCGGCGCGCGGTGGCCACGCTGAATGCCAGACGCATCTGCATGCCGCTGGAATATGTGCGCACGGGCTGGTCGATATAGTCGCCGATTTCGGCGAAATCCTCGATCTGGGGCATCAGCGCCTGGATCTCGCTCACCGACAGCCCGAGCAGCTGGCCGCCCATCATGACGTTCTGCCGGCCGGTGAAGTCCGGATGAAAGCCCATGCCCAATTCCAGCATGGCCGCGACGCGGCCTTCGAGCGCCACCGATCCGCAACTGGGGCGCACCGTGCCGGTGATGATCTTCAGCAGCGTGCTTTTGCCAGCGCCGTTGCTGCCGACGATGCCCACCGCTTCGCCTGCACCGATGCTGAAATTAATGTCTTGCAGTACCCAGTGCGGGTGATGGCGCGGCTTGCCGAACGGGATCAGCCACTCGGCCAGGCGCGACCACTGGCTGGCGTAGGTCTTGTAGGCCTTGCCCAGGTCGTTGACGCGAATAACGCCCATTACAGCTCATCCACCATATCGCCGGCATGCCGGCGGAACAATATCAACGCCAACACGCAGAACACGGCCGCCAGCACCGCGACATGCCACAGGCCATGCCAGTCCGGAGCCTTGCCATACACGTAAATGGTTTGATACGCCTGCGCCAGGGTAGTAGCCGGATTCAAGCCGATCCACGACCTCGCCCACGCAGGCAGCGTCGCTACCGAATAGACGATCGGCGTGAACCAGAACCAGAACTGCAGCAGGATGCCGATGAACTGCCCCACGTCGCGGAAAAACACGTTGAGAACGCCCGCGACGGTGCCGATGCCCGCGGCAAGCGCGATCTGGATGAACAGCACCGGCAACGTGCACAGCGCCACCATGCCGGGAAAACTGTGCGAAACCAGCAGAAACAGCACGAACAGCGTAAAGGTAATGCCGAAGTTCACCAGCGCGTTGATGACCGTGATGATCGGCAGGCAGATGCGCGGGAAGTTGAGCTTCTTGATCAGGTTGCCGTTCTCCAGGAACACGTTTTGCCCGCGTTGCAGGATTTCTGCGAACAAGCCCCAGGTGAGCAGGCCCGCGCACAGAAACACGCTGTAGGCATAGGCGCGATCGATGCCCGGCAGCTTGGCGCGCATCAGTTCGGAAAACACCACCGTGTAAACCGTGATCATCGCCAGCGGCTGCAGGATGGTCCAGGCCGCGCCGAGCAGGGAGTTGCGATAGCGCGCCTGGAATTCGCGCTTGACGCTTCCGAAAATGAAGCCGCGGTAATTCCACAGCGCGCGGGTCATGCTGAGGCTCATGTCGCGTAGGTTCCGGTCAGGCAGGTTTATGGGCAACGATCACCTGGCTTTTGGGCATGAACTGATCCAGCTTGCGCTTGAGTTCATGGCCGTTGGGCATGTCCATCAGCGCGCGCCACGCTTCGGTCCAGTGGTCCAGAACCGGATGCGCCGGTTGCTCCAGATCCACTCCGCAAGCCCAGAACATGGCCCACCAGATGGACCAGAAGAAACCGTAGTAGGTTACCTCGTCGATCACCAGCCCGGCTTGCGTAACCAAATCGGAGAACTCCTGCCGCTCGATGACCCGGATGTGATTGGGTTTTTGGAAATAGCTGGGCGGCGCGACATGCTTTTGCAGGTTCTCCTGCAGCGGGTCCGGGACGCTGATCAGATAGCGCGCGCCGGGCTTGCCGATGCGCACCAGTTCGCGCATCAGTTGCGCCGGATCGTCCACATGTTCGAGCACTTCCGTGCACATCACGCGCGTGGCGATCGCGTCCTTGAGCGGCAACGGGTTGCCGTCGCTGACGTGGGTTTCCACGTTGTCCGGGCGAATGGTGCGGAGCCTCGCGATGGCGGTGGCGATGGCTTCCTTGTCCGTGTCGGCCAGGACCACCTTCGCGCCGCGCCGCAGGCAGAATGCGGAGTTGCCGCCGTCGCCGCAGCCCACGTCGACCACGACGTCGCTTTCGCCGATCGGTATGCCGCGAAAAATTTCGTTCGTATCGTTCTGGAACCAGCCGCTGAGGAACGCATCTTTGAGGCCCGCGCCACGGGAGCCGGACAGGTCGTTCCAATTGCGCTGCTCGCAGCCTGTCGCGCTCGCCGCATCGTTCGAAGAAGACTTCGATGACAATCCCAGCAGCTTCTTGGTGATGCTCGACATGTCTGTTGTTCTCCTGCCCCGTCAAGATACCCAGGGGCGCTTCCGCGACGTTGGGCAAGTAGGGATTATGCGCTGATTGCAGCCCGGTTATCAGGGTCGTCCGACGCGGGAATGTTCGCGGCATCGGCCTGGTTCTTGCGGCGCGCAAGGAATTGCCTGGCAACCTCGCGGCCATGGCGCCGAAGTGGCTGTTCGACATAACGAAAATTCAGCGCCGCCGTTACCGCGATCAGGACGGCTGCGGCCGCGCTGAGCTGCCACGCGGGGGCGTGCTGGATGCCGAGGCGGAAACAGTATTCGCGCAGCAGGAAAAAGATCGGGACGTGGCACAAGTAGATCGCGTAGGACCGGTTTCCCACCCACACCAGCGCGCGCTTGAGCCAGCCTTGCCGGACAAGGTAGTTCGCATTGTAGGAGGCCATCCAGACCAGCACCGTGGCGATGATGGCGATCCCGCCGATGGTGTATGAAGAATGCTTTGGATTGAGCTTCGCCAACAACGCCATGCCCGACAGTGCAAGCACCAGCAGCGCGGCGCCGCTTCCCCGCAGGTGCCCCAGGATGCGCGGCTCGATCCGGGTGTAGAAGACGGTCCTGCTTGCCATGGCGAGTAAAACCCCAAGGCCGAGCGCGTCGGTGCGAAATTGCATCATCATGATGGACCGATCCATGGGCAGCTGGATCGCCAATAGAATGGCCAGCACCCATGGGAAATAGCGCCGCAAACAGACAACCAGCCAAGGCAGTACAAGATAGAACTGTTCCTCCAGCGACAGGCTCCAATAGACGAAGCTTGCACCGTAGAAATATCGAAATATGCTTTGGCCAAATCGAATATTGGCGACATTGAAGACGCCGGCGGCGGTGGCCATCAGGTTGGCGTGAACGCTTTGGAACGCGCCGCTGCGGTTGGCCACGATCGAGGCGAGCAGCATCAGTGCGAGCCATAGCCAGGCCGAAGGCAGCAGGCGCCACGCGCGTCGGATCCAGAAGGCGGCGATCACCTGCCATTGCGTGGACATGTTGCCGGACGCGGCTGCCAATGGCGGCAGCAGGCTGCGTGCGATGACGAAGCCGGAAATGGCGAAGAACAAATCTACGCCACACCACGTTTGAACATACTGAGACAGGCGGGTCAGCAGCGGCAGGTTCGGATAGAACAAATTGCCCTGCATGTGATGAATCACCACTCCGATCACGGCCAGCGCGCGCAGGCATTCGATGTCGGTATTGGGAGACGGCGCGGTTTGCGCCGGGCTTGCGCTGCGCATGGTGGCCATCAGGCGATTTGCTTGGCCTGCCCGATGCACTGTCCCGCCAGCAGTTGCTTGAAGCGGGAACGGGCGACATCCATGGAGCAATAGCGTTTCAATGACTGGCGCGCGGAGTGGCTCATGTTCTTGTAGGTTTCCGGTTCATGCTTGGCTACGTGGTAGCTGTTGCGGAAGGCGTTGACCAGCGAGCCATAGTGAATGCGCTGACGCAAGGTTCGATACACCTGCCGCGGATCCTGCGGCCAGCATCCTATTTCCTCGGACGAGTCCACGACAAAGGCGCAATGATCGTCGATGTAGTCGAGCATGGAAGTGTGGCGAGGCGCAACGGCGGGCTTGCCCGACGACATGTATTCCATCAACGGCAAGCATTGGCCTTCGCCATGCGAGGTATTCAGCGCATAGGTCGTGCAGCGGATGAGGTCATTGTAGGCCTCGTCGGAAAGGTAGGCATGGATGAGCACCACGCGGCACTTCAGCCGGCCCATCTGGTGGATTTGCTGCAGCAGGTCAGGCACGACCTCGTTGGCGTCGCGATGGGTCAGCTTGAGCAGCAGCGTTGCGTCTTCCCTCTCGCGCAACGCCTCGCAGAAAGCGCTGATCATGATGCGCCAGTTCTTGCGCCCGTCCTGCGGATTGAAGATGGCGGTGTACACCACGCCTTCCAGCTGCATCGTCACCGGCCCGTCGGCCTGGCCCGGCGGGAGCGGGACGTCGCGCGATGGGATGGATTTCAAGGCGCTCAGCCGATAAGGCGTCAGATCCACCTCGCTGCAGTCGATCGCCAGCCCCTGGAACGCGAGGCACCGGAGCCCGCTGTGCGTGGCGTGGTGGCGCTGCATGCGGTCCCACAGCGGCGCGGGTATGCATGCGATGGGAAAGTTCGGTCCCAGCACCGCGCGGGTGCGTTCGGCGACAAAGCTGGAGTGGGTGATGGCATTGCCCAGCCGTGCCAGCACGCGCGTCCAGTCGTTGCGCGGGCGTCCCCGGAATGCCTCGTTCGGCAGATTGTCGTATTCCCAGGCAAACACCGGGATAGTGGGGCAGTTGAGCCGGAGCGGTGTCTTGCCTGGCGGCATGAAGCACAGAAACAGGCACGGTTCGGCGCGCGCCACGCAGGATGCGTAGATCGCGTCGACCTCCTGTTCGGGGTCGGCGATGTCGATGACTTTGCCAAATTCGTGCAACAGGGGCATGAATTCGCGGATGACGAAGCGATAGCTGTATTCCGGGCATCCAAGCCGCGTTACCAGGTCCTTATCGGCCGTGCTGGTGTAGACGAGCAGTATCATGATTGCATACCCAGGGTATGCATGGCGGGTGCCTGCTGCCGTTCGTGCTGCGCCATCAGACCTGACGTGACGATATCGCGCAGAAATTGCTGGATCTCGATCTTGATGGCGTCAGGGCCGCAATGCGCGCGTGCGCGCGTGCGTGCCAGATGGCCCATCGCAAGATAGGTTGCCGGCTCCTTGCGGGCCACTGCATAGCTTTTATGGTATGCCTCCACCAAGGATTGCCAATCGATCTGATGCCACCAGGTGCGATAGATGTCCTGATCGCCGTGCGGCCACACTCTCGGCGTGCCAGGCATGCTGCGCACCACCAAAGCACTGTCGCCCTGGACCAGGTCGCCCAGTGCCGTATGCGCCGGTGCGATGACGGGTATGCCAGCCGCCATGAAGTCAGCCGCGTGACGACAGCTTGCGCTCGCGCAGGAAGCGCTGACGTAGTAAGTGGTGGCGTGGATAAGCGCGGCGTATTCGTCGGCCGAAGGCATGCCGTAGATGGCCAGCACCCGGCATTTGAGCGGGGATAGCTTGCTCAGCTCCGAGACCAGCTTGGCCTGGCAGGATTCCAGCGCCGGATCGTCGATGACAAGCAGCAAGGTGGCGTCTGCGACATCACGGAAGCTCCAGCCAAATCCGGTAACGACGTCGACCCAGTTGTCCTGCTCCAGCGACATCGAGAGCACGGCGGTATACACGATGCCGCGCAGGCGCGTGCGGATGTACACGATGGGTGGCATACGCCAGCTGCAGGGCAGCGGTTCACTGGACCACAGGTCGCCGGAATCATTCATCGCCGGATTTTCCGCCGCGACGCTGTGAACATGCCGTGCAATCTGATCCAGGGGCGGCAGGTCGATCGCGTCGGAAGGATCAAACGCCGGGGTATCGTCCTCTTCGTCGCAGACGATGGCATCGACGTCCAGGCCCATGTGCTCGCTATCGCCTACCGAGCCGCGGATGGACAGCATCGACCTGCGGCCCGCATGCGGAAGGGCGCGGAAGCAGGAGGATTGATCCTTCACGCTCGCACTCAGCGGCCAATGCACCGCAGCGACCGGATACATCGCCCCCATGCTTCGCCGCACGATGTCGCGTGCATGGGAGGAAAGCACGATGGCGCCAGCGGCCTTCGATAGCGCAAAGCGCCAATCGTGCCGCGGATCGTCCAGCCAGCACTGTTCTTCGATGCGCTCGGGAATGTCGGCGTATTCCCAGCCAAATACCGGCACGACCGGACACGCCAGGGTAATGGGCAGCAAATGGGGCGGCGCAAAGGAGAACAGCACGCAGGCGCGGTTTTCCTGGACGCATTGCCAGTAGATCGGCTCGGCTTGTTCGGGGCATTCGACCTCGATCACTTCGCCCAGCTGGCGCATGATCCGGGAAAAGGCCTGCAACAACGAAAAGCCGTTCTTATCGACTATGCCCGATAGTTCTTCGGTGCCGTAAAAATGTGCTGGCGCATACACGATGAATTTCATACGGCTCCGCTCAAGATCTTCGGACTTTACCTTGTCAATTAAGGCCGGCGATGCTCATAACTTTGCACCACCGCCGCCGCTTAGGAACGCTGCGGTGCAAGAGCGGATGCGGTGCCCCCGTCGGCATCAAACGCGAAACGTTTCAAACGGTTCGGGCGCGCGTGGACCGCAGAATCAAGGGTGCGCGCCAGTGCTTGGTCCGCGATCTGTGTGCCGGTTCCCGATCCGGTTTCGGTGGGGGCTTGTCCTGACCGGCGACGGGGGCCTGATCGCCTGCTCCGGTGGCGCAAGATATCGAGCCGCCCTGCAGTGCTGATGTTGCTTTGCAGCATGGATGGGATGCCAGATCTTGCATCCGCAAGATGCTGCGACGGACTTTGGCCCATGGCCGGCCTGGGGCAGGCGGCACTCCCTAGCAAATGTCCTTAGGTTTATTCATCGCTGTGAATGGGCGGCCATACATGCGCGTATGGGCTGTGCCTAGTTTTGCGTCAAGGCTGAAGCTTCGCTTGCCGGGGCGGCGCTTGATGGCCGGCGTCCTCGGTAATACTTGCCCTAGCAGGTTAAGATAACACCTTTAACCCGTACACAGGCTCAACCCTTACGCCATGGCAATCTCCAAAAGCCGCAGCAAGACCCGCGCACTGGGCTTGGGCACGCGCGCCATCCACGCCGGGCAGCATCCTGACCCGAGCACGGGCGCGATCATGACCCCGATCTACGCCACCTCGACCTACGTGCAGGAGAGTCCCGGCAAGCACAAGGGCTACGAATACTCGCGCACCCAGAATCCCACGCGCATGGCCTATGAGCGCTGCGTGGCCGAACTGGAAGGTGGCGTGGCCGGCTTCGCCTTTGCCTCGGGCCTCGCCGCGGCGGCCACGGTGCTGGACCTGCTCGATTCGGGCAGCCATGTGATCGCCATGGACGATCTGTATGGCGGCAGCTACCGCCTGTTCGAGCGCGTGCGTCGCCGTTCGGCCGGGCTGGATTTCAGCTTCATCGACCTGAACGACACTGCCGCTTTGAAAGCGGCCTTGAAGCCCAATACCCGCATGATCTGGGCGGAAACGCCGACCAACCCGATGCTCAAGCTCGTCGACCTGACCAAGGTGGCGGCCTTTGCGAAAAAGCATGGGTTGATCCTGGTGGTCGACAACACGTTCTGTTCCCCGATGATCCAGCGTCCGCTCGAGCTGGGCGCGGATCTGGTACTCCATTCAGCGACCAAGTACCTCAACGGCCATTCGGACATGGTGGGTGGCGTGGTCGTCGCGGGTACCCGCGAGCTGGCCGAGCAGATGGCTTTTGTACAGAACTCGGTCGGCGCCGTGGCCGGGCCTTTCGACTCCTTCCTGGCCATGCGCGGCCTGAAGACCCTGCACCTTCGCATGAAGGCCCATTGCGAGGGCGCCATGCAGCTGGCCCACTGGCTGGAACAGCATCCAGCGGTCGAGCGCGTGATCTATCCAGGCCTCAAGAGCCACCCGCAGCATGCGCTGGCCCGCCGCCAGATGAACGGCTTTGGCGGCATCATCAGCGCCGAAATCAAGGGTGGCCTGAAGAAAGCCCGACGTGTGTTGGAACGTTGCGAGCTGTTCGCGCTGGCCGAATCGCTTGGCGGCGTCGAAAGCCTGATCGAGCATCCGGCTATCATGACGCACGCTTCGGTGCCTGCGGCCAATCGCAAGCGCTTGGGTATCAGCGATGGGTTGATCCGACTGTCCGTGGGTGTAGAGGACATAGCTGATTTGAAGGGCGAACTGGCGGCCGCGTTGAAGTAACTGCCAAGGGACCCATGGCTTATGGGATTTGGACGCATGGAGGGCCGGTGCAAGCTTTACGAGGCTTGAGCCGGTTATTTCCCGTTTCAGGGCGCAGGAGCGGGCATGGTGACGGGGATCGCTGCAGGGCTTGTCCAGCAAGGTTGCCGCAACCGTAAGTAATTGTGGCAATCGCAGGGGTCTAAGGCGGCTTGCCGGCGATCCTGGCTTGGCAAATCATCGCGACACAAGCCCCAGGGAGACGGCCCTTCGATTGGAGGAAGCCGGGCGCCAGGGAATCTGGCAAGGGCTGATGGTTTGGGTATCGCGTTATCGCAACCGAACGCTTGGCCATAGTTTGAGGAAGATATTGCTGTGAGAGAAATGCTGCTTGCGATCTGGCGTTACCGGCACTTCATTGTGTCCTCCATCAAGAACGACCTGCGGTCGAGATTCGTGCGCAGCAAGCTCGGCGCGGCGTGGATGATTCTGCAGCCGCTGGCGCAGGTGGCCATTTATGCGTTGGTGCTTTCCAGGGTCCTGGCGGCGAAACTGCCGGGCATCAACAACCGCTACGCCTACGTGATCTACCTGATGGCGGGCATGACGGCATGGTCGCTGTTCAGCGAGCTGCTGTCGCGTTCGGTCAACATGTTCGTGGACAACGGAAGCCTGATGAAGAAAATCATGTTTCCCCGCGTGTGCCTGCCAGTCATCGTCGCGGGCTCCGCGCTGGTCAACAACGTGTTGCTGCTGGCCGCGGCCATCGGCGTGTTCCTGCTGGTCGGCCATATGCCCACGGCGGCATACCTGTGGCTGCCGGCGCTGTTTGTGGTCAACGTGATCTTCAGCCTGGGGCTTGGGTTGCTGCTTGGGGTGATCAACGTTTTCGTGCGCGACGTGGCGCAGGTGATGACCGTAGTGCTGCAGCTTTGGTTTTGGCTGACGCCTGTGGTCTACATGCCCACCATTATTCCCGAACCGCTGAAAATGGCGCTGGAACTCAATCCCATGTATCACATTGTGCTCTCGTTCCAGACCGTCATGCTTTACGGTCAGGCGCCGCATGTGAGGGGATTGATTGCGGTGGGCGTGTTTGGCCTGCTGATGCTGGGCGTATCCTTGCTGATGTTCCGGCGCGCGGCTCCGGAAATGGTGGACGTGCTGTGACCGATAAACTTCTTACCGTCAACGCACTCGGCAAGGCGTATCGCGATTACGGCACCGAATGGAAGCGCTTTGCTTCCTGGGTGGGCGTGCAGGTGCAGCCGAAGGTTGAGCACTGGGCGCTCAAGGATGTCTCCTTCAACGTCGCGCACGGCGAAGCCATCGGCATCGTCGGGCAGAACGGTGCGGGTAAAAGCACGCTGCTCAAGCTGATCACCGGTACCTTGCGCGCCACCAGCGGAAGCCTGGCCGTGAATGGACGCATCGCCGCGATTCTCGAGCTTGGCATGGGCTTCAATCCGGATCTGTCCGGGCGCGAAAACGTCTACCACGTCGCCGGCCTGATGGGTTTTTCGCGCAAGGCAATCGATGGCGTTATCGACGATATTGAAGAGTTCGCCGAAATCGGCAGCTACTTCAACGAACCCACGCGCACCTATTCCACCGGCATGCAGATGCGCGTGGCCTTTTCCACGGCCACCGCGTTCAGGCCCGACGCGCTCATTGTCGATGAGGCGCTATCGGTTGGCGATGCGTATTTCCAGCACAAATGCTTCAAGCGCATTCGCGAATTCCGCGAGCTGGGCACGAGTTTGCTGATCGTGTCGCACGACAGCGGAGCGGTGCAGTCCCTTTGCGATCGCGCGCTGCTGCTCGATGGTGGCCGTATGGTCAAGGATGGCGACCCGGCGGAAATCATGGACCTCTACAACGCCCTGATCGCCGAGCGGGAGAACCGCACGGTGATGATTTCCAAGCACGAAAGCGGCCGCGTGCAGACCGTTTCGGGCACGCGCGAGGCGTCGGTGGAACAGATCGCCCTGCTGAACGAAGCAGGCGACCCGATCGAATTCGTCGATGTCGGCCAGCCGGTGGTGCTGCATATCAAGGTTGCCGTGCGCGAGGACATTCCGCGGCTGGTGCTGGGTTACATGATCAAGGACCGGCTCGGGCAGCCGGTATTTGGAACCAATACGCATCACACCGGACAGGCGCTGGAGAATGTGAAGGCGGGCCAGTGTGTCCAATTCCGCATCGCGTTTCCGATGAATCTCGGACCGGGCAGCTATTCGGTTTCCACCGCATTGGCCAGTAGCGAAACGCACCTGGTCAACAATTACGAATGGCGCGATCTCGCCCTGGTTTTTTCGGTATCCAACATGAGCCGGACGCGCTTCGTCGGCACCGCATGGGTTCCGCCGGTGATCGAGACGGCACAGTTATGAGCTACGTCTGTCCTGCGCTCGATGGCAAGGGCTCGGTGTTATCGATGCCATCTGCCGTGCAGCGCTTCTCCGGGCTTAGGTGTAACGTGCATCGGGCCATTTATGCACAACGATGATGCCATGTCCCCGCCACAGGGGCCGGAGCCGGCCGCACAGCCGACGCCTGCGGGTTTCTATCGGGCGCTCGAAGACCGGTTTCGTGGATCGCGCGAATTGATCCTGTCCCGCCTGGTGGCGTATCTGCCTTTCATCGAGCCGTTGAAGGGCTTGGCGGACGTCGTAGCTGCGGTGGATCTGGGCTGCGGTCGTGGCGAGTGGCTGGAACTGCTCAAGCAGCACGGCTTCGAAGGGCAGGGCGTGGATGTCGATGCGGGCATGCTGCACGCATGCCGGGAGCGCGGTCTGCAGGTGACCCAGGGCGATGCCATCGAGTTTCTCAAGGCATTGCCGAACCAAAGCCAGATGATCGTGTCCGGCTTTCACGTCGCCGAGCATCTTCCTTTCGAGATCTTGCAGGCGTTGATTCAGGAAGCTCTGCGCGTGCTCAAGCCGGCCGGTCTGCTGATCCTGGAAACGCCCAATCCGGAGAACTTCAAGGTTTCTTCGCTGAATTTCTACCTGGATCCATCGCATCGCAATCCGCTGCCGCCGGATCTGCTGGCGTTCGTCCCGGAGTACTACGGCTTTGCGCGAGTAAAAATCGTTCGCCTGCAAGAGGACAGCTCGCTCCTGCAGGCAACGGGCGTTTCCTTGGACCAGGTATTGGGCGGCGCCAGCCCCGATTACGCCGTGGTCGCGCAGAAGGCATCGGATGCGCCATCGCTGGAGGCGTTCAACGAGGTCTTTCAGAGGGATTTCGGTTTGCCAGTGTCCGTGCTGCTGAAGAACTACGACAGTGATCATCCTGGAGAGGAGCTTCGAGGAACCCGTATGGTCGAGGATGCAAGGCGCATCGCCGAGCTTAGGGAGCTTAGGGAAAGGGTTGCGTTTCTGGACACGGAGAACGAGCGCCGCGAAGCGGCCCTGGTGGGCCTGCGCGAACATCTGCAGGAACGCGAAGTCGCATGGGTGGCGCTGGAGCGGGAGCACGGGCAGCTAGGCGAGAGCCATCGCCTGCTGACTCGACAGATCGAAACCCTGCGCGAGCGCGAGGCCGCGCTCGATCATGAAGTGATAAGGCTTCGCGCCGATCTGAACACGGTTTACCAGAGTAAATCCTGGCGCTTGACCGCGCCGTTGCGATCCTCCTCGAAGCTGGCGCGGCGGGCCTACACCGTACTGCGCCGCGTCGCGTTTCTGACCGTGCGCAGCGTGGCCAGGTCCACGCGTCCGATGCTGGTTAGGATGTACGGGTGGACGTGGCTGCGTGGAGCGGTCGTGCGCGTCATGGGTCGCGATTCGCGGGTGGTCTGGCGAGCGCGATTGTTCTTGCTCGGCCCCGCTTCGGTACCGGCTGAACCCATTTCGTCGGAAGCGTCATTGACTCGACAGGCAAGTCGGATACTTTCCGTGATCGACCAGGTGCGAGCGGATGAGCCATCGGCCGGTGGCAAGAAGGCGCCTAAGAAAGGGTAGGGATACACGTGCATATCATTCTCGATTTACAGGCCTGTCAGTCGCCGGAGGGGCGCCGGCGCGGCGTAGGCCGATATTCACTGGCATTGGCCAGGGCCATGCTGGCCAATCCGCATGGGCACGAGATGACCGTCCTGCTCAACGCGAGCATGGGCGATTCGATCGAGTACCTGCGCGGCCAGTTCGATGGCCTGTTGCCGCAGTCGCGTATCGTGACCTGGGATGGCCTGGCGCCGGTGTCGTGGATCGACCCGTCCACCGCGTTCCGCCGCTCGGCCTCGGAAGTGCTGCGCAGGGAGGTTTTGCGGCGACTGAAGCCGGATGTGGTGCATGTGGCGAGCCTGTTCGATGGGTTCGGCGACGATGTGGTGTCGGCAATCCATCCCGATGACGGCTACCTCAACGCAGTCACGCTCTATGACCTGATCCCGCTGGCGCACCAGGAAACCTATCTCGCCGACGAGCGCGTGCGCCGTTGGTACATGGCCAAGATCGATCATCTGAAGCGTGCCGATCTTTTGCTCGGCATCTCGCGCTTTTCGTGCGACGAGGCCGCCGAGCTGCTAGGCATCGCGCAAGAGCGCCTGACAAACATATCCGGCGCCGCCGATCCCATGTTCAAGCCGCTTCAGTACCCCGAACACTTCCGCCACGAACTGATGAGCCGGTATGGCCTTAGCCGGCCATTCGTCATGTACGCCGGCGGTTTCGATTCGCGCAAGAACATCGCCGCGCTGGTTCGCGCCTTCGCGCTGTTGCCCGATGCGGTGCGCAAAGGCCATCAACTGGCCATCGTAGGCGGTGCGCCCGAGCCGGAGCAAAAGGCGCTCGCGGCGGTGATCGCGTCCAGCGGGCTGGATGCGTCGGAGGTGGTGTTCACCGGTTATGTGCCCGACGTCGATCTGATGAAGCTTTACAACCTCTGCGCGCTGTATGTGTTTCCCTCCCTGCAGGAGGGCTTTGGCCTGCCCGCGCTGGAGGCCATGTCAAGCGGCGCGCTGGTCATCGGTTCGAACGCTTCCAGCTTGCCGGAGGTGATCGGATACGAGGAGGCGTTGTTCGATCCGAAAGATCCGCAAGCCATCCAGGCCAAGATGCTCGTCGCATTGACGGACGATGGTTTTCGGTCGGTACTGCGTGAGCACGGCCAACGCCAGCCGCTACGGTTTTCCTGGCAGGAATCGGCCAGGCGCGCGATGTCCGCGCTGGCGGCGGCGGCCGAACGCGCCCGTGTCAGTCGTACCGGTGCCAACAGCGCTCCGGTACAGGGCTGGCGCGGTCTCACCGCATGGCTGCCCGCCCCGGGACATGAGCCAAAGCCCATGCGCCATCTGGGCGATTGCACGGTGTATGCCGATGACGATTGCGACGGTGTGCAGCCGCATCGGCCCTTGAGCGCATTGGCCGCTGAAAGAGAGCACTTCGATCGGGTCGTCATCGAAGTCTCCGATCACGCTTATTGCGCCAAGACACTTCCTTTCGCCGCCACCGGCATGGCCGACCTGGTCCTGCGCGACAACCGGCTCGGCATGTTGCTTGGCGCCCTGGCCACCACCCCCGCAGGTCGCGAACTGGTGATTTCGCTGGTTTACCGGTCCGGTGGCTACCCGGCGATTTCGGCGGCGGTGGCGTCGGGTTTCTCGGCGGAAGTACTGGCGCGGGTGTTCTCGCCGCTGGATCTGCAAACACTTGGCTGCGCCCAGTTTCTCCCCGGCGAGGATGCTGCGATCCGTGCCGATGGCGGCAACGGCCATTGGCGCGAGGAAGCTCGTGCGGTCATCGGCGAGATCGCCTCACACGAGCGATTGGGCAGTGTGTCCGAGGAAGACTGGCGCCGGATCGCAACCGCCGTTTCGAGGGATTTGCCCATCGCCACCTCCGCCAAGCCGCAGTGGCTGGTGGACATTTCCACTTTGTTCGTCACCGATGCGGGCACGGGCATCCAGCGCGTCGTCCGACACGTGCTGGACGAGCTGATCAAGGATGCGCCCAGCGGTTATCGCGTAGAACCCATCTGCCTGGGTGAAGACGGCATTTTCAGATATGCGCGCAGCTATTGCGCACGCCGCTACTACGCGGGCGAAACGTTGCCGCCGGACGACCCGGTGGAGTTCGCTGCGGGCGATGTCTATCTGGGCCTGGATCTGGTCGCGCATCTGCTGCCCAAGTACATCGAGCGCTTCCGCGACCTGCGCAATCGCGGCGTGCAGCAGCATTACGTCGTCTACGATCTGTTGCCGGTGTTGCGCCCGGACTGTTTCGACCCGCCCTCGCTGCCGCTGTTCCGCTCATGGTACGAGGCGGTGGCGGAGGTGGCCGACAGCCTCATGTGCATCTCCAAAGCGGTGGCCGATGAGTTCAAACTCTGGCTGGACCAGGCCAGGCCTGTGCGCTACCGGCCGCTGATGATCGGCTACTTCCATCTGGGCGCGGACCTGGGCGCACCGCATGTCCGCCAGGCCGCAGCCGTGCAGGGCAACGCGCAGCTGGCCGCGCTGGGCGATCGCACGACGTTTCTCATGGTCGGTACGGTCGAACCCCGCAAAGGCCATGCGCAGACCCTGGCTGCGTTCGAGCGGCTATGGTCGCAGGGGCGCGAGGTCAATCTGCTGATCATCGGCAAGCCCGGTTGGCTGATGGATGAGCTACTGGCGCATATGCGCAACCACCCGGAGCGTGGCAAGCGGCTGTTCTGGTACGAGCAGGCCGCGGACGATTTGCTGCTAGGCGCCTACGCACGGGCCTCGGCGCTGATCATGGCCTCCGAAGGCGAAGGCTTCGGCCTACCGTTGATCGAGGGCGCCCATCATGGCCTGCCGCTGGTCGCACGCGATTTGCCTGTATTCCGGGAAATAGCCGGCGAGCATGCGCACTACTTTTCCGGCTACGATCCACAGAGCCTGGCCCGGTCGCTGGATCAATGGCTGGCCCTGGACGCGCAAGGGCGCGCGCCCCAATCCGACGGCATGCGCTGGATGACCTGGAGCAAGGCCACCCGGCAACTGGTCGAACGAGTGCGGCTGCAACACTGGGTGCATGCCTGGCTGCCCGGCGGCGAGTGGCGGCATGCGGCCTACGATTACCGTTTTCGAAGCGACGTCGGCAAACTCGTGCGCGGACGCATGCATACCACCGGTGCGGCAGGCCTGCTGTTGTACGGCTTGCCTCTGGCGTTGCAGATGGGCCGCTACGTGGTGAAGATCCAGGGCGGATGGGATGGCGATGAGGGGTGTGCGCTGCTGGAGATTTGCAGCCAGTCCGTGGACGTCCTGCACCTCCGGCGCGAGCTGTGCGCCCAAGACAAGTTGGCCACCGGATGCCTGGCGGTGGTGGAATTGGCGCTTGGGGCGGATGTCAGCGACCTCGACATCCGCATCCACGTGGATGCCGTGTCAAAGCTATGGATAAGCGAGCTGCGCTTGCATCCGGTGGATCAGCGTCCTCCTCACTCTGAGCCTTCGCCCCTGGCCGAAAGCATCGATGAACGGAGCGCCTGAGCGTCCCGCTTTGTTGAAAAGCGATAAAAGACGACCCTTTTTTTAGGACTTGGTTTGAACAGGAACTTTGCTATGAAGACTGCCGTCATTACGGGCATTTCCGGCCAGGATGGGGCTTATCTGGCCCAACTGCTGCTGGAAAAAGGTTATCGCGTCTATGGTACGTATCGCCGCACGAGCTCGGTGAATTTCTGGCGCATCGAAGAGCTGGGCATTCACAATCATCCCAACCTGCATCTGGCGGAATTTGATCTGACCGATCAGGGTTCGGCCATCCGCCTGCTCAACGAGAGCGGCGCAACCGAGATCTACAACCTCGCGGCGCAAAGCTTCGTGGGCGTCTCGTTCGACCAGCCCGCGCTGACGGCGCAGATCACCGCGGTGGGCGCGTTGAATCTGTTGGAAGCCATTCGTATCGTCAATCCCAAGATCCGTTTCTATCAGGCATCCACCTCCGAGATGTTCGGCAAGGTGCAGGCCATTCCGCAAACCGAAGACACGCCGTTCTACCCGCGCAGCCCCTATGGCGTGGCGAAGCTGTACGCGCACTGGATCACGGTGAACTACCGCGAGTCCTACGGCATCTTTGGCTGCAGCGGCATTCTCTTCAACCACGAATCGCCGATGCGTGGCCGCGAATTCGTCACGCGCAAGATCACCGACACCGTGGCGAAGATAAAGCTCGGCCTCGCCGATCGTCTTGAGCTGGGCAACCTCGACGCCAAGCGCGACTGGGGCTTCGCCAAGGAATATGTCGAGGGCATGTGGCGCATGCTGCAGGTCGAGGAGCCCGATACCTATGTGCTAGCCACCAACCGCACGGAAACCGTGCGCGATTTCGTCACCATGGCGTTCAAGGCGGTGGACGTTGCCATCGAGTGGCAGGGCGAGGGCGAAGGCGAACGCGGCATCTGCAAGCAGACCGGCAAGGTGCTGGTCACCATCAACCCGCGCTTCTACCGCCCGGCGGAAGTCGAACTGCTGATCGGCGACGCCTCCAAGGCCAAGAACAAGCTCGGCTGGGAGCCCACGACCAGTCTGGAAGATCTATGCAAGATGATGGTCGAGGCCGATTTGAAGCGGAATGAACGTGGCCATTCCTTCTGAACGCGCGCGCCCCGTAGCGCTGGTCACCGGCGTGCAGGGCTTCACCGGCGTCTACCTCGCGCAGGAACTGCGCGAGGGGGGCTACGACGTCGTGGGTCTCACCCACGAGAGCGGCGACGGCGCCACGGCGGTCGATCTGTGCGATCGACAGGCCATGATGGACGCCATTGCGCGCATCCAGCCGGATGTCGTCATCCACCTGGCGGCGATTGCCTTCGTTGCGCATGGCGATGTCGATGCGATCTATCGCACCAACATCATGGGCACGCGCAACTTGCTGGAAGCCCTGGCCGCCCAGGCGCATCGTCCGCGCGCGGTGCTGCTGGCGAGCAGCGCCAATGTGTATGGCAACAGCACCGTGGAGCTGCTGACCGAAGCGGTGCCCCCGGCCCCCGCCAACGACTACGCGGTAAGCAAGCTGGCGATGGAGCACATGGCCGGGCTGTGGAAGGAAAAGCTGCCGATCATCGTGGTTCGCCCGTTCAACTACACAGGGGTGGGGCAGTCGGAAAAATTCCTGCTGCCCAAGATCGTCAATCACTTCCGCCGCCGGGCGACAGTGATCGAACTGGGCAACATCGACGTGGCGCGCGATTTCCAGGACGTACGATTCGTCGCCAACGCTTACCGCCGCCTGCTGGATGCCGACGCGATCGGGCAGACCGTGAACCTGTGTTCCGGCCGTGCCTATACGCTCACCGAAGTGGTGAGCATGGTGGAGGCGTTGGCGGGCTACAAGATCGAGATCAAGGTCAACCCGGCGTTCGTGCGCGCCAACGAAGTGGCGAAACTTACCGGCTCCAACCGCAAGCTTGGGGAGCTGATCGGCCCGCTCGACATCATTCCGCTGCGCGACACGCTGCAGTGGATGTACGAAGCGCGCGACTGAACCGCCGCGCATTGCGCGTGCGAGAGGATCAAAGCTATGGCTCTATCGTCTTTCAAGGCCTACGACATTCGTGGCCGCATTCCCGATGAACTCAACGAGGATCTCGCGCACCGGATCGGCCGCGCCTATGCGCAGGTCGTGGGCAAGGGCGAGATCGTCGTCGGCTACGACATCCGCAAGGACAGTCCCGCATTGGCCGCGGCACTGGCCCAGGGCCTGATGCGCGCCGGCTGCGACGTCATCGACATCGGCCTGTGCGGCACCGAAGAGGTCTACTTCCAGACCTTCGATCGTGGCGCCAAGGGCGGCATCATGGTCACCGCCAGCCACAATCCGATGGACTACAACGGCATGAAGCTGGTGCGCGAGGGCAGCAAGCCGATCAGCGGCGACAGCGGCCTGCGCGACATCGAACGCCTGGTCGAGGAAAGCCGGTTTAGCGATGCGGACAAGGCCGGCGGCCTTCGCCGCGACGCGGACAAATCGGCCTACATTCGCCATCTGCTGAGTTACGTCGATGTCTCGCAAATTCGGCCGCTGAAGATCGTGGTCAACGCCGGCAACGGCTGTGCCGGGCCTATCGTCGATCTGCTCGCCGAGCACCTGCCGTGCCAATTCATCAGGGTGCACCACGAGCCGGACGGCAGCTTTCCCAACGGCATCCCCAATCCACTGCTGCCTGAAAACCGCTCCGCCACGGCCGATGCCGTGCGGGCGCATCAAGCGGATCTTGGCCTGGCATGGGATGGCGATTTCGACCGCTGTTTCTTCTTCGATAGCGCGGGCGACTTCATCGAGGGCTACTACATCGTCGGCCTGCTTGCCGCACAGCTTTTGGCCAAACATCCGGGCGCAAAGATCATTCACGACCCCCGCCTGACCTGGAACACCATCGACATGGTGAAGCTGGCTGGCGGCGTGGCGATAGAGAGCAAGACCGGTCACGCCTTCATCAAGGAGCGCATGCGCAGCGAAGATGCCGTCTACGGCGGCGAAATGAGTGCGCATCATTACTTCCGCCAGTTCGCCTATTGCGACTCGGGCATGATTCCCTGGCTGCTGCTGGTCGAGCGCATCTCGCGCACCAACACTTCGCTCGCCGCCATGCTGGGCGAGCAGATGCGCGCGTTCCCGTGTAGCGGCGAAATCAATTTCCGCGTCGCAGACGCCAAACAGGCGGTAAGCCGGGTAATGGCGCACTTCCAGGCGCAGCAACCTTCGCTCGATTACACCGACGGCACCAGTGCGGACTTCGGTTCCTGGCGCTTCAACCTGCGATCGTCCAATACCGAACCGCTGCTGCGCCTCAATGTCGAGTCACGCGGGGACGATGCGTTGATGCGCGAAAAGACCGCGGAAATCAGCCGCCTTTTGCAGGGTGCCGCTGAATGATGCGGCACTGAGTTGTACGGGCGCTTGAGCTAGCCACCTTCGCGGGACCACAGCGCGGTGTTTCCGCGCGTGGCGGCTACTTCAGCGCTATGCGAACCGAATGTCCCGAGTCGGGATTTCTATCGACAAACCATGCGACGGATTCCTGCACCAGCGACAGGACCAGCAGATAGTTGCCAGCCTCGGTGGGCGTGGCGATGCGCATGGGAACGATCGCTGCGCCGCCAGGAGAGATGTCAGTGGGGAGGCGGCTGCGAACGCCGTCGGCCACCAGCACTTCATTATTATCCGATAGCCAGCGGTACGTGAGCGTAACCAGTTGTTGTCCGTAGGCTGCCCAGCTTTCTTTGCCCGTATTCTCGACACGCACCGGTAGGAAAGCGTCCACACCATGGAAAAACTGCTCGTCCCTGGACATTGGGATTATCGTTGACTCGAAGCGTTCAAGCGGTTTGTTGGTCCGCCCCAGCGATTTGATCTGAGCGCTCGTCGGAGCGTAGGGCTTGCCGCGCCATGATGCAGAGGGGGACTCGGATGTCATTTGCGCGTTCGCGTCCATCAGGATCTCGCCCTCGAAATGCGTGACAGCTGTATTGTGAATCTCGAAGGAGGCCGCTTTGTCGATCCAGTGGTAACAGCCCTGATAGTGGCTTTCACCCTGGAGAAGGGCAGCGTCGATTGTGTATTTACCGTTGGGCGCCCGGTTTAGCATCGTGAACTGGATACGGTATTGGCCGGGCTCTAGCGAATATGTCTGGCCAAGCAGCATGGAGTTTGTGCCAAAGATGAGCAACCCGCGGTCGTCCCTGATCGCGATCCCGATATTGATTTCATCAATCGTTTGATGCGCTTTGAATGTGATCGAGATGGTCATGTGTTCGCCTACCATCGCGCGATGGTCGCCGGATATATCGCCGACTACCGAAACATCTTCAATGGAACATCGCATGTCGCCGAAATTGGCCCGCGATTCATGGATATTGGTCGGGACGTCCTCGCTTGAATTTGTCGTTGTGGGGGTATCGAAATGTCCGGCAGTCGATCGTTTGAGATATTCGCGCCGTTTTCTCCTGAAGATCATTCGGGCGTGCTCGTAGAGTTCGAACTCGGCGCCCAGGAGAGATTTAAGCTTGCACGCCTGCGATGGCGTTAGCGCGTTCGATTGAAGGCGTTGCGATGTCACGTTCTTGAAGCTGAGCGGTTTTGAGCTCCAGGAAAACCTGGCGTCCAGCATGCATGCAAAGTCTTCCAATTCGTCTTGCATGCCGACAAGCTCGAACTTATCTATGGCACGCAGCGCGGCGGCGAGTTTTTCATTGCTAGAAAGAACGTCCTGCGAAGTCGTCCCTAGCGCGTAGAGCATTTCGATTTGGCAAGACGCGGATTGGACTTCCTGTTCGGTCAATTTGTCGAGGTAGGTGTCCAGATCGAGGGCGTGCAACTTTGTATCGAGCAATCGATCGGCGTTATCGCTTTTGGCAAAGAAATACTCAGATAAAAAGCGATCGATCGGATTGCGCAGTACCGTTACGCCGCACCGATCGGCAGGCAAGCGATCCCCCTGTCGAAGTAGGAAATGTCCGCTAACCACGTCCAGATCATCCCAGCGAAGCAGCGCGTCACTGAGACGGCTGCCCACAACGCTCGGTGAAACCCGGGCCTCGCCCAGCTGATCGACGAAATAGTGGCGTATGGCAATTCCGCCGGTCTTGGGTATGTGGAAGTGCAGAATTTTTTGCAAAAGAGTCTCGTCGATTCTGGACGCAGCGGGTGTGCGATTACGGTTTAGGGCGTTGTCAGGGCATGGCCTTCCCAACCCTTGACACGGCTCTGACATATTAACGTAAGCTAACCGCAAGCGTTTGCTAGAGCACACTTGCGTTCAGCAAAGAGGCGGAATTGAAGGTGGCGCAAGCAGCTCATGGTGCGCGGCTTGCCCTTGGGCCACGTGTAGCGTCGGCTACGCAACTTGCACCAGAGTTGTATGCAGGCCCAAATGAAATGATTGATTTAGGCGCATTTGCGCCAATGGTGTTGAGACAACATGGCAAAAGGTGTTGACCGTGCCCATTTTGCGTGGCCAACCCCTGAAAGGGAGGTAAGTCGCCATGCTGCGAACGCGTCAACAGATCAGGACCGGCTGGCGCGCATTGCTGGTGTAAGGTTATTTTTTCGTGTATGATCAATCGCTTAAGGTGATTGATCGGTCTTTGATCGGTCTTTGATCGGGTGACGTCTTGCGTGAGTGCCATTGACGCTAGAAAACTCAAGGGGACCGCATTACCACCGCAAGTAATGCCTCATGTTTTCTCGTCGGTCGTACTGCGAGCAGCAGAGGCCTTACTTATCCGGCGGCCATCATGTGGCTACCTGGGTAGACGATGGGGTCGCCTGCCGCGATGGCCTTTAAGGTGTGGTGCTCAATGGCCCCTCACTGATGCCTCGCGCGGCAGAGAACATTCATTTCGTAAGCCTGCTTTTGCTAATCCGTTGAAACATCGAGCGCCCGGCGATCTTTTGCATCCGATGGTGCGACGGGATTTTTCGCGGGCGATCCACGGGATCGGAGAGGCAGCAGGACATTACAATGCAACTGGGTCGCCACTGCCCCCATTATGAGCAATGGGGTAACCGGTTCGGTCGTCTTCTAGAGCTGTTTCGTAGAGGCGCTCGACGACTTGGTGCAAAAAAGTGGGATAGCTCTGCGCCTACACCGTTCGCAATGGCGAAGGTTGCAGGGTAGCGTGATGTAGCTGTTCAGGGACAAGGTGGGGAACATTTAAAGTGCAGCAAAATCCAGCAAGGTTCAGTGACAGCCCCATTCCATCTTCGCGGGAGGTACGCAACGTCATAATCGCATTCCTGCTACTTAGCGTAGTGCTGATCGGAGGCATGAGCCATTGGCAACCGGGCCATAGGCTGCTCTTGTCGCCCGACAGCGCTTTCATGCTTTGGTGCTTGAAATGGTGGCCTCACAATGTGCTCGCTTGGCATAACCCGTTTCACGCCAGCTTCTTCGCGCCGAAAGGGCAGAACCTGGCTTGGGTTACCGCAGTCCCGAGTCTTGCACTGCTAGCCTTTCCCATAACTCAATGGGGAGGCCCTGTTCTGGCGTATAACATGATTACCCTGCTGGCCATCTCTGCAAATGGGGTTCTGGCCTACCTTATGGCGCGGGAGCTTCGCTGCGATAAATTTGCCGCTGTCGCGGGCGCGGTGCTGTTTTATTTTTCCAGTTATACCTGGGGCCAGTTGCTTGGGCATCTAAATCTATGCGTCACCTCCTTTGCGGTCGCAGTTGCGTACACCACCCTACGGCGCTGTAACGAAAAGATCGGGCCCGTCCACTTTGCAGCTACGATTTCGATACTGCTTGCGTTGCAATTTGGTGTCTCCAATGAGATCTACGCGACGCTGATCGTCTTTATGGCGATGGCGGCTATCATTTTCTTTCTGATGCCACATGGCACTGAATCGGGGAGAAGAAAAGTCGTTGTCACTGGCATCGAGGCGGTGGCTGGAGTGTTGCTGTCGATCCTGTGGCTCAGTCCTTATTTGTATCAGGTCTTTGCCAACCATGTTTCGGGCCTGCAGGATGTGTCCAAGTACGCCGCAGATCCGCTCAATTACCTACTTCCAACTCAGAACAACTGGTTGCTTGGCACTCGATTCGCCGCTGTTTCTAGCAAATTCACTGGCAATATCACTGAGCAGGGGAGCTATCTTGGGTTGCCCGTTCTACTGCTACTTTTTGCCGGTCCTGCATTTTACGCAGAGCGATTAAATCGATGCCTGTTCGTGCTTTTCATTACGGTCGCACTGTGTAGCTTAGGTGCGCATTTGACAATTCTCGGTACGCCCACTATCACCATGCCGTGGCATTTCGCTTTGAAATTGCCGCTCATCAGGGAGGCGTTGCCCATTCGATTTGGGCTTTATACGTCGCTATTGGCATCGTTGTTGGCAAGTAGGGCGCTTACCTACAGCAACGCATGGCCGCCAAAGCTTATTGCAGGGTTAGGTGTGCTGTTGCTGTGGCCCAACTTGTCGATGTATCGCATGTCTCCGGTGCCGAGCGATTCGTTCTTTAAAGATCGCATTTACCAACAGGTGATTCCTGTGGGTTCCAGGGTCATGGTTTTGCCTTCATACGGTTTTGGTGGTTATCAACCGGCGCTGTGGCAGGAAGAGGCGGATTTTTCGTTTGACATCGTCAATGGACTTGCCGGGAAAACACCCGAAGGTTTCGATAAATACCAGTGGTATTACTACGGCGGTTCAGAACCCGAAATGGCCAAGCTGGGGTTGCTCAGTTTCCTCAAAAACACGGGCGCTCAATTCGTCTTGAGCGACGATCGGGCTGCCGACGCGTTGACCGAGACATATCGCGGCCAGTCGTTGCCCTATCGGCAGTACGGTCATATTCGAGTTACGGAAATATCGGCCAATACGCTCGACAATTTGGCGTCGGCCGAACGCGCGCCGGTCGTGCGCAAGTTGTGCAAATCTCTGGTCCAATTGGCTAGATATGGAGTCAGTTATGAGCACAGTAAGAACAGTGTTAATGGATTGGCCCCCATAGCAGTCAGCGATGCGGACTTCGTAAGAGTCTTTGGTACGCCTCTTCCTTCGGATTCTCCAAACGTCAATTGGACCGAAAAGGGTTTTTGGCTAGGCGCTGCCGGTGATAACGTTGCTTTAGGTATCTCGCCCCTGGATCCGGCAAGTGCCCAGGCGCTTTATCAGCAGCTAAAGGCCTCCGCTCAGAGGGTGTATTATCCGTATCCGAATGAATTCCAGGGTGAGGCTAAAGCCTCAAGTTTCGGGCAGTTTTTGATGGTATTGAAGCCCAATGGGGCGCTGTCAGTTCAGTGCGTTGACTAGCATTGGTGTTTTCTGCTCTCCAGATTGCTGTCTGGTCGTTTCCGCATTTGTATTTGGGAATTGGGGTGTTTCATGTGTCCGGACGTAACAGTGGTGATACCGGTTTTCAACGAGGCTGGGGCGCTTGCGTTGAATTTTGCGAGCATCAAAGCCGCTTGCGAAAGCTGCGATGAGTCGATTTCCTACCTTTTTGTCGATGACGGCTCCCGCGATGCTACGCGCGAGGTGTTGACGCAAATTCGGGCGTCTTGTGAAGACGTCGAATATCTGTCCTTTACTAGGAACTTTGGCAAGGAGGCAGCTATCGAGGCGGGTCTGGCACATGCCAAAGGGCGTGCCTGCATTGTCATGGATTCGGATCTGCAACACCCGCCGTCGCTTATCCCCGAAATGATTCGGATGTGGCGTGAGGGCTACCTAGTGATCGATGGCGTGAAGCGGAATCGTGGCGATGGCTGGCTGCGGAGCTTGTTTTCAAATGGTTTCTACGCCTTGTTGCGGAAAACTTCGGGTATCGATCTGAAGGGCCGCAGCGATTTTAAGTTGCTCGATCGGAAGGTCATCGACTTTTACGTCAATTTGCGCGAGCGGCACAAATTCTTCCGAGGAATCATCGCCTGGTCCGGGTTTTCCGCCAAGGACGTCCACTTTGATGTGGATCCGCGTAGCGGGGGGGGGTCAAAATGGTCCTTTGTTAAGTTATTGCGCTACGCCTTTGTCAATATCGCCTCATTTACTTATATGCCGATGATGGCGCTCGGGTGGGTCGGACTGTTGACGATAGTCGTATCGTCCGCCATAGGGCTGATTAGCCTGGTGCGATGGTTTCTAGGGGAGGCTCTGCCGGGCTTTACAACCGTGATTTTGTTGTTGGCATTTATTGGCGGTGTGCTGTTACTTGGTATGGGTGTCGTTGCCTACTATATTTCGCTGATGATGGACGAAACACGCGATCGGCCGTCTTACATTGTCGAGATTTGCGAACAATGAAACTGCTATGGGTGGCATTGGCAGTGCTCTTGAACGTCAGTTCGCAGCTATTGATTAAGTCGGTGATGCGTTCAGTGAACGCGGATGGGCTATCAAGCCTATTGCGTGTTTTCTTTACTCCATTGATTCTTCTGGCCGTTTTTTTCTACGGGCTGTCATTCCTGCTGACCATGAAAGTCTTTCAGGCATTTCCCTTGGCGAGGATTGTTCCAATCATGGCTGCCGCGACGTTTGTACTGGTCGCAGTGTCCTCGACCCGGCTTTTTGGGGAAATCATGACCAGTTCCAATTGGCTCGGCGTGCTGTTTATCATTTGTGGCATAGCCTTGGTAGTGGCTCGCTAGGGTTGTGTGAGGTCGCTGTTTGTGTGTCGCTCGGATTGTGAACAGATAGACGCTGCGATCAGTTTTCGGCACGATGGTATTTTAGTGAGTGCTCGCGCAGTCGAGCGTGGCGTCCTAGGTAAAGTGCAGATGGGGCGGCTCCGTTCACCTGTAAGGTGTCAAGCCATGCGGAGCAGCCCAAATCAAGTAGTGTCCAGGGACTTTGCGTGGCCTTAGTTGGATGGCGCCACGCCGTATCATGTCAAATCCAGCCCTTGCGCGAGCCCGGTGGAAGTGATGAATAGAACCTTCGAACACCTGGATCAGCTGGAAGCGGAAAGCATCCACATCTTTCGCGAGGTGGCTGCTAGTTTCCAGCGGCCGGTGATGCTTTATTCCATCGGCAAGGATTCGTCGGTGCTGCTGCACCTGCTGCGCAAGGCGTTTTATCCGAGCCGTCCGCCGATTCCGCTGTTACACGTCGACACCACCTGGAAGTTCCGCGAGATGATCGCGTTCCGCGACGAAGTGGGCGCCGCGCCGGATCTGCATCTGCTGGTGCACATCAACGAAGACGGTGTGCGGCAGGGTATTTCGCCGCTGGTGCATGGGGCGACCGTGCACACCGACGTGATGAAAACGGTTGCGCTCAAGCAGGCGCTGGACAAATACGGCTTCGACGCCGCCATCGGTGGTGCGCGCCGCGATGAAGAGAAATCGCGCGCGAAAGAGCGCATTTTTTCCTTCCGTAGCGCCCAGCATCGCTGGGATCCCAAGCGCCAGCGCCCGGAGTTGTGGAACGTGTACAACACGCACATCCACAAGGGCGAAAACGTCCGCGTGTTTCCGATGTCCAACTGGACCGAGATGGACGTGTGGCATTACATCCGCCGCGAAGGCATTCCGGTAGTGCCGCTGTATTACGCCAAGCGGCGTCCGGTGGTGTCGCGCGACGGTGCGCTGATCATGGTGGACGACGATCGCTTCATCTTGCGCGATGGCGAACGGATCGAGCAGCGCATGGTGCGCTTCCGCACGCTCGGTTGCTATCCACTCACCGGCGCCATCGAATCGGGTGCATCCACGCTGGATGAAATCATCGCGGAAATGGAGGCGGCGCGCTCCTCCGAGCGCCAGGGGCGAGTCATCGACCACGATGCCTCCGCTTCCATGGAGCGCAAGAAGCAGGAAGGTTATTTTTGATGGCCGGCACGGATACTCCCACGCGCAGCATGTTGCGCTTCATCACCTGCGGCAGTGTGGATGACGGCAAGAGCACGCTGCTCGGTCGCCTGCTGTACGACGCCGGCATGGTGCCCGACGACCAGCTTGAGGCGCTGCGCCGCGACAGCGCACGCCTGCATCCCGGCCGCGACCTGCTTGACTTTTCGCTGCTGACCGACGGCCTCGACGCGGAGCGCGAGCAGGGCATCACCATCGACGTCGCTTACCGCTATTTCCATAGCGCCCGGCGCAGTTTCATAGTGGCCGATTGTCCCGGGCACGAGCAATACACGCGCAACATGGCGACGGGCGCGTCGCATGCCGATCTGGCCGTGGTGCTGGTTGATGCACGCAAGGGGCTGCTGACGCAGACGCGTCGGCACACCTACATTTGCGCCTTACTGGGCATTGGCAAAATCGTGCTGGCGGTCAACAAGATGGACCTGGTCGACTATCGGCGGGACGTCTACGAGGCGATCCGGGACGCCTATTCGGATTTGGCTGCGCAGCTCGGCATCGCGGCGGTGCATGGGCTGCCCGTCGCTGCGCTGGCGGGCGAAAACGTCGGCCATGCGCCAGCGCACATGCCCTGGTATCACGGCCCGACCCTGCTGGAGCTGCTTGAAACCATGCACATCGATCCGCTGCACGCGGCCGATTTCCGCATGCCGGTGCAGTGGGTCAACCGGCCGGACCAGTCTTTTCGCGGCTATGCAGGCACCGTCTGCGGTGGCCGGGTCAAGGTCGGCGACGAGATCATGGTGCAACCGGGCACGCATCGCGCGCGCATTGCGCGCATCGTCACGGCCGATGGGGATCTGCCCGAGGCGCAGGCCGGACAGGCGGTGACGCTGACGTTGGATCGCGAGGTTGATGCCAGTCGTGGCGACGTGCTGACCGATGCCGCCCGTCCCGCGCTGGAGGCCGACCAGTTCGCCACGCATCTGTTGTGGATGGGCGACGAACCGCTGCTGCCCAATCGTA
This sequence comes from Dyella sp., assembly GCF_035503745.1. Classification (GTDB taxonomy): domain Bacteria; phylum Pseudomonadota; class Gammaproteobacteria; order Xanthomonadales; family Rhodanobacteraceae; genus Dyella_B. The sequence continues at coordinate 235,838 of NZ_DATJTC010000011.1, forward strand.
GCTACTGGCTGAAAATCGGCGCGAAAACGGTCAATGCGCGCGTTACCTCGATCAAGCACAAGGTGGACGTCAACACGCAGGCCAAGCTCGCCGCGCACCGCCTCGAATTGAACGAAGTGGGCTACGGCAATCTCGATCTCGATCATCCGATCGCGTTCGAGAGCTATGCGACCAATCCGGCCCTCGGCGGCTTCATCCTGATCGACAAGCAAAACCATGCCACGGTCGCCTGCGGCATGCTCGATTTCGCGCTGCACCGCGCGACCAATGTGCATTGGCAGCATCTGGACATCGACAAGCAGCTGCGCGCGAACAGCAAGGGTCAGTGGCCGTGCTGCCTGTGGTTTACCGGGCTTTCCGGCGCCGGCAAGTCGACCGTGGCCAACCTGCTGGAGCGGCGCCTCAGCGCGCTCGGCTATCACACTTACCTGCTCGATGGCGACAATCTCCGCCACGGTCTCAACCGTGACCTCGGCTTCACCGCAGAGGCGCGCGTGGAGAACGTCCGCCGCGTGGCCGAAGTGGCGAATTTGATGGTCGATGCGGGCTTGATCGTGCTGGTTTGCGTGATCTCGCCGTTCCGCAGCGAGCGCGAATTCGCGCGCACCCTGTTCGACCAGGGTGAGTTTGTCGAGGTGTTCGTGGATACGCCGCTGGAAGAGTGCGAGCGCCGTGATCCCAAGGGGCTGTACCGCAAGGCGCGCGCGGGCGAGATCACCAACTTTACCGGTATCGATTCGCCCTACGAAACGCCGCAGGCGCCCGAAGTGCACCTACATACGCGCAGTGCCACGCTGGAGGCGATGGTCGAGCAGCTGGTCATCTGCGTGCGGCAACGAGAACATCGCTGAGTGTGCCGCCCGAGATTGGGACCGACATGAGCCTTGAATCTTCACAGTTGCCGTTTCTGGTCTTCGGTGCGCCCCAGATCGACGAGGCGGAGATAGAGGAGGTACTGGCCTGCCTACGCTCCGGCTGGCTGGGCACGGGGCCGCGCGTGGCGCAATTCGAGCGAGATTTTGCCGCCTTTCGCGCAGTGCGTGATACGCAGGCGGCGGCGGTCAATTCCTGCACGGCGGCCTTGCACGTCAGCATGTTGTCGGCAGGCATCGAGCCCGGGTCGGAAGTGATCACCACACCGTTGACGTTCTGCGCCACCGTCAACGCCATCGTGCACGCGGGGCTGGTGCCGGTGCTGGCCGATGTCGATGCCGCCACGCAGAACATCGATCCCGCCGCGATCGAGGCGGCCATCACGCCGCGCACGCGGGCGATCCTGCCGGTGCATTTCGCCGGACGCCCCTGCGACATGGACGCGATCATGGCGATCGCGCGCAAGCATGAGCTGGTCGTCATCGAGGACTGCGCGCATGCAGTAGAAGCATCGTTCCACGGCCAGCCGCTGGGCACGTTCGGCGATTTCGGCTGCTTCAGCTTCTACGCCACCAAGAACGTGGCCACCGGCGAAGGCGGCATGATCCTGGGCCGCAGCGAGGAGCAGATCGCGCGTGCGCGCATCCTCGCCCTCCATGGCATGAGCAAGGACGCCTGGCACCGCTTCGGTGACCAGGGATACAAGCACTACCAGGTGGTCGAATGCGGCTTCAAGTACAACATGATGGATCTGCAGGCCGCCATCGGTTTGCATCAGCTGGCGCGCGTGGAGCGCAACTGGCATCGGCGCGAGGCGATCTGGAGGCGCTATGACGACGCGTTCGCCCAACTGCCCATCGGCCTGCCCGCGGCTGCCGATGCGGGCACGCGCCACGGCCGACACCTGTACACGGTGATGATCGACCGCCAGCGTTGCGGCCTCGGGCGCGACGATTTCCTGGATGCGATGAACGCCGCGCGCATCGGCACCGGCGTGCATTACCTTTCCATCCCCGAGCACCCGTATTACCAGCAGCGCTTTGGCTGGCGGCCCGGGCAGTGGCCGAACGCCATGAAGCTGGGGCGCGAAACGGTCAGCCTGCCGCTGTCGCCTGCGCTATCGGACGCGGATGTCGAAAGGGTGATGGCGCAAGTGTGCCGACTGATGAAGGCATAGTCGTTGCGCCCAACGCATGGTCGATGCAGCGGCGCTAGCGGCCGGTTCAGGTGTGGTGATAGCCGCAAAGCACGCACGTTCCCGCAGGCGTCAATGCTGCCTGGGCGCCGTGCTTGCCGGTGGTGGCGACAAAGGTATAGGCCGTCTTGCATGCCGGGCACGCATATAGCATGGCGGGTGCCGGTGGCTTGCGCACGAAAACCTTGATCCAGGCGAGGCGTACCAGGTTGACGATGCCGCGTATCGCTTCGAAGGTGGGGATCTTGGAGACGCCGTAACCGCGCTCGTGGAAATGAATCGGCGTTTCGGTGATGAGCAGGCCGCGCGAGGACGCTTCGGCGATCATGGTAAGGAAGAAGGAATAGCCGCCCACCAGCAACCTGGAAAAGTCGACGCGCTGCAGCGAATCGACCTTGAACGCGCGAAACGACGTAGTGAATTCGTGCAGCTTCAGGCCAAGCAGGCAGCGCGCGACGATGTTGCCAAGCTTGCTGACGTAAAGGCGGTAGCCGGAGTAGTCGCAGGTGCCGCCGGACATATAGCGCGAGCCGATGCCAATATCGGAGCCTTTGGCCACTTCGCAGGTGAGTGCGGGCAAGTCGGCGGGGTCGTGGGACAGATCGCCATCCATCGTTACGACGATGTCATACCCATGATGCCGCGCATACGCCAACGCCAACAGATGGGCAGTGCCAAGCCCAAGCTTTCCCTTCCGGTTGATGATGGTCAGCTGCGGCAGATGCATCTGCTGCATGACCTCCACGGTACCATCGGAGCTGTTGTCGTCGACAACCAGTATGTCTGCCTCCGGCGCGACGCTGGTGATCTTGCTCAACAGAGGTTCGGCGTTTCCCGCTTCGTTATAGGTGGCAAAAAACACCAGCAGCTTAGTCATTTAGATGGTGTCTCTTGCCGGGTTCCGGGCCGTCGATGCATGCGGGGCCATCAGCCCTGTTGTTTGGAAAGGCTGAACAGGAATTTCCAGACCAGCGTGTACGACACGAGGTAATTCCAGAGCGAACCGGCGACGATGCCGCACAGCGCGGCGATCATGGGCATGCCATGCGTGGCATATATTCTTGTGGAAATGGAGAGGCTTATCGCCATGCCCACGGCGGTGATGCCCACGTAGCAGACATAACCAAGGTAGACATGCCTGCCGACCAGTGCACTGTCGGCGAATGTGGAGTTGTTGTTGAGGACGTAGTTGAACGTCGCCGCGAACACCATCGCCATGAGGTTGGCGTAGGTGAATGCATGGATGATCGTCGACATCGACAGCTTCAGTACGGTCAGGTGCACGAGCACGCCCAATGCGCCGACAACAAGGAAGGAAATCAGCGATTCAGGCAGCAGGTTGAAAGTAAGCTTCCGGCCGAGTTGGGTCAGCCAGGCGATGGTCTTGATCATGTGCGCATCTCGAGCGAAAAAGGACGCTCTATGTGGTAAGTCCTTTTTTACGCTGCGCGCCGCGTTTCTCATGCACGGTGCGGTCCTTAGGATCAATAGCTTACAAGCTCGCCGCGGCCGTGGGGCCGGTGTTTCCAGAAACTTTTCACAAATTCACCATGCGGCAGCAACAGTGCGCGTTCCTGCGGCCCAGGGTGTGCTGATCCGACAAGCGGCCGGCCCGGATCGGCCGTGGCGGCGAGGTCGCGCGTGAACTGACGCAGACCTGACGGGCCATCGCGTCAGGCGTCCAGCGGCAGGCTTTCCGTATCGCATAAAAAAAGCGCGGTACGGGAGTGTCCCGCACCGCGCCCTGGAGGCCGTTTTTCCGCCGCTCAGCCGAGGGCTTGTTCCAGCTCCGGAATCAGCTTGAACAGATCCCCCACCAGGCCGATGTCCGCGATTTCGAAGATCGGCGCCTCGCCGTCCTTGTTGATGGCCACGATGGTGCCCGCGTCCTTGATGCCGGTCAGGTGCTGGATGGCGCCCGAGATGCCGATGGCCATGTACAGTTCCGGCGCGATGATCTTGCCGGTCTGGCCTACCTGCAGTTCGTTCGGCACGTAGCCGGCGTCTACCGCCGCGCGCGAGGCGCCGACGGCCGCGCCGATCTTGTCGGCAAACTTGTAGATGATCTCGAAGTTTTCCTTCGAGCCCACGCCGCGCCCGCCGGATACGACCTTGCTGGCGCTTTGCAGGTCGGGGCGATCGCTCTTGCCCTGCTTGAGTTCGACGAAGCGGGTGTGCGAGGGCAGTGCCACGTCCAGGCCAAGCGCCTCGACGGGCGCGTTGTTGGCGCCGGTGGCGGCGGCAGGCCACGATGCCGTGCGGATGGTGGCGACGATCGTGTGCGCGGCATCGGCTTCCACCGTGACGATGGCGTTGCCGGCGTAGATCGGGCGCTTGAAGGTGTGGCTGCCTTCCACGCTCATCACGTCGCTGACCTGCGCCACGCCGAGCAGGGCGGCGACGCGAGGCGCGACGTCCTTGCCGAAGGTGGTGGAAGGGGCGAACACGTGGCTGTAGCCGGCGGCGGCCTTGGCGATCTGCGGCGCCAGCATCGCGGCCAGCGGATGGGCGTTCTCGGCGCGGGCCACGGTCAGCACGCGGCTCACGCCGTCGATCTTCGCGGCGTCGGCAGCGATGGTGTCCACATGGTCGCCCAGCACCAGCACATCGATGGCTTCGGGCTTGACTGCGCTTGCTGCGCTGACCGCGCGTGCGGTCGAGGCATTGAGCTTGCCGTCCAGATGTTCGGCGATAACCAGGATCTTGCTCATGGGTGTCTCCTTGTCCGGGCGGCTGCTTAAAGCAGGCCTTTCTGCTTGAGTGCGGCGACCAGTTCGGCCGCATCCTTCACCATCACGCCCTTGCTGCGCTTGGGCGGCGCGGCGTAATGGGTGGTCTTGAGTTGCTGGTGCGCATCCACGCTCAACGACGCCAATTCGATCGTGTCGATCGGTTTGGACTTGGCTTTCATGATGTCCGGCAGCTTGATGAAGCGTGGTTCGTTAAGGCGCAGGTCGGTGGTGACGACGGCGGGCAGTTCCGCTTCGATCGTTTCCAGACCGGCGTCGACTTCGCGCGTGACGGTGGCTTTGCCGTCGGCGACATCCAGCTTGCTGGCGAAGGTCGCCTGCGGCCGGTCCCACAATGCGGCAAGCATCTGGCCGGTCTGGTTGGCGTCATCGTCGATCGCCTGCTTGCCCAGGATCACCAGGCCCGGCCGTTCTTTCTCGACCAGCTTGTGCAGCACGCGCGCGGCGGTCAACGGTTCCACGGCATCGGCGGTGACCACGTGGATGGCGCGGTTGGCGCCCATCGCCAGGCCGTTGCGCAGGTGCGCGGTAAGATCGGCCGGGCCGATGGCCACCACCACGACTTCTTCGGCCACGCCTTTTTCGCGCAGACGCAGTGCTTCTTCCAGCGCGATATCGTCAAAGGGGTTTGCCGAGAGCTTCACGCCGTCGGTCACCACGCCGGTGCCGTCGGGTTTGACTTGGATGCGGACGTTGTAGTCCACCACGCGCTTGTAGCCGACCAGAATCTTCATCTGCGTTTCCTTCTACCGGACGCCCTTGGGCGTATGGGGTGTGATGCAAACGCGCATTCTAACCGGATTTGGCTGACCATGCGGGCGCGCATGGTCAGCCGCGGCGGTGCGCTAGCGCATCGCTAAGGGGCGAACCGGGCAATCCGCTCGGCCATGGCAGCCCCGCTCTGTTCCCAGTTCGGCCACGATGTGGCAGGGATGGTATCGCGGGAAACCGGCGTGGTCAGTGGGCCGCGCAGTGCGGCAGCCAGCTCCGCCGCACCGGGCGCGCTGACATAGCGAGCCGCCCCACCCATCACCTCCCGAAAAACCGGCAGGTCACGGGCGATCACCGGCAGGCCACGACGGGCCGCTTCAATCAGGGGAAGTCCGTAACCCTCGCCCCAGGATGCGGCAAGCAGTGCGGTGCTTTGGCGATAGATGGCGTCGAGTTCGCCGTCGCCGGCATCGTCGATCCAGAACAGGCGCCGGCCGCGCTCGGCATGGGCTTGTACGCGCGTGCGAAACGTTTCCATCAACCAACCGTAGTGCCCCACGATGACCAGATTGCAGTCGGTGCCGGTATTCCACAGCATCTCGCAGGCTTCAAGCGCCTGGTCGTAGCCTTTGCGCGGTTCGATCGTTCCCACCATCAGCAGCGTCGGGCGCGTATGCATGGCTTGGGCGAGTGGTTTGCGCAGCACGGAATGGCCGGTTCCCAGCACGGCATCCACGCCCAGTGGCGAGTCGCACAGGCGCGGTGGCGCGCCGAACTGGTAGTCCGGCGCCTGGGTGTTCAACCAATGGCGCAGGTCCTCGGCCGTGGCGCGCGACACGCAGACGAGCTGATCGGCGATGCCGGCGACGCGGCGCAGCCAATCCTCGAAGCGTCCGCGCGCATACGGATGAAACATGTCCGGCAGCGTGAGCGGCAGCAGGTCGTGCACAAGGAAGTGCAGGCTTGCGCCACGCCGGTGCCAGTCGCGCAGTTGCGGTTCGGCTTGGGCGATGGTGTCGATGGCCCAGTCGAGCCCGACGAAGACGTCGCCGTTGGCGATTTCCACGGCGTCTTCCGGCAGTTGGATCTGCGTAACGTCGAGCAGGCTCAGCGCATAGGGGCGCGCATAGCGGTAGCGGCCGTTGCTGAAACGCACCGGTTCCACGCGCACGCCGGCCGGTGGCGACTTCAGCCAGTGCAGCAAGATGTTGCGCACCACGCGCTGCACGCCGGTGCGGAGGTCTTTTTCGGCAATGCCGCTGACATCCACCAGCCATCGGCGCACGCCGCCGGGCGGACGGGCCGCGACGATGGTGTTGGCAAGCGCGGCGAGATCGTCGTCGCCGGGTTTGCCTTCCATGTTTGCGATGTCGTCGAACAAGCACGCCTCGCGCGCGAGCGGATGCGTTGCGTAGGCGTGCGCGATCTCGCGCCGGCATGCGGCGGAGGTGCCGTGTGCCGGCAGTACCGTGATCTGCGGCAGCGAGGCCGCGCCGGCCTGGCTGCGCCATGGCTGGGCGGCGCGCTCATCCGTGCACAGCACGCCAAGGGCGTCCTCCGCCAGGGCGAGCAGGCGTGGGTCGATCGCTTGCGCGCCGGGGCTGCACGCGGCTAGCAAGTCCGCGTAACCGCCTGTGCGATAGGCGGCTTCGAGCGCACGCTGGTCCGGCATCGCCGGAAGATTTCCGGATGCTTCCTGGACCAACAGCACGCCCGGATGCGTTTGCATGATCGGCGCGAGTTGCCCTGCCGTGCCCGGGTTGACCAGATACAGCAAGCGCGTGTCGCTTGCATTGAGCGGCGAGGCATCGCCGGGTGCCGGCAGCTGCGCTGGCGAAACGACGCGCGCATCGAGTTCGGCCAGCCATGCCGGCGTGCCGGTGTCGCCGGCAACTACGCAGGTGATGCGTGCCTGCGTCGAAGCGGCGGCGACGGTGCGTGCCGCTCCGCGCCTTTGCGCCAGTTCCTGAAGCGCGCCCAGCGCACGCTCGGCAACGCCATCCCAGCTGAACGTTGCCGCGCGTTCCTGGGCATAGAGCCGAAGCGCTGCGGCGAAAGCGGGATTGCCCAGCGCCTGGGCCATTCGCTCGACAAGGCTGTCGATGCGGGTGGGATCGAACTGCGCATCGCGGCGATCGACCACTTCGGGCAGGCTCGCGGCGTTGCTGGCGATCACTGGCGCGCCGCAGGCCATCGCTTCGAGCGGCGGCAGGCCGAAGCCTTCCAGCAGCGAGGGGAACACGAACAGCGCGCATTCGGCGTACAGGTGCACCAGATCGTCATCGGGCGCAAAGCCGGTGTAGATGATGCTGTCGGGGGAGAGTGCCGCTTTGCGCGCTACCGCATCAAGCTGCGCTTTTTCCTCCTGCGAGGGGCGCCCGACGAGCACAAGCTGATGGCGCGCGCGCAGCCCCTCGGGCAGCCTGGCGAATGCCTCGATCAGCGATGACACGTTCTTGCGTTGTTCGAAGCCTCCGCTGTAAAGCACGAAAGGACGCGTCATGCCGTAGCGCCGGGATAGGTCCTCGCTGGCGGCGACATCCGCTTGCGGCTTGCGAAAGCCGGCATCCACCGCCGCGCCGATGTTTACCACCCGTTCGGGCGCAAGTCCCAACCGTTCGATGGCGTCCTGGCGTACCCATTCGGAAATCGCCAGCAGCAAGTCGCAGCGACGCAGCACGTCGATGCTCTGCTCGTACCATTGGCGCACGCGCGGATGCCCGAGGTAGACGTCCGGGTTGTGCAGCGGAATCAGGTCGTACAGGGTCGCCACGCTGGCCATGCCGGCCGGCGGCGCGTCCGGGGGCAGGGCATCGTCGTTGTAGCCTTCGAGCAGGCTGCTGAACCATACGGCATCGGCATCGAAGCCTTCGATTGCGTGCCGCATCGTGCGCGCCGCGGCCCGGCGCAGCCAGGGGTTGCCGCCGGGCTGTGCGCGGATGCCTTCGGGAACATCGAGCACGATGCGGCGGTCTGCGCGGGCATGCCTGCCCAGCGTCGCGATCAGCGCATCGGTCGGTGTATCGAAACGCGCGTTGAGCAGCAGCCGCACGTCGTGCAACGGTTCGGCGCGCGCGAGGAATGCGCGGCTGAGCGCCAGCGTGTAGCGGCCGATGCCGCGGTGCCGGCTTTGGCTCTGCGCGCCTTGAAGATCCAGCAGCAGCTTCATCGACGCTCCATGCGCTGGCGCAGCCGCGAATAGACCATGCGCACCTCTTGCGGCAGATCGGCCGCGTCCACCCGGCGCCACGCCGGGTCGTCGCGTCGGTCCAGCACCGCGCGCAGGCGCATGTCGAGCATCGGCACGCGATAGATGGCGTTGACGATCTTGCGTCGCAGCCCGGGATGCCGGGCGAGAAACTGCTTGGCCAGATGAAGCAGGCGTTTCATGGCGTGGGTGGTTCCGGCGATGCGGGCGTGCCGGCGACCGCCAGCGCCTTGCGCAGCGTGTCGCGCGCAGCCTGCGCGGAGAAGTGCAGTCTTACGTTGTCCAGGCCGTGCTTGGACAGCCGCATCCATAGCGCCGGGTCATGGTAGACGCGCCAGATGGCGTCGGCGAAGCCCGCCGCCGTTTCGGCGATCAGCGCGTCGTATCCGTCCACCAGGTGCATGCCTTCGGCGGCCATCGGCGTAACCACCACCGGCAGTCCATAACTCATGGCCATGTTCACCTTGCCCTTGACGCCCGCGCCGAAGCGCAGCGGCGCAATGGAAACGCGGCAGCGGTTCATCAGTTCCGAGAGATCCTCGACGCGGCCGTGAATATCCACGCCCGGCCGCGTCAGCGCGTCGCGGGCTTGGGGCGAGATATCGCCGGCCACGTGCAGGCGCAGGCCGGTATCGCGTTCGTGCAGCAGGGGCAGGATGTCGGCCACGAACCAGCGCATCGCATCTTCATTGGGCGGGTGGCCGAAGCCGCCGACGAACAGCAGGTCGTGCCGCTCGGCAAAAGGTGCGGCGCGGCCGTGCACGTCGTGGATATTGCTGACCAGCTCGACGCGGCTGCCGGGCAGTTCCTTGCGCAGCAGTTCCAGCTCCACCGGGCTGACCACGAAACTCACGTCGCTCGCGCGGATCAGGGCAAGCTCCTGCCGTTGCGATGCCGCGGCCTGCCGCTGCATGCGGCGGCTGCCGGATACTTCCGCCGCGCGCCGCTCGCGCAGAAAGTGCAGGTCGACGGTGTCGAAAATACGGATGGCTTCGGGCGCCAGGCGCTTGCTCGGCGCCAGGTAAGGCGCCGCTACCGAAAGGCGGCACAGCAGCACCGCGTCGAGCGTGCGGCCGTGCTGGCGCAGCCAGCGCATCGGGCTGCCGTGGTGGGCGTGGACACCGTATCCGGCCAGTCGTGCCGTGTCCGCCGCGGTGATGCGGCCGTCGTCGGAAAGCAGATCCACATGCCAGCCGTCCTCATGCAGCAGCCGCAGCATCATGCACAGGCGCAGCGAACCGGAATCGCGCGCGGGATTGGGTGCCATCGCGTCGATCACCAGCATGCGCCGGCGGCCGTGGGTGTCGGCGTCGTTCCACCTGGCGTGTGTCACGGCCGCCGCTGCCGCGTCATCGTCCTGCGGTGCGCGGCGCTGCTCGGCGATGCGCCGCAGCGTGCCTTTCCACCCGCGCAGGGCAAGGCTGCCCCAGGCGCGGCGGACCAGTTGATGCAGGCGCGCAAGGCGCCAGGTCAGATCCAGGCTCACAGATTCTGGTAATTGGGGCCCGAGCCACCTTCCGGCGTGACCCAGTTGATGATCTGATAGGGATCCTTGATGTCGCAGGTCTTGCAGTGCACGCAGTTGGCGGCGTTGATCTGCAGGCGCTTGCCCGCGTCGTCCTGCACGATTTCATAGACATTGGCCGGACAGAAGCGCGTGCACGGGTTGCCGTATTCCTGCGCGCACCTGGTCACGCACACGGACGTGTCCTGCACGTGCAGATGGACCGGCTGGTCTTCATCGTGTTCGGTGGCGGCGAAGTAGACGCCGGCGAGGCGGTCGCGCGGCGGCAGTTCGCGCTGCACGTAGTCGCGCTTGGGCTCTTCCTGCTGGCCCAGCTTGTGCAGCGAGGACCAGTCGGCCTTGTTCTTCAGCGTCCAGGGCGATGCGCCGCCGGTGAAGGTTTCCCATGCGGCATTGAGCATGCCCCACCACAAGCCCTTTTTGAAACCGGGCTTGATGTTGCGTACTTTCTTCAGCTCCGCCATCACTTCCGAGCCGCGCAGCTTGGCGTCGAAACCGGCGGATGCCAGGGCGCTGCCCGCCAGGTGTTCGGCCGCCAGCATGCCGCTGCGGATCGCCTGGTGCGTGCCCTTGATCTTGGGCACGTTGAGCAGGCCTGCGCTGTCGCCGATCAACAGCGCGCCGGGCATTTCCAGCTTCGGCAGCGATTGGTAGCCGCCGGTGACGATGGCGCGCGCGCCGGCGGAAAGAATGCTGCCGCCTTCGAGCAGCGACTTGATCATCGGGTGGTTCTTCCACTGCTGGAACGCTTCCCACGGCTGATAGTCCGGGTCGCTGTAATCCAGGCCGCTGACGTAGCCGAGCGCGATGCGGTCCTTGTCCAGGTGATAAAGAAAGCTTCCGCCGTAGGTGTGGCTGTCGGCCGGCCAGCCGAAGCTGTGCACGATCTTGCCGGGCGTCACGCGTCCGGGCGGCACCTGCCACAGCTCCTTGATGCCGATGGAGTAGCCCTGCGGATCGCTGTCCTGGTCCAGCTTGAAGCGCTTGATCAGCTGCTTGCTGAGGCTGCCGCGCGCGCCTTCGGCGAGCACGGTGACCTTGGCCTTGATGTCGATGCCCTGGGTGTAGCCGGCCTTGTGCGAACCGTCCTTGGCCACGCCCATGTCGCCGATACGCACGCCCGCGACCGAGCCGTCGTCGTTATAGATGGTGTCGGCGGCGGCGAAGCCGGGGAATACGTCCACGCCCAGCGCCTCGGCCTGCGGCGCCAGCCACGCGCAGAGCGCGCCCAGCGACACGATGAAGTTGCCATGGTTCTTCATGCCCGGCGGTACCGGCAGCTTGCGTGCGCCGGTCTTGTTGAGCAGCCAGAATTCGTCCTCGGCGGCGGGCACGCAGATCGGCGGCGGGTTGTCGCGCCAGCCGGGCAGCAGGGCGTCCAGCGGCTGCGGTTCGATCACCGCGCCGGACAGGATCTGGGCGCCGATGGTGGAAGCCTTTTCGATCACGCAGACGGTGACATCCGGCTTGAGCTGCTTGAGGCGGATGGCAAATGACAGCCCGGCCGGCCCCGCGCCCACGACGACAACGTCGTATTCCATCGTTTCGCGTTCGGTCATGAGGGCTCCGTCGTGTGGCTATGGGCTGCGGGGCGAGCGCCCCAAGGTATGTCCGGTTATTCTCCGGGTTCGCCTCGTGCGCGGCAAACCGGCCGGGATCGGCCGCGGGTTTGCCGGGCAACGACCCTATCGTGCTGGATCTGTGCCGGAGCGCGCGTGAACTTGCTGCCGCCCATCGCTGGACTGGATCTGCGCCGCGCCACGCTGTGCCGGCTGCTGCACGGGCTGGCGGCGGGGCAGGTCAATCCCCAGGCGCTGGCCGAGGTTTATCTGGACGCCATCGCGCGCCTCGATCCCCAACTCAATGCCTACGTCAGCGTGAGCGCCCCGCTGGCGCGCGAACAGGCGCGTATGTCCGAACAGCGGCGGCGCAACGGCGTCATCGGGCGGCTGGACGGCATCCCGATCGCCATCAAGGACAACTTCGACATCGCCGGCTGGCCGACACGGGCGGGCCTGCCCGGGCCTGGCGCAGCGGCCGGGTACGATGCGCACGTCGTGGGGCGGTTGCGCGCGTCGGGCGCGGTGTTGATCGGCAAAACCAATATGGATGAGGGTGCGCTTGGCGCGGTCACCGACAATCCGCACACCGGACCGACACACAATCCGCACCGGCAGGGCTACACGGCGGGCGGTTCGTCCGGCGGCTCGGCGGCGGCCGTGGCGGCGGGGCTGGCGGTGGCGGCGATCGGTTCGGATTCGCTTGGTTCGATCCGCATTCCGGCCAGTTACTGTGGCGTGTTTGCCCTCAAACCCACGCAGGGCGAAATTTCCGCGCGCGGCATGGTGCCGGCGGCGCGCGCGCTGGACACCGTCGGGCTGATCGCGCGCAGCGTGGACGATCTGACCGTGCTGCTGCAGGTGCTGGCCGGCTACGATGCGGACGATCCGCGCTCCCGCCGCCGCCGCGTGGCGCTTGCGCCGCCGGACTGGGAGCCGGCCAAATTGCGTTGCGGCGTGCTGGCCAACCTGCCCGCGCTGGGTGTACAGCCGGCGGTGATCGACGTGTTCGACGCGGCGCTGGCCAAACTCGACGGCGAACTTGGCCAGTGCCGCGCGGTGGACTTCGAGGACTGGCATTTCGACCGCGCACGTCGCGCCGGCCTGCTGCTGATGGAAGCGCAGATGCTCGATACCTTCGCCGCCCAGCTGGCCGATGCCGAGCATCCCGTATCGCCGCGCTTTCGATCGATGCTCGACTATGCCGCCCGCAAGACCGCCCTCGATGTCACCCGCGCCGACCGGGTGCTGGACGCGGCCACCTTGAAGATGCGCCGGCTGTTCGCGCAGATCGACGTGCTCCTTATGCCCACCACGCCCCAGGGTGCCTTTGCGCTGGATGGCCCGGTGCCCACCACGCAGGGCGACCTGACTGCGTTTGCCAATCTCGCCGGATGTCCGGCGGTCAGCATCCCCATGGGCACGCTGCCCGACGGCCTGCCGATCGGCTTGCAGCTGGTGGGCGCGCGCGGTTCGGACCTGCGCCTGCTGGAGCTGGCGGCGGTATGGTCGGCCACGCTGGATGCGGCGCCCGAATACCCCGTTCTGACCTGACTGGGCCGGCCCGATGCGCACTGACAACGTTTTGTTACGGTCGGCGCATTAAAGTGGCGCAAAACAGCCGGGCCTCCCCATGCCAGCCGACACCCAGCAGCTCACCTTTTTTCTAGAGTGGATCAAGCATCCGCTGCAAATGGCCTCGGTGCTGCCCTCCGGCCAGCCGCTGGCGCGCATGATGATTTCGGCCATGCCCGATGAGGCGCGTTGCGTAATCGAGCTGGGCGGCGGCACCGGCGTGATCACCGAGGCGCTGATCCGCCACGGCGTATCGCCCTCGCAGCTGCTGGTGCTTGAAATGAACCAGACCATGCATGCCGTGCTGCGCCGCCGCTTTCCGCAGGCGCAGGTGCTGTGCGCCGACGCGCGGCATGTCAACGAACTGGCGCAGCGCACCGGCGTGCTGGCGCCGGCCGGTGCCGATGCCATTCTCAGCAGCCTGGGCCTGCTGACCATGCCGCCGCAGTGGCAGCACGACATCGTCTCCGCCGCGCTGGCGGTGCTGCGGCCCGGCGGCGTGTTCGTGCAATACACCTACGGTCTGCGCAGTCCGCTCGACGAAAAGGTGCGCCAGCAACTTCGCCTGCGTTGCACGCGCGTGGGCGTGGTGTGGCGCAATCTGCCGCCGGCGCAGGTGTTTGCCTATGTCCGCGAGGATGGCTGACGCGGGCCACGCAGGCTGGGAGCTTCTGCCGCTGCCAGGCGCCCACGTGCGGTGCGCATGGTCGTGGCTGTCGCAAGAAGCGGCCGATGCGTGGTGGGAGCAACTGCTGCAAGAGATCCCCTGGGAGCGCCATCGCCTGCGCATGTTCGGCCGCGAGCGGGATGCGCCACGGCTGAGCTGCTGGATCGGCGATCCCGGCGCCGTTTACGTCTATTCGCGCACGCGCTTCGAGCCGCGGCCATGGACGCCTGCGCTGCATGCGCTGCGTGAAGCGGTGCAGCGATCGTGTCATGCGCGCTTCAACAGTGTACTGGCCAATCTGTATCGCGATGGCGCCGACAGCATGGGCTGGCACAGCGACGACGAGCCCGAACTGGGCCCGCAACCGGTCATCGCCTCCTTGAGCCTGGGCGCCACCCGCCGCTTCCGCCTGCGTCGCAGGCTGCCGCGCGGCGCGCGCGCGACGGCCGCCGATACCGTGGAGATACCCCTCACGCACGGCAGCCTGCTGTGCATGTCCGGCGCCACCCAGCAGCTGTACCAGCACGACGTACCCAAGAGCGCACGGGTAAGCGCACCGCGCATCAACCTCACTTTTCGTCTCATCCATGCCCCCGCCGGGCGGCGGCCATGACGCCGTGCAGCTTGGATTGCCCGCATGCGCCGGGGATAATGCGCGTTTGCCATCTCCTCCCTTGACCCCGACAGGCCCAGCAATGACCGAGAAGACCGTACTCAACGACACCCATCGCGCGCTCGGCGCACGCATGGTCGATTTCGGCGGCTGGGACATGCCGATCAGCTACGGTTCGCAGATCGAGGAACATCACGCCGTGCGGCGCGACGCGGGCATGTTCGATGTCTCGCACATGACGGTGGTCGACTTGCATGGTGCGCGCGTGCGCCCGTTCCTGCGCCACCTGGCGGCCAACAATGTCGACAAGCTGAAAGTGCAGGGCAAGGCGCTGTACACGTGCATGTTGAACGAGCGGGGCGGCGTGATCGACGACCTGATCGTCTACTTCCTTGGCGACGAGTTTTTCCGCCTGGTGGTCAATGCGGCCACGCGCGCGAAGGATCTGGCCTGGATCGCGCAGCAGGCCAAGGCGTTCGGCGTCGAGGTAAAGGAGCGCCCGGACTTCGCCATGATCGCGGTGCAGGGCCCGAACGCGCGCGCCAAGGTGATCGGGCTGCTGCATGAGGTGGATCGCGCCCGCATCGAAAAACTCGGGCGCTTCGCCGCGGCGGCCGCGCAAGGTCCGCACGGCGCGCCGCTGTTCATCGCGCGCACCGGCTACACCGGCGAAGACGGCTTCGAGATCATCGTGCCGCAAGAACAAGCCGTCACGCTGTGGAACGAGCTGGCCGGTGCCGGCGTGGCGCCATGCGGACTGGGCGCGCGCGACACGCTGCGGCTGGAAGCGGGCATGAACCTCTACGGCCAGGACATGGATGAAGACGTCTCGCCGTGGGAAGCGGGCCTGGCATGGACCATCGCGCTGGACGAAGGCCGCGACTTCATCGGCCGCGAGGCGCTCCAGGCGCAGAAAGCCGCCGGCGTGACGCGTACCATGGTCGGCCTGGTGCTGGACGAGAAGGGCGTGCTGCGCCACGGCCAGAAGGTGCTTACCGACGGCGGCGAGGGCGAGATTCTTTCCGGCAGCTTCGCGCCGACCTTGAACAAAGCGGTGGCCTTCGCGCGTATTCCGGCCGGCGCCTGCGGCCAAGTGCGCGTGGACATCCGCGGCCGCGAAGTGCCGGTGCGCGTGGTCAAGTTTCCCTTCGTACGCGACGGCAAGCCTTGCGAGGGTATCTGACGCACGGCATGTATTGACCTGCGGCGGAAATGGTTAGAATTTGTGCCTCCACCCCTGATCGAAACCAACGACGACTGGACCCGACCATGAGCGAGATTCCCGGCGATCTGAAATTCCTCAAATCCCACGAGTGGGCCCGTGTCGAAGACAACGGCCTGATCCGCGTGGGTATCTCCGACCATGCGCAAGGCCAGCTCGGCGATCTGGTCTACGTGGAACTGCCCGAAGTGGGCAGCAGCGTCCAGGCCGGCAACGGCGCGGCGGTGGTCGAATCGGTCAAGGCCGCCTCGGACATCTATTCGCCGGTGTCCGGCGAAATTGTCGAGGTCAACGAAAACCTCAACGACAAGCCCGAAACGATCAACGAAGACGCCTACGGCGACGGCTGGATCTTCGTGGTCAAGGCCAGCGACCGCGCGGAACTGGACGAACTGCTCGACGCCGACGCCTATGCGGAGTTGATCGAGAACGAAGACGACTGATTGCTCGATCGGTTCGTTCCGGCAACGGCCGCTTAGGCGGCCGTTGCCATTTTCGCGGTTCGCCGATGCGCCCGCTGGCGCATCGGCGAGCGTCGATGCGGTGGTGAAGACATACCGCGATCGCATCGCGACGACGATCCATGCGGTGCATCCATCGCCACCTCGTTGGCGTGCGCATGGACGCGTTCGGGGATGTTCGGGACCCGGTCGGGGTCATCCCGGGCACAATTCAGTCGTCATCCGTTCATGCTTCGGTCGGGTGTCTGCCGAGGGCTCCGAAGCGGTGTTGCGCGGCGTGCGAAGCATGCGCGCGCAGCATGCATACGGCATGCGCGGGCAAAATAAAAAATGATCGTTTTTAGCTTGTTTTTGGCTTTATTTGAAAATGCGCGAGACACGTACACAGAATGCCTGAAGCACTTCGCCATTTGTTTTTTGCACCGTCAATTGACCTTTAGAAATCGATGCCATGAGCGGGTCGCCGGATCGAAGGGATTGATTTCATGGCAAAAATCAATTGACAGTTGAAATGTTCAGGAATAGCTTTCGCACCATATAACGGGGAACGGTACCAATGGCGGCATCGAAGTTCATCAAACCTTACGTGGATCACGGTGAAAAAGCCGGCGCAGTGAGAAAGATCACTGTTTCGATTCCAATGCATGTATTGCGACTGCTTTCGGATTTGCGTACGTACCGCCAGGTCAACAATTTGAGGCACGCCACCAACAGCGATTTGCTGGTTGAGGCGTTCCTCCACGCTTTTACTGGGCAACCACTGCCAACTGATGAGGAGCTGAGACGAACTATGGCCACTGCCAAGAAAACTGCTAGGAAATCGGCTAAGAAAGCCGCTAAGAAGTCCACCCGCAAAGCCGCCGCCAAGCGGCCGGTCGCCAAGAAGGCCACCGCCAAGAAGCGCACCGTTCGCAAGACTGCCAAGAAGGCTGCCACCAAGCGCGTAGGCGCGAAGAAGGCGACCGCCAAGCGCGTTGCCAAGAAGTCCGCCAAGAAGGCAACGCGCAAGCGCACTGCCAAGAAGGCTGCCGCTGCCAAGGTGGTGAAGGCCACCAAGACCAGCAAGACCAAGAAGTAAGCACAACAACTAGCTGCAAATTCGGAATTGTCTCCCTGCGGTGCCCAGCGCAGGGAGGTGCTTCGAAAGCGTTTCGTCCCGGCATTTGCCGGGACGCTTCATTTAGGGCTCACCAAAAATCGCCTCTCGCGGAAGTTTTTTGCCCGCCACAGGCCCGCCCGGCGCGGCCGGCCGGCAGTCATGGCGGACGTGCCTGAACTAAGAAGGCGCCTGAATTAAGAAGGTGCCCGAACGAGCCGCCCGATGGGCATTTACGGGTCCGAGCGCTCTAGGAATTTTTCCAACCCCCTCGCTAGCAGCTATTTTCCAGGGCTGGCGTGAAGTGCAGCGCATTTGCCGTAGCGCAGTAATCGGGTTACCTTTCCTCCATCCGCGCCGCGGCGACCTTGGGAGCCGCACCTGGATAACAGGGGGGAAGCGCGGGTATCTGATGCCACGAAGTCAGTGAGAGATCATGGATACCCGAAACATTAGTCTTATGCGCGCTCGCGCGCGCGGCGCCATCCGGCCCGCCACCATCGCCGTTCTGGTCATCATCGGGGCGCTGGCGATTGCCTCCTGGATCTTCATCATCAAGCCGCATGAGGATCTGATGAGTGCCGACCAGGGGGCGCATCCGTCCACGCCGGTCAGCCAGAGCCAGCACGCGCCGCCGCCGGTCAACGTCGATGCGCTGAGCCTCAACGAACTGCAGGACGAGGCGCGCAAGGCGATGAACCAGCAGCGCTATATCGCGCCGGCCGGCAACAACGCTTTCGAGTTCTACCTCAAGGTGCTGCAGAAGCAGCCGGGCAACCAGGCCGCGGCCGACGCCCTGCGCGAAACCTTTCCGTTCGCGGCCAGCAACGTCGAACAGGTGATCAACCAGCGCGACTTCAATGAGGCCGAGCGCGAAATCGACCTGTTGGCGAAGGTGGACCCGACCAACTACACCTTGACCATCCTGCGCTCCAAGCTCGATGCGCAGCGCAAGACGCTTGACGAAGAGCAGCAGAAGCAGCTCGATGCGCAGCGCCAGCAGGATCTTGCCACGCAGAAGGCCGCCGCCGACAAGGCCGCTGCCGACAAGGCCGCCGCGGACAAGGCTGCCCAGGAACAGGCCGCCTTGGCGGCGCAGCAGAAGGCCAGGCAGGAAGAGCAGTCGGCCAAGACCGCCTCGTCCAACACGGCAGGTAGCAACGCGGTGGCCGCCAGCAACAATGCGGGCGCGGGCGGCGGGGAGACCAGGGATGCCATTCCGGTCAGCAGCATCCGCGTGCGCTACCCGTCCTCGGCGCTGCGCAACAATCAGGAAGGCTGGGTGGACCTGCAGTACACGGTCAATGCGGACGGTAGCGTGACCAACATCAACATCGTCAATGCCGAGCCGCGGCACGTGTTCGACAGTGCCGCGATCGAAGCTATCCGGCATGCCAAGTTCTCGCCCGCCCTGCGCGACGGCACGGCGATTGCCTCGCAACAGCAGAAGCGCATCGAGTTCAAGCTCAGCAATCCGCAATAAGCCGCCGCGCGGCGCGAGGGGTAAAAACAAAGAGGCGAAGCCCAGGGCTTCGCCTCTTTGCTTTGGGTCGTATCCGTGCCGTCGGCAGGTTACGCCAATCGATCGGGGGTATCCCTAGCGCCGGCGTCGCTTGTGATGCGGCGCGCTGGCCGGCGGATCGCTTTCGACGCCGGCCCAATCCACGTGCGGCAGGCCGAACATGGTGTCGAACACCATCGGCATCAGGTCGGTGCCGATCGCGCCGGGCGAGTTCCACATCGACACCATGCCGACGTGGTACTTCGGAAAGAAGGCGATCATGGTGCGATAGCCCTCCACCGCGCCCGCGTGGAAGACCATGGTTTCGCCGCCATAGGTGAACACGCGCCAGCCAAGTGCATAGCTGGCCGAGGTCAGCCGCGCTCGCCGCCAGGGCGCTTCGCGCATTTCTTCCGGCGTGGGCACGCCCGGGGTGTGCAGGAAATCCAGCAGCGACTGCGGCAGCACATCCTGGCGTCCGCCCATCTGCGCGATCAGCCATAGCTCCATGTCGTGCAGGCTGGCATTCACGCCGGCCGCCGGTGCTACGCGGTAATAGGCTTCGTTGGGATCGAACGGCGTCCAGCCGTGCGCGCCGTTGGGACGGTGCGGACGTGCCCAGCTCTTGCTGCTTTCCAGCGCCTCGCGACCGTAGCTGGCGTTGGTCATGCCCAGCGGAAAGAACAGGCGCCTGTCGACCTGGTGATAGAAGAAGTCGCCGGTCTCGGCGTAGATCAAGTCGCCGATCAGGCTGAAGGCTACATTCTGGTAGCCGTAGCACTCGCCGACGCCGCAGGTGAGGTTGACCTCGTCGAGCTTGCGCACCAGCTCTTCATACGGGATGTTGTCTTCCAGCATCTGATCGTAGGTGTTGTGCGGCAGGCCCAGACGCTGGCCGAGGATGTCCTGGACGGTGGCCGCTTCGGATGCTTGGGCATCCTTGAGCTGGAAGAACGGCAGCACGTTGGCAAGCTTGGTGTTCCAGCTGAAGCGTCCGTCATCGACCAGCAGGCCGGTCAGCGCGGTCGCGAATGCCTTGGACAGCGAGGCCAGCCGGAACACCGTGTCGGCGGTGACCGGCTGCTGGGTGGACGTATCGGTGTAGCCGATCTCGCGTTCGTACGCCACCTTGTCATCGACTACCACGGCAGTGGCCAAGCCCGCGACCTCGTTGCGTTGCGCGACCGTGTCGAGCCAGTGTGAATAGGCATCCAGCGCGGCTTTCACGCGATCGGGGGGAATGGTGGTGGTGGCGTCCAGATCCGTCGCGTCGTGCTGCGCCGGATGCGCGAGGGGACCGGTCCGGCGAACAGGCGCCGCCCGCGCCGGCGACGCGCTGGCCAATACGGCGATCAGGCCCAGGGTGCCGGCCATCAAAAGGGAAGGCTTACGGAACTGCATGCTACTCCGCGTACTACGGGCGTGCGGCCACGCCTCGGGTCATCAAGCTCAGAGGCATCTTCCATGACGGGGACAGCCGATTTTGCTGCACTTCGGACATCGCCACAACGCTGGACGGCGATTTGCGAAGCGGGCTCTCGCCAGGGGTTCAGTTTGCGCGTGGCCGACCATCCTGTGCTTACGGCCGGCGACTTATGTCGCCAGCGTCAGCGCCGCCGCCCGCTCGGCGATCATGACCGTGGGCGCATGGGTGTTGCCGCTGGGCAGCGCCGGCATCACCGAGGCATCGACCACGCGCAGGCCCGCGATGCCGTGGACACGCAGTTCGCTGTCTACCACCGCGTGGCCATCCCTGCCCATGCGGCAGGTACCTACGGGGTGATAGATGGTTTCGGCCTTGCGCCGGATGAAGGCTTCCCACTGCGCATCGTTCTGCGGCGCCATTTCGGGAAAAACCGGCTTGCCGCGATAAGCGTCGAAGGCGGGCTGGGCGAGAATGTCGCGGGAAAGTTTGGCCGCCTCGATCATGCGCGCCAGGTCGTGTCCTTCCGGATCGCTCAGGTAGCCGGCGTGGATGGCGACAGGCGTCGCCGGATCGACCGAACGCAGGCGCAGGCGGCCACGGCTGCGCGGATGCAGGTAGCACGCGTGCAAGGTGTAGCCGTTGCCCGGCAGGCGGTGGCGGCCGTGGTTGTCCAACAGTGCCGGCACAAAGTGGAACTGGATGTCGCAACGCGCATCGGTGGCCAGGCGGCTGCGCACGAAGCCGCCCGACTCGGCCACGTTCGACGTGCCCGGGCCGTCGCGATGGCGCAGATAGCGCCAACCGGCGGCCAGCTCGTTGAGATGGTCGTAGGTGATGTTTTGCGTGCAGCCAACCAGCGTGCAGATGTCCAGGTGATCCTGCAACCCCGCGCCTACGCCCGGCAGGTCCAGGCACGGCGTGATGCCGTGTTCGCGCAGGTGATCGGCGGGGCCGATGCCCGAGAGCATCAGCAGCTGCGGCGAGTTGATCGCACCGGCGGCGAGCAGGACTTCACCCGCGCGCACCTGTTCGCTGCGACCGCGCCCTTGCAGCCGTACGCCCACGGCGCGCCCTTGTTCGAGCACGATGCCTGTCACGTATGCGCGGGTGCGTACGTGCAGGTTCGGGCGCGATTGCGCCGGGCGCAGGAACGCGACCGCCGCCGAGCAGCGCGCGCCGTTGCGCTGCGTTACCTGGTAAAAGCCGAAACCGGCCTGCTCGGCGCCATTGAAGTCGGCGTTGCGGCCCCAGCCCGCGCTCGCGCCGGCTTCGATCAGCGCGGCCGAAAGCGGGTTGTGGTGGCGCAGGTCCGACACGCCCAGCAAACCCCCATGCGCGTGCCACGCATTCACGCCGCGCGTGTTGTCCTCGCTGTGCAGGAACCACGGCAGCACCTGCGGCCACGACCAGCGCATGTCGCCGGTGGCGTGCGCCCAGGCGTCGTAGTCGGCCGGGACGCCGCGCACGTAGCACATCGCGTTGATCGAACTGGAGCCGCCAAGCGTCTTGCCGCGCGGCCACCACAAGCGGCGCTGTTGCAGGGCCGGTTCGGGTTCGGTGTCGTAGTTCCAGTTGAGGCGGCGGTTGTTGGCCAGGCGAGCGATGCCCGCAGGCATGTGGATCAGCGGGTTCCAGTCGGAACTGCCCGCTTCCAGCAGCAGCACCCGTTTGCCCGGATGCGCGCTCAGGCGATGGGCAAGCACGCAGCCGGCGGAGCCTGCCCCAACGATCACGTAGTCGTAGTCCACCGCTTCCCCCGCCGGTTGCCGTCGTGGTGTCATGCTAGTCTTGCGCGGCCCCACGCTGGAAGCCACCAGTGAGCTTGTCCTCCTCCGCCGTTGCACGCCAAGACGCCACGCCGATCGTGTCGGCGCTCGCGTTCTTTTTCATCCTCACCGCTTACTACATCGTGCGACCGGTGCGCGATCAATTGAGCGGCGCGGTAGGGTCGTCGCAATTGCCGTTGTTCTACGCGGCCACGCTGGCGGCGATGCTGCTG
The DNA here is from genome assembly GCF_035503745.1 of Dyella sp. GTDB lineage: Bacteria > Pseudomonadota > Gammaproteobacteria > Xanthomonadales > Rhodanobacteraceae > Dyella_B. The sequence goes on from NZ_DATJTC010000011.1 coordinate 258,219, forward strand.
TTGACGCCGGTGTTCGGCGCGCTGGTGGCGCGTTTCCCGCGCCGCCGCCTGCTGGGCTGGAGCTACTGTTTCTTCATCGTATGCCTGCTCGGCTTCATGCCCGCGTTCCTCGCGCAGGACCGCATCGGCGCACGCACGCTGGGCGTGGCGTTTTTTGTCTGGGTGAGCGTGTTCAACCTGTTCGTCGTGTCGCTGTTCTGGAGCTTCATGGCCGATGTCTACGACAGCCGGCGCGCGCGCGAGGTGTTTCCGCTGATCGCGCTGGGCGGCATGGCCGGTGCGGTGTTCGGGCCGCTGATTACCAGCGCGCTGGTCGGCGTGTTGGGCGTTGCGCCCTTGTTGCTCGTCTCGGCCGCGATGCTTGGCGTTGCGCTGATGCTGTTGCTGGGCATCTCGGCGGAGAGGGCGCAGGGCGGCGCCACCGAGCAACCCATCGGCGGATCGCTGTGGGAAGGTGTCCGCGAATTGTGGTCCAGCCCGTTCCTGCGCTTCATGGCCATCCTGATGCTGCTGGGCGACGGCATCGGTACGCTCGCCTACGCACTGGTCGCCGATTACGCCAAGGCGCACCTGACTTCCAGCATCTCGCGTACGGCCTTCTATGCGCATATCGATCTGGCCGTGAACGGGCTGGGCGCGTGCCTGCAACTGACCTTGACGCGCCTGCTGCTGATTCGCCGCGGCGTGTTGTGGGCGGTGGTGGTGCCGATGCTGGTCAACCTGGCCTTGATGCTGTTTGCCGTGGCGAGCGGTCACGCCCAGTTCTCGGTAATGGGTTACAGCATGCCGTATCTGGCGATCGTGATGATCGGCTCGCGCGGTTTCATGTACGGCATGACCAAGCCCGCATCGGATGCGCTGTATACGCGCGTGCCGCGCGAGATGCGCTACAAGGGCAAAAACTTCGTCGAGACCGCGGTGTGGCGCCTGGGCGACCTGCTGGTCACCAGCAGCGTCACCGCGCTGGAAGGGCTTGGTATTGCGCTTGGGCGCATTGCGCTGATCGGCGCGGGCGCGGCGTTGCTCGCAACCTGGGTGGCGCGCAAGGCCGCCACCGCCCCGGAGCTTGCGCCGGAAGAAAACGGCGCATCCATGCCGGATGCGCACGCGGTAAAAGAAGCCTGACGCTCAGCTGGTGATGTAGCGCTGCAACTGGTCGATCTGCTCGGCCTGCGCGCTGATCACTTCCTTGACCAGGTCGCCGATCGAGATCACGCCCAGTACGCGGCTGCCTTGCAGCACCGGAAGATGGCGGATGCGGCTGTCGGTGCAAAGGCGCATGCAGTCAAATACATCCGTATCGGGCGTCACGGTCAGCGCGGGGCTGCTCATGATCTCGGAGACGGCGGTCTGCGCGGACGAGCGTCCCTGCAGAATCACCTTGCGAGCGTAGTCGCGTTCGGAAACGATGCCCACCAGCTGTTCGCCGCGCATCACCAGCAGCGCGCCGACGCGGCGCTCGGCCATATGCTTGATCGCTTCCAGTACGGGCGCTTCGGGCGCGACGGCGAAGATGTCGTGGCCCTTCGTTTCCAGCAAGTGCTTGACCTGACGCATGCCAAACCTCCCCGACGGCCGCAGCATGGCCGCGTGGCGCCCAGTTTAGCGCTGCTCGGTGGCGGGGGTGTGAAGTGTGCCTGATGCGTCGGCCGGCTGCCCGGGCAACTGCGCCTCTTCGATGAAATACAGCGGGCGCTGTTTGCTTTCGTTGTAGTTGCGGCCCAGGTATTCGCCGATCACGCCCAGCGCCAGCAACTGGATGCCGCCCAGGAACAGCACCATCACCATCAGGCTTGGATAGCCAGGCACGGGATTGCCGAGCAACAGCGTCTTGATCAGCACCTTCAGGCCCAGCAGGAAGGCCACTATCGAGGCCGCCATTCCCGTCCATGTCGCCAGCCGCAGTGGGGCGCCGGAAAAGGAGGTAATGCCCTCGATGGCAAATTGGGCCAGGCGCCAGTAATTCCACTTCGTCTGGCCGGCCTTGCGCGGATCGCGCAGATAGCTGACCGAGGTTTGCCGGTAACCGATCCAGGCGAACAGGCCCTTCATAAAACGCTGCCGCTCGCGCAACTGCGCCAGCGCCTTGAGTGCGCGGCGCGAGAGCAGGCGGAAGTCGCCGGTGTCGCGCGGCACGGGGACGTCCGACATCAGCTCCATGGTGCGGTAGAACGCGGCGGCGGTGAACCGCTTGAAGCCGGTCTCGCCGGCGCGAGCCGCGCGGGTGGCGTACACCACGTCGTAGCCGGCCTGCCACTGCGCGACCAGTTGCGGGATCAGTTCGGGTGGATCCTGCAGGTCCGCGTCGATCACCACGGCGGCGTCCGCCTCGACATGGTCGAGCCCGGCGGTGAGTGCGATCTCCTTGCCGAAATTGCGCGACAGCTTCAGCGCGCCCACGCGTGCGTCCGCGGCGGCAAGCGATTGGGCGATGGCCCAGGTGTCGTCGCCGCTGCCATCGTCGACATACAGCACGTTGCACTGCAGCGAAAGCGTGTCCAGCACCGCGCACAGGCGCTGGTGGAAGACCGCCAGTACTTCCGATTCATTGTAGGCAGGGACAACGACAGTGAGCGTGGGCATGCATGGGATCCGTGGCGGCCAGGGCTGATGTTAGGGCCACGCCCATAGTGTAAACAGGCCCTGGCGTGGGAAAGCCTGCGCGGTCAGCGCCGCCGTCCGCTGCGCGTGTCGCGCGGCGGCTGATGGCTGTCCAGATAGGCCGGGCCGCCCAGCTGGTCCATCTGCTGCTCGATCCAGCGGCTGCGCTCCAGCACGTAGTCGCTGGGACGGTCGACGTGGAAGCGGTCGGGATTGGGCAGCACCGCCGCCAGCCGGGCCGCCTGCGCCGGACCCAGCCGGTCGGGCGTGGTGTGGAAAAAGTCTTCGCTGGCCGCACCCACGCCGTAGATGCCGTCGCCGAGCTGGGCGATGTTCATGTATATCTCCAGGATGCGTCGCTTGGGCCAGGTCAATTCGATCAGCACCGTGAAATACGCTTCCAGCCCCTTGCGCACGAAACTGCGTCCATTCCACAGGAACAGGTTCTTCGCCGTCTGCTGGCTGATCGTGCTGGCGCCGCGCAGGCGCTTGCCGTCATCGGCGGCATCTATCGCGTTCTGGATGGAATCGAAGTCGAAGCCGTGGTGGAACGGAAATTTCTGGTCTTCGCCGGCCACCATCGCAATCGGCACCCATGGCGAGATGCGCGACCACGGTACCCAATGGTGCTGCAGATGAAACCCCCGCTCGCCGTGGATCGCGGCATCGAGCTGCCGTTCCAGCATCACCGCCGAAGTCAGCGGCGGCACAAAGCGCAGCACCAGCACGGCCAGCCAGGTCAGCGCCAGCCACGACACCGCCACGATGCCGGCATAACGCAGCAGACGGCGAAATGAGGGAAGATGAACCATGGCCACGCCATCGAGAAAGCCCGGCGCAGTATAAGAGCCTGTCTACGATCTCTGCGTGGCCTTCATGGTGCCTCAAGACCGCTCAGACACCATCCGCAAGGCCAGTGCGGGCCACGCAGAGATCGTAGACGGGCGCTAACGGCGGTGGCCTTGGGCTATTGTGCGCAGCATGGCCCGTCCCCATCTTGCGCCATCAGGTTTGACGAGGTAGTCGAAGTGGAAACCGTGCTAGTGGAAGATGTGCTGCATCGCTTTTTGCTTGAACGCGCCGGCGTGCGCGGCGTGATCGTGCGCCTGGGGCCGGCCTGGCGCGAAGTGGCGGGCCGTGCCCCCTACCCTGCGCCGCTGCGCGAGCTGCTGGGACAATCGCTGGCGGCCAGCGCTTTGCTGACCGGCAACATCAAGCTCGATGGCGCGCTTTCCATCGAACTGAAAAGCACCGGCGCGCTGCGCTTGCTGTTTGCCGAATGCTCCGACACCGGCCGCCTGCGCGGCCTGGCGCGCTGGCAGGATCCGCTGCCCGAAACGCTGGCGCTGGGCGATCTGCCCGGCGCCATCATGGCCATCACCATCGGCCACGCCGAACGCGGACAGCGCTACCAGGGCCTGGTCGACCTGCGTCATCCGGAGCTGGCCGGTGCGCTGGAAAATTATTTTCAGCAATCGGAGCAATTGCCGGCGCGCATCGTGCTTGCGGCGGACGGCGAAAGTGCCGTAGGCCTGATGCTGCAAAAGCTGCCCGGCGAAGGCGGCCGCGACGCCGTGCACGACGAGGATGCCTGGCCGCGCATCGAGCACCTCACCGCCACCCTGGGTCGCGACGAACTGCTGGCCACGCCGCCGGAGCAGCTGCTTTATCGTCTTTATCACGAAGAAACGGTGCGCCTGTTCAAGCCGCGCCCGTTGGCATTTGGCTGCAGTTGTTCGCGCGAGCGCGTGGTGGCGATGCTGCGCTCCCTGGGTCGCGACGAGGTCGAGGCCACGCTGCAAGCGCATCACGGCACGATCGAGGTCACGTGCGAATTCTGCGCGCGCGCCTACCACTTCGACCGGGTGGATGCGGAGCATTTTCTCAGCGGCAACACGGCATCGTCCTCGACGGTGCAGTGAGCCGAGGGCGGTTCACGCGCTTGGCGTAACAGGCTCTGGCGTGAACGGATCAAGGGCGGTCAGCCGACCGCCTTGCTGACCGTGCCCAGCCACGCTTCCGCCGGCTGGGGCCTGGCAAACAGAAAGCCCTGGCCGAAACGGCAGCCGATATGCCTCAGCGCCTGCCGCTGCGCTTCGTCCTCGATGCCTTCGGCGATCACCTGCATTTGCAGCGAATCGGCAAGCACCTGGATGGCACGCACCACCGGCACGCTATGGCTGTTGGCGTTGGCAAGTTCGGTGATGAAAGAACGGTCGATCTTCAGCGTTTCGATCGGATACTGGTGCAGATAGCTCAACGACGAGTAGCCGGTGCCGAAATCGTCCAGTGCGATGCCCACGCCGTGCTGGCGCAGGTTGTCCAGCATGCGTTTGACGTGCGCGGGGTTTTCCAGCAGCGTGCGTTCGGTCACTTCGATGCGCAGCGAGCGCGGATGGACGCGATGCGCACGCAGCAGGTTGAGCAGGCGATCGTCCAGATCGGGCATGCGGAAGTGGCGGCCGGACACGTTCAGGCTGACAAACCCCTCGTTCCCCGCCAGCATGCCCGCCTGCGAGGCGACCTGTTCGAAAATCTGCCAGTCGATACTTTCGGCGCTGCCGTTTTCTTCGGCCACGGCGAGGAAATCGCCGGGGCAGAGCAGGCCGCGATCCGGGTGGCGCCAGCGCAGCAGCGCTTCGTAGCCGACAGTACGCCCGTCTTCCAGCGCCACGATCGGCTGATAGAACGGCACGAACTCGTTGCGGCTGAGCGCGCGGCGCAGGTCGCCTTCCATCTCCAGCAGCGACAGCACTTCGCGGCGCAGACGGTCGTCGAACATCGCGGCGCGATGGCGGCCTTCGTCCTTGGCGCGATACATGGCGGCATCGGCATCGCGCAAAAGTTCTTCGGGCTGCTGGTAGTGCGGGCCGGGCAGGGCGATGCCGATCGAGGCGGAGGTGAAGATTTCCTTCACGCCCAGGCGGAACGGCACGTGCAGCTCGGCGATGATGCGTTCGGCCACCACCAGCGCCTTGCCCGCGTCGCTGATGCCTTCCAGCAGCACGGCGAATTCGTCGCCGCCCAGGCGCGCGACCAGGTCGCGTGTCTTCAGGCACGCACGGATGCGGCTGCCGGCCTGGAACAGCAGGTCGTCGCCGATCAGGTGGCCGACCGAATCGTTGATCACCTTGAAGCGGTCCAGGTCGATGAACAGCACCGCGAACAGCTTGTTCGGATCGGCATGGTAGCCCTGCAGGGCCTGGCCCAGCCGCTGCAGCAGCAGCGTACGGTTGGGCAGGCCGGTGAGCGAGTCGTGCAGGGTTTCGTACATCAGCCGGCGCTCGACGCGTTCGCGTTCGGCGATCTGTTCGCGCAGGTCGCGATTGGCCAGCGCCAGCGCACGGGTGCGCTCGGTGACGCGGCGCTCCAGGTTTACGTAGGCCTGCTTGAGCGATTCGCTGGTCTGCTTGCGCTGCAGCGCATTGGCGATATGGTAGCTGACGAACGTGAGCAGTTCCTGGTCGCGCGCGTCATACATGTGCTTGGGTGAATAGCTTTGCACGGCGAGCACGCCCATCACGCGGTCGTCCCACACCAGCGGGACGCCCAGCCAGCAGATCGAGGGTGTACCGCCTTCCACGCAATCGCCTTGGGCGGCTAGCCGCTCGAACGTCTGGCGATCGGCCAGCAGCGGTTTGCCGTGCTTGAGCACGTATTCGGTGGCGCCGTTGCCGATCGGACGCGGCTTGCGCGTATCGATTTCGTCCACCGAGTAGGGAAAGGTGATGTTCTGGCTGCTTTCGTCGAGCAGGGCGATGTAGAAATTGCGCGCGTAGATCAGGCCGCCCACGACGCGATGCACCGCCGCGTAGAAGTTTTGCTGGCTTTCCGGCGCGCTGGCCAGTTCCGCGATGCGAAACAACGCCGATTGCAGGCGCTCGCCACGCTGGCGCTGCAGCACTTGCTGGCGCAGTACGCGATTGGTGGCGCGTAGCGCGGCGGTACGGTCGGCGACGCGACGCTCCAGTTCGGCGTGCGCCTCGCGCCGCTCCAGCGCCGTTTGCATGTGTTGCGCGACGTAGTTGAGCAGTTCGCGATCGTGTCGCGTGTAATGCGTATCGTTGCGATAGCTTTGCACGGCGATGCCGCCGACCACCTGGTTGCCGCGCATCAGCGGCACGCCCAGCCAATGTTCGCAGGCCGGACCCACCAGGGCGAAATGCCCTTCCAGCTGGCGCGAAAGCTCTTCCACCGAACCCATCAGCGGCTGGCCGCTCTGCAGCAGGTTCCAGGTCAGGCTGTGGCGCATGTCCTGCAACGGGTAGCTTTCGTCCGGCGATGGCGGCTTTTGATCGGCGGTGTCGACGTAGTACGGAAAGCGCACGCTGTCGGTGGCCGAGTCGTAGAGGAAAATGTAGAAGTTTTCCGCGTACATCAGCATGCCCACGATGCCGTGCAGGGACTGCATCATCTCGGTCATGTTGTGGGCGGTGCCGGCCAGCTCGGCGATGGCGTACAGGGCGCGTTGCAGGCGCTCGGCCATGGCCAGGCGGGAAATGGCTTCGTAGAGGCGGCCGGTCTCGCTCAGCTGGCGCAGGCGGGTGCCGGCCAGCCGGCCCAGCCAGGTGAGTTCGGCGACCACCGTTTCGGTGAGTTCGGCCGGGTCGGTGACCAGCGCCAGCGCCTGCAGGCTCTGCGGATCCTTGGCCAGGCTCAGCCGGCCGGGTACGGCCAGCTGGTCGTCCACCTCCGGCGGCAGCCAGTGCAGCTCCCCGCGCACCCCCAGGTGGACCAGGGCCGCTTCGCAGGTTTCAAGCACGCTGCCGGCATCCACGGCCCGGAATAACCGTTCCATGGTCTCGCGCAGGGCGGCCGGTACCGACCGGCTGGGCTCTGGGAGGAATTTGCGGCCGTCAGGCGCTGAACTCATCGTGATCGGGCAGGTCCGTTCGCTAAACGTTAGGTGACTATATCGCGTGACGATCCCGTCATGTCGCCCTTACAAACTGTTAGCAAAAGGGCGGCGGGACAGGTTCCAAGGGCAAGCATCCTCCATGCCAGCAAGTGCTTGTTCGGGGCGGCTTTTTTGGAGACTGTGCCACAGAAGCGAGGATGTAAGCGGGGTGTTAGTAAAAAGTAAAATGAGGTACACTGGTCTCGGGAGTCCGTCCCTCCTTTGAGGGTCGGGTGTGGTCTGTCACGTCGCCGTCGAATTTTCATGCGCCGCTTGTTGCTGACATTGCCGCTGATGTTCGTGCCGCTGCTTGCGGCAGGGCAGACCGTGGGCGGCGATCAGGTCAGCAACCCGGCGTGGCTGCAGCAGACGCCATTGCAGCAACAGCACCCCATGCAAGGCTCGTTGCTGCCGCAGTCGCAAACTTCTTCGACGGCCGGAGCGCAGGACGGGAATGCCGCATCGTTCCTGTCGGTCAATCCGCTTGCCGGCGGCACGGTCAACGCGGGCAGCGTGCAATACGGCATCACGCCGAATGTATCGGCGCAGGCCGGTGTGACGCAGCGCTCGTGGGCGACCCAGCCGCGCATCATCGGCAGCGAAGTGGGCGCCACTTATTACGCCGGCCGCTACAGCCTTGGCCTGAGCGTCGCGCAAGACCAGGTGCCCACCGCCACGCCACTGCCGCGCGTGTTGCCGGGTGCGGTGACGGGCGTCAACGGTCTTTCGGATTTCGACAGCAGCACGCAGGTCAACGCGCGTGGCCGCCTGGCCCTGTCCGGTGACAGCGGCGTGCTGGTGGGTGCCAGCGTGGGACGCATCCGGCTACTGCCGGGCAACCTGATGGGCCTCAATGCGCTGGATCAAAAAGCGCTGAGCTTCGGCGTCGAACATGGCCCGATCACCGGCAGCATCATCGGCCGCACCATGCAGCCGGAGCCGGGCATACCCAATAGCAATTATGTCGATCGCCGCTGGAACAGCATCGACCTGGGCGTGACGTGGCATTTGCCGTGGCAGGGGTCGTTGAGCTTCGGCGCGCAGAACCTGTGGTCGTCCGGCAACGCCAACAACACGCCGGTGGGGCCGCCGGAACCGGATCAGTCGCGCACGCCTTACGTGCAATATCACCAGGATCTTTGAGATCGCGCCGCATACAAAAAAGCCCTCGCCGAGCGAGGGTTTTTTCTTTACCCGATCAAGCGCCGCGAAGCTCAGTCCTGCTTGCGAATGCGCAGGTCGCCGCTGAAGGTTTCGATGCTGATTTTGCCGTCGCCGGATCCGGTCACCGTGTCGAGCGTGGTGCCGGGGCCGTGCTCGGGTTGGTGGGGCGTGCCGAAGTCGGTGCGCAGGTCGCCGCTGAAGGTGCTGGCGTGTAAGTTGCTCGACAGCGAGGCGGGGAATTGCAACTGCAGATCGCCGCTCATGCTGTCGATGCTGACGTTGCCGCCGGCCGCCAGGGAGCCGGCGAGCTGCACGTCGCCCGACACGGTGCTGAGGTTGAGTTGCTGCCACGGACCGCCGCCCGCCTGGATGTGGCCCGACACCGTCTGCAGATCCACCATATGGCCCAGCGACGGGGCCAGGATGTCGCCGCTCACCGTTTGCAGCTTGGCCTCCTTGGCCAGGCCGGAGAAGGCGACGTTGCCGCTGACGGTGATGATGCTGAGTGCGGGAGTCTGGGCATTGATGCGTACGCGGCCGCTCACCGAATTGACGTTGATGTCGCCGCCGTTGGTGCCGTCCATGCTGATCGGCGCACTCACCACGTTGATCTTCAGCGACGCCGCGCGCGGCACGCTGATATTGAGCGTGCTGTCGGACATGGATTTGTCGCCGCCCCAGTCGAACCAGCTGCCCTTGCCTTGCGCCTGCACCCGGATCTGCAGGTTGTCGGCATCGCCCTCGATGGCCAGCGGCTGCGCACCGTTGCCAAGTTGGCCGCCGACGTGCACTTCATTGCGGTCCCAGGCGGTGATGTTCACCTCGCCTTTGACGTTGTTGATCTCGATGTGCGCCGTCGGCGAGGCAGCATGGGTGAGATCAAGCGGGGTTTGGGCCAAAGCCTGTCCTCCCCAGGACAGGCAGAGCAACAGCGGCAGGTAGCGGGCGTTTTTCATAGTTATAGGTGTCCTGACGGCCTCAGCCGGCTTGTTTCTCTAGCTCGCGCAGACGAGCCTGTTGAGCATCGGTCCGCTGCAGCAAACGCTGCAGGGCCGGTGAATCGGGAGCTTGCTCGATAGCCTGTTGCAGTTCCATGCGCGCGGCACCCAGTTCGATCGCCGCACTGGCGAGGCGCGGGTCGCTGGGTTTCCAGTTCTGCACCTGGGCCGTCAGCGGCGCGCCTGGCGCCATCTGCGGCAAGGTCCGCATGTGCCACGCCACGCCGCCGGCCAGCACGGCTACCGCGGCCAATCCCGCGGCCATCGCCCAGAGGCGGGGACGGCGTGCGGGCCTGACCGGCGTCGGCGCGGCGATGTCGGCCGGTGCGTCGTTTTCGTCCAGCGCAGCATCGATGCGTGCCCAAAGATCGTTGCGTGGGGCAACGGGCTGATTGAGTTCGCGCATCTGGCGTAGCCATTCGAATTCGTTCATCACACTTCTCCAAGAGCCTTGCGCAACAAGCCGCGTGCACGGTGCAACTGCGCCTTGGATGACCCTACCGCCATCTCCAGTTCGCTGGCGATTTCCTCGTGGCGCCAGCCTTCCACGTCGTGCAGCACCAGTACCGCGCGCGCCCGTGGCGGGAGCTTGCCGATCGCGCGTTCCAACTCGTCGCGCTCGGCGGCGCAGAACGGCGTTTGGCCATGCTCGGGAACGCTGTCCTCATCGACATAGCCGACCGGGTCGGCGTTGCGCGCGCGGATGTCCATCAATGCCACGTTCACCGCCAGCCGGTACAGCCATGTGCCGAAGGAACTTTGCTCGCGGAAGCTGTCCAGCTTCTGCCACGCGCGGACGAAGGCGTCCTGGGTAAGGTCTTCGGCCCGCGCATGATCGTAGCCGGACAGCCGCAGCATGGCGCCATGGATGCGGCTTGCATGCAGGCGGTACAGGCGTTGAAAGGCCTGACGGTCGCCTGCCGCGGCCGCGCGCACGTCATCGGTATCGTTGTGTCCCGCAGCGAGTGCAGGTGGCATGGCGCTTCCGTTGGCGATGCTGGCAGCAATCATCTTGCCAGTTTGGATGCGGCTCAAGGCGTTTAGGTTTAGAGGTTTACTCCTTCTCCCCCGCGGGGGGAGAAGGCCGGGATGAGGGGGCAATCTTGGGAGGGCGCGGACTCGAAGCCGGCCCTTTTGAGGCTCCCCCGCAAGATGGCCCCTGGTCTCCCTCCTTTCCCTCGGAGGGAGGCCAGGGAGGGCATCAGGCGTTGGCGGCCTTCAACGGCGTATCCAGCGCCTGGGCGATGCGCTGCTGCTCTTGCAGCAGGCGTGCGGGCACGCGCGGATGGAAGCCGTCGAGGTATTGGCCGATGGCAAGCAGCTCGGCCTGCCAGCCGGGTATGTCGAGGTAAAGCAGTTCGGCCAGCGTTTCGCGCGGCAGTTCCAGTCCGTCGAGCTTGAGTTCGCCGTTGGCCGGCAGGATGCCGATGGGCGTATCCACGCCACGGGCCTTGCCCTCGACGCGGGCGATCATCCATTCCAGCACGCGCAGGTTTTCGCCGAAGCCCGGCCAGACGAACTTGCCGTCCTTGCCTTTGCGGAACCAGTTGACGTGGAAGATCTTCGGCAGCTTGGCGCCGGCGCGGTCGAACGAGAGCCAGTGTTTGAAGTAGTCGCCGTAGTGGTAGCCGCAGAACGGCTTCATCGCCATCGAATCGCGCCGCAGGACGCCTACCGCGCCGGTGGCGGCGGCAGTGGTTTCCGAGCCCATCGCCGCGCCCATCAGCACGCCGTGGGTCCAGTCGCGTGCTTCCATCACCAGCGGTACCAGCGAAGGGCGACGGCCGCCGAACACGATCGCGCTGATCGGCACGCCCTGGGCATCCTCGGCCTTGGGCGACCACGTCGGGCATTGCCTGGCGCTGACCGTGAAGCGCGAATTGGGATGGGCGGCCGGACCGTTGGCCGGGTCGAAGGGGCGTCCAAGCCAGTCGGTGACCGGCGTGCCGGGAAGGCCCTCCCACCAGGGCTGGTTGTCGGCGGTCAGTGCGACGTTGGTGAAGATGGTGTCGCGAGCAATCGTGTTCAGCGCGTTCGGGTTGCTGGCGGTGCTGGTACCCGGCGCGACGCCGAAGAAACCGGCTTCCGGGTTGATCGCGTAGAGACGTCCGTCCGCGCCGGGGCGCATCCAGCAGATGTCGTCGCCGACCGTCCACACCTTCCAGCCATCCCTGCGATAGCCTTCGGGCGGAATCAGCATGGCGAGGTTGGTCTTGCCGCAGGCCGAGGGGAAGGCCGCGGCGATGTAATGCGTGTGACCTTGCGGGTTTTCGATGCCTACGATCAGCATGTGCTCGGCCAGCCAGCCTTCGCTTTGCGCCTGGAAGCTGGCGATGCGCAGCGCATGGCATTTCTTGCCGAGCAAGGCGTTGCCGCCGTAGCCCGAGCCATATGACTTGATGGTCAATTCTTCCGGGAAGTGCATGATGAAGCGGCGCTCCGGATCGAGTTCGCCGGTGGAGTGCAGGCCTTTTACGAAACGGCCTTCGCGCTCGATGCGTTGCAGTGCGGCCGCTCCCATGCGCGTCATCGTGCGCATGTTGATCACCACATAGGGACTGTCGGTGATCTCCACGCCGCAGCGCGACAGCGGCGAATCGATCGGCCCCATGCAGTAGGGAATCACGTACAGGGTCCGGCCTTCCATGCAGCCGTCGAACAGCGCATCCATTTTCGCGTGCGCATCGGCCGGGGCCATCCAGTGGTTGTTGGGGCCGGCGTCGACCTCGTCTTGCGTGCAGACGAAGGTCAGGTGCTCCACGCGCGCCACGTCGGACGGGCTGGAGCGGTGCAGATAGCAGCCCGGATGGGTTGCCTGGTTCAGTTCGATCAGGTCTCCGCTGTGCAGCATCTGCTGCACCAGCGCCCGATATTCGGTATCGGAACCGTCACACCAGTGGATGGCCGCGGGGCGGGTCATAGCCGCCACGTCTTGCACCCATCGTTCGAGCGAATCGAGCTTGCCCGTCATGTTTTCCTCGCCTTGGTCTACCCATAAAAAACAGGTGCGACGCTAAGTTACGTAAACTGGCATTGCAAGGTCGCATGCAGCATCGCGCCTGTGGCCAGGTGTCGCGGCAAGGCGGCCGGGCGCCATCGGCCCGGCCTCGATGAAGGGAGGGGCGCCGGTCAGGCGGGGATCAGCGTCGCGATCATGTGTTCGACGTAGGAGTCGAACTCTTCATGACTCAAGCGAGGTAGACCGAGCGTGAAATTCAGTTGAAGGAAGCCGACATACGCCGCATAGGTGAGCCGGGCGCGGTTGAGCGCCTGGGCCGGATCAAGGCCCGCCTCGGTAAAGGCGGTGTGCAGAAATTCGGTGCGGCGCTTGGAAACACGGGCCATCACCGGCACCACCAGCGGGTGGTCCAGGGCCTTCAGCAGCGCCGCGTAGACGCGGTGCGGCTGCAATTCATGAGCAACCCGGCGGAACAGTTCCGGCAGGCGTTCGCGCGGATCGGGAATGGCCTCGATCTGGCTGATGATTTCGCGTTCGCCATACTGCTCCCAGCGCTCCAGTGCAGCCTGCAGCAGCGCTTCGCGGGTGCGGAAGTGCCAGTAGAAGCTGCCTTTGGTCACGCCAAGTTGACGTGCAAGGGCTTCGACGGCCAGCGCGCCGACGCCTTGTTCGGCGATCAGGTTAAGGGCGGCGTCTTCCCAATCTTCGGCGGAAAGGCGCGAACGTTCAGGTTTTTGGCGGACATTCATACCCGTATGGTAGCTGATATGCGACTGGCGCTGGGTTGGCGCCGATTCCGGGGCTTGGTTGACGGCGCCTGCGCGGACGATCCATACTCACGCGTATGGAATCACTTCATCCCCACCGGATTTCCTTCACGGCTGGCGACGGTTTGCCGCTGGCCGTCGATCTGCGCCACCGGCAAGGGCAGCCGACGCTGCTGTTCGCGCACGGATTCGGCCAGACGCGCGGTGCCTGGAACGCGGCTGCCGCAACGATGGCCGCGCGCGGCTGCCGCTGCGTAAGTTTCGACAGCCGCGGGCATGGCGAAAGCGGCCGGGTAGCGGGCGGCCACTATCACATGCAGCAATTCGTCGAGGACCTGGTGGCGCTGGCTCACGCGCAACCGGAACCGCCGATCCTGGTGGGGGCGTCGATGGGCGGCCTGCTGGGCCTGGTGCTGGCCGGCGAGCTGCGGCCTTCGCCGTTCCGCGCGCTGGTGCTGGTGGACATTACCCCGCGCTGGGAAACCTCCGGCGTGGAACGCATCCTTGCCTTCATGCAGGCGCATCCGGACGGTTTTGCCAGCTACGCTGAAGCGGCCGAGCAGATCGCCGCTTATCTGCCGCAACGCAAAGAGAAGAAAAGCGAGCAGCAATTGCGCCCGCTGCTGCGCGAAGGCGCGGATGGACGCCTGCGCTGGCACTGGGACCCGGCCTTGCTCGCCGGCGACCTGATCGGCGAAAGCGAACGCTACCAGCCGCGCCTGCTCGCCGCCGCGGCGAAGGTAGAGGTGCCGGTGCTGCTGCTGTCGGGCGAACGCAGCGATGTCGTGTCGCATCGCACGGTCGAAGAATTCCTCGCCCTGGTGCCGCATGCGCGTCACGTGCAAGTACCGGGCGCCACCCATATGCTGGCCGGGGATGCCAACGATGCATTCACGGCGCAGATAGCAGGCTTCATCGCGAGCCTGAAACCGGCCGATGCCGCGCGCGACGCGGTGGCCAAGCAACCTGCAACGAGGTGTTGAGATGTCCGTACTCCTGACCGTGCTGGCAGCGCTCATCGCGACCGGCGCCTGCGCTTACCATCGCAGCAGCCTGCGTACCTGGGCGATCGCCACGCTCGCCGCCACGCTCGTCGTGGGCCTCCTGGCGAAAGCGCCGGTGACGACGGCGGTGCTGCTGATCATCGAACTGCTGATCGCCGTGCCGCTGCTGCTGGTCGATTTCCGCCGCAAGCAGATCAGCGCGCCGCTGCTCAAAGTGTTCGCGAAGGTGACGCCCAAGCTATCGGACACCGAGCAGACCGCGCTGGAAGCGGGCACCGTCGGTTTCGAAGGCGAACTGTTCTCCGGCAAGCCGGATTGGCATGAGCTGCTCAAGCAGCCCAAGCCGGCATTGAGCGTGGAGGAACAAGCCTTCCTCGACGGCCCGGTGGAGCAGTTGTGCGGCATGATCGACGACTGGCAGATCACCCACGAGCTGGCCGACCTGCCGCCGGACGTGTGGGACTTCATCAAGAAGAACCGATTCTTCGGCATGATCATTCCCAAGCAGTACGGCGGTCTGGGTTTCTCGGCACTGGCGCATTCGGCGGTGCTGCAGAAACTGGCCACCATGTCCGCGACGGTGGCGTCCACCGTGGCGGTGCCCAACTCGCTCGGTCCGGCCGAATTGCTGCTGCACTACGGCAGCGACGAGCAAAAGAATTTCTACCTGCCGCGCCTGGCCGTCGGCGAGGAAATTCCGTGTTTCGCGCTTACCGGCCCGTATGCCGGTTCCGACGCCACCTCCATTCCCGACTACGGCACGGTGTGCAAGCAGATGGTCGATGGCGTGGAAACCATCGGCATGAAGCTCAACTTTGACAAGCGCTACATCACGCTGGCGCCGGTCGCCACGGTCGTGGGCCTGGCCTTCCGCCTGTACGATCCCGAGCACCTGCTGGGCGACAAGGAAGACCTCGGCATCACGCTGGCGCTGCTGCCGCGCGAGACGCCAGGGCTGGAAATCGGCCGCCGCCATTTTCCGCTCAACATCCCGTTCCAGAATGGTCCGGTGCGCGGCAAGGACATCTTCGCGCCGCTGTCCACGCTGATCGGCGGCCCGCACATGGCCGGCCACGGCTGGCGCATGCTGGTGGAATGCCTGTCGGTGGGGCGCGCGATTTCGTTGCCGTCCAACGCCACCGGTGGCGTGCGCATGGCCGTGGCCGCTACCGGCGCCTACGCGCGCATGCGCAAGCAGTTCGGCCTGGCGGTGGCGCGCTTCGAAGGCGTGGAAGAAGCGCTGGCGCGCATCGGCGGCCTCACCTATGCCACGGCGGCGTTGTCGCGCGCTACCGCCGCCGCGGTCGATCGCGGCGAGAAACCGGCCGTGCCTTCGGCCATTGCCAAGTACCACGCCACCGAATGGGGTCGCGCCATCGCGGGCGATTCAATGGACGTGCACGGCGGCAAGGCGGTGCAGCTGGGCCCGAAGAACTATGCCGGCCGCGCCTGGCAGGGTGTGCCCATCGCCATTACGGTGGAAGGCGCGAACATTATGACGCGCAGCCTGATGATCTTCGGCCAGGGTGCGATCCGCTGCCATCCCTACGTGTTGAAGGAAATGCAGGCACTGTCGATCGCCGATTACGGCGAGCGCCTGAAAACCTTCGACCGCGCGCTGTTCGGTCACATCGGCTTTGGCCTGTCCAACGCCGTGCGCAGCTTCGTGCTGGGCCTGACCTTTGCGGGCATCGGCGATGCGGCGGGCGATGCGTACACGCGCCGCTACTACCGCAAGATCAATCGCTACTCCGCCGCGCTGGCGCTGTGCGCCGATACCTTCATGGGCGTGCTGGGCGGCAAGCTGAAGTTCAAGGAAAAGCTGTCCGCGCGACTGGGCGACGTGCTGAGCTATCTGTACATCGCCAGCGCCATGCTCAAGCGTTACGAAGACAGCGGCCGTCCGGAAGCGGATCGTCCGCTGCTGGCCTGGGCTTTCCACGAATGCATGTGGCGCACGCAGATGGCGCTGGATGGCGCGATTCGTAATTTCCCGGTGCGCCCGGTGGCGTGGCTGTTGCACGTGTTGGTGTTTCCGTTCGGTCGCCGCGAGGTGCCGCCGTCGGATCGCCTGGGCCGTCGCGTGGCCGCCATCATCACCGCGCCGGGCGAAGCGCGCGATCGCCTGCTGGAATGGGCGTATCTGACGCCGACGGCCAATAACACGGTGGGCCGCATGAACCAGTTGCTGCCGGACGTGATCGCCGCCGAGCCGGTCGAGCGCAAGTTCGGCAAGGCACTGAAGGCGGGCCAGTTCACCTCGCACGACTACCTCGGCCAGTTGGACGAGGCGGTGAAGGCGGGCGTGATCGATGCCAGCGAAGCGACCCTGCTCAAGCGCGTGCGCGAAGGCGTGTTCGAATTCATTTCGGTGGATGATTTCGATCCGGCCCAATTGCGCTCCGCGCTCAACCGCCAGGACGAGGCCAAGTCCGCCGACACCACGCAACGCGCGGCGTGACGGTCAATACGAAGACGGCGGCCGAGGCCGCCGTCTTGCTTTGGGGAAATGCATGAGTGCGTCGTTGCTGTCTTTGTATCGCCGCATGGCACGCTGGCCGGCAGGGCATTGGTTGTTCTCGCGCGCTGTGTGTTTTCGCGCACCCTACTTTTCCACCATTTCGCCGCGTTTCCTTGCGCTGGAGCCGGGCCGCTGCGAAGTGCGCATGCGCGACCGCCGACGCGTGCACAATCACCTGGGTACGGTGCACGCGATTGCGTTATGCAACCTGGCTGAACTCAGTGCCGGCGTGATGGCCCAGGCGAGCATGCCGCCGGGCATGCGCTGGATTCCCAAGGCTATGAGCGTGGAGTATCTGGGCAAGGCGATCGGCAGCATGCATGCCATTGCCGTGCCTGAAGTTGAGCTCGCCACGCAGGAAGCGAGCCAGGAGTGGCCGGTGGGCGTACAGATTGCCGACGCGCAAGGTGCCGTGGTTTTTCGCGCGCGCATTGTGATGTGGGTGTCGCGGCGAAAAGATGGCGCCGTCCGCGCGGCCTGAGTCGGCGCAACCGTCTACGCCTGTGCGCCCCATGCGCCGCCGGTCAGCCGGTCCTGAGCCGTGCGGCAGGCAGCCGGGCAGCTCGCCCGGTGTCCTTCGTCACGCAGAAAAATGGGCGGCGCCGGCACGTGGACGGCGTTACTGGGCGGCCAGTACGCAACCGTTCTTGCCGTTGTCCTTGGCCTGGTAGAGCGCGTGGTCGGCGGCCTGGATCAGGGCCTCGTCGGAGTGGATATGATCGTTCCACAAAGCGATGCCGATGCTCGCGCTTACGTGCGCGGTGAAATCGCCGCGCGGACCGTTCAACGGATAAGGCCGGGCCAGCAGGTCGCAGATCTGCTGGCAGCGTTCCATCAGCGGCGGCAGGTCGCCGACGTCTTCGAAGATCAGGGCGAATTCATCGCCGCCCAGCCTCGCCACCGTATCGTTGCTGCGCACCTGATGGTTCAGGCGAGCGGAGATGGCTTGCAGCAGCGCATCGCCGGCTGGATGGCCATAGGTATCGTTGATGGCCTTGAAGCCGTCGATGTCGATCAAGGCCAGCGCGAAGCGGCTTTCGTCCCGATCGCCCCGTTGCATGGCCGCGCGCAGGCGATCATGGAACAGCACGCGATTGGGCAGGCCCGTGAGCATGTCGTGCGTGGCCTGGTGGCGCACCGTGGCTTCCACGCGCTGGCGCTCGCCGATTTCCACCTGCAGCTGGGCGTTGCGCGCGGACAGCTCTTCCAGGGTTTGCTGCAGTTGCATTCGTGCCGCGTGCAACTCAAGGAAAACGCGCACCTTCGATTGCAGGATCGCGTCGTTGATCGGCTTGGCGATGTAATCCACCGCGCCGGAGCGATAGCCTTTCATGCGATTGAGGTCGTCCGCGTAGGCGGCGGTGACGAAAATCACCGGCGTGTCGCGCAACTGTTCGGCTTCGCCCAGCAAGGCGGCGACTTCAAAGCCGTCCATGTCGGGCATGTTCACATCGAGCAGGATCAGGGCGAACTGTTGATCCAGGCACAGCGACAAGGCTTCGTTGCCGCTAGTAGCCTCCACCAGCTCGGCGCCGCAATCGGCCAGCAGGCGGCGCATGGCGATCAGGTTGGCGCGCGTATCGTCGACGATAAGAATCTTGGGCAGCGACATAGTCATACCAGGCACAAGCGATTGAGCAAGGGGGCGATATCGTTCAAATTGACGCAATAATCCGCGCCGGCTATCTCCAGCGCGGCGCGCGGCATGACCGGTGCTTGCGCATCCTCCGGCGTCTGCACGATGGCCGTACCGCCCAGCTCGCGAATGCGGCGCAAGCCGTTGGAGCCATCCGCATTGCCGCCGGTGAGCACGACCCCGATCAGCGCGCTGCGCCAGACTTCCGCGGCGGTGGTGAACATCACGTCAATGGAGGGCCTAGCGTGGTTGACGCGCGGGTCCACCGACAGCGCAAAATGCAGATCCGCTTCCACCAGCAGGTGGTAGCCGCTGGGCGCCAGATGAACGACGCCGGCGCGCACCGGGTGACGTTCCTTCGCCTCGATGACCGGTAGCGGCGAGGCGCGGCCCAGCACTTCGCACAGCAGGTCCACCGTATCGGAACTGCTGTGGCAACACACCAGGATAGCCTGGCGCAGCGCGCCATCCAGGCCGCCGAGCACGGTCTTCAGCGCGTCCACGCCGCCAGCGGAACACCCCACGGCGATGGCGCCCGGTGCGTTCATGCGGCCTTGTGCTCCGTGCGGCCGGCGAGGCGGTAGATGCGCATTTTTTCCTCGAACGCGGTGAAATCGCGAGCCGCGCTGGCGTAGTCCAGGCTTTCGCGCAGGCCCAGGCACAGGTAGCCGCCGCGTACGAGGCTCTCGCGGAAAAGCGTCAAGACGCGGTCCTGCAGGGTGTTGGAAAAGTAGATCAGCACGTTGCGGCAGAAGATTAGATGCGCTTCGCAAAATACGCCGTCCGATACCAGGTTGTGTCGCGCGAAGGTGACGTTGCGGCGCAGGCGCTGGTCGATCTTCAACAGGCTGTAGCGCGCGCTGTAGTAGTCGGCCAGCGAGCGCGTGCCGCCGGCCGCCTGGTAGTTGCGCGACCATTGCTGCGCGTCGCGCACAGGATAGATGCCTTCTTCGGCCTGCTGCAGTGCGTGTTCGCTGAGGTCGGTCGCAAAAATCTGCGATCGTTCGTACAGGCCCGCCTCTTCCAGCAGGATCGCCAGCGAATAGACCTCCTGCCCGTGTGCGCAACCGGCCTGCCAGATGTTGATCTGCGGATACGACGCCAGCAGTGGCAGCACTTGTTCGCGCAAAGCGAGAAACATGGCCGGGTCGCGGAACATGTCCGAGACCGGCACGGTAAGCCCATCCAGTATCTGGGGCAACAACTCCGCCTCGTGCATGGTGCGTTCGATCAGGCCGCTGATGCTGCGGCAGCGCAGCTGCTGCGCCAGCTGCTGCACGCGGCGCTTGAACGAGGCAGGCGCGTATTGGCTGAAGTCGTAGCCGTGGCGACGCTGCAGCGCCTGCACGAACAGATCCACTTCCATGTTTTCCAGTTCAGGCCTGTCCATCGTCATCCCGGTATCAGCGACGCAGCCACACGTGCATCATCGAGGCGAGCTTGTCCAGGTCGATCGGCTTGGACAGGTAATCGTTGGCACCGGCCTCCAGGCATTGCTCGCGGTCGCCGCGCATGGCTTTGGCGGTGAGCGCGATGATCGGCAAGCGGTTCAACGCAGGCTGGGCGCGGATGGCGCGGGTCGCTTCGTAGCCATCCATGCCCGGCATCATGATGTCCATCAGCACCAGTTCGATCTGGTTGTTTTCGGCCAATACGTGCAGGGCTTTCTCGCCGTCCTGGGCCATGCTGACCTGCAACCCCCAGCCGCGCAGTACCTTGGACAGCGCAAACAGGTTGCGCATGTCATCGTCCACCAGCAGCACGTGGTGGCCGGCCAGGCCGTCCTGGCTGGCGGGAGAAGCGCTGGTTTCCGTCGCGCCCTCCGCGCGGCGGATGCTGTGCAGGAACAGGCTCACTTCGTCCAGCAGGCGCTCGGGCGAACGCACGCCTTTGATCACGATGCTGTCGGTGTACTGGCGGATGCGCAGGTTTTCCTCGCGGCTCAGCTCGCGTCCGGAATACACCACTACCGGCGGAATGCTGCCGCTCTCGGCCAGCCGCTCAAGCAACTCCGTGCCCGACATGCCGGGCAGGCCAAGATCGAGCACGATGCAGTCGTAGCCGGTGTGCGTGATTTTCTGCAGCGCTTCCTCGCCGGAGCCGGCCTCGTCGATCGATACGTCATCCTGGTTGAGGAGCATGCGCACTGCGCTGCGCGCGTTGGCATCGTCGTCGACGACCAGCAGGTGGCGCGTGCGTCCGGTGGCGAAATGCAGCAGGCGCTCGAAGGCCTCGTTGATGGCTTCGCGCGTGACCGGCTTGGTGAGAAAGCCTACCGCGCCCAATTCGCGTCCGCGTCCGGCCTCGTCGGTGGCCGAGAGGAAATGCACGGGGATATGGCGTGTGACCGGATCGGCCTTCAAGCGCTCGATCACCGTCCAGCCATCCATGCCGGGCAGCATCACGTCCAGCAGCACGCCGATCGGATGATAGCGTCGCGCCAGTTCCAGCCCGCTTTCGCCGTTCACCGCGTGCAGCATGCGATGGCCTTTCTGGCGCACGATATCGGCAAGGATGCGCGCGAAGGCGGGATCGTCTTCGACGATCAGTATGACGCTGTCGCCGGGGGCGATGCGCTCGCGATCGTCGTTGACGCCTTCGGCGGGCAGCAGGGCGCGCGTTACCGGTTTGGGTACGGGCGGATGCGCGGTGGCCGGCGTGCCGGTGTGTTCCTGCGCGGCGCTGCGTTCGGGTACCAGGAGGACGAATTCGCTGCCCTGGCCGATCTCGCTGCGCAGCACGATGTCGCCGCCCAGCAGCGCGGCCATGCGCCGGGAGATGCTAAGACCCAGCCCGGTACCGCCAAACTGGCGGCTGGTGCTGCTGTCGGCTTGTTCGAAGGCGTTGAAGATGCGCTCAAGCTTGTCGGCGGAAATACCGATGCCGCTATCCTTCACGCTGATCGCCAACAGTGTCTGCCCTTGCAGTGCGTCGGGTACCGGCAGGTCGCCCGCGGGTCGGCCGATGATCACCCGCACGCTGCCCTTGGGAGTGAATTTGAAGGCATTGGCGAGCAGATTGTTGGCGATCTGCTCCAGCCGGTTCGGATCGGTGTGGATCTGTTCGGGCAAGCCGTCTTCCAGCACAACCTCGTAATGGAGCTTTTTCTCGCGCGCGACGTGGTCGAAGTTGCGCCGCAAACTGCGCACGACGTTCTGCAGCGGGTAGTCGATCAGCGACAGCTCCATCTTGCCCGCTTCGATCTTGGACAGATCCAGGATGTCGTTGATCAGGCGCAGCAGGCTCGATCCCGCGTCGTGAATGATGCGCGCCGATTCGACCTGTTCGGCATCGAGGTTGCCTTCGCGGTTGTCGGCCAGGCTGCGCGAAAGGATCAGCAAACTGTTCAGCGGCGTGCGCAGCTCGTGCGACATGTTGGCGAGGAATTCGCTCTTGTACTGGCTGGCGCGGGCAAGTTCCTCGGCTTTTTGCTGCGTCTCCTTCTGCAGCGCTTCCAGTTGCTGCTTCTGCACGCGCAAGGTGTCGGTCTTCATGCGCAATTCCTCGTTGGAGGATTGCAATTCATCGGCCTGCACGCGCAACTCTTCCTCGGAGGCGAGCAGGCGCTGGGACTGTTCCTCCAGTTCGATGGTCTTGGTTTGCAGCGTGTCGTTGGCCGAGCGAAGGGCTTGCTGCTGCTGGCGCATGGTGACGCTTGAGAGGCGAAGTTCGTCGGCCTGTTCGCGCGTCTGTTCGAGCAGATCCTGAGTGTTGACGGCGCGGTTGAGGTTTTCCAGGGTCAGCGCCGCCATCGGCAGCAGTTCGTCCAGCAGTTGCCGTTGCAGCAGGTCGGGCTGGGTGAAGCCGGCGAACTCCAGGATGCCGACCAGCTGGTCGCGCAGCAGCAAGGGAAGGATGGTGATGTGGCGCGGCATGGCCTGGCCGCTGCCGGAGTCGATGCGCAGGTAGTTGTCCGGCACATCGTCCAGGCTGATGGGCCGGTGCGATAGCGCGCATTGGCCGACAAGGCCTTCGCCCGGCACATAGGCATCGGCGCCGCCCTGCATGCGCAGACCGTAGCTGCCGAGCAGATCCAGCCGTTGCCGCGCGTTGTCGTAGCCGTAGAAGAGTGCGACGCCCGCGTGCAGCAATGGGGCCAGCCGCATGATGAAGCATTCGGCGAAATCGCGATGGCTGGTGGCTTCCTGCAGCGCGCCGGAGATGTTCGCGGCGTGGCTTTTGAGCTGCGCCTGTTGCTCGGATTCGATCACCATCTGCTTGAACACTTCCAGCGCGCGGGAGATTTCGCCGATTTCGTCGCCGCGCAGGGTGCCGCGTATTTCGATGTCGTGATCGTGCGCGGCAAGCCGCGTCATCAGATCGGTGAGCCGGCGGATCGGGCGCGTGACCATGCGCGAGGTGAGCGAGATCACCATCAGGCCCAGCAGCAGGCCGACGATCGCGCTGGCAACGTTCACGTACAGTGTTTCGGCCAGCAGGTGTTCGGCGTCGCGGGTGCGTTCGGCCAGCAATTGGCGTTCGGTGTCCGCCATCTGGTCGAGCGCGGCCGTGTAATCTTCCACGCGCACGGTGCGGCGGGCGAGATAATCGGCCTGGATGCGCGCGAGGTCTTTGGCCGCGGCATCCGCATCGGGGTTTTTCAGTGCCGCTTGCGTGGCCGACACCATCTTTTGCAGTTCGTGGCTCCACTGCAATGTCAGTGCTTCGATATGATCGATGCGCAGCTGCTGCAGCGAGTTGTCGCCGGTGAACTGGCGAAGTTCCGCCAACTGCGCGCGGAAGGTTCGG
The DNA here is from genome assembly GCF_035503745.1 of Dyella sp. GTDB lineage: Bacteria > Pseudomonadota > Gammaproteobacteria > Xanthomonadales > Rhodanobacteraceae > Dyella_B. The sequence goes on from NZ_DATJTC010000011.1 coordinate 281,515, forward strand.
TCGCCGTCGTTCATGGCGGTCAGCTGGGTAGGGTTGTGCGAAATCAAATAGCCGCGCAAGGCCACCTGGCTGGCGAGGGCGGAGCGCTGCAGCATCTGGATCTGCAGCAACACTTGATAGGTGTGATCGGCCCAGCGGCGTGTCTGGGTTTGCCGGTTCTGCGAGACGACATTGGCCAGGCTATTGAGCAGAAACAGGCCCAGCAGCAGCCCGATCGCCAGCATGATCTTGTAGCGGATGGGCAGGTTGGCCAGCCAGGAGTATTTCTTGCGGGGAGACGACGTCACCGTGGAGCTGGCCATGCGGGATCTCGCTGATGTAGCGTGGAAGCCCCGCTGCCGGCCGGAACACCCGGGCGGCGATGGCGGTGGCCGGGAGGCCAGATTAGCGAGATGGCGGCGACGGCGGTAGCCGCCGCGGCGGTGACAGGTTTGTGAAAGCGTGCGGGGATCGCCCCCGCCGACGCCGGGTCAGACCGCCACGGATGCGGCGTGTTCGCGCGTGGCCGAGAAGCGCACCGCAGGCGAGCGCTCCTGCGCCAGCTGCAGGTTCACGCGCGAGGGGGCCAGGTAGACCAGTTCGCCGGCGGCGTCTATGCCTAAGTTCATCGCGTTCTTTTCACGGAACTCCTCCAGCTTTTTCGCATCCTCGCAATGCACCCAGCGCGCGGTTACCACGCCGACCGGTTCGAAGCTGGCGTCCACGCCGTATTCGTCTTTAAGACGGTAGGCGACCACGTCGAACTGCAGCACGCCCACCGCGCCCAGGATCAGGTCGTTGCTCATCAGGGGGCGGAAGAACTGCGTAGCGCCTTCTTCGGACAGCTGGGCCAGGCCCTTCTGCAGCGCCTTCATCTTCAGGGGGTCGCGCAGGCGCGCGCGGCGGAACAGTTCCGGCGCGAAATTGGGGATGCCCGTGAAGCTGATCGCCTCGCCTTCGGTGAAGGTGTCGCCGATGCTGATGGTGCCGTGGTTGTGCAAGCCGATCACATCGCCCGGAAAGGCGCTTTCGACGATTTCGCGGTCGCTGGCCATGAAGGTGAGCGCGTTGGCAATGCGCACTTCCTTGCTGGTGCGCGTCTGCATCATCTTCATGCCCGCGGTATAGGTACCCGAGCAAACGCGCATGAATGCGACGCGGTCGCGATGCGCCGGATCCATATTGGCCTGGATCTTGAACACGAAGCCGGTGAGTTTTTCTTCCTCCGGTTTCACTTCGCGGTTGAGCGTATGGCGCGAGCGCGGCGCGGGCGCGTGTTCCACGAAGAAATCCAGCAACAGCTGCACGCCGAAGTTGTTGACGGCGGAGCCGAAAAATACCGGTGTCAGTTTGCCGGCGAGGTACTGCTCGACGTCGAACGCATGCGAGGCTCCTTGTACCAGTTCCAGTTCCTCGCGCAATTCGTTCAGCGCCTCGGTACCGATGGCCGCCTCAAGACCCGGCGCGTGAAGACCCTTGAAGATGGTCGAATCCTGGCGCGTAAAGTTTTTGCCCGGCTCGAACACATGCACTTCGTCCAGCAACATGTGGTACACGCCCTTCAAGCGCTTGCCCATGCCGATCGGCCAGGTCAGCGGCGCGCAGGCGATGCCCAGTACCGATTCCACCTCGTCGAGCAAGTCGATCGGCGAGCGGCCTTCGCGGTCGAGCTTGTTGATGAAGGTCATGATGGGCGTGTCGCGCAGGCGACACACTTCCATCAGCTTGATGGTGCGTTCTTCCACGCCCTTGGCGCAGTCGATCACCATCAGCGCGGAGTCCACGGCGGTGAGCACGCGGTAGGTATCTTCGGAGAAGTCCGCGTGGCCGGGGGTATCGAGCAGGTTGACGATCTTGCCCTCGTAGGGAAACTGCATCACCGAGGAGGTGACCGAAATGCCGCGCTCCTTTTCCAGCGCCATCCAGTCCGAGGTGGCATGGCGCGCCGCCTTGCGGCCCTTCACGGAGCCGGCCATCTGGATCGCACCGCCGAACAGCAGCAGCTTTTCCGTCAGCGTGGTCTTGCCCGCGTCCGGATGGCTGACGATGGCGAAGGTGCGGCGGCGGTGGGTTTCTTGCAGGTGCGTGGACATAAGCGCTTGAGCGTCAGGGAAGTCGCAAACTCCCTATTTTAGCGGGATTGGGCTTCAAGCGGCGTCCTGGGGGCGCTTTGGGGGGCTTTGCTGCGCCATGTCTTCCCCGCGGCCCGGCTGCCGCAGGTGCCGCCGTGGGTCCGGTGTGGGGGATGCGGGGCAGCCGTTTCTAGGGTGGCTGGAAGGTTTCGTCGGCGCTTGGGCTCGTTGTCTGAGGCGCCGATCCGGTGCTCTTTTCGTCCGTCGGGGCCCGGGGGGGGCGCCATTACCGCGGGCCGTGAACGGGTTTCGTCATGACGCCACGCCACGCCACGTTGCGGCAGGCGCGCCGGCGCCTGATGCATCATGTTGTGCAGAGCGGCGTTACCAGGGCTCTGCATTTTTTAACTCGGCTTCCCTGCGCATGACATCACGACGCGCTTGCGCGAATGTGTGCCGGGCCGACGTGAGTTTATTCTGGACACGGGGTATTCGCATCTTTGCGTTGCACAATTCCTGCCGGCGTTGTGCGAGGTCTGTTTGGCTTTTGCTGAGTTTTTGCCTGGCCTGGAATAACCTGCTTTCTGCATCGTGATGCTGGGCTTGCGCCGAGTCCAATTGCTGCCGTGCATGGTCGTACCTGTCGTGGGTGAGGCGTTGCCGTTTTCCGGCGTTGCTCAGGCGGTTCGCTGCCGTGGCGAGCGCCTCGGTCCGTCGAGCTACCTCATCAGGGATACCGATTCGAGTGGCATCACTTAGCTTGCGTTTGGCATCCGCGACCTCGTGTTGGGCACTGACCACCTCCGCGTCGTCCAGCCGGCTACGCTCGCGAGTGGCGGCGAGCTGGTTTGAAGCACCGGTCAAATTATCCATGGCCTGGCGATGTAGCCCTTCCCAGCGGTTGACCGCTTGCAGGCTGAGGGCGACGTTCGTGTCAGCGTGATTTACATCATTTTGAGATGCCGTGACGTCCGCCTGCGATATGCGCAAATCGATCTTGAGGTCGTCGATACTGGCTTGCGCGGCATCGAGGCGATCCACGGCTTGATCAAGCTGCCTTCTGGCTTGTGCGAGGCGGGCGGCTCTCTCTTCGGGGGAGTAACCGCGGCCGCCGATCAGGCCATTGACCGGTTGCGCGTCGCCATCGCCGTGGTAGACCGCCTGCTTGGACGTCTGCTTGAGCGTCTTGGCATCGGGGTCGCGCGTAAACAGCGGTTGCGCTTGCCGGGTATTGGAGGCGTCCTTGATGTAATAGGGCGTCGAATCACCTGGTACGCGTACGGCCATCGGCTCATGGGTTGGATGATCGAAGCGAGCCAGCAACCCCGATGATCTTCCGCTAGCGGGGGAAGAAGGAAAGCCGGCGGGGCCGGGCGTTATCGATACCGAAGAGGATCGCATTTGCGCGCTTTCTTCGGGGTTCGGCCTGCCGGGGTGAGGTTCGACGGTCGGTTCAAAATGCGTCAGAACATCCGTGTCGATACGAAACATAAGCGAGCGCTCCGATAAAGCAGTGAAGTGCTTTGATTATTGGCCGCGTTCATCGGTGTCGTGACGTAAACGTGTATGAAGGGACACGACAAGAGCAGGTTGCGCGCGAGTGCGTGCGCGTCAAATCAGGGCGTCACCAGTTTTTGGTCGCGTTATTGCGCTTATTAATGTCGTTGTCTTTGGTCTTGCTTATGTTGTACGGGTTGTTCGGATCGTAAGGGTCATTCACATTGGCTGCCTGGCCCGGGTCAGGCTCGGATTTGCCTTTGCGCAGGGCCTGGGTAATGGGGAATCCATAGTCAGTGTAAAGTCCCACGAGGGGAATCTTTCTGCCCAGTCCCATGGAAATGGTGTCGATGCCGAATCCAAACTGCGCATCCTCTCGCTGTGTTTTGGTCTTGCTGAAAAGAAACTGCAGCCCCGATGGCGCGAAGGGTAGAGGAACGTAATTCATGCCACGGTAGATTTTCTTGCTGGTGACATCCCCGTTGGAGGTAATGTCGAACTTGGCATCGCGCTTGTCGTTGCCTTGGCTGATCTTGACGAGGTGCCCAAAGGGGTCGTTATAAATATCCCCGTTATCGGCGGGGAATAAATCCTGGGAAAGCCAGTTTCCAAGCTTGTGCCAGATGTTGCCGAAAGTGTTGTAGCGCGAGCCGGTAACGCCGGGGCCGCCATCGCGCCCTTCGGCGTCGTTGGCGGAAAAATGCAGCTTGGCAAAGGTTTTCAGGTCATCGTCGCTCATGTGATAAGAATCGAGAGAGCTGTAAAGATCGTCTTCGTCGCGGAAGCCTTTTACGGCTATGTCCTGGCCGCGCGTATAGAGCAGCGTGCGGCCGTTGCCTTGGATGACAAGGCAATCATTGGATCGATACCCGTTGACGACGAAGGCATGCACCTTGGGTGGATTTTTGTCGTTGGGGTTGGGGTTGAACGCGCGATTGGCGAGCGCGTAATCATCGTCGCTCAACGTGCCCTCGGCGTGTTGCGCGTCGATCTCGAACTGGGCGCGGTCCTTGAAGAGTTGACGCAGATCGTCGCCGTGCTTTTCGTAAAACCGGTCCAGCTTTCCGTAGTAGTAGGTTTTGAAATCCAGATCGTCGAGCGCCTTGTAAAAGGCGCGCGGATCGATCACATCCTTTTGTTCCGCGAAAGATGGCTTGGCATCCTTATTGTCGCAAATGTGGAAATGCTGCGAGTCCGCGGAAATAAGCCTGTACAGGTTGCTATAGGCGATTTGGGATAGCGGCGTGGATCGGATAAGGCGCCCGGCGCCGGTCTCCCTTTTTGTATCGGGATACATCGGGCCGGCACGGCTGGGCACGGTCTCGTAGATGGGTTCATATTCATTCAAATACGTGTGGTCGGGATCGATGTCCTTGCCGAAGTGGTCCTTGATGAATTGCTTCATGTAGGAAGACGATTCGGCGCTGTAGGTAGGTACATCCTGCGCAAGCTCGCGCATTCTAAGGTCGATGTTCCTTGCGCGTTGCTTAAGCTCGTGCAAGGCCACAGGGTCGATGGATGAGGTGTCAGACGTCGCATCGCCAGCGTCCGGGGCATCCGTGGATGAAGTGGTGCTTGCGGTCGAGGTGTTTGCGGGTGGCGCAGTGCCGGTGGCGGGCGTGGTTGCCGATGGCCGGGCGGTAAAGGCCGGTGCACTTGCCGATGATGTGCTTTTGGATGGGCTGGCGAAAGGATTTGCATTGGCTATGACCGTCGGTCTAGCCGATACCGAAATGCCTTGGCCGGTGTCAGTTGGCGGATCGGAGGGTGGCGTGTTGCTGAAAGCAGGCGATACGTTTTGGGTGATCGTGGTCATGGATTGAAAGAAGAACTCACGGCGTATGGGCGCACTTGGGCGAGGTATCCACCGAAGATAGGTGCCATGCACGGCATGGTGGCAGTGAGCATGTAACGCCGTACTTTGCGCCGTATGTTCATACTGCCGGCGAGGTTCGTGGTCACCTACGCACGGGAGTGTTTCTTATGTTTGGTATTACCCCACATGTCCCAACACATGTCGCGCCGCACCCTTTAGCCGGTTCGGAGAGTCATCCCAAGTTGCGCGGTTCCGAAGGCGATGCCGGCACGCATTCGCTATCGGCGTTGGTTACGCCGGGCACTGCCGGCTTTTCCTCCTCGCCCGCAAGCGGCAGGGCATCGGGACTTTTGGCGAAATTCGATAAGCCGGACACCGGCTATGAGTCCGTGAAGCTGCCGGGCGATACGAGCGACTATGCTGTGAAGAGTGATTCCGGCACGGGCCGCAGCCGCTCGCTCTTGAAGTTTCATGCCGCCGCGGGCGCATACAAACAGACGTCCAAGCAGGTGGTGCGTGATGGCAGTGGAGCATGGACGCTTGATACGGGCCTTCCGGGCGGCGGACAAAAATCCACCAAGCACGCCAGCTCAAGCAGGGATGATGGCGATCAAGGGAGCGGTTACGAAACGAGCACAACGGACAAGACGCCTCTGTTTGGCAAAAGCTCCGGTCGCTCGCAAGCGGGGCATTCGTTCAGCGATCGAAGTACCTGGAATAATGCCAGTACAGGCGCGAAGCCCGTTCCGTCAACTTCTTCGCGTGCCGCATCCTCCTTTAAGGCGAGCAAGGCCGCCACATTCGATTCGTATGTATCGGGTCCATTCGCTAGAGATTGGCGAATAAAAGATTCGGGGGATGGGAAGAGTAAGAACTGGGTTATTGAAGATGGTAAAGGCGGGTACGCGCCTGGCGATTCTTCGCTCGATAGCATGGTTCCCGTACGCATATGGATTGGCGGACCGGATCACGGTAAGGGTTACTTTAAAGAGAATGCCAAGGTGATGTGGCCGGAGTCGCGGGCAGGGCATTCGTCCGGCAATCGAAGTGCCTGGAGCAACCCTGGTACAGTTGGAACCAGCGCGCTGCCTGGTCCGTCAACCTCTTCGGGCACCTCATCATCCTTGCTTGCGCGCGACTTCTACATACCGGGCGCACCGGGCCAATTCGGTGGACCTCGGCGACCGAACGATTCGGGGAGCGGCGGGGATAAGTCTTGAGCTGTTTTCGGCGGCAAAGGTGGGTGCAAGCATCGCCATTGGGTTGATGCCGGCGTGTCTGTCTACGCGGTGCCCCGTTGGGTCGCATAAATAGAAGGGCGACTTTCACATGTCTGGCGAGATGGCGATGCGTCAATTTTGAGCCTTCCCTGCGGAAATTCGATCAAGTTGGTCCGCCGGATGCAGGCTGGCTGAGCTTGGTCGCGGACCGATGGCGCCTCGGCGTTGACGGCACGTTGCCACGGTGTGGCCACTTGAAGCCGGCCATAAAAAAAGCCCGGGCGAAACCCGGGCTTTTTTATCTCAACGACGGAAGCGGAAATTACTTCGCTTCCTTCTCCATCAACTTGGCAACCATGCTCGCCGGCACTTCTTCGTAATGATCGAAGATCATCGAGAAGGTACCGCGGCCGCTGGTGGCCGAGCGCAGGAAGTTGATGTAGCCGAACATTTCCGCCAGCGGCACGAAGCCCTGCACGAAAGCGTTGGTGCCCTTCTGGCCCTGTTCGCTGATCGAACCGCGGCGGCGGTTGATGTCGCCGATCACGTCGCCGAGGTAGTCGGCTTCGGTGACCACTTCAAGCTTCATCACCGGCTCCAGCAGCTTGGGCTTGGACATCCTCTGCGCTTCGCGGAAGCAGGCGCGGCCGGCGATTTCGAAGGCGAGCGCGGAGGAGTCCACGTCATGGAACTTGCCGTCGATCAGGCGCGCCTTGAAATCCAGCACTTCGTAGCCGGCGACCTGGCCCTGGCGCGATTCCACCGTGATGGCGTGTTCCACCGCTGGGATGTATTCGCGCGGCACGCGGCCGCCGACGATTTCGTCGGAGAACACCACGCCGCTGCCCGGTTCGCCCGGTTCGAAGATCATCTTCACTTCGGCGAACTGGCCCGAACCGCCGGACTGCTTCTTGTGCGTGTAGGTGTGCTCGACGGTCTGGCCGAAGGCTTCGCGGAAGCTGACCTTGGGCTTGCCCATGTTCGCGTCTACGCCAAGTTCCGTGCGCATGCGGTCGATGGTGATTTCCAGGTGCAGTTCGCCCATGCCCTTGAGCACGGTCTGTCCGGTTTCCTTGTCCACTTCCATGCGCAGCGACGGGTCGGCCTTCACCATCTTGTAGAGCGCGGTGGAGAGCTTGTCGATGTCGTTGCGGCTCTTGGGCTCCACGGCAACGCTGATCACCGGGTCGGGGAAGCGCATGCGCTCCAGCAGCACGGGGCTGGACGGATCGGTGAGCGAGTCGCCGGTTTCGGTTTCCTTCATCGAGACGAACGCGCAGATGTCGCCGGCGCGCACTTCCTCGATGTCCTTGGTGGCGTTGGCCTGCACTTCCACGATGCGGCCGATGCGCTCTTTCTTGCCGCGCGTGACGTTCTGCAGCGTGTCGCCCTTCTTGATCACGCCCGAGTAGATGCGGCAGAAGGTGAGGGTGCCGAACTGGTCGTTGATGACCTTGAAGGCCAGCGCGCGCGCCGGGGCTTCATCGACCACGCCCTGTTCGCCGACCACGTTGCCGTCTTCGTCCACCAGGCCGATGCCGCCGTTTTCGCCCGGGAACGGCATGTAGTCGACCACGCCGTCGAGCAGCTGCTGCACGCCCTTGTTGCGGTAGGACGAGCCGCAGAAGATCGGTACCAGCTTGCCCTGCACGCAACCGGTGCGGATGCACTTCTTGAGCAGTTCCAGGCTGTAGTCGCCGCTGTTGACGAAGGTTTGCACGTCGCCGGCATGCAGCAGCTTGTCGAACGCTTCATCGTCCATTTCCAGCGCTTTTTCGATGGTTTCCTCGCGCAGCGCGGCGAGGTTGCCCACCCATTCCTTGTCGGCGGCGGTGGTGAACGCCTGCACCTTGGGATGGTTGGCGACTTCGTCCAGCGGAATGGTTTCCCACTTGCTGTCCTTGTCGTGGCCCTGCCAGATGTAGCCCTGGCCGGCGACCAGGTCGACCATGCCGATGAAATCGTCGTGGCTGCCCAGCGGAATCTGGCACAGCACGGCGTTGGCGCCCAGGCGGTTCTTGATGCCTTCCACGGCGTGCTTAAAGTTTGCGCCGATGCGGTCCATCTTGTTGATGTAGCACATGCGCGGCACGTTGTACTGGTCGGCCAGGCGCCAGTTGGTCTCGGTCTGCGGTTCCACGCCGGCCACGCCGTCGAACACCACCACGGCGCCGTCGAGCACGCGCAGGCTGCGGTTCACTTCGATGGTGAAGTCCACGTGGCCTGGGGTGTCGATCACGTTGATCTGGTGGCCCTTCCACTCGGTGGACACGGCGGCGGACTGGATGGTGATGCCGCGCTTGCGTTCCTGCTCGAGGTAGTCGGTGGTGGTGGAGCCCTTGCCGTCCTTCGTGTCGTGCACGTCGACGATCTGGTGCTTCTTACCGGTGTAGTACAGCACGCGTTCGGTCGTGGTGGTTTTGCCGGCGTCGATGTGGGCGATGATGCCGATGTTGCGGTACAGGCTTAGGGGTTTTTGGCGAGCCACGGTCTTGGTTCCGTAAGTAAAAGTCGTTGGGCGAACAGGGGGCGGACACTCCAGCGCTGTCCGCAAGCGTACGTTTTCAATGTGTATCCAGCGTTTCCGGGTGCTGGCGGCCGCCTTCGGGGGCGATATCGGTCAGCAGATCCTCGTAGAAGGCGCCGAACGGTTCGGTCGGGTGGGCGATCTGGATTTCCAGGACCCACAGGCCGCTGGAGGGGCGGTTTTCGAAGTCGCCCAGATCGCCGCCCTTATGGACCGAGTGCGGAAAATCGCTGATGCGATGGCCCTTGATGGCGTGGTTGAAACGCCAACCCATCGCCTCGGCGCGCTCATGGGCGTAATTATACAGGTTGTGGCCGTTTAAGCCTTCCCCGCGCCACACGGCCGCCACGTCCGCGAACAAATCGCGGGCCGCCCGGGCGCAGGCCTCCTGTTCGGGGGCCTGGCCGACCGTGAAAGTATCGCCCACGTCGCCTTCGTGGCCGTCGAACACCAGGCCCAGGTCGATGAAGTAAATGTCGTTTTCGCCCAGCCGCACGTCGGGGGCCGAGCGCTGGCGATAGGTCTTGGTGGTATTGGGGCCGATGCGGATGTACGGCGGATGCCATAGCCGCTCCATGCCCAGCTCCTTGAACACGCCGGCGGCCATGGCCTTGGCCTCCTCCTCGCCGATTCCCGGCTGCATCCGTGCGCGGATGGCGTGCAGCGCCGCCCAGGTCTGCGCGCGGGCGCGGAGCATGGCGGCGGGATCGAACCGGGTTCCAACTGCTTCGCGAGGGTCTGGGGTCATGAGGGACATACCTGAAAAGCCGGGCGGCTGCTTCAGCTCAACCAGACGCAAATGAGGCCCACGACGGCGGGAGCGGCCTGGATCCACAGCACCTTGCGCGTGGCGGTCAGCCCGCCGTAAACGCCGGCGATGAATACGCAGGCGAGAAAGAACACCTTCACATGCATGCCTTCGATGCCGCCCAGCAGCAGACCCCAGATCAGGCCGGCGGCCAGGAACCCGTTGTAGAGCCCCTGGTTGGCCGCCAGTACCTTCGATTGGGCGGCAAATTCCGCCGTAAGGCCGAATGCGCGCCGGCCCGTGGGCTTGTCCCACAAGAACATTTCCAGGATCAAAAACCACAGATGCATCAGGGCGATGATCGCGATCACGAGGTTGGCGATGGCAGACATGGGGTTGTCCCTGATGCGTGCGGCGATTACGGCAAGGCGTAGCCGAACTGGTCCTGGAATTGCCGGGCGAACTGGGCATAGGTGAAGTGCTGGTTCTGCGTGCCGGGGTGTTCCACCTTGAGCGCGCCCATCAGCGAGGCCATGCGGCCGATGGTGGGCCAGTCCCAGCCCTTCATGATGCCGAAGATCAGGCCGGCGCGATAAGCGTCGCCGCAGCCGGTGGGATCGACCACCTGGCGCTCGCGCGCGGGGGGGATTTCGTGCGTGGTGCCGTTTTCGTGGATCAGCGAGCCGCGCGGGCCCAGCGTCACGATGTAGGCCTTCACCCGCGAGGCGATTTCTGCCGCGCTCCAGCCGGTGCGCTGCTGCAGCAGCTGCGACTCGTAGTCGTTGACGATCACGTAGGTGGCTTTTTCGATCATGGCGCGGAATTCCTCGCCGTTGAATAGCGGCATGGCCTGGCCGGGATCGAAAATGAACGGCACGCCGCGCGCGGCGAATTCGTCCACGTGCTGCAGCATCGCGTCGCGGCCGTCGGGCGCCACGATGCCGAAGCTGATGTCGGGAATGCCGCGCACGTGGTTTTCGTGCGCGCTGGACATGGCGCCCGGATGGAAGGCGGTGATCTGGTTGTTGTCCAGGTCCGTGGTGATGAAACACTGCGGCGTGAACTGTTCCTCGAACACGCGGATGCCGTCCATGCGGATGCCGTGCTTGCTGAGGTGCTCGCGATACGGCGCGAAATCCTGGCCCACCGCGGCCACCGGCAGCGGGTCGCCGCCGAGCAGTTTCAGGTTGTAGGCGATGTTGCCCGCGCAGCCGCCGAATTCGCGCCGCATCCGCGGCACCAGGAAGGACACGTTCAGGATGTGCACCTGGTCGGGGATGATGTGATTCTTGAACTGGTCCTGGAACACCATGATGGTGTCGTAGGCGAACGATCCGCAGATGACGGCAGACATGACGGCAGGATGCCCCGGATAAGTGACTGGCCGCGCCGCCGCCGCGAGGCGGGCGTCGCGCCAAAGGTTTCGGCTAAAGCCCATCATCGTACCGGTAAGCTCCCCCGAAGGCGACTTTTTGCGCGCCTTATGTCCGAAAGCGGCCGCCAAAAGGGCAAAAAGGTGGCTTGCGCGGGGTCCTGCGGGGCCGATCCGGGCCGGCGCCAAAGAGGGGGGTGCGGACGCCGTCCCAGAACCTCGCCGACGCGCCCAAAAGGGCGTCTATCACCGCATTCCACAAAGCTTTCTTAACGAATATGTCCTTGCGGACAAGTGTTTTGCTGACTAGACTGGCGCGCTTACTTTTTAGCCAGAGTCACTACGCGGCGGACCCATGTTCAAGAAGTTTCGCGGGATGTTTTCCAACGATGTTTCCATCGACCTTGGCACAGCCAACACGCTTATATACGTGCGCGGCCAGGGTATCGTCCTGAACGAACCTTCCGTCGTGGCCATTCGCCAGGATCGCGGTCCGGGCGGCCCCCGCACCGTCGCCGCCGTGGGCAGCGACGCCAAGCGCATGCTGGGCCGCACGCCGGGCAACATCGCCACGGTGCGTCCGATGAAGGACGGCGTGATCGCCGACTTCACCATGACCGAGGCGATGCTGCAGCACTTCATCCGCCAGGTGCACCGTTCGCGCCTGCTGCGCCCCAGCCCCCGCGTGCTGGTCTGCGTGCCGTGCGGTTCGACCCAGGTGGAACGCCGTGCCATCAAGGAATCGGCCGAAGGCGCCGGGGCGCGCGACGTATTCCTGATCGAAGAGCCGATGGCCGCCGCGATCGGCGCCGGCATTCCGGTGCACGAGGCGCGCGGGTCGATGGTGCTGGACATCGGCGGCGGCACCTCCGAAGTGGCGGTGATCTCGCTCAATGGCATCGTCTACTCGCAGTCCGTGCGCGTGGGCGGCGACCGTTTCGACGAAGCCATCATCAACTACGTGCGCCGCAACCACGGCACGCTGATCGGCGAATCCACCGCCGAGCGCATCAAGCTGGAAATCGGCTGTGCGTTCCCGCAGAGCCAGGTGCGCGAGATCGAGATCTCCGGCCGTAACCTGGCCGAGGGCGTGCCGCGCATGTTCACGGTCAACTCCAACGAAATCCTCGAAGCCCTGCACGAACCGCTGGCCGGCATCGTCGCCGCGGTGAAATCGGCGCTGGAACAAACCCCGCCGGAACTGTGCTCGGACGTTGCCGAGCGCGGCATCGTGCTCACCGGCGGCGGCGCGCTGCTGCGCGATCTGGACCGTCTGCTATCGGAAGAAACCGGCCTGCACGTGCAGGTGGCGGACGATCCGCTGACCTGCGTGGCGCGTGGCGGCGGCAAGGCGCTGGAGCTGATCGATCAGCACGGCAGCGACTTCTTCGCCCCCGAATAAGCCAGGTCGCTCATGCCGCTAGCGCGCGAGGAATCCTCGCCCCTGTTTGCCGGCACCGCTGCCGGTACCTTGCGGCTGATCTTCTATCTTGCCCTGGCGATGGTGCTGATGGTGCTCGATCACCGCAACGGCTGGTTGTTGCGGCTGCGCTATGCGTCCGCCATCGTGGTCGAGCCGGTCTACCGCCTGGCCGCGTTGCCGGTCGATGGCATGCGTGCGCTCAGCGTCGCCTTTGCCGATCGCCGCACGCTTACCGAACAGAACCAGCGCCTGCGCGAGGATCTGCTGCTGGCCAACGCCAAGCTCAACCGCTTGAGCGCGGTCGCGCAGCAGAACGAACGGCTCAAGGAACTGCTCGACACCCAGCACAGCCTCGACTTGCGCGTGCAGATGGCACGCGTGATCGGCGTGGACCTGGGCGCCTACCGCTATCGCATGCTGATCAACCTCGGTGCGCGCGACGGGGTGAAGGCCGGCCAGCCGGTGATCGACGCGCACGGCGTGATGGGCCAGGTGGTCGATGTGCTGCCGACCTCGTCGGTGGTCATGCTGGTGACCGATCCGGACCATGCCTTGCCGGTCATGATCGAGCGCACGGGCTTGCGCACCATTGCCTATGGTTCGCGCAACGGCGAGCAGCTCACCCTGCCGATGATTCCGATCGCCGCTGACGTGCGTCCCGGCGACAAGCTGCTTACATCCGGATTGGGCGGGCGTTTCCCCGAAGGTTTCCCCGTGGGCGAAGTCCGTACGGTAGGGCCGAGCCAGACCGGCATGTTCCTCGAAGCGCATGCGCAGCCAAGCGCCGACATCGATCGCAGCGACGAAGTGCTGCTGCTGCACGATCTGGCCGAGCCGGTCGGGCCGCCGCCGCTCGCCCATCCAGCTGGGCCGCCGGCCAGCGATGCGCCGCCGCCGCCCAGTTCGGCGGCGATGGCGCGCGTAACATTGCCGGCGGGCGCGTCGTCCGCCGTGAAGCCGGCTTCCGCGCAGAGCGCCGGGGCGGTTAAGCCATGAGCCGGCAGCGTCTTTCGTTCTGGTGGTTCTACGGCACGCTGGCGTTCGCGCTGCTGCTGATGCTGGTGCCGCTGCCGCACGTGCTCGATCCGTTCAAGCCGTACTGGCCGGCGCTGGTGCTGTTGTATTGGGCGCTGGAATCGGGCGAGCAGCGCGTCACGCTGGGCCTGGCCTTCGTGTTCGGCGTGTGCGCCGACCTGCTCAACGGCGTGCTGCTGGGCGAGCAGGCACTGCGTCTGTGCGTGCTGGCCTTCATCGCCTTGCGCTTCCGATCGCGCCTGCGCTTCTTCCCGATGTGGCAGCAGACCCTGGCGGTGCTCGCGCTGTTGCTCAACGACCGCTTCCTGCTGCTGATCGTGCGCGCCTTCGCGGGCGAGTCGGCGCCGGCGGCGCTGTGGTGGGGATCGCCTTTCGTCAGTGCCGCGCTGTGGCCGTTCCTGTTTCTGCTGATGGACGACCTGCGGATGCGGTTGCGCCTGCAATGACCGCGCCGGCCGACAGCGCGCGCGTGCGGAGCCTGGAGGTGCGGGCATGGCGAAGCTGATCCATCGCCGCGCCTTCAAGGACACCCGCGGCGAAGGCGAGATGTTCCGGCGTCGCGCGTTTGCCGGTTTTGCGCTGATCCTGCTCGGGCTGGGGGCGCTGGTCGGGCGCTATGTGTTCCTGCAGGTGCTGCATCACGACGAGTTCGCGCTGCGCTCGATCAACAACAGCGTCAAGCCGCGCGCGCTGCCGCCGCCGCGCGGGCTGATCTACGACCGCAACGGGGTGCTGCTGGCCGACAACGTGCCGGCGTTCCGCCTTGAAGTGGTGCCCGAGCAGGTCAAGAACATGAATGCCACGCTGGCCGCGCTGGGCAAGGTGATTCCGCTCGATCCGGACGACCTGGACGCTTTCCGCAAGCAGCTCAAGCAGACGCGCCGGTTCGACAGCGTGCCGTTGAAGATGCGCCTGACCGAGGACGACATCGCGCGCTTCGCGGTGAACCGCTGGCGCTTTCCCGGCGTGGACGTGGTGCCTTACCTGATCCGCCAGTACCCCTATGGACCGCTGTTCGCGCACGTCATCGGCTATGTCAGCCGCATCGACGCCGACGACCTGGACCGGCTCGATCCGGATTTGTACAAGGGCACCACGCATATCGGCCGCACCGGCATCGAGCGCTCCTACGAGGATTTGCTGCACGGCAAGCCCGGCTACGAGCTGGACGAAGTCAGCGCCGATGGGCGCATCCAGCGCGTCCTGAAAACCGTCCCGCCGGTGCCGGGCAAGAACCTGTACCTGAGCATCGACGTGCGCGTGCAGAAAGCCGCGCAGGATGCGTTCGAGGGCAGGCCCGGCGCGGCGGTGGCGATCGATCCGCGCAACGGCCAGGTGCTGGCCCTGGTCAGCGTGCCCACGTTCGATCCCAACCTGTTCGTCAACGGCATCAGTACGACCGATTACAAGGCGTTGAGTACCGACCCTGACAAACCTTTGCTCAGCCGCGCCCTGAAGGGGGCGTATCCGCCCGGTTCCACCGTCAAGCCGTTCATGGCGCTGGCGGGCCTGGAATATGGCGTGCGCACGCCGCAGGATTCGGTGCTTTCCACCGGCGTTTTCTATATCCCCGGGCAGTCGCGCGGTTACCGCGACGACCAGCGCTACGGCGTGGGCACGGTGAACTTGTATCGGGCGATCGAGG
Organism: Dyella sp.; assembly: GCF_035503745.1. GTDB lineage: Bacteria > Pseudomonadota > Gammaproteobacteria > Xanthomonadales > Rhodanobacteraceae > Dyella_B. The sequence continues at coordinate 296,849 of NZ_DATJTC010000011.1, forward strand.
ATTCGGTCAACACCTACTTCTACAAGCTCGCGCTGGACCTTGGCATCGACCGCGTCAGCGCTTTCATGGGTTCCTACGGCTTCGGCAAGCCCAGCGGCGTGGATTTGCCCGGCGAAGCATCCGGCATCTTGCCCTCGCGCGAATGGAAGGCCAAACACTCGCCCAAGGCACCGGCCTGGTATCCGGGCGAGACGGTGATTACGGGCATCGGGCAGGGCTACTGGGAAGTGACGCCGATACAATTGGCGCATGCGCTGGCGACTTTCGCCGGACATGGCGTGCCGTATGCGCCGCGCGTGGTGATGTCGACCGCCGACGTCGGCGCGGCGCCCGTGCAGCTGGCCAATCCGCCCTCCGGCCCCTCGCTGATCAAGAACGAGAAAGACTGGCAGGCGGTCAACGACGGCATGCAACTGGTGATTTACGGTACCGATCCGTTCTCCACCGGCGCGGGCGTGAAGCTGGGCGATGGTTTCCCGTATCGCATCGCGGGCAAGAGCGGTACCGCCGAACGCTATTCGCGTACCAGCGATGCGTATAACGAAAACAAGAGCACCGCTTACCTGGCCGCGCGCCACCGTGCCTGGTTCGAGATGTTCACCCCGGCCGAGAATCCGCGCATCGCGGTGGCCACGATGCTGGAGGCCGGTGCGTGGGGTGCCAAGGATGCCGGCCCGATTGCGCGCAAAGTGCTCGATGCATGGCTTACCAGCCAGGGCGGCCCGGTGCCGGCCGATCACCCGCTGCCCGAGCCGATTCCCGCCGGCAGCGTGCCGCCGCCGGAAGATACGCCACAAACCGATCAAACCGATATGCCGGCGCCGGACGCGTCCAGCGGGGGGGACAGCACGCCATGATCGATACCCTGCGCACACGCTTCTACCGTTTCCTCCGGCGCATTCTCACGCGCCCGCGCATCGATCTGCCGCTGGCGTTTGCGCTGTGCCTGTTGTGCGGCGTCGGTCTGGTTACGCTCTACAGCGCGGGCGACAGCAACGTGGGGCTGGTGCTTGGCCAGGCCGCGCGCTTCATGCTCGGCGGCGTGCTGATTTTGCTGCTGTCGCGCATTCCGCCATCGACGCTGCGCAACTGGACGCCCTGGTTGTATGCCGCGAGCCTGGCGCTGCTGTTGGTGGTCGCGGTGCTGGGCGAAGGGCGCGGTGCGGACCGCTGGCTCAATTTGGGCATCATGCGCTTCCAGCCGTCGGAGCTGATGAAGCTGACCATGCCGATGATGGTGGCGTGGTACCTGCATCCGCGCCAGCTGCCGCCGCGTTGGAAAGATATCGCGACCGTAGGCGTGCTGATCGGCATCCCCGCGGCCCTGATCGCCCACCAGCCCGACCTTGGCACGGCGTTGCTGGTATCGGCGGCCGGTGCGTTCGCGCTGTTCCTGTCCGGCATGGCGTGGTGGCGCATCGGGCTGCTGCTGGCCGGCGCGAGCGGCCTGGTGCCGATTGCCTGGCATTTCATGCACCAGTATCAGCGCGATCGCATCCTGACCATGCTCAATCCCGAGTCCGATCCGCTGGGCAACGGCTGGCACATCATCCAGTCGCAGATCGCGGTGGGCTCGGGCGGGGTGTTCGGCAAGGGCTTCGAGCAAGGCACGCAATCGCGCCTGGATTTTCTGCCTGAACACACCACCGACTTCATATTCGCGGTGTTCTCCGAGGAGTTCGGGCTGATCGGCGTATGCGCGATCCTGGTGCTGTATGCCTTCATCATCGGTCGTTGCCTGTGGATCGCGATGGAAGCGCGCGACACGTATTCACGCCTGCTTGCCGGCGCCATCGCCATGAGCTTTTTCGTCTACGTGTTCGTCAACGGCGGCATGGTCGCGGGCCTGCTGCCGGTAGTGGGCGTGCCGATGCCGATGGTCAGTTACGGCGGCACCTCGGCGGTGACCTTGCTGGTGGGCTTTGGCGTGCTGATGTCGATCCATGCCAACCGCAAGGTGCACGACTGAGTTGCCCTGCGCACGCTCGCGTGCCCGCCAATCGCCACGGTTTGCGCCGCATTGCATGCTACGCTGTGGCCGATGCCGATCAAGACAGCGAAAACCACCCCGCCGCCGGCCTTAAGGCCACGCTTTTTTCGTCCTTCGCGGATACTGCTTTTGCTGTCGTTGCTGGCCGCCGCGCCGGCGTGGGCCGATCAACATCCCGGCCAGGCGCAACTGGTGCAGGAAGTGGTGCAGGACACCGGCAAGGATCCCGCCGCGCTCAACGCATTGCTCGACGGTGCGAAGAAACAGCAGAGCATTCTCGATGCGATCAGCCGTCCCGCCGAAGCCAAACCGTGGAGCGAGTACCGGCCCATTTTCATCACGCCCGCGCGCATCGATGCGGGCATCGATTTCTATCGCGATCATCGCGCGCTGCTGGAGAAGATCGGCGCGCAATACGGCGTGCCGCCCGAGTACATCGTGGCGATCCTGGGCGTGGAAACCTTCTACGGCCGCAACACCGGCAACTACAAAGTACTCGACGCGCTGGTGACGCTGGGCCTGTATTACCCGCCACGCGCGGCGTTCTTCCGTGGCGAGCTGAAAACCCTGCTGGAATTGCCCGACAGCATGCTCGCCGGTCCCCTCGACACGCTCACCGGTTCCTATGCCGGCGCGCAGGGCTGGGGACAGTTCATGCCCGACAGCATTCGCGACTACGGCGTGGATGAAGACGGCGACGGGCGCATCGACCTGAAAAATTCGCTGCCCGACATCTTCGCCAGCGTCGCCAACTACTTCGCCAAGCACGGCTGGGTGGCCGGCGGACCGGTGGCAGCGCCCGCGCAGCCGGACGCGGCGGCCAGGCCGCTCAACGTGAAGGACTCCACCCCGCAGTGGACGGTGGAGCAGCTCGAAGCATGGGGCTACGGTCCGCTGCAGCACCTCGATCCGGGTGCGCTCAGCAGCGTGCAGACCTACCAAGGCGCCAACGGCCCCGAATACTGGTTCACCTTCCAGAACTTCTACGTGATCACCCGCTACAACCGCAGCCCGATGTATGCGCTGGCGGTGCACGAGCTTGCGCAGGCGATCGCCGCAGGCGCCAACAGCCCCGAGCATCCGGCGCAATGAGGGCGGCGTGGCGCCTGCCGTGGCTGCTTGCGACCGCGCTGCTGCTGGCCGGATGCGGCGGCCACTCCGGCACGCGGGCGTCCTCGTCGTCTTCGTACGCGCGCAGCGGAAACTCCGGTAGCGGCGGTTTCCGCGACGACACCAACCTGCCGCAGAACAGCCGTTATCGCAGCAACAGCGACAGCGTTCCCGACGGTCCGCCACCGGACGTCAGCAACCTGCCCGAGCCCGTGCCGAAGGTCGAGCCACGCTCGCTGTACGGCAACCGCTCGCCCTACACCGTGTTGGGCCACACGTATTGGGTGCTGCCCTCGGCGCGCGGCTACGACGAGCGCGGCATCGCCTCGTTCTACGGCAGCAAATTTCACGGCTACAAGACCTCGGACCTCGAGGACTACGACATGTACAAGTTCACCGCCGCAAGCAAGGTGCTGCCCTTGCCCAGCTACGCGCGCGTGACCAACCTGACCAATGGCAAAAGCGTGATCGTGCGCGTCAACGATCGCGGTCCGTTTCATGAGGATCGCGTGATCGACCTGTCCTACGCCGCCGCGGTGAAGATCGGCATCTGGCCCAAGGGCACGGGCCTGGTGGAAGTGCAGGGCATCGATCCGTCCGCGCCGCCCGAGCAGGCGGTTCCGCCGCCGCCGGTGGTGACGGCCACGCCCGAGCATCCGCCGGGCATCTACCTGCAGGTTGGCGCGTTCAGCGACCCGGCCAACGCCGAGCGCGTCGCCGAGCAGTTGCGCGTGGCCAATTTCGCTCCGGTGCAGGTGGTCGATGCCAACATAGGCGGCCGGCTCGTGCACCGGGTGAGGGTCGGGCCGCTGGCCGATGTGGACGCGGCCGACCGGGTCACCTCACAGATCGAACAAATGGGTCTGCCGCACCCGCAGGTCGCTGTAGACTGAGCGTTTTCCAACCTGGCGGCGCCGCGTGTGCCGCGATCCAAGCAAAAAACGGATGTAAGACCACGATGAATCTGTTCCGCCGCTCCCTGCATGTTCTTGCCGCTGCCAGCCTGGTGTTTGGCGCCAGCGCGATCGCCCAGCAGAATCCGCTCCCGCCCAAGCCGGTGCCCAACCCGGTACCCTCGCCGGCGGCCGTGCAGGTGCCGGTGCCGCCACCGCCGGATGTGGACGGCAAGAGCTGGGTGCTGATGGATTACGCCACCGGCCAGATCCTCGCGTCCAAGGACGCGGACATGCGCGTGGTGCCGGCCTCGATCACCAAGGTGATGACCGACTATGTGATCTCCGCGCAGATCGCCTCGGGCAAGATCCATCTCACCGACCAGGTGCACATCAGCGAGCACGCCTGGCGCGCGGGTGGCGCGGGCACCGACGGTTCCACCAGCTTCCTGCAGCTCAACAGCGATGTACCGCTGAAGGACTTGCTGTACGGCATGATCATCCAGTCCGGCAACGATGCCGCGATCGCGCTGGCCGAGCATACCGCCGGTTCCGAAGAGACCTTCGCCAACCTCATGAATGCCTACGCCAAGCAGCTGGGCATGGTGAACAGCCACTTCGTCAATGCATCGGGCTATCCGGTCGACAACCACTACACCACCGCGCACGACGTGGCCATCCTCACGCGCGCGCTGATCCACGATTACCCGGACGACTACGCGATCTCCGCCATCAAGGAGTTCCAGTGGAACGGCATCAAGCAGGGTAACCGCAACACGCTGCTGTGGCGCGATCCCAGCGTGGACGGCGTGAAAACCGGTCACACCGCCGAAGCCGGCTTCTGCCTGGACGCCTCGGCCAAGCGCGGCGACGAGCGCATGATCGCCATCGTGATGGGCGCCAGCAGCGAAAAAGCGCGCGCGGATTCGGCGATGGCGCTGCTCAACTACGGTTTCCGCTTCTTCGAAACGCACAAGTTGTACGAAGCGGGCAAGGCGCTCGCCACGCCGCGCCTGTGGAAGGGCCAGGACGACCAGCTGCCGCTCGGCGTCGAACAGGACGTGCTGGTGACGGTGAAGACCGGCGACTACGGCAAGCTCAAGGCGACCATGGACATCCCCAACACCCTGATCGCGCCGTTCAAGAAGGGTCAGCAGGTGGGCACGCTGCATGTCACCGAAGATGGCCAGACCATCGAGGACGTGCCGCTGGTCGCGCTGAACGATGCGCCGCAGGGCGGTTTCTTCAAGCGCCTGTGGGACACCATCCTCTTGTGGTTCCACGGCAGCGGCAAAAAGTGATCGTTGAGGCAAGCGGAGTTAAGCCGATGAAAGACCTGGGCGACATCAAGGCGCAGCAGGAAGGCCAGGGTTTCCAGTTTCCCGGCGAGTTCGAGATTACCGCGATGGGCAACGCCAGCGCTGACCTCAAGACCCGCGTGCCGCAACTGCTGGAGGGCATCGGCCTGCATGTGCTGCACGAAACCGTGCGGCACAAGCATTCACGCGAAGGTAACTTCCTCTCCGTCACCGTCAGCTTCCGCTGCCAGACGCGCGAGCAGTACGACCTGGCGCACAGCGTGCTGCGCGCCGATCCGGATATCCGTTTCACTTTGTGAAGCGCGGCGTCGCCTTTCCCCTGCCAGGGCAATGCCGGGGCGAGTTTTTCCCGCTCTCCCATGGGGGGAGCGGGAGCGCAAGCCAAGGACTTCCGTCACTTGCAAGCTCCCGGGCCCGGCCACAGATTGGGCTCCATTCCCATGCAGGCTAGCGATCCATGTCCCCACCGCTGAAAATTCGCCGCCTGGGCCGCCAGCCTTACGCGCCGGTCTGGCAGGCGATGAGCGCCTTCACCGACAACCGTACCGCCGCGACCGTCGACGAATTGTGGCTGCTTGAGCACGACCCGGTCTTCACCCTGGGGCAGGCCGGCAAGATGGAGCACGTCTTGGCGCCCGGTGAGATTCCCGTGCTGCCGGTGGATCGCGGCGGCCAGGTGACCTATCACGGACCCGGCCAGATCGTGGCCTATCCGCTGATCGACCTGCGTCGCGCGGGCGTGGGCGTGCGCGAGCTGGTGTGCCGCATCGAGCAGGCCATCATCGATACGCTGGCGCATTGGAACATCCAGGCCGTACGCCGCGAAGGCGCCCCGGGCGTGTACGTGGCCGACGCCAAGGTGGCGGCGCTGGGCCTGCGCGTGCGGCGCGGCTGCAGCTTCCACGGCCTGGCCTTCAACGTGAACATGAACCTGGAACCGTTCCATCGCATAAATCCTTGTGGCTACAAGGATCTGGCCGTCACGCAGGTGCTAGACTTGGGCGGTCCGTCGCGGCTGTCGGACGTTGAGGATGTGCTGATCGGTGAGTTCTGCCGGCAGTTCGACTTTGGCGCCGAACCGGCTGCTCCCATCATTCCCGAACTACCCGCTCGCGTGGCGGTCTGACTTTTTACATGAGCGATACGACCGCTTCACCCACCAAGACCATTCCGATCAGCGTCGTCAGCGGCACGCCGGTTGCCGAGAAGCAATTGGGCAACGACAAGATCGCGCTCAACCGTGCCGGCTTCGACGCCACCACACCCACGCTGCGCAAGCCGAGCTGGATCCGCGTGCGCCTGCCGCAAGGCAATGCCGTGCAGCAGCTCAAGGCGCGCCTGCGCGAGAACGCGCTGGTGACGGTGTGCGAGGAGGCCTCCTGCCCCAACATCCACGAGTGCTTCAGCAAGGGCACCGCCACCTTCATGATCCTCGGCGACGTGTGCACGCGCCGCTGCTCGTTCTGCGACGTCGCGCACGGCCGTCCCGCCGCGCCCGATCCGCTGGAGCCGGCGCGCCTGGCCGAGACCATTCGCGACATGCGCCTGAAGTACGTGGTGATCACCTCGGTCGATCGCGACGATCTGCGTGACGGTGGCGCCGAACACTTCGCCGCGTGCATCCGCGCCGTGCGCCACGCCAGCCCCAGCATCCGCATCGAAATCCTCACCCCGGATTTCCGCGGCAAGGGCCGCATGGAGCGCGCGCTGGAAGTGCTGAAAGAATTCCCGCCGGACGTGTTCAATCACAACCTGGAAACCGTGCCGCACCTGTATCGCGAAGTGCGTCCCGGCGCCGACTACCAGTGGTCGCTGGACCTGCTCAAGCGCTTCAAGGCGCAGCATCCGGAGGTACCAACCAAGTCCGGCATCATGCTCGGCCTGGGCGAAACCTTCGAACAGGTGATCGAAACCATGCGCGACCTGCGCGCGCACGACGTGGACATGATCACCATCGGCCAATACTTGCAGCCCACGCCGCACCATCATCCGGTCGTCCGCTACTGGACGCCCGATGAGTTCGACGCCCTGCGCGTGGCCGGCGAAGCGATGGGTTTCCATCACGTCGCCTCCGGCCCGCTTGTCCGTTCTTCCTACCATGCCGACCAGCAGGCGCACGCCGCTGGTGTCGCCGAGCACGCCTGATGAGAAAGCACGCCATGATCTTTCGTCCCCTGCTCGCCTTGCTGATGGCGCTCAGCGTCACCGTCACCGCGTCGGCGCAATCGGCCGCCGACATGGGGGCTACCAAGCCGCGCAAGGAATCCACGCTGCCCCTGCAACCGACCCAGAACGAAGCGGATGCGGCACTGCTCTCGGCGCGCTTCCTGACCCGCTTCCACTACGACGCGCAGCCGCTCGACGATGCGATGTCGCAGAAGATCTACACGCTGTACTTCAAGCTGCTGGACGGGGAGAAGGTGTTCTTCACGCAGCAGGACATGGCGAACTTCGCCAAGTACAAGGACAAGCTCGACGACGCGATCTGGAACCGCGACCTGTCCGCGCCGTTCGATATTTTCAACCAGTACATCCTGCGCGCGGTCGACCGCATGAACTACGCGCGCAGCCTGCTCAAGCAGGGCTTCGACTTCAACACCAACGAAACCTACACCATCGATCGCAAGAACGCCGACTGGCCCAAGGACCAGGCCGAGCTGAACGACCTGTGGCGCAAGCGCACCATGAACGACTGGCTGCGCCTGAAACTCGCCGGCAAGAGCGACGATGAGATCCGCAAGACGCTGGACAAGCGCTACAGCAATTACATCGCCCGCGTGCGGCAGCTGGACAGCGAAGACGCCTTCCAGACCTTCATGACCGCCTATGCCAACTCCACCGATCCGCATACCGATTACCTCGGGCCGCGCGACGCGGAGAACTTCGACATCCAGATGAAGCTTTCGCTGGAAGGCATCGGTGCGCAGCTGCAGGCGCGCGACGACTACACCCAGATCGCTTCGCTGGTGCCCGCCAGCCCCGCCATCAAGTCCGGCAAGCTGCACGTGGGCGATACCGTGCTGGGCGTGGGCCAGGGCGAAACCGGTCCGATCGTGGACGTGGTCGGCTGGCGCCTGGACGACGTGGTCAACCTGATCCGCGGCAAGAAAGACACCATCGTGCGTCTTGAAGTGGCGCCGGCCGATCAGGGGCCGGACGGCAAGCACATCTTGGTCACGCTGGTGCGCAAGAAGATCAACATCGAAGAGCAGGCCGCCAAGTCCAAGATCATCGACATCAACGAAGACGGCGTGGATCGCAAGATCGGCGTGATCGAACTGCCGATCTTCTACTCCGATTTCGGCGCACGCAGCGAAGGCGACAAGGACTTCAAGAGCGCCAGCCGCGACGTGGCCAAGCTGCTGGGCGAACTGAAAGCCAAGGGCGTGCAGGGCGTGGTGGTCGACCTGCGCAACAACGGCGGCGGCTCGCTGTATGAAGCCAACGAACTCACCGGCCTGTTCATCGACCAGGGCCCGGCGGTGCAGGTGCGCGATGCGCGCGGTGTCGTGCAAGCGCAGGGCAAGGACGAATTCTCGCCGATGACCTGGAGCGGGCCGATGGCGGTGCTGGTCAACCGTGGCACGGCCTCGGCGTCGGAGATCTTCTCCGCCGCGATCCAGGACTACGGCCGCGGCCTGATCATCGGTTCGCCGACCTTCGGCAAGGGCACCGTGCAGACCTTGATCGACCTGGACAAGCTGGTCTCCGATGCCGGCGCCAACGGCAAGCCCAACTTCGGCGCGCTGAAGATGACCATCCAGGAATTCTTCCGCATCAACGGCGGCTCGACCCAGTTGAAGGGCGTCACCCCCGACATCCTGTTTCCCAGCAATGGCGACGACAAGGATTTCGGCGAATCGACCTACGACAACGCGCTGCCGTGGACGCAGATCGCGCCGGCCGACTACAAGCCGGTGGCCGACATGAAAGCCTACCTGCCTCAGCTTGAGCAATTGCACGAAGCGCGCGACGCCAAGTCGCCTGCGTGGCAGTTGATGCTGGATGAGCTGGCCGCGTACAAGAAGCTCAGCGACCGTACCACTGTCTCGCTCAACTTCGCCCAGCGCGAAGCCGAGCGCAAGCAACTGGACGCGATGCAAGCGGAATTCCGCGCGCGCCACAAGGCAATCGATGGCAACGACGCCGCCGAGGTGGATGCCGACGACCAGCTCGACGATGGTCTCAACGCCAACGAGCGCAGCCTCAAGAGCGAGTTGAAGGAACAGGCCGACGCCAAGAAGGCGCCCGATCCGCAATTGCAGGAGACCGCGCACGTGCTCTACGACGCGATCGGCCTGATCGACAGCAACCCGAAGCTGGCCAAGGAAGTGCTGCCCTACGGCGGCAAGGAAGGCTACGGCCCCACCGTGGCGGCAGTGGGAGGCACCTCGACGCTGCCGACGCAGACGCAGAATGGCGCCAGCCAGTCGGGCGGCGGCTCGGTGGCCCCGGCGGCGTCGAGCAGCACGCACTGAGCGGTTTAGGCAGGTCGAACCCAAAAAGCAGCGCTTGGGCGCTGCTTTTTTTTGGGACGACTCGCGGCCGTGCCGCGCGGATGTGTCGCTGTGTCTTGAAGCCCCCCCATCACTCCAGCGGGTGCCGTCCGATCAAGCGATAGCGTTGTCCGGACCTGCCACGGTGCCTCGTGGCGGCATCAAAAACCGGTGCACGGGATGGCGGGCTGTGCCGGAATGACGGAGCTTCTCGGTCAAAGGGTGATGCCCGCGCACCTTTCGAACGAGTGGATGCCCGGCAACTTTCGCGCGAGGATGCAGCAACATCTCCTGCTGCAGGAGCCATCCGGCATGAACCTCCTACCCAACCTCGCCCTCGCCGGCGGCCTGGCCTGGGCCAGCGGCATCCGCCTGTATGCCACTTTGTTCCTGGCCGGCATGCTGGGGCGGCTGGGCTACGTGAGTTTGCCGCCGGGCCTGGAGGTACTCAGCCACAACGGGGTGTTGATCGTGTCGGGCGTGCTGACGCTGGGCGAATTTCTTGCCGACAAGATTCCAGTGTTCGACAGCGTGTGGGATGGGATCCACACCTTCATCCGCATCCCCGCCGGCACGCTGCTGGCGTGGGGCGTGTTCAAGAACTCCCCTGCCGACGTGCAGTTCGCCGCGGCCTTGCTGGGCGGCGCCATCGTCACGGGCACGCATCTGGCCAAGTCCGGCGGGCGCGCCTTGATCAACACCTCGCCGGAGCCGGTCAGCAATTGGAGCGCGAGCGCGGGCGAAGATCTTTCGATGCTCGGCATCCTTTATCTCACGTGGCAGCACCCGCTGGCGCTGTTGATCGCACTGGCGCTGTTCCTGTTGCTGCTGTGCTGGTGGCTGCCGAAGATCGTGCGCGGCCTGCGCATGATCTTCGGGCAGCTTGGCAAGGTTAGGGCGAAGTGGTCCGGTCCGGTTAAGCCAGGGCCCTAGTCATCGCCGCCTTTTCGCTTGCCGTTTGCGCGTTGCTGCTGCATCCACTGCTGGAATTCGTTGACCCGCTCTTCGTCGCGCAGCAGTTTCGAATGCGGATCGACCACCACCAGCGCATCGGCCGGGACGGTGATGCTGCCGGTGCCGTGGTCCATCGGCACCGTGTGCAGTGTTTCGCCCACCTGCAGCTCCACCGGCATCGGGAAGGGCAGGTTGTTCGGTGCGATCCAGCGCAGGTTGAGCGTGTTGCCTTGCCGGGTGACGTCCAGCTTCGGCAACGCGGCCTGATACAGGTACACGTTGAAGAACCAGCTCAGGTCGCGGCCGGTCACCTTGTTGACGATGGCGATGAAATCGCGCGAGGAAGCGTAACGGGGCTCGAAATTGCCCGGCTTCGGATCGGGGCGTCCATACACCAGCAGGCGTACGCTGTCGAAGAAGGCGCGGTCGCCGATCAATGCGCGCAGCGAGTGCAGCATCAGCGCGCCCTTGTTGTAGATGTCCTGGCCCGGCCCGGTGACGTCGTCGTAGACCGCCGCCTCGACCTGGCTCTTGCCCGACACCAGCGGATGGCGGTTGTGCAGGCTCATGCGCAGGTTGTGCAGCCAGCTGTAATAGCCGATGTCGCCGCTGATCGACCAGGCATAGAACGGCTGCATGTAGGTGGCAAAGGCCTCGTGCAGCCACATGTCGTCCCAGTCGGCGTTGGTCATCTGGTTGCCGAACCATTCGTGCGCGAATTCGTGTTGCAGCAGCCAGTCGAAGCCGTTGCCGTCCTTGGCGTAGTGGTTGCCGTAGGCATTGATGGTCTGGTGTTCCATGCCTAAGTAGGGCGTTTCCACCACGCCCATTTTTTCGTCGCCGAACGGATAAGGGCCGATATACGCCTCGTTGAAAGCCAGCATGCGCGAGAACTGGGCGAACAAGGCCTTGGCCTGTGCGTCTTCGCCGTCCAGGTACCAATACTGCAGCGGGATCGTGTTGCCGTAGCGGCTGTGGTATTGGCCGGTGAGTTCCTTGTACGGACCGACGTTGATCGAAATGGCATACGTGGTGGGGTGCTTGGCGCGCCAGTGATAGGTGCGCTTGTCGCCCTCGTCGCTCACGCCGATCAGCACGCCGTTGCCGGGCGCGACCAGCGGCTTGGGTACGGTCACGTACAGATCGACCAGATCCGGCTTGCCTTGCGGATGATCGATGCATGGCCAGAACAGGTCGCAGCCCTCGCCCTCGACCGCGCTGCCCACCCAGGGCTGTCCGTCGGGAGTGTGGCTCCAGACAAAGCCGCCATCCCACGGCGCCCTCTTGGCTACGTGCGGACGCCCCGCGTAATGCACCGTGGCCGAGACTTTGTCGCCGCTCGCCAGCACGTGCGGCAGTTGGATACGCAGGCGCCCTTGGGGATTGCTCCAGTCCTTGGCCTGGATTGGCTTGCCGTCCACTTCGATGGCGCTGATCGGCAGGTTGCGATCCAGGTCCAGCAACAGCACGTCGGTGGCTGCGCGCGCGGTGAAGGTCAGCGTGGCGCTCGCGTCGATGCTCTGCGTGGACGGATCGACGGCGATATGCAGTTCCGCATGATCGAAATGCACGCGCTTCTGTTCGGCGGGCATGGTGCCGCCGGAGTTTTCCGTCAGCGTGGTCAGCGGTGGCTGCTGGGGCAGGGCGGTGGCGTCGGCGGCATGGCCGCTCAGGCTGAACACCAGGCAGGCGGCGAGCAGGGTGGGGCGCAGGGTGTGCATGGACATCCTTCGTGGCCGTGGAAACTCCGGCATCCTGACAGTTTCCGGCAAGCCCTGACAAAGCCGAAAGTCATGGCATGGCCGAAGGCGACCGGCGACGTTGCGTCGCTGCCGCTTTCGCAAGGCAGGAAGAGATCCGGAGGGATTTTGCGTGCGGCCCGGCCCTTCCCGCTGCACGCAGGGCAGGGCCTTGATACGGCGCGTTTCAGGCGTAGCGCTTGCTCAGATAGGCGAACAGCGCGCGCACGCCCATCGCTTCGCCGCCGCGCGGGCGGCCGGGGCGGTCCGCGTCGTTCCACGCGTAGGTGTCCAGGTGCAGCCAGGGCATGCCTTCGGGAATGAAGCGCTCCATGTACAGCGCGGCGGTGATCGCACCGGCATGGCGCGACGCGCCGGCGTTGGCGAAATCGGCCAGATAGGATTCCAGCATCTTGCGATACGGGCGCCACAGCGGCAGTCGCCACATCGGGTCGGCGACCGCGCTGGCGCAGGCGAGCACGGCGTCGGCGGCGGTGTCGTCGTTGGCGAACAGCGCGGGCAGGTCCGGGCCCAGCGCCACGCGCGCCGCGCCGGTGAGCGTGGCGAAGTCGATGATCAGTTCCGGATGCTGTTCGGCGCCGTAGGCCAGCGCATCGCACAGCACCAGGCGGCCTTCCGCATCGGTGTTGTCGATCTCCACACTGTGCCCGGCGCGGGTGATGACCACTTCGCCCGGACGCATCGCATTGCCGGCGACGGCATTTTCCACCGCGGGAATCAGCAGGGTCAGGCGCACGGGCAGTGCGGCCTGCATGATCAGGCCGGCAAGCGCGATCGCGTGCGCGGCGCCGCCCATGTCCTTTTTCATCCAGCGCATGCCGTCGGAAGGTTTCAGGTCCAGGCCGCCGCTGTCGAAGCAAACACCTTTGCCGATCACCACCAGTTTCGGATCCGACGCCTTGCCCCAGTTCAGTTCGATCAGGCGCGGCGGGCGATGGCTGGCGCGGCCCACGGTGTGGATGGTGGGGAAATTCGCTTCCAGCAATTCATCGCCCACCCACTCGCGTACCTTGGCCTTGTGCGCCTTGCCCAACTGCTTGACCGCCTCGGCGAGCTGCTTGGGCCCCATGTCTTCGGTGGGCGTGTTGACCAGGTCGCGCACCTGCTGCGTCGCCTCGACCAAGGGCTTGAGCGCGGCGAGCGTCTTGGCATCCACGGCCAGCGTGGCGGGCGCGCGCTTGGCTTTGCGATAGCGCGTGAACTGATACGCGCCCAGCGCCCAGCCGAGTGCCGCCAGCTGCGTATCGAGCGCGACGCCTTCGGCGGCGATGGCGTAGTCGCCCACGGGCAAGGCCATGGGCAGCGCGGCCAGCGCCGAGAGCGGATCGTGCGCATCCACGCCGACCAGCACGCGCGCCAGCTTGCCGCTCGCATCCGGCAACGCGCACATGCTGCCGGGGCGGGCATCGAAGCCGTTGTCGTCCAGCCACGCACGTTGCGCGGCGCTCAGGCGTTTGCGTGCGGCGGCAAGATGCGCGGTGTCGGTGGCCTCCATGGGCGTGGCGGCGTGGCGGCTGGAGCGGAGTTCGGCGAGGGCGGACATGCGGTTCCTTACGCATGCCTGGCATGCGCCTGTGGGGATCTATAGCCGCACATGATGCGCGCTTTTCCAGGGCGGTTCAAAACGGGCCGGCGTGCGTGGCCCGATCAATCGGCGGCTTGCAGCTCAAGCCATTGCACCAGCGAGGCCAGGTCGCGCAGATCCAGGTCGGGCGCGGCGCCCAGCGCACCGGGCCACGGATGGCCGGGGCGGTTGATCCACGCGGTGCGCAATCCCGCTTCGCGCGCGCCGACCACGTCCAGCTCCGGATCGTCGCCGATGTGCAGGATGTTTTCCGGCGCCACGTTCAGCAGGGTGGACGCCGCATGAAAAATGCGCGCATCGGGTTTTGCCGCGCCGATGTCGCGCGCGGCGATGTGATAGGCGAAATGCCGGTGCAGGCCGATGCGTTCCAGGTCGGCGTTGCCGTTGGTCAGGCTCGCCACCGGACGCATGGTGCGCAAGCGGTCAAGCGCGGGCAGGGCGTCCGGATACAGCTCCACGCTGTTGCGTGCGCTGGCGTAGATTTCCCACAGTGCATCCAGCGGTGCTTCGGCGATGCCGCAGGCATCGAAGGCGCGTTGCATGGTGATGTAGCGCTGCGCGGTGAAATCGTGCGCCAGATCGAGCCGTTCGGCGGCCACGCTGGCGCGCAGCTCGCGCATCGCCGCGATCGGCCAGGTCTTGGCAACCAGCGGATAGTGCTGGCGCAGGTAGTTGTCCAGGTCGCGGTCGGCTTTTTCCAGGGCCGGCATGACCGGCCACAGGGTGTCGTCCAGATCGATGGTCAGCGCGAGGATGCGCATCGGCGGCACCCTGCCGGGCACGGTGCGCTCAGCGCGCCGCGATGCGCAGCACCTGGCCGGTGCGCACGGTATTGTCTTTCAGGTGATTCCAGCTGCGGATCTGCGCCACCTCCACGCCGTGCTTGCGCGCGATCGAATACAGCGTTTCGCCCGCGCCGACGCGGTAGGTGGACATCGGGGCCGCCGTCTTGGACGCGCTGGCGATCTTTCTCGACTCGGCCTTCTTGCCGGTGGACTCGGTGGCCTTGCCGACCTTGGCGGTCGATTTGACCACCCTGGCGTAGCTCACGTAGACGTCGGCGGTGACCTTGGCGAAGTCGGTGCCGCGACTGCCGGCGGAAGCCTCGGTGAACGCATCGCCGCGCACGCCCTTCAAGCTGCTGATGGCCGGCTCGCTCACCACGCTGCCGCTTACCGCATTCAGCGCGGGCTTGGGCGCCGCGGCCACGCGTGCGGCGGCAACCGGCAACACCGGGCGAACCGCGGCGGGAGCGGCGGCATAGGTGGGTTCGGCGCTGGCATGCGCGCCCACTTCGGCAAGCAGGCGGCTGCGGCGTGGGGCGTCCATCGCGATCAGCGGCGAGCCCAGGTACGGCACCAGGTCATGTGCGCGCAGCACCGCATCGCCCTTGGGGCTTTCCACGAAATCGATGAAGGACTTCGCCGCCGCCGCGTTCGGGCTGTTGGGGTTGGTCACCAGGTACAGCTGGGTAAACAGCGGATACGCGCCGCTGGCCACGCTGGACACGCTCGGCGCGACGCCGTCGATGCGCAGCATCTTGATCTTGGCATTGCCCGCCACGCTCGACAGCGTGGTCACGCCGAAGGCGCGCGGATCGAGCATCACCGACTGCTCCAGCTGCGTGGTGTTGACGTACAGGCGCGGCGCGGCCACCGGCTGGCTGCCGCGTCCGAACACCAGCTTGCGCAGGCTGAATTCCACGCCATCGCCGGGGCTGGCCACGGCGAACACGTCCATCGGCGCGTCGTTGCCGCCGACCTGCTGCCAGTTGGTGATCTTGCCGTAGTAGATGTCGTGCACCTGCTGCAGCGTGAGGTTGCTGACCGGATTGGACGGGCTGGTCACCAGCACCAGGCCATCCCACGCCACCGGCGTAAAGGTGAGGCCGCTGTCGGTAGCGCTGCCGGAACTGCCGCGCGCGCTGCCGGCCAGATCGGCCGCGCCGCTGGCCACCGCATCCAGGCCCGAGGCCGTGTTGAACGGCTGCAGCTGGATCGTGCCCTTGCCCGCGGACTGCCAGGCCTTGGCCATGCCCTTGACGATGCCGTTGGCGGTGACCACGTCGCCGCGCCAGATCAGCGATTGCGTGGCGGCGATGGCACCGGTGGACAGCGCGGCGCCGATCAGGGCGGCGGAAAGCAGGCGGGTGATGCGTACAGGCATGGGGAAGGGCGACCTACGAAGTGGCTAAGTGATGCAAGTGTGCCGTCAACATGGCGTGTACGCAGTGACGGAGTTGCTGTATTTCAGCGGTCCGGAGCCAAAACATCAAGCTAAAACATCAAGTGCGTTCATGTATTTGCATGAAACGGGTGTTAGCGGGAGCGCACATTGGTGCGCGCTCCCGCCGCTGAAGCTACTGAATCACCACGTAGTTGAGGCCATCCTGGGTGGCCACCAGCAGCACCAGCTGACGCGGCCGCGCCGCCGCCAGGCCCTGCAGGTCGCGCAGGCTGTCAATGCGCCGGTTGCCGATGCCCACGATCAGGTCGCCCGAGGAAAGCCCGGCCTGCGCAGCGCGGCTGCCGGGGCGCACCGTGCTTGCGAGGATGCCGGTGGTGCCGCTGCTGGCCTGTTCGTCGCTGAGATCGCTGAAGGTGACGCCGGCCAGGCGCGGATCGAGCTTGGCGCCGTCGATCGTGGCGATTTTCTCCGGCGCGAGCGTGGCGGTGACCTGCCGCATCGCGCCATGGCGCAGCACGCCCAGCGTCACCGTGCTTTGCGCCGGCAGCAGGCCTTCGGCGTTGTTGAGCTGGTCGGCGTTTTCCAGCGGCGCGCCGTTAAGCGAACGGATCACATCGCCCACCTGCAGGCCCGCGCGATCGGCGGTGGAATCGGGCATCACGCGCGTCACCACGGCGCCGTTGCTGTCCTTGAGGCCAAGCAGCTTGGCGATGCTGGGCGTGATGTCCTGCGTCTGCACGCCGAGATTGCCGCGGCTCACCTTGCCGTGCGCGATCAGCTGCGCCATCACGTCGCTGGCGATCTTGGTGGGAATGGCAAAGCCGATGCCCACATTGCCGCCCGACGGCGAGAGGATCATCGTGTTGATGCCTACCAGCTCGCCGCGCAAATTCACCAGGGCGCCGCCGGAATTGCCCGGATTGATCGAGGCATCGGTCTGGATGAAATTCTGGAAGCTCGATCCGCCCAGCCCTGAGCGCTGCAACGCCGAGACGATGCCCGACGTCACCGTCTGGCCCAGGCCGAAAGGATCGCCAACCGCCACCACGAAATCGCCCACCCGCAACTGGCTCGAATCGGCGATCGGCAATGCTTGCAGGCCGGTGGCGTCGATCTTTATCACAGCCACGTCGGTGGCCGGATCGGTGCCCACCAGCTTGCCTTTGAAATCGCGCCCGTCCTGCAAGGTCACCGTGATGTCGTCGGCGCCGCCCACCACATGGTTATTGGTAAGGATGTAGCCCTTGGCCGCATCCACGATCACGCCCGAGCCCAGGCTTTGCTCCACCCGCTCGCGCGGCACGCCGCTCAAGCCGAAGAACTGCCGGAACACCGGATCGTTGAGAAACGGGTTGTTCACGCGCACGTGCGTCTTGGTGGAAATGTTCACCACCGCCGGCGTCACTTTCTGCAGCATCGGCGCGAGCGAAGGCAGCGGTTGCCCATCCACCGACGGCGGTATCGAGGCGGAGGCCTGCATCGTCCCCGCGCATAGCGCGATGGCGAGAGCAGCGGAAAAACACGGAAGGAAACGGCGTGACATGAAGTCTCCTGGGCGGCAGTCGCAAGTCAGATTTCTTCGACTCGACACCTGGCCGACGGTTCCCGGCCAGTGGGACACAGTTAGCACTTTACATCGCACCTTCGCGGGGGTAACGTTTCCATAGGTTTGCAATCACAATATCTTGTGTGCCGGTACCGGTTGAACACCCAAGAACTGGTACCCGTGTGAATAACGTCAGGAGGGGCTGCCGCTGTTCGCGAAATAATGCCAAGCCTGGTCCGCACCGAGCGTGGACCGGGTACCGACGGGGCGTTTCCCGCTCGGCCGGCGCCGACATAGCCATAAGACACCAACGGGGCCGTGAGGCCATACCGGGAGGTCAGGAATCCGATGAGCACCTTGCGTGCACCAACCATGGCCCGCGACGCCGCCGCGATTCCGCTGCAGAGCGCATCGCAGGACATCTGGGACAAGAAATACCGCCTGCGCACCAAAACCGGTGAACCGGTCGACGCCACCATCGACGACAGCTGGCAGCGCGTGGCGCGTGCCCTGTCGGAAGTGGAAGCCACGCCGGACCTGCGCGAACACTGGTTCGAGCGTTTCCTGTGGGCGTTGCGCCGCGGTGCGATTCCCGCCGGCCGCATCACCTCCAACGCCGGCGCGCTGGAACACAAGCCGGCCACTTCCACCATCAACTGCACCGTGTCCGGCACCATCCGCGACTCGATGGACGACATTCTGGAGAAAGTGCACGAAGCGGGCCTTACGCTGAAGGCCGGCTGCGGCATCGGCTACGAATTCTCCACCCTGCGCCCGCGCGGCGCGTACGTGTCGGGTGCCGGCGCGTACACCAGCGGCCCGCTGTCGTTCATGGATATCTACGACAAGATGTGCTTCACCGTCTCCTCGGCCGGCGGCCGGCGCGGCGCGCAGATGGGCACGTTCGATGTCAGTCATCCGGACGTGAAGGAATTCATCCGCGCCAAGCGCGAAGACGGCCGCCTGCGCCAGTTCAACCTCTCGCTGCTGATCACCGACGGCTTCATGCAGGCGGTGGAGCACGACCAGGACTGGCCGCTGGTCTTCCCCGTGCATGTCAAAGAACGCGACGACATCGACCTCGACGACCCCGCCAAGGTCGTATGGCGCGAGTGGCCCACCCACGAAAACTACGTCGAGCGCGAAGACGGCCTGGTCGCCTGCAAGATCTACAGCCACATCCGCGCGCGCCACCTGTGGGACATGATCATGGTCTCGACGTACGACTACGCCGAGCCCGGGTTCATCCTCATCGACAAGGTGAACGAGATGAACAACAACTGGTGGTGCGAGCACATCCGCGCCACCAACCCCTGCGGCGAGCAGCCGCTGCCGCCGTACGGCTCGTGCCTGCTCGGCTCGATCAACCTCACCACCTTCGTGCGCGACCCGTTCGGCCCCAAGGCGCGCTTCGACTGGGACGAATATCGCGACGTGGTGAAAATTTTCACCCGCATGCTGGACAACGTGGTGGAGATCAACGGCCTGCCGCTGGAGCAGCAGCGCCACGAGATCCTCTCCAAGCGCCGTCATGGCATGGGCTTCCTGGGGCTGGGCAGCACGCTCACCATGCTCAAGATGCGCTACGGCAGCGCCGAAGCCGTGGCCTTCACCGAAGACGTCTCGCGCGAAATGGCCGTCGCCGGCTGGGAAGTGGCGCTGGACCTGGCCAAGGAAAAAGGCCCCGCACCGGTGCTCGCCCAAAACTACACCGTCACCGGCGACATGCTGCGCAAGCGCCCGGAAATGGTCGAGGACGGCTACAAGGCCGGCGACCTGATCCCCGGCCGCGTGCTGCACGCCAAGTACAGCCGCTACATGCAGCGCGTGGCCTCGGTGGCGCCCAACCTGGTCAAGGAGCTGGCCGAAGTCGGCGCGCGCTTCACCCACCACAGCTCGATCGCGCCCACCGGCACCATTTCGCTGTCGCTGGCCAACAACGCCAGCAACGGCATCGAGCCCAGCTTCGCCCACCACTACTCGCGCAATGTCATCCGCGAGGGCCGCAAGACCAAGGAGAAGGTGGAGGTCTACAGCTTCGAGCTGCTTGCCTATCGCGCCCTCATCAACGCCCAGGCCATGCCCTTGAGCGACGACCCCAAGGCCAAGCTGCCCGACTACTTCGTGGCCGCCGACGACATCTCGCCCAAGGAGCACGTGGACATCCAGGCCGCCTCGCAGCTGTGGGTGGATTCGTCCATCTCCAAGACCGCCAACGTACCCACCGACTACCCGTACGAAGACTTCAAAGACATCTACTTCTACGCCTACAAACAGGGCCTCAAGGGCTGCACCACGTTCCGCTTCAACCCCGCCGCGTTCCAGGGCGTGCTGGTGAAAGAGGCGGACCTTGAAAACACCCTCTACCGCTTCGAATTGGAAGACGGTAGCGTTGTGGAACTGAAAGGCAACGAAGAAGTGGAGTACGACGGCGAGATGCACACCGCCGCCAATTTGTTCGATGCCTTGAAGGAAGGTTATTACGGCAAGTTCTAGTTGTGGCATGTAACGCGAAATCGCGCTACGTTTCGCTCACACCGTAATACACTTAGCGCTGGTTCCATAACAAACGTCCGGAGGGGAATACCCGCATGTCCATCGATACCGAGTTCGAAGTTCATCAAGAAGATCTGATCGCACCGGCAGCTGCGGAGTCCGCTGAGGCTGCTCCGGCTGCACCGAAGAAGGCCCGCCGCAAGAAGGCAGCCAAGAAAGC
Source organism: Dyella sp. (assembly GCF_035503745.1). GTDB lineage: Bacteria > Pseudomonadota > Gammaproteobacteria > Xanthomonadales > Rhodanobacteraceae > Dyella_B. The sequence continues at coordinate 317,405 of NZ_DATJTC010000011.1, forward strand.
CAAGGCCGCCGCGCCCGCCAAGAAGGCAGCGAAGAAAGCGGTGAAGAAGGCTGCCGGCAAGAAGACCGCCAAGAAGGCTGCCAAGAAGGTCGCCAAAAAAGCCGCCAAGAAGGGCGCCGCCAAGAAAGCCAGCAAGAAGGCCGTGAAGAAGACGGCCAAGAAAGCTGCAAAGAAGGTCAGCAGCAAAAAGACGGCCAAAAAGGCCGCCGGTAAGAAGACGGCCAAAAAGGCCGTGAAGAAAGCCGCTAAAAAAGCGGTCAAGAGGTCCACTGCCAGCAAGAAGGCCGGTCGTAAGGCGACCAAGAAAGTCGCCAAGAAGGCCGCCCGCAAGAAGTAAGCAATAAAGCATCCGGCCCGGTGCGAACCGGGCCGGATGTTTTTTTGTCCGCCTCTCCCCCTCGGGGAGCGGGCTGGGGTGAGGGGCACCGAAGCCTCGCCGCCCCCTGCGCTGCCAGGCGTAAAAAGTCCAAGACCCAAAGCACCAAGCACCGCGCGCACCGCCCCACTCAGGACCACCGCACATGACGATCAAGATTGAAAAGAAGATCAAGGGCTACCAGGTCGTCGGGCCCGAGGACAAAGCCGTGCCCGTTGCCCCCGCCGCCGTCGAGCCCAAAGAGGCTCCGGTTGCCGAAGTCATCCAGATGCACGAGAGCGTGGAGCGCCCCGAGGCGCTCATCGGCTCCACCTTCAAGATCAAGTCGCCGCTGTTCGAGCACGCCCTGTACGTCACCATCAACGACATCGTGCTCAACGCCGGTACCAAATACGAACAGCGCCGCCCCTTCGAGATCTTCATCAACTCCAAGAACATGGACCACTTCCAGTGGATCGTGGCGCTCACCCGCATCATCTCCGCCGTATTCCGCAAAGGCGGCGACGTCACCTTCCTGGTCGAAGAGATGAAAGCCGTCTTCGACCCCCGCGGCGGCTACTTCAAGGCCGGCGGCGTGTACATGCCCAGCATCGTCGCCGAGATCGGCGCGGTGATCGAGCAGCACATGAAAAACATCGGCCTTATCCACGACCCCGAGATGAGCGACAGCCAGCGCGCCCTCATCGCCGAAAAACGCGCCGCCTACGAACAGTCCGCTCAAAAAAAAACTGAGCTAAGCCCCACCGACGCCGACACCAACGACTCCGCCGGCTTCCCGCCGGGTGCGACCCTGTGCGCCAAGTGCAACACCAAGGCGCTGGTGCTGATGGATGGGTGCCAGACTTGTTTGAATTGCGGATATAGCAAGTGCGGCTGAACATTCGCCGAAGCGGAAAGAATAGGGTGGCAGCGATGCCGCCCTTTATTTTGTTGCGAATAGAGTTGATGGGAATAAATTAAGAAAAAGGATTGCTGAGCGCCTAACCCTCCAGTCGTTAGTGGAAATGCACATTCATTCGGGGCATTACCGTGGAAAAAAGCGAAATCCGAGAGTCCACCAAAATCCAATTGTTGGATAAAGTCCGTAAGTCTGACTACGGGAAGTATTTGCTGAAGGCAAATATAGGCAAGGTACGCGGGTTCAATGACGAGTCAATTAGCTTTGACTTTCCAGTTACTGCGCTCATTGGTCCTAATGGAAGTGGCAAGTCCTCTGTGCTTGGTGTTGCCGGGTGTGCCTATAAGCCTATTAAGCCCGGTTTGTTCTTCCCCAAAAGCGCCATTGGTGATGAGTCGATGTCAGGTTGGAGAGCGGAATATGAGCTCGTGGACAAAATGCTTAATCCCAAGCAGACCGTAAGGAGGACGAGCAGTTTTCGCCAAGCGAAGTGGGTACGCGGCGAGGTTGCGGACCGTAACGTATTCTTTTTTGGAATCGAAAGAACAGTTCCTGCTGGTGAAAAAGCAAAATACAAGAAGTTGATGAGATCAACTTACGTGCATAAGAATAGCCTTGAGAAGCTTGACTCGAGGGTAGCTCGCCAAGTGGAGCACATCCTTGGAAAGCCGGTCACCGATTTTGAGATTACAGACTTAGGTCACGACGACAGTTTCTTGGTTGGTCACTCCGGCGGTAGTCGTTACTCAGAGTTTCACTTTGGCGCTGGTGAGTCGTCCATCATAAGGATGATCGCCGAGATAGAGAGCGCGCCAGAAAATTCTATGATTTTGATAGAGGAGATTGAAAATGGCCTCCATCCAGTTGCTACGCGACGCATGGTGGAGTACCTGATCGAAGTTGCGAGTAGAAAGTCGATCCAATCCATATTTACTACTCACAGTGACTATGCACTGTCACCACTTCCCAATGAGGCAATTTGGGCATGTATTGATGGGAAGTTACGCCAGGGAAAATTATCAGTTGACTCGCTTAGAGCAGTGTCTGGGCGTGTTGATAAAAAGCTGGCAATTTTTGTGGAAGATGAATTTGCTAAGCATTGGGTCGACACGATCTTACGAGAGAAGTTACAGTCCGATTACGAGCAAATTGAGGTGCACGCAGTAGCTGGGGATGGCAATGCCGTTGCTACTCATCGAGCACACGCAGCTAATCCAGCGATAAATTTTTCCTCCTTATGTGTGATTGATGGGGATTCAAGGCAGACGGAGGATGTTGAAGATGGGATTCTGAGGCTGCCGGGTGGTCAGCCTGAATTGACCGTTTACGAGTCGATCAAAGGGCAGTTAAATGAGAACTTGGCTGTTTTGACGGTGTCGTGTCAGCGGGCGCCCGAGGCACAAGATTTGGTGTTTAGAGCAGTTAATGAGGTTATTAGCACAAACCGCGATCCCCACCTCCTCTTTATTCAATTAGGTATAAAGATTGGTTTCATCCCGGAGTCAATTGTGAGGGGTGCATTTTTTGCGCTTTGGGTTAGGCAAAATAACGAGTATTGCGGAAAGCTCGCGAAGGTTGTGAAGACGAAGCTCGACTCGCAATAGTAAAGAGGCAGATATCTTGTCGAATACTTGAGGCGCTCAGCAATATGTCATTGCTTTGAAGCATCGGGCGAAGGCTCCAAATGCTCAAGCTGCTCCTTATACGCCTCCGCAAACGCATGCCGCAGCACTTCATAAATCGCCTGCGACCCGCCGATCTGGCTGTTGCCGATACGCCCGCTGATGGGCACTTTCGTCACGATCTGGTCGTTCGACGATGGGGCTTTCAATAGCGACGCCACGCCTTGCGCGGCGGCTTGGTAGAGCAGCTTGATCGGTCCTTTCTTTTCTTCCTCCACATCCTTTTTCCAGCTGAAAAGTTTCAGGTCTTTGAAGACCGGCTGCGCTTCGCCTTTCAGTTCGCCGTTGCTGGCTTTGAGGTCCATGGTGAAGTCGCCGGTGCCGCCGGCGAAGTCCAGGCCCGTGTAGGCGCGCGCGAGGGCGTTGGCGCGCACCAGTTGAATGTGGGTGATGCGAATGTGGTAGTCGAAGTCGCCGAAGCGGTTGGCGGGGTCGAAGGTGGCGTGGGTTTCAAGGGGTGCATCGCCAAGCACGGTGGCGGTGGTGTCCAGGGTGGCGACGCGTTTGCCGGTGGTGCTTTTGGCGGCGGAGAGGTTGGTAACGGTACTCTCGACGTGGTTCATGGTGAGGTCGACGCGCGGGTCGGAGGCGACATTGCGGAAGGTGATCGTGCCGTTGTGCACGCGGATGCGATCCACCTCGACGGGCAGCAGGATGTTGAGTTCGTCGCTCCAGTTGACGCCCTTGCCCAGCTGGCGTTCGCCCTCGGTCTTGCCATCGATGAAATTGACGGTCGCATCGTAGGATTCCACGTCGCCGCGCAGGCGGCCATGCAGCAGCGCTGCGAAGCTGACCGTCAACTCGGTGCGGGGTGCGATGAGAAAAGGTTCTTTGCCAGGCGCGTCGAGCTTGTCGATGCGCAAGTCATGGAGGGTGTAGCCGCCACGCCAGAGGTGCAGGTTCACTTCGCCGATGGATCCGTGATACGGCCCCATGCTCGCGATACGGCCGTCCAGATCACGGCGAATCCAGCCCGGCAGCAGCAGGCGCAGCGCCGCCAGTGCCAACAGCAAGGCGAGCAATGACCACCCTAGTTTGCGCATGTGCGCACTATGCATGGCGCGAAGCCTATGGCGGGCTAAGTTGCCCGACTTTAGCGCAAGCCTTCCAGCTACGCACTTCGGAGCGGGCGTGACAGCACGGGCGCTCGCAGGGATTCACGAGGTGGCGCCAACTCTGCTAATTGGCATCTCCGATGGCCTGGTCCCTGCAACGATGCAGCGATCTTAAGTCAGCTTGCACCAAGCCGTGCGCATAGTGGCAGTAATCGATAAGCTCTTTACGAATTTCAGGACGCATGTTGTCTATCGCCGGGGGATCTCCCTCGTTCGCAAAGGGATTGATAAATTCGCGGCGAAAAGTAAGTGATTTCTTGACGAAATAGATCACGCGGTCATCGTGATCCATGTGGGATCTAAAATATCCAGTGCCCGCGCTGTAGGCCAACATCAACGTACCTGCTAGAGCCGAAACGGTAACGACGGGCCATGATTTCACGCCGGATCACCTCCCGGGTTCGAGTAATTTTAGTTCGGATCTAAGCAACTTCACGATTTCCATTCCCAAGTCACCAGGGCACGCTCGCCCTTTGTCGGTGGCGATTTTTTTATATGCCCGGCGCCCTCCAAGCGCGCGTATGTTGAACACGCTCTTGAGTACGCTGCATAGCTGTGTCGCAGTCCTGAGTTGGATTGGCGTTGGCTTGTCGTGCTTGAAAACGACTTGATCGATAAAACTGTTGCGCCAGTTCTTGACCTTATCGACAAAGGATAGGTTGCCATATTCCTGTTTGTAGGCTTCGCCGGCTTGTACGAAGTCTGCCAGGAACACAATTTCCACTTTTCCGGAATGGCCGGCCGCAACGTGCCCGCCAATAAATTGAATGTCGCCCTCCAGAACGATCCCGCCCATTGAGGACTTGTCCCCGACCCTTAAACCGTACCTTCGCATGAGTTTCCTTGCGCCATGGTCCGGATGAAGTGGTCTCCATGGTTGCGCAAAATGGCTTTTCGGGGGTGTCAGGGTTCTTCCCTGCAACGTGAAGGCGGTGGCTGCAGCGTGTCGGGGGACAGTGCTTTCGTTCTCCCTGCTCTATCAAGGCTATCCTTTTGCGGTCGTCTGCAAACGCAGTCAGCGGAGCCCGGAGCATTTTCTATATAAAGTGCGAGGATTTCCGGGGCCGCATGCAAAAAAAGGACATCCGGCTCAATGCTTGAGCAGCCCCGGAGCCCATTTCTGCCGCGTCGATGCCTCGGCGCCATTCCACGCGTGAGCCTTGGAAAAACGGGCAGGATCAGAGTGCTTTGCCTTGACGGAAAAACACCCTGTCCTGCCTCTCGGGGCAAGCGTGCATCAGCCGCCGTGCGCGTTGGCGGTGTCGGCGGCCAGGCGCAGTTCTTCGTTGGCTTCGGCCAGCAGCTCTTTGGCGCGGGCGGCGTGGCCGCCGAGGCGGTAGTTGTTGTCGTATTGGGCCTGGTTGACCAGGTCGTACGCACTGACGATGTTTTCCTGCGCGCCGCGCAGGTTGCCATGGCCAGGGCCGATATCGACGTAGAGCGAAGGCTCGGCGGCGACGGTGGCACAACCCACGGTCATGATGGAACCGAGCAGGATGCCTATGAAAAAGAGCTTCTTCATGAGGGTTCTCCAAGAGGAAAGGAAGCCGTTGCGGGGTGTTTTCGTTGAGGAAGCGAAAGGCGCCGTTGGCGTTTTCGTTCCGACGAGACCACGATAGCCGCCAAGAATTAGGTGGCAGTTAGCGCCCGTCTAGCCGTGTACCGGCAGGTGGTTGCCGATCAGGTTTTCGTTGCCTACGCGGTCAAGCGCATCGCCGATCTGCGCGCTGATTTCCTCGAAGAAGTAGTAGAGGTCTGCGCGGCGGATCGCCAGGATCGCGTCCTTTTCGTTGTAGGAAACCTTGGCCATCTGCATCAGCATGGCCTGGATGTGTTGCAGTTCTTCGTAGCCCTGCTCAGACAGCAGGTAGAGCTGCGGGCACGAGGAAGCGTTGTGGGTATGGCTCATGGTAATTCTCCACGCGTTTGGCTTGCGCCGCGTAGCGTGCGCGTTATGACGGGGAAAGCAGGCGGTGTGGGGCAACAGGGCGCTTCGTTTTAGCGAAGGCACCCTGTTTTGCCGGTGCGCTTTGGCGAGCGTGGCTCAATAGCCATGGTGGTTGGCCGAGGTGGCGGCCATGCGCAGTTCCTGGTTCGCTTCGAACAGCAGCTCCTTGGCGCGGGCCGCGTGGCCGCCCAGCTGGTAGTCGTTGGCGTATTGCGCCTGGTCAACCAGCTCCCATGCCTGCACGATGTTTTCCTGCGCGTTGCGCAGATTGCCGTGACGGAAGCCGATGTCCACATAGGGGGCGGGCGCGTCGGCCATGGCGACGCAACCTGCGCTCATGGCGATGCCGACAACCAGGCCGATGATAAGTGCTCTTTTCATGATGATTCTCCAGTAATGGGTTTGAAGCCGTTGGTGGGTTTTATTCGCAAGCAGAAGTGGCCGCGAGGTGGCGGTCCCGACAGTGCTTACGATACGGCTGGAGAATTAGGCGGGAGTTAGGGGGCGGCACAGTGCCATTCCGGTGTTTGCCCAGACGCATTTCAACGGTGCAACGGAGTCATCCAGTTTGAATGGGCGTTCAAAGTGGGTCGCAGCGATGCATGGTCGAACACGCGAAGAAGATTGCGCGCATGCGCAAGCGCCATGGCAACTGCAGCATCGTGATTGGCGACAGCGACAGTCGCCAGCGTCAGGTCAGGATGTAGTTATGCGGTGGCGGCGGGGCGGGCAGATTGCGTTCGCCCAGCAATTCGCGCAGCGATGTCTCGATGCCTTCGGACATCGCATCCAGCGGCAGGTCGTTGGGCGCGGTGCCGAACGGTTCTTCGATTTCCGAGCTGAGCGCTTCGAGCGCGAAGAACGTGTAGGCAATAAAGGTAACCACCAGAGGGGTCATCGCCCCGATGGAGTCGACCAGGCCAAATGGCAGCAACAGGCAGTAAAGATAGACCGTGCGATGGATGATCACGCCATAGGTGAAGGGAATGGGTGTGCTGGCGATGCGCTCGCAGCCGCCCAGCGCATCGCTCAGGTGTCCCATGTGCAGCTGCATCGCCTGCGCCAGCGGCGCAGCGAGTTGGCCGTCCAGCCGTCTGTCGCGCAACCACTGGTCCGCCAGCAGCAGGATGGCCGACGCCTTGTAGCGGGCGTCGTGCAGGCCGGCAAGATCATCGGCGGACAGCCAGCGTGCAAGGTCCGCCTGCGGGTCGGTGCCGCGCAGCTGATGGCGCAAGGCATGCACGAAAGCGATCAGCCGATGCACAAACACCTTGCTGCCGTCTTGTGCGTCCACCAGCGTCAGCGACTGCCGCGCCAGCGAGCGCGCATCGTTCAGCACTTCACCCCACAACACCCGCGCCTCCCAATAGCGGGCGTAACTGGTGTTGTTGCGAAAGCCCAGAAAGATCGCCAGGGTCAGGCCGATCAGCGAAAACGGCACGAAGGTCAGCGAGACCTTCCACACGAAAACATGGCCATGCAGCAGCGTTACCGCCAGCGAAAACGCCAGCGTCAGCAAAAGCTGCGGCAAGATCATCGGCAGTACCGAACCCCGGACCACCAGCAGCAGACGAAACCAGTTGGGGCGGGGACGGACAATCATACGGAGCAGGACGCAAATCGGGGCACAGGCGGGAAATTACACCACAGACCGGCTTGGCCGCGTTGCCGGGTCAACGGGCGGCCGGTGCGCGCAGCGAGCGGTCGAGGCGCCGATGCGTCTTAGGGATACACCGGCAATGGGGCCGCTGGCATCGGGTGCCATGCGCGTCCTCGTACGCTGATTAAAAAGGGCGGCCTGGCCGCCCTTTTCGTTCGTACCGTTTCAACCGGGCTTATTGCGGCTGCGAGCGCTCTGACGGCCAGGTGTTGAATGCGAACACGTACAGCATGATCAGGTTGACCAGCGGAACAATGGCCAACAGTGCCCACGCGCCGTTATAGCCTGCCTTGGAAATGATCCGCCAGAGCGGAATGATCGTGATGATCAGCGCAAACAACCCGATGATGTGCATAAGCTTCCCCTCCCGTTGAATTGGCTCTAGCTTACTTCCAGTCGGGCCGGCCCAGGCAAGGGCACAGCTAGGCGCACATCCAGCACGAAGGCGGCGTGAGGCCGTACTTCATTGGGATCGCATCGATGCGCGTGGACACCCAGTCGTA
>NZ_DATJTC010000012.1:0-8436 GCF_035503745.1 Dyella sp.
CCAGCTCCGTATACGTCAGCGTGTCCGCTTCGAACTCCACCGCGATGCGATCACCATGACGTTGCACCTGTTGCGCGAACAGCGCGGCGATCGATGACGTGCGCTCGTACGGGCGGGCGGTCGCGTTCCAGGCGGTGAGCACCTGCCGGCGTTCTTCGTCGCTTAGCGTGGATACGGCATTCCAGCTCAGGCCAGCATCCTTGACGAGGCACTCGATCATCGCTTTAAAGCGGGAGGCAAAGCGTTCCACGCTGGAGCGTTCGAGCAGCAGGAGACTGTATGCGCAGCGCAACTGCAAGCCTTCACCTGCCCGCTCGACCACATTGACGGTTAGATCGAACGGCGATGTGCCATTGAAATTCGCGCTGACTTCGGCGGCCGCCGCTCCGAACGTGCGGGCGGGCGCCATGCGATCCAGGTTGAAGCTGACTTCGATCAGCGGCAAGCGGCCGGCGATGCGCTGCGGCCGCGCATCTTCCACCATGCGCATAAAGGGATAATCGGCGTGCTCGTGGGCCTCAAGCAGATGCCCTTGCAAATCTTTCAGATACTGGCGCAGCACCGTGGTGCCTGCTACGCGAGTGCGAATCGGCAACATATTTAGGCAGTAGCCCACCAGCACAGGATTGCGGGCAGCCAATTGCCCCGCGGCCGGCACGCCCACGATCAGGTCGGACTGCCCCGTCCATTCATGCAGCGACAGGCTGAACGCGCCGAACAGCAAGGCAAATGGCGTGCATCCGCAAGTCGTCGCGGCTGCCTGCACGTCTTTCCAAATCTGCGCAGGTAATTCCAGCACCACTTCGTCGCCCGCATAGCGATCGCCGCTGCCATGCCGTCCATCCAGCGGCAGCTCCAGCAGCGGTGGCGCTTCCAGGCGCCGCGCCCAATAGGCACGACTGCTCTGCGGCCCGTCACCGGCCGCGGCATGCTGGGCTCCGATGAATTCGCGAAATTGCATGGGCTCCGGCAGCATCGGCTTGCGACCTTCCGCAAACGCCGCATAGCAGGCCTGCAGTTCGTCGATTACTACGCCCATCGAGTAGCCATCGATAACGATATGGTGGACCGTGAGCACAAGAACGTGCCGGCTCGCTTCCATCTTGATCAGCTCGGCATGCGCCAGCGGTCCCGTCGCCAGGTCCATCGGCATGCGGGCAAGTTCAAGCATGCGCGCGCTCAGCCGGGAGTCGCGCTCGTCCTCTTGCAGCGATGAAAAATCCGCATGCGCGCGTGGCAGCATGACCTGCGAACTGGCCGACTGAGCGTCACCATTCGCATCGATCGTCGAGCGCAACGCTTCATGCCTTTCAATGACGCGGTTGACGGCCTTCCACAGCGCTTGGGTATCCAGCGGGCCGCGAATTTGCAGGCCGATCGATTGGTTGTAGGCCGCGTTCGCGCCCGCATCGTCCTGCGCCAGAAACCATAGCTGCTTCTGCGCGTCGAGCAGCGGATATGCCAGGGTCTCCCTGCGATCGGCCGCCTTCGGTAGCGGCGAGGCGAAACGCCCTTCGGGCAACAGCTTGGCAGCAGCCAGCGCGAACACGCTGTCCTTTACCGCCTGCACGATGGTCCGCGCATCCTCTTCAGTATGCGCCGTGGACAAGAAACAGTTACGTGTTTCCGGAATGTAGACGCCTCTTGCCTGCAGATGGAAAAACAGTAGATCCAGAAAGCGATGCTCGGGCGCATAGAGAAACCGGAACAGCGAGGCGTATTGGGCCACGGCAAGCGGGAGGCCCCAGGCTTCGAAAAAAAGGTTCAATTCGCTAGCTATATAGCCCGCGAGGCGGTCGGCTTGCTGCGTCAGCCTGCTGCCGCCGCGTACGACATGTTCGAGCACCGAGGCCACCGCGGACATCATGACCGGATGCTTGAAATAAGTGCCCGCGCAAATCGTCAAGCCCGCCTCGGGAAACGAATCGTCCCCATACGCCCACTGGCCGCCGTCGACCGCGTCCAGGAATTGCGCTGTCCCGGCAATCGCGGCCACAGGCAACCCGGCTCCCAGCGCCTTGCCATAAATCGTCATATCGGCCCAGATTCCGGAGCGCGCGCGGAAGCCCCCGGGGCCATCCCTGAAGCCGGTGATGACTTCATCGAAGATAAGCGCGGTACCCCCCGCGGCGGTGATGTCGCGCAGCTCGCGCAGAAAATCCAGCGGCACCAGGTCCGGTCGACGGCTTTGCACCGGCTCGACCAGCACCGCCGCGAGCTCGCTCATGGAGTCTTTCAGTAGCTGCAAGGATGCCGGATCGTCGTATTTCACCAGCAGCACGTTATCCACCATGCCCGACAGCACGCCGGGTGCGGCCGGCCGGGTGTGGAAAGCGCCGCCGGTGGAGCGCATCCTGGACACCAGCGTGCCGTCGAAGGTCCCGTGATAGGAGCCCTCGAACACCGCGATCTTGTCGCGCCGCGTTGCGGTGCGCGCCAGCCGCAAGGCGGTCATCACCGCTTCGGTGCCTGAATTGAGGAACGTCGCGCGCTCGTTCTGCGTCAGTTCGCAGAGCAGCCGCGCGTTGGCACGAGTGATCTCGCGCTCCAGCCCCATTTTCAAACCGCTGTCGAGATCCTGGCGCAGTGCGTCCAGCATGAAGGCCGGGGTATGCCCGAACAGCAGTGCGCCGTAGCCCATGGCCAGGTCGATATATTCGTTGCCATCGATATCCACGAAACGGCCACCGAAGGCGCGCTCGGCCACGAGCGGGAAGATCATTTCCTTCCACTGCTGGCTGTATCCGGAAATGCCACGGCTATCGGCCATGGTGGCGCGTCCTTGCTGGATCACGGCCTTCGATCGGGGCGCCTGGCGGCAGATCGTGTCGACCAGCTCGCCGATATGTTCCTTCTGATGTTTGGTCAAACCGGTAACTATGGCCCTCGATGGCGCCTTCAAGGGCACGAAAGGCGCAGGCGTGATTGGCTGCTTGTTGGTATTCGCTGCGGCTGCCGCATCATCCGATGGTATCGGTGCGTCCGCGGGTTCGCGCTCGACGAATACATCGTTCGCCGCCAATGCCGCCTCGCCCGCTGTCGCGTACTCGGGCCTGGATGTTTGCGCGGCGGTGATGCCGCTTTTGTTGAGGATATCCATCTGCCGATGGATGACCTCCAATTGCCGTTGAAAAATGGCCGTCAATGAATCGGTGGCGGACGAGGCCACGGCGGTGGCCCGTGGCGTCGGCGGCAATGGCGCAGAACGCTGTGCCATCGTCGCGGCCGGCGTGGGTGACGGAGGATTGCGCATGACTGTCGTGGGCTCGCTCGGCGCACGCGATGACGCAGGCGGCTTGAGCCCGGGCTGTGCTGCAAGATAAGCCACAATGCGGCCGATATCGATCAGATCCTCGAGAAACACCCTGAAAGGAATACGGACGCCGAAGCTCTCCTCGATCAGCCGGCTGATGCTCAGGAGAATAAGCGAGTCGGCGCCCATCTCGATCAGGCTTACCGATGTGGAAACTTCCGCGACCGGCACGCCGATGGCCTCGGCGAAGATGTCCTTGATGCGTGCCAGGACTTCGTGCTTGATCTGTTCAAGACTCATGTAGCCACATCCTTCATGTCACGGTAAACGCCGATTCGCTCGCTTTCATTTTCGACACGCCTGTACGTCGCTCCTCGACCCGGTTCATGGGAGGGGGAATGACGTTGCATCCAGGTACTTCAGTTGTTCCTCGATCACTTCCAGCTGGCGATGGAGTAGTTGTTCGATATCTATGTCCTGCCCGGGCATACGATCCGCCTCGCCATTACCGTATGCGCTCGATACCGGCTGCACGGCTTCGGCCATGTTGCGACGTTCGCTGACTGGCGCTTTTTCTTCACGCGTCACCCAATGCCGTTTCCGCTGGAAGGGATAGGTCGGCAAGGGAATCCGGCCAGGGCGACGGGTATGCAGCGCATGCCAGTGGATGGACACCCCGTCGAGCCAGAGCCGGCCGACGGCGTCCAACAGATGCTTGCTCGTCAGCGGCGCTTCACGCTGGCTGCCCAGACAAACCAACGCCGTGCCGCCAGCCAGCTTGAGCAAGCTCGCCATCGATCGTCCCGGCCCCACTTCCAGCACCCGGCACTGCCGCTGCCCGGCAAGGTTCTCGAACGCGGGAGCGAGCAGTACGGGGGCACGCAGGTGGCTCACCCAATATCCAGGATCGGTCGCCATCGCATCGCTAAGCCATTCGCCGCTTACCGATGAAATAAGGGGCATGGCAGGTGCGCGTAGCGTGATATCGGCCAGGGCGGCCGCGAAGTCAGGCAGCACCTGGTCCATCAGCGGTGAATGAAAAGCGCGCGTGGTCTTGAGATGGACCTGCGCGATGCCCGCCGCCTCCAGCCGCCGGCTGGTGTGCAGCATGGCTTGCGGATCGCCCGATAAGACACAGCGCCGCTCGTGATGAATAGCGGCGATCGAAACGCCTTCCGCCAGATAATCCTCGACTTCCCTGGCTGGCATCGAAACCGCGATCATCGCCCCAGGCGGCGTGGCGTGCATCAATCGGCCACGCACGGATACCAGCCTGAGCGCCTCTTCCAGCGTAAATACCCCGCTGAGGCATGCGGCGACATATTCGCCAAGGCTGTTGCCGATGCAGTAAGACGGCGTGATGCCCAGTTGCATAAGCAGCCTGGCCATGCAGTATTCGATAACGAACAGCGCCGGCTGTGCAAATTGCGTCTGCGCCAGCATCGCTTCTTTTTCGGGCGTAACCGGGCCATGCATGATGCTGCGTAGATCGATGCCGAGCGTCGGCCGCAGCAGGCTGGCGCAATGGTCGACATCCGCGCGAAACGATGCGTAGTCCTGGTACAGGCTTTCACCCATGCCCACGTATTGCGCACCTTGTCCGGGAAAGGCGAACACCACCGCGTCGATCTTGTGCTCACCTTCATGCGCTCGCTGCGCCGGCGCCGTGGTGGAAGATGCGGCCCAGGCCTGCAGGGATTGGAGGTCGCTACAAGCGATCGCCTGCCTGTATTCGAATGCCTTTCGACCCGCCTGCAACGTATAGGCCACCTCTTCCAGGCTGGCCGAGGACGCGTCGATGCCGCTGGAAAGATTCGCCAACGCCGCGGCAAGCGCCGCCGGCGTGCGTGCCGACACCGGAATCAGCTGCCACTTTTGCGCCGGCCGGTTGGCTCGCCTGCCCGGCGCTTCTTCCAGAACCATATGCACATTGGTACCGCCGACGCCAAACGAACTCAGTCCCGCGCGCAGCGGCCCTTGCGCTTGCCAATCGACCAGCTCGGTGGTTACGAAAAACGGGCTGCGATGCAGATGCAGCGCTTCGTTGGGCGCCTGGAAATGGAGGCTGGGCACCAGCTTGCGGTGCTTGAGCATCAACACCACTTTGAGCAGGCCGGCGATGCCGGCGGCAGAATCGAGGTGTCCGATATTCGACTTGACCGACCCCAGGCCGCATACGTTCGTTTTGTCACGCATGGCGAACGCTTCGGTGAGCGCCGCCACCTCGATCGGATCGCCCAGCTTGGTCGCCGTGCCATGGGCTTCGACATAGCCGATGGTATCGGCCGCAATGCCTGCCACGGCGTGGGCCATGCGCACCACACCGACCTGCCCGTCCACGCTGGGCGCGGTGTAGCCGACTTTCGCGGCGCCGTCATTGTTGATCGCCGAACCCTTGATGACCGCATAGATCGTGTCGCCATCGGCCAGCGCGTCTTCGAGACGCTTCAAAACGACCGTACCGACACCGGAACCGGGCACCGTGCCCGCGGCGGCGCGGTCGAAGGGGCGGCAGTGGCCGTCCGGCGACAGGATGCTTCCTTCCTGGAATTCATAGCCGCACTGCAACGGGAAACTCAGCGACACGCCGCCGGCAAGCGCCATATCGCATTCGCCGCTGAGCAGGCTCAGGCAGGCCATGCGCACCGCGACCAGCGATGAGGAGCAACCGGTCTGGACCGTCATGCTGGGGCCGCAGAAATTGAACTTATAAGACACCGTGGTGGCGAGAAAACCAGGCTCGTTGCCGAGCGTCAGCTTGTAATGCTGGGCGCTGTTGGTATCCAGCTTCACGCCGTCCAGATAGCTACTGGTGCTCATGCTGGCGAAAACGCCCACGTTTTGCGCATGTGTCATGCCGGGATAGCCCGCCGATTCCATCGCCTCCCACGCGGCCTCCAGGAAGATGCGGATCTGCGGATCGGTAAGCTCGGCTTCGCGCGGCGTCATGGAAAAGAACGCCGCATCGAAGGCGTCGACATCGTTCACCACGCCACGTGCCGGGACATAGCCAGGAGCTGACCCCGGTACTTCTTCGCGGTTCGCGAAGAAGGTGATGGACTCCACTCCGCCGCATAGATTGTCCCAATAAGCCTGCGCATTACCCGCACCGGGCATGCGGCAGCTCAGGCCGATCACGGCGATCTCCAGCCCAGTGGCAGCTTGCGCTTCCATGATCTACTCCCCCTCCGCAACAGAGCTGTAGCTACCCTTGCGGATCAAGCCGCTTTGCTTTCTCAGGCGGTCGATGCCCTTGGCTGCCCTGGCGGCCATGTTGCTATCCGGCGCGGAAGCGTCCTGATGCGCGAGATAGGCGGCTAGCGACTGGATCGTCGTGTAGTGAAATAGCGTGACGACGGAGATGGGCTGCCCGAACTCGCGCTCCAGCAAGTTCTGCATCCTGATCAGCAATAACGAATGGCCGCCCAGGTCGAAGAAATTCTGGTGGATGCCGACCAATGGCCGTTCCAGTAAGTCGCACCATATCCTGGCGACGATCGCCTCGATATCGCTCGACGGTGCATCGAGCGCCTCGGCCGGATCCTCTTGTTCCATAGCTAGCAGCGCCGCGCGGTCGATCTTGCCGATGGCGTTCAAGGGAATGCGCTCGACCCGATGCAACTGGCCCGGCACCATGTAGTCCGGTGCGCGATCGCGCAGATAGCGCTTGAGCTCGGCCACGCCGGCCTCTTCGCCCACGACGACATAGGCCACCAGCCATTTGTCGCCCTGTACGTCCTTCGCCTGCACCACGCAATCGCGTACCGCTGGATGCTGCCGCAGCAATGCGTCTACCTCGCCCAGCTCGATGCGGAAACCGCGGATCTTCACCTGGTGATCGCGCCGGCCCATGAACTCGATCTGCCCGTCCGTACGGTAGCGGCAGATATCGCCCGTGCGATACAAGCGTGCGCCTTGCGCACCGAACGGATCGGGTACGAAGCGTTCGGCGGTCAGTTCCGGACGATTGACATAACCGCGGGCCACGCCGCCGCCACCGATATATAGCTCGCCATGCACACCCAACGGCACCGGCGCCATCCGCTCGTCCAGGATGTACACCTGCGCATTGGTGATCGGCGTGCCGATCGGTGTGCTGCGCACGTAGACATCACTTGCAGCTGCCCGGTAGGTGCAGGCGATGGTGGTCGCCTCGGTCGGGCCATAGGCGTTGACCATCTGGCCGTTTCGCAACAATCCGGCAGCCTTTTGCACATGCGGCGGCGACGGCACGTCGCCGCCGGAAAACAGGTATTTCAAGTCCGACAGCGCCTCGGGTACCTGATCCACGACCAAGCGGAACAGACTGGCGGTCAGCAAGATCACACTGATCTTGCGTTCGCGGATAAAGGCACCGATATCCTGCGGCGAAAACAGCTTGGGCGGGGCGATTTCAAGCCGGGCTCCATTGAGCAGCGCACCCCAGATCTCGAACGTCGAAGCATCGAAGGACACCGTGGCAATCTGCGCGACCCGGTCGTCGGCATCCAGCTGCATATAGTCCGTATGTCGGACCAGACGGGTAACCGCATGCTGCTCGATCCCTACGCCCTTGGGGCGCCCGGTCGAGCCGGAGGTATAGAGCACGCACGCCAGGTCGTCGCCACCGCTGATCGGCACCAGCGCCTCATCCGATTCGCGTGCGATCGCCGCCGCTGTCGCTACCTCATCCAGCCATACGCGGATGCGGTTGCCTACATCCGGCGCCGTGGCTTGGTAGCCGACGATTACCTCCGCATCGGCATCCTCCAGCATGTAGCGCAGGCGTTCCGCCGGATACGCCGGATCCAGCGGTAGATACGCGCCACCCGCCTTGAGGATCGCCAGCACCGCGATCGCCAGATCCACTGAACGTTCCAGCGCGAGACCGACCACACTGCCCCGCACTACACCGTGTCGGCGCAGATACCGCGCCAGGCAATTGGAGCGATGGTCCAGGTCGGCATAAGTAAGCGTGTCGGCGCCGTACGCCACCGCCACGCGTTCATGGTGGCGGTCTGTCTGCAGCGCAAACTGCGCAGCCAGGCCCTGGTTGCGCTCGTAGGGACGGCCCGTCGTATTCCAGGTGGCGAGCACTTGCCGGCGCTCCTGCTCGCCGAGCAGATCGATCTCCCACACCTCACGCGCCAAGCCATCGGCCGATACCATCGCTTGGAGCACCCGGCGCCAATGATCCTGCATGC
>NZ_DATJTC010000013.1:0-26650 GCF_035503745.1 Dyella sp.
GGCCAGATATTTCAGCGCGCCGATAAACATCAGCGGCTTGATCGCTACCACCACCGCCAGCACCATCAGCCAGCCGCGGATGCCGACCCAGCGTGGATCGGCCGTCCCGCGCGGCGAGGGGTCGTAGCGATAAGCCACCGCCGCCAGCCACGCGCTGCATCCAAGCATGCCTGCCGCCAACAATGCCAACGGCCAGTTCATGCGATCCAGCCCAGTGGCCTTGGCGGTGGCAACCGGGGTTGGCGTTGCCGCCACATCGCTCCAGGTCAGCTCGTAGCCGGCGATGCTGCGCGCGCGCGCCAGATCGCCGACGTAGCGGGGCATGTCTTTCGCCGACACCTCCTCGCTCAACGCCTGGTAGTGATCGGTGATGATCAAATGCAAGCCATCGAGTTTCACGGTCTGCTCGAAGCGGAACGCAGGATCGTCGATGATGGTGGAAACAGGCTTGATCGGCCAATCCTCCGGCAGCAGAACAACGGTCTGCTGGCTTACGTCTTGCGGATAGGTCAGCAGCAGCGGCGATTTGCGCACCGTCGCGACCGGATCGTTGAGCAGTTGCACGATGTCGGGCAGGTGGATGTCCACCTCGTGCCCCTTGCCGTCGTCCGATGGCGTGGCGATGTTGGCGATGGCATAGGTTTCGGTGGTGACGATACGGTTGTCCGGCTCGTCGTCGCGTACCCGCAGGGGTGCCGCCGCCGTGATGTGCGGATAATCGCCCGCATAGAAGTTCATGTAGTTCTTCTGCACTTGCGCCAGGCTGGTCGTGGACAGCGTCGCGCGCAGCGCTTCGGCCGGCTCGCCGGTGGTGGTGGTTTGCACCGTGTAGCGCACCGGCTTGTCGAAACCGGCGCTGGCATCGAACGTCACGCTCAAGCTGCGGCGCGCCGATGCCGGATCAGCATGGCGCATCGGCGTCAGGCCTTGCGTGGCCGGATCGACGATCAAGGCCGGGCCATAGTCGGGTTGAAACAGGTGATCCAGATCGGCCTTCTGCGTGAAGCGGGTCGGATCGAGCCACCACACCTTGCCATCGACGCGTGCCTGCACCAGCACGTGATCGAACATGCCCGGCGCGGGCAGCGCATCGGCCAGGCCACGCTGCAGGTCGGTGTTGACCAGGGCCGCGCGCGCATCGATGCCTAGATGCTTGAGCAAGGTCAGCGTAAGCAGGGTTTTATCCTTGCAATCGCCGAAGCGGCGCGCGTACACCAGGGCCGGCGCATTGGGCGCCTGCGAATTGGGGCCGATTTCCACACCCAGATAGCGCACCTCGCCCTGCACCAGCTGCAGCGCCGCAAGCATGCGCGCAGCCGGTGCGGTTTGACTTTTGGCAATGCGGTCCACCTGCGCCTGCAACGCCGGGCTCAGGCTTTCGGGCACTTGGTAAAGCGGTTGCGCCCAGCGCGCCACCGCCGCCCAGTCGGCAAATTCGCTCCACGCGATCTGCGCATAAGGCGCGTACCAGTCCGGCGCGCCCTCTTCCACCGTCTGTCCCGGCACATCACGCACATCCCAGAGATAATCGCGGCGTCCGTCGTGTTCGCGCACCACCGGTTTGAGCGTGGTGTTGGCAGCGGCAAACTTTATCGATTTGCTCTGCGGCACCAGCAGGCGCACGTGGATGCGCGCCACGGGCGTGCCAAACTGCAATAGCACGGTGCCGAAATCGATGCCTTTGAATACCCGGTTGCGACCGATCCTGCTGTACGAATAATCGACCGTATCGCCCGGGCGAACGTCGTCCAGGAAAACGTTGACGGTCTTGGTGCCATCGTAGATCCGCGCCTCCAGCTCGGTTTCCCGCTGGATCACCTGAATGCGCGCGGTGGCGAGCTTGGGAATCACCCGACCATGCCGCACGATGTTGATCGCGTGCAGCACCAGCGACTGGTAAGAAGGATCGAACGGAATGTCGATGTTTGCCACCGCGTCCACGCCGCTGGCATTGACCGCGGTACTGACCACGCGGTGATACGTCACCCGTTGTGCGTCGTCGGCAAGGCTCTGCGTGTCCGACAGCAGGTAAATCTCGCCCTCGCTGTTCTGCCCGGCCTGCCCGGCGCTGGCGACACCCGGCGCCACCGGCACCACCCATGCCGGAGCAGGTCCGATGCTGTATTGGGCGGTAGCGCCCAGCGCAGGCATCGGCACAGCCAGCCCAGCCACCAGCCACGCCGTCAGCCACGCCATCAGCCAGGCCGCCCTTTGACGCACGCACTCGGCGCCTTGCGCAAGGCGCAACTCGTCCTTCACCAATGCCTTGTCCCCAGTGTCCCCTGGTTTCGAATCCTAGCCGATTCCCGCGCGATGGCTAATAAAATCGCGCTTGCCCCCGCCGGAGTGCACTGCAACATGAAACCGGAAGACCTGCCGCGCCTGGTCACCGTCACCATGCCGTTTGGCAAATACCAGGGCCGCCTGATCGCCGACCTGCCCAGCGCCTACTTGTCCTGGTTCGCCCGCAAGGGCTTTCCGCCCGGGCAATTGGGCTACTTGCTGGCCCTGATGCTGGAATTGGACCACAACGGACTGCGGCCGCTGCTCGATCCATTGCGAAAGCGCTGAGCGCGCTCGGCACCATCATGCGTCCGTTTGCGACGGGAAACCTTGCAGATCACGCCCCGCTGCGCGTACCCGTTTTCTTCAGCGCAACGATTTATCGGCCAGCCGTCTATGCTGCGTCTTGCCGAGCAGGCTATGGATCAACACCACCTCGTGCGCCGGCCACACCACCGGTTCGATATGCTGGAACGGCACCGCAGGCTTGTTATAGGCCAGCGTCATATGCGGCGTGAACGAGCCCTTGGCGTGCGCACCCAACGCGGCCGCGCGCAAATGCGTGGCAAGCTGTTTGTGCAAGGCATGCAAGGCTTCGTTGCCGCCGCTGCCGCTGAGTACGAAATCGCCTTGCGCCTGGCGCGGGCCGAAGCTGCCGATCTGGTCGAAGCGAATGGTGAACGGTTCGCACACCAGATGCGACAGTGCCTCGGCCGCGTGTTCGGCCAGGCCGGGCGGGAGTTCGGTGTAGTCGCCCAGGTGGAACAGCGTGACGTGCAGCCGGCGCGCTGCCACCGGCTTGCCTTCCATCCCGCGGGCGGCCAGATGCCTGGCGGCGAAGGTCTCAAAACGCGCGGCGTAGACGGGATCGGGAAAAACAGCCAGATACAGGCGATCGATGGGAATGGCCGGGCCCAGACCCGGCAACGATCCTTGGGCAAGCATGTTGTTGTTCCTTGATACGCGCGGCCGGCGCAAACGGGATCGCATTCCCCCAAGGCGGCCCAGCCATCAGGATAAGTGAAACCGATGCCGCTTTGGCAAAGACACGCCAGCCAAGCGGTACCTGACCTTGTCGATAGCAAATACCCGATGGCCGCTTTACCCGGGCCGCACCACCCCGCCGCTTGCATCGACACCGCTCCGCTGCCATCGCCTCAACGCGCGAGCTGGCATCAGCATCGAACGGGCGGCGGCGATGTCACGCCATGGGCATCGTCAGGCTGTAATCGGTCTCCTGCGGCGTATCCGGCTTCGCCGCGTCCGCATGGACGATCTTTTCGATACGCGAGGGCGCACCCGGCGGCGCCTCGGTCACATTCATGCCGATCGCCCCCGTCAGCTCGGCCACGCCCGGTATGCCGTCGAACGTATTGACGTGCGCGTTGCCCATCCACGCCACCCATTTCCCGGCATGGGAATCGGCCTGCCGCGCGTTGATTACGGTTTGCGCGTATTGGTTCATCATGATTCCGCGCTCATGCATGGCGTGGGTAACGCTTGGATGAGGCGCACCCCGCCATCCCATTTGCGCAGCCAAGAGGTCGATGGGAATCACTTCAATGCCATACGCTCGCGCGGTATACAAAAGGTTGGTGGGTGAATACTTGTGGGAAAGCAGCGACGTTTCGCCCACCGGATACGCTCGCTTCATGGCTTGGGGCATCAGCGCATTCTTGGACGAAAAAAACCGTTTCAGGTAGCCGCCCTCCAGATCGGCGGGGAACCCTTCCGCGTAGAGCGTCTTAACGCCCACCTTGGCCAGACTCGGCATGTTATCGATCAGAAACTTCAGCGTGACCGGATTGGCGTGATCCTCGCCAACCACCAGTCCGTCGGACGTTTTGTAGAGCGCGCGGATAATGTCATCGGCGGATGCGTCATGCGGGATATCCGGCATCGCGCGCTTGCGCGCCGCTGCCTGCCGGTGCGGAAAATCACGTGCCGCATCGTCCATCAGCGCCTGCTGTCGCCGCGCTACGTGATCGAGCGCGGTTTTCTGTTCTGGTGTCACCGGCGTGGTGTCGGGCGCATCGAGGCCATGCTGGCGTATCCATGTCAATAACAGTGGGCGATACGGCCTTGGCACGTGATATTCCTTCCACGGCGGTACGCCGGCACTGTGTGCGGAAAGCTGTGCGCCCGTGGTGGAATGTCCCAAAGTCACAGGCGCGCGGCTTGTGCCAGGTGCGGCAGTGGCGCCAAGGCGGGGGTGACTCCCCATGCCATACCCGGCCGGCCTGGAAACAAAGCCGGAAGCTTCCGGCGGCGTCACCGACACCGGCGTAGGCGCGGCATGGGCGTCATCCACGACTGCCCGCGGCGGCTCGGCCGTGACGCGGCCGAAAAATTCGCGTATGCCTTTGATGAATGGCATGCAGCATGCTCCCGCTTTATTGAAAGACGCACATCGGCGTCGCAACGCATACCGGCCGCCCCGCAACCAAACAACACGCTCGGACGCACCCGAGACGTGCAACTTGGCGCCTTGGGCGCATGCGCAACGAGAAGGCTAGCGGCCGGGCGCTGCGATCGTGGGTCACCCGGTTAGGCGCGCCGCCATCTGCGCAGCGGCGCAATCGCGCATTTTGACGAAAAACGTGAGGTATTCGCGCTTATTGTTGAGCGCTTTCCCCTGCCGTATGTAGGCGAAGGCCAACACAACGAATCGCCCGAGTCCGACATACAGCTCATCGCAGCTATGCGACTCTACGTTGTCGGACGTGCCCATGCTCCCTGGGATGTTGCGTTTCTCGGCACACCCGACATGACCTGAAGCACGCACGGATCGCCGCAATGACAGCTCAGGCGACCCGCTGGCCACCGCCAACGTAAGTCGAAGGATAGTTGATCATGGTTAGGTTCAATCATACGGCACCCTGCACGCCCGCGTACCCTCGCGCCGGTGAATTCACCTTACTTCACCTTTGCGCTCCCCGTGTGACGTCGGGTTACGTAGGTATTTCGTCTTACTTGGAGTCAGCCGATTCCGACAAAGCGAGCAGGACTTTTTCCCGCACTCCCTTTTTCAACCTTTTGCAATGCGCAGCGCGACCTGAACGCATGGAGAAAGACATGAGGGAGGCGTACCACGCGCCGGCCGATCCGCAGCACGATGCGTCGCCGCAAAACAATGACCTGGATTGGCGCCACTCCTGGACAACGCTAGCCCGCGCTGGCGGGAATCGCGAGACCGGCCGGCAACGGCCGGCGCTTAGTCACTGCATACCCCACCATTTTTCCATGGAGATCAGCATGCAGATGGATCACGCGCCGGATGGCGCGCGCAAGGATAACGGCATCGGGCCAAAGAATTGGCTTGGGCAATAAACGCGAGGATAAAAACATGGAAGGCATGCACGAAAAATCGAATGGCGAGCAGTTTTACGTCCTGACAAAAAGGGATTACGACGAGCTACGCGATATTCAGACGCAATTGGTGGTGATGGCACAGGTGTCCTACAGCGATGAGGACATCGAGGAGAGCCATCTGCGGCGGATGCTCAATCGTTGCGACATCAATCGGTTCTTCGCGCAAATCAGCGCGCAGATTGGCAAGGCGCTGGACGGTATACGCAAGGACAACAGCGTCGGCGCGCAACGCCAGATGTGACATGGATGGAAACACACCAAGCAGATATGCATCTGCTTGGATAGCTGCTTACGTAACCACGTGCCAAGCTACGCCACCGCACCTCACCGCCACGGCGGTGAGGCAACGGTTTGGAGGCGAATCAGTGGAATGACGGCGAGGCGGAGGCGACATACGCACCGTAACCGCCTCTTCCTACTTGCAGGGCGGGCCGGTTACACCACGCGGCCTGGCGGCCAGTGCGAAGCGCCGCCCCCCTTTCCTGTACGGGAGGGAGTCACGCGGCGTAGCCGTCGCACCGGCACGACCCATAAAACCGGCTGTGGCAATACCTTGAAGGTCGCACAGCGGCTTCTAGTTTCTCGGTCAACGCAAGGGCTTTACCGTCTTTAACCTGCCACGTCACTCAAACGCTTACGTCCCCAGCGTCGCGGCAACGGAGCCACCTTGTTCGGCGCTGCGACCGATAGGAACGAAATAAAGCGTATGTATCGTCCCCTCCTGGCTGGCCCTCACCGCCGCGATCAAGTAAGAGGCATGGTGTTGCAGGCCTTTGAGAGTACTGGCCCGACCACTGGCGGTGAGCTTGACGTAAACCGGAAACCGAACGCCCGTCTTCGGATTGGTCACCTCAAGATAGTCCACATGTATCCCTGAAGCGCGCTTCTCTACCCTATAACCTTCCCGTAAAAAAAACGATGCAACTTCGTTCATTGCATACGCATGATTTTCCGGAAGCCTGTTCTGTATGAAAGACGGCACAGCCGGGGGACGCGACGGCAGCTTTTGGCCACTAAAAGGGTGGACGGATGGGTATCCGTCAAGCGAGATGGTCGTCGGCTTGTCATTGAAAAAGACGTTTCGCATAACGTCCTCCAAGAAGTGCGGAACAGGTACATCGATCGTTGCCCGTGAAGACGGCGCACGCGACGGGCCGGCTTCTGGGTGGGCCGGGGCCGACGGTGGCGCTGGAGCTTCATCGAGCACCCATTCTCCATGGATATCCAAATGCGCTTTCGCCGACGTCTCCTTCTGGATGCCCGTGCGAGGATCGCGTGTCCAAAGCGATCGCTTGCCGTCTGCGTAAAACCCGGTCGGGGTCGATCGACCCTTGATATAGAAGGTCCCTTCCAAACCCTGAAAGGTCACGGGTTTGAATGAATCACCCATATACAGATGCGGCATCAGCTCGTATCCCGCCGGTCGCGAGACAAACCCGGACGCTTCAGCCGGTGCCACCGAAGCCGGCGCGATCGGGCCGGCGCCGCTGCCTTCACGGGATTGCGACCGGGCCTCATTCGCATGGGCAGCCGGTTCATGCGGAACGCCAAAGCCATGAATGACGGGGATCTTGGGCATATCAAGGACTCCATTGCGATGATGTCAGCGCGTACCTTCGCGGGTGACTTGAAGCTAGTCGCGTTCGAAGGTTCTCGTGCGTTACTTGCCTGACAGTAGCCCTGTCACCGCTTCCACCAAGCATGCAACGGCTCCCTGTCCGCGCGTCTGGCGGCCTAAAAAACCACGCATCCATGCAAGACAACAAACCACGTCGCTACGTTACTAGAGGAACAAGGTATAGCGAGCCCAGCGTCGTCTTATCGAAATAACCGAACGTCACTATCGCGATCATGTCCACGCGTCGATTCAGCGTGTACTTGCCATAGAGTATGTTTGGTCTGGAATCGCTGGTGAGCCGGGGTAAAATGCCGAATGACTTTCCGCCGACGGAGTCGGTTACAACAAGTGGATCCATCACCGATACGCCCATGTCATCGATCCGATATCCGTTATCTTTCAAGATCGACGCCACCTGCTCCTTTATGAAAAGTCGGTTATCAATGTAGTTGGCGGTGCCTGCTGGTGTCGCCCGATCAAAGGGTAGACTTTTCCCACGGAAATGAAACGATGGTCGTAGACGGTCGAGTTCAACACTTCCCTTCGGAGTGAACGCTGCAACGTTATTCGCCATCACCTCCTCTAGCGATATGCGCTGGCGGAGCCCTTGCGAGGAGGATGCGGCGGACGCGCTCGCCGACGTGCCAGAGATGCCGGCTTGCGTCACGCCTTTTGCAGCGGGAGGAACGGCGTTATTCCCTGCATTGCCAGATGGACGTGGGGTATTAAGAAGATCATATTCATCCGCTATCTCTGTCAGAAGCTCGTCCAGACCCTTGTCTTCCAGCGCCGGCTCGCCTCGCGCGCCGGGCATCGCCTGTGATGGCATCGGCATGTGCGGACTTGGCCCGTCTGGACTTCGCGCTTGTGGACTGGACGAACGCGCATCGAACATGCTCGGGCTGGGTGTTTGCAGACTGCGCGTAGATGAATACGCAGGCCTTGACCGTGATGTCGCCCCCGCAGGACGGGCAACAAACCCGAATGCTTCGGGTGGTGTCACCGACGTCGGCGCGATGCGACTACCCCCTTCGTGGCTTGGCGATGTGTGCGCACTCGTTTCAACAACCTCTTCATGCGGAACACCAAAACCGTGGTAGGTGGGGATCTTGGGCATATAAAGGACTCCTATGCGACGGCATCAGTGCGTACCTTCGCGCATGATTTGAAGCTGGCGACGCTCGAAGGTGCTTGTGCGTTACCCACCAGAGGGTAGTCATGCCGCCGAGATCGCATGGCGGGTGATGGCAACCTGGCAGGCATGTCCGGCGGCTTTGTAAAACGGCCACGCATCCATGCAAGCCAATGCACTACGCCGCTAAACGGCCTGCGCTCCGAACAAGGTATAGCGATTCCAGCGTTCTCCTATCAGAGTGTCTGAACTTCACTATCGCTATCATGTCCACGCGCGGATCCATCACGTACCTGCGCCCCGATATGTTTGGCCTGAAGTTGCTGGTGAGCCGGGGTAAAATCGTGAATGACTTACCGCTGGAGGGGTTGGTTACACGAAGTGGCGCTATTGACGATGCGCCCCTGTTTTCGATGCGATATCCACTCCGTTCCAGGACCGATGCCACCTGTTCTTTCACGAAAGCTCGACTCTCATTGCAGTGCGCGGCGGCGGATGTTGTCAATCGATCAAAAGGTAACCTTTCCCCATGGAACAGGAACGACGGCCTTAAATGGCCGAGGTCAATCTCTCCACCAGGGGTGAACACGACTCTTTCGTCCGCCATCACCTCATCTAGCGATATGCGCCGCAGTAGCCCTTGCGACGAGGATGCGGCTGACGTATTCGCCAAGGAGCCAGGCGGATCAGATTGCGTTACACCTGTTCCAGCGTGAGGAACGGCATCGTTCCCTGTACCACGAGATGGATGGGTGGCGTCAAGCAGATCATATTCATCCGCTATCTCTGCCAGCAGCTCATCCAAGCCCCTGTTTTCCAGCACCGGCTCGCCTCGCCCGTCGGGCCTTGCCTGCGATGGCGCCAGCGTATGAGGACTTCGCTCCCGTGGACTTCGCGTCGGTGGACTTGGCGTACGCGCATCGAACATGCGCGGACTGGGTGTTTGCAAACTGCGCGTTTGCGAATAGGAAAGCCTTGCGCGTGATGTCGCTCCCGCTGGACGTGCGACAAACCCGAACGCTTCGGGCGGCGTCACCGATACCGGCGCAATGTGGCCACCGCCTTCATCGCTTGGCGACGTACGCGCATTCGTGTCTGCGACAGGCTCATGGATAACGGCATGGGGAAAGGTAATGCGTGGCATAGACGTATCCGTAACGTGTGTCCAACAAAAGCATCCATCTCACCCCAGCATGAAGCAGGAGACACCACACTGGCGGCACATGCTTATGGCCGCGTTGCTTTTGCAACTATCTAAGATGCGGCAACACCATGCGCATGGCTCGGCCATGACCTGGTGACATCACATGAGGAGTGCGATTGCCATGAATTCCATTGCCCAGCCATCCCCTACGACCCAGCCATTGGCCAGCACGTCGTACGATGCGCCCTCACCTTCCGCGTATGGCGTATCGCCCCGCCCGCAGCCCGGTCCCGCGGTGACGGCAAGCATCAACCCCTTTACGGCCGCGAAAACCGGCAACGCCGACCTCAGCAGCGGATCCAGCACGCCATCGGGCAACAGCACCGGCGACGCGCCCGTGGACAACGGGCTCCCGCCGGACCCGCCACAGGTTCACGTGGGCTCGATAGCGCCCACGGCCGCGAACGCGCTCGACCCGGAGGAATTTGATCCGCGCGACGATGCATTGAATGCGATGAAGGATCAAATCACCTCGAAGATGCCCTCCTATCACGCGGCATCCACCCAATACATGAAGCAATTCATCCAATCCAACTTTGGCATCGACATCGATCCAGACGCGACGTATCTCAACCAGTATGAAGCCATCACCCGGGACAGGCCCAACCCTGCGGGCTCGAAGTTCCCACCCGTGAAGGAACAAGTGGGCGTGGGCAAACTCGTTCGCTCCACGCCACTATCGGAAATTTCGTATAACAACTTGTACGAGCTCGTCGATTCCAAATCCGGGCGCTTTCACATCTCCACCCGCAGTGACCCCAATCAATCGGCGGCCGATGAAAAAGATGTGATCGATCCCCAGGCTTTTTTCGACGCGCTGACCGATGCCAGACGCGGCCTCGACTTCAAAGACTATTACGCCAACAAGATCGACGAGTTTTACAACGACCCCGGCAACCATGAAGCCATGCGCAACATCGCCCAGACCGAGGCGAACCTGGGCATCGACAAGCAGTACGCCTTGGGGCTGTTGGATGAAGACAGCTATGCACTGGCCAAGCGTGCCTTCAACCCCGATCCCAACGACAAGGATCCGCCCAAGGTCTATCCCTTGGAAATCGCCGGATATCAATCCAATGACGGCCTCGTCATTGTCGGCAAGGACCGCACGCTCAATTATCTGCGCGGCGAGAAAACGCCGATCACCTCATACAAAAGCCCGGAAGATTGGCAGAAAAAATTTGTCGATGCCAAGCACTTCAATGAAGCCACCCAAAACGCGCTGACCTTCTTTGCCGTCAAGCATTTTTCGCAAAACGATGCCGGCGGCCGATCGGATGCCTATGGGGTGATGGCGGCGCTGGGCTCAGGCACCGAAACGTATTGGGGCCAGGCCGGCCACTGGCTGCGCAACGTACGGAGCAACCCGTTTTCCCAGGACAAGGAGATGCATCGCGATCCCTTCGGCGGCCTGCTCGCCATCAACCAGCGGCACGACAAAGAAGATGCGCAATTCGATATCACGTCCAGGACAGATATCAACAACAAGAAGTTCTATAGGCTGGTGAACTACATGCCCCTTCCACCACTGGCCCCGGGGGCACTGAAAGGCCTTTTCGCAAAGACGAAATCGGAAAAGAGTGACGCAGTTTATTCGGCGGCGTTCGATGTAGTCACCCTTGGTGCGTCCAGAGTCGCTCATCCTGTCGGCCGCGCCATTGGCAAGGCCATCGGCGGCACTCGCGGCGGCACCATCGGCGGCGCGATCGGTGGGCTCGGTAGCCACGGCCTCGCCAACGGCTACCCGATCTACACGATGATCAAAGCACCAGCTACTCCCGTCGATGATCCGGGCCATGCGGACAATGCGCTCGACCCTGACGATCCAAGCAATCGCAACAACTTCGAACCGCGCTGGCAATGGTTTCCGACCAATAACTTCAACAGGTCTTACGAGATGACCCAAGGCAATGCCGACACGTCCGCGCGGCAGATCCAGCTTTCCCTTGACGGAGAGCCGCAGCCGCAGAACAAGCCTGTGAACCGCCCGGCATAGTTTTCCTGGCTTCTCCGCTACCGGGCATCCGCGGTCCAGGGCCTTCACGGGGGCGCCGGGCTTAGCTTCGTTCAGGTTTGCCCTCTCGCCTGCGCGCTGGCCCTTCCTTTGCAAACCATCGGGAGTGACTCGATTTGCGTGAACGGCGCGACGGCAAACTGTCCATTTGCGTCAGTTTATGCCGCCCGCCCCGCCTGCGAGTGCCCAAAACGGCCTGTGCCTTCAGTGCGTACGGCGCCATGCCGATACGTTCTACTGCAAGCCAATACCCACCCACCACCGTGACTATGCCAAGTACCTATAACCCTTTGCTTGTGGCGGTCTCGCTCATGGTGGCCACGTTGGCCTCTTACACGGCGCTGGATCTTGCGGGCCGTATCGCCCTGCTCAAGCACGCCGCCTGGCGGCATAAGTGGCTGGCCGGCGGTGCGGTGGCCATGGGCGTGGGTATCTGGTCGATGCATTTCGTAGGCATGCTGGCGTTTTCGCTGCCGATTCCGCTCGGCTACGATCCGGCCATCACCGCCGGCTCGCTGCTGATCGGGATACTCGTTTCATGGTTTGCGCTGTATGTGGCTACGCGCTCGCGGCTGGGCCTGGGCGGGATCGCCATCGCCGGCGTGCTGATGGGCCTGGGCATTGCGGGCATGCATTACGCCGGCATGGCCGCGTTGCGCATGTCGCCGGATATCACCTACGACCCGTGGTTGTTCGCCGCCTCGATCGTCATTGCCATCGCAGCGTCGGCAGCGGCACTGTGGATCGCGCAAACGCTCAGCGACGCGCGCCAGCACTACATTATCGCCAAGCGCACCGGCGCGGCGTTGATCATGGGCATGGCGATCACCGGCATGCACTACACCGGCATGGCGGCCGCCGATTTTGCACCGGGTTCCATTTGCGGGGCCGCCGATGGCGTCGATGCGCATTGGCTTGCCGCCATCATCAGCGTGCTCACCTTCGCCATTCTCACGCTCACCCTGGTTCTTTCGCGCTTTGATGCAAGGACCGCGCTGCTGAGCGGATCGGTCACCGAACTCAACGACCAGATCGTGCGCATGGTCAACTACGACGCGTTGACCGACCTGCCCAACCGCCGCGCACTGGTCGAGCGCATCGAGACCGTGGTGCATAACGCCAAGCGCGCGCAGGAAGTGTTCGCTGTGCTGTTCATGGACATAGACGGTTTCAAGACCATCAACGATTCGCTCGGCCACGCGGCCGGGGACGAACTGCTTAAAGCCTTCGCGCGACGACTGCAGCACTGCGTGCGCGATGGCGACACCGTTGCCCGGCTCGGCGGCGACGAGTTTGTGGTGCTGATGGAAAACCTCGCCTCGCCGCACGACGCGCAAGACGTGGCGCAAAACGTGCTCGATCGCATGAGCCGCGGCCATTGGGCCGACGAGCACCCTATCCAGGCGGTGCCCAGCGTGGGCATTGCGCTATTTCCGCGCGATGGCGAAACCGCTGATACCCTGTTGAAGAACGCCGATGCGGCCATGTACGAAGCCAAGCGCGCGGGCCGCGCCACCTGGCGCTTCTTCGAAGCCAGCATGAACGAAGCGGCCATGCGCGAGCTGCACATTCAGAACACCATGCGCGTGGCGCTGGATGAAGGCTATTTTTCGCTGCGCTTCCAGCCCAAATTCCGCGGCGATGCGCGTGAACTGATCGGTGCCGAAGCGCTGATCCGCCTGCACCATCCGCAATTGGGCTTGCTGATGCCATCGGAATTCATCCCGGCGGCCGAACGCTCCGGCCAGATTGTGCAGATCGGCCAATGGGTCGTGCGCGAAACGTGCCGATACATACGCCTCTGGCAGCACGCGGGGCTGGCGAACATGAAGGTGGCGGTGAATCTCTCGCCGCGCCAGATGGCGCAACCCGATCTCATCGACACCATGGTCGAAATCGTCAAGAACGAATACGTGCGCTGCGAACAGATCATCTTCGAGATCACCGAAGCGGTAGCCATGCACGACGCACCCAAAACGGTGGAGATGATCCAGGCTTTCCAGCAGGCGGGGTTCGAGATCGCGATCGATGATTTTGGCACGGGCTATTCCAGCCTGGCTTATCTTGAACGCTTCCGCGTCAAGCAACTGAAGATCGACCGCTTCTTCACCAGCGGCCTGGATGCGCAAGGTCACGAAGGCCGCGCCATCGTCTCGGCGATCATCGCCCTCGCCCATTCGCTGAACATGGAAGTGGTGGCCGAAGGCGTGGAAACCCACTCGCAACTGTCCGAGCTGCAGGTGATGGCCTGCGACCAGGTGCAAGGCTACCTGCTGGGCAAGCCGCTGACCGCCGAGGCTTTCGGCGCGCTGCTGGCGCGGCAATGGGTCGGCGGAGAAGAAGATCCCTACGATCAAGACAAAGGCGTCGAATACGTTTGATGCGCTCACGCACGCAACGTTGCCCGGCCTGAATTCACCGGCGCGACGTTAACGCAGTTCCAGCGGCACATTGAACGGCTACCGTCGATAGCGCCATCGCCATGAACTTTGGCGACTATCGCAACGCTGCACCGGCCTAGGCGTTCGCCTGCGCCGTGTAGGCGAATGCCAACACAACCAATCGCTCCAGTCCGACATACAGACGCTGGTATATGTGCCATTTTTCGCATGTCGGGCGTGCCCATCTTGCTGGATGGCCACGGCACGCCCGACATGATGGAAGTAAGGCGCGGATCGCCTGGGGTAGGAACCCAAACGATCCGCTGGCCACCACCAACTAAACCAGAGAGTTGATTATGGTTATGCTCGATCATACGGCACCCGTACGCCCAAGTACCCCCGCAGCGGTGCATTCGCCTTACTTCCCCTCCGCGTTCCCCCCGCGACGGCGAGCTATGTAGGGTTTTCGTCCTACTGGGAGTCAGCCAACTCCTACAAAACGAGCAGGATTTTTCCTGCGACCCTATCGCGCCCGCGTGCAATGCGCGGCGCGACCTAAACGCGTGGAGAAAGGACATGGAAGATGTATATGGCGGCCCAAGCGGCCCGCGGCTTTACGTGCTGTCGCAAGACCACTACGTGGATTTACCCCCTCCCCGGACCGGGCTGACCTTGATGGCCCAGGCGGCCTACAACGATGAGATCCATGAGACTGGCCACCAGACACTGGTGCTTACCCGTGCAGACGTCAATGACTTTTCCATAGAGACCCGCCCGTTGATGGGCCGGGCGCTGGACGGCGTACGCAGCGATAACCGCATCGGGCTCCAACATAAGGTGTGACCAAGCCATGAAAAGAAACAACCTTCCGCCGGCCGACGAGCGGCGCTATCTCCTTACGCGACATATCTACGACGAACTGCACGAAGTGCGTACCATGCTGGTGCAGATGGCACAGGTTATCCGCTGCGATGACGCCATCGAAAGTACCCACCCTCACCGCACATCGGAACGGTTGGAGATCAGTCGATTCTTTGCCGGGGTCATCGCGCAGATTGACGCGGCGCTTGCCGAGATACGCGAAGGCGATGGTGTTGCGCCGGTAACGCGCACTTGCAACTGACCGCAAGGCGTCGACTGGAGACGCCACTTATCGCCTGAGCACCCGCCAGCACCTCACCGTCATTCCGACGTTCACCGCAATGACGGTGAGGGTGTGAACAACCGCGCGAATCAATGCAGGGCGCGGTCAGGTGAATCGGCTCGATGGCCGCAAGGGAATAGCCATAGCCGGGATATGGCCGACAGCATCGCTCCATGGGGCGCACACCCCCTCACCCTAAAAACACCCTCACCCGTTCGCCAGCGCAAACGCCATGGCCGCACCCACCGCCGCCACCTGCGCCTGCACGCATTGCTCCGGCGTCGCACGCGGACTATCGGGATACACCTCCGTAGTTGTCGTATAGCGCGCGCCCGTGATGCTGGCACACAACCCGAGCGCCTTCAGCGCATACTCGATCACACCGGGCGCCACCACCGGCGAGCCGATGATCTGTCCCTTCGCATCCGCCGGTGCAATGTGCGTCACCTTTGACACCGCCGCCAGCACCGCCTGCTGAAACGCCGGCTGCGGGTTATGTTCATCGTCCACCAGATAGAAACCGTCCGGCACCTCGCCAGGCTCGAACACCTTGCCATCGCGCGCCGCCAGCGCCGGGCGAAATTCCGCTTCATCGCTGTCGGTGGTTTCGTGTAGATCGATATGCATCAAAAAGCGACCGCGCAGGGGCGCCACCAGACGCAACAACGCGGCCGACTCGCCCGCCGGGCTGTTGTCGTGGAACGAACGATTCGGGTCGATGGCATCGGGATTCCAACGCTGGATGCGCTCGTACGCCCACGGACTGACGCACGGCGCAATCAGAATGTTCGCGCGCTCGGCGTAATGGGCCGCATGTTCTTGCGCGAAACGCAGCGCGCCGTGCACGCCGCTGGTTTCGTAACCATGCACGCCGCCGGTCACCAGCATCACCGCAAGCGCATCGCGCCAGTTGCGGCTGCGCAACGAAAAAAGCGGAAAGCTGCCTTGCGCATAATCCAGCCGTCCGTATTCCGATACGTCCAAATGGGTGCGCAACCCATCGATCGCGCTCAGCACGTCTTTCTCATAGCTGCGCTGACGAACCTGCC
Organism: Dyella sp.; assembly: GCF_035503745.1. Taxonomy (GTDB): domain Bacteria; phylum Pseudomonadota; class Gammaproteobacteria; order Xanthomonadales; family Rhodanobacteraceae; genus Dyella_B. The sequence goes on from NZ_DATJTC010000013.1 coordinate 16,198, forward strand.
GCGCCAGCCACGCTTCCTTTTCCGCCCTGCCCCAAGGCTGCCCCGCCTGACCGATCGGATAGCCGGCATCGATGTTGTTCATGCTTTAACCTTGTACCTCGACATTCGCCAATGTGGTTCCTGCGGGCCTCACGCGAGCCTGGAACGGCGTGTCACGCTCAGCCATTATTGCCCTTGTAAAACATATAGTCGCCCTGATGACGGCTCTTTGGCTCGGTGATGATGCCGTTGGACAGTTGCTTGGCCATGTCTTCCAGCATGTCGTCGGCCGTCGAAATATGTGCTGTGGATTTTTCCTGGTAGGTATAGCTGGCCAGCGCACTTGCGTCCTTCACGCTGAGCACGCGCAGCGTGACGCCCACGCGGCTGGGGTGCAGGGCCACCATCGCGGCGCGGTAGTAATCCTGCACTTGGCCATTGATGACGTACCGGTAGCCCTTGGCCTTGGCATAGGCGACCGCCGCATCGTCGCTGAGCTGCACCTTCGGCCCAACGGGCCTGGGCAGTGCGACGGTGTGCAGGCCAGGCTTGTCTGCCAGCACGCGCGCGAACAGCGCACCGGCATGCGCCCCCGACCCATCGCAGTCGGTTTGATGGGCGATGGTACAGTCCTGGAACATCACCACCGCCACCGTGCTATTGCGCGGAACGCGATGCTTGACCTCGATGTCCGGGTTGCTGGCACAGCCGGCCAGCAACACTGCCGTTGCCAAAAGAGCGCGTGTACGCATGGTCATGCCTGACTCTCCGCCAGCCTTGAAGGTGCCGACACCACGGGGCCGACAGAATACCAAACTGGGCTTATCGCGCATCAGAACGCCAGCGGGTGCCTCCCAATGCGGCGTCGGCCCGCGCAAATTATTACGCAAGCCGTGTTTCAAGCATGTCGCTGCCGCTTTCACTGCACTTTTCGCAACAACAACCCCTTCAAATAGTCGCCTTCCGGGAAATTCAACGACACGGGATGGTCGGCATCGGCGGTGAAGCGCTCGATCAACTGCATCTGGGATTTCGCATCCCATGCGCTGCCCGTCACCACCTTCTGGAACAATTCGGCGGTCATGCCGCCCGAGCAGGTGAACGTGGCGAGATGGCCGCCGGGGCGGAGCAGTTTCATCGCCCACAGGTTGATGTCTTTGTACGCACGCGAGGCGCGTTCGACGTGTTGCGCGGTAGGTGCGAATTTCGGCGGATCGAGCACAATCAAGTCGTAGCTTTGCCCCTTGTCGCGCAGCAAGCGAAGGTACTGAAACACATCGGCCTCCACCCATTGGGCACGGTCCGCGGGCAGGTCGTTCAAGCTCAGGTTGACGCGCGCGGCATCCAGCGCGTCGCCGGAGCTATCCACCGACACCACCGAGCGCGCATCGCCGCGCAAGGCGGCCAGGGAAAAGCCGCCGGTATAGCAGAAGCAGTTCAGTACATCCGCCCCGCGCGCCAGGCTGCCGATGCGCTGCCGGTTCGCGCGCTGGTCGAGATAAAAGCCCGTCTTCTGGCCCTGCGCCACGTTCACGCGATAACGAAGGCCATGCTCGGTGATATCCGTGACGGGCGGCATGTCACCGCGCAGAAGCCCGCTGCGCAACGGCAAGCCTTCCAGTTCACGCACGTCCGCGTCGGAGCGCTCGTAGATGGCTCGCGCACCCGTCAGTGCCTGCAGCTCATCGCACAAAACCTCGCGCCACGCTTCCGGGCCCGCCGAAAGCAACTGCACTACCAGCACGTCGCCATAGCGATCGACGATAAGCCCGGGCAATCCATCCGATTCGCCATGCACAAGGCGCATGGCATCACCCGCCTGCGCCATGCCGGCACGCAACTGCATGGCACGGCTCAGGCGACGGTGGAAGAAATCACGGTCGATGCTTTCGCGCTCGTCGAAGCTCCAAAAGCGCAGGCGTATCTGCGATTCGCCGCTCCATGCGGCCCAGCCGAGAAAGCGGCCGTGGGTGTCGAGCACCTTCACCGTTTCACCCGATGCCGGGGCACCCGCCAGCGGCGCCAACGCACCGGAAAACAGCCAAGGGTGACGCTGCAGCGCGGACTTCTCGCGCCCGTCTTTGATTTTTACGGTAAACACCATCGACAAGCCTCACCGCACCGGGTCCAGCCTTTATAGACCGGCCTGGTTACCGCGCCAAGCTCCGCTGCGTTTGCTGATCCACCTCGGCTAGTGTCCAAGCCCGATCAGAGCGGCGGCGCACGGCCTGCGGGATGAGGGGCGCCACGGTCCTTCGCGCTTGCTATGCTTGGCCAACACGGCGCGGGGGCGCCGGTCATAGGGGAATCCATATCATGGCAACACGATCCAAGGGACCGGGTGCCGGCGCCGGCTGGCTGACTCGTGGCGTCAGCGTTACTTTCCAGCACCCCAAGCAGTTGCTAGGCGGTGCGGCCCTGACGACACTTATGGCATTGATACCGACGCTGATCACCACGCCGATACGGCTCCATGCGATACATACAGGCACCAATGCGCTGGCCACTTTGGGCTGGATCATGGCGATAGCCATGCTGGCGTCGCTACTGCTCATGCCTATCTATGCCGGCTACCTGCAAATGATCGATGCCACGGAACGCGGGCTGCCCACGCGTGCGCGCGACATCTTCAAACTCTATGCCCAGGGCGAGGCGTTGCGCGTGATCGGCTACGGTGTGGTGCAGGCAGTGGTTTACGTCGCCTTTTTCGCCCTTATCCTCACCACGGTCGGTGGCGATGTCCTGCACTGGTACGCGCAAGTGCTGCAGGCGCAAGCGACCCACCAACCGCCTGCGACCACATTGCCCGCAGGCTTCGGCACCACCTTTCTGTTGATTATGGTGGGCAGCCTGCTTCTGATGGGTTTCCATTCGATTGGGCTCGGCCAAGTGGCCCTGCGCCGTCGCAATGTGTTCGCGGCGTTCGGCGATGGCGTGATCGGCACCCTAAAAAATGTGCTGCCGCTAGTCGTCTACGCGCTTTGCGTATTGCTTAGCTTTGTGGCCGTGGGCCTCGTTTTTGCGCTGGTCGTACTGGTGCTTACCGTGATCGGCAAGTTCGTCGGCCTCTGGCTGATGTTCGTGCTGCTGGTTCCGCTCTACATCGCCCTTCTGCTTTTTATGTTCTCATCCATGTTCGGGATGATGTACTACTTATGGCGCGACGTGTGCGGCGATGACGTGGTGGCGGGCCCGGCGGAAACGGTTGCCGCCTGACCCAGGCGACCGTCGCGCGTGTGAAGTGGGCCGGAGATGGCCACGCCTATCTCCGGCCCCTATGCTTGAAATACGAATCCGCGACCACCCACCCGCTTGCGGTCAACACCCACGACACGACGATTTCGCTGTGCTGGTAGGCCGAGGCGCCCGCTATCAGGATGGGCACCCATACCAACAGCGTGAAGGCCGCCATTTGCACCACCGAAAGCACCGCCGCCCATCGCGCGCAAATACCCGTGAGCATCGCAATACCGGCGGCGATGTAGGCGCATCCGGTGAAGCCCGCCCAGCCTGTATGCCAGGGAAGCCACGCAGGCACCAGTACGACCGTCTGCTTGAAATAGCGCAAATGCCCGATGCCGAAGTAGATCATCGCCAACGCATAGAACACCCGTGCGATACGCACGCCGCTATCGCCGCTGGCCAAGCGAAACCCGCGTGACATGTTCCAAACCGTCGATAACCGCGCGAACAATACCCAGGATGCCGCCACATACACGGCGCATTCGCAACTGCCGTACCAGGGATCCTGCACGGTGGCGGAAAAAAAATCCGGTGCCCGATACAGCAGCAGCCAGGCTAGAAAATACACCAGCAACACCAGCGCGGCTTCGGCGCGCTGCCAAAGCAGTCCCACGCCGCAACACAGGGTGAGGAGCGCACATAGATAAGGCAGCCATTCGCTCGCCGGAGCGCTCAGATCCAATGGCTGCCACAGCGCGGCGTAACGCCCCAGTATCAGGCACTGGATACCCAGCGCGATCATGGTTGCCGCAAACACGAACCGTCCTACGCTTGCATTAGGCATCCGTACTTCCCCACGGTTTTAGCCAGTGTAGGGGCTGCGGCAGGAACCGTCTGGGGCCAAATGTCGCGGTTTGGATGCGGCCAATTTGCACGGCGGCCGTCTCTCGCCTCCGCCGGCCCGCGTTTGGGACGGCATCGCAGGTGCTTATCTTGGCAACCCTAGCTGCCCAGCAGAATGTGCAACACGATATAGGTTGCCACCGAAAACGCCAGCAGCGCCCCCAGGTCGATCAAAAAGTCGATCCAGTTCTGCTCATTTATCCAGCTCCATACACCGTAAGAGGAGGTGTCCTTGTAACTGCGATCCAGCTCGCCCTTGTACATATGCCATGCTGCCCATTTGTTGATAAAGGCCAGCAAGATCTGAAACGCAACCCCACTCACGAACAACGAAATGATCAGTTCCAACAGCGGCGAATGGGAAATCTTGTCCGGCGCATCGTGACCGGTCAAAAACAAGACCGGACCGCCGATACCGTACGCCACCAGCCACGACCTCAACGTCTTCGAGTATTCGGAATAGTTATCGAAATGGCCTTTTACATCATCCTTTGTCGCCATCACACCACCCCCATTTCAGCCCGTGGAAACGATGCGCCGTCATCGACGCCATGTTCGCCAAACTACTACGCCAGGAAGGGACTAAGCGGCTTTGCTACATCGGCATTCATTGGAAAGATCGTTCCCCCATGACGAATCCCTTTGACCGTTGCGAATCGCCCCATCAACGTACGGCCACGCGTTGAAACGTCCTTGAAAATCATCGGCGGCTACGGCGGATTGACCGCAAACCCGGTGCCTTTGATAACCTCGCTCGCCCCCAGGGTGAAGTACTGCCTGGCATTCAATTCCGGAAACGCGAAGCACCCGCAGATGAGGCAGGATCGGGTTATCGTTGAACTTTGCAACACCGCAAACATTTCGGGCATGGATAATCCAGCGATTATCTTGCCTTTATCCCGCAGCTCCATACTAAATTCCGAAAGGCTGGCCGAAAACACCGTCAGCCAGACATCGCAGGCACCCGCCGAAACGGATGGCGTATAGCTGTACTGTCGCACCTTCCCATCATCTTCTTGCGACAGCAACCGCCACTCCTGCTGATCGTAAATCTGGGGGTACTTCAGGCTGGAATCCGCAAACGCCGGATCGATCAAAATAATGTTGAGATCGATCCCATTGTTCACGCAATAACGGAGAAGCTGCACCGGACACTGCTGCCGGATGATGGAGTCCCAGCCATGGTTATTGTCGAAGCAGGCGACGCTGATAAACGTCACCTCCCCATCGCCCAGCTCTCCAGCCGACACTCTTAGGAACCGCCTTAACGTGTCAAGGACGCCATCATCCCTCATGGGCTCCATCGTTCGGGGAAGCTCCACATTGAGGGTTTCGTTTTCGCGAATATCAAGCTCGGCAACGGTATGGGAAAGGTTATAAAGCACCTTGCTACCGCGAGACACCTTTAATTCCACGGCCGCCGGCATGGTGCTTCCCGCATATGCCGCGTTATAGGCCCGCCTCACGATCGCGTCCACGCTATCGCCAGCATTCGCACTGACCTGTACGTGCGGCTTATCCGTAAACTTTACAAATACATTTGGCACGTTGGCGACCTCGAATCGAGATTGATCAAAGGTGCCTATCGAGTAAGAACGACACGCGCCCCTGCCTTGGATGCCCCTGGGAAAGCGTCAACCCGTGGCTTTCATCGCCACGTTCACACTTTCAATATCTTGTCGCGGTTATTTGACCAGCGCGGAAAGTCGTAACCCTTCTCCGCCACCGGATCGACTTCAAAGTCGGCGGACAACAGCTCCCACGCGCCATCCTTGAACTTGGCGTGAGCCTCCCAATACCAATCCAGGCGCGCGATGGAAACCCAGATGCTGTCGTCGGGCATATTGGGCCGAAACATCAGATGCGTTTGGAACTGCTCCTTGATTTTCACTTCGTCAAACCTGAAACGAGCCCCCTCCGGCATGACCGTGAACAACGGCGTGCCCGGGCTATCTTCACCCTTGATCAAGGTGGACTCGCGTGGCCATTCCGTAACGACATAATCCTCCGCGTCGCCTTCGGCCTGACCCAGCGCAGGGTCGGTACCTTCGGTCGTACCGTAGAAGACATCTTCATCCAGCACCCATTCGCCGCCCGACGTGCCACCCCAATCCTTCAATACCTGCCCCTGGTAACTTTTCTGCCGGTCAATTTTCATCAGCTGCACGAAGGCATATCGACCTGCCTTCGCCGGCGCGCCCAGCAATTTCGCCGTCCATGCGATGCCTGGCTTGCGCTTTGCTTTTAGACCGCCAAAGGTCAGGTAGAGCGCACCGTTGACGTGAAAATCGCTATCGACAAGATCGATATGGATATCGTCGGTTTCGGCCGAGAACGTGAGCACCTTTGGCGCAGAAATATTCAGACGCAACTCGGCATCCAACGTTTTTCCATCCACTTGCGCACGCACCGTGACACGCGCCTGCCCGGTACACGCCACACACCAGGACGCGGTAGCGCTGTGCCCCATCGTGGCCAGCGTTTCCACAGATGCGTTCTTGGCCATCTGAAAATCGCCGCACGCCGAACCACCCGATATATGCCAGCTAGGATTAAGCACGGCACCTTCGGAGCATCTCACCGAGAACGTCAGCCGCTCCCCCACCGTCGCCTCGTAAACCTTGCCGGCTTCACCGCCGTTTACGTAGATCAAAAGATCCGCCATGGCACTTCCCCGTCCCGCACAATGCGCTGCTTCGGAAAACGCTTTCTCGCTATCGCTGAAGAGGAATGTGATTCGCCTGAGGGCCCAACAGGCCAACGTGACGGCGGTAGACGCCGCGGCAACATACGTATCCGCCGCCCCGCCTTCCGAACTGGATTCCCCAAGAGAATGCTAGCAAGGGCCGCACACGGAATTTGTAAAGACGGCGTGACGAGCGGCGTTTCTTATCAAAGACATCGTCACCGTGACTCAGCTTGCTAGCGCCGTCAGGTGCGCGGCAACACCCAACCAGCTCAACCGAATTCGGTCGAGGCGAAGTAATGCAACAAGCCTCCGGCGCGATCGGCCGCCGGTCAGGGCCGACAGCGACTTGCTTGAGAAGCCCGATGACCTGCTCGATGGTGAATCGACTCTTACGCATGTCCGCCCTCACAGAGTGACGGATTTTACGAACCTTCCGCTGGTAAAGCCTATGGGGAGCGGGTCAGCTTTCGTTAGCCATTCCAGCGCGTGGTCGTGGTCGCCGCTCACCGCTTCGGCAGCGGCAACCACGCGCTCGATGTTTTTCAAGATGCCAGGTGTGGCGGCAAATTCGGGATGGTCGGCGAGGATGTCGCGATGCATGGGCTGATCATCTCAGCTTTTGCATCCTTCGACATCAGCACAACTAGACGTGGAACCACTACCCATCCAACTGGCCAAGCTTTTCCTCAGCATCTTCATCGCCCATTGATTTGGCCACACGGAGCCAGTGGCGAGCCCAACGGGCATCGCCTCTATTTAGATAACTAATGCCGAGGTTATATGCCGCCTCCGGACTCCCACCCGTGATGGCGCGCTTATACCAATAACGGGCCTTATCAAAATCGGCCTTAATCCCGTCCCCTTCATCGTAAATATTGGCGAGATTAACCTGCGCTTCGCGGCTTCCTTCTTCCGCAGCTTTCAAGAACATTTTGATCGACCTCGACCGCTCTCCAGACTCGAACAAGTCACATGCTTCTTCGAGTAATTTTCTGGCCTCTGATTTCAATTCAGCTGCGGAAGTTGAGATAGTGCTTTTAGACTTTTTCATCACGCCCCCACCGGCACAAGAGCAACAATAACAATGATAACTATGACGCCGCCGACCGTAATGGCCTTCGTGGCTGGAGTTGGTGCATAAGAGCCCGGATAAGTCGTTGGCATGTTGTCGTAGTCTGGCGCATATGCACCGGGATACGCAGGTGAAGTATTCGGTGCATATGCGCCTGGATACATCTGCGGCTCTAATGATTCAAACGGATCCATTTTTTGCTTAGCAGGATCATCTGGGCAAATGTATGGCGGCCGCTTCTTGTAAGTTTTCTTCCCCGTTTGAGGATTTTTCTGCCATCCCCAACCCGGATTTTTTGGATCATCACTTCCAGTGCTTTCCTGGATTACCAGTTCCGCCCGCACCACCTGACCATCCACGTTCACCACTGTTCCCAGGGAAAAGCCCCATCGGATCAGTAAAGTCCAACGGATCGCCACCAGCGTAACCGTAGAAGGTGAGCTGTCCCCCGAGGAACTCTGCTGGATCCTCGCTTATAAACCCACCCATCATCGGGCTGTAATAGCGCGCACGGTAGTAATACAAACCAGGCGCATCCACTTCGCGCCCCGTGTACTGGTAGGGATTCGTGAATCCCGTTGTTGTGTCACTCGGCGTTACGTTGCCGTAGGGGTCATAGCTGTATTGCTCGCGGATCGCACCCGTTAGATCAGTTAGAGCAATGGTGCTTCCCAGCGCATCCGTCAAAAAGTACGTGCGACCGGTAACGTCGTTACGCGCAAAGCGCTCATCATCTTCAAGGCCAACCAAAATAGGATTGACGGTACCGCCTTGCGCCTCCTGCACGGCGTTGTCCCCGTCATACAAAAACTGCGTTGCCGTTCCTTGGTTGGTCTTACTCGTGCGCCTGCCCATTGCATCGTAGGCATAACTCAGTTGAGCCACACCATTCTGGCTCACCTGCGTGAGCTGGTTTCTGGCATTCCACGTATAGGTATTCGTGCCATCAAAGGTGAGATTGCCATTGGCGTCATAACTCAACGCCTGCCCATTGAAGCATTGAGGATCGGATTGATTGCACTGCCCTGCGCCTCCTGCACCGTATTAAAGCGATCGTAGAGGTACTGCGTCGGTGTCCAGCCTTGCACTGTCCTGCTTGTTCTACGACCGAGCGCGTCATACGTGTAATTCAGCTGCGCCACACCATTCTGGCTTACCTGCACCAATTGATTTCTGGCATTCCACGTATACGTATTTGTATCAATTTTTCTACGGCCGCCTCGCCTCCTACTGCTCCCAGAGCGCCAATGATCTCCAGTTGCTTTTTTGTCCCATCAGTGGCCGTTCCATAGATTTCGATCAGCTTCAGTACTGCGATAGTTTTTGGATCGTTAAGATTCATACTAAAACTCTCCATGTAGCGTCCACGACGCCTATGAAAAACTGATCAATTCACTCTGCAGGATTAAGGCCTAATCCATTCCAGGCGGCTTAAGGTCTGGATGCTTCTGATATAGCGGAGTTAGGACTTCCAAATAGATTTCTCCTAATACCTTACCAACAGCTCTCCGATAGCCTTTGAATTCTTCTGCATCACAACTATCTCTAACTAGAGCAATGGAACTGTCAAGCCGACGACTGTAGTCGAGCATGAGTTCACTTACCTGCTTTGCAACATCCGAATTTTCGATCATTTTTTTCTCCTCACCTGTGCCAAATCACCTTACGCGGGTGAGCCCAAGAGACCACCAAGCACACCCAGAATTCCAATAATAATGATGTATTCCAGTGACCGAGATTGAGGAGACGGCGGCGGTAGCGGCGCAGGGGCTCCATCCGGCTGGGGCAATGGGGTACCGCCTGGCCCGCACCCATGGTCCTCAATGTATTTGTTTAGGCAATTCTGAAACTCCCACCCAAGGCCATCTCGCGTAGGAAGTTCTCTATCCGAGCAATATTCTATGCCGTCATTCTTCACCTTCTTGCATCGATCCGCCTCGGTATCACAAAGACCCAATGGATCAATGAGGTTTATTGGATCTCCATTCACATAGCCATAGAAGCTCGGTTGACCACCGCGAAAACCAATGGGATCTTCACTAATAAAACCTCCCATAGTAGAGCTGTAATAGCGCGCCCGGTAATAGTAGAAACCAGCTGAGTCCGCTTCACGCCCAGTGTACTGGTACGGATTCGTGAACCCTTTCGTCGCATTGCTCACAGTTACGTTGCCATAAGGATCGTAGCTGTATTGCTGCTGGATTGCGCCCATCGAGTCAGTTAGCGCAATCGTACTATTCAGCTTATCCGTCAAGTAATACACCCGCCCCGTTACATCGTTTCTAGCGAAGCGCTCATCAACTCCGAGGCCCACCAAGATGGGGTTTGTTGTGCCACCTTGGGTCTCTTGTACCACATTATTTTCGTCATACAGGAACTGCGTTGCGGCACCTTGAACTACCTTGCTAGTACGTCTACCCAATGCGTCATAGCTATAACTCAACTGCACATTTCCATTTTGAATAATCTGCGTCAGTTGATTTCTCGCATTCCACGTATACGTATTGGTCCCATCGCTGGTCAAATTACCATCCGCGTCATAGCTCAACGCCTGCCCATTGAAGCTGGTCTCCCGGTCATTCAGATCAAACGTCGCCGGCTGGCTCGTCGGTGTCGGCGCCACGTCG
>NZ_DATJTC010000014.1:0-60472 GCF_035503745.1 Dyella sp.
CGACGTGGCGCCGACACCGACGAGCCAGCCGGCGACGTTTGATCTGAATGACCGGGAGACCAGCTTCAATGGGCAGGCGTTGAGCTATGACGCGGATGGTAATTTGACCAGCGATGGGACCAATACGTATACGTGGAATGCCAGAAACCAACTGACACAGGTAAGCCAGAATGGAGTGGCGCAGCTCAGTTACACGTATGACGCGCTGGGAAGAAGGATCAGTAAGACCGTGCAAGCAGGTACGCCGACGCAGTACCTCTACGATCGCTTCAATGCTGTGCAGGAGACACAAGGCAGTGCGATCAATCCGATCCTCAATGGCCTCGGGATCGATGAGCGTTTTGCACGCAACGACATCACAGGGCGCACATACTATCTAAGCGATGGACTGAACAGCACCATTGCTCTCACTGATCCGACAGGTGCAATCAGAGAGCAATACAGCTATGACCCCTACGGCAACGTGACATCCAGTGACACGACGACAGGTTTTACCAATCCGTATCAGTACACGGGCAGAGAAGCCGACTCACCTGGGCTGTATTATTACCGCGCTCGTTACTACAGTCCGACGATGGGTGGATTCATCAGTGAAGATTCGGCTGGATTCCTCGGTGGGCAGCTCACGTACTACGGCTATGCCAGCGGCGACCCATTAGATTTCTACGATCCTATAGGGTTAAGCGCTACATCCGTTGGCGCTGCTTGGGGCGCTGCGATTGGAGGCACTCTCGGCGTCGGAGCCGCTGCCAGTCTCACATGGGCTACAGGGGGCCTCAATGCTCCGTTTATTGCGCCGGAAGTTGCCTGGATGGTTGGGGCCGGAACAGCCGCTGGTGCAGCGGTTGGTGCCATCATTGGTCATAATTCTGCTACGCCGGACTACATCGATGTTCCTGGAAACAAGGTGCCTTGGACAGGGGCGCCTGGGTCAACTGTTCGTGGAGGAACTGGTAGTCGTACATACGGTCCGGATGGTTATCCGGTAACTGATCGAGATCTTGCTCATCCAGATGAAGCGGGTATCGGCAGTGATGATCATTGTCATGATTGGGGAAGACCGTCCGATGGTGGTCCGCCATCGAGCGGAGATCGTGGTCCACCGAGAGAGCCGCAGCCTGGAGATCCGCCGCAGCCGCGTGGTCCAAATGTGCCTCCACCTCAGGGTTAATTAATGATGATACAGACAGACAAATCAGGGATGCTAACGGGCTTCCCTCTTCATGACTCAAAACTTTGTGCACTTAGCTATGCGAATGCAAGCCTCGAACTAACTCTTGATAAGGGGGGTAAACGTTATGTCATATACATAAAGAATATAAGATGCAGCGGGTTCAGCAATTTTAAGTTGGATGGAATATTGAGTGAAATTTTTCTGTGGAAGGTAAGTGACGTTCCGCAAGAAATTTTGCAAATAAGTGACGGAGCGTGGTCAGTACTGTTTTCTGATGTAACGGAAAGTAGTGCAATCCAAGCGGAAATCCAGAATGTGAAAAAGAGGTTTTTTGAATGTTTTCTTGTACAAATTAACTTTTCTTATGGGGGCTCATTTGCATTAATTTGCGATGATCTGAGCATCAGTTAGAGCGAACAGCGGCGAAATGGCGACCATTTGTTGCGTGGTGGGAGTCACTGGGTCAGCGCTTGAAGGTGATGCCACCTATATCAGTGCAACACTCGACGGAATAACCACCGGCACGGTTCAGACACAGCAAAATTAGGGAGAGGTCCGACTTTCCGAGAGTGTCAGAAATTTTGTGTGCAAGCTAAAACAGGGATCGGTTTCGACTCTCTAATCGACCTGCAGAGCATCACCGACCCGCTCAGCCGCACCACCACCTACACCGTCGATAGCCTGGGCCGCCGCATTGCGGCGCGTGATCCGCTCGGTAACGTGACCTTGACGCAGTACGACACCAACGATCGCGTTTCCTCGACAACCGACGCACTCAATCAGACGACGTCCTTGAGCTACGACGGCAACGGCAACGTCTTGCGTGTGGCATTACCCAACACAGGGGTAATTCAATACGCCTACGATGCTCGCAATCGTCTGATCACCCGCACGGACGCGATGAATCAGAGCGAATCGTGGACCTATGACGGGCTCAATCACGTCCTCAGCCACACCGACCGCAAGGGGCAGGTCACGGATATCAGCTACGACGCCCTCAATCGGCGCAGCCTGGTGTCCTATGCGGATGGCTCCGGTATCCAGGCCAGCTATGATGCCGGCAACCGTCTCACCAGCCTGGTCGATTCCAGCAGCGGCACGCTAAGTTGGAGCTATGACGGGTTGAACGACGTTACCGGCACCGCGACGCCGCAAGGAAGTATCAGCTATACCTACGACGCGGCGGAACGACGCGTCAGCATGACACCGGCTGCGCAAGCCACGGCCGACTATACCTACGACAACGCCAACCACCTCACCGCCATTACACAGGGCAGTGAAACGGTACAGCTGGCTTACGACACGGACAACCGCAGGTCCACGCTGACCTTGCCCAACGGCGTAACCGTCAACTACGGGTACGACGCGGCCAGCGAGTTGACTGGCTTAACGTACGCGCAGAGCAACGGTACGAGCTTGGGGAATCTGGTCTACGGCTACGACAGTGATGGACGGATCAATAGCAAGAGCGGCAGTTTCGCGACCGACGTGTTGCCGGCCGCCACCGCGCAGCCTGCTACGTTTGACCTCAATAACAGGGAGACCAGTTTTAATGGGCAGGCGTTGAGCTATGACGCGGATGGTAATTTGACCAGCGATGGGACCAATACCTACCAGTGGAATGCCAGAAACCAGCTCACACAGGTGAGTCAGAATGGTGTGGCACAGCTGAGTTACACGTATGACGCGCTTGGTCGTAGAACGAGCAAGACGGTGCAAGGAGGTACGCCGACGCAGTACCTCTACGATCGCTTCAATGCTGTGCAGGAGACACAAGGCAGTGCGATCAACCCGATCCTCAATGGCCTCGGGATCGATGAGCGTTTTGCACGAAACGATGTGACGGGAAGGACGTACTTCCTCGCGGATGGATTAGGAAGCACGATTGCGCTGACCGATCCGACCGGTGCGATCCGCGAGCAATACAGCTATGACCCCTACGGTAATGTGACACCGAGCGACACGACGACAGGCTTCACGAATCCCTACCAGTACACAGGGCGCGAAGCGGACACCGCGGGTCTCTACTACTACCGTGCGCGCTACTACAGTCCACAGTTTCCTGGCTTCATTAGCGAGGACCGGATCGGATTTGCGGGTGGCCAGTTGAGTTTTTATGCCTATGTGAACGGAAATCCGCTAATGAATGTCGATCCGCTCGGATTGGCGCAACTCACGATCAACGTAGGTGCGATTTTGGCGGGTCAGCTGACCATCGGATACAACAACGGGCAATGGTCGATTGGCCTTAAAGCAGGTATTGGTGAAGGCCTTTCGGTTGAATACGATCCTAATGATCAAAAGGTGGAGTGCGGCTGGGACTGGGGGACCAACTCCTCAGGAAAATTAGGCTTCGTCGACGGAGTTGATGCTGAAGTTAACCATAGTTACACGACAGGTGATACCGAATCTTCCGTCAACGTCAATGATCCAGCGGACACGCACTTGTCGTACCAAACTTCGGTAGAGAATGGTGACATTAATACGTTTAAATTTTTCCAGAGCACGGGACCTACATGGCAAGGGGGGGAGTCTACGTTTATTGGCGTAGGTGGCACTTATACATTCGGCAAATAACAATCTGGGCAAATAGAGGCGACAAATATGATGTGGTTGGTATTGAGGTTAGCGTTGGTACTGGCTGCAATTTTAGGATCCATTACCTATCCGGATCAGACGAGTGCCCCTCCATTTATGTTTTGGGTTATTGCGACGCTGGTCGTGGCGACCTCCGTGTTCGGGTTTCTTTGTGTTGTGGATAGAAGAAGGGCGATTGACAAGGGCTCTCCGTATTTATGGACATCACCGTTTTATCCTCAATCACGATACCCCGCTCAACAGTTCGTCTTAATTGGATATCTCTTCACTTTGGTTGGTGCGATCCGGACAGTTTTGCCACTTTATACGCAACACCGGTTGGTTGGTACAAGCCTCTGCTTGGCTATAGGTGCTTCGATGCTGACTGCGGTCTGGGCTTGGCGTAATTTTTTTTCAAATCCACCATCCCAAAAAAAGGGGGCAAGCTGAGAGCAAGCAACAACGGGGTCAGGTTGCCTTATTTTTGACCATGCTGCGGGGCCGGATGTTTGTGTGATGGACGGTGGGGCGGTCGGGTTTTGACGCACCTTCCAATCGTGGCCTCGATCTCGCGCTGAAATCGTGTCGTTCCCAACGCTGCTGCTGAATGTAGGAACGAATTTCGGTGAGTCGGTCATCATCAATCGCTGTATTAAAAAGCGCTCTGTAGGCTTTATGCCGCTCTTCTGCTGTCGGAGCCAGTGAGAGGTATTGTGCGTGCGGTTTCACCAGCGGGTCGTGCTGACCTAGGGCGTTCGCGTGGTAGCTCGACCAGGCGTACTTTTCGGGGTTGTCCACCATGGCTGCTCGTACGGGGCTGAGCTCTGAACAACGGGGTCAGGTTGCCTTATTTTTGACCATGCTGCGGGGCCAAATGTTTGTGTGATGGACGGTGGGGCGGTCGGGTTTTGACGCACCTTCCAATCGTGGCCTCGATCTCGCGCTGAAACCGTGTCGTTCTCAACGCACGCTGCTGCTGAGAAACGCAACCTGACCCCGTTTTGGAGAGTGATCCATTGGGGCTGCTCGCTGGCCCCAACACGTATGCCTACGTAGGCGGTAATCCGCTCAACTACATCGATCCTTACGGCCTTTGGTGTCTATCCGAAGCCGAAATAGGTGCCATCTCCGGCGGTGTCGGTGGTTTTGTCGGTGGTGCGGTCAGCGGGGGTATTGAAGGCTTCCTTGTAGGTGGACCCGCAGGTGCCATAGGAGGTGCCCTAGGAATGGGTGTGGAGAGCGGACTTGCTGGTGCAGTCATTGGCGCGTGGGTTCCAAGCAGTACGGCAGCGGCAGGATACGCTGGTGCTCTGACCAGCGGAGTCGTAGATGCGTCTAACTCAAGTATTGTGGGTGGAGGTGTTGGTGGGGTCGTCACCTACGCTGCACAACAATCTGGTGCCCCCTTATGGGCTGCGGGTGGAGCCGGCGGACTTGCTGGCGGTGCTGTAACGGGGTTTTTCCGTGTGCCTGCCGCAGCAACTTGGGCTGCGGCAGGCAAGTCTGCTGCTGCAGGAGGATTGGGGGGATTGCTGGGTGGTTTAATCGGCGGCATCACGCAGGAAGTGTTGGAAAAGGGGCAAGATTGTGGCTGCAAAAAATGACTGGCAGAAATATGACTGGCGAAAGTTGCGACACTCCTGTTTTAAAGTGGCTCCGATGATCTTGCTCGCCGGTGTGATTATTCAGGGAATTGCATATGTCATTAAGACGTATTTGGGTTGGTATGTTCCCTCTTTTGTATATCTCGTATTGACGGTGATTGCTTTACTAATCATAAGGAGCAAGTTGAGATATAAGCCATTGGCGAAGACGAATGAAGACGTTACTGAAAAGAACGATAGTGATTAAATGACCCCTTTGTTGCGCAGTGGGCGGCACGGGGTGGTGCTCGAATGTGGCGCTGCCTACCTCACTGCCACACTCGGCGGAATAACCGCAACCACCGGCACGGTTCAGACACAAATCGCGAAAAATGAGGCTTCAGAAACCCCCGGTTGCGGTTGCAGGAAATAGGTGACTTATGAAGCTTATTGTTCTTGTTCCATTCTTGACAGTCTTGGGTGCAAGGTGGATCGTTAGGTCTATCGAAAAATCCCAGGCTACTAGGAGGCCGCCTTCAACGACCTTGTCGGTTTTTCGATATCCCGAAAACGTCTCGAATATTGTGATCGTTTTTAGCGTCATATTGCCGTTGATAACTTTTTTCCTCCCTGATGCTGCAATTAACGGCCTGAGGATAGAAACCGATGTGTTCGGTCTTATGCTCGGTAGCATTTTTCTTTTTGGATGGATCTATCTTCGTAAGTATCGGATTGAAGTTCAGCATGGCGCAATTGAGTATGGTGCGTTCTGGACGACTCGAGTTGACTTATCCAACGTGACGTTAATTCGCTACTACAAAATTAATAACGGAATCAACTTAAAGCTCTACAATGGAAAGAGACGACTAGCCATTTTTGAGGGGGGTGTCAGTGAATTCGATCTCCTTGCGCAGAAAGTGAGGGCCGAAGCGCCTAAAGATGTCAAGGTTGAAGCGTTGGGGGAGGCTACGTTCCACGATTGAGTCTGCAAGTTTGGTGCAACCGAGAGTGTCGAGAGTCATGAGCCCGGCCCCTTCCAATCCACACGGACCGACGGCAAGATCGGTGTCCTGAACGGCTTTTTCTCCACCAGTTTTACAGCGCTAGCTGGTCAAGGGGTGAACAGTACGGAATTCACTTCTGGTGTTCCATTCGTCAAGCCGCTAGAAACCGGAGCTTCGATCGAAGATGGCAACATTTCACCAGCGCCCGTTGTAAATGTTGTCTATGATGAAAGCGCTTTTCAGGGTTCCGGTGGGCAGATGTACTGGTGAGGGTTATAAGTGATGAAACGGCTTAATATATGGTTTTTCTATCGGATATTGGCGGTGGTTCTTGGCATATTTTCTTTAAGTCGAGCCACTTATGCCGATACAAATTTCGGTCCAATCGCTGGATTAATCAGCGGTGCGGTTGGATTTTTGTTCGTATTTTTTGTTGTTAGCAAGAATTCGGTTGTCAGTGAGCAAATGTTTCGGATGACCTCTCCATGTTGGCCGGCTATAAAATACCCCCAAACTTGTTGGTTCTTGTTCGGCGCAACCCTCTTTATATCAGCCGTTGTGAACCTAATAACCCACCTTGGTTCCGCTTCGGTAAGCCTATATGTGGGTCTGCTATTGTTAGGCTTTGGCATGTTCACCGGGGCAGTAGTTGCCCATTATCAGGTGAGAGGAAGAAAATGACCCCGAAACGGAACCAAAGGGGTCACTGTTTTGCCGCTAACGTCAACAGCGAGAGTAATCCTCGCTTCCCTGCATTGCCATGGAGCAGATCGCGCTGCGGCGAATAACGGTACCAGGGTGACTTACGAACTGTGGTTGGGCGAGCCAGTTCACTTAGTGCCAGCGTAGGAAACAGTCGCTTTAACGCGTCATCGCACGGCAAAATCCAGTCGCCGTATCCGAAGGAACGGTCCAAGGGGTGTGTATGAAGTCGCAGGGCAACGGCGTACATCCGACTGGTATGCATGACATGGAGGGCACCAAACCACGAGCGTTGCGTAGAACCATTCGGTTCCTTTCAGCATTCTTGTATGCGCTGCTCTGCACTACGTGTCTTTGGATAGGTGCCGCGCACGCCCAAATCAGCTATGTACACGACGCCAACGGTCGCGTGGTTGCGGTGACGCAAAGCGATGGCACGGTCCTGCAATACAGCTACGACACATTGCGAATAACGGTTCCAGGTCGAGTTTTGCGTTCGTGATGAGTGGCCGTTCCAGGTTGTACTTTGTATTTCACGAGTCATTGCCATGAGAGCCTCGAAACACAAACGAAACGGGTTGTTCCGCCTGATCGTGATTACGCCTGCGGATCCAGAAGAATTCATACATGATAGGGTCGCGGCCCAACAAATTTTGAATCAACTTTCACGGGAAAGGAAAGTGAGGCTAAGCGAGCCAAGGAAGCTTTCCATCACCGGGTTGTCGCAGGACATGACTGTCCGCTTGATGCTGACTACGAAGCCGGCGTACGCAAATAGCTGTTGATGCGCCTTGCTGGCTTACCGCGAACCTTGATCACCGCGATGAATGCCTTCCGCCGCTGGGCGCTATCGTTTCAGCGCCATCGCTGAAGCGTCGCAAGCGAGTATGTGTTCAGGGCGATCCTGGAACCTGGCCGCTTTTTGAGAGTCTTGATATTGAGCGCACTGCTAAAAGGAGAGCCACCATGTCACGCTATCTTCCTTTGGTTTTGTTGCTCTTGAGCACCATTGCTCACGCCGCTACGTCGCTGCGCGTAGGCAATAAGGTACTAACCATAGGCGACAGCGCAGTGCGTGTGCAGGCATTAATGGGGTTGCCGGCCATGCGTACTTTTCTCACTCAAGAAACGGGCGGCATGCCAAATAATCAAATGGCGCGTGGCGAGCAGTGGCAATATGCCCGAGAGGGCAGCACGGTGGTCATAACCATTGTCGGTGGCAGAGTGGCCAACATCGAGACTTTGTATCACTGACCCATCATCACGCCGACACGATCATTTCAACGTTCTTTTTCAGAAATCCGCCCATAACGGCGTAGCACCCTTGCCCCTTCGAGTTATCCAGAAGTAGAGGCTGGGGTTGATGATGCGATGGCGGGTGGATGGGTAACGGATCCTGCGCCTCTTCTGACCGGTCCGCGCTAACTGAGTAGCCCAGGCATTACGGCGGGCGCTAGCGTGGCTAGCTCCATATCGTTCCGGCGCGGCCAGGAACGGCGGCGGACGGCTTGGGCTTTGTAGAGTCCGATCACCTGTGGGTGCGCCCGGGCGAATGTCTTCCCTCGCAACGAGCGGAGATGACCTGGCCGACGTTTCATGGCGCTGATTTTTATCATGGTACCCTTTTAGTTACTAGATCACATAAACGTGCCTAATAGACGAAATATCTAGTACATATCAAACTACCACTACTGATTGATTACACAGTTCTTCCGAACTCCCCCCGTGCTCATTTTTGTAGAGGTTTGATATGACATCCCCCCAGACCATGCGTGCCCTTGTCCTTAACAGCTACAAGGACGGCAAGTTTGTTGAAACCCAGGTTCCCCGCCCTGAGGCAGGCCCTGGACAAGTGCTGGTTCGTATCGCGGCCAGCGGCGTAAATCCGATTGACTCCAAGATCCGCACCGGCGAATTCCCCCACGCGATGCCCGAACTGCCCGCCATTCTTGGAACGGACCTGGCAGGTGTGGTTGAGGCCGTTGGTCGGGGCGTCAAAGCATTCAAGGTCGGCGACGAAGTCTACGGTTTGGCCGGCGGTGTGCGCGGGGTGCCGGGCTCGCTCGCCCAATATGCGGCCGTGGACGCCGATGTGCTGGCGATCAAGCCGAAGAACATCAGCATGCGCGAGGCGGCCGCCATTCCGTTGGTGCTGCTGACGGCCTGGGAAGGCCTGGTTGATGGCGCCCGCGTCAGCGCCGGCCAAAAGGTGTTGGTGTTGGGCGGTGCCGGCGGCGTAGGCCACATGGCGGTGCAAATCGCACGCGCCCGCGGCGCAGAAGTGTTTGCTACCGAAGCGCCGGCCAAGCGCGAGATCATCGAGTCATACGGTGCAACGTGGATCGATCGCAGCACCGATGTCGATACCTACGTGAACACGTACACAGGCGGACAAGGATTCGATGCCGTGTTCGATACCGTTGGCGGCAAGCTGCTTGAGCAAGCCTTGGTGGCAGCAGGCATGCACGGTCACGTATCGAGCAGCCTGGCCTTTGGTCCGATCGACCTCGCCCCGGGCTCACTGAAGGGCGTTACGGTAACGGGTGTCTATGTGCTGCTGCCGCTACTGACCGGCAAACGCCGCACCCATCATGGCGACATTCTGCGCCAGGCGACTGCGCTCATCGAAGCGGAAAAAATCCGCGTGATGGTGGATCCGCAACGCTTCGACTTGTCGAATGCGATCGGCGCGCATGAAGCGCTGCTAGGCGGCAACGTGGTCGGCAAGGCCGTCATCGACGTCGCTTAAGCCGGTAGCCGGATGCATGACGCGCGTTTCAGTGCCCACGCCCAAGTGGGGCAACGGCGCTGAAATTCGCGAACAGCCCGCTCGTCGCCGCTGCTGGAAGCCTCCCGCATAAACAACGCGTGCGAGTACGTGCTTATCTGAAACAACCTGCTCGGCAGGTTAGCGCACGCCGTTTCTTTGAAAGAGATCCGCGGCCGCAGCTTTCCTGCTTTGAGCCAACCCCACGTTGTGGGTTTTTATGTCATGCAAATGAAAGCCTCATAGGAAAAGTCATGAACAAGACCATTTTTATCACCGGCGCATCTTCTGGTTTAGGCAAGGCAACGGCCAAATTTTTTGCGGCCAAGGGCTGGAATGTCATCGCCACCATGCTTGCGCCTGAAAACGAAACAGAGTTGAACCACATCCCCAACGTTCGGCTATTGAAGCTGGATGTAACCAAGGACCACGAAGTGGCCGACGCCGTAAAGGCCTCCACCACCGGCGGCAGCAGCGTGGATGTGGTGTTCAACAACGCAGGATATGGCCTGGCCGGCCCCGTGGAAGCAAGCACCATCGAACAGGTGCAAGACGTCATGGATGTCAATTTCGTTGGTTACATCCGTGTCATCAAGGCATTCACGCCTTATTTCCGCGAGCGCGGCAACGGTCTGTTCATCAACACCTCGTCCATCGCCGCTTATGTGGGTGTGCCCCTGAACTCCATGTACGCCGCAAGCAAATGGGCGATAGAAGGATGGACCGAGTCGGTCAGTTATGAGTTGAACAAAGTAGGCATAACCATCAAGACGGTAAATCCTGGCTGGATGACGGGCACCGAGTTTTTTAGCGACAGTCATATGGTAAAGGCCGCGCCGCACCGCGCCTATCAGCAAGACGTGGACAAGATGCACGCCGCCTTCAAGAGTCCCGAGTATCTTGCGCACGCTTCCACCACGGAAAAAATCGCAGAATCGGTGTATGAAGCGGCCACCGATGGCAAGAACCAGTTGCGCTACTTCGCCGGTGACGATGCCAAAGAACTTTTTGCCCTGCGCCAGCAGTTGGGGCAACAGGCCTACGTGGAAGAACAGCGCCGAAAAGGATGATGCGACGTTAGCGGTGAGTGGCTGGCCTGCAAGGAGGCCAATCATCATGGCGTGTCGTATCAAACCGGTGATGCTGCCACGACGACTTCGGGTCGGTCGCGCATGGGAAGCCATCGATTTCGAATGACACCTACATGCGAAGGTATCGACCCAGTGACCGGCCCCGTTCTTACGGAGAAGACATGTGATCGTTATCAATGTTCTGTATCGAAATACTCCAACCGTTGAATTCAATACCGACTACTACCTGAAAAGCCACATTCCTCTGGCCAGGAAGTTGCTTGAGCCGGCTTTGAAAAGTATCTCGGTGTCCAAGGGAATCAGCGACGGTACGGCTGATTCCAAGGCCGAGTTTCTCGTCCACACCCAGCTCCATTTCGATTCATTGGAATCTTTTCATCAGGCATTCAATCCGCACGTCGATGAAATGCTGTGGGCCGACTTGGTCAATTACTCCAATGAGCCACCTGTCTTACAGATTAGCGAAGCGCTAGTGACCTAAGGCCGCTTGCCATGCGCGGCCTTGATGGGCCGGGTGCTCGATCGAGCGAGAAAGTTTTCGGCAAGTCGCAAAAGCCGCGCGACTGCATAAATCCCTTACCACCAAGGCTTCCAGGACATGCGCGGGCGCCGTGCATTCGCCAAAGCACCCGCAGCGCAGGCAAGGCGGCCGCCGGCGACCATCCCACCGACAACCCATGCGGATTCTGTACTGCATCGATAACACACACACCAAGCCATGAACATGCATTCACGCAACAACGCAGCCAGCGATAGTGCGGACCTCAGCCGCCACCCGGGATTTTCGCGCGTCTTCCAGCCGGGAAAACTTACATTCGGATTCATCGCGCCCCTGGAAGGCTACCGTCGCTCGCCGTTTCCCACACTTGCCGATCACGAAGCCTTGGCCAGGCAGGTGGATCAAGCCGGCTTCACCAGCCTCTGGCTGCGGGATGTTCCTTTTTACGATCCCGGTTTCGGGGATGTCGGGCAGGTGCTGGATCCGTTCGTCTACCTGGGTTTTCTCGCATCGGTGACCAAGCGCCTGACGCTGGGTACTGCCGGCATCGTTGCGCCGCTGCGCGATCCGGTGATCGTGGCCAAGCAAGCTGCGTCGGTCGATCAATTGTCGGGCGGGCGGCTGGTGCTGGGTATGGCATCGGGCGACCGGCCCATTGAATACCCCGCGTTTGGCATCGAATTCGATCATCGGGACGAGCGTTATCGCGAAACGTTTCCGATCATCCGCGCCCTGACCGAAACGAGCTTTCCGCGCTTTGATTGGCAGCACTACGGTACCCTTCAAGGCACCATCGACATGGTGCCCAAGCCGGCAGCCGGACGCATTCCGCTCATCGTGATTGGCCGTTCCAGGCAGACCATCGAGTGGATCGCCCATAACGCCGACGGATGGATCTGGTACGTCAGCGACTATCAACAGATCGGCAAGGTCGTCCAGGCATGGCGGCAGGCGGTTGGCCCCGGGTCATTCAAGCCCTATGGCTACGGCACCTTTTTTGACCTCAGTGCGAATCCGGACGCACCCATCCAGGTCATCCACGGCGTACTGACCGGTGGACGGCATGCGTTGATCGATCTATGGAAACAGCAGGAAGCCTTGGGCGTCTCGCACGTGGCACTGAACCTGAAGCCGCTGCAACGGCCGTTCGCGGCCGTCATGGAGGAGCTGGCCGAGTACGTGCTGCCCGCATTCCCTTCACACACGTAAGGTCGCAGCCCCCGGCGCCAGCCGTTGCGGCGTCCGGGCGGACAAAGCTGGGGCTCAGGACGATGGCCACCACCCGCGGAGCAGTGCCAGGATCCCCGGGCCGCCGCCGTGAAAAAGGCGTGAGAGCAAGGCTTGCCGCACCGGGTCATGCAAAATTCGTCAATTAGTGCGAACGTAGTCGTTCGTCTTTTCACCCAAATCCAAGGAAACACCATGCGCCTCGATCGGACCCTGATGACCTTTGCCGCCATTTGTTCCCTGGGCGTGCCCTTTGCCGCCGCGCATGCACAGGCCGCCAGCATACCCTCGACCGGCCCGGCGGTGCCTGGCGTGTGCATGCTCTCGCGCGAGGCGATTTTTGCCCATGCCAAGATCGGCGTAGCGGCCTCGGCGCGCTTGAAGCAGCTCACCGACCAGGCCCAGGCGCAGATTCGTACCGAACGTCAGCCGATCGATGCGGACATCCAGACCTACCGCTCGCAGCAGGCGTCGCTGTCGACCGAGCAACGCCAGCAGCGCGAACAGGCGCTGGCGCAACGTATGGAGAAAGTGCAGGCCGACCAGGCCCTGCTTGCGCGCGAGTTGGAGGCAACCCGCGCCAAGGCCATGGAACAGATCGCGCAGGATGCGCAACCGATCGTCGTCAGCGCCTACAGCAACCAGCACTGCGGCCTGCTGCTGGACCGCAACGTGGTGTTCGGCGGCAACATGACCAACGACCTCACGCCCGCAGTCGTGGCGGGCCTGGACGCCAAGGTCACCACCATCTCGTTCAACCTGGAAACGCTCCCTGCCGCGAGCGCGCCCAATACCGGCGCGACGCCCTAGTGCGAACCTGGCAAGAAGCTGCCGCCATGCAGCTTCTTGCCCTTGCGGTAAACGCAACAGGCTTCACCGCGCGCATGGCCGGTGAAGTTGCCGATGCGGGTCGTGACAGCTGCCGATCGCCGGGCAAAGATGCGTTCCGGGCTTCACGGCGGGATAACGAATCGCCGTCACAGGGCGATGCCGCGGCGCAGTCGGCACAGCGTCACACGGCCGTCAGGGGCGGCCGGCAGGATGGCCGTGGAAGGACGAGCACATAAGGCCGGATGCCTTGCTGCAGCACGCCGTAAACACACCTTTGATCGATCTCTGTGTTGCGATTGCCATCGCTCCGTACTGGCCGATGGGTCTTGTTGTCTCCCTTGTTTTTTCTTCGCTTGAATTTTTGCGATGGCCTCGCTTGTGTCCGCGTTTTTTCCTGACGGTTTCGTTTCCCGCATTCGCGGCTTGACCAACCCTTTCTGGAGGACCTGACATGTTTAGGGTCTGTTTGCCCGCCATCCGGCGTCATCGCTCAGTCGTGTACGGACGTACACGCCTTCGCTCTTCCTTGGCTGGCGAGCAAACAGCTCCCGGCGCGGGCCACGCCAATAGGGTAAACAGGCCCTAAGCAATCTCACGCGACAAAAGGCTACCTTGGCGCAAGCTTCGCCAAGCCTCATCGCGAAACCGGCAATCCGGTTTCACCCGCCGCCGAACATGCGCGCTTCATTGCGCCGCCGCCGTTTACCGCGCAGAGCCTTACGCTGCCGCTGGAAGCGATTCTTCCCGCCGAGCCGTCCAAGCTGACGATCAACTACTACTCGGTGTCCTTTGCCGATCCGCCGAAGGTATCCAATAAGCCGGCCGACAGCGTGGTGATTCGGGCAGGCAGCGTGGAGAAAGCGGCCTGAATGGCATAGCGTGCGCGGGGGCCAGCGTTCGGCTGGCCCCTTTTCTGTCGCGTGAGCTAAAGCGCAGGTGAGCCTTGCGTGTTGCGCGGCGACGCATCCGACGCCTGAGCGGTGTTACTTGCTCAATAACGCCGGATGGTTGCGCCGCACGTCCACGATCAGCTCGCCGAATAGCGTATTGGCCCAGGCGAACCAACTGCGGGTGAATGTGGCGGGGTCGTCCTGGTCGAATGATTCGTGCATGAAGCCGGTACCGGCGTCCGTGTCGCGCAGCCAGCTCAGGCATTGGCGAATCTGCGCGGGGTCGTTGGCGGTCTGCGCGTACATCATGATCGACATCGGCCAGATCATGCGCAGCCCTTCGTGCGGTCCACCGATGCCTTGCGCGGCCTTGCCTTCGAAGAAATAGGCGTTGCGATGGCTCCATACCCGCGCGCGCGTGCGCTGGTAGAGCGGATCGTTGCGATCGCAGCAGCCCAGATAGGGCAGGCCGAGCAGGCTGGGCACGTTGGCGTCGTCCATGAACAGCTGGTTGCCGAAACCGTCGACTTCGTAGGCCCAATGTTCACCGCCATCGGCATCTTGCATGCGGCCGTCGCGGTGCACGGCCTGTTCGACTTCATCGGCCAGCGCTTCACATTCGGCGGCGAACGCCGCATCGTGATGGATCGCGCGGCTCATCGCCGCCAGCTGGCGCAGGCTCAGCACCGCAAACAGGTTGGACGGCACCAGCAACGGATAGACGCAGGCGTCGTCCGACGGCCGGAACATGGAGTGGATCATGCCGTTCGGCCGGGTGGGATTGCCGTAGCCGGACAGGAATTGCGTCTCGGTCGGGGTGGGCGAGGTGCGCTGGAAGTGGTACGGGCCACGGTCGTGCTTACGTTGTTGAGTACGGAACGTCTGCAGCACCAGGTGCATCGCGGCGCGCCAGTCGTCGTCGAACGGTACGGTGTCGCCGACGGCCTGCCAGTAGCCATGCGCGAGGCGGATCGGATAGCACAGCGAATCGATTTCCCATTTGCGCTCGCCAACGCCGGGTTTCATGTCGGTGTCGTCGTGCCGTGCCCACACCAGCGGCTGCGCATGCGGATCGGGCATGAAGGCATTGGCGTAGGGGTCGATGCGGATGCAACGCGCATGGCGATGGATCAAGCCACGGAACAGGCGCTGCAGCGAGTCATCTTGCCTGGCCAGCGGCAGGTACGGCGTCACCTGCGCGGAAGAGTCGCGCAGCCACATCGCGTCGATGTCGCCGGTGATGACGAACGTGTCGGGCTTACCCTCCAGTGTGCCCACTTCCACCGTGGTGTCGAGTGTGTTGGGGTAGCAGTTCTCGAACATCCAGGCGAGCTTGGGATCGCCGATACCAGCTTTGACCGAGGCCAGCTGGCGTTCGACCGCGTCGCTGACGAACTTGCGCTTGTTGGCCGGCGGGCGCTTGCTGACGAACGACGATGATGGGGCCTGCGCCACGGACACGCCGGGGAGCAGGCCCGCGGCGGCGGCTGACGTGGCGGCTGTGCCCAGAAGTTTTAGGACGTCGCGACGGGTGGGCATGGGCGAAAGCGATCCTTGATGCTTACCTCGCGGTCATTGGGGTGAACGCCGGAATGACCGCGAGGAGAAAGGGGGTATGGGGGTTATGGGGCTTGTTGCGCTTGTTGCGCTTGTTGCGCCACGTGCATCACGTCCGCCAGATTTTGCAGCGTCAACATGTGGCGGAGCGTATCCAGCGACTGCTTGCTGTGCACGATTAGCGTAACCGTTTGTCCGGGCAGCATGTCGAACGCGTTATCCGACACGTTTGCATCCAGATCGCCGAACGACACCCACACGTCGCGCGCCAGCGTGTCGGTGCTCAAGGTCAGCGTATAGCCGTCCGAACCCGCTTCAAGCTTCGCGTCGATATGTGGCGAGGGCAGCTGCAGTTGCTTGGGTTCGTCGAAAAACACCAGGTTCTGCGAGACGGGCTTATCACCATCCAGCAGTTCGAAGACGGCGAACGTCGCATGCGGGTCGGCGCCGTTGAGCAATTGCGCATCGGTGTACGTGGCGACTTTGCTGCTGCTCAAGGCCGGGAGGTTGGCGGCTTCGTCGTGTTCGCCCAGCACCTTGCCGGAGAAGTCCATCGTGCGCATGCGCCAGCGCATGCGTTTGGGCGCGGTACTGTCGGAAACCAGCGATACGGTGGTCGCGCCGTTATTGCGCAAGGCCGCAATCATCAGCGGTGCGTAGAAACGCCGCGCATGGAACTGCAGCGCCTTCCAGCGCCCGAAATAGTCCATGCTGGCCCAGGATGCGCCCGGCCACACATCGTTGAGCTGCCAGTACAGCGAACCCATCGCCTGCGGCCGCGAAGCGCGCAAGTGTTCGGCGGCCAGCTGGATGCCCTGCGCCTGCATGACCTGGCTCAGGTAGACGAAGGAGGCGAAGTCCTTCGGCTCGCCGAAGCTGCGCGTGATGTACAGCAGCAGGCGCTTGTTGCCGTTGCCGCTGTCGTATTTCTGGTGCGCGCGCATCACCGGCGATTCGGGCTGCAGGTCGCCGGGCTCGGTGAAGGCATGGATGGTGCGCATGTCGGGGAACGATTGCAGGCCGTATTCGGACTGGAAGCGCGGCGTCACGTTGAGGTATTCGGTGACCGGCTTGGCCTCGCCCGACCATACGTTCCAATAGTGGTAGTCGCCGTTGTCCAGCACATTGGCCGGGCCTTCGTAGTCGGTGCTGGGCGAGCTGGCCCAGTACGGCACGCCGGGGTCGTAGCGCGCGACGACATTGCGCAGGGTATTGCTGAAAAGATTCACCATGCCGGTGACGATACGCTCGCGCTCGTCCGGCGAGATTGCGGCCTTGAACGCGATGCGGTCGGACCAGCTGTCCCAGCCGGTCTGCACTTCGTTGTTGCCCACCCAGATCACGATGCTGGGGTGGTCGCGCAGGCGCTTGACCTGCTCGATCGCCTCTTCGCGCGTGTTTTGGACATAAGCCTGGTCGTTGGGCGGAATGGCGCCGCCGAACATGAAGTCGTGCCACAGCATGATGCCGAGCCGATCGGCCATTTCGTAAAACGCGTCGGGGAGGTAATAGCCGCCGCCCCAGATGCGCAGCATGTTCATGTTGGCGTCGCGCGCCGACTGCAGCACCTGCCGCATCTGCGCGTCGGTGACGCGGGTGGGGATGCTGTCGAACGGGATCATGTCCGCGCCCTTGGCGAATACCGGAATGCCGTTGATCACGAAAGCGAAGCTGCGGCCCCAGGCATCGTGCTCGCGGCGCAGCTCGACGGTGCGCAAGCCGGTGGCGTGCTGCGCCTGGTAGATGTCGCCATCGGCATCGCGGATGTCAGCCTTGAAGGTGTACATGTCCTGCGCGCCGTAGCCGGCCGGATACCAGCGCTTGGGATCGGCGATGCGCAGGGGCAAGCTGAGGTGGTTGGTGCCGGGATCGACAATAACGTCGCGCTCCACATGTGCCGCCGTCTGGCCGTCCGGACCGATCGCGTCGATGCTGACGTGCAGCGGCTTGCTGGCGTCGGCCTGGATCTCCAGCTGCGCCTGCACGTGCGCGGCTTCGCGCGCGACGTAGGTTTGCTCGATATGGAAGTCCTCCACATGCGGACCGTTCCAGCTGTCCAGGTGCACCTTCTGCCAGATGCCTTCGGTGACGATGCGCGGGCCCCAATCCCAGCCGTACTGGTAGTTGGCCTTGCGCACGTAATTGGCCGTCTGTTTGCCCTTGGGTTCGTCGCCGAAGGCGGAATCGAATTCGCCCGGCAACGCGTACGGTTGCTTGAGCAGCCACGGCTGCAGCCGCTTGATCGGCGAATACAGGCGCACCTCCAGCAGGTTGCTGCCCACATGCAGCGCACGTTTTGCCGGGATGCGCCAGCGACGGAACATGTTGTCCGCGTCGATCAGCTTGGTGCCGTTGAGATAGACGTCGGCGAAGGTATCCAGCCCGTCGAACACCAGTTCCACGTGCTGGCGATCGAGCGTGGCTTGATCGACGGTGAAATGCGTCTGGTATTGCCAGTCGGCCAGGCCCACCCACTGCACCTTCGCTTCGTTGTCGCGAAAGTACGGATCGGGCAGCAGCTTGGCCGTCAACAAGTCGGCCTGCACCATGCCGGGCACACTGGCGGCATGCCAGCGCGTTGCGGCGGCGTGTGCCTTGGCCTGGCTGTCGCCCTCGGCGAGGCGAAAGCGCCAGCCGCTGTCCAGGTTTTGCGTGGTGGTCTGCGCCGCGACCGGCCGAAAAGCCAGGCAGGCCAATGCAAGGCAGAGGCCGAACATGGCCGCGCGCCGCTTGCCACCCGGCCGGGTCGAGAGATTGTTGTGCATCATATGGTTGGATCGCCCTTGCTGGATCATGCCGGCCGCGCCGTGGCAACGCTTCAAGCCATGGCTGCATTCCCGGTTCCGTGCTGTCGGATCGTTGGAATATACCCATTTAGATCGATCCATATCCAACGACACTAACAGTTCCGGACCGGGTGGCGCATGCCGCAGCGCAATAGGGGCGGCGTGGGGTGGATGTGTGCGCCTAGGCGGCCGTATCACATGAGGGCCGCCTCATGTACCTATCGTCGGTGCCGTCGGATGAAACGCCCGCAGCTTGAGATCATCGTTGCCCGCGGCAGGTGTCCGTCGGCAACGTCGGGATGTCCACCATCCAACGGCAAATCAACGCAATACGCGCCGAGGAAATGTCCAAGGGCAACGTGCGATGAAAATCGCCGTAACCGCGGCTAAACCGTTACGTTTCACAGTTATGCGCATTTCAGGTCGTGGCGCCGACGATAACCTCACCTTGAACGAGGGTTATCGCATGAAAATCTTCACAGGTCTTGCCGCCACCGCGATCGCCGTGCTGGCGTTCGCTCTCGCCGCTCCGCGTGTCCAGGCTCAGGTTGCGATCGGCGTGAACATCGGGCCGGCACCGGTGTGCCCTTACGGTTATTACGATTACGCGCCTTACGCGTGCGCGCCTTACGGCTACTACGGGCCGGAGTGGTTCTCCGGTGGCGTGTTCATCGGCGCAGGCCCCTGGTATCACGGTCCGGCGTATTTTCGCGGTCACGTGGATAGCCGTTACGACGTGCGTGGCGGTTATCACGGGCCGATCCCGCGCCACGGCGACCATCCGGTGCCGCATCCGGGCGGCGGATTCCACGGCAATGAATACCGCGACGGGCACGGCAACGTCGTGCATTGATGGCGTGCGCGTGGCAGGTTGCTTCACGAAAACGAGGGCCGCGATGGCCCTCGCTTTTTAGGCCGCATCACGCGCACCTCTGCGGATGTGCGCTATCAGGACGCCACCTGGGCTTTGAGTGCGGCGGCGGCCTTGGGAAACCAGGGGCCGTTGGCGCTCAATGCCTGGGCCACCGCCTGCCTGGCCTCGGCGTCGCGATGCAGGGCTTTGAGCGCCGTCACGCGGTAGGAGGTAACGCGCAGGCGATTTTCGCCGTATGAGGCGTCGTAGGCCTGCGCCAGATAGGGCAACGCCTGGGCCGGCTTGCCCTGCGCCAGCAGGATGCGTCCGTAACGGTAGGGATAGACGAAATCGTGCGGGTAGGCGGCGATCAGCTTGCGCAGATAAGCGTCCAGCTCCGCATCGCGATGGGCGCGCGACAGATAAACCCACAGGTTGTCGGCGAGGTTTCGATCGCTGGCGAGATGGCTGCCCAGGCGCTTGCGCGTGGTGTCGATGGCGCGGTCGAGCACCGCCGTCTCCGCCGCGCTGTCCCCCAGCGCGGCATCGAGATCGGCGCTGGTCAGCACGGCGCTGCGTTGATCGGCGCAACTGGGCGTGGCGGCAAAGACCTGCGTATCCAGGTAGCGATCGAGCGGCTGGCGTTGCGCAGCCAGCAACGCCTTGCGCTGCGCGTCGCCGAGATGCTTGCTGGCATCGAGCAAGCTGTCGAGCACGTACGGGCGTTGGCAGTCGGTGTCGGCGGCCAGCACCTTCTGCGCACTGGCGATGATCGCGGCCTGGTCGGTGCCGGCCTCGGCCTTGGCCAGCGCCAGTTCGTCCAGCGCCAGCGTCACGTGCGCATCGCCCGAAGCGGATTTGCGCACGGCCTGCGGCAGCGTGGCAAACCAGGCCAGTCCCGGTGCGCCTTCGGAGCGTGCCTGGTACGCGTCGAGCACGGCAGCCACCGCATCGATCGCGCCGCCCTGCGCGCGGCGCTTGAAGGTATCGAGCGTATTGCCGTTGGCCAGAATCGCGTCGATGAGCGGATAGAACTTCTGCCTTGGCTGTTCGGCGGTGATGCGGCCCAGTTCGTTGCCATGCTCGTCGAGAACGACGTACGTGGGCAGGAACGAAATCTTCAACTTATCCATCCACGCCTGGCCGTCGGGCGAATCGGCATCCACGTCGACCACGATGGCCTTGTGCTGCAGCGCCTGCCAGTCCGCGCCGGTCAGCACGTGGCTGCTCATGTAGTAGCAGGAGTAGCACCACACCGCATGGAAATCCAGCAGCACCGGACGATGCTGCCGGGCGGACGCTTGCAACGCGGCCGCGACAGTGGGCGAGTCGGCGAGATCGGCAGCGTGCAGCGGGCCGGCGGCGGCCAGGGAAAAGACGAACGCCGACATCAAGGTGCGCAGTGGTAGGTTCATGGATTCCCCGCAGCGGCAATGGGCCTTGGCAACATAACCCGCCACCGTCTAGATGGCTAGATGGCCATCTGCCACGACGGCAAGGCCATGGCGTCAGGCAGGCAGGGTCGAGGCGGCGGCCTGGGAGCGGTCCGGCACCAGTGCCGCGGCCAGCGCATGGGCGGCGCTGCGGATTTCCGGCATCGCGGTGCATTCCCACAGGTTGCCGCGCAGCAGAGAACCGATGGCATACAGGCCCGGCTGCAGGTCGCCGCGCGTGTTGACGAGCCGGCCGTCGGCGCCGGCCAGTACGCCCAGCTGCAGCGGATCGGGCACCGCCAGGCCGTCCTCAAGCAACTGCGACAGCAACGTATGCTCGGTAAAGGCGACAGCGGTATCCAGGCCCGTGGCCTGCACCACCAGGTCCGCCTGCAAGGTGGAAAGAACTTGCGTGGCGCGCGAACGCACGGTCACCTCGAGCGGCCCCTGGCCATCGACGCCAAGCACGCGCGCAGCTTGTACCTGCAGGCGCCCCTCGTCGCGCAACTGCTGGATGGCCTGGGCCGAGCGCGGCGGCACGCGATGGCGCGCGGCTTCCCAGATCCAGCGCGCATGACGCAGAAACTGCCGTCGTTGCGGGGCGGTCAGCCCCTGCCACAGGGACGCGTTGATCGGACGCATGCCGTCGATCACGCTGCGCCAGTCCAGGTTCGGGCGTTCGCGCAGTGCATCGCGGATATGCCGCAGCATGGGTGCGGCACCGTCGCAGGCGAGCAGTTGCGCATTGAGATGGGGCTGTCCGGCATACGCGCTCGCGGGCGCGACCGGATGCACGAAAGGCAGCTGGCCATGGCGCGATACCGCAATCAGCTCCGCGTCGGGCCAGCGCGTGGAGGCGGACAACAGCGTATCCACGGCGGTGAGGCCGGTGCCGATCACGATCAGGCGGCGCGGTGCGCGTGTGCGCGTGGGCAGCCGCCAGGGATCGAGTTCGTAGGCGCCGCTGGCGAGCGCCTGCGGGGTTACCGTGCGCAGCGGCCGTGGTGCAAGCGCGCCGACCGCCAGTACCACGACATCCGCGCGCAAGGACGCGCGATCGGCGAGCAAAATCTCGTAGCCGTCGAGCTGCGGCTCCACGCGCACGGCCTCCTGCGCGTGTACGACGAAGCGCCGTCCGCGCTGCGTCGCCGCCTCGATGCGCCGGCGCAGCTGCGCTTGGACGAAGTCGCCGAACAGCCGGCGCGGCAGGAAATCCGTCGCACGCACGTTTGTGTCGCCGCGCGCGGCGTGCTGTACGAATTCTTCGTCCTGGTCGGCATACAGGCCCATGCCGCCGGCGCGTACGTTGAGCAGGTGATGATCGTCGTCCGTGGCATACGCCACGCCTCGGCCGGCGACGGCGTGGCCGGCGATCCAGTGCAGCGCACCTGCGTCTTCCCGGTTGAGAAGGGAGCCGAACACCGCGGCGCCAGCGGCGCCGCCTCCAATGATGGCGATATCAGTCATGACAACTCCGGGGGACAGACAAGCATGTTGCCGCAATCGGTTGCAAAACACACGGGCGCGCAACCTTGGTGCCGGCGCTCAGACCAGCGTCGCGTCGCGCACGGCATCGTGCGTGCGGACGGCCCAGCGTCCTTCCTCTTGGATATGAAAGCTGCGGTACTGGTTCAGTTCGCCGCCGTAGATGTGCAGCGAAAGCGTGGAACGATTGGAAGAAAGATTGCGGCAGCGATGGGCGTAGTCGGCATCGGAGAACGCCACGTGATCGCCGATGCCAAGCACCGTGGTATCGCGCGCGACCAGGTGCGGATGCGCGTCAAGCGACAGGTCGAACGCTTCCACCTGCAGTACGCCATCGAGCACGCATTCCATGCCCCACAAGCCATCGTGGTCATGCACGGGCGTGACGTGACTGGGCGGCCATAGGATCAGCAATGCTTCATAACCGAGCGTTTGATGATTGCCCAGCGCAATGCGGCGGTAGGACACATCGCGCGATTCGCCGGACAGATCGCCGGCGCGAGGACATCCTTCCCACATCGATGCCGCTGCCAGCGTGTTCGCCAGGCGTTGCATGTCGATGGTGGCATCCGGTGCGATGCACGCGTCGATGCTGGCGAAAACGCGCTGCGTCCACGTGGCGATGGCAGGCTTGAGTGCGTCGTGCATGGCTTGACCCTGTGTAGGCGTACTCGTTATTTAAACAACCACAGGGTGCGTTAAAGATCCGCTATGCGCGAGTTGCACGGATGCCGATGCATATGACGAAAACGCCGCAGCGAGCGTTAAAAAAGGCTGAGCGTAAAAACGGCGCGTTTGAATCGAGTCAAGTCGTGCGTCGTTAAGATGGATTCGCTATCACAGACGAATGATTTGCGAATAAGTACGGTGTGCTGCGGCGCAACTTAATGCGTGACCTGCGCGACATCGACGCTGTCGCGCGCGGCTACCGGCTGCGCCGGCAAATGGCTGCGCAGGTCGAGCCACTGCAGCCATTCGCTGAGCACGATCAATGTCCAGAGCGCCCTGGCGTGATCACCGGCGCGCGCCTGATGCGCGTCGAACAGTTCGCCGGCCGCACGCGTGTCGATGCCCGCCTCGCCAAGCACGCGATGAGACAATTGCGCTTGCGCCCACTCGCGCAGCGGCCCGCGCAGCCACGCCGCCAACGGCACCGACAAACCGCGCTTGCGTCGCGTCACCACCGGTTTGGGTACGTAGTTGAGTGCGTAGCCCTTGAGGAAAACCTTGGTCATGAGGCCGCGCACGCGCGCCTGTTCGGGCAGGCGCGCGGCGAATTCGATCACCGACTGATCCAGGAACGGTGCGCGAATCTCCACGCCATGCAGCATGCCGCCACGATCGGCCTTGGCCATCAAGGCGTCGGGCAACGAATGGCCGAAGTCGTAGCGCTGGATGGTATCGAGCAGGCTGGACGTTGCATCGTGCGTATCGTCGATCGGCGGTTCGATGCCGAGCCGGCGCATCCACGCCGGCGCGATGCTGGCCGTCCACAACAGATGGCGCGACAGTCCGTCCAGTTCCTGCCCGCGGATAAAGCGCTTGAGCAAAAACGACAGCGTGACTTTTTTGTCGCTGGTGGGAAAAGCATCGATCAGCTTTTCGCACAGCGCCCGCACCGGCGCGGGCAGGCGCGCGTAGCGGCTGGACCATTGCGCGCCAAGATAAGTGGGATAACCGCCGAATAATTCATCCGCGCCTTCGCCGGCGAGCAGCACGCGTACGTCTTTCGCCGCGCGGCGCGTCACCAGCGACAGCGGAATCCACGCCGGGTCGGCCAGCGGTTCGCCGGTGGCATGGATCAGTTCGCGCAGCGCGACGGGGAAATCCGCGGCGGATACGGTCACCGGCACAAAATCGCAACCCAGTTCCTGCGCAAGCTCCGCCGCATACTGTCCTTCGTCGAACGAGGCTTCGGCGAAACGGATGCAATAGGCGGTGGTTTTCTTGTCGGGACGCACGCTGCGCGCCACGGCAGTCATCAGTGCCGAATCGATGCCGCCGCTCAGCAGCACGCCGTAGTCGACGTCGATGTCGCTTTGCCGCGCGACCGCCGCGCGGAACACAGGGTCGAAATCCCGCGCCGTCGGCATCGGCGCGGAGGGATTGCCCGCAGGCATGTTCCAGTAGCGCCGATGTTCGATGCCGCCGGGTTCGACCACGATCATCTCGCCGGGCGCGACTTTGCGGATGTCTTTCAACGGGCTGTGCGGGGCTGGGCAATAGCCCGAACGCAGATAGCGCGCGAGCCCGGTGCGGTCGAGCTGCGGCGGGGCGTCGCGCGCGCTCAGCAGGGCGGCCAGTTCCGAGGCGAAGCACACGGCCTGCTCCGACGCGGTGTAATAAAGATGGCGTTCGCCGCCACGGTCGCGCGCCAGAATCAGGCGCTGCTGGCGCGCATCCCACAAGGCCAGCGCGAACACGCCTTGCAGGTGTTCAAGAAATGCCAGGCCCTTTTCCAGATACAGCGGCGCGATCACCGCCACGTCGGTGCTCAAGGTGATGGCATGCCCGGCGTGGGCCAGTTCGCGGCGCAGTTCGCGGTGGTTGTCGATCTCGCCGTTGCAGGCCACCACAATGCCCGACTCGTGTTCGATCAGCGGCGGCTGATGCTGCTCCACGCCGCGGATGGCCAGGCGGTTGCAGGCAATGGCGAGCTGGCCGCGGGTGAAGAACGCATCGCCGTGCGGGCCGCGATGGGTCATCGCCGCCAGCATGGTCCTGGCCTTTTGCGCCAGGTGTGGAACCGGGTGGGTGACATCCCGATTCAATAAGCCGCCAATACCGCACATGTTCAATACACGCTTTTAGATCAGGTCATGTTGGATCAGGTCGATCGGGCCAGCATCACATCTGGATGAGTTCAAGCTCGCGCTTGCGCCACGATCCCACCGGCACCACGCGGCGCGGCGCGCACAACGGCTGGATGCGCTGCAGGATATTCTCGGCCTTCAGATACGGATCGACCACCACCAGCGTGGACCCCGCGCTGCGCAAAGCATGGCACAACGCGGCCGGCCCTTGTGCGGCCTGCCATGGAATGCCGTACACCGGCTTGCCCAGGTACATGCGGGCGCCCCAGGGCGTTTCTTCCTCGATCGTGTAGCTGTAGTCGGTGTTCTGCACGAAAGCCAGCGCCGCATAGGGCTGGCCGCGAGCGATCGCCGCCAGTTCGGCAGACGCCTGGCGATCGTCCTTGGAGGGGTGTAGGGCATACGCGCCATACGCTTTGGCGGCGAGCAGCACGGCGATCCATGCGCCCAGCAAGGCGCGCTGGCCGATCCCGCGCAGGTTCACCCGGTCGCGCAGCGTCAGCGCAAGCAGCAGCGATAGCGGCAGGAACAGCGGCAGGATGTAAAGCGGCAGGCGCGACTGCGCCAGGCAAAACACCACGAACGGGATAAAGAACCACAGCAGCAGGAACAGCTCGATGCTGTGCTGGGCGATCCATGTCCGGCGCGTCTGCGCCGAGGCCAGGCAGAACAGGCCGCTGATGACGCCCGGCCACCACGGCAGCAGGCCAAGCGCCAGCGTGGGCAAATAGGCGATGATCCAGCCCAGCGCGCCGGCGTTGCGGTGATGCGCGTGAGTGAACAGGCGGTTGTACACCTCCTGATGCAGGAAGTAGTGCAGCAGGCCGGGGTAGCGCGCGATGACCACCAGATACCACGATGCGCCGACCAGCAAAAACAACGCCAGCCCCAGCGGGTGGAAAAAACGTCCCAGGCCGCGCCAGCCGTCGCGGCGCGCGATGAATGGAATCACCGCCAGCAACGGAATCAGGCCCGGCGGCCCCTTGGTGAGAAACGCCAGGCCAAAACCCAGCCACATCAGCAATACGTTGCGTTTGCGCTGTATGCCGTCCTCGCCGAACGCGGCGTTCAAGAAGCCGAGCATCGCCACCGCTTCGGACAGCACCAGGAACGCATCGGTGCTGACGATGTTGGCGGCGACGAACGGAAACGCCGAGCAACCATAGATCAGCCCCGGCAGCCAGGGCTTGTCCGGAACCACCCGCCGGCCCATGGCGCCCAGCAGCAGCAGGGTCAGCACGAATGCCAGCGCATATGGCGCGCGCGCGGCCCATTCGTTGCGGCCCAGCAGCTTGATCGACGCGGCGATGATCCAGTACGTGCTTGGCGGCTTGGAGAAATTGACCTCGTCGGGACTGTAGGCGGGCGCCATGTAATGGCCCGAATCGAGCATTTGCAGCGCCGCGTCCACATAGCGGCCTTCGTCGGGACTCCACAGGCCGCGCGTGCCCTGGAAGCCAAAGCCAAGCAACAAGCCCAGGGCGATCAGCCAGAGCCATGACGAACGTGTCGAGTGAACGTTGGAAGAAGGCAGCACGTGGATTTCCAGGCTAAGCGTGATGGCTGATAAAGACCGCGGATGCTCGCCGCGGTTCGCGCATGGGTGGGATCAGGATTTGTGGCGCGGCTTCAGCAGCTGCAGATTGCGCAGGAAAATCACCAGCGTGGTGGTTTCCCCGATGATGAACACCAGCTCCTTGCGATGGATCGCATAGCTCAGCAGCAGCACGCCGCCGATCACGCTCAGGTACCAGAACACATTGGGCACGCGGCTTTTGCCGCGCGATTCGCTGTATAGCCATTGCACCAGGAAACGGGCGGCGAAGAACGCCTGCCCAAGGAATCCCGTGGCCACCCACAAGGTTTGCTGGTCGATCGTCATGGCTGGGACTCCCCGCCCTGCGTCGCCGCCAGCTCGCGCAGCCGCAGCTGCAAATTGCGCGCATAGATGAATACGCCGCACGACTGTCCGGCGATGAAGACCGGATCGTGCTTGTACAGCGCATAGCACAGCAGCATCGCGCCGCCGACGATGCTCATGTACCAGAAGGCGAGCGGCATCACGCTCTCGCGCTTGTACTCGCTATAGACCCACTGCAGCAGGAAGCGCGCGGAAAACACCGCCTGGCCCAGCAATCCCAGTGCCAGCCAGCCATGTTCCAACCAGCTGTGTTCTAACGTTCCCATGCCATACATCCGAATAAGTGGTCTGCGGCGGCGCTGCCAGCGGCACGCGCCGTCGTCGAAACGGTGGCGAAGCATCGCCGCGCGGCGCAGTTTCCTGCGTAAAGCGTCGCGCATCGCTTTAATCGGGTCATGCAACGCTGGGGCACCGGTCAATACGCCTGTTCCGGGCCAACCGCATAGCCGACCCGGGGCAGCGATAAACCTGCATATGGTAAGCCCTGACAGCCGTACGCTGTGCTTGGGGCACCGCATCGGCCCGCCAACGGCATGCAGACGGACGCGTGCGGGGCATCGCAGGGTTTTGCGCGGGCAAGTCTGGAAGACATATCTTAGCTCTGGCTTAGTGGCCTGTTATGCCCGCGTTATACGGCCGGCCGCCCAGCAAACCATACGAAAGCGACATCTTGATGGCGCCGGCATGACCCGGCCTCACGCGGCCTTGCGCAAAGCTGACGCCTGTGCTCCGCGTACCGACCGCCGCTGCCCGCGCCGATAAAAAATCAGGCCCACGCCGATGAGCAGCGCCGAGCCGCCCACCACCTTCAACAGAAACAGGCCGGCGCTGCCGCCGTCCGCGGGCGGAATCGTCGATGCGCCGATCGCCATCAGGGTCACCGCGAAGCCGGTCAGTCCGGCGATCCAGCTCATGGCGGCGCGCAGGCCCTGGTGCCTGGCGTGTCCGCCGCCGGCGCGGCGGCGCATCACCGGATAGGCCAGCATGATGTATAGCAGCGGCAGCAGCGACATGATCGCGGTCATGTCGATCAGGACGATGTAGGCGTCGTGGATGGTGGCGCCGGACAACGCCGCCGCCAGCATCAGCGAAGCCAGCACGCCTTGGGTCAGCAAAGATACCTGCGGCGTGCCGTGTTTGCGGTTAAGGCGCCCGAGTACGGCGGGCAGAAAGCGATCCAGCCCCACCACGAAGGGCAGCCGCGCGGTGCCGGTGACCCAGGCGGACACCGAACCGATCGTGCCCAGCGCGATCAGCAATGCGGTCAGCGCGCCGAAAAAGGGCAGGCCGATGCGTGCGCCGATCGCCGCCAGCGCCTGCGGAATGCCGCCGATGATGTCGATGGTGGAGGTGGGCAGCGCAATCAGCAGCGAGGCCGTGCCGGCGATGTAGATCGCGGCGATGACGATGCACGAGATCAGGGTCGCGCGCGGAATCTGCCGTTGCGGATCCTTGATCTCCCCGCCCAGGATCGGCCCCAGCTCCAGCCCCTGGTAGGCCAGCGCGATGGTGGTGAACGCGGACAAGGTCGCGAGCTGGCGGAAATCCGGGGTGAGTTTCGCGACCGTCATGGTCGTCGCCGGCCCGAACCGCCAGGCGGCGAACGCGCCCGCGCCCAGGATCAGTGCCGCCGCCGACCAGGTGGCGATGCCGCCGAGGTTCTGCAGCCACTTCACGCGCGCCAGGCCCACGATACCCAGCAGCGTGGCCAGCCACAGCACCGCCAGGCAATAGACAAGGTTGTAGCGGCCATCCGCCGCATGCGCCACCCAGCGTTCGCCGCCCACGTGCAGGAAAATGCCCGCGCTGAACAGCAGCGCCGCCGGCAGGTAGGCAAGATTGGACACCCAGTACGTCCAGCCCGCGACGAAGCCATGCAGATCGCCGAAGGCGGTTTTCGACCAGATGTAGAGGCCGCCTTCGCCGGGCATGCGCGCGCTCAGGCTCAGCACCGCCAGCGCCAGCGGAATGAAAAAACCGATCAGCCCCAGTATCCACAGCACCAGGCTGGAGGGCCCCAGCCGCGCGGCCATCGACAGCCAGCGCAACGCCACGCCGGCGGCAATGTTGAACAGCACCAGGTCCCAGGTGCCCAGGACGCGGTGAAGAACCGGCTCGCCTTCGGCCGTCGGCGCTGCAGCCATGGTTGCCTCCCCCGGATGCCGCGATGCATCGCACCACGCGGCGTGATGTTGTCCAAGAGACTACATCAGCCGCGCGGCGGGGACAGCGCAAAGACAGTCAGCGGCCGATATCGCGCAGCCGCTTGCCGCTCATCAGGTTGCGCTCGATCTGTTCCAGCGTCACGCCCTTGGTTTCCGGCACCAGCCAGAACGTCAGCACGATGAAGATCGCGTTGAACGCCGCATACAGATAGAACGTCGTGGTATGGCCCACGCTGGCGAGCAGGCTGAGAAAGGTGAGGCCCACGATCGTGTTGGCGACCCAGTTGGTGACCGTCGAGCAGCCGATGCCGAAGTCGCGCCCTTTCAACGGCTGCACTTCCGAACACAGCGTCCAGATCAACGGGCCCGCCGACATCGCAAAGCCCACGATGAACACCAGCACCATGCCCACGGTAAACAGCTGGGCGCCGTGCGCGGTGACCTTCATGCCCATCATCGTGCCGACCACGCCCAGCCCGATCGCCATCACGGCAAAGCCGGTGTAGAGAATCGGCTTGCGGCCCCAGCGGTCGACCAGGCCGATCGCGATGAAGGTGGCCAGCACGTTGGTCAGCCCCACGATGGCGGTAAACCACATCTGCGCCTGGGTGTCATAACCCATGTCCTTGAAGATGCGCGGCGCGTAGTACATCACCACGTTCATGCCGGTGAACTGCTGCATCAGCTGCAGCAGGACGCCCAGGCCCACCGAGCGGCGGAAATTGCCGTTCTCCAGGAACAAGTGCCAGCCGCGTTGCGGCGTGCGCAACTGTTCGCGGATATCGCTCGCCTCGCGCCGCACCACATCCGGGTCGCCGCGCAGGCGGCGCAGTACGTCCAGCGCTTCCTGATCGCGCTGGCGCATCATCAGCCAGCGCGGGCTGTCGGGCAGAAACAGCACGCCGATCAGGAACAGCGCGCCGGGAATGGCGATGACGCCGAGCATCCAGCGCCAGTTGCCGCTGTAGCTCAACAGCGTATCGGAGAGAAACGCGACCAGAATGCCGATGGTGATCATCAACTGGTACAGCGAAATCATCGCGCCGCGAATGTATTCGGGCGCCACCTCCGCCAGATAAAGCGGCGCGGTGAACGTGGAGATGCCGATGGCAAGTCCCAGCACGACGCGCGCGGCGATCAGCGTATCGGCCGACCAGGCCAGGCCGCATAGCAGCGATCCGGCCACGAACAGCACCGCGCCAAGGATCAGCGAGCGTTTGCGCCCCAGCGCGGCGGACATCCATCCGGCCAGCAACGCACCGACGGCAGCGCCCAGCATCATGCTGCTGACGATCCATTCGATCACCCGGTCCGATACGGCGAATTGGCGCTGGACAAACTGCGTGGCGCCCGAGATCACGCCGATATCCAGGCCGAACATCAGTCCGGCCAGCGCGGCGAGTACGCAAGTGAAGATCGCTGTCGCTTTTGCGTGCGTGGCGACAGGTGCTGCCATGTCATTCATGAAGGACTCCCCAGTCGGTTGCGTCGCGCGGGCGCTTCGTGGAACGCCTTCTGGCCGACGCGGATAAAAAGCGGATTCATGCAGGGCGGCCCGCGAAACGCGGTTCGGGCAGGCCGGTAAAGGGCACGTCGATAGCGAACAGGCCGCCGGCGTGCGCATCGGCCGACAAGGCTTGCTGGTCCAGGCCGTCGCGCGCGCTGGTGATGTAGAGCGTATTGAGGCGCTCGCCGCCGAAGGCGACGCGCGAAGGTTGCCGCGTCGGCACGTTGACGATGAAACTTTCCCTGCCGTCGCGGTCGTAGCGCACCACGCGGCCCAGGCCCCATTGCGCATTCCACAAACCGCCTTCGTCGTCCACCGCCGAACCGTCGGGATCGCCGCTCAGGTGCGAGAGATCCGCGTGCACGCCGATATGGGCGATGCGCTCGCCGTAATCGCAGCGCTGAATGACGCCGACGGTGGAATCGCAGTAATACATCGTGCCGCCATCGGGACTGAAGGCGATGCTGTTGCTGATCGCCACAGGGCCCAGCGGCAGTTGCTCCAGCGTGCGATCGGCGTGCAAGCGGTAAAAGCTGCCGGCCGCACGGCGCATTTCACCGCCGGCCGGCTCGTGCAAGGTGCCGAACACGAAGCGTCCCTGGCGATCGCAAGCGCCGTCGTTCAGGCGCGTGGACAGGCCCGGCTCCACTTTGGCGATATCGATCAGCTCGCCGCTTTCTTCGTGGAAAAAAGCCAGCCCGCTCGCCAGCCCCAGCAGCAGCCAGCCGGCGTCTTCGCACAACGCAAAGCATGCCAGTCGCTCGGGCATCGGCCACTGTCGCGTGCGGCCGTCGGCCGGACGCCAGCGCCACAGCACCGCGCGATGAATATCCGTCCAGTACAGCGATTGGCTGCGCGCGCACCACGTTACGCCCTCGCCGAGCGTGTTGCGCGCATCCAGCACCAGCCGCGCATCGAGTGTCATGCCCACCCGCCATCGACGATGAAGTCGTGCCCGGTGCACATGCGGCTGTCGTCGGCGGCGAGAAACAGCGCCGCGCGCGCGATGTCGTCGGCACCCAGATGCCCCGGCATGCATTGCTTGCGCCCGATCTCTTCCTCGCCGGCGGCATCCAGCCACAAGGCGCGCTGCTTTTCGGTGATCACCCAGCCGGGCACCAGCGCGTTGATGCGGATGCGGTGCTGGCCCAGTTCACGCGCCAGGCCGTTGACCAGGCCGCGCACCGCCGACTTGGCCATCGCGTACATCGGATAGCCTGCGTTCTTGATCATCCAGCCGGTGGAGCCCAGGCAGATCACCGAGCCGCCACCGAGTTCGCGCATGCCGGGCACCAGCGCCTGCGTGGCGAAATACTGGTGGCGCAGGTTGACGCCGATGCTTTGCTCGAAGTCTTCCGGCGTGGTGTCCTCCAGGCGATGGCGGCGATCGTTGGCGGCATTGTTGATCAGCACGCCGATGTGGCCGATCGCATCGCCGGCCTTGGCGATGGTCTTGCGCAGCGCCGCAATGTCGGTGACGTCGCATGCCAGGAACAGCGGCGCGTGGCGCGCGCCGGCCAGCGAAGCGCACAAGGCCGATGCGCTTTTTTCATCGATGTCCAGAAACGCGACCCGCGCGCCCTGCTGCGCGAAATGGGCGACGAAGGCGGCACCGATGCCGGTGGCGCCGCCGGTAATCAAGACTGTGCGGTCGATCAGGCTGGGATAGCTGGCAAACGTGGACATGTTCGATTCCGTGCGAGTAAACGCGCTTACCACTCGGCGACGCTGCCGTCGCTGTGGCGCCAGATCGGATTGCGCCAGCGGTGGCCCACGGCGGCGCGCTCGGCCACGTAGGCTTCGTTGACCTCGATGCCCAGCCCCGGGCCGCCGGGCATGGAGACATAGCCGTTCTCGTAGGCGAACACGCTGCGGTCGGCGATGTAGTCGAGCAGATCGTTGGTGGCGTTGTAGTGAATGCCCAGGCTTTGCTCCTGGATGAACGCGTTGTGGCAGATCGCGTCCAGCTGCAGGTTGGCGGCCAGCGCGATCGGCCCGAGCGGACAGTGCAGCGCCAGCGCCACGTCGTAGGCTTCGGCCATCATCGCGATCTTGTGCGTTTCGGTGATGCCGCCGGCATGCGAGGGATCGGGCTGGATGATGTCCACGCCACCGGTGGTGAACACGCGCTTGAAGTCGTAGCGCGAATACATGCGTTCGCCCAGCGCGATCGGCGCGGGCGAGATGGCGGCCAGTTCGGGAATGCATTCGAGATGATCGGAAAGCACCGGTTCCTCGATGAACATCAGCTTGAACGGCGCCAGCTCGCGCATCAGCACCTTCGCCATCGGCTTGTGCACGCGGCCGTGGAAATCCAGCCCCAGGCCGACGTCGGGGCCCACCGCGTCGCGCACCGCCTGCACGTTTTCCAGCACACGCTGCACCTTGGCGTGGGTGTCGACAAAATGCATTTCCTCGGTGGCATTCATCTTGACGGCGGTGAAGCCGCGGGCTACGGCATCCCTGGCCGCCT
Source organism: Dyella sp. (assembly GCF_035503745.1). Classification (GTDB taxonomy): domain Bacteria; phylum Pseudomonadota; class Gammaproteobacteria; order Xanthomonadales; family Rhodanobacteraceae; genus Dyella_B. The sequence goes on from NZ_DATJTC010000014.1 coordinate 33,339, forward strand.
GCGCGGTATCGGCCGGGCGATCGCCGCCGATCCACGAATACACGCGGATGCGCTCGCGCACCGGGCCGCCCAGCAGGGCATGCACCGGTACGCCCAGATGCTTGCCTTTGATGTCCCACAATGCCTGGTCGATGCCGGCGATCGCGCTCATCAGGATCGGGCCGCCGCGATAGAAGCCGCCGCGATACATCACGTTCCAGTGGTCTTCGATGTGGCGGGGGTCTTTGCCCACCAGGTAATCGGAAAGCTCGTCCACGGCGGCGGCGACGGTGTGCGCGCGGCCCTCCACCACCGGCTCGCCCCAGCCGCTGATGCCTTCGTCGGTATCGATGCGCACGAACAGCCAGCGCGGTGGCACGAGAAAGGTGGTGAGACGGGTGATCTTCATGCGTGACTTCCTTCCGAAGCGATGCCTGCCTTCCAGGCGTGTGCAAAGGCGCGGGCGCGGCGAGCGATGTCCTGCAGATCGCGCCCGGGTGAATAGAGCGCCGAGCCGAGCCCGAAGCCGTTGGCGCCCGCCGCCACGTAGGGCGCCATCGATTCGGGCGTGATGCCGCCCACCGGCAGCACGAGCAGCTCGCGCGGCAGCACCGCACGCCACGCCTTCACCACGGCGGGGGCGATTTGTTCGGCGGGAAACAGCTTGATCGCGTCGGCGCCGGCGTGGATCGCCGTGAACGCCTCGGTGGGCGTGGCCACGCCCGGCACGCAATAGAGGTCCGCGCGCTTGGCCGCGTGGATCATCGCGACGTCCGCGTGCGGCATCACGATCAGGCGGCCGCCGGCCGCGGCGATCTGGCCGGCCAGTTCAGTACGCAGTACCGTGCCCGCGCCGATCAGGCATTGCTGGCCCAGCGCCGCAGCGAGCAAGCGGATGCTTTCCAGCGGCTGGGGCGAATTCATCGGTACTTCGATGACGCGAAAGCCGGCATCGAAGAGCACGCGGCCCACCTCCACCGCTTCTTCCGGCTTGATGCCGCGAAGAATCGCAACGAGGGGCAGGGTATCGAGCCAGGCGCGGATCATGCGTGCACTCCGAAAAAGCCGAAAGAAGGCGCCTGCGCGAGCAGGCCGGCGGCCCAGGCCAGCTGCCACAGGCCCGACGCCGCGGCGTCCTCGACGATGGTGGGCGCCGTATAGCCGAAATGGGCGGCCGCCGTGGCATAGCGCTGGCATAGCGAGGCGTCGCCGATCAGGCACAGCGGCACGGCGCTGTCGCCGCGATCGCGCAGCGAGGCGAGGCGAAATTCCTCGCCGATCAAGAGGCCTGAAAGAAAATCGGGTACGTCCTCGATGGCAAGCTCGCCATTCAACATCAGCGCGCGTACCCAGAACAGGCGGCCGAACACACCCGCATCGCCGCTTGCACGGGCATCGTGCAAGCCTCGTTCGAAGGCCGGGCCAGGCAACGGCTTGGCATGATCGACCGATACCCCGGCGCCGAGTATCGAATGTTGCAGTAGCAGTGCATAAATCTCGCCGGTCATCCATGTATCGAACGCGACGATGCGGCCATCGCTGACGCTGGCCCATTTGCTGTGCGTGCCGGGCAGCACGAAGCGCGCATGCGCGCCGCGCCGGGGTTGTTGCGTCAAGGCACCGACCACCTGGGTTTCCTCCCCGCGCATCACGTTTGCGGGCGCCTGCTGGCGCAGGCCGGGGAAGATCCACAGGGCATGCGTGTCGCATGCTTCGACGCGGCGCGCGCCTTGCGCGATGGCGGCCGCATCGGCGGGTACATCCACGTAGGGCACTTCCAGCCAGCCCTGCCGGCTGCCGACCATGCCGGCGGCGACCGCGATGCAGGGCGGCCAGTCGGCGGTGATCGCCTGCAATGCCGCCGCATAGCCACCTTCGGGCAGCTGGCGGATGCCCCAGGCGTGCCGGCGCGAAGCCACCACGCGGCCGTCGACATCGTAGAGATAAGCGCGCAGGCTGCTGGTGCCCCAGTCCAGGCCGATCAGTCGCACGTGCGCGCTCATGCCGATGTCCTGCGGCGCTTGCCGGTCATGTTGGCGCGGGAATCGAGGATCATCTGTTGCATGGCACGTCGCGCTGCCTCAGGCTGCCGCTGGCGGATCGCCTCGAACACCTTGCGATGATACGGCAGCGAATAATTGAAATCGCTGCGCTTGCGCGCGGACAGCAAAAAGTAGGAACCCAGCGCGGTTTCCACTACCGAGAACAGCGAGATCATCAACTCGTTATGGGTGGCGACCAGCACCGATTCGTGGAAGGCCAGATCGGCTATCGCCCATTCGTCGCTATTGCTGGCAGCTTCCATCGCCTTGTAGGCCTGTTCGATGCGTTCGAACTGGTCGGCATGGCAGCGCCGCGCCGCCAGGGCGGCCCCGGCCGGCTCGAAAATCTCGCGCATCTCCACCAGCTTCTGCACGAAATCGGCGGTGGGCATGGAGGCGCAGCGCCATGCAAGCACGTCCGCATCCAACTGTTGCCAGTAGCGTTCTTCGCGGACCCGCGTGCCGACCTTGGGCCGCGCTTGGACCAGGCCTTTGGCCGAAAGTACGCGCATCGCTTCGCGCAAGGCCGTGCGGCTTACCGCCATTTGCTCGGCCAGCACTTCTTCGCGCGGCAGGGCGTCGCCCGGACGGAGCGCGCCGCTGACGATGCGCACGCCAAGTTCCTGGGTGACGTGGCCGTGCAAGTTGCGGGTGTTCGCGACTTTCATGGGCGGATGATCTGCCGGGTGACGGGAATGGGGGCGCGTCCTGCGGTGGGTCGCAACCTGCTGCGACGTGCAAGCCGGATGGGCGTTGCGTCTATATAATCATACAATATGCGCAGAAGCGAATAGCCCGAACGGGCCGGGTTTGCAAGCTGACGGCGGCCTCGGGACGCCCGCCCGAATCAACGTCGTGCCGTATCGAGCACGCCCAAGACAAAGCGGTGCAACAAAGGAATCCGCCCAAGCCAGTCGAAGCCGGCGGGGGCACCGCCGGCTTCTGGCTGGATCTGCGCGCGGAGTGCCGCGCTTTGCGTCCGCAACACCGATTCGTCGCCCTTGCGCGTTGCGCCCGGGCAATCGGCGTCATGCTTTTCCATCCGCGGACGGTTGCCTTGTGCTCCCTGCGCAGACATGCGGGATCGCTTCATCTCAAAGCCGGCTGATGCGGTAGATGACGGTGGCGTGCGCCGGCAGGTTGACCTTGATGGAGCCGTCGCCGGTCGTGTCCGTGTGTGCCCAAAGGTCGCGCGAACGATAGCTGGCGCCCTTCTTCAAGCCAATCTCGCCGGCACCGACGCTGACATCGCGCGCGCTATCGGTTTCATTGAACACCGCCACCGCCTCGCTGCCATCCTTGAGCGGCTTGACGATCACATGGATGCCGTCCGCATCGCTCACCTGCTTGCCCTGCACGCCGAGCGGATCCTGATCGACCGCGATCACTTCCTTGTTGAGCAGGATCTTGAGCGCATCCGGTTTGATCGTGCGCAGGTCCGTGCCGATCAGCAGCGGCGCGGCCATGATCGCCCAAAGGCTGAAGTGACTGCGGTATTCGACATCGGTCATGCCGCCGTTGCCCACTTCCAGCATGTCGGGGTCGTTCCAGTGGCCGGGCGTGGCATAGCGGTCGAGCACCACGTTCTGCTTGAAGTTCTTCAGCATGGATGCGTAGTTGTCGCTGATGTCGCCGGTGGTGCGCCAGGAACCGGCGCTGACCGGCGGCTTGCCGGCCCACAGCCAGGGCTTGTTCTCGCCCCATTCGCAGACGCTGAAGAAGATCGGCCGGCCGGTGCCGCGCAGGGCCTCGGCCATGGCGGCATAGCGTTGTCGCGCGTCAACTTTCTGGTTGTTGCAGTTATCGTATTTCAGGTAATCCACGTGCCATGACGCAAACGTCGCGGCATCCTGTTTCTCGTGGCCGAGGCCGCCGGGGAAGCCGCGATTTTCCTCCAGCGGCTCGCAGGTGGACGTGCCGGCGCTGGAATACAGGCCGAACTTCAACCCTTTCTGATGGATGTAATCGGCCAGTGCCTTGATGCCGCTGGGAAAGCGCTTGGGATTGGGTTGCAGCCGGCCGTTCTTGTCGCGCTGCCAGTTGGCCCAGCAGTCGTCGATATTGACGTAGCGATAGCCCGCATCGCGCAGCCCAAGGGTAATGAACTTGTCGGCTACGCCGCGAATCATCGCCTCGTTGAATTCGTCGCGGCAGTGGGTGGAGTTCCAGTTGTTGAAGCCCATCTGCGGCAATGCCGGCGGTGCCTGGCCCGCCAGGGCGGCTTCGGGGCTGCCGAGCACGGCAACTATGAAAGCGAACGGTGCCGCGATGCGCAGCAGACCTCCAAGCGAACGGTTCATCGATTTCTCTCCACTGAGGTGAAACGGAGCCAGGCGCCATCGGAACGGCCCAGGCCCCTCGTTGGCCATGTACAAAGCGTTGCGCGATTCGAGCGAGGCATGCGTCAAGGTACCCTCACGACGGTCGTGCCCAGCAGCGGTTGCTTGAGCGTACGGAGCACCGGCTCGCCTTCCACCAGCAAATCCAGCACGATCAGCTGATTGCCATGGGGCTTGAGCCATGCGCCGGGAACATACAGCGTGCGCTGCGGGCCGATGTTCCAGCTACGGCCCAGCGGATGTCCGTTGAGCCAGATAAAGCCCTTGCCCAGGCCCTTGGTATCGAGAAACGTATCGGCCGAGGCATTGCCCGAGACCGGTGCATCGAAACTACCGCGATAGAAACACGGTGCATGCATGCATGCGCCGTGGGTGTAGGGCAACGTATCGCTGTCGTTGAACGGCAGCGAATAGATTTGCCAATCCAGCAGCGGCTGGCCCTGCAGGCTGACGCCGCCGACAATGCCTTTGCGCTCGGTGCGCAGCTTTTCGCCGAAATTGATGCGCCCATCGTTCTGCACCAGCAGGTCCAGCGTATCGCCTTTGGCCAGTTTCACCGGCAGCCGGTCCTGCTTCAGGCGGCGGTCGAGCGTGCCGATGCGCTTGCCGTTGACGTAGACCTCGGCGTAATCGTGCAGGCCTTCGATGCGCAATGAACCTGCGAAGGCGGACGTCATGCGCTTGCGGTAGAGGATGTCGCCGTACGACTGCCCGAGCGCTTCCATCGTCTTCAGTTCATGCGACGCCGTCGGCGTGGGCAGCACATTCCATAGCGATACCGACTCGTCCAGCTTGATGCCGCCGATCGCCTGCGTGGGTGGCGTGGCCGGTACCGGCGGCGGCATCGCTCCGGTGTCCTGGATGATCACTTTGCGCAGCGCAAAGTACTTGGGCGTAGGCCGTCCGCTCTCGTCCAGCGGACTGTCGTAGTCGTAGCTGGTGACATCGGGTTGATAGCTGTCGTCGTCCCAATTGGCGCCATTCATCCAGCCGAACGAGGTGCCGCCATGGAACATGTAGAGATTGACGGAATAGCCCTGTTTGAGCATCCAATCCAGTTCGCCGGCGACCTGCCTGGGGTCGGACACATGATGCGGTCCGCCCCAGTGATCGAACCAGCCCACCCAATATTCGCCGGCCATGTAGGGGCCGCCGGGTTGCCAGCGATGTAGCTGGGCGAATTTTTCCTGCGCGTGGCCGACACCGAAGTTGATGACCTTGAGCAAGTCCGGCAGCGAGCCGGGCTGCTCGGCGCTATCGGAGGTGAAGAACAGCGATGTGTTGAAGCCGCTGTCGATCAGGCCCTGCCGGATCTGCGCCATGTAGGCGTCGTCGTGGCCAAAGCTGCCGTACTCGTTTTCCACCTGCACGGCGATGATGTTGCCGCCGCGGCTCAGTTGCAGCGGCGCCAGCTCCTGGCCCAGGCGATGCAGCCAGCGCAGGGCCGGCTGCATGAATGCCGGATCGGTGCTGCGTACCTGCATGTCGCCGTCCTTCAGCAACCAGGCCGGCAGGCCGCCCCATTCCCATTCCGAGCACACGTAAGGGCCGGGGCGGAGAATCACGTACAGGCCTTCCTGTTGCGCCTCGCGGATGAATTCGGCCACGTCATTGCGCCCGCTGAAATCGTAGTGGCCGGGCGTCGCTTCGTGCGCGTTCCAGAACACGTAGGTGGTGATGGTGTTCAACCCCATCGCCTTGGCCATTTTCAAGCGCGCCCGCCAGTACGCGCGCGGAATGCGCAGATAATGCATGTCCCCGGCAATGATGCGGAACGGCTTGCCGTCGAGCACAAACTGACCGTGCTCGATGACAAGACTTTGCGTGGCATGCGACGGTGCGGCCAACGCAGGGCCGGACAGCAACAGCGCCAGCGCCATGCCCATCGACGTAACTTTCAAAACCTTCATCGAAACTCCTCGACTTGAACTGCCGATGTGGCCGGCGTCAGCGGCCACATCGAGCCGGCACGGTCCCGCCATCGCTCCCGGGACCGGTTGTCATCCCACCGCGTTTCAGAAGGTGCCGCGAACACCCACGGTATACACCGTGCCATCCGCCTCGGCATACAGGAACCGGTTGGGATACACAGAGTAATCGTACAAATGCGACTGGGTCAGATTGGTGCCGGACACAAACAGCGAAACGTGTTTGTTGAGCTTGTAGCTGGCGCTCAGATCCAATTCGCCATAAGCGGTGCGAGTGGCAGGCTGCGCGCCCGATCCGTAGGCAATGCTCTCCAGGTATTTGCCGCGCCAGTTGTAAGCCAGGCGTACCTGCCAGCGACCTTTTTCGTAGTAGCCGCTGAGGTTGGCCGAATCGCCGATGCCGGGAACGGCGAATTTGCCCGAAGCGGCAATCGTGCCGGGACTGAGGTCCGCACTGCTTTTGACATGCGTGTAGTTGAAGGCCATGCCCAAGCCGTCGAAAGGCGCGGGCAGCACATGGATGAACTGGTAATTGAAGGTCAGTTCTTCGCCGTAGATGTTGGCCGTATTCAAGTTGATCGGCTCGCTCAGCGACCAGGTCTGGCCGAGGAACTGCACCGGCGTGCTGACGATCGTGCTGAAGTTGCTGACCTTCTTGTAAAAGGTCTCAAGCGACAAATAACTGGCGTCGTCGATATACCACTCCATGCCGGTGTCGTAGTTGATCGACGTATACGGCTGAAGATCGGGATTGCCTTGGGAAATCGTCAGCGATTCGGGGCGCGTGCCGAAGCTCTGGTTGTAATACAGGTTGTTCAGTTCCGGCGGCGTCAGCGTCTTGGAAAGGGCAAAGCGGTAAATCAGGTTGTCGAGCAGGTTGAGCTTGAAGTTCATCGACGGCAGCCACTTGTGATAACCGCCATAAGCGGTTTGCGGCTGCAGCGGGCCGTAAGCCACCTGGCTGGCGCTGCTGTCGTTGGGGTCCACGTAGTAGCTGATCGGCTGCTGGAAAATCGCCTGGGACTCCGAGCTGGTGTCCATGTATCGCACGCCGATATCCAGGGTCCAGGCCTTGTCCCACATCGTGCCTTCGAACAGCGCCTTGGCGAAAGCGGCCTTGTCGGTTTCCTGCACCTCGTTGAAGCTGCCCGGGTTGGGTTGCGGCCGGAAGCTTCCGTATTGGGCGAGGGCGGCGAGCAGCGCCGCGCGCTTGTCGGGCGTCAGCTGGTTGTAGGCGGCCGGGGTGGTGAGCCAGTTGAAGTACGCAATGGGGTTGTACTGGATCCACTGCGCGGGCAGGCCCGGTTGCGATACGCCGCTGATCGGCGCGGGCGGCGTGTAGACGTAAGCGCCGACCACGCTGGCCGGAACCGACACCGCATAGCCGCAATAGGCATTGCAAAGGATGCCCTCGGGCGTCACCCATTGCACCGATTTGTTGTATTGCCGGTTTTCCTGGATGCCGAATTCGAGCGTGGACAGCACGCCGGTGTCGAACGACTTGGCCAGGTTCAGCTGGTACTCGGTGATACCGTCGGTAACGTTGTTGGATTGTCCGCCCCAGCTGCAGCAATGCGCGTACAGGTCATTGAGGTTGGTGGTGGAAATGATGTTGGTGTAGCTCGGCGGTTCGTTGTCGCCGTTGTTGGTCCAGGTCGGATTGACGCCGATGTTGCGCGCGCCGATCACGGTGAAGTATCCGTCCGGACTTTCCTTGTTCCAGGCTTTGGAGTTGGACACGTCCAGGGTGAGGACGGTGGACGGGTCAAAGTTGAACGCGACGTTCAACCCGTTCTGGATCATGATTTCGTTGCTCGGGTTGTAATCGACGACGTAGTCGTTCGACATCACGCCCGTATTCTTGCGCACGTAGTTCAACACGGTGTTGTTGGCATCGGTCGTCAGCGACTGGATGTCGCTGGCGTTGCCGTATTCGCCGAATTCATGCTCCAGCGGATCGACCCGGTAGCCCGCATACAAGGTATCGAACTTGACGGTGAGCTGGTCGATCGGGCGCCAGTCGATCGCGCCGCTGAAACTCTTGCGGGTGCGCTCCTCATCGACCACGTTGTTGGCCAGCGTTTCAGGGATCGCCACGTGCGTGTAATTGGGATTGCTCAGGCCCGAAAGCTGGGAAATATTCTGGTTGGCATACCAGGAGTTGGCCTGCGTATTGATCTGCGTATCGTCGCGCTTGTAGTACTGCACGGAGGCCAGCCAGCCGAAGGTGTGGTCCGCATTGGTCCAGCCGGTCAGGCCCGATACTTTGGGCGTGGTCTTGCCGGCCCAGCTGCCGGTCAGGTTGGCGTTGACGCCTGCGGCGCTGCCACTGGCGTGAAAGCCGTTGAAATCCAGCGGGCGCGCGGTCTGGATATCCACCACGCCGCCGATATCGACCTGCGGAATGTCGGCGGACGCCGTTTTGTTGACCTGGGCGACACTGATGATGTCCGAAGGCAGCACGTCGAAGTCGAATGCGCGCGTACCCGAAGCGGTAGCCATCTGGCGGCCGTTGATCGTCACCGCCACGAAATCCGGGCCAAAGCCGCGAATGGCGATCTGGCTGGATTCACCGCCGCTTCGATCCACCGATACGCCCGGTACGCGCTGCAATGCGTCGGCGACATTGGGATCAGGAAATTTGCCCGCCTCTTCCGCCGAAATGGAATCGACGACGTTGGTGGCATCCTGCTTGATCGCCTGGGCGCGACGGATCGCGGCAAGCTGGCCGGTAACGGTCACCGCAGTCAGGTCGGTGACCTTTTTGTTCTTGCCGTCGGTTTTCTTGGCACCTGAAGCAGGGGCCGACTGGCTGGATGCCGTCGTTGCAGGCGTGCCGGCGGCCGGCGCGGCCGTGTTTGTTTGCGCGTATCCGTATGTGCTGTAGCCAAGCAGACAAGCGCCCCCTGCCATCGCCAGCGCCTGACACACAGACAACGTCATTTTGGTTCGTTGCATGGATTGTCCCTGGATGCGTAATGCTTGTAGATATGTATGTAAGGACGTCCATGACGCCATTTGGCGTCACGTCGATTCGCCCAGATTGAGCCCCACCCACTTCACTACTCTCGCGGCCCGAGGCACCGCTCCCTCGTCGGTAGCCACGCGCGAGCCGCGCTATCAGGCAAGCCAGAGCGCCGGCCGGTTGGTTGGCGCTTTGGACGGTTTTCCGCCTTAGCCTGCGTATTAGTAGTATTTTAGGATAATAGTATTCTCGTATGAGACAACAAGCTGCACCGCAGCATCCCGCGCAAGACTCGCTCGTCGCCGCGGCCGTCGGCCCGGCAAGGCGCAGGCCATGAACGATCAAAAGCGCAGCGGCCGGAACGGCGCGTCTTCGTGCCGGGCGTGCGCGCGATGATTTCAATCCCAAGCCATCGGCTTGCGAACAGGCTCACCGCGCCGCGGAGCCGGCATCGATCGATCCGGCTGTCACCGACTTTGCTTTTCCAGCGTGTACAGTCCTGGGCCTAACGCTCGCGTCTTGTCAGGGGATGTATTCAATGAAGTACGCCGTTTTGCTTGGCTCCGTGTGTCTTTCCATGGCCGCGCTACCGGTAGCGGCCGCGCAGGCCGGCGCGCAAGCGACGCGCGCACCGTTCGGCCGCACGGCCGATGGCCGGAACGTGGAGATCGTGACCTTGACCAACAGCCATGGCGTGGAGGCTCGCGTGATCAGCTACGGTGCTTCGCTGCAAGCGTTGCGGGTGCCCGATCGCAACGGCAAGTTGGACGATATCGTGCTCGGCTATGACAACCTGCAGGGATATCTCGATCGCCGCCAGTATTTCGGGGCGACGGTGGGCCGTTACGCCAATCGCATCGCACGCGGCCGCTTCACGCTGGACGGCAAGCACTATCAGCTTACCCTCAACGACGGCCCGGACTCGCTGCATGGCGGCACGAAAGGGCTGGACATGCAGGTGTGGAAAGTGACTGCCGTAAAGACGATCGGTTCGGCGGCGAGCGTCACGCTGCAATACACCAGTGCCGATGGCGACCAGGGCTATCCGGGCAAGGTTAATCTGACCGCAACCTACAAGCTGAGTGAAGACAACCAGCTCACCATCACCTACAGCGCCACCACCGACGCGCCGACCATCGTCAATCTCTCCAATCACACCTATTGGAATCTGGGCGGCGAAGGCTCGGGCACGGTGATGGACGAGCGGTTGACGATTCCGGGCGCTGCGATCACGCCGGTGGATGCGAACTTGATTCCCAACGGCGACATCGTTCCCGTGGCGGGCACGCCGTACGACTTCCGTGTCGCCAAGCCGATCGGCAAAGACATCCGCGATGGCCGCTCGCAACAGTTGCTGTTCGGCCACGGCTACGACATGAACTGGGTGATCAGCCGCAAGCCCGTGGCCGAGGCGCGGGTGGTGGCGCGGGTGGAAGATCCCCAATCCGGACGCGTGCTCACGTTGTGGTCCGCGCAGCCGGGGTTGCAGTTCTACTCAGGCAACTTCCTCGACGGCACCACGGTCGGCAAGGCGAATCATATCTACCGGCAGGGCGATGCTTTCGTGCTGGAGCCGCAGCTGTTTCCGGACACGCCCAATCACCCCGACTTCGGCTCGGCGCGGCTGCTGCCCGGGCAGACCTATCGCAACATCATCGTCTATCGCTTCGGCGTCGACGGCGGCCGTGCGCCGGCATCGCCCAAGTGACCTGAGCACGGTGAAAGTGGGACATCGATCAGCCGGGCCTGCCGCGGCGCTTGCTGCCGAGGTTGGCGCGCGTGTCGGCAATGACCTTGAGCATCGCCTTGTGCGCGACTTCGGGCTGCTTGTCCTTGATGGCGAGCAGCACCGCGCGGTGTTGCGGCAGCGAATATTTGAAATTGGCGGCCGTATGCGCCGACATCGTGAAATAACTGCTGAGCGCCGTTTCGATCACCGAGAACAGCGAGATCAATAGCTCGTTGCCGGTGGCGGCAAGGATCGCTTCGTGGAAATCCAGATCCGCGCCGGTCCAGGCTTCCGGGTCGGGTGCCGCTTCCATCCCATCGTATGCGCTCTGCATGCGATGCAGTTGCGCGGCAGTGCGATGGCGTGCCGCGCTGGCGGCTGCCGCCGGCTCGATGATTTCGCGCATCTCGGTCAGCTTGTCGACGAAGTCGGAGGTGGGCATCGAGCTGCAACGCCAGGCCAGCACGTCGGCATCGAGCTGGTTCCAGAAGCGCGCGTCGCGCACGCGTGTGCCCACCTTCGGGCGCGCCTCGACCAGGCCCTTGGCCGACAGCACTTTCATCGCTTCGCGCAGCGAGGTTCGGCTGACGTCCATCTCTTCGGCCATGTTCGCCTCCGGCGGCAGCACCGTGCCCGGCTTCAGTTCGCCGCTGACGATGCGCATGCCCAGTTGCTGCACCACGTGGCCGTGCAGATTGCGCGCCGCCATGGGACCTACGCCGGTGCGAACCCGTCGCGCGAGCGAGGGACGGGCCGACTGCGCCGTGCCGCCGTCCTTGCCGCTTCGAAAGGATGATGCCATGCGTCGATCTCCAGCCCAGCTCGCGATGTGATCCATGAACCCATTGCAGCGCGGGGTTTTGCACCCTCGCCGTGCGGGAGATGATGCCACGTTTGCCCGCGGCCGATCTTGCCGCGGCCACGCGGTGCTTGGCCCGATCAGGTCGGACGGTGCAGCCGGATCGGTAACACGTTGCCGCCGGCCTGTGCGGCGGCGGGCAGGGTGTCGCCCAGTTCGTTCCATACGCGCACCGCATCGGCCAGCGTGTTGCACCAGCCGGTGCGCCGCGCGCACACGCACTCCAGTTGATGCCGTTCGGCCCATGCGGCGAACAGGGGGTCTTCGTGCTTGGCGCTGCCGTGGGCGGTGAAGTGGCGGGGTTCCTTCTTGCAGTCGGCGCAGGCGGCGAAGCTGCCGCTGGCATGGGTGACCTGGCGCTGCATCATGCGCGGCACCGTGCGCGCGGGCGGAGGCCGGAATGCACAAGCATGGGGAGCCACGGGCAGGTACGGTCAATCCACGCGATGGTGCTGCGCATCGGCCGTCTCCTCGAGCGACAATCCGTGGGCGGCATTTCTGCCGGACTGCTTGGCGGTATACAGCGCGCGATCGGCGGTGTTCAAAAGCCGGTCGCACAGGACCCGGGGCGCATGCGCCTGCGTCGCGGTCGCGAGTGTGGCCGCGCCGATGCTCAGCGTGACCTGGCCATAATGGCTCCTGGCGTGCGGAAGATTCATCAAACGGATGGCGTGCAGGATGGCGCCGGCCACCTTCAGGGCGCCCAGTGCATCGGTGCCGGGCAAGACCGCGACGAATTCTTCGCCGCCGTAGCGGCCGATCAGGTCGCCATGGCGGTGCAGGGATTTCTTCAGCTCCGCCGCCACCGTGCGCAGGCATGCATCGCCGCGAAGGTGGCCGTAGTGGTCGTTGTATTTCTTGAAGAAATCCACGTCCAGCATCAGCACCGAAAGCGGATGGCCGGCACGCAGCGCGCGGTGCACTTCGTCGGCCAGCACTTCGTCCACGTGGCGGCGGTTGGGCAGGCTGGTGAGGTGGTCGTTGCGGGCGTAGTGGGCCAGTTTGTGGTTGAGATCCTCCAACTTCTTCTCCGCCTGCTTGCGGTCGGTGATGTCCATCAGCGCCACGGTGATGCCGGCCACCTGGCCCATGAGGTTGTGCACGGGGTTGACCAGCACCTGGAAATGGCGGCCGTCACGCTCCACTTCATAGGCGGGCACATCCGTGCCGGCATCGAGCAGCGTGAAGTTCCGGCGCGCCCGCTCGTTGCCGCCCGCCATCATGTCGCCGACCCTGCGGCCGATCAGCGCATCCGGGGCCAGGTTGAAGATCGCCGCATAGGCGGCGTTCGCGGCGAGGTAGCGGCCGTCGCGGCCGATCAGGCACAGCGCGGTCGGCGCGGTGTTATAGACGGCCATCATCCGATACATGCTTTCGCTGCGCGACAGATCCGCGCCGGCGATGCCCTGCGAGATGCCGCGATAGCCGTGCAGCGTGCCCTGCGCGTCCTCCAGCGGCATCATGTGCGATTCGATCGCCACCGTGCTGCCGTCGGGCCGCAGGTGACGGGAAATGAGGCAGGAAAACGCGCCACCCTGGCGGGCCTGGAAGAAACGCGTCACGCGTGAGGCTTCCTCTTCGCTCATGAAAGCATGGATCGGCTCGCCGATGACCGCCTCGTGTTCGCGGCCAAGCAGCTTGAGCACGCTGCGGGCGATCTTGGTAAAGCGAAAACGCCGGTCGATCTCCCACTGCAGCTGCGGGTGCGCCTGGATGACGGCATGCAATGGATCGAGCGCTTCTTCATTCAAGTCGAAAAACATCTGCCATACCTCGTCGGGAATCGGGCGCGGCGAACCTAAGCCGCGCCTGTCGCGCGGCCGGCGGTGCTGGCCGGATGCGCGAGGGGTTCGATGGATGAACCGTCGGTGCGATCCCAACAGACGAGGCCGGCCGCCATGCGGCCGCTTGCGGCATCCGGACCATGGTGTGCCGGACGACTGGCGAGGTACCCCGCGATGGATCTCACGTTACAGCCGACGCTTCGATCCGATGCCCACAACCCAGGGCAGATCCACGCCAGGCAGACACGCCGCTGCGCCGGCCATGGGCCAGAACAGGCATGTCTTCCTTGTTGCTTGCGCCGCGGCGATGCGGCGGCATCGCGCGGTTACGGTCCCTGTTCGATGACATACTGCGTCCCGGCACTACCCCGCTCCCCCTTCCATCGCTGCAATCAGAATCCCGACAGACATAACCACAGGGGGCAGTTAGATGCCTGTCGCCAACGTAGGCTCGTCGACACGCCCCCTTCCGTGGGCACGCGGGAAAGCCGGAATGTCCATGCGCGGGGGCGGTAGATCGGTGCGCCCGGGCGGAACATCGCCTCACGAGCTCAGAATGCTGTGCGGGGCGCACGGCCTGTATCGGAAAATTCCTAAATTGCATGCGGCGCGCGCGATGCGCCAGGTGCGCGCGGACGCGGCCGGGCCGCGAGGAATCGCGCGTTAGATCAGCCCGTAAGCGCGCGCGTATTCGAACAGCTGGGTGTTGCTGGTGACGCCGAGCTTGCGCATCGCGTCGTTCTTCTGCTGGCTGACCGTCTTGACGCTGCGATGCAGATGCTCGGCGATCTGTGTCACCGACATGCCCTGCGCGAACAGCCGTACCACTTCGGCCTCGCGCTGGGACAGCACGGCCGGGTCCCCGGCAACCGGCTGCGCGGCCTCGCCGGCGGCGCGCGGCAGGGTCCAGTCGGCGACGTGCTCGCGCATTGCTTCGCAGATATAGGTGCGCCCGTTCATGACCGCGCCGATCGCCAGCAGCAGTTCTTTCATCATCGCCACCTTGCTGACCAGGCCGTTGACGCCCACCGCCAGCATGCCGCGGGTCAGGGCCGGGTTGTGCAGCATGGTCAGTACGATGATCGGCAGCCGCGGATGGTCGCGGCGCAGGCGCCGCAACAGCGGCAGGCCGTCGCCGGAGCCGTCTTCGTAGGGCATCGAGAAATCGGTAATCAGCAGCTCGCAAGGCGCGCCGGCGAGCACGTGCAGCAGTTCGCCGCCGCTGCTGGCCTCGCCCACCACCTCCACGTCGCCCAGCGGCTTGACCAGGGCACGGATGCCAAGGGTCACGACGGGATGGTCGTCGGCGATGACGATCCGGGTTATCGCGCCATTCGGGGACATAGCCAAGGCTGCTCAGCACTCCATCACAGGGAGCGCAAGATGCGGCCCCTGGGAGGATTCTACCCAAGTGCCGCGTTCGTGCAGGCGCCGCCGGTCGATTGATCTTGCACGGCAAACGGGCATGATGAAGCCCAAGGCCGCGCGCATGGCCGCGCGGCCGGCAAGCATGCCGCAGCCCTTCGACCGAACTTTCACCGTGACCCTTGCCACCCTGATCAACGACGCGGAACCGAGCTGGTTCGATGCCAGCCCCATCGTCATGGCCGTGGTGGTGCTGGCGAGCCTGTTGAGCCTGACCGCGCTGCTGGCGCTGGCGGTGCTGCGCGTGGTGTTTGTGCAACGGCAGAAGCTTGCGCGTGCCCAGGACGCCATGCAGCGGCAGCTCGCCGCCACGCAGGCGCAGTGGGATGCGATTCCGTTTCCCATCATGCTCAAGGATGCAGCGGGCATCTATCGCGCCTTCAACCACGCCTGCAGCCGCCGGCTGGGTATCGATCCGGTGCAGGCCATCGGCCAGACCAGCCTGGACCTGGACGCGCATCGCTGGCTGCCGGTCGCCGACGGCACGCCCGCCACCGAGCGCATCCACCGGCTCGGTGTCGAGGCGTTGCGCGAGGGCAAAGTGCAGCGTTGCGAAGTGGATTACTTCAGCGGCGAGGGACGCCAGCGCGCCGGTTTGTTTCTGGAATCGCCCACGCTCGCGCCGGATGGATCGCCCGGCGGCACGGTCAGCGTAGTGCTGGACATCACCGAATACCGGCAGATGGAACTGGCCGCCCGCGCCACCGAGCAAAGCCTGCGCAACATTACCCAGCGCATTCCGGTGGTGGTGTTCGCCGTGCGCCGCGGCCACGACCGGTTGCAACGGCTGGCCTTCATCGCCGGCAATGTGCACGCCTTGTTCGGCCTGCAGCCGGGCGACCTCTTGGAAAAGGACGACCTGCTGCGCGACTGGCCGTTCCACGACCGCATCCATCCGGAAGACGCGCCCGCGCTGCGCCGCCTGCTGCAGCGGGCGACGCGCCACATGCGCACCTCCACGCTGGATTTTCGCGCCTACGGCGCCGAAGGTATGCGCTGGATCCATCTGGTGATGGCCACGCGGCGCTCGCCGGACCGCAGCGTGGAGTGGATCGGCTATTTCATCGATACCACCAGCATCAACGCGCACAACGAAGCGCTGATGGCCGCGCGCGACGCGGCCGAGCGCGCATCCAAGGCGAAGGCGGATTTCCTGGCCACCATGAGCCACGAGATCCGCACGCCGATGAACGGCGTCATCGGCATGCTGGAACTGCTCGGCCGCACGCCGCTGGATGCCGAACAGCGCGAACTGGTGCATGCGGTGGAGGATTCGGCCGGCGTACTGATGCAGATGCTCAACGACGTGCTGGATTTCTCCAAGCTGGAGGCAGGCAACCTGCGCCTGGACGATGCGCCGTTCGATCCGCGAGTGCTGACGGACAACGTGGTCGGCATGATGACCGGCGCGATGCACAAGAAAGGCTTGCAGATCGATGTAGACGTCGATGCCACGCTCGCCGGCCAGCTGCTGGGCGATAGCGTGCGCATCCGGCAGATTCTGCTGAACCTGCTCAACAACGCGGGCAAATTCACCGAGCGCGGCAGCGTCAGCGTGCATCTGCGCGTGGTCGGCGACGACGGCCATGCGCAACGCCTGCGCATCAGCGTCACCGATACCGGCATCGGCATTGCCGCCGACAAGCAGGCCAACCTGTTCACGCCGTTCTCGCAGGCCGAATCGTGGACCACGCGCCGCTACGGCGGCACCGGGCTCGGCCTGGCCATCTGCCGGCACCTGGTGCAGTTGATGGACGGCAGCATCGCCTTGAGCAGCCGTCTGGGCGAGGGCACCAAGGTCGCGTTCGAGCTGCGCCTACCGGTGCACGCGCGCCAGATCGATCGTCCGGATGCGCTCGCCGGACGCCACGCGATCGTGCGGCTGGCGTCCATCGCCGCCGCCAACGCGCTGGCCGCGCACCTGGCCGCGCTCGGCCTCACGGTCGAACAGATCCCGCCGGCGCAACCCATGCGCAGCGGCATCGCGGCCAACCTGCTGTTTATCGATGCGGACGATGGCGACAGCGCCGCGCGGGTCGCGGCGCAGCCGGTGCTGGTGGACACCGCGCCCGCGGGCACCAGCGGCCTGCGCCATGACGAGCAGATCTGGCTCAATGCCAATCCGCTGAAGTGGCAGGCGGTGGCACGCGTGTGCACGCTCGCCTTGAAACCCTTGGCGCCCCCTTCGCGCGACAACGTTGTCGCCGCTCCTCCCGCTGCCACCGCCGCCGTGCCAGCATCGCGCGGGCGCATCCTGGTGGCGGAAGATCATCCGATCAGTCAGTCGCTGATCCGGCGCCAGCTCGATCTGCTCGGTTGCGCCTGCGACGTGGTGGGCGATGGCCGCGCCGCCCTGGATGCGCTGGCCCGGCGCAACTACGCACTGCTGATGACCGACTGCCAGATGCCGTCGCTAAACGGCTACGAGCTGGCGGCCGCCTGGCGCAAGCACGAAGCGGACACCCACGCGAACCGGCGCCTGCCGATCATCGCCATGACCGCCAATGCGCTCGACGGCGAGATCGAACGCTGCCGCGCCGCCGGCATGGACGATCACCTGAGCAAGCCGGTGCAACTGCGTCAGCTTGAAGAAAAGATCGCCCAGTGGATGCCGCGCCCGGTGTCCGCCGAACCCAAGTTCTACCAGGACGTTTTTGCCGAACCGGGCATGCAGGACCTGCGCACCGACATGCTGCACGTACTGATCCGCACCAGCGAGGCCGACCTGGCCACGCTTGAGAACGCCATGGCCGGCGGCGATGCCCCGTTGGCCATGCGCACCCTGCACCGCATGCTGGGCGCGCTGCAGCTGTTCACCTCCGGCCGCGTGCTCAGCGAGGGGCGTGCCCTGATGGAAGGCCTGGGCGGTGTCGATGCCCCCGATGCC
This sequence comes from Dyella sp., assembly GCF_035503745.1. GTDB lineage: Bacteria > Pseudomonadota > Gammaproteobacteria > Xanthomonadales > Rhodanobacteraceae > Dyella_B. The sequence goes on from NZ_DATJTC010000014.1 coordinate 51,276, forward strand.
CTGCGGCAACTGCCCGATTACCTCAAGAACCTGCGAGCGTTGCTGTCGGAACTGGCACAGGCAACGGCGCATTCATGAACGGGGGCTGTTCCACGCTGGTATTACAGGCCTTCCTGCATCAAAATTCGCTTGAACCATTTCGACGTTGTCAGGCGACCCCCGGACCCAAGGCGCCTGCCATCGGCCGATCCGTGACGTGAGGGGGCGTTTCGTTGGTGCGGTTGCCAGACCGCACAGGTTTACAGGGGGTACCGACGATGCATCGCACCCGCTACAAGCTGCTTAAGCAGCTTGCCCTCGCGTTCGCATTTTCAGCTTGCGTCTTGCCAGCGTGCATACCCGTCGCCGCGGCGACGGACTGGATCTATCGCGTGCGCCCGCACGACAACATCTGGGATCTTTCCGGACGTTATCTTCGCCCCGACGTGCCCTGGCAGAAACTGCAGGACTACAACCACGTCGGCGATCCCTATCACCTGCCGCCGGGCATGATGCTGCGCGTACCGATCGAGTGGCTGCGCGTGCAGCCGGCCAACGCGCAGGTGATCGCCGTGATCGGCAGCGCGCACGTGCAAGAGCGCGGCCAATCGCAAGCGCAGGCGGTGACGGCAGGCATGTCGCTGGGCTATGGCGCGCATTTGAGCACCGATGCCAACGCCAGCCTCACGCTGCAGTTCGCCGACGGCTCGCGCACGTTGATGCAGGAAAACAGCGCACTGGACCTGGACCAGATGAGCGCCTACGGCCGTACCGGCATGGTCGATACGCGCCTGCGGCTGCAGCACGGGCGCGTGTCCAGTTCCGTCACGCCGATGACTGGCGTCGCCGCGCACTTCAGCGTGGAAACGCCCGGTACCATTTCCAGCGTGCGTGGCACGCATTTCCGCGTCGCGGCCGATGAGGGCCAGTCGCAAACCGAAGTGCTGACGGGCCGCGTGGACGTTGCCGGCGATCGCGCGCACGTGCTGGTGACCAAAAATCTCGGCGTGGCCGTGGCGGACGGCGCGCGGCCGGCCGGCGCACAGCCGCTGCTGGCCGGCCCCGCGCTGCAATGTCCGGTACAACCGGTGGGCCAGCTTCCCTACACGTTTACCTGGATCGCGCTCGCCGGAGCCACCGGCTATCGCGTGCAAATGGCGCATAGCGATCGCTTCGAAGCGCTGCTGATCGATCGCGTGACCGGCAACACGCAACTCCAGCTGCCCGACGTGCCCGATGGCGATTACGCCCTGCGCGTGCGCGGCATCGCCGCCGGCAAGCTCGAAGGACTGGACAGCCTGTGCACGTTGCACATCAGCGGCCATCCGCAGCCACCGCTGGTGATGCAGCCGCTGCCCGGCGGCAAGGCGCGCGACACGCGCCCGCGTTTCCAATGGACGCAAAGCACCGAAGCGGTGTCCTACGTCTGGCAGCTCGCCAGCGATGCGTCATTCACGCAAGTGCTCGGCAGCGAACCGGCCATCAGCGGCGACAGCGTGCGCGCCCCGCACGCGCTGCCCTACGGCCGCTATTACTGGCGCATCGCCAGCCGCGATCGCAACGGCAAGGTCGGACCCTTCACCGATCCGATGCCGTTCGATCTGGTGCCGCAGCCCCCCGCGCCCGAAGTCGGCAAACCTGCCTCCTCGCGTCATCAGGTGAGCATCGGCTGGCAGGCCGGTGCGCCGGGGCAGCGTTATCACATACAGCTGGACCGCCAGGCCGATTTCGCGCATCCGGCGATCGACCAGACCTTGACCCAGCCGGTGCTGCAGATGCGCAAGCCCGGCGCAGGGGTGTGGTATGTGCGCGTGCAGACCATCGACACCGACGGCTACGCCGGACCGTGGGGCGCGGCGCAAAAAATCCGCATCGCATGCATGGCATGCCGTATCGCGGCGGTGGCCGGCGGCGGCGCCGTGGTGATCTGGCTCCTGCTATAAGAGAGGCATGACGCGCGTCCGCCCTCGTTTCACGCCACGCCCAGCGGCACCGGTACGCTGATGCGCGGCGACGCTTTCACCTGGCTGGCGCGCGGCATGATCTGGATGGCGGGCGTGGGTTTGCTGGTGCTGCTGATGGTCAGCGGCGTGGCTACGCCGCTGGACGATGCGCTCTACGATGCGCACGCGCAGTTCTGGGGCTACACGCCGAGCAATGACGTGGTCATCGTGGCGATCGACGCCAAGAGCCTCGATGCGATCGGGCGTTTCCCGTGGCCGCGTTCGGTGTATGCGCAGTTGATCGATCGCCTCACTGCCGATGGCGTGCGCGGCATCGGCATGGATATCACCCTTTCAACGCCCGAATCGGACAACCCCGGCAACGACCAGCTGCTGGCGCAGGCGATGCAACGCAGCGGCAAAGTCGTGATGCCGGTGTTTGCCGAAGCGCGCACGCTGGGCGGCCCGCTGGAAGAAGCCCTGCCGGTTTCGCCCATCGCCGAACACGTCGCCGCGCTCGGCCAGGTGGATGTGGCCAAGGACGCCGACGAGCGCGTGCGCGGCGCGTATCTGAAAGCCGGCCTGGGCAGTGCCTACTGGCCTTCGCTGGCGTTGGCGCTGCAGCAGTTGGGCAAGCCCGATTCGACCGCGCCGCTGCCGGGCATGCGCGATCCCTCGCACGACGATGCCTCGCCGTACCTGTGGATGCGCGACAACTACGTGATGCTGCGCTATGCGGGCCCGGCAGGCACGTTCGGCCGCTTGTCCTACACCGATGTGCTCAACGATAACGTGCCCGCCAGCCTGCTCAAGGGACGCTGGGTGCTGATCGGCGCGACCGCCCAGGGCCTGGGCGATATTTTCCAGACGCCGCAATCGCCGATGCCCGGCGTGGAATACCAGGCCAACGTGCTGGAGTCGCTGGAGCGCGGCATGCTGGTTACGCCGATCAACTTCCTCGGCCAGTTCGCGCTGGCCGCCGCGATGCTGATCCCGCCGCTCTTGCTGTACGGAACGCGCGCGCTGCGGCGCAACTGGCAACTGCTGGCCGTCACCGTGGCACTGGTGCTGCTGATGTGCCTGGGCTTGCTGCGCGTATTTTATCTATGGTGGCCGCCGGTCGCATGCCTGATCGTGGTGGCGGTGGAGTTCGCGGCCTGGAGCGTGTTGACGCGCCATGCGCAACCGTCGGCGTAGCTTGGCTCAAGCCCATACGGCACGGCGCGTCATTCGCACGTAGCACAATTCATGCCTCCTATTGCGTAGAATGCCGGCGCTGTCGATGGTTTGATTGGCGTCACATTACTTTCCGATGGACATGGTCATCGTATCGGCCACCATACCATTCGCCAGCATCGACAACAGGGGGCTTAATGATCGAGCTGGAAATACAGGCACTCTCACAATCGCGAGAGGGTCTTTTGGTCGACGTGGGACGAACCGTCGTCGCCAGCGGCTTTACTTTGCAGCGCCAACGGCTGGTGCAGGATCCGAACGGCGTGCTGCTGACCCTGGTCGTGCGCGGCCCGGAGCGCAAGCAGCGCGCGCTGGAAGCAGCGCTGGACGCACACGAGCGCATCATCAGCTTCAACGCCGCGCCCTTCGAGGACGGTCCGCCCAAGCCGCACTTCGCCGCTGCACGCAAGCTGGCGCACAACTACGTCGCGCCGCCGGCACCGGTGGTGGAGACCGAACCGGCACCTGCCGCCGCCGCGCCGGCGGCAGTGGGCAAGCCCGCGCAAAGCAACCAAGCCAAAACGGCCGACGAATCGCCGGCACCCTTGCCATCGGTGCAGAGCGCGCAGGCGCCCGCCGTGCCGGAGCCGGAACCGGAATTCCTCATCATGCCCACCCGTGCACCGGCACCCGCGCCCGCGCCGGTGGTCATCGAACCGTATGTCGAGCCGGTCGAGCTGGCGGCCGATGCCGAGGAAGTGGAGAAGCTGCTGGCCAAATTGACCAACGGCTATCCGCACGTTTTTCCACTGTTGAGCGCCTTGGAGCGCTCGGTGGCCGAAGGCGCGCGCGAATCGACCTTGCAGCTGGCGGGCCAGCGCATCGGCGCATGGGTATTCGAACGCGATTACGCGCAAGAAACGCAGCTGGATCTGGACGAAGCCATGCGGCGCATCGGCATACCCGCCATGAGCGCGCTCGCCCAGGTCCACTACAACGGCGGGCAGCTGCATATTGGCGACAGCCAGCTATGCACCGAAGGCGGCCATTCCGGTTGCCGCTTTTTCGATGGCTATATCCAGGGCCTGATCGGCCGCGTGGTGCCTTCGCGCAACCTGTCCATCTTCGCCGTCTGCTGCCGCAGCTACGGTGCCGATGCATGCGTGCTGGCGATCTCCAGCTGAGGCGAGCCCGTTAAGCATGGACTGGCGCGGCAGCGCAAGAGCCGCGCCGTTCACCTTTAGGACATCCCAAGCGAGAGACACTGAGCTGTTCCGCGTCGAGGGTTGGCAGTGCATATCGGTAGCGTCAGTGAGGGGTTTGCGGCCCGCAGGGGCCGGCGCCGGTACCTGCTTGGCAGCGTGTGCGTGATGCTTTGCGCGGGTCTTGCCGCCAACGCTGGCGCGCGCGCAAACGCCCAGGTTCACGCCGCGTCCAGGCCGGGCGGTGGACAGCTGGCGGTGCAGATCAACGACGACAGACTAACCCTGAAGATCACCAAAGTACCGCAGGTGTATCTGTATGGCGTCATCGACGCCGACGCGCCGCAACGCATCGCGGCGCTGATGAAATCGTGGAAGATTCCCAACGGTTCGGACATCTATCTCAATGCGTCGGGCGGCGATCTTCGCGCCGGCATGGCATTGGGCCGGCTGTTCCGCGCGGGCGCGATGGCCACGCATCTGGGTACGCCGCGCCAGCCGCTGCATGCGCCGGTAAAAGCCAAGACGGCGATCTGCACCGATGCATGTGTGTATGCGTACCTGGGCGGTTTCTATCGCTGGTCGCCGTCGGGCTTCGATCGCATGGGCTTCAAGCCCGTCGATGCGAAACCCGGCGCCGCCGCGCAGGCGCCCGACGACATCGCGGCGTACCTGAAGGAGATGGGCATCAAGCCCGAAGCGTTGCCGGCGCCAACGTCGGCGTCGCGCGAGGAAACGCTGTGGCTGTCGGCCGACCAAATGCTCCAGACGGGTCTGGCCAACAATGGCAACCAGCCGCTCACCGCAAGCTTCACGCCCTCGCCCGGCGCGCCTTCGCTGGTGATCAGCCAGGTCTTTCGCAACGGCGAGCATCGCATCGCGATGCAGTGCAATCCCGGTGTGGTGAATGTCACGGCCTACGACGTGGTCGGCGCCGTGCGCGCGCGGGAGATCGTAGCGCGCGGATTTCGCTCCTACATGGAAGTCAATCAGCAGGAATCGGCCTCGCAGGAACGCGACGGCGCCAGCGTGGCCGACCAGGCAGTGCTGATCAGCCGCCAATATCCCTCCACGCAGCTGGGCAAGCTGCTGTATGGCTACACGCTTGGCGCCTGGGTCAGCGAAAGCAACCGTGCCTATCGCTATGGCTTTGCGTTCGTGCTCAATCCCGTGCGCAGCACGCTGGAGGATTTCTACCAGAGCTGCTGGCGCTTCGCGCCGTGGCCCACCACGCCAAGCCGCTGAATGGCGCGGCATTCTTGCGCACGCCGCAAGACTGACTGCCGCGCGCGGCGTCTACGCCGGGACCTCAGGCGCGCGTAGAGTGCCGTCAGGTTCATCGCAGGAGACCTCGTCCATGGCCACGCCAACTTCCCCGCTGCTCGATCTGCTCGGCATCCGCGTGCCGATCATCCAGGCACCGATGGCGGGCGTGTCCTCGCCGGCCATGGCCGCCGCGGTGAGCGAAAGCGGCGGGCTCGGTTCGCTCGGCGTCGGCGCCATGAACGCGGCCAAGGCGCGCGAAGCGATCGGGCAGTTCCGTGCCTTGAGCGCGGGGCCGCTCAACATCAACGTATTCACCCATCGCCCCGCGCAAGCCGATGCCGTCAAGCAAGCGGCATGGATCGAACGCCTGCGCCCGCACTTTGAGCGCTACGACGCCGAGCCGCCGGCAGCGCTCGGCGAGATCTATACCTCCTTCCTCGAGGATGAGGACATGCTCGCCATGCTGGTGCAGGAGAAGCCGAACGTGGTGAGTTTCCACTTCGGCCTGCCGCATCCGGCGCAGATCGAGGCGTTGCGCGGCGCCGGTATCGTCTTGCTGGGCAGCGCCACCAACCTTGAGGAGGCGCAAGCCTTTCAGCGCGCGGGCGTCGACGCGGTGGTGGCGCAGGGTTATGAAGCCGGCGGCCATCGCGGCATGTTCGATCCGGACGCGCCGGACACGCGCCTGGGCACGTTCGCACTCACGCGCGTGCTTGCACGCGGTATCACGCTGCCGGTGATTGCCGCGGGCGGCATCATGGATGGCAGCGGCATCGCTGCCGTGCTCAAGTTGGGTGCGAGCGCCGCGCAGCTGGGCACGGCCTTCGTCGCCACCGATGAGTCGCTGGCCGACAAGGGTTATCGCGAGCGCCTGTTCAGCGATGCCGCCCACCACACGGTGATGACGCGCGCCATTTCCGGGCGCCCCGCGCGCAGCCTCGCCAATGCGTTCACTGAGCTGGGCGCGTCGATTCCGGTGGCCGCCATTCCCGACTATCCGATCGCCTACGATGCCGGCAAAGCCCTGCATGGCGCAGCCAAGGCGGCGGGTGAATTCAACTACGGCGCGCAATGGGCCGGGCAGGGCGCGCCGCTGGTACGTGCCATGTCCACGCGCGCGCTGATGCAGGTACTGCGCGAAGAATGGGAACAGGCTGCGCGCTGAGCAGGCCATCGGCATCCCGCCGACCCGATGGAAAGCCGGCAGCCGGGCTTCGCGCCCGGGGGTTTTTCGCGGCGTTTTCATCGCCCGGCTGCGCCACGCGGCGTAGAAACCCCCTCTCGCGATGGCCCGGGCTATTGAATGGGCGGCGCACAGATGTCGCTGCCGACCCGCCCGGCCGTTGCCTATCCACGCGCAAGGCGCTTCGCGGCGCGTATCTGCGGGCGAATCAAGCGCTTACGTCTGATGCACCTTATCAATAGATGCCACCAATCAACCCTATCTCGACAATCAATTAGCTATATCGATGGCGTTTCCCTATCTTTAACGTTCAACCCCAACCAAAGCGGAAGAAACAGATGTCGCTGATCAATACGGAAATCAAACCCTTCAAGGCCACTGCCTACAAGGACGGCAAGTTCATCGAAGTGACCGAAGCCACGCTCAAGGGCAAGTGGTCCGTCGTGGTGTTCTACCCGGCCGACTTCACTTTCGTCTGCCCGACGGAGCTGGAGGATCTCGCCGACCATTACGCGCAGTTCCAGAAGCTGGGCGTGGAAATCTACGGCGTGTCCACCGATACGCACTTCTCGCACAAGGCCTGGCACGACACGTCCGAAGCGATCGGCAAGGTGCGCTACCCGCTGGTGGGCGATCCGACCGGCGCCATCACCCGCAACTTCGACGTGATGATCGAAGAAGAAGGCCTGGCCCTGCGCGGCACCTTCGTGATCAACCCGGAAGGCCAGATCAAGCTGTGCGAAATCCATGACAACGGTATCGGCCGCGATGCGTCCGAGCTGCTGCGCAAGGTCAAGGCCGCGCAGTACGTGGCCGCCCATCCGGGCGAAGTGTGCCCGGCCAAGTGGACCGAAGGCGCCGCCACCCTCAAGCCGTCGCTGGACCTGGTCGGCAAGATCTGATCGACCCGCTCGTCCCGCGGTTCCGCCGAAAAGGTTGAACCGCACCGGGCCCGCCGCTCTCGCCGGGCCCTCTTTTCCCCGCCGTCGCCGCACCCGTTCAACGCCGGTGCCGGCGGCGCGCGCCCCGCACCCGTCGATGGAGTTGTCGCTTATGCTGGATACAGAACTTAAAACGCAGTTGAAGGCCTATCTCGAAAAGGTCACGCACCCGATCGAACTGGTGGCCACGCTCGACGACGGTGCGTCCTCGCAGGAACTGCTTGCGCTGCTGAAAGACATCCAATCGCTGTCCGAGCGCGTGTCCCTGCGCACCAACGGCACCGACGCGCGCAAGCCGTCGTTCGCTATCAACCGCATCGGCACCGACGTCGGCGTGCGCTTCGCCGGCATTCCGATGGGGCACGAATTTACCTCGCTGGTGCTGGCGTTGCTGCAGGTAGGCGGTCATCCGTCGAAAGCGTCGCAAGAAGTGATCGAACAAGTGCGCCACCTCGAAGGCGAATACGTGTTCGAGACGTTCATGTCGCTGTCCTGCCACAGCTGCCCGGACACCGTGCAGGCGCTCAACCTGATGAGCGTGCTCAATCCCAACATCAAGCACATCGCCATCGATGGTGCGCTGTTCCAGCACGAAGTTGACCAGCGCCAGGTCATGTCGGTGCCCACCGTGTTCCTCAACGGCGAACCGTTCGACCAGGGACGCATGACGATCGAGCAGATCGCCGCGCGCCTGGACAGCGGCGCCAGCCAGCGCGCCGCGGAGAAGATCAAGGGCAAGGCCGCCTTCGACGTACTGGTGGTGGGCGGTGGCCCGGCTGGCGCCGCAGCCGCGATCTACGCCGCGCGCAAGGGCATCCGCACCGGTGTGGCGGCCGAACGTTTTGGCGGCCAGGTGCTCGATACCATGGCGATCGAAAACTTCATCTCCGTGTCGTACACCGAAGGTCCCAAGCTCGCCACCGCGCTGGAACAGCATGTGCACGAATACGGCGTGGACGTGATGAATCTGCAGCGCGCCGAACAGTTGATTCCTGCCGCGCGGCCGGGCGGCCTGATCGAAGTGAAACTGGCCGGCGGCGCCTCGCTGAAGGCCAAGACCGTGGTCCTTTCCACCGGCGCGCGCTGGCGCAACATGAACGTGCCGGGCGAGCAGGAATACCGCAACAAAGGCGTCACCTACTGTCCGCACTGCGACGGCCCGCTGTTCAAGGGCAAGCGCGTGGCGGTGATCGGCGGCGGCAACTCCGGTGTGGAGGCGGCCATCGACCTGGCCGGCATCGTGGCCCATGTCACCCTGATCGAGTTCGACGGCAAACTGCGCGCCGACGAGGTGCTGCAACGCAAGCTGCGCAGCCTGCCGAACGTGGACGTGATCGTCAGCGCGCAGAGCACCGAGGTGCTGGGCGACGGCCAGAAGGTCAGCGGCTTGGTCTACAAGGACCGCAACGACGGCGGCATGCACAGCCTCTCGCTGGAAGGCATCTTCGTGCAGATCGGCCTGCTGCCGAACACCGAATGGCTGAAGGGCACGCTGGCACTCAGCCCG
>NZ_DATJTC010000015.1:0-23113 GCF_035503745.1 Dyella sp.
CAGCTGCTTGAGCAGGCCGTTCTCGCCAATCAGGTCTTCCGGCTTGCTGTAATTGGCCAGCAGGCTATCCAGCAGCTCGCTGGGCACGTCGTGCTTCTTGCGTGTACTCATGGTGTCTCCGGGTCTGGTGGCAGTTTCCCGTCAAGGACCCGTTTACACAAAATCTAGGACACGCCCGGTTATGGCCGCACAAAACCAGGCGCCGCCTTTACTCGATCATCCGTATCGGCCAGGAAGCTTGGTTGCAACGATGGCCGCCGCCCGACTTCAACGAACTCATGCAGCACTTGCGGCAGCTCGACGACGCCACGCTCGCTCAAATGGGAATTCCATGAGGAAACGTGGGGATACCTCAGAACCTGGTACCGTTATTAGCAGATTAAGTCTCAGCGCATTTCGTCCATAGCGTCATAACGCGATGTTTTAGTGGAGCTCCTTCGCCGACCTTGCTCCAATTCTCAATCCCAGGAAACTTTGATTTAAGAGCCTCAATGACATTTTTGAAGTTTCCATCACTTTCCGATATTAGAAATTCGCGACCATCCACACTCCTGAAGCAGATTTGGACTTCATCATGTGTCACTGCATCACGATTGACGGACAAAATTTCAGACACTTCAGCTAGCGATACTCTTCGCTTGAAGAAAAGCCCCCCCCTTCGAATTAAAGTCAAGGGCGAGTCTGTCAACTGCAAGTAGCTTTCTATGATGTGCATAGCGTTAATTGGCGACCTTATCGTACAGCTTTGTTGTGGCCTGCGAACCGTAGTGAGCGCCAGCTGCAGACCCCCCCAGACCTCCTACGATTGCACCTACTGCGGCACCTGGTGGCCCCGCGATGAAAAGTCCCGCGATTCCGCAGCCCCAAGCTCCTCCCTCTCCGCCACCTATTCCTCCCAACATTGCGCCACCTGCAGCAGCAAGGGATCTAGTTTTATTTTGCGACGTTGCAACGTCATATGCGGAAAGCGCAGCGCCTGCAACGAGCATCGTATTACCCGCAATTCGCATACCCTCACCTGCGGCGTTTGCTGATTCATTTGTGGCATTGGCGCGACCACCAGACCCTTCTTTTGGTTGTGTCGAAGGTCTAACAGCCGCAACCACTCTTCTGACCATCGAAGGAGTTTCTGATCGAGCTTCATCTTTTAGATTGGTGCGCCCCTCTCGGTCCGCACGATCAAGTTTTGCAGAATCAGTAATATAACCTTGCCGCACGATGCCTGAGGTGCGCAACTGTGAGCCCAGAAAGTACGATACACCACTTATGTCATCACAAGATTGACACGGATCCTTTCCATTTGGATCAATATTTCTTATCGGATTATCTAAAGCATAGTCGTATCTATTAAACCTAAAAGCATTTCCAGCCGCTGGAATGACCGGATCCGTGCTCAAGAAATGACCCGTCACCGGGTCGTAATACCTCGCCTGCATATAAACGAGATTCGTCTCCGGATCATTCACATGCCCCGTATACCCCGGCCCGTTCGGCGGCGTGCCTAATGCCGTGGAACCATACGGCGTGTAATCAAACGTCGCCGTGATGTTCCCGTTGGCATCCGCCTCCGCCAGCGGCGTGCCTTGCGGATCGGTATACACATACGTATCCGTCCTGCTACTTTGCGCCCATGCACCCTGCCCTACGACAAGCAGGCAAAAAAGCATCAGCCATTTCGTCACGCTGCGCATCGTCGATATGTCCTTATGCATGGGCATCACCATGGGCGATACCACGTTGCCAACGCTGTCTTGCTGCGAATGAGGCGATTGCACGGTCGGCGAACGAATCATTTGTCCACCACCGTGAGACTTTTAACCGCGCTCCATGGCCCGCAGCCCCCGGCATTGCAGGCCCTTACCTCGAAGTAAAACAGCCCCGTGCCCGGTGCATAGGTGGTGGACAATTCGTTGATATCGACGATTTGCGTCCACGTTGATTGATCTTTGCTGTACTCCAACTGGTAAGCCGTCGCCGTCGCCACGCTGGTCCAACTGAAATCGACTGTGTCCGAATACAGGGAGGGCTGGCTGACCGTTAGCGTGGGAGCACTTGCTGGCGGGAACACCACGGTTTCCGTGACAGGCGCCGACTCAGGACCGCATCCCCCGGCGTTGCAGGCCAGAACCACGTATTCGTAGGTGCCGCTGGCGCCGACGGTCGCCGTATAGCTGGTCGCCGAGCTGTTCTGCACTTGCTGCGAACCCGAGCCGGAGGGAAGCCAGAACACCTGGTAGCTCGTCGCCGTGGACACCGTGTTCCACGTCAGGGTGAAGCTTGCACTGCCCGTGGTTCCCCCACCGCTGATGGTCGGTGCCGATGACGGTGGGAACAGTACCGTGGTCGTGCCCGTGCTGCTCCACAGTCCGCATAAGTCAACCTGGTGTCGTTATTCGGTACCGTTATTGTCTGCCGATCGACCGGGGCGAACGACCCGGTAAGGCGATTGCACACAATCTGCTCGATCGCCAATTTCAGACGACCGCGCCAAACCAGAAGTGGGTCGCCGACTTCACGTACCTGTGGACGGCCGAGGGTTGGTTGTATGTCGCGGCCGTGCTGGATTTGTACTCCCGTCGCGTTGTCGGTTGGTCAATGCAGTCACAGATGACGGCGCAGCTGGTGACCGACGCATTGATGATGGCCGTGTGGCGTCGGCGACGACCCGAGTCGGTTTTGCATCACTCCGATCGCGGTAGCCCAATACGCCAGCGACCGCTTTCAGCGCCTGCGCGGCGACTTGGGCATTACCTGCAGCATGAGTCGCTCGGGCAACTGTTGGGACAACTCGGTGATGGAAAGCTTCTTCAAATCGCTCAAGGCCGAACGCACCGGCAACAAAGTGTATCGCACGAGGGCTGCGGCAAAAGCCGATGTCTTCGACTACATCGAGCGGTTCTACAACAGTAAGCGACGCCACTCGACCATCGGTTACCTCAGTCCGATACAGTTCGAGCAGCAGATGGAATTAGCTTAAGGTGGTGTCCACCGAACCGGCAGCAGTCCAGATCCTTTTGTTCACAGGGCCAGCCAACCCAACCTGAGCCCTGTTTTGGTGGTCAACCATCTCCTTGCGGAGAGCGATCATTGGTGACGAATTCACCGTGGGCTGTTGAAGTAGGTGCGCCTAGCTCTCGAAGAAAAGTGGCCTGAATACGGTCTAATACCTCGCCAGTAAACCCGTAACCTGATTGCAGCGCATTTGAAATATGCCTGGCCAGATCTGCCAAAATCATGCCCCAGGCGACATCTTCGGGAACATCGGTCGTCTCAGCATACATACCAATTTTAATAGAACTCTCAAGCTTTCCTTCCGCAATCCAGACGCGCAGCATTTCCACTGCGTTGGGGTCGCGTAAAGCAGATGGAGGAATTGGACGTTCGTTTAGCATTTTAGTCACCTTTTTCTTCCTACCTCAATTTGAACCCACTTGTGGTAGCGGATGCGGTCCGGACGGTGGCGGTGGTGGTGGCGCTCGCGGCGGCTGAATATTGTTTTGACTCCATTTTTTTGGAGCTATTTCGTTCCGCCTATTATCTAAGTGATTCACGCCTCCGCTATTGTTAATTGCCTGCTGCTCCTTTTGACGTCGCTCCTGCTTGTTACTTTTGTCATACGTATCAATCACTTGTGCACTAGATCTATCGCGCCCATCCGACTTCTCTTGCTGTCTCTGTTCCAAGTTATTCGTTGAGCCAATGTAGTCAAGGCCGGAGCTAGTATTTTGACCGTTAACGCGATAGATCACTCCGCGACCAACCGGTTCTATTGCCGCGACACTTTGCTCTGCATCACTCGCAATTTTTACGTAATCAATTTTCACACCTGGCGCAGTACACATCTGCGCAAACTCTATAGCTTGGCGCGCGGCAAATCTGGAGTCACTTTCATCAGGCAGCCGTAGGAAGGGAGACTCCGACTCCGTATCTGAGCCGAGCTTGGGATAAAACTCCACCGCCGGCTCTTCGACTTCGCCTTCGCTTTGCTGTCCAGTTGGATCGGTGTTGTAGATAGGATTATTGCTTCCGTAAGCGTACCGATTGAACCCGTTAATTCCACCTTCGTCATACGGAATAGGATCTGTACTTAGAAAGCGACCCGTTGCTGGGTCGAAATACCGCGCCTGCATGTAGACGAGATTGGTCTCCGGGTCATTCACATGCCCCGTATACCCCGGGCCATTCGGCGGCGCGCCTAATGCCGTCGAGCCATACGGCGTGTAATCAAATGTCGCCGTGATATTCCCACTGGCGTCAGCCTCGGCGAGCGGCGTGCCTTGCGGATCGGTATAGACATAGGTCACCGTGCCGGAAGTTTGAGCGAGCGCGCTTTGCCCGACGAGAAGCAGGCACAGAAACACCAGGAATTTAGCCAACCTACCCATCGTCGCCATGTCCTTATTCATAAGCGCCACCCTGAGCGGCGCCCCATTGCCAAACGTGTGTTCGCTGCGAAAAAAGGTCGATTTCACAGTGGGTACCCGACTCATTTGTCTACAACGGTATGGCTTTGAATCGGACTCCAAGGCCCGCAGCCGCTTGCATTGCAAGCGCGCACCTCGAAGTAAAACAGTCCAGTGCCTGGCGCATAGGTCCAAGACAATGTGTCGGTATCTTCGATCTGCGTCCACGTCGATTGATCCCTGCTGAATTCCAGCTGGTAGGTGGCCGCTGTCGCCACACTCGTCCAACTGAAATCGACCGTGTCGGAATAAAGGGAGGGTTGGCTGACACTGAGCGTGGGAGCAGTCGCAGGCGGGAACAGCACCGTCTCGACAACGGCGTTGTTGGTTGGGCCGCAGCCCCCTCCGTTACAGGCCACCACGACATATTCGTAACTGCCGTCCGCACTCTGTGTGGTGGTATAGCTCGTTGCCGCGCTGTCCTGTTCCTGCACCCAATCGGTGCTCGATGCGATGTAGTACACCGCGTAGTTCGTCGCCGTGGCGACGGTATTCCAGGTCAGCGTGTATGACCCATTGCTGGAGGTCCCCGCACCGCTGATCGTCGGTGCCGAAGCGGGAGGCAGAAGCACCGTTACCGTTGCGGTCGCACTCCAGCCGCCACACACCGATTGATAGCACGCCTGCACGCGATAGCCGTAGGTGGCATCGCCCTCACCACTCACAGACCAGGAGGTGGCTGCCGACGACTGCACCGTCGTCCAGGCACTGCCATTGACCTGCTGTTGCAATACGTAGCTTGTGGACGTCGCCGGCGCCGTCCAGCTGAGCGAGTAGGTCCCTGTATTGCTCGACGTCGTCGATGGCGTGAGGGTCGGCGTGCCGGGCGGCAGCGCTACGACCAACGAGCTTCCCCTGATCCAATTCGTGCAATACGTACCTGTTCCCGGGGCGTTGCATGCCTGCAACTGGTACGTATACGTGCCATCCGCAAGACCCGACACCGTCGCACTGGTGCCCGCACCGCTGTAAACGGTGGTCCAGGTTGATCCGCCGTTGGCACTTTGCTGCAACGTGTAGGTGGTCACTGGCGAGGCCGCCGTCCAACTGATCGTGGCGCCGCTGGTATTGGTCGAGGCCGGTACGCTCAGTGTCGGGGTGGGAGAGGGCAACAAGGCAGCGTTGACCGTGACCGGACTGGACACCGGTCCAAAGCCCCCTGTGACACCGGAGGCATCCGTTGCCTGGACCTGATACGTGTACGTTCCCGTCGTCGTACCCGGCCGCGTGGTCGATGTCCCCGTGAACGTTCCGATCGTCGTCCAGGCGCCGCCATTCACAGCTTCCTGCACCGTATAGCTACTTGCGTTGGCCGATGCCGTCCAGCTGATCCCATAGGTGCCCGCCACCGTTCCGGAAGGCACCGTCATGGAAGGAAGCGGCGGCCACACATCCACGTTCGACGAAGTTGCCCAACTGCCACACCCCGAATTGACGCACGCTTGAACACGATACTGATACGTGCCCGCCGCCAGGCCGCTGATGGCGGTGCTGAGCGACGCACCGCTATACACGGTCGTCCACGTCCCCGACGCTACGGTGAGCTGCTGCAACGTATAGCTGGTGGCCTGCGACACACCACCCCACGAGACGGTGAAGCTGCCGCCATTGGGGTTGCTGCTGAAGGAGATCGCACCCGGCGCAGGCGCTTCAAACAGCACGTGCCTGGCAATGAGCTTGGTACCCAGGTAGATGTAATTGGTCGCCAGCAGCGTGTTCGGGTCGAGCGAGTACATCAGCTGGCCGGCCTGGTCGTAGAAGTAGTAGCCGGTGGGATTGCCGTTCAGATCCGTCTTGGCGACGCGGCGGCCGGCGGCATCATAGGCATAACCTTCTACGCCCGACACCTGCAGCAGCTGGTTCTCCGTATCGAAGCTGTAGCTGGTAGTGCTGCCGCTGGTCAGGCTGTTGCGGTTGCCCTGGTTGTCGTAGCCGTACGTGGTGACCGTAGCGCCACCTTCCGACACGCTGGACAGCTGGTTGTTGCCGTTGTAGTTCAAGGTCAGCGTCGTGCCGCCGGTCAGGCGGCTGCGCAGGTTGTTGAGCGCATCGTAGGTGTAGCTCTCGGTACCGTAGAGATTGCTGGCGGTGGCATTGGTCAGGCGATCGAGTGCGTCATAGGTGAAGGACTTGTTGCGCTGGCCGTTCACCTCGTCCTGCACCTGCGTGATATTGCCGTTGGCGTCGTAGGTATAGGCTTCGCTGAGATTGAGCGTGCTGCCCGCACCATACGTGAAACTGCTCAGCAGCTGGCGCGTGTTCTGCTCCGCCACGTAGCTGGAGCCATTGCCGTAGTTGAAGCCGGAAATCTGGTTATTGGGGAAGTACTCGATGCCGGTGGCATAGCTACCCACTTGGGTGGCGCGACCCCATGCGTCCGGACTGTAGGCCACCCCTTCGCTGCTGCCGTTGAAGGCCGGATAGCCGACGGCATTGATATGCGCATAGCCGTCGTAGTTGTAGGCAATGCCCCAGGAGTAGCTTCCGACCGACAGTGTCTGGCTGGTTACCAGACTCAGGGTGTTGTAGGTAAAGATGTTCGTCGCACTGCCAGAGCTCACCTTGCTAATATTGCCGCGTGTATCGTAGGTGTAAGACGTTGTCTGTGTACCCGCTGGCGGCGTGATCGTCAGCACGCGGTTCATCGCGTCGTAGGTACGCGTGGTTTGTGCCCCAGTCGCCACGTCGGTCTGCCCGCAGGTGCCGTCGGTGATGGTTTGGCCTTGCGCGCTCCACGCCAAGTTATTGGCCGCGTCGTAGGACATCACCGTGCTACCGCTTTCCGGCTCGGTGGTGCGGCACAGGCGGTGGTAGCTGTCGTACAGCAAGGTCTTGGTGACGCTGTCGTTCTCGCTGCCGTAGGGACCGGACTGGGTGATGGCGGTCGGGTTGCCGTAGATGTCGCGCGTAATGGACTGGCTGATGCTGGCCGGTGCGTTGACCTGGATCGGATCCTTGTAGCTGGGCTCGTCGAACACCTGGTAATAGGTGGTGGTGACGTTGTTCTTGGGATCGGTGACCTGCAAGCCCGCGCCGCCCAGATAGGCGGTGGTGGTGGTGAGCGAACCCAGTTCGCTGTCTTCCTGCGTCTGGGTCAGGCGTTCCAGCGCATCGTAGGTGTGATGGGTACCAGTGGTGAGGCTGGTAAGCGCGGCCTGGCCGTAGACGGGGTAGGAGGCGAAGGTGGTCGCACCGGTGTAGTCGTAGGAGGTGGCGGTGGTGATGTCCTGGCTGCCGTTGGAGGTGTCGCTCAGCACCGGGCGCAGGTCGGCGTCGAAATAGGTGGTGCTGACGGCACTGCCGACGGTGGTGATGCGATCCCAGTGGTTGCCCGTGATGCCGCGCTCGCTGCCCACGAAGCTATAGGTAAACACCTTGGGGTACCACGACACGCTGTCGTTGGTCGGATAGGTGATCTGCGCGATGCGGCCGATCGCATCGTAGCTGTAGTGCGTGGTATTGCCATTCTGGTCGGTGATCGAACTGATCTGGCCAAGGTCATCGACGGTGAGGCTTTCGTTGGTGTTGTCGGGGAAGCTGATCGACTGCGGAATGCCGCGGTAGTAGTTGCCGATGCTGGTGGTGTGGTTGTTGCCGTCGGTGAAGCTCGCCAGCTGGCCGGCACTGTTGTAGGTGTAGCTCATGATGAACTCACCAAAGCGCGAGCGCGATTGCAGCAGGTCGCTGCCATTGTAGGTATTGGACAACTCCGTTTCGCCCGTGGTGTTGTTCACCACGCTTTGCGTCAGGCCAAGCACCCACAGGTTGGTGTCATTGAGGAAGGTGGTGGTCTCTTCGATGCCTTGCTGCCCGCTGATGGAGTTGTAGCGCTTCACATCGGTGGGGTTGGCGTAGCCGTCGTAGGCCATCGCCTGCCAGGTATAGGTGTCGCCCTCTTCCTGGGTCTGGCGCATCTGCAGCGGCGAGAGTTGCTCGGTTTGATAATAATTGTCGCGATACAGCAAATCGATGCCGTAGACGCTTGGCCAGGGGCCGCCCGATGCGTTGGCGTAGGTATTGATGTCCGAGCGCAGCAAGGTGCCGCCGTAGGCGCCGCTGTAGTGATCCGTGCGCAGCAGCAGCCCTTCGGTGGCGTCGTAACGGTTGCTGTAGGTGTAACGCGTGTCGTTGCCGTTGGGATCGGTGACGTCGGTGTAAACGGTGGTCGCGCAGGTGCCGCTGCTTGCACAGGCATCGCTGCTCCAACTCGCATTGGCCGGCGAGTAGCTGTAGGTCCAGGTCTGCGTGGGCATGCCCGCACCCGACAGCACTTCGCTTGTTACGGCCATCTGAACGTACCACTCCGGAAACAATGCCGAAGGAGCCGTTCCATTGCTGCTTCCGTAGCACTCTTTCGGCGCGTATGAGCGGCCGCTCAGTTTCAGCCCGAATGAGAACGTGCCGGTGAGTCCGGAGGGTGCCGTGACCGTGCCGGTTATACTGCTTGCCACGGGGTAGTTAACCGCTGGAAGCTGATCGAGCTGACAATTGCTGGTCGGCACATTGATGACGATCGGCCCCATATTCAGGTTATAGGACCAGGCACTGCCATCGGGCAGTTGCACTCCCGTCAAGGTTTGGCCGGAATAGCTGTAATTCCACGTACGCGACGCGACATTGCTGGCCTTCGCCGTAATCGATTGAATCAACTGCGAACCGGATACGTAGGTGATATCCGCCTCGCGTCCGTCGCTGGCCGTGATGCTGGTGAGATAGCCTGAAGTGGGGTCGTAGTTGTAGGTCAGCGTGTTGCCGAAGCGATCTTGTATCTGCGTGACGTACATCAACGCATCTTCGCGATCCAACGTGCTGACGCCGCCTCCCGTGCCCGACATCGGAATCGCGGCTTTTGACGAGATGGCGCTTTGTGCCAGGCTGCCGTTCGACGTCGCGACGTTCGTGCCATCGGGAGGCAGCGCACCCGCGCCCGTGATCGGGGTCCACGGACGATAGACCAGGTGAGCGAAGGTATAGCGCGTACCATCCGGCGCGATGGCAAGAAACCCTTCGCCACCGTCGCTCGCGGTGACACCGCAACTGATCATCCAGTTGTTCTTGGTGACGATGGGAAAAGTCATTCCGCTGATGGTCGGCGACAGCGAATTGGCGCTGTAGCGAGGCATCAGCAGCTGCTTGCCTTGACCGGGCACTATCAAGTTATAGCCATACCACCACTCATCCGAGACCCACCCTCCGGAGGAGAGCGTGGCGGCAATGCCCGGCGGCTCATAGAAGTTGGAGCAACGCTGTGTAGTACCGGTGTCTCCCGTGCCACCGGCCAATGTCTGCCATCCCAACTGCGTGGCGGCCAAGGTTTCGATACGAGGGACTTCCAGCTCCCAGTCGCCCAGTGGAAGTTGCGCGCTTTGGGTATCGCCGTAGATCCATTCGATAAACTGCAACGATCGACCCACGGTGATGGTCGGGCCGTTGCCGCGCAAGCTGACGTCCGTGACGTTGAACGACACGCTACCGTCGTACGTGCTGATGTTTTCCCCGAACGGATGCTCACCCAACGGCTCGATGTTTTGATCGACCTGGATCAGCTTCTGGTATTCCTGATCCGGAGTGGCGTACGTCGTTTGGGCATGGCATGAACCAGCCAGTACCCACAACACGGCTACCCACAGGCAGCTCCCTTGCCAACGTGCACGCATCGGATTGTCCCCTTGAGCCTGCGCCTTGCGCGCAGGTATGCATTTACGAGTAGCGCAAAACCGCCCACATCGTCAACGGGCAAGTTTTTGCGCTGATGTACTTATTTCTTTCACAAGGAAATTCGCGAGCAGTTCGTTGCTCAGTCCAACTTTGAATGCGACGCTCCCTGTCTCAGCCCAGTTGGCGAGGACTTGGTAATCACTCTGCGTTGTACTTCGCGCTGTCCAGTGGCCGGCGTATATCGGTCGATAGGTGCGATGTGGCACTCACGTTCGCGCGCATGCTGCACGCTGGTCGCAGCGTCTTTTCGAACTGACGTGCGATTGCGCCTCGCAGCTTGCCGGCGCCCTATTTGCTTCCCGTTTTGATAGCGGCACTGGAACGGCACTGTGGCCTATTGTCGGTGTCTGTCAGTGCAGACTCAGTGCAATAAAAAACCCGCAAGGCTATAAGCCGTGCGGGTTTGAATTGGTGGGCCGTGACAGATTCGAACTGTCGACCAATAGATTAAAAGTCTACTGCTCTACCGACTGAGCTAACGGCCCGGAAAAAAGTGAGCTGTAAATTTTATGGCCTTGGCGCCCTGGGCACAAGCCGATCAGGCGTATCGGGTCGGATCGGGCAGGCCGGCGGCGCTAAAACCCTGGGCGCGGAGGCGGCAGGCGTCGCAGTGGCCGCAGGCGCGGCCTTCGGCGTCGGCCTGGTAGCAGCTCACCGTGGCGGAAAAATCCACCCCAAGGCGCTGGCCTTCCCGGGCGATGTCGGCCTTGCTCAGGGCGATGAGCGGGGCGTGGATGCGGATGCCGGCGCCTTCGACACCGGCCTTGGTTGCCAGGTTGGCGAGCCGCTCGAACGCCTCGACGAAGGCGGGCCGGCAATCGGGGTAGCCGGAGTAGTCGACGGCGTTGACGCCGCACCATATATCGGTGGAGCCCAGCACTTCGGCCCAACCCAGCGCGATCGACAGCATGATGGTGTTGCGGGCGGGTACGTAGGTAACGGGAATGCCCTCGCCACCCTCTTCCGGCACGTCAATGTCGGCGGTGAGCGCCGAGCCGCCGATGCTGCGCAGATCCACATGCACAGTCTTGTGTTCAACGGCGCCAAGCATGTGGGCCACGCGCGCGGCCGCTTCCAGTTCCGAACTGTGGCGCTGGCCGTAGTTCACGCTCAAGGCGTGGATCTGGAAACCCTGCTGGCGGGCGATGGCAAGGGTGACGGCCGAGTCCATGCCTCCAGAGACGAGGATGACGGCCTTGCGGGATGTGGAGCCTGACATAGAGGTTTTCCAAGTACAGAAGAACGACCGGTCACCGGCCGGGAGCGCTGACGGCAACACAGGCCGGGGCGCGTGGTTTTAGGTTTCCCGCGTGCGGGAGTGCTTGCATGATCATGGACTAGCCTGGATATCGATCGCCTCACCGGCATGCCGGCGACGGCCGCGATGCGGGTAAAGCAAATCCTGCGGCGCGGCAATTCGTGAAGCGGCTCAATGCCCCGGCGCGTCGTTCCACAACAGCTTGTGCAACTGCAACTGAAACCGCACGGGCAGCTTGTCCTGGATGATCCACTCCGCCAGCGCGCGCGGTTCGACCGCGCCGTGCACGGGCGAGAACAGCACCATGCAGCGACGGTCGATGCCATGCTCGGCGACCGTGTCGCGTGCCCATTCGTAGTCGCCGCGGCTGGCGATCACGATCTTGACCTGATCGTGCGGCAAGAGATGTTGCAGGTTCGACCACAGGTTGCGCTTGGCCTCGCCGGAATCGGGTGCCTTCAGGTCCATCACCTTGCGCACGCGCCGATCCACCGTGGAAACATCGATGGCGCCGGACGTCTCCAGCGAGACTTCATAGCCGGCGTCGCACAGTTTCTGCAGCAGCGTCAGGCAACGTTTCTGCGCAAGCGGCTCGCCGCCGGTGACGCACACATGCTTGGCGCCATGTGCGGCTACTTCGGCCAGGATGTCGTCGATGTCACGCCAGTTGCCGCCGTAGAACGCGTACTCGGTGTCGCACCACACGCAACGCAACGGACAGCCGGTGAGGCGCACAAACACGGTGCGCCAGCCCATCGCATCGGCCTCGCCCTGGATCGAATGGAAGATCTCGGTGATGCGCAGGCGCCCTGCCGCGGCCGGCGATTCCGTGGCGTTGTCCACGCTGGTGTCGTTGCCGCTCACCGCCATGACCTCAGCGAGCCGGCTGCTGCGAGAGCCGGTTCAAACGTTCCTTGGCCAGCTTGGCCGCGTTGGAACTGGGGTATTTGGCCAATACCGATTTCAACGAAGCGACGCCGGCGTCGGTCTGCTTCATTTCCAGCTGGCTGTAGCCGAGCTTGAGCAAGGCGTCGGGCGCCTTGTCGCTTTGCGGATACTGGCTTAGCAGGTGTTTGAAGGCTTCCACCGCGATCTGGTAGTTGGTGGTGGCGTAGTACGACTCGCCAAGCCAATAGAAGGCGTTGGAGACCAGCGCGTCGTTGGGGTATTTCTCGATGAATTGACGGAAACCGCGCGACGAAGATACGTAATCGCCTGCGCGCAGCGACTTGAAGGCGGCGTTGTAGGCATTGAGCGCGGCGGCTTTTTGCGCTGTCGATTCGGCTGGGGCCGCGGGTGTGGGTGCAGGCGTGGTCGCCGCCGGTGCCGGGCTGGTGGCCGCGCTGCCCGGGCTTGCGGCAGATGCCACCGCTGCCGGACCGCCATTGCTGGCCGCCGCGGCGGGATTGGGGCCGACACCTTTCTCCAGGCGCTGCAGGCGACTGTCGGCGTCGGAATACTGGGCCTTGGTCTGGTCCTGCAACTCCTGCAGCTGGTGCTGCAGCTGCTCGATCTGGCCCTGCATCTGCTGCATCTGCGTTTGCATCTGCTGCAGTTCGTTGAGCTGGCCGAGGCGATTTTGCCGCTGGTTTTGCGCTTGCTGCTCCAGCTGGGCGACCCGGTCGGAGAGGCTCATCGGGGAGGAATCTTGCGCGTGCACGGGCACCAAAAACAGCAAGGCGGACGCCAGGGCGCCCGCCTTGCTCATATTGGCTGTGAAACGATTAGCCAACCGGAACACCATCAGGTGGCCGTGTAGACGATCTCAACGCGACGGTTCTTGCTCCAGCAATCTTCGTTGTGCTCGCGGCACACCGGCTTTTCTTTGCCGTAGCTGATCACGCTGATCTGGCTGGCCGAACCACCGTTGGCCTGCAGGGCGCTGGACACGGCGTTGGCACGACGCTCGCCGAGGCCGAGGTTGTATTCACGCGTACCACGCTCGTCGGTGTTGCCTTCCAGGCGCATCTGCGCGGTCGGACGATCCTGCAGGTACTTGGCATGGCACTGCATGATCTGCTGGAACTCCGGCTTCACTTCGTCCTTGTCGAAATCGAAGTAGACCACGCGCTGACGCAGGCAAGCGTCGGTTTCGAGGTCAGCCGGGGTGTACTTGCCGGTGCCCTGGGCAGGCTGGGTGGTCGGTTGTTCCGCCGGAGCAGTTTCCTGCGGCTTCACTTCCTGCTTCTTGCTACAAGCGGCCGCGCCAACGCAAAGCAGGGCGACCAGTGCGATACGAACGGTCTTATTCATGGTGACGTTCCTTCAAACGGGTTTGATTTCCGACAGTCAATAACGATTGCGGTTACGGGACAGTGATCGCCGGTGGTCCGGCTGTTGTATTTATTTTTCTACACTTTCGATATTACAGCCAAGCATTGTACCGCACAGGCTGCTAAACGGGACGCGGCAAAGCACCGCGACCCCGGCAGCCGGAACGCTGGAAGCGCTCCGGGCCCCTCCTCTGATCAGCCGGACGCAGCCCGCAGGCCGCGACCGCACCGAGTTAGTTCTTGCGATAGGGTCCCCAAGCCGGCTGGCGGACATCGCCGTTGGCGATGGTGAGCCGCTGCCTGACCATGCCGTCGTTGGATACGGCAAAGAGCACATCCCGAGGACCATCGACGGCGGCGTAGATCAGCATGCTGGCGTTTGGCGCGAAGCTTGGCGATTCGTCAATCGGACCGGTCGAGATGAAGCGCACCTGCCCACCAAGACTCTGGTCCATGATGGCAATACGATACACGTTCCCGTTGGCCTGCACCATGGCAATCTGCTTGCCGTCGTAGCTGATCGCCGCGTCCAGATTCTGCTGGCCCTGGAAGGTGATGCGCTCGGGCGTGCCGCCGGTGGCGGGCATGCGGTAGATCTGCGGACGGCCCGAGCGGTCGGAGGTGAAGTAGATGCTCTGGCCGTCAGGCGACCAGACCGGCTCGGTGTTGATCGCCAGGCTTCGGGTCAGGCGCGTCTCCTGGCGGGTGGCCAGGTCCATCACGTAGATCTCCGGATTGCCCGTATAGGAGAGCGACATCGCCAGCTTGGTGCCGTCGGGCGACCAGGCGGGCGCGCTGTTGATGCCCTTGGCGCGGTCCGATACCAGCTGGCGGGCGCCGGTGGCGATGTTCTGGATATAGATGGCCGAATTGCCGCCTTCGAAGGATACGTAGGCAATACGGTTGCCATCGGGCGACCACTTGGGCGAGATCAGCGCCTCGTGCGAACGGGCCACCACCTGCGGGTTGTAACCGTCCGAGTCGGCCACGATCAGCGAATAGGTCTCGTTGTTGCCGGTGCCGACCACGGTGACGTAGGCGATGCGGGTCCAGAAGGCGCCGGGGATGCCAGTGATCTGCTGGAAGATGGCGTCGGCGGCCTGGTGCGCCACGCTGCGCAGGTCGCTGATCGGGGCCGGCGGCATCACGCCGTTGAGCAGGCGCTGCTGGCGGTTGACGTCCCACAGCTCGTATTCCACCGACACCATGCCGTTGCCGGCGTCCTTGATGCGGCCGATCACGATGTAGTCCTGCTTGAGCAGGCGCCAGGTGGCGAACTTGATGTCCGAACCCTGGCTGGGCTGCTCGACGATCTCGCTGACCGCCAGCGAGCGGAACAGGCCGCAGCGATTGAGGTCACTGCGGATCACGTCGGCGACGTCGGTCGGCAAGGGCGAACCGCCCTGCTGGGCGAACGGCACCACGGCAATGGGGGTGGCCGTTTTGGTGCCGCCGACGATCTGCACATTCAGTGCCTGTGCCGCCGCGGGGCCTGCCACCAAGCCCGTGAACAACAGCACGGCAAGAATAAACATCGATCGGAATGATCTGCGCATGGACTTACTCACTGCGGGGTAAAGGTGAAAATGATTTCACGCTGGAAAACGCTCTCGAAGCCCTTGTAGGGCAACGGCTGCGCGCGTAACACGGCATTTTCGACCGAACGCCTGCCAGCATCGTCGTAGGCGCAATTGCCTACGACCTTGGCGCTCAAGACGTTGCCGCCCGGCGATTGCACGATGTCGACCGTGCAGGGAACATCGGGCATGTTATCCGGCCGTATCCAATTCTGTGTGACGGCGTTCTGAATCGCTGCGCGGTACTGGTCCAGGAGGCTGCTGTTCAAAGCGTTGGTGCCCTTCTGGCGCTGGGCGGCGTTTGGCAGATCGGGCAGGCCGTTGTCGGCGGCGTTTTTCGCATCCGCCAGCTGCTGCTGGGCCTGCTTGGCCTTGCTGGTCAGCTTCTGCGTCTGAGCCGTGGCCTGGTCCAACTGCTTGAACAGCTCGGCGGTTTTTTCCGCCTCTTCCTTGCGCTTGGCGGCCTGCGCGTCCAGGTCGGCCTGGCGCTGGCGCTCGCGCTCTTCCTGTTCCTTCTTGGCGTCCTGGGCCTTTTGCAGCGCTTCCTGCACCACCCGCTCCTGATCCACGGTGTCGGGATTCTTGGGCGGCGGCGGCAGCTGGCTCAGCTTCGGCTGGGCCTCGGGCGGCGGCGGAGGCGGCGTCGCCGAGGGCGGGGGCGGCGTGGTATTGGGCCGCGGCTTGACCTTCGCCGATTTTGGCGGCGGCGCGGCCGTATCGCCCAGCAGCGTGGCCTCGATCACCGGCCCCTTGAGCTGAATCGGCGGCGGCGTGCAGGTGATCGGGTTGGGCAAATGCAGTGCGGTCAGGAACGCCTCGTAGTTGGTACACGAGAGGGTGGCCAGAAACAGGAACGCGATGATCCCCAGGTGGAGGACGGCGGACAGCACCACCGCAAGCGGAGTGCCCTTGGCGTTACGGTCGTCCATTCGGATTGCCCGTCTCCGGCGCGCTCATCAGGCCGACCTTGGCCACACCCGCCTGCTGCAGCAGGGCCAGTGCCTGGTACACGCCCTCGTACTTGCCGTCGCGATCGCCCGCGACCAGCACGCTGACATCGGGGTTCTGCTGCACGAAGGCGCCGATCTTCACCTTCAGCGTATTGGCATCGATGGGTTCTTTCTTTTCGGTGCCCAGGGTGAGGTACATCTGGCCTTGGCTGTCGACCGAAACGATCACCGGCTCTTTCTTGTCCTGCAGCGACTTGGCATTGGCCTGCGGCAGGTTGACGTCGACGTTGGCGTTGAGCATGGGCGCGGTGACCATGAAGATGATCAGCAGCACCAGCATCACGTCGATGTAGGGAACGACGTTGATTTCCGATTTCAGCTTGAGGCGCTTATGGCGCGCGGAGCTTCGCATGGCTGCACTCCTGCTCAGTGATTGGCGTCGTCGGTCTGGATCTGCCGCTGCAGCACGGAGGAGAACTCTTCCTGGAACACCTCGTACCGCGAGGCTACGCGTTCGACCCGGTTGGCGTAGCGGTTATAGGCCCACACCGCCGGGATCGCGGCGAACAGGCCCATGGCGGTGGCGATCAGCGCTTCGGAGATGTGCGGCGCGACCACGGCGATGGTGACGTCCTTCATCTCGCCCAGGCCCTGGAAGGCGCCCATGATGCCCCACACCGTACCGAACAGGCCCACGTACGGGCTGATCGAGCCGACGTTGGCGAGAAATTCCAGGTTGCGCTCCAGCGAACCGATCTCCTTGGTGCCGGCCACGCGCATGGCGCGCTCGGAGCCTTCGATCACCATGCGCGTGTCGATGACGCGGCGCTGGCGCTGGCGCACGAATTCGCGGAAACCCGATTCGAAGATGTTTTCCATGCCGCCGTTGTCGCCGCCGTTGTTGCTGACTTCGCGGAACAGCTGGGCCAGATCGGCGCCGGACCAGAAGCGCTCCTCGAACGACTCGGCGTTTTCCATCGCGGCCTTGAGCTGCGAGTACTTGCGCACAATGATCACCCAGGACATGAAGGAGAACACCAGCAGCAACGCCATCACCATTTGCACCGGCAGGCTCGCTTCGGCAAGCAGCTTGAAAATGTTCAGTCCACTGTTCATGGCTTGGGGGTTCTCCACCAGCAAAATGGGTTTAAGTGAAAACGTCGAGTCGGGACGGGGTCAATCCCGGATCAGCCCGGCAGGGATGGGGGCCGGTCGCATGCGCTTGAGATCCACGCACGCAGCGCGCACTTGCGCCTCGATGAGCCGGGTCCCATCCGCCTTGCTGATCGTCTGGGTGAAAAGGATACTGGCTGAACGCCGTTCTTTGACTTCCACCGTCACCGCCAGTTCATCATCTAGCAGGGCGGGCTTGAGGAAGTCGATCTCCATCCGGTGCACCATGAAGGCCAGCCCGGTGGCTTGCTTGAAGGCCAGCTGGTCCACGCCCAGCCCGCGCAGCCATTCGGTGCGGGCGCGCTCCAGAAAGCGCAGGTAGCTGGCGTGGTAGACCACGCCGCCGGCGTCGGTGTCTTCCCAGTAGACGCGGACCGGCCACGCAAAAACCTTGCCCTCAGACATCGTGGCCGCCCGTGCCGAACAAATCGGCCGCCTGCGGCTGGCGGGGCGGCGGGGTGAGCCCCAAATGGCGCCAGGCCTTGGCGCTGGCCATGCGCCCGCGCGCAGTGCGCACCAGGAAACCCTGCTGGATCAGGTAGGGCTCGACCACGTCCTCCAGCGTGCCGCGGTCTTCGCTGAGCGCGGCCGCCAGCGATTCCACGCCCACCGGACCGCCGTCGAAATTTTCGATGATGGTGGCGAGCAGGCGGCGGTCGAGTTCGTCGAAGCCCTCGGCATCGACCTTGAGCATGGTCATCGCCGCCTGCGCCGCGGCCAGGGTAATGTGGCCGCCTGCGCGCACTTCGGCGTAATCGCGCACGCGGCGCAGCAAGCGATTGGCGATGCGCGGCGTGCCGCGCGAACGGCGCGCAATTTCTTCCGCGCCTTCCACTTCGCAGGCAATGCCCAGGATGCGCGCCGAGCGGCGCACGATCGCGGTCAGCTCGGCCGGCGAATAAAACTCCAGGCGCTGCACGATGCCGAAACGGTCGCGCAGCGGCGCGGTCAGCAGGCCCGCGCGGGTGGTGGCGCCGATCAGGGTGAAGGGCGGCAGGTCCAGCTTGATCGAGCGCGCGGCGGGGCCTTCGCCGATCATGATGTCGATCTGGAAGTCCTCCATTGCCGGGTAGAGCACCTCCTCCACCACGGGCGAAAGGCGGTGGATCTCGTCGACGAACAAGACGTCGTGCGCTTCCAGGTTGGTGAGCAGGGCCGCCAGATCGCCCGCGCGCTCCAGCACGGGACCGGAGGTGGAGCGCACATTGACGCCCAACTCATTGGCGATGACATGGCTAAGCGTGGTTTTGCCAAGGCCGGGCGGCCCGAAGATCAGTACGTGATCGAGCGCCCCGCCCCGCTTCTTCGCCGCCTCGATATAGATCGACAGCTGCTCGCGCACCGCCTGCTGGCCGAGGTATTCGCTCAACCGCTTTGGACGGATAGACGCCTCCAGCGCCTCGTCATCGAGCTGGGCGGCGGAGGTAATGATGCGGTGATCGGTCATGGGCCGATTATGACGGAGCGGAGCGGCCGCAGCGAGCCGCTCCCGGTCGAGGCAGCGCTCAGATTTCCACCTGCGTGCCCAGTTCGATCAGGCGATTGCCGGGAATCTGGAAAAACGCGGTGGCCGGCAGCGCGTTGCGCGACATGAACGCGAACAGCCGGTCGCGCCATAGCACCATGCCGGGACGGCGCTTGTCGGCGACGATGTTCTCGCGCGACAGGAAGAAGGTGGTGTCCATCAGGTCGAACGGCAGGCCGTTGCGCGCGCACCTGGACAACGCCAGCGGAATGTTGGGGTCTTCGGCGAAACCGAAGCGCACCTCCAGGCCGTAGAACTCGCCGGCCATCGGTTGCAGATGGATGCGTTCGTCGGCGTCGGCGACCGGTGTTTCCAGAATGTCCACCGTCAACATCACGTTGCGCTCGTGCAGCACCTTGTTGTGCTTGAGGTTGTGCAGCAGGGCGTGCGGCACCGCATGCTGGTTGGCGGTGAGAAACACCGCCGTGCCCGGTACGCGCAGCGGCGGATGCTCGGTGATGTTTTCGATGAACGGCGCCAGTGCCAGGCCGCCCTGCTTGATCTCGCGCACCACCAGTTCGCGGCCGCGGCGCCAGGTGGTCATCACCACAAACACGCCCAGGCCCAGCACCAGCGGGAACCAGCCGCCGTATTCGACCTTGATCAGGTTGGCGGAGAAGAACGCCACGTCGATGATCAACAGGCACGTACCGGCCACCACCAGCACCGGCAGGCGCCAGCCCCACTGGTTGTGCGCCACGAACAGCGCCAGCACGGTGGTGATGGTCATGGTGCCGGTCACCGCGATGCCGTATGCCGCGCTCAGGCTGTCGGAACTGCGAAAGCCAAACACCGCGACCAGCACCATGACCAGCAGGAAGCTGTTGACCCACGGCACGAAGATCTGGCCCGACATCTCGCGCGAGGTGTGCACGACCGGCATGCGCATCGAATAACCCAGCGACATCGCCTCGCGCGTCATCGAGAACGCACCGGAAATGACCGCCTGCGAGGCGATGACCGTCGCCACGCAGGCCAGGCCGATCAACGGATACAGCATCACCGATGGCGCGAGCTTGAAGAACGGATTGTCGATCGCCTCCGGATGCTCCAGCAGCAGCGCGCCCTGCCCGAAATAGTTCAGCACCAGTGCCGGCAGCACGAAGCTGAACCAGGCCAGCCGGATCGGGCGTTTGCCGAAGTGCCCCATGTCCGCATACAGCGCTTCCGCACCGGTCAGCGCCAGCACCACACCGCCCAGCGCGGCGAAACCCTGCATGCCGTGCGTCTGGAAAAAATGGTACCCATAGCCAGGCCAAAGCGCCCGCAGCACGTGCGGATTGCGCACGATCATGGCCACGCCCATCAAGGCGATCACGATGAACCAGACCATCATCACCGGACCGAACAGCCTGCCCACGCGCTCCGTGCCGTGGCGCTGCAAGGCGAACAGGAAAAACAGGATGACCGCGGTGATCGGCACCACCCAGTGTTCGAGCCCTGGCGTGGCCACCTTTAAGCCTTCGACCGCCGATAGCACCGAAATCGCCGGCGTGATCACGCCGTCGCCGTAGAACAGCGATGCGCCGAAGATGCCGATGATGGCCAGCAGCCAGCGCAGCTTCGCACTGCCGCGCACGCCGCGCAGCGCCAGCGCCATCAGCGCCATGATGCCGCCTTCGCCCTTGTTGTCCGCGCGCATGATGAAGGTGACGTACTTGAGCGAGACCACGATGATCTGCGCCCAGAAGATCAGCGACAGCACGCCGTAGATGCTTTCGGGCGTCGGCTTCATGCCGTCGTGGCTCAACGTGGTCTGCAAGGTGTACAGCGGACTGGTGCCGATGTCGCCGTAGACCACGCCGATGGCGCCCAGCGCCAGCGCCGCGAGGCGCTTCCTGGTGTCGGCTTCGCTCATGCCCTGATGTATGTCCTGGCCCACGCATTAACTCCCGAGTGCGGCGCGCAGCGCCTTGCGGATGATGGTTTCGGCACTGTCGCCGGGTTGGGCGACTTTCTGCACCAGTCGCGTGACTTCGGCCGGCTTGTAGCCGAGCTGTTGCAAGGCGACGGTGGCCTCGCCGGCCGGATCGAGCGGCGCGCTGGACGCGGCGGCCGATCCCGGCGCGCTGACGCCAAGGCCCTCCACGCGATCGCGCAATTCCACCACGATGCGTTCGGCGGTTTTCTTGCCGATGCCGGGGATCTTGGTCAACGCCACCACGTCGCCCGCCTGCACCAGGCGCGCGAAATCTTGCGTGGAAACGCCCGACAGCACCGCCAGCGAAATCTTCGCGCCGATGCCGCTCACTTTTTGCAAATTGCGAAACAGCGCGCGCTCGGCTTCATGCAGGAAACCGTACAGCGCCACGCTGTCTTCCTTCACGGCGTAGTGCGTGAGCAGCGTAACTTCCTTGCCGGTGGCCGGCAGGTCGTAGATGGTGGACATCGGCGCTTCCAGCTCGTAGCCGACTCCGCCCACTTCCACCAACAGCCACGGCGGCTGCTTGGAAATGAGCACTCCCCTCAGGCGGCCAATCATCGTCGACGTCTCCAAGCAGTACGAGGAATGCCCGCGCGCTCCAGGCTGGAACGGGTGTGCGCGTGCGCCACCGCGATCGCCAGCGCATCGGCGGCATCGGCCTGGATCGGCCCCTTGAGGCCCAGCAGCACGCCGATCATGTGCTGCACCTGGGTCTTGTCGCTGCGGCCGCCGCCGACCACCGCCTTCTTCACTTCGGTCGCCGCGTATTCGTGCACGGCAATGCCGCGGTGGACCACTGCGCAGATCGCCGCACCC
Source organism: Dyella sp. (assembly GCF_035503745.1). GTDB lineage: Bacteria > Pseudomonadota > Gammaproteobacteria > Xanthomonadales > Rhodanobacteraceae > Dyella_B. The sequence goes on from NZ_DATJTC010000015.1 coordinate 21,678, forward strand.
CGCGCCTGCCCCAGTTTCAGGGCCGAATCGGCATTGCGCGCCATGAACACGCGCTCGATACCGCACTCGACCGGACGGTGTTCGGCGATGATCGCGCTGACGCCTTCGAAAATACGCTTCAGGCGCAGCGGAAAGTTATCTTCGCCCGCCACCAGCAGCGCACCGTGGAACACGTGCGACAACTTGCCCGCCGCATCGACATCGACGATGCCGATGCCGGTGCGCTGGCTGCCTGGATCAATGCCAAGGATGCGGATCATCGCGGCTGGCGTGGGTTCGCGGCGTCGGCGGCTCAGCCGGCGTCGGCCGGTAGCTGGGCGTTGTGATAGACCTCGCTCACGTCGTCCAGCGAGTCGAGCTTCTCCAGCAGGTCGGTGAGCGTTTCCAGCGCCTCGCCGGTGACGGCGGTGCGATTGTTCGGACGCATCACCACGCCGGCGTGCAGCGCGTCGAGCTTGGCGTCGATCAGGGCCTGCTGCACGGTCTCGAAATTTTCCGGCGCGCAGAGCACCGTGCTCTCGCCGTTCTCGTTGACGACATCGTCGGCACCCGCTTCAAGCGCCGCCTCCAGCACTTTCTCCTCCACCGCCGCATCGCCGCCGGTGGCGAAGACCAGCTCGCCGCAGCGCGTGAACTGGAACGCCACCGAGCCGTTGGTGCCCAGGTTGCCGCCATGCTTGGTCAGCGCGTGGCGCACGTCCGCGACGGTGCGCGTGGGGTTGTCGGTGAAGCATTCGATGATCAGCGCGATGCCGGCCGGGCCATAGCCTTCGTAGCGCAGCTCTTCCATCTTCGCGCCGCCGTCGGCGCCCGAGCCGCGCTTGATCGCGCGCTCGATCGTGTCCTTGGACATGTTGGCGGTCAGCGCCTTGTCCACCGCCGCGCGCAGGCGCGGATTCAAGGCCGGGTCGGGAACGCCGGCGCGCGTGGCGACGGTGATTTCGCGGATCAGCTTGGTGAATACCTTGGCGCGCTTGGCGTCTTCGGCATTCTTGCGACCTTCGATGGACGGCCCTCTACCCATGGTGATACCTGACCTGATGTCAAAAGTGGAAAGCGGGGGATTTTACTGCATTGCGCCATGAGGCTCCGCAATCGGACGATTCTGCAGTGTCGCCCCCTCTTTCCGGCTGTGTGTACCCCCTCCCCTGCGTGCGGCAGGGGAGGGTTGGGGAGGGGTGAAGCCCGTCATGGGAAGCAAGAGCGTCACCCCCTCCCAGCCTCCCCCTGCAAGCAGGGGGAGGAGCCAAGAGCAAGCGTGGGCGCGAATCGACGGCGTAGCGTTTCCATCTCGCCGCGACCCGCCCCCTCCCCTGCGTGCAGCAGGGGAGGGTTGGGGTGGGGTGAAGCCCATCAGCAGAAGCAAGAGCGCTACCCCCTCCCAGCCTCCCCCTGCAAGCAGGGGGAGGAGCCAAGAGCAAGCGCGGGCGCGAATC
>NZ_DATJTC010000016.1:0-65754 GCF_035503745.1 Dyella sp.
GCGGACAGGTACTGCACGCACGAGGCGACGGTTCAGCGCCGTAGACCTAACTTGGCGGCTCGTTCTGTTGGAACGATCTGCTACCCCGGGCACATTGAACGCCCCGCAGGAGTCATTCGTAATGAAAACGCTTTTTCTGCAAGCTCCTTCCTTCGATGGCTTTGATGGCGGCGCGGGTTCGCGCTATCAGGCCAAACGCGAAATCAAGAGCTTCTGGTATCCGACCTGGCTCGCACAGCCGGCCGCGATGGTGCCCGACTCGCGCGTGCTCGACGCACCGGCCGACGAGATCTCGGTCGAAGACAGCTTGAAGATCGCCGCCGAATACGACCTGGTGATCATCCACACCAGCACGCCGTCATTCCCGACCGATGCCAAGTTCGCGGAGCTGCTCAAGCAGCGCAAGCCCGGCGTGATGGTCGGCCTGGTGGGCGCGAAAGTGGCGGTCGATCCGACCGGCTCGCTCACCGCATCGGCGGCAATCGATTTCGTGGCGCGCGAAGAATTCGACTACACCTGTAAGGAAGTGGCCGAAGGCCGTCCGTTCGAAAGCATCACCGGCATCAGCTACAAGCTGGCCGATGGCAGCGTGCAGCACAATCCGCCGCGCGCGATGATCGAAAACATGGACGACCTGCCGTTCGTCGCGCCGATCTACAAGCGCGACCTGACGATCAACAACTACTTCATCGGTTACTTGAAGCACCCGTACGTATCCATCTACACCGGTCGCGGTTGCCGCTCCAAGTGCACGTTCTGCCTGTGGCCGCAGACGGTTGGCGGCCATCGCTACCGCACGCGTTCGGCCGCCAACGTGCTGGCCGAAGCGAAGTGGATCAAGGAGAACATGCCCGAAGTGCGCGAGCTGATGTTCGACGACGACACCTTCACCGACAGCTCCAACATGGAGCGCGTGCATGACATCGCGCGCGGCCTCGGCGCAATGGGCTGGACGTGGTCGTGCAACGCCAAGGCGAACGTGCCCTACGAGTCGCTGAAGATCATGAAGGAAAACGGTCTGCGCCTGCTGCTGGTGGGTTACGAGTCCGGCGACGACCAGATCCTGCACAACATCAAGAAAGGCCTGCGCACCGACATCGCGCGCCGCTTCACCGAAGACTGCCGCAAGCTGGGCATCACCATCCACGGCACCTTCATTCTCGGCCTGCCCGGCGAGACGAAGGAAACGATCGAGAAGACGATCCAGTTCGCCAAGGAAATCAATCCGCACACCATCCAGGTGTCGCTGGCCGCGCCCTATCCGGGCACCGCGTTGTACAAGCAGGCGGTCGACAGCGGCTGGCTGAAGGAAAACGAAGCGGTCAACCTGGTCAACGACAAGGGCGTGCAGCTGGCGCTGATCGAATATCCGCACCTGTCCAAGCAGGACATCTTCCATGGCGTGGAAAAGTTCTACCGGGCCTTCTACTTCCGCCCGTCGAAGATCTGGGAAATCGTCAAGGAAATGCTGACCAGCTGGGACATGATGAAGCGCCGTCTGCGCGAAGGCGTGGAATTCTTCCGCTTCCTGCGCGCGCACGAAGCCTGATCCACCCGTCAATCCGGCGCAGGCCGGAGTCCAGTCACGGAACGCGACGTTTGCGGCTTCTGGACACTGGACTCCGGCCTGCGCCGGATTGATGTTTTGAGCAGGATACTTTCAAAACCGTGCCTACTTCCGCCACGCCACCCACGCGTCCACGCCTGATCGTCACCGCCGACGATTTCGGCCTGCACGAGGCCGTCAACGAAGCCGTCGAGCGGGGCGTTCGCGAAGGCGTGCTGCGCGCGGCCAGCCTGATGGTCGCCGCGCCCGCCGTTGCCGATGCGGTGACGCGCGCCAGGCGTACCCCAGGCCTGGCGGTGGGTTTGCATCTGGTGCTGGCCGATGGCCGCGCGATGCTGCCGCCCTCGCGCATTCCCGATCTGGTCGATGCGCAGGGCATGTTCAATTCGGACATGGTGCGCAACGGTTTTCGCTTTTTCTTCCTGCCGCACGTGCGCCGCCAGCTGGCGGACGAAATCCGCGCGCAGTTCGAAGCCTTCGCGGCGACTGGCCTGCCGCTCGATCACGTCAACGCGCACAAGCATTTCCATCTGCACCCCACCATCTTCTCGCTGATGCTGTCGATCGGACGCGAGCACGGGCTGCGGGCGATCCGCCTGCCCCGCGAACCGGGCATGGGCCCCTGGCTGCGGCCGTGGCTGGCGCTGATGCGCCGGCGCATGCAGAAGGCAGGCATTGCATACAACGATCACGTATTCGGCCTGCGCCATAGCGGCGCGATGGACGAAGCGGTGATGCTGGACATCCTGCAGGCACTGCCGCAGGGTCTGTCGGAGATCTATCTGCACCCCGCCACCCACGGCCACATCACCGCCAGCATGGACCAGTACCGCCACGCCGATGAACTGGCCGGGCTGCTGTCGCCGCGCGTGCGCGACACGATCGCCGCACGCTACCTGCTGTGCAATGGCTTTTCCGATCCGGCGGCGACGGCGGTATCAGCATGAAGCGCCTGAGCTACATCGCCGGCTTGCTCGGACTGGCCGCCGCCATCGCATTGATCGCGCATCAAGGCTGGGGCGAAATTGCCAAGGCCATCGATCACGCCGGATGGGGCCTGCTATGGCTGCTGCCGTTCCATGCGTTGCCGCTGTTGTTCGACGTACTGGGCTGGCGTGCACTGCTGGCCCCGCGCGATCCGCACGGCAAAGCCAACCTGCCCTTCCTGTTCTGGGTCGCCGCCGTGCGCGAGGGCAGCAACCGCCTGTTGCCGGTGGCAAACATCGGCGGCGAAATCATCGGCATTCGCCTGGTGAAATGGCGCGGCATCGATGGTGCGGCCGCGGCGGCCAGCGTGATCATGGAAGTGCTGCTGACGCTGGTGAACCAGTACCTGTTCACCGCGCTGGGCATCCTGCTGCTGATCGAATTGACGCAAAGCGTAGGCACGTTCAATTCGGTGATCGGCGCCCTGATCGCAAGCCTGCCGCTACCGATCTTCCTGATCATCATATTGCGGCACGGCAAGGTATTTTCGCGGTTGGAATCGTTCGCGGAAAAATTGCTCGGCGGCCGCTCGAAGCTGACCGAGCTGATCGACGGCTCGCGCCTGGATCTTGAAATCCGCTCGCAGTATTCGCGCCCATTGCGCCTGGTCGTTTCTTGCGGCTGGCAGCTCCTGGGCTTCGTGGTAGGCAGTTTCGAGACGTGGTTCGCCCTGCACCTGCTGGGCTACCCCATCGGCGTGGGCGACGCCATCGCCATCGAAGCGGTCACGCAGGCGCTGCGGCACATCATCTTCGTGGTGCCGGCCGGCCTGGGTGTGCAGGAAGGCGGCCTGGTGCTGTTCGGCAACATGGTCGGACTTCCGCCCGAAGCGAGCGTGGCGCTTTCCGTGATCAAGCGCATGCGCGAAGTCGGCTTCGGCGTACCCGCACTGCTTTCCTGGCAGTGGGCCGAAACACGCCGGCTGTATGCGGCCGCTTCCACACGCACCGCTCAATCGTCTGTTTCCAGAGAATCCGAGTCATGACGTTGCAACACGAGGCCTTCGATACGCAAACCCTGGTGCCCGGCTTCCAGGATCCGGTGCTGCCCACCGACGAACCGGATGCGGCCACCATCGCCGCGTGCGAGGCACGCACGCGGCAATGGTCGGGTGCCGGAACGCAGCGCATCAAGTACGGCTCGGACCTGCACAAGCAGATGATGTGCCAGATGTTCGCCGACACCTTCAATCCGTATCGGCCCTCGGTGCTCAAGTGGCCCGCGCTGGACGACGCGGCCCTGCATCGCATCACTTCGCTGCCGATCTGGGACATCGCGGTGCAGACCGAAGGCAAGGCGCGCCTGCGCATGGCGGCCTACGCGCGCACGGTGGCCGATGCGCAAATGCGCAACGCGCTCGCGCAGAATGCGTGGGAGGAAAACCGCCACAAGGAGGTGCTGTCCAAGATGGTCCAGCACTACGGCATTGCATTGGTGCCAGAGCCGCCTTACGAGTATCCGCAGGATCCGGAATGGGCGTACCTGGTCACCGGCTACAGCGAATGCATCGACAGCTTCTTCGCTTTCGGCCTGTTCAAAGTGGCACACGACTCGGGCCTGTTCCCGCCCGAATTGATCGACACGTTCGAGCCGGTGATGCAAGAGGAGTGCCGCCACATCCTGCTGTTTGCCAACTGGGTGGCCTGGCATCGCGCCAACCTCAATCCGTTCAAGCGCATCGCGTTCGAGTGGAAGGTGTTCCGCGTGTGGTGCTTCCTCGGCCTGGAGCGCATGGATCTGGCCAAGAGCCTGGATGCCGATGGCAACGAACAGGCGCAGGACAACAACTTTACCGTCACCGGCGCGCAGTCGGTCACGCAGCAAGAGCTTAGCGTGGCGACGCTGATGGCAACCTGCCTCAGTGAAAACGACCGCCGCTTCGCCGGCTATGACCCGCGTTTGCTGCGCCCGACCACCATGCCGTTCATGGTGAAGTGCGCGTTGCCGGTATTGCGGTTCTTTGAGCGGCGCAAACGTAAGTAAGCGTGCTGCATGTCCGCCCTCTCCCCTGCTTGCGGGGGAAGGAGCGAGATCGCCGCGCTACCGGGCCTGCTGCATCGATTGGAACCAGCGCACGGCATCTTCCAGCGCCATGCGCGCGGGGCGTGCGGTGTAACCGAGTTCGCGCTCGGCCTTTGCGCTGCTGAAGAACATGCGCTTCTTGGACATGCGCACTTCCTCGACGGTGGCAATCGGATTCATGCCGGTCAGGCGCGCCCACGCTTCGGAGGCGTACGCAATCGGCATCACCACCGCATGCGGCAGACGCACCTTCGGCGGCGAACGGCCGGCGATATCGGCAATCTCGGTCAGCACTTCGCGCAGGCTCAGGTTGTAGCCGCCCAGCACGTAGCGCTCGCCCACCACGCCGCGCTCGAAGGCCAGCCAGTGGCCTTCGGCGACATCCTCCACGTGCACGATGTTCAGGCCCGTATCGACGTAGGCGGGCAGCTTGCCCAGCATCGCATCGCGCACCACGCGGCCGGTGGGCGTGGGCTTGATGTCGTGCGCGCCGATCGGCGTGGACGGGTTGACGATCACCACCGGCAGACCATCGGCGGCGAACTGGCGCGCTACCTCCTCGGCCAGGAATTTCGAGCGCTTGTAGTGCCCGATCATGTCGTCCACCGTCACCGGCGTGGTCTCGCTGCCTGGCGAGCCATCCTTGGGAATGCCCAGTACGGCCACGCTGCTGGTGTATACGATGCGCGGGACGCCGGCCGCCTTGGCAGCCTGCAAGATGGCCCGCGTGCCCTCGACGTTGGCGCGGTACAGGTCGCTTGGATCGGGCGCCCACAGGCGATAGTCGGCCGCGACGTGGAACAGCGCATCGCAACCTTCGCAAGCCGGCAGCAAGGAAGCGGGCTGGGTGAGGTCGCCTTCGGCCACCTGCACCTTCAACCCCTGCAGATTGCGCCGGTCGGACCCCGCGCGCGCCAGCACGCGAACCTGGTGCCCGTCGCGCAGCAGGCGGCGCGCCACCGCCGAGCCGACAAAGCCGGTGGCTCCGGTAACCAGCGCCCTCACGGCGAAACCGCCCAGGCGCAAACCGGCGGCACGCATGCAGCGATAGGCCGCCCGGTCAAGAAAGTTGGGACTGTCATCACCAGATTATGGACGAAAATCGTCCGCTGCTTCAGCATAATGGACAGACCTGCCCCACTCCCCCTGTTCTGCGTCCAGTCACTCTGCGGCCTGCGTTTGCCCTCAAAGTGGCCGCCTTTGTGGCGCGGGAACTTCGCCCGGCGCCGACATTCCAAATTTCTGCAATAGGGATGCTCTGATTAATGCTTCGCAGGTGGCATGACACCCCATCAGGTAAAATTCAAAGCGCTGGTGACACCTGCCGAGCATTAATCAGAGCATCCCTAGGCGGTGTGGCATAATAAGAGCGGCCGAGGCATGCCCATGAACCCAATAAACAATGCCACCGTCCCTTGCGTGAGCGACGAGGCCATCACCTATCAGGACGCGATCCTGCCCAAGGTGTCCAGGACCTTTGCGCTGACCATCCCCCAGCTCCCGCCGGAGCTGCGTGGCGCCGTGGCCAACGCTTACCTGCTTTGCCGCGCTGCGGACACCATCGAGGACGAGCCCGCGCTGTCGGCCGAGCAGAAACGCCGGTTCGAGAACGCGTTCGTCGCCGCCGTCACCGGCGAGGCCGATCCGCAGGATGTGGCCGACGAAGTCGCCCCGCTGCTGTCCGATGCCACGCTGGACGCCGAACGCGACCTGATGCGCCGCCTTCCCACCGTGCTGGAAGTGACGCGCGGCCTGTCGCGCACGCAGCGGGCTTCGATCGTGAAATGCCTGAAGATCATGTCGCACGGCATGCACGAATTCCAGCGCGGTGCCGGCGTGCAGGGCTTGAAGACCCTGCACGACCTCGATCGCTATTGCTACTGCGTCGCCGGTGTCGTGGGCGAGATGCTGACGGAAATGTTCGTCGACTTCGAGCCGGCGCTGGCACCTCATCGCAACACCATGCTGCGCCTGGCCGTCTCGTTCGGACAGGGCCTGCAGATGACCAACATCCTCAAGGACCAGTGGGAAGATCGCGCGCGCGGCGCCTGCTGGCTGCCGCAGGATCTTTTCGCGCGGCGCGGCGTGAAGCTTGCCGACCTCGCGCCCGGCAAGCAGAACGCCCAATACGCCGACACCATGTCCGAGCTGGTGGGCATCGCGCATGCGCATCTGCGCAATGCGCTCGATTACACGCTGATGTTTCCCACCAGGCATGCCGGCGTGCGCCGCTTCTGCCTGTGGGCGATCGGCATGGCCGTGCTGACGTTGCGCAATCTGCAGAGCAATCTCGATTTCTCGGCCGGCACGCAGATCAAGATCTCGCGCAAGGCCGTCGCACGCACGATCCTGTTCACGCGCCTGTTCGGCAGATCCAATGCCGCGCTGCGCTGGCTGTTCGCCAGCACCGCGCGCGGGCTGCCGCTGACCGCGCTGACCGCCGAGTGGAGCGAACCTTCGATGCCCGGGCGCACCTGGCCCAAGCGCTCCATTCCGCACATCGCCGACGTCAACTGGCGCGAGCCGGTCGACGCCCACGAAGTTCATCCGCAATGAATTCCTTTACGCCGATTGCCCAGTCCGCCGTTGCGGAAGAACGCCATTCGCCCCGCGTCGCGACGAGCCTGGACGAAGCCATCGAGCGCGGCCGCGCAGCGTTGCTGGCGCTTCAGCACCAGGACGGCCACTGGTGCTTCGAGCTTGAGTCCGACTGCACCATCACCGCCGAATACATCCTGATGATGCACTACATGGATGAGATCGACGACGTGCTGCAGGAGAAAATGGCACGCTACCTGCGCGCCACGCAGGTGAAGGACGGGCACGGCGGCTGGTCGCAGTACCACGGCGGCGCCATCGACATCTCTTGTACGATCAAGGCGTATTACGCACTCAAGGCCGCCGGCGACGACCCGGCCGCCGAGCATATGCGCATCGCGCGCGAGGCGATCCTGGCACTGGGCGGCGCCGCCAAGGCCAACGTGTTCACGCGTATCCTGCTGGCGCTGTTCGAACAGGTGCCGTGGCGCGCCACGCCCTATGTGCCGGTGGAAATCATGCTGCTGCCGCGCTGGTTTCCGTTCCACATCGACAAGATTTCCTACTGGGCGCGTACCACGCTGGTGCCGTTGACGATCCTGTGCTCGCTCAAGGCCAAAGCGAAGAACCCGCGCAAGATCGGCATCCGCGAACTGTTCGTCACGCCGCCGGAGGAAGAGCGCCACTACTTCATTCGCGGCGGTTTGTTGAACCGCACTTTCCTGGCCCTGGACAAGCTCGGCCGCATCGCCGACCGCTTCATTCCCAAGGCCGTGCGCGCCCGCGCGGTGCGCAAGGCCCAAGCGTGGTTCCTGGCGCGCATGAACGGCGAGGACGGCATCGGCGCGATCTTTCCGCCGATGGTCAACAGCTACGAGGCGATGGCACTGCTCGGCTACGCGAAAGACGATCCGGTCCGCCAGACCTGCCTGCGTTCGATCCAGAAGCTGGTCGTGCATCGCGAGGACGGCTCGGCGTACTGCCAGCCCTGCGTATCGCCGATCTGGGACACCGTGTGGAGCGCGCTCACGCTGATGAACACCAGCGACGACGAGGCCACGCAGTCGGCCATCGCCAAATCCGTCGATTGGCTGCGCTCCAAGCAGGAGCTGGAATTGAAAGGCGACTGGGCCGCCACCAAGCCCCATGCCGTGCCCGGCGGCTGGGCGTTCCAGTACAACAACGCGTATTACCCGGACATCGACGATACCGCCGTTGCCGCCGCGCTGCTGCATATCCAGGATCGCCGCCGCGGCCAGTCGGGGCGCCACCGCTTCAACACCGATCGCGCGGCCGACTGGATGATCGGGCTGCAATCGAAAAACGGCGGCTTCGCCGCATTCGACGCGGACAATACCCACTACTACCTCAACGCCATTCCGTTCGCCGACCATGGCGCGCTGCTCGATCCGCCGACCGAAGACGTTTCCGGCCGCGTGGCCGCGTGTCTGGGCGTGCTGGCGCGTCCGCAGGATGCCGAAAGCCTGCGCCGCTGCATCGATTACCTGCGCCAGACACAGCTCGACGACGGCAGCTGGTGGGGCCGCTGGGGCAGCAACTACGTGTACGGTACCTGGAGCGTGCTGGCGGGCCTGGCCCTGGCCGGCGAGGATTCGCGCCAACCGTACATTCGCAAGTCGATCGAGTGGCTGCGCGCACGCCAGCACGCCGACGGCGGCTGGGGCGAAACCAATGACAGCTACATCGACCCGGCCCTGCGCGGCACCAACCACGGCATCAGCACGCCGCAGACCACAGCCTGGGCGGTGCTGGCGCAGCTGGCGATGGGCGATGCGCAATCGGAATCGGTACGCCGCGGCATCGACTACCTGATGGCCAACCAGCAAGCGGGCGGCCTGTGGTATCACCCCTCGCACAACGCACCGGGCTTCCCGCGCGTGTATTACCTCAAATACCACGGCTACACCGCGTATTTTCCGCTGTGGGCATTGGCCCGCTACCGGCAGCTGTCGCAATCGGCTTTCGCTTGAGCGATCCGATGGCACCGGCCGCCACCGGCATCGTCGTGGCGCTGGCAGCGGAAGCCAGGGCGCTTACCTCCGCCCGCATCCACCCCGAACGCCTCGTTTCGCTTGCCGAAGGCGCCGCAGTGTGGCTTAGCGGCATGGGACCCGATGCCGCGCATCGCGCCGCGCACGGCCTGGCCGACGCGGGCGCCGGGGCGCTGGCGGTGTTCGGCGTGGCCGGCGCGCTGGATGCGGACCTGCGCAACGGCAGCCTGTTCTGTCCCGAACGCGTACTGGACGAGCATGGGCGCAACTACCCCGTCCACGCGCCATGGCGAGCCCGCCTGCAGCAACGGCTGGCGGCCACAGCTTGCCCCCTTTGCACCAACGGCGCGCTGCTCAGCGTCCGCGAACCGCTGCTGACGACGGCCGCCAAGGCCGCCGCACGGGGCCGTCACCGGGCGCTGGCGGTGGACATGGAAAGCGCCGCCGTCGCCGCCGTCGCCCAGGAGCGCGGCCTGCCCTTCCTCACGCTGCGCGCCATCATCGACGAAGCGGGCGACAGCATTCCCGCCGCGCTCAATAACAGCGTCGATGCCTGGGGCCGGCCACGCGCCTGGGGCTTGCTCGCCGCGCTGTGCCGCCATCCGGGGCTGCTGGCTGAGCTGCCCCGACTATACTCACGCATGCAACGCGCCACGCTTGCGCTGCGCGCCGTCGCCGAGGCGACGGGGCCTACGCTGGGATGGTCGCCGTGAACCGCTTTTCCCATCGCCACTTTCGCGGCGATACCTCACTGGAGAATCTGCCGATGTCCCTGCGTCGTCGTATTGGAACCTTCCTGGTCGCCGCAACCTGCGCCCTGGTCAGCATGGGCGCCTGCGCGCACGCCATCCTGATCGACAGCACGCCCAAGGCGAATGGCAACGTGCCGGCCGGCCACGTGCATTTCGTGCTCAAGTACAACAGCAAGGTCGACCAGCACCGCTCGCTGCTCACGCTGGTCAAGCCGGACCAGAGCCAGGCCGTGCTGAGCATCGACACCCACGGCAACAGCAACGAACTCGATACCAGTGCCGATCTTGCGCCGGGTGCGTACACGCTGCGCTGGCAGGCGCTGGCGCTGGACGGCCATCTCACGCGCGGCGACCTGCCGTTCACCGTGACGGCCAAACCGTAAGGATACCTGCGGGGCAGGCATGTTGAAGCATCGCATCCTGCCCCACCGTCATGCGGCACCGGCGGCCATCCGGCGCCCTACGAGCCCGCGGTACAAAACCCATGTCGTGCGCTTCGCACGGTACGTTGAAGCCCGATTCTGGCCTGCGCTGGAACGACGGCCTGACACCCGCCATCACCTGAGCGATTCCTCGTGGAACTACTCGTCGACATCTTCGGCTATCTCAGCATCATCCTGCACGGCCTGGTGATCGTCGCGCAGTCGATGACGCTCGGTGGCGTGCTGTTCCTGGTGTTTCTGCTGCGCCCGCTGATGAAGGCACTGCCGCAGGGCGCCGAGCTGGAACGGCGCATCGCGCGCCTCACCCTCTATAGCGCGATCGGCCTTGGCATCGCGGAAATCCTCGGCACCGGGCTGCAGGTGGCGGTGCTGATGTCCACCGTCGGCCTGTCGTTCCTGGACGTGATGCAGGCGCCGTTCGCGCTGTGCGGCACGATCAAGGTGCTCTGCGCGCTGGCGCTGATCCCGTGCCTGGGCAGGCGCATCGCCGACGGCCCGCTCGCCGCTGCGCTGCCGCTGCTGATCGGCGCGATCGAGCTGACCGCCGCCACGTTCACCACGCATGCGTACGCGCGGCTGGACAACAACGTCTTGCTGCTGTTCGTGGAAGGCCTGCATCAGTTCGGCGCGGCGATCTGGATCGGTGCCATTCCGTGCTTCGTGCTTGCGCTGAGCCGGCTGCACGACGTGCAAAGCTGGCGCCTGATCGGCCCTGGCTTTTCGCGCATGTCGATGATCGGCGTGGCCAGCATCGTGATTTCCGGCGCCATCATGTCGGTGTTCTACATCGGCAGCGTGCAAGGTTTCTACGGCACGGCCTACGGCGTGATGGTAGGCGCCAAGATCGCCATGTTCCTGGCGCTGTTGCTGTTTGGCCTGGGCAACCTGCTGGTGACCGAGCGGCTGCGGCGAGGCGAGGAAACCTCGGTGATCCGCCTGCGCCGCTTCGCCGAAGTGGAGATCGGCATCGGCTTCACCATCTTCTTCGCCGCCGCGTCGCTGACCTCGGTGCCGCCGGCGGTCGATCTCACCGCCGATCGCGTCACGCTGCACGAAATCGCCGTGCGCAATGCGCCGGCATGGCCGCGCCTGACCTCGCCCGATCACGATCAGCTGGCGATCTCGCAGATGCAGGCGCAACTGGACAAGGAAGCGGCGCAGCGCGGCCAGGTTGCCGCGCAGGCCAACGTGCCCGGTTCCGGCGTGCTGCCGCCGCGCAACGCCGACGACATTGCATGGTCCGAATACAACCATCACTGGGCCGGCATCTTCGTACTGCTGATCGGCCTGCTGGCCCTGCTCAATCGCGCGGGCATCGGATGGCTCAAGCACTGGCCGCTGCTGTTCCTGCTGATGGCGGGCTTCTTGCTGGTGCGTTCGGACCCCGAAGTGTGGCCGATGGGCAACGAAGGGTTCTGGGTTGCGTGGCGCGATGTGGAAGTGGCGCAGCATCGATTCTTCGTGCTGCTGATCATCCTGTTCGGCGTATTCGAATGGGCCGTGCGCACCGGGCGCCTGCGCAACCCCAAGGCGGCGCTGGTGTTTCCGCTGCTGGTGTCGGTGGGCGGTGCGATGCTGCTCACGCACAACCACCAGATTTCCAACGTGAAAGATCAGCTGCTGATCGAACTGACGCACACGCCGCTTGCGCTGGCGGGCGTGGCGGCGGGCTGGGCGCGCTGGCTGGAGCTGCGCCTGCCTGGACGCGGCGGGCGGATCGCCGGCTGGGTTTGGCCGATCTGCTTCATGCTGGTAGGCGTGATCCTGCTTTGGTACCGCGAGGCCTGAAAGCGGTTGGCTCCCCCGCCCGCCGGGGGAGGATTTCGCGGCCATTGCTGGTTTTGCGGCCGATCGCTCGGCCAAAGCGCGGACGCAATGTTAAAATTGGCAGATTGCGCCGCGAGCGTTCCTAGGTCGCAGGCGAGCTTTTTTCGTCATAGCCACGTTCCCTGCCCGGACTCCGCATGAGCCTGATTTCCCCCACGATTTCCTCTTTCGACACCCGCGTGCCCGCCTATCTTGAACGGCTGCAGCGTGCGATGGATGCGTTATTGCCGGCCGCCGGCACCGATCCGGCGCGGTTGCACGAAGCCATGCGCTACGCCTGCGAAGGCGGCAAGCATCTGCGCGCGCTGATGGTGTATGCCTGCGGCGAAACCTTGGGGGTGGCTGCCGAAAAGCTCGATGCGGCCGCCTGCGCGGTGGAATTCATCCACGCCTATTCGCTGGTGCACGACGACATGCCCGGCATGGACAACGACGACCTGCGCCGCGGCCGCCCCACCGTGCACAAAGCGTACGACGTCGCCACCGCGATCCTGGTCGGCGACGCCCTGCAGACGCTCGCCTTCGATGCGCTGGCCAACACCGGCACGCTCGACGCCACGCAGAAGGTGCAGATGATCGCGGCGCTGGCGCACGCGTCCGGTTCGCTGGGCATGGTCGGTGGCCAGGCCGTGGACATGGCCTCGGAAAACCTCACCCTCACGTTGCCGCAACTGGAATCGCTGCATGCGCGCAAGACCGGTGCGCTGATTCTGGTCACCTGCCGGCTTGCCGGCATCGCGGCACTCGCGAACCACGCGGTTGCCCACACGCTGGACCGCTACGGCAAGTGCATCGGGCTGGCCTTCCAGATCCAGGACGACGTGCTGGACCAGATCGCCGACACCGCCACGCTGGGCAAGACCGCGGGCAAGGATCTGGCGCAGCACAAATCCACCTTCCCGTCGCTGCTCGGCCTGGAGCAGGCGCAGCAGCGCGCGCATGCGCTGTTCGATGAAGCACGCGATGCCGCGCGCAGCATTTCCAGCAATGCCCAGCCGCTGCTGTGGCTCGCCGATTTCATCCAGCAACGCAACCACTGAGGCGTCGCGCGGCCCGGGCGCGCGCTCAGGCCGTGCGCACGTCGTGCAATTGCCAGTTCGCGCCGATCAGCCAGTTGAGGCGCTGGCGCAGGATGCTCATCGGCAGATCGGTGATCACGTCCACTTCGGTATGCAGGTCCACCGCCTTGGCGTTGACCTTGGCCAGTTGATCGGTGACGCCCAGGCGCTCATCCACTTCGTCCGGATCCGGCTGCAGCGCGCGCCAGCGCTGAAACAGCAACGGGCTGACCAGGGCTTCGCGCAAGGCCGCCGCCAGATCATTCGGCCCGGCGCCGTCATAGCTCAGTTCCGATTGCGCGCCGCGCGCGTGCGCAAGATCGGCAATACGCAGGTAATAGTGACTGCGGCTGGTCATATGTCCTCCTTGGTGTCATGACCGTGGTGCGATGCCTGGGCGCATCATCCTTTCAGATGCCCATTGCGTTCAATTGCAACATATCGCAAGCCTGTTCGGGTGTCGGTCCATGCGCAAGGATGCCCAGGCACGGCGCCGGCAACAGCGCGCGCAAGGTGTCGATATTTTCCTCCGCCGCATCCATGTGCGGGTCGATCCGGTTGCCGATCCAGCCAGCCAGGCGGCAACCATCGGCCACGATGGCCTCGGCGGTAAGCAGCGCGTGGCTCAGGCAGCCAAGCCGCAGTCCCACCACCAGCACCACCGGCAACGACCATGCCTTGGCGATGTCCGATGCAAACAGATCCATCGACAACGGTACGCGCCACCCGCCGACACCTTCGACGACGACCGTATCGTAGCGACCGGCCAATGTGTCGAACGCCTGGCGCAAAGATGGCAGCGCGATCGTTACGCCTTCGTGCCGTGCGGCCAGATGGGGCGACAACGGTTCGCGCAAGGCCACCGGATTGACTTCATCGTAAGCGGGCGAAGGCGCGCTGCTCGCCGCCAGCAATGCCAGCGCATCGTCGTTGCGCAAGCCGCGCGGCGTTTCCGCGCAGCCGCTGGCCACCGGTTTCATGCCGCAAACGCTGCGCCCCGCCGCTCGCCATGCGTGGATGAGGGTACATGCCGCATGGGTCTTGCCGATGCCGGTATCGGTGCCGGCGATGAAAACCGCGTGCGTCATGCCGCCTGCGCCAATGCCTTTCTGGACCAGTGGCCGGCCATCCAGTACGTCAAACCCAAAAGCGCATACAGGCAACCGGGCAACCAGCTCCACGCGCCGCTGTCGGGAATAAGCAATGCCGACACCAGCGAGGCGATCGCCACCATGATCGAACTCAGCTGCACGTACAGCGTCTCGCGCGCCTTGATGCGGTCGACATGGGCCATGCTGGCCCGGCGCAACGTGTGGCGATAAAGCATGGCAAGACAGCCGGCCATGCACGCATAGGCAAGGCCGTAGCAGATATACAGCGCGCGTAATTCGCGCATGCTGCCGATCATCGGCTCGTTCGGCAGGCTGGTGTGCGCGAACGAATCGTAGATCGAACTGAACAAGGCCTGGAACAGCATGTTCAACGGATACACGAAGATCAACGCGAAGAACACCAGCGCCAGGCTCAAGGCGATGCTGATGCCGTCATGCAGGCGGAAACGGTCGCGCCAGAGCACATGCCGATGCCAGAAAATCATCAAGGTATAGAAGCTGCAGGCGAAACCGGGAATCCGGTCCAGGTCCAGCAGCAGATCGTGCAGGCTGTGCGGCGTCTCGGCGCCGGCGATGGCCAGCACGCTCACGGCGAAAGCGAAGGCGGCGTCGATGAAGCCGTCCAGACGGTGCGCCTCCACCCGGCCGGCGTGCCCGGTATCGTGCTGCAGATCGGTCATTTTATGTGCACTCCCCTTGTGCCTGGGCACCGGACGTCCCATCTTGTCGCATCAGCCTGAAACAATCGAGCCATCCGGTCATGTTCGAGATCAACAACGGTCCCGCGGCAAGCAAACCCGAGCACTACGCCGACCTGGCCGAGCAAGCCCGCGGCATGCTGGCCGGGGAACCGAGCCTGGTGGCCAACGCGGCCAACTTCTCGGCGCTATTGTTCAACAGCCTGCCCGATCTCAACTGGGCCGGGTTCTATCTTTATGATGGCACCGAGCTGGTGGTCGGCCCGTTCCAGGGCAAGCCGGCGTGCATCCGCATCGCGCTGGGCCGGGGCGTGTGCGGCACCGCGGCGCAAACGCGCCAGACGCAAGTGGTGCGCGACGTGAACAGCTTCGAGGGCCACATTGCCTGCGATGCCGCCTCGCAATCGGAAATCGTGGTGCCGCTGGTTAATGCCGACGGCAGCCTGCTTGGCGTATGGGATGTGGACAGCCCCTCGATTGCCCGCTTCGACGAGGACGACCGCGCCGGCATGGAAGCGCTGTGCAAGGTCTTCATGGAAGCGGTGGCCGCGTCGCGCTGACGCACGGTTTGGCTGAAACCACCGCGACGCGGCGGCTACGCGTCGCCGCGGCCCTCGCCCAGCAGCATGTTCATCACCGCGGCGCGCGCCTCTTCCACGCCGGTTCCTTCGGACGACGAAAAAATCTGCGCCGTCACCGGCGTGCTCGCGTCCAGCAACTTGCGCAGCGCGGCCAGCGCCTGCTGGGCCTGGTTGCGCGAAAGCTTGTCCGCCTTGGTCAGCAGCACATGACAGGGCAGCAGGGTGCCGAAGCAGAACTCCAGCATGGTGCGGTCGAACTCTTTCAGCGGATGGCGGATATCCACGATCAGCACCACGCCGCGCAGGCTGCGGCGCTGATGCAGGTAGGCGTCGATCTCTTGCCGCCAGTGTTCGCGCAAGGCATCGGGCACCTTGGCGTAGCCATAGCCGGGCAAGTCGATCAGGCGCAAAGGCTGCGCCTGCGACATTTCGTCATACGCGACCGCCGGCAGCGAGAAGGCCACCATCTGCTGGGTGCGGCCCGGTGTCTTGGACGTGCGCGCGAGCCCTTTCTGTCCCGTCAATGCATTCAATGCACTGGACTTTCCGGCGTTGGAACGCCCGGCGAAGGCTATCTCCGCACCGGCGTCGGCGGGCAGTTGATTAATGCGATGAGCAGCGAGCACGAACTGCGCGCCCTGCAGCGGATTGGCAGACATATCGGTAGTTTGACCGGCTAAGATGGCGTGGGGATAATTTCGGGCTTCTGCCAGTCGCGGTACGCCGAGGGTTCGCCCCGTACGTCCATAGCAGTATTTCCTGGAGGCAAGTGTATGAGTTTTCGGCTCGCCGGTTGTCGGCCCGCTGTCGTCAATGCAGTAGCCCTGGTCCTCGCTCTCTCTGCCGGCGCCGCTTTGGCGCAGAACTCCCCTACCCAAGCCAAGCCCGCCACGCCGGCCCCGGCCAGCGCCGCCTCCGCCGCCAAGCCCGCCGCCAGCAGCGCGACCGCTTCGGCGAGCGCCGCTTCGGGCGACTGGATGAGCACCACCAAGCCGGGCGATGCCACCGCCGGCCAGGGCAAGGCCGCCGCATGCGGCGCCTGCCACGGCGTGGACGGCAACTCCAGCGATCCGCAATATCCCAAGCTCGCCGGCCAGCACGAGATGTACATCGTGCACCAGCTGCACAATTTCAAATCCGGCGAACGCCAGAACGCCATCATGCTGGGCATGGCCACGCCGCTGTCGGACCAGGACATGCGCGACATCGGCGCGTATTTCGCCAGCAAACAGTCGCTGCCGGGCGTGGCCGACCAGGCGCTGGTCGCGCAGGGCGAGAAGCTCTACCGCGAGGGCGACACCGAGCGCGGCGTTCCCGCCTGCATGGCCTGCCACGGCATCGACGGGCGCGGCAACCCGGGCGCGATGTATCCGCAGCTGACCAGCCAGCACGCGCAGTACATCGAGGCCAAACTGAAGGATTTCCACGACGGCGTCAGCTGGGGCAAGGAGCCCCATGCGCAGATCATGCCGGCCATCGCCAAGAAGCTCGATCCGCAGGAGATCGTCGCGGTCTCCAGCTACATCGAAGGCCTGCATGTGACCGACGCCGCGGTCTCCACGGCGGCTTCGCCGTAACTTCCGGCCACCGGCGTTGTCCATAGTCGTTCCGTATTCCCCATCGAGGCTGACCATGCTGAAGCGTTTGTCTTTCCTTGGCGTCGCGCTGATCGCGCTCGCCGCCTGCAGTCACAACGGTTCCGACAACAACACTTCGCCGCAGCCGGCCCCTGCCCAGTCCACCGCACCGGCCGCACCGGCCTCGGCCGCCAAGCCCGCGCCGGCGGCCACCACGCCCGCCGCCGCCTCGACCGCCGCCGCAACCGCCAGCAGCGCGGCGGCCCCGGCAGCGACCGCCACGGCGGCCCAGAAAGCCACGCCGACGCCCGCCGAACCCTTCGTGGACACCGGTAAGTGGGTCGAGGGCAAGAACTACTTCACCATCGAACCGGCGCAGCCCACCGGCATTCCGGACAAGATCGTGGTGACCGAGGCGTTCTCCTACGCCTGCCCGGCCTGCTACCAGTTCCACACCACCGCCGACCAGCTGGCCCAAAGCCTGCCGTCGGGCGTGGTGATGAACTATCTGCCGGTGTCCTTCCGCCCCGATGAAAACTTCCCGCTGTTCCAGCGCGCCTACTTCGCCGCCAAGGCGATGGGCGTGGCCGACAAGACCTATGACGCGATGTTCGACGCGATCTGGAAGAGCGGCGAGCTGGCTTCCGACGACCTTGCCACCGGCCGGCCGAAGCCGCAGTCGGCATGGCCCACGATCGAAGACGTGGCGAAGTTCTATGCCAAGTACGGCGTCGATCCGAAGCAGTTCGTGGCGGTGGCCAATTCCTTCAGCGTCAATACGCAGATGAAACGCGCCGACGACATGGTAAAGGCCTACGGCGTGGATGCCACGCCGACCATCATCGTCAACGGCAAGTATCGCTTCACCCCTGGGGACGCCGGCGGCTATGCGCAGTCGATCGAGCTGACCAAGTGGCTGGTCGCCAAGGAAGCCGCCGGCGAGTAGTTCCTTTTGATCCCAAGCGCCCGATTCGCCGGGCGCTTTTCATTCGACTCATGGACGGCGGCCAAGGTGCCGCCATCGTGCAGGAAAGATCATGTTCAACACCGTCCGTTTCCGTTTGCTCGGCCTGCTCTGCGGCCTCGTCGTGACCAGCGCCTGTACCGCGGCCCCCTCCGACGCCGCCACCGCCGCGCCCTTCACCGATGGCGTCGAATACGTCACGCTGCCGACACCCCACACGCGCCTTAGCGACAGCGGCAAGGTCGAAGTGGTGGAAGTGTTCTCCTACGCCTGCATCCATTGCGCCGAGTTCTCGCCCTATGCCGACCAGCTGCGCAAGTCGCTGCCCAAGGGCGTGGAATTCAAGCTTCTGCCGGCGCCGTTCAACGATACCTGGGTGCCGTTCGCGCGCGCCTACTACGCGGCCAAGAAGCTGGGCATCGTCGAACAGACGCACGATGCGCTGTTCGTGGCCAAGTTCAGGGACCAGTACCCCATCAACTCGATGGGCGAGATCGCCGATTTCTATGCCAGCCACGGCGCGAACAGGGGCCAGTTCCTGACCCTGGCCAATTCGCCCGAAGTGGATGCGCAGCTCAAGAAGGATATGCAACTGCTGCAGACCTGGGGCGTGGATGGCACGCCGACCATCGTTGTCGACGGCAAATACCGCAGCGCCAACATCAAGGACTTCCCGCAGCTGGTGGCGCTTACCAAGTGGCTGGTGCAGCGGGAGCTGAACGCCAAAGACCACTGAGGCTTTACCGCAGCGCGGCTTTTTCACACCAGCCGCGCCGCAAGCATGTAATTTAGCGTCAATGACCCGCGCCGGATCCCACCCCAAGCAACGGCTGCGCCTTTTGAGCTGCAACATCCTGGCCGGCGCCAGCGTGCAGCGCTACAGGCAATACGTAACGCGCAGCATCAACGCGATGCTGCCCGGGCGCAGCAAGCTGGATAACCTCGATCAACTGGCCGCACTATTGCCGCAGTTCGACGTGATCGGCCTGCAGGAAGCTGATGCAGGCAGCTTGCGCTCGGGCTTTCTCAATCAAACGCGCTACCTTGCCGAAACCTCAGGCATGCCGTTCTGGAGCCATCAGCCCAACCGCCCGGTGGCGCAGATATCGCATACCGCCAACGGCCTGATTTGCCGGCTCGAACCACAAGTGGTGATCGACTACCCGCTGCCCAGCCGCATTCCCGGCCGCGGCGCACTGCTGGCACGTTTCGGCGACGACACCGACGGGCTGGCCGTGATGATCGCCCACCTGTCCCTGAGCGCGCAGGCACGCGCCAGGCAACTGGGCTTCATCGCCGAAGTGCTGCAGGATCATCCACACGCGGTGCTGATGGGCGACCTCAACACCGACGCGCACAGCAACGAGATGCGACACCTGTTCGCACGCTGCAACCTGCAACCGCCGACGCAGGCAGTGCCGACCTTTCCCAGCTGGAAGCCAAGCCGGGCGCTCGATCACATCCTGGTCTCGCCGCAGATCAAGATCGACAAGGTGTGGACCTTGCCGCAAGCCTTTTCCGATCACCTGGCGCTGGCCGCGGAAATCCAGCTGCCCTCGTCATCGGTTAAATTATCCCGATGACGACCCGACGCTTGATCCGTATCCTCCTGCCGTGGCTGCTGCTGGTGGCAGTCGCCCTGGCCAGCGCCTGGCTGCGCTACGACTTCATCGAACCGGCCGACCTTGCGCACCAGTGCGACAAAGGCAACGCGCACATCCCGGCGTCCTGCGGACTGCGCGCGGCGATCGTGGTCGGCTTCAACACCTACGGCTTCGGCGTGGCCGCGCTGATCGCGATGCTGGTTGCGCTGTTCTCAAGGCAGCGCGCCATGGCGTGGCTGGCGGCGGCACTGGGTATGTTCGCGCTGACCTTGTATTGCTACTACGCCGGCGCCGTCGCGCTGCTGGTCGGTTGCCTACGCCTGGTGCGCCTTCAGGCCAATAGCATGGCGATGCCAGTTGATGTAGAGGGGCCACGCGATCGCCAGGTTCAGGCCAAACCATAGCCAGGCCACCTTGTTCATGCCCACTTCCTGCACCACCGGCACCAGCGCAAGCACGGGACCGACGCAGGCGAGAAAGCGTTGCTCGGCCGAAGGCATGACGTGCTCGCGCGTGAGCAAGCCAAATACGCCGTAGCCGATGCACGGCAGGGCGAACACACCCAGCGGAAAATCCAGGTAGCGTCCGTCGAACGCCATCAGGATGTCGTAAAGCACCAGCGCGAACAACGAACCGAAGCGCCACCACGATGCAGGCTCGGTGTCGTCGAAGCGGTCGGCGACGTGCGCGGCGATGCGCCGCGCCAACGCCGCGCCCACCATGAGCGCCAGCACCAGCGATGCCGAGGATATCGCCCATTCCCACCACGGCCCGCAGGCGTAGGTCATCTTGCGCACCTGCCAGGCCACGGCCGTGCCGGCGGCGAAGCCGGAAAGTACCAGTGCCAGCCAGCCACGCGGCCCATGCCAGCGATGCGGCCAGCAGCCGACCACGACAAACAGTGCCACGCCGATCGCACCGGCCACCCAGCCCCACCACCAGTAGGGATCTTCGACGACCGGGCCCAGCATCGAGAATTTAGGCCGCGCATTGGAATCGAAAATGCCCCAATAACCGCCCACGGTACCTTCCAGCGCGCGCTTCCACGGTTGATCGAAGGTCTCGATCACGTTGTAGGGCATGTGCACTTTTGCAGCGTAAGTAACGAATTGGCGCAGATAGAGCGCCTCGTTCACCAGGCTGGGCTCGGCGCTGCGGCGCAGGCGGCCGGCGCTGGGCCAGCCGGTTTCGCCGATCATCAACTGCTTGCCGGGAAACGCGCGCTGCAGCCGCGCGTAGACCTCTTCCACATGCTTGATGGCCTTGGAGGCGGCCACGGGATTGTCTTCCCAGTAGGGCAAAATGTGGATGGTGATGAAATCCACCGAGCTTGCCATCTGCGGATAGCTCAGCCAGCGCTGCCACACATCGGCGTAAGTGATCGGGATGCTCTTGGGCACGCCCGCACGCACGGTCTGGATGTATTGCGCCAGGCGCTTGGGCGATACCTCGCCGCGCAACAGCACCTCGTTGCCCACCACGATGCCGCGGATCGTGCCCGGATACGCATTGGCGGTCTTGATGCCACGCGCGATCTCGATGTCGTTGTATTTGGACACACTGCTGATCCAGATGCCCATCAATACCTGCATGTGATAGCGCGCCGCGATCGCCGGCACAACGTCAAGGCCGTTGCTTTGCGAATACGTACGCACGCAGTTGATGCGCTGCGACAGCGCGCGCAGGTCTTCGTCGATGCGCTCGGGCGTGATCACGAACTGGGGATTGAGCGGCGATTCGCCCGGCTTGCGGAACGGCGCATACGACACGCAGGAGATGCGCGCCGACGGCGCATCGGGCAGTTGCACCGGCCGTCCCACGTTCCACCACCAGAAGCCGCCGGTCAGCGCCGTCAGCACCAGCAACAGCCAGGCCACGGCGTAGGAAACTGAGCTATTGGAAGGTGACGGCATTAGGACCCTGTCGGTGCAGCACGCTCAAGCGCGCAAGCTTAGCAGCCCGCATGCAAATCAGACCGCATGAATGCTCACGGCGCCTGCACATCGCCGCCGGGACGCTTACGGTTTCGTTCAGGGCGCACCGAACGCATCCATTACACTTTGCCCCGATTGTTCGCAGGAGTTCCCATGGCCCCGCAAGCCACGTCGCCGCGCCTTGGCCGTCTATGGCTCGTTGTCGCCGGCTGGATGCTGGCCGGCGCGAGCCTTGCCCAGACCGACACCGCCACGCTTGAGGCGCAGCGTGCCAGCTTCAAGCAGGCCTACGCCGCCGCGGCCGAGGGCGGCGACGGTTGGCGCGCGCTGTCGGCAAACCTGCAGAACTACCCGCTCTACCCCTACCTGCAGGCGGCATCGCTGGAGCATGACATCCAGCTCATCGACCGCCCCGCCGTCGAAGCGTACCTCAAGCAATATCCGGATCTGATCCCAGCCAACGACCTGCGCCGCAATTTTCTGCTGGAACTGACGCGCCGCCAGGATTGGGATACGTTCCAGCTGATGTACCAGCCCGGCCTCGGCGACGCATTGACTTGCGACGAACTGCGGGCGCGGCTGGAAGGCGGCGCCAGGCTCGATTTCGACAAGGACCTGGCCACGCTGTGGGCCGAACCGTCGCTGCCGGCCGCCTGCGAACCCGTGCTGCAAGCCGCCTACGACCAGGGGCTGCTGACCAGGCAACGGCTATGGACGCGCATCGACGCGGCTGCCGATGCCGGCAAGAGCGACAGTATTTCGGACATGAGCCAGTGGCTGCCCGATGACGATGCCACGGCCGCGCAGCGGATCGTGCTGGCACTGACCGACCCGGCCTCGGCCGCGCAAAGCGCCATGCAGTGGCCGGACACCGCCCATGCGCGGCAAGCCGTGACGCTTGCGCTGGTGCGCCTGGCGCGGCGGCAATCGACCGCCGCCGACGACGCCTGGAAGGATCTGCAAACCCGCTTCCAGCTGACACCCAGCCAACGCGACAGCGTGCTCAACGCGCTGGCCCTGTTTCACGCCACCGATTACGACCCGGATGCGCTGGCGCGCCTGGTGAACCTGCCGGCCGCCGCGCAAACCGACACCAGCCGCGAATGGCGCGTGCGCGCGGCACTGGCGATGCAAGACTGGAATGCCGTGCTGGCGGCGATCGACGCGCTCACGCCTGCCCAGCAGCAGAATGACGAATGGCTGTACTTCCGCGCCCGCGCGCTCGACGCACTGGGCCGCCACGAAGAAGCACAACGCGCCTATGCCATCGCCGCCGCGCAGTCGAGCTACTTCGGCTACCTCGCCGCCGACCACCAGCACAGCGCCTATGCGCTGTGCGTGCTCCAGCCCGTGGTCAGCGCGGAGGGAGAACAGGCCGTGCTGGCCATTCCCGGCATGCAGCGCGCGTTCGAACTGTTCGCGGTCGGCCTGACCAGGGCCGCACGGCGCGAATGGAACCAGGCGCTGGCCGATGCCGATGCGGACACGCTGCGCCAGGCGGTCAACCTCGCCGAGCAGCGCGGCTGGTACGACCGCGCCATCTTCACCTTCAACAAAGGCGCCGCGCTGGGTTATTACACCCTGCGCTTCCCGCTCGCCAGCCAGTACGGCCTGGTCCAGCAGGCGCAGGCGGCAGGCATCGACCCGTCCTGGGCGTACGGCATCCTGCGCCAGGAAAGCGCCTGGGTCAGCGACGCGCAATCGGGCGCCGACGCACGCGGGCTGATGCAACTGGTGCCGGCCACCGGCGCCGAGGTGGCGCGCAAGAACGGGCTTGCCTGGGACGGCGGCGAAAGTCTCTTCGATCCGGTGGTGAACATCGTCCTCGGCACGCGCTATCTGGCCCAGATGGCGGCCCGCTTCGACGATTCACCGTGGCTGGCCAGCGCCGCCTACAACGCCGGCGCCGCCCGCGTGAACCAGTGGCTGGATGCGCGCAACAACCTGCCGCCCGACCTGTTCGTGGCTACCATGCCGTTCAAGGAAACGCGCGAATATGTGGCGCGCGTGATGTACTACAGCGTAATCTACGATTGGCGCCAGCACGGCACGGCCGCCCCGATCTCCAGCCGCATGGTGCCGATCGGGCAGCCGTATAGCCGTCCGAACGCGGACGATCCGCGCAAGGACATGACCTGCCCGGCGCCGCAGTCCGTGGCAGCGGCAAGCCCGGCACCGGCGGCTTCATCGATACACAGCGCAGCGGCCAAGGACTCGGCGCACTGATACAAAGACTCTGTCAATGACAATCCAGCGTCTCGTGCTACTGGGCGGAACCGGCTTTGTCGGCAGTTATCTCATACCCCGGCTCGCCGCCGACGGTCATCGCATCACCGTGCTTTCGCGCCATGGCCCGTCGCACCGCGCGATGACGGTGTTGCCCAACGTCGTCATCCGCAGCGCGGACGTCTACGACGATGCCGTTCTGCGCCAGCAACTGGAAGGCGCCGACGCCGTCATCAACCTGATCGGTATCCTCAATCCGCACGGCCGCTACAGCTTCCAGCGCGTGTATGTGGAGCTGACGCAGCGGCTGATCGACGCCTGCCGCGCCACCGGCGTCGCGCGCCTGCACCAGATGAGTTCGCTCAAGGCCGGCCAGGGGCTCTCGCAATACCTCAAGACGCGCGGCGCGGCGGAAAAGCTGGTCGAGATAGCGCCGCTCGCCTGGACGATCTACCAGCCCAGCGTGATCTTCGGCGAGGGCGATGGCCTGGTCACGCGCTTCGCCGCCTTGCTGCGCCAGCTGCCGGCGCTGCCGCTGGCGCGTGCCACATCGAAAATGGCGCCCACGTATGCCGGCGACGTGGCCGAAGCCATCGCCCGCTGCGTGGCCGACGAGAAGTTGTCGCGGCAGCGCCGTTTCCAGCTGTACGGCCCGCAGGTGCTGACCCTGGGCGAGATCGTGCGCGCCATCGGCGATGCGGCGGGCCTGCGCACGCGCGTCGTCGCGCTGAACGATGCGCTCGGCCGCCTGCAGGCGGAAGTGGCCGGACGGCTGCCGGGCAAGCCGTTCACCGTGGACAACTTTCTTTCGCTGCAGACCGATTCGGTCGGCGACGTGGATGGTTACGCGGCGCTGGGCATCGTGCCCCAACCGTTCACGCCCTGGCTGCCGCGCCTGCTGCAGGGATCGCCGCGCCAGCAGCGGCTGGACGCCGCGCGGCGGGCATTCCGCCGTCGCTGAGCGCGAGGCGGTGAAGACCGCCGCGCCCGGCATGGCAAAATGCCCGCATGCGCACTTATCTGGTTGGCGGCGCCGTCCGCGACAGCTTGCTGGGACGTCCCGTGGTCGATCGCGACCACGTGGTGGTCGGCGCGCGGCCGGATGACCTCCTGGCGCAGGGCTACAAGCCGGTCGGCAAGGATTTCCCGGTGTTCCTGCATCCGCATTCCGGCGAGGAATACGCGCTGGCGCGCACCGAGCGCAAGACCGGCCGCGGCTATCACGGCTTCGCCTTCCACGCCGACCCGGACGTAACACTGGAACAAGACCTGGCGCGGCGCGATCTCACCATCAACGCCATCGCGCAGGACGAGCACGGCGCGCTGGTGGATCCTTACGGCGGCGCGCAGGACATCCAACGGCGCCTGCTGCGCCATGTCTCGCCCGCCTTTGTCGAAGACCCGGTTCGGCTGCTGCGCGTGGCCCGCTTCGCCGCGCGCTTGGCGCCGCTCGGCTTTACCGTCGCCGACGAAACCATGACGCTGCTCCGGCAGATGGTGCGCGATGGCGAAATCGATCACCTGGTGCCCGAACGCGTGTGGGCGGAAACACGCAAGGCGCTGGGCGAAGCGCGGCCTTCGGTATTTCTCAAGGTACTGCGTGAATCGGGCGCACTGGCGGTGCTGTTTCCGGAAATCGATGCCTTGTACGGCGTACCGCAACGCGCCGAGTTCCATCCGGAAGTCGACACCGGTGTGCACCTGGAAATGGTGCTCGATGCCGCCGCGCAATGGGCGCCGGGCGACGACTTGGTCGGCTTCTGCGCACTGACCCACGACCTGGGCAAGGCGCTGACGCCAGCCGCGGAGCTGCCGCGCCACGTCGGCCACGAACAGCGCGGCGTGGAACCGCTGCGGGCGTTGGCCGCACGCCTGCGCGTGCCGGCCGAATACGCGGCGCTGGCCGAGCTGGTCTGCCGCGAACATCTCAACGCGCACCGCGCGCTGGAACTCAAACCCGCCACCGTGTTCAGGCTGCTGACATCGCTGGACGCGCTGCGCCGGCCCGAGCGCCTGGATACCTTCCTGGCCGCCTGCCTGGCCGACAAGCGTGGCCGGCTGGGGCACGAGCACGACGACTACCCCCAGGCCGCCTGGCTGCGCTGCGCCCGGGACGCGGCGGCGGCGGTCACCTCCGCCCCGTTCGTGGCCGCAGGCCTGCAGGGCCCGGCGGTGGGCGCGGCGATGGAGAAGGCCCGCATCCGGGCCATCGCCGAAATGAAACTATGTAACATTTAGGGATGCTCTGATCCATGCTTCGCAGGTGGCATGATGTCAATTCAGGATGCGCAGCCCGTTCTGTCTGGCCGCATGCCTTCGGCCCATCGTGTTGACAGACGGCCCGTCTGCCGGCGCCGATGGCCCTGTGGCCTGCGAACAGACAGAGCGGGTGACACCTAGCGAAGCATGGATCAGAGCATCCCTAACAAGATGAGCGTATAAAGACCGGCTCGCCTTGCCGCCCCGTCCGGAGCACGCCGTGTCGCTGAGTTTTTCCAAACGCCCATCCCTGCGCGAACGCTTCCGGCCGCTGTGGTGGCTGGCCATCGTTTACCTGGCGCTGGGTGCCATCACCCGCGTGGCGCTGCTGGTGATGACGGGCAAGGGCGTGCCGCATGAGCCGCGTTATTGGCTGTATGCGTTCGGCGTGGGCCTGTGCTCGGACCTGATCACCCTGTTGTGCGTGGCGTGGCCGCTGCTGCTGTTCCTGTGGATCGTGCCCTCGCGCCGCCCGCTGGTCGCCACGGCGAGGCAATGGCTGGTGTATGTCGCGCTGCTGGCCGCACTGTACGTGCTCACGCTGTATGCCTTGCACGCGACGATCCATGCCGCGGTCCACGACGTGTGGCCGGTGATCGGGCTGTTCCTGTTCTTTCTGCCCATGCCGGCGCTCAGCTACGCATCGCGCGGCGGACAGCGCGGGCTCTACACCCTGTGCCTGCTGATGCTGTTCGGGCTGCTGTTCGTGGCGGCGTCGGAGCTGGTGTTCTGGGATGAATTCGGCGTGCGCTTCAACTTCATCGCGGTGGATTACCTGGTCTACACCACTGAAGTGCTGGACAACATCCGCGAATCGTATCCGCTTGCGCGCTGGATCAGCATGCTGGCGGCCGCCGCCATCGCTATTGTGCTGCTCTCGCGCGGCGCCCTGCGCACGCGCGACAACCACACGCGCTTTGGCCAGCGCACCAAGGTGGTGGCCGTATGGTTCGTGTTGACGGTGGCGTCGCTGTTTGCTTTTGACAGCACCATGAAAGATCACACCAACAACAACTATGTAAACGAGCTGGCCGGCAACGGCATCTACCAGTTCTTCGCCGCGTTCCGCAGCAGCCATCTGGACTACGACCGCTTCTATCGCACGCTGCCGATCGATGACGCCTTCGCGCGCGTACGCGCGCAGCTGAAGACGCCCGATGCGACCTTCGTCAGCAACGACCCGCACGACATTACCCGCGAGATTCGCCACGCCGCGCCGGAAAAACATCTGAACGTGGTGCTGATCAGCGTGGAAAGCCTCTCGGGCGAATTCTTGAAGACCTTCGGCGCCAGCCATGGCGACATCACGCCCAACCTCGATGCCCTGGTCGGCCAGAGCCTGTTCTTCGATCATCTGTACGCCAACGGCACGCGCACGGTGCGCGGATTGGAAGCGCTATCGATGTCGATACCGCCCACGCCGGGCGATTCCATCCTCAAGCAGGAACACAACGAAGACATGCTGTCGCTGGGCCGGATCTTCGACCAGCACGGCTACGTATCGCAGTTCGTCTACGGTGGCTATGGCTACTTCGACAACATGAACTATTTCTTCAGCCACAACGGCTACCAGATCGTCGACCGCAGCTCCATTCCCAAGGACATGCCGATCCACGGGCAGAACGTATGGGGCGTGGCGGACGAAGACCTCTACACGCTGGCGCTGGCCCAGATGGATGCGATCCACGCGCAGGGCAAGCCGTTCTTCCTGCACATCATGACCACCTCCAACCACCGTCCTTTCACCTTTCCCGACGGCCGCGTGAAGGAAAAGAACGGTACGCGCGAAGGCGCGGTGGCGTATACCGACTGGTCGATCGCCGATTTCATCAAGCGTGCGCGAGCCAAGCCGTATTTCGACGACACGGTATTCGTGATCACCGCCGACCATTGCGCATCGAGCGCGGGACGCAGCAGCGTGCCGATCAATCGCTATCACATTCCGTTGTGGATCTACGCGCCCAAGTACTTCGCGCCGCAGCGCATCGAACAACCGATGGGCCAGCTCGACATTCCCACCACCCTGCTCGGCCTGCTCGATTTCAGCTACCGCAGCCGCTTCTTCGGGCGCGACGTGTTCCAGATCGCGCCGGACCAGGCGCGCGCCTTTCCCGCTACCTACGAAAAGCTCGGCTATCTGCACGGCAATCGCCTGTCGATTCTCGAGCCGCAACGCAAGTTCGAACAAGTCACGCCGGATTTCGAGACTGGCGATGCCAAGCCGGTGACCGACCTCGACCAGAACGACCTGGACGACGCCACCGCCGATTACCAGGTGACCAGTTATCTGTTCAAGCATGGCCTCCTGGCGCGCCAGCCGTCGGATGCGAATGCGGTAACGCCGTTGCCGGCGCCCGCCGCGTCGGCACCCGCACCCGCTTCGGCAAGCAGCAACTCGCCGCACTGATGCGCGCGGATCGCTTCATCGACGGATACGGCGATGAAGCATGCGGCCGAGAGGGATAAGGCGATTACAGGCGATCGCCCTGATCCGACGCCAGCAACTCCTCCGGCACCGGCAATACCGGCAGCCCGCGCGCGAGCAGCATGGCCTGGAAACGCTCGCCCATCTGGTCGGGCAGGGTGAGTTTCTTCACCTGTTGCGCCAGTCCGTAACGCGTCGCCTCATCGGCCGCGTCCGCATAGGCTTGCTCGAACACATCCTGCAGGCCCGCGGCGATCAGGAACTGCGCTTGCGGCAAGTACGCGGCGACGGCGAATCCGGCGCTGTTGCCCGCTTCGGCCAGTGCGGTGAAATCGACCGATGCGGTGAGATCGTTGAGGCCGGGCAGATACAGCGGATCGCTGTGCGCGCGATGGCGGTAGTGCGCCATCAGCGTGCCGTCCTGGCGCTCGGGCAGGTAGTACTCGCGGCGCACGTAGCCATAGTCGACGAACAGCATCACGCCCGCTTCAAGCGAGCCGGCAATCGCCTGGATCCAGTACGGCAGCTGCGGCAGGATTTCCGAGCGATAGCCGTCGTCGAAAGCACGGCCCAGGTCGCGCTCCACGTGCCGCACGGCGCCCGCGACCAGCATGTCGGCGGGGCGATCCACGCGCATCAGGCGTCCTTCGCCATCCAGTGCGATGTGTTCTTCGTAAATCTCGCCGCGGCCAACCAGAAAGCGCGTGGTGGGCAGTGCGTCGATCACCTCGTTGGCGAACAGCACGCCTTGCCAGGCGTCTTCCGGCGGACGGTCGATCCAGGCCACGCGTGCAAAGGCCTCGGCCGGCAAGGTGCGAACAAGGCGTTCGCGCTGGCGCTCGCGCAGATCGGCGCTGGGCTCCAGGATCAGGTAGCGGCGCGGCAGCGCGCCCTGTCGCGCAAAAGCCCGCATGGCCGCTTGGGCAAACGCACCGCTGCCACCGCCCAGCTCCAGGAAATCGGCCTGTTCGCCCAACATGGCCAGCACCGGCTGCACTGCGCGCACCACGCAACCGGCGAATAGATCGCCCAGCTCAGGTGCGGTGACGAAATCGCCCGCGACGCCGAACTTGGTCGTGCCGGCGCTGTAGTAGCCCAGCCCCGGCGCGTACAGGCAGCGCTCCATATACTGCGAAAACGGCATCGGACCGCGCGCGGCGATCTGTTCGCGCAAATGCTGCAACAAGCGTTCGGAGTGGGCCAGCTCGTCCGCGGCTGGCTCGGGCAGGCGGGAAGTCTTGGAGGGATGCATGGATCAGGATGCGGCTTCGACAGGCGCGGGCTTCAGCAGCCAGCGCACGGCGAGCACGCCAAGTTCGTAAAGCAGGCACATCGGAATGGCCAGCATGATCATCGAGGTGATATCCGGCGGCGTCACCACCGCGGCAATCGCAAACGCGCCGACCATGGCGTAGCGGCGCCCCTTGCGCAGCTTGTCCAGATCGACGATGCCGACCGCGGCCAGGATCACCACCGCTACCGGCACTTCGAAGCACAGGCCGAAGGCGAAGAACATCAGCATCACGAAATCCAGGTAGTGGGTGATGTCGGTCATCATCTCCACCCCCTGCGGCGTCACCGCGGTAAGGAAGCGGAACGCCGCCGGCAACACCAGGAAATAGGCGAACGCGCAGCCGATGTAGAACAGGATCAGCGCCGCGATCAACAACGGCCGCGCCAGGCGTTTTTCATGCTTGTACAGGCCCGGGCTCACGAAGGCCCACAGCTGGTACAGGATCACCGGCATGCTGATGAACAAGGCCGTATAGAAGGCCAGTTTCAACGGCGTGATGAACGGGCTGGCCACTTCGGTGGCGATCAGGTGCGCGCCCTGCGGCAGGCGCGACACCAGTGGCGCGGCCAGCCACGTGTACAGGCGGTTGGCGAACGGCACCAGCGCCGCCAGCACCACCACCAGGGCCAGGATCGCCTTGATCAGGCGCGAGCGCAGTTCCAGCAGATGCGAGAACAGGCCTTGCTGCAGATCCACTTCGGGCTCAGACGTTGCCATGCGTGGATTCCTTCGACGCGGCGTCGCCTTCGGCGATGTCTTTGTGTACCTGCGCCAGATCCTCGCGCACTTCGGTGGCGGTAGTGGCCACCTGCTCGCGCGTGCTGCGCATGACGTGGTTTACCTCCGCCTGCGCCGCTTCGGCGCGCGCGGCCGCCTCGCGCGCGGTACGCTTGAGTTCTTCGATTTCCAGCTCGCGCTCCACTTCCGCGCGCACGCTGTCCCAGCCCGAGCGCAGGCGGCGCACCAGGGCACCGGCGGTGCGCGCCGCATGGGGAAGTTTTTCCGGTCCGAGCACGATCAAGGCGACCAGCGCCAGCAACACCAGCTTGCCGAGGCTGATCTCGATCACGGTGGCTGTTCCTTAAGTTACTTCGATTCGCTGGAATCGCGCCGATTATCGCGCTGGCCCTGATTGGCCTGCGTCTCGCCGCCCTGCACCGGGTCGGCACGCAGCTGGTCCTGCGCCTTGCGCTTTTCTTCGTCCTCGTCGCCGTGCATGGCTTTCTTGAAGCCGCGCACGGCGTTACCCAGGTCCGAACCGACCCGGGTCAGCTTGCCCGTGCCAAATACCAGCAGAATGATGACGAGCAGGATCGCCCAATGCCAAATGCTGTCCAAACCCATGAGTACCTCGTTGCGGAATCCGCGCCGTGTGGGAGCTGCGGGGGCAGCTCCGGCGTTCCGTATCAGCGGGCAGTGTACTCCTCCAGGGCGTCCCGGAACTGTACGACCGCCGCCGGAACGTTATTTACGCCGCCTTCGAAAATGCGCCGCGGGGTGATGCCCTGTCCGTAAACGGCAGCATTGGCGTCATAATCGATCTTCAGCACCGAGCCATCCAGCGCCACGCCGGCGAACAGGCCGCGTGCGCGCGAGTAGGAATAGATCTCGGCCTTCAGCTGCTGGTCGGTGGCCGCGGCCGCCGTGCGGCCCACCGGGCCGGCCGCCGCCGAGGCGTCCGCGCCGACGGTGAATTTGCCGTTGACGATGTCATCCACGCCGCGCTGGGTGCGGAACACCAGGATCACGTCGGTCTTGGACACGCCGATCTGGAAGCCCACGCTGCCGCCGCCGAAGGAAATGAAGCTGGGATTGGACCAGGTGCCGTCGCGGTTCTTCACCGCAATGAGGCCCTCGCCGCGACGGCCGCCGAACACGAAGCCCACCTTCAGCACGTCCGGAATCACCGCGATCGCCTTGGCGTCCTTAAGCAGATCGCTGGGGATGGATTTGTCCGGCGCCTGTTCGATTTCATTGAGCACGCGCACGGCGTTCTGCGCGCGCTGCAGCGGGGTGTCGTCGTCGGCGTGCACGGCGGCGGCGGGCAGCAGCAGCGCCAGGGCCAGGAACGAAATGCGACGCAGCGAGGCTTTGAACATGGGGCAGCTCCGATGATGGAAGGGTTTCGATCGCGGCCGGCGCGGCCGGTTGCCGCGCGGTGCGGAGCGCTTGTGGCAGACTCTGCCAGCTAACCTGCCACCTCCGCCACGATGCCACGCAGCCACTATACCGGCCAATCGCACGACCAGCCCGCACAGGCTGGCGTATTGCTCGTGAACCTTGGCACACCGGAAGCACCCACGGCGCGCGC
This sequence comes from Dyella sp., assembly GCF_035503745.1. Taxonomy (GTDB): domain Bacteria; phylum Pseudomonadota; class Gammaproteobacteria; order Xanthomonadales; family Rhodanobacteraceae; genus Dyella_B. Next base: position 32,192 of record NZ_DATJTC010000016.1, read on the forward strand.
ATTGCGGCCGTATCTATCTGAATTTCTGGGCGACCCGCGCGTGATCGAGTATCCACGCTGGCTATGGTGGCTGATCCTGCACGGGGTGATCCTGCGCCTGCGGCCGGCGCGTTCGGCGCACGCCTATGCACGCATCTGGACACCGCAAGGCTCGCCCTTGCGGGTCGGCTCCGAGCAACTCGCCGACGGCCTGCAGCGCAAGCTTGCCATCGTGGCGCCAGGGCCGATCCGCGTCGCGCTGGCGATGCGCTACGGCAGGCCATCGGTGCGCGAACAGATCGAACAGCTGCAGCGCGAGGGCGTGCGCCGCCTACTGGTACTGCCGCTGTATCCGCAATATTCGGCCACGTCCACCGGCTCGGTCATCGATGCATTGGCCGATACGCTCAAGCAGATGCGCTGGCCGCCGGAGCTGCGCATCGTCAACGACTATCACGACGATGACGGCCATATCGAAGCCTTGGCCTTGTCGATCGAGCGCTGGTGGGCTCAACACGGGCGCGGCGACAAACTGCTGCTGTCCTTCCACGGCATTCCGCAACGCTACGTGGACGCCGGCGATCCGTATTTCCGCCAGTGCCAGGCGACGGCGCAAGGGCTGCGCGCGCGGCTGGGGCTGGATGCGGCGCAGCTTCTGGTGAGCTTTCAGTCGCGCGTGGGCCGCGAGCTGTGGCTGCAGCCGTATACGGACATGACGGTGAAACAGCTGGCCGCCGAAGGCGTGCGGCGGCTGGATGTCGCCTGCCCTGGCTTCGCGGTCGACTGCCTGGAAACGCTGGAGGAAATCGCCATGCAGAACCGCGACTTTTTCACGGCCGCCGGCGGCGCCGAACTGCGTTACATCCCCGCGCTCAACGACAGCGCCGAACAGATCGCCAGCCTGGCCGCGCTGGTGCTGCGCCATACGCGCGGCTGGCCGGAATGGGACGTGGATGCGAAACACCCATGACGAACAGGTACAGGATGTCCGCGTGAGTACGCCGGTCGAGCAACGCATCGAACTTGGCCCCCTTCCATGCCTGACCGCGTTGATCTGGGGCGATACGCAAGCGCCGCCGCTGCTCGCCTTGCACGGCTGGCTGGACAACGCCGGCAGCTACGCGTATCTCGCACCGATCCTTGCGCGGCACTGGCGCGTCATCGCGCTGGAACTGCCCGGCCATGGCCACTCGGCGCATCTTCCGCCCGGCGCGAGCTACCACTACCTGGATTACGTCGGCGCGGTGCTTGCCGCCATCGGCGCGCTCAAGCTCGAACGCTTCGCCCTGCTCGCCCATTCGCTGGGCGCCGGCATCGCCTCGCTGGTCGCGGCGGCGGCGCCCCGTTACATCGAACATCTCTACCTTATCGAGGGCCTGGGCCCGCTGGGCGACGACGGCGCGCATACGCTGCAGCGCTTTCGCGACGCATTCGCCACCACGGGCAGCGGCAAAGCGCTGCGCTTGTTCCGGGATGTCGAGCAGGCGATCAGTGCGCGCGTCCTGGCCAGCGGATTGCGCGCGGACCTGGCGCGCCCGATCGTCGAGCGCGGACTGCTGGAGACGGAAGACGGCTGGCGCTGGCGCAGCGATTCGCGCCTGACCCGCCCCAGCGCCATGCGCATGGCCGAAAGCCAGCTTGGTGCGCTGCTTGCCGGGATCGAGGCGCCTACCTCGCTGCTGCTTTCGCGGCCGACCACGCCCTACCTGCCCGACGCGCTGATGCAGGCGCGCGCCGCCCAGGTGGCACGCATCCGCGTCGCGCACATGGACGGCGGTCACCACCTGCATCTGGAACATCCACAGGCCGTGGCGGACTGGCTGCACCACGCGCGGTGAACGCGGTGCAGCCTGCGCCATGATTCAAGCGGAAATCGCCAGGCGCTCCGAACGATAGACCGCCGCCGTCGCCACCGTCGCCAGCACGGCCACGACCAGGCCCGACGCCACGCACACCGACACCTGCATCGCGCTCAGCGGCTCGCCACGCAACAGTTGCGTGATGCCCACTTGCTGGCCCAGCAGCGGCACCATGAACATCCACGACGCCACCTTCACCGGCAGCACGCTGAGCAGGAAGGTGGGGATCGCCGGCACCATCATCAGCATCGACAGATAGCTCTGCGCCTCGCGATAGCTCTTGGCAAACGCGGCCACCAGCGTCTGCAGCGCGGCAATCAGTATCACCAGCGGCAGCATGATCAACAGCACCTGCATGGCAAAGGGCAGGCCCAGATTCATCGCCATGCCCAGCTTTTCGGTGGGGATCGCCTTGCCGCACAGGCCATAGCCGATGATGCTGATCAGCAGGCTCGCCAGGGAAAACACGCAGATCGCCCCCAGCTTGCCGAGCAGGAATTTCCAGCGCGGCACCGGATTGGCAAACAGCGGCTCCAGCGACTGGCGTTCGCGCTCGCCGGCGGTAAGGTCGATGGCCAGGTACATGCCGCCGATGAACACCGCCAGCACAAAGAAATACGGCAGGATCGAAAACATCTGCCCCGCGCGCGACTGCGGCGTGGACTGGTCGCGATCGGCCACCGACACCGGCGCCATCATGGTCGGCGACAGGCCGCGCGCCACCAGGCGCATGGCCCCTTCATGGCGGCCATAGCTTTCGAGCATGCCGCGCAGGCGATCGATGGAGCCGCCGGTTTCGCGTTGCGAGGAGTCGTAAATCATCTCCACCTGCGAGGTTTCGCCGTTGCGCCAGGCTTTGCCGAAATCGCTTGGGATGCGCAGCACGACGTCGGCATCCTGGTCGCGCACCACCGCCTGCGGATTGGCCACCGCCGGCAACGGCACCAGGCCTTCCTGCTTGAGCGCATCGACCAGATTCGGCGCGTACTGCGCACCGATCACCGGAATGCGCAGCGGCTGGTCGGCCTTGTTCAACTCGCGCGTGATCACCGTGTTCATCATCAATGCGAAGATGAAAGGCCCGATCAGCGGACCGAACAACAAGGCGCTGCCGAGCGTGCGGCGGTCGCGCAGGTTTTCGCGCACTTCCTTGAGAAACACCGTCAGCATCGTATTCATGCGGCCAATCCCTCATCGCTACCGATGATCTTCACGAAGGCATCCTCCAGGTTCACCTGGCCTGTCTGCGCGCGCAGCGCATCGGGTGTTTCGTCCGCCACTACGCGACCGTGCGCAATCACTATGATGCGATCGCACAGCGCGGCCACTTCCTGCATGATGTGGCTTGAAAACAGCACGCAACGTCCCTCGTCCTTCAGGCGGCGCATGAACTGGCGCAGGCCGCGCGTGGCCATTACGTCCAGGCCGTTGGTCGGCTCATCCAGGATCACGTTCTTCGGATCGTGCACCAGCGCGCGGGCGATCGCGGTTTTCACGCGCTGGCCCTGCGAGAAGCCTTCGGCGCGGCGGTCGGCGATGTCTTCCATCTCCAGCGCCTTGATCAGCTGTTCGCGCCGGGTGTTGATCAGCGCATCGTCCATGCCTTGCAGGCGCGCGAAATAGTCGATGTTTTCGCGCGCGCTCAGGCGCTTGTACAAACCGCGTGCGTCGGGCAGCACGCCCAGTTGGCGGCGCACGGCCTGCGCGTCGCGCGCGGCGTCGATGCCATCGACCAGCACCTGGCCGCGATCGGGATTCATCAGGGTGTAGAGCATGCGCAGGGTGGTGGTCTTGCCCGCGCCGTTGGGGCCGAGCAGGCCGGTGATTTCGCCGTCGCGCGCGACGAAGCTTACGCCGTCCACGGCTTTCACATCGCCGAAGTGCTTGTAGAGATCCTTGACTTCGATCATGGCAACGCTCCGTTGAAATCGATGAACGCCGGCGTGTCGCCGAGCTTGTCCAGGCAGCTGGCGTCGAGGTGTTTGGGATCGGGCTGGTCGATGAACTTGCCCAGCAGTCGCGGCATGCAGCCGCGCGCAAGCAGCGAGTGGCCCTGGCCCTTGAAGATCAGCTGGCGCCCATTGGCGAGCCCCGGCAGGATTTGCTGGCCGTAGCGCGGCGGCGTCACCGGATCGAATTGACCGGACAGGATCAGGATCGGTTTGTCGCTGATCAGCGGAGCATGGAAGTCGGCCGGGCGCGCGCCGTGCGGCCACACATCGCATTGCGCCTTGAGTGCATCGATCAAATGATTGCCCAGGATGGTGTGCTCGTCCTGCGGCCGCGGCTGCAGCAGGTCGGCGTCTTCGCTGCAGATCACGCTCATCGACATGCCGTTGTTCATGTCGCCGCTCAAGTCGCCGTTGAGCAGCTTGGCCTGGCCCAGCAGCGGACCTACGTCGCCATGCGCGGCTTCGTTGATCGACAGCGGCAGCAGCGCCGCCGTCTCCGGCTGATAGGCGAACATGCGCACCACGCTCGCCAGCGAGAATTCGCTGAGCGGACGCACCACCGTTTCGTAGGTTTGCGGATCGCGAAAGCTCACCGTGTGCGGATTGGCGCGCAGCGCGTCGCGCAGCTGATACAGCGTTTGCATCGAATCGCCAAAACGCTGCTTGCATGGGGCCACAGCCGCGCAAGCGGCGAAATCCAGCTTCAAGGCATCGTCGAGGTTGGCGGCGAAATCCTCGCCGAGCACAACCTGGTTCGGCACCGCCGAATCGAGCACCACGCTGCGCACGCTGTCCGGATAGTGCCGCAGATACTGCTGCGCCATCCGCGTGCCGTAGGACACGCCGACCAGATCCAGCTGCGGCGAGCCCAGCGCCTTGCGCACGTCTTCCAGATCCTGCGCGGCGATGGTGGTGGTGTAGTAGCGCGGATCGGCCTTGCGCTCGACCTCCTCCAGACAGGCCGCGACATCCTTGCGCAACTTGTCCAGGTCGAGCGTCATGGTGTTTTGGTCGGACTTCTCTTGTGCTTGCTCGCAACTGAGCGGATTGGAACCGCCGGTGCCGCGCTGATCCAGCAGGATGACGTCATGGTGCTTGAGCACTTGTGCGAACGCGCCGGCTTCCACCACCCACGATTCGGTGGCCGCTTCGCCCGGTCCGCCCGCCAACAGCACGGCCATGTCCGGCTGCGGCACCTGTGCGTCGCTGCGCGCGATGGCCAGCCTCAAGCCGATGCGGCGGCTGTGCGGATCGTCGCGGTTCTCCGGCACCTGGAAAGTCGTGCACCAGGCATGCGCGGTAGCGCCGCTGCCCGGGCGGCCCAGTTCGCACGGCTTGAAGGTGAGCGAGCCGCGCTGCCAGCTGCGCACTGGCGCGGGCGTGTTCGCGGGCGCCGCGGCCATGTGCGTGCCGGCGTCGTCCTGGCCCGGCGGCGGCCCGCCGTGATGCCAGTGCTGGTAGGCCAGCACACCGAGCACCGCCACTGCGACGACGATGCGAAAAACGGTTCTTCCTTGCATGGCCATATCGCCCTTACTCCTCTCCAGGTACGAAAATCATCTCGATCGTCATGCCGAACAGGCGTGCGATCTTGAACGCCAGCGGCAAGCTCGGGTCGTATTTGCCGGTCTCGATGGCATTGACGGTTTGTCGCGAAACATCCAGTTGCTGCGCCAGGTCGGCCTGCGACCAGCCGCGTTCGCTGCGCAGTTCGCGCATGAGGTTATTCATGTCGATCGATACCCGGGACGATGCCGCGCGTGTTCACGGGTGACGGGCCCGGCGCTTGAGCCATTGCCGCAAGGCCACGACCAAGCCCACCAGAAAGATGCCTGCGCCGGTGCCGTAGATGAAACCGAGGCGGTACCCCTCCAGCCCCTGCGGATGCAGCGCCGCCATCAGCAGCACCACGCCACCGACCAATAGAAAGCGCAGCCACGGCCAAATGCTCAGCTCGTCGTCGCACGAAGGGCCGCCGTAGTTGCGCAGCACCCGCCAGCGTGTGGCGCCGTAGCTGAACATCATCACGGGAAACACCCAGATCAGGATCGAGCCGTCGAGCTTGACCACGCCCGAGATGCTGAGAAACCCGCCGGCCAAGCTGAGCGCCCCCACCACACCCATCGCTACGCCCAGCGCGATCAGGTGCGTGCGCTGCTCCAGCTCGTCGCTGGCGCGGATGCGCCGCGCCAGCTGGCCCAGCACATAGATCACCGGCAACGCCGGCGCCACCCCCAGCAACACCTTCAGCGGGTAGCTGCCGGTGTTGCGCACCATCGGCCAGATGTACAGCAGAAACGCCGAGTAGACCCCCATGGCGGCCAGTACTCGCCACTCGTATTGCTTTTGTGAAAAGCGCCGCATGAATCCCTCCCCGGATGCGTGTAAAGCGTGCTTGACATCAGACTAGGCCTGATGCCCGTCCGTGTCAAGCGTACTTTACAAATTAACCGGTAGCGGCCGCTGATGGGGTTGCAGGGGGACCAACTGCGTCACTTTTTGACAGCCCACCCCTGAAATTATGTGACGCACATCACGGAGTTTTCTGATTGAATGTCAACGTTCTCTGAAAAAAATGTAAGCCCAGTGCTCAGATTTAATCGAGTGCCGGGGAGAATGTGATGGGGATCACTCTTTGGCTCGATTGTTGCTCAACCCTTTTCACGCAAGGCGTGGGCCGGCCCGTGAAGGGGCGGGAAAACGCCAGGCCCACGCAAGCGCTTCACCGAACGCTGCAACCTTAATACACACGCTAACCTAAGGAATTTGCAATGAAAAAGACCCTACTCACCGCTGCATTGCTGGCTGTCGTCGGCGTTGCCGCGGTTGTGCCGCAGGTCCAGGCTGCCAACACCAGCTCGGGCACCATCACCTTCTCGGGCTCGCTGACCGCGTCCACCTGCACCGTGCTGGTCAACGGTGGCTCTTCCACCGCCACCGTCACGCTGCCGACCACCCCGCTGGTCAATGGCGTGCTGGCCAGCTCCGGCACCTCGGCTGGCTGGACGCCGGTCACGCTCACGCTGAGCGGCTGCACCTCGCTGACCGGCTACACCAAGGTGTTCCCGTATTTCTCGGGCACCGGCATCGACAGCACCACCGGCTACCTGACCAACACCGGCACGGCCACCAACGTGGAAGTCGCACTGTCCAACACCAACAGCCTGACCAACGTGCTGACGCTGCAGGGTGCTTCGGGCGCCCAGAACGCCGGCACGCAGTTGCTGTCGGCCACCACTCCGACCTTCAGCTACTACGCCGGCTACGTGGCCACGGGTGCGGCGACGGCCGGTGGTGTGACTGCCACCGTGCAGTACACCCTGAACTACCAGTAATCGACGCAACACCTCGCTGCTGCGGCCGGAGTTCCGGCCGCAGCGTATCCACCCACCGGTTCGAGACCCCCATGAAGAATCCGATCCGCGCCCTGGCCGCGGCGCTGCTGGCCACTGGTTGCCTGGTTTCAAGCGCCTACGCCAACGTCATCATCGGCGGTACGCGAGTGATCTTCCCGGCGCAGAACGGCGAAGTGACGGTGCGCCTGACCAACCAGAATCCGACTCCGGCGCTGGTGGAGGCCTGGATCGACAGCGGCGATGCGAAGTCCACGCCGGACAAAGTGAATACGCCGTTCCTGATCACGCCCCCGCTGTTTCGCATGGAGCCCAACCGCGACCAGAGCCTGCGCATCCTGTTCACGCATAGCGAACAGCCGCTGCCGACCGACCGCGAGACGGTGTTCTGGCTCAACGTGCTGGAAGTTCCGCCCAAGCCCAGTGGCCCGCAGTTCCAGGACAAGAATTACATCCAGCTGGCGATCCGTTCGCGGCTGAAACTCTTCTATCGTCCCGCCGGCCTGGCGGGCGATCCGCTGAAGGCCCCAAGTCAACTGAGCTTCAAGGTGTCCGCCGACGCCGGCACGGTTGCGCTGGTGGTGCACAATCCCACCCCCTACTACGTCACCATCGGCCAGATTTCGGTGGACGTCGGCGGCGTTGCGCACAAAGCGGAAACCGGCATGGTGGCCCCGCTCTCCAACTTGCGCCTGGCCATCAAGGACCTCAAGCAGGCCCCGGCCGCCGGTAGCGCGGTCAAATACGACTGCATCGACGACTACGGCGCCGACTCCGTCCTCAAGGGCACCGTGTCGCCATGATCATTGGGCGTGCCTCACGCCAATCCAGCCAAACCTGGCATGTGGCATGCCGGCGCGCACTGCTGTGCGCCGGCATTGCGACGGCCTTGATGAGCTGGGCTGGTGTGTCGCGCGCGGCCGCCGCCAATGGCGCGGATGCATCGGCCAGCCCCGCCGCAACCGGCGGCTCTGACGCCAGCGCCAGCGGCGGCTCGGTCGACTTCGATCGCAACCTGTTGTCCGGTTCCGGCCAGAACACCACAGACCTGTCGCGCTTCGAACACGGCAACCCCACCCCTGCCGGCAATTACAATTCGGACGTCTATCTCAACGGTGGATGGGTCGCACGCGGCAACATTCGCCTGGCGTCGGCGTCGGTAAAAGAGAGCGCCGTTCCCTGTGTGGACGACAAATTGCTCGACATGCTCGGTCTGCATCCGGCCAAGCTGTCCGATGCGACGCTGGCGCAATTGAAAGACCCCACGGCCTGCGTAAGCATCAACGACGTAATCCAGGGCGCCACCATGTCGTTCGACATGACGGAGCTGCGCCTGGATGTGAGCGTGCCGCAGGCCTACATGAACCAGATGCCGCGCGGCTACGTCAGCCCCGAGTACTGGGATGCCGGCGTACCGGCCGCGATCCTGAACTACAACTTCGACAGTTACCGCAGCACCAACGACGGGCAGTCGCAGACCACCTCGTACCTGGGCCTCAACAGCGGCCTCAACCTCGGGCCCTGGCATCTGCGCGAAGACGCCACGGTGAACTGGGTGTCGGCCACACCCTCCACCCCGGCACGTCGCCAGTGGCAGAACATCGAAACCTATATCCAGCGCGACCTACCCTCGATGCGCGCACTGCTCACCATCGGCGACAGCTACACCGATGGCGCGGTGTTCGACAGCTACGGCATCCGCGGCGTGCAGTTGGGCACCGACGATCGCATGCTGCCGCAATCGCTGCAGGGTTACGCGCCGATCATCCGTGGCGTAGCCAACACCAATGCCAGGGTCACCGTGCGCCAGAACGGCGTGCAGATCTACCAGACTACCGTGGCACCGGGTCCGTTCCAGATCAGCGACCTGTATCCCACCGGCTACGGCGGCAGCCTGGATGTGACGGTGACCGAAGCCGACGGCCACGTCACGACCTACTCCGTACCGTATGCCTCGGTAGCCCAACTGCTGCGTCCAGGCATCACCCGTTTCGACATCGCGGTGGGCCAGCTGCGCGACGCCACGATTTCCGACAAGCCCGACGTGGTGCAGGCCACGGTGCAGCATGGCTTCAACAATCTGCTGACCGGCTACGCCGGCCTGGTGGGTTCGCAGGGTTATGTGGCTGCGCTGATCGGCACGGCGATCGACACACGCTTCGGCGCGCTGGCGGTGGACCTGACCCAGGCCAATACGCATATCCCCGGCTACTCCAATCAGTCCGGGCAGAGCATGCGCATCACCTACAGCAAGATCATCCCGTCAACGAACACGACGCTCTCGGTGGCTGCTTATCGCTACTCCACCGGCGGCTTCTTCAGCCTCACCCAGGCCGCGCAGGCTCGCGACTATGTGCGCCAGGGCATCAACGCTTTCGATTACGTGCCCCCGTCGACGGTGCCTACAATCGATGGCGTGCCGGAAGTGAGCGTGCTCACGCCAGCCCAGCAGGCTGCGCTCAACGGCAGCGCGTTCACCACCAATCCGATTCTTTCGGCCACCGGCGTCGAGCGCCAGCGCAACAACTTCACGCTGTCGCTCAGCCAGCGCCTGGGCCAGAACGGTGGCTCGATCTATACCAACCTCACTGCCAGCGACTACTGGAACAGCAACCATCCCTCCACGCAGTTCCAGGTCGGCTACAACAATCATTTCCACCGCCTGAACTTCGGCATTTCCGCCACGCGCTCGGTCGATCCGACCGGACGCTATGACAACGAATTCTTCCTCAACTTCAGCCTGCCGCTGGGTGACAGCCCGCACGCGCCGACCTTCATGCTCAACCTCACGCATGACCAGACCACCGGCTCGCAGGATCAGGCGATCGTGAACGGTACGCTCGGTTCGATCAATCAGTTCAACTATGGTGCCACCGCAACGCACAGCAGCGACGGTGGCGGCAATTCGGGCAGCGTGAATGTGGGGTATCGCAGTCCCTACGCCGTGTTCAACGCCAGCTACAGCGATGGCAGCGGCTTCTCGCAGGCGTCCGTGGGCGCGACCGGCGTGATCGTCGCACATCCGGGTGGCGTCACCTTCGGCCAGCCGACCGGCGACACCATCGGCATCGTCTATGTGCCGGGTGCCTCGGGTGCGCAACTGCAGAATGCGCCGGGTGCGCGCGTCGACCATTTCGGCTACGCGGTGGTGCCTTACCTCACCCCGTACAACCTCAATACTGTGCAGATCGACCCCAAGGGCTTGCCGCTGGACGTGCAGTTGGATGCCACCAGCGCACAGGTGGCGCCGTACGAGGGCGCGGTGGTAATACTGAAGTTCAAGACCGAGAATGGCCGCGCGCTGATCGTGCACGCCACGATGGAAAACGGCGAACCGCTGCCGTTCGGCGCGGAAGTATTTAACGAGAAGGGAACCTCGCTGGGCGTGGTTGGCCAGGGCGGACAGATCCTGGTGCGCGGCGTCAATCAGGCGGGCCAGTTGAGCGTGCGCTGGGACGACAATGGTGAGGCACAATCGTGCTCGTTCACCTATAAGCTCGGTCCCCGCGTCAAGGGCAAGAAGGTTAACGCTTACCAAGAGATCCAAGCAACTTGCACGCGTACCAACGCGGTCGCACAAGTCACGAGGAACGGTACATGATGCGTCGTTTGTTCAAGCTTGCTCCACGGTGCATCCCGTTCCTCGCCTGCATGTTGCTGGCGACGGTGTCGACAAGTTGGTCGCCACGCGCCGAGGCCTTTCCAAGAAACAACCCCACCTGCACGTCCTCCGGCTCGGCGACGCTCACCTTTCCCTCCAGCGTGAGTATCCCGACTAACGCGGCAGTAGGGGCCACGCTGGCCTCGGGCAACGCCACCATTACGTTTACCTGCCAGAACATTCCGGCCAGCACGGCCGGCGCGTTCATCCAGGCAGGCCAGTATTTGGCCACCCTGGATCCCACCAATAATACGAACGGCCCAGGCATCACCTTCGCGACCGGCGTCGCCGGCCTCGCCGTGGTGGTCAACGGCAGCCCCGTCGCCACCTCAAGCAACGCGTGCCTCCTCTGCGGCCCCACCAGTACGGCAGGCTATCAGCCTGGATCCGTGGCGAGCGGTACCGGCACGGTCACCGCCAACTACACGGCGACGCTGATCAAGACCGGCCCCATCGCCGTCGGCAACATCGCCTCGATCAATTTGATTCCGTTCTGGTGGTACATCCCCGGGGATGGCACCTACGGCACCAGCATAAGCTTGAATACCAACCTCATTCTGCCGGCGATCACCGTGACAACCCCCAGTTGCACGATCGCTACCGGCTATGTGAGCCAGTCCGTGATCTTGCCGGGCGTACCGATCACATCGATGACGACGGCGGGTCAAGTGAACGGTAGAACCGCTTTCAACATCGGCATCTCCGGTTGTCCCTCGACGGTAAGTGCAGTAACGGTCTACTTTTATGGCGCAAACATCGATGCCAATACCGGCAACCTGGTCAATAACGGCACAGCCCAAAATGTCGAGGTGCAGTTGTTGAACGGTACCGGCGGCAGCGCCACGCCATTCTCGGCCATCAATCTTAGCGGCGCCCAGGCGACGGCCCAGAATTCATCGGCATACAACGTCAGCGGCGGCGTTGCGATGTTGAACTACTACGCGCAATACATCGCTACGGGAGCCACGACCGCGGGCACCGTCAGCACCAGCGTAACGTTCGTGATCGCCTACCCATAAGGACGATGGAGCAGCATCGCAGTGTTTGCGCTGCGATGCTTGTTCGCAGCCGGTATCACCCTGCTGGATGAAGTCATCGGCGATCAGTGCAACAAAAAGCTCAAGTTATTCGAGTCGTTGACCGATAACTTTCAGGCGTCACTCGTAAGTCTGGGTGACCAGTACCGGATCGGCACCGCTGGGTTGGGCAGCACGGACGTAGTTGGCGAAGTAGTTGAGCACCTGATCAGGTTCTGCGCTCGACAAATGCACAACGCTGGCGCTGTAGGTCCGCGATACGTTGTCCGGCGTCGCGCTCGAACCGGAACAGCTTTGCTGATACCGCTGCCGCGCCTGGGCGGCGCGAGTGACCGCACTCACCAGATCCGGCGCCGTCGAGATATTGCAGGTCGGCTCGACCAGCGCGCCGACGAACGTGATGGTTCCACCTGCAAAGCTTCCACCTTTCGCGGCCTCGTGCTCGGTCGTGACGTTGCCGCCCGCCCTCGCGACAGACGACGCGAACATCATCGCAACCGAACAAGCCACCAAAGCTAACCCACGCTGCCCACGCATCATGCTGCCCTCCACCGGCGCCCACGCGTATCGCGGGGACCTGTAGGCACCAATCGGCCGCGGCGCGCCAGCCTTAAGAGGCTCTGCCGAAGGCAGTTACCAAAGTGAGAAATTCATCACACTATTCGTGTGAATCGGCCGTCAGAAGATTTACGCGCGGTGGTTTTTCTGGCGTTCGTGTAGCTGGCGTGAAGTCCTTGTGAAACAGCTGCTTGCCTGCATTCACAGGCCGTTGAAAGGCGCGTTGGTCGTCCGTCGTGCGCGCATCCCGCCATCCGGCCGCACTCCGCCAGGTTCAAGGGCAGTTGAACCATCGCGAGCGTAGGCGTTTGGCTGACACGCGTCATGATCATGACGCTGGCGCCGGACCGTCATGTCCGGCACTTTTCTTATCGGCAGAATTTCGGCGCGCTTTAGGGCCTGCTTACAGTATTGGCGTGGCGCGCGCCGGGCGCTGTTTGCTCGCCAGCCAAGGAAGCGTGAAGGCGTGTACGTCCGTGCACGGCCGAGCGACGACGCCGGATGGCGGGCAAACAGACCCGGCCCTGCGGGTTGCGCCAATAGTGTAAAAAGGCCCTGGTGTTTATGAAGAACTTTCGCGCGCGCTCAGCGCGAGGAGATGTATTTCTCGCGACGGATTTGCGGAATCGGCAAGCCACATTCCTTCAGCGCATTGAACGCGGCGTCGACCATGTTGGGATTGCCGCACAGATAAGCGATGTCGCGCTCGGCCGACGGCGCCAGCTCCGCCAGCACGCTTTGCACGTGGCCGTGGCGATCGTGCGGGCGCGGCACCGCGCGTGGCTGGCGGCTCAGGCACCCGTGGAAGGTGAAGCCCGGATGGGCCTGGGCGAAAGCTTCGAATTCCTCGCCGTAGAGCAGCTCCGTCTCGTTGCGCGCGCCGTACAGCAGCACCACTTCGCGCTGCCCCTGCGCCAGCAGTTTCGCCAGCTGCGGCAGCATCGCGCGATACGGCGTGACGCCGGTACCGGTGGCCAGCAGCAAGTAGCGGGGATGGCTGTCGGCATCCTGCAGGCAGAAGCGCCCATACGGGCCGCTGGCGTCGATCGTATCGCCGACCTGCAAGCCGCTGAGCAGCCGGGTGGCCGCGCCGCCGTCCACGTAGCTCACCGCGATCTCGATACGTCCTACCGGCGAGCTGCCGTCGCCGACGCTGGCCACCGAATAGCTGCGCTTGGTGGCGGTGCCGTCGTCGTAATGGAAGTGGATCTGCAGGAACTGCCCGGGGATGAAGGCCAGCGGCTTGCCGTCGACGCGCTCGAACACCAGGTGCCGCACGGTGGGCGCCAGCATGCGGCTGTCGGCGAGGCGGAGGATGAACTGTTCGGCCATGCGGGTATTCCCGGGGAAACGGTGAGTGCGCCGGGATGAACCGGGCGGCGGGGCAAGGCCCGCTATAATAAGGGGCTAGATCAAATGGTGCAGCCCATGTCCCCTACTCCCGCGCTAGTCGTTGAAAACCTGCGCAAAACCTATGGCAACGGCGTCCAGGCCCTCAAAGGCGTCAGCCTGACGGTGCAGCCGGGCGATTTCTTCGCCCTGCTGGGCCCCAACGGCGCCGGCAAATCCACCCTGATCGGCATCCTGTCCTCGCTGGTCAATTCCAGCGAGGGCGATGCGCGGATCTTCGGCGTGTCGGTCAACAAGCGGCGCAACGAAGCGATGAAGCTGATCGGCCTGGTCCCGCAGGAGCTTAACTTCAACCAGTTCGAGAAGCCGTTCGACATCTGCGTGAACGAAGCCGGCTTTTACGGCATCCCCCGCAAGGTCGCCGCCCAGCGCGCCGAGAAGTACCTCAAGGAGTTGCGCCTGTGGGACAAGGCGCAGGACCAGGCGCGCATGCTTTCCGGCGGCATGAAGCGCCGCCTGATGATCGCGCGCGCGATGATGAACGAGCCGCGCCTGCTCATCCTGGACGAGCCTACCGCGGGCGTGGACATCGAGATCCGCCGTTCGATGTGGCAGTTCATCAGCGGCATCAACGCCGCCGGCACCACGGTGATCCTTACCACGCATTACCTGGAAGAAGCCGAACAGCTGTGCCGCAACATCGCGATCATCGATCACGGCACCATCGTGGAAAACACCACGATGAAGAACCTTCTGTCCAAGCTGGACGTGGAAACCTTCGTGTTCGATGTCGCCGACCTGCCGCCGACGCTACCGACCCTGCCCGGCATCACCTTCCGCCGCGTTGACGAGCACACGCTGGAAGCGGAAATGCCGCGCACCCAGCCCATGAACGCGCTGTTCGATGCGTTCGGCACGCACGGCATCACGGTAACCTCGATGCGCAACAAGACCAATCGCCTGGAAGAGCTGTTCGTGCGACTGGTGGAAAACGGCCGGCAAGAGCCGAGCAAGGAGAAAGTGGCGTGAGCAATATGTCCGGCAACCTGGTCGCCCTGCATACCGTCGTGCGACGCGAGATCGTGCGCATCATGCGCATCTGGACGCAGACGCTGATCCCGCCGGCAATCACCATGACGCTGTATTTCGTGGTGTTCGGCAAGCTGATCGGCGGGCGCATCGGCACCATCCAGGGCGGTTTCAGCTATATGCAATACATCGTGCCGGGCCTGGTGATGATGAGCATCATCACCAACAGCTACGGCAACATTTCCAGCTCCTTCTTCGGCGCGAAGTTCCAGCGCTCGGTGGAGGAAATGCTGGTGTCGCCGATGCCGAACTGGGTCATTTTGCTTGGCTACGTCACCGGCGCGGTGGTGCGCGGACTGATCGTGGGCATCCTGGTGCTGCTGATCGCCCTGTTCTTCACCCGGCTGCAGGTGGCGCATCCGGTGATCACCCTGCTCTCGGTACTGCTGGGCGCCACGATCTTTTCGCTGGCCGGCTTCGTCAATGCGATCTATGCCAAGAAATTCGACGATATCGCCCTGGTGCCGACGTTCGTGCTTACGCCGCTGACCTATCTGGGCGGCGTGTTCTACTCGGTGACCATGCTGGGCGAGCCCTGGCAGGCCATTTCGCGCGCCAATCCCATCCTGTACATGGTCAACGCATTCCGTTTCGGCGTGCTGGGCATCAGCGACGTGCGCGTGGACGTGGCATTCGTGGTGATGCTGGGATTTGTGGTGGTGCTGTCGGCCATTGCGCTGAGCCTGCTCAAGCGCGGTGTCGGGCTGCGTTCGTGAGCCTGCACGGGCCGGGCGTCGGGCGCTGACCCATGCGCGTCAACAAATACATCAGCGAAGCGGGCTTGTGCTCGCGCCGCGAGGCGGACGAACTGCTGCTGGCCGGTCGCGTGACCATCAACGGCGAGGTGGTAAGCACGGGCGCCAAGGCGCTGGACGGCGACGAGGTTCGCGTCGATGGCGAAATCGTGCGTGCGCGCCTGCTCGGCAGCACGCCTGCCGCCAAACGCGGGGTCTATATCGCGCTGTATAAGCCGGTGGGCATCACCTGTACCACCGACCAGGGCGTGGAAGGCAACATCATCGATTTCGTCGACCACCAGGAACGCATCTTCCCGGTCGGGCGGTTGGACAAGGATTCTGAAGGGCTGATCCTGCTGACCAGCAACGGCGACATCGTCAACGAGATCCTGCGCGCGGAGAACCACCACGAGAAAGAATACCTGGTCGCGGTCAACAAGCCCGTCACCGAGGAGTTCCTCGCCGGCATGGCGCGCGGCGTGCGTATCCGCGGTCAGCTGACCAGGCCCTGCCGCACGCGCAAGATCGCCAAGTTCGGCTTCGGCATCGTGCTGACCCAGGGCCTGAACCGGCAGATCCGCCTGATGGCGGCCGCGTTCGGCTACCGGGTGACGCAGCTGCGCCGCGTGCGCATCATCAACGTCAAGCTCGGCCACTTGAAACCGGGCCAGTGGCGCAACCTCACCGACGCGGAACTGAAAGGCCTGCTGCCCCAGCGCACGCAATGGTGAAGCAACGTACATCGCTCAAAACCCGACGAGCCCGGCCGCCAGCGGCCGGGCTTTTTCATGCATGGCAAGACGCGCGTCCCTGCGCGTCGCACCCACTCAGAACGTCAGGCTCCAACTGTTCAAGGTGCCGTAGTCGCCGTAGTACTCCGGATCGTTGTCGATCACTTTCAGCTTCCACGTACCGTTGCCCTTCACCGACGAAGCATTCACCGTGAAGGTCTTGTTGATGTTGCCGTTGTTTTCGTAGTTCGGCTGCTGCAGCACCGCGTAGTCGCCGTTCGGTGCGTATAGCACGATCTCCAGATCGCCCGACCAGTTGTGCGTGATGTTGACATGCACCTTCAGGTTCGACGGCGCATTGCCCGGCTCGCCCGTCACGGCGATGTTGCTGGTGATGGTGGCATTGTCGTTGATCACCACCGGCGTGTTGTTGCTGAACACGCCCGAGCCGCCGCCGCTGCTGCTCACCGTCACCGCATTGCTGGCGGTGCTGGTGGCGCCGGTGTTGTCGGTCACCGTCAACGAGACGGTGTAGGTGCCGGCCGAAGCGTAGGTATGGCTGGGGCTGGCCGAGGTGGACGTGCTGCCGTCGCCGAAGTTCCACGCATACGCGTCGATGGTGCCGCCGGTATCGGTGGAAGTGTTGGTAAAGGCCACCGTCAGGCCGCTTGCACTGTCGGTGAAGCTTGCCGCCGGTGCGCCGCCCGCACTCGAGGACACCGTGACCGAACCGGTCTTGGTGCTGGTGGCGCCGGTGTTGTCCGTCACCGTGAGGCTGACCGTGTAGGTGCCGGCCGCCGCGTAGGTGTGGCTGGGGCTGGCCGAGGTGGCGGTGCTGCCGTCGCCAAAGTTCCACGAGTAGGCATCGATGGTGCCGCCCGTATCGGTGGAGGTGTTGGTAAAGGCCACCGTCAAACCGCTCACCGAATCGGTGAAGCCGGCCACCGGATCGCCGCCGGAGGAACTGCCGCTACCGGCCAGGCTGCTCAGCTGATTGACGATCACGCTGCCCCAACCGCTGGTGTAATCCCAACCGGTCGCTGCGGTCTCACCGGAGTTGTTGCCCGAAGTGATGTCGTGGAACGCCGCCGAATAATTGGCCGAGGACGATTGCGCCACCTTGTACAGCACAGGCGCGGCAAAGCCCAGGCTGGTGCCGTTCGCCTGCAGCACGTGCGCCCACATGCCCACCGCCAGCGGCGCGGCCAGGCTGGTGCCGCCGATCTGCTGGTTCGCCTCGCCATCCACCGTTACCAGCGCGCCGCTGTCCGGGCTCGCGTTGAACGCGATATCCGGCACGCCGCGATAGGTCTGGTTGGTGATGCCCGAGACGCCCTTCTGCCAGCTCGGAATCGGTTCGAACGTGCTCGGGCTGCCGCCGGTGGCACCTTCGTTTTCGCTCAGGTTGTTCCACACGGTTTCGCTCGACCATGTGGTGTTACCCGTGGTGTACAGCTCCGTGCCGCCCACGGCGGTGACGTATTGGGAGCTGGCCGGCCAACTCGGCGTGACGCCGCCGTTGCCGCATTCGTCCGCACCGGAGTCGCCGGCCGAGACGAAGAAGGTCTGGCCTTGCGCCACCGCCTCCTTGAAGGTGGTGTCGTTCGACGCGGCCGAACCATCGGAGTTCGCATCGGTTTCGCATTCGCCCAGCGAGACGTCGATCGCCTTGACGATGTTGTCGGACACGACCTGCGCGTAGTCGGTCTGCAGATCCGCATCGTCCAGCGACGCGGCGACGTAGAAGTAATACTGCGTCACGCCGGTGAAGGCGATGATGTCCTGGCTATCGAGATCCCATTCGCCATCGCCGCTGGTATCGGAGCCGGAGGTGTTGCCTTTCAGCGTCAGCGTGACGCTGGGCAGACCGTTGGCGGAGAGATACGACTTTACGTCGCTTTGCACGTTTTTCATCGAGCCTTCCGATACCGAGCCGATCGCCACGGAAGTGACATTCGGCAGGCCGCTCGCGCCATAGATCACCGGGAAATCGGTGGGGTTGTGGCCCACGGCGCTACCGCTCGCCTGCGGCTTGGTGGCATTCATGTGCGCGATGATCGGATCGGCATAGCGCGCGAACACATGCGCGGTATGCACGTTCTGCATGCCCAGCACCGCGTGAACGATACCCTGCAGATTGGCGGGAATCTTCACGTCGGTGTTGTTGGCATAGGCATCGCGGCCATCGTGCGTCTTGACATGCACGAAGCTGGTGCCGAAGGCGGCTTGCGCGGTATCGGCGTGGCCATCGGCCTGCACGTAGGCGTTGTTGGCGCCGATCTGCACGTTAGTGAAGCCCGCCTTGGTCAAATAGGCGGCCACTTGCTGTGCCTGGTCGGCGGTCGGTGCATATTGCGCGTTGAACTGCGCGCTCGTCAGCGGCTTGAAGCCAGGCTTGGCGATGTAGCTGTCCAGTTGCTGTTCGTTGCGCAACTTCAGTGTAAGCACCACGTGCATGGGCTGCGAAAACGCCAGCGGTCCCACCACCTGGTCGCCTTGGCGCAAGGTTACCGCGGGATGGATGGAGACCAGCGCGGCGCTGGTCGCGCTGGACACTGCATCGCTGCTCGCTATCGGCTGCGCCATGGCGCCCACCGAACCGAGCAGGGAAATGCCCAGCGCGGCGATCAGTGTCTTGATACGTAGATGACTACTCGGCATTGCAAACTCCCCAGGAATTTGGGACACAAAGCGACCCCTATGAGGTCGCAAGTACCCCATCACAGTTAAGTCGCGCACACGCGCGACGCCGTTTGTTTCACCAGATGATGAAGCGACTCCCGAGTCCCGGCTGCTGCTGCTCCCCCTGCGCTCCCACTGCGGACAGTGCCGATGCCACACTCCAATGACGTGCTAACCCCTAACCCTGGCGACGTCATCGCGGAATCATTCGCCACATGCTCCCTGTGACGAATGCCATCGAAAGTATCTGCCGAACAAACCTGCGTCAAGGCGCGCAACAAGAGCGGATGGGCAAAACCAAATCACCTGGAAAGTGCTTGAAACGCGCGCTTTTTCTTCACGAAATTAAACGCATCAACATGCGCGCGCGCTGATATCGATAGCAATGCGCGGGGTGCGTGTCGTCATTTTTGTCATCGCAACGAGAAACGCTTATGTGTCACGCACTTCCCTATCTACGCAGCGTGAAGACGAGGAACGGGTTCACGCGACAGGTGTGATTGGGCGCTCGAAAAAAACTTCGATGAAAACGATGGCATCATCGATATTGCAAGGTTTGCGCAAGTGATCATTGCGCGAGAGGTCATCAAGACTGCACGATGACTTCGCATTCCCACGATCCAAACTTTCACACGTTCGTTTGCGCGAGCACGCCCATCGCCTCGAAAAGCATGAACGGATGCTGACACGCCGCGCGGTTTATCGCGCATGCAGATGCACACCAGGCTCGGCGTGTTGACGCAAACCTGGTGATGCCGGCATGAGGATGCGATTCAATGAAGGTATGGCGTGAACGTTTTGTCGCAGGGCGAATCGATCACGTGCCGCGCGGCTTGGCGCGGTGGGTGGGCGTGGCGGTCCATGGATCGTCCGGCCACGGATGCTTGGGATAGCGCCCCTTCAATTCCTTTTTGACTTCGGGATAAGTGCGCTCCCAGAAGCCTTTCAGATCCTGTGTGACCTGGATCGGCCTTCCCGCCGGCGACAACAAATGCAAGGTGACCGGCACTTTGCCGTTCGCCACACGCGGCGTATCGGCGAGGCCGAACAGTTCCTGCAGCTTCACGGCCAGCACGGGCGGCTCGCCGGGGCTGTATTGGAGGCTACGCACTTGTCCGCTGGGCACGGCCAGGCTGTCGGGTACTTGCGCATCCAATTGCTTGCGCTGGTCGTAGTTGAACTGCGTGGCGAGGGCCTGCGACAGATCGTCGGCGGACAGTGCATCGAGTTTGCGCTTGCCTTGCAGATATGGCGCCAGCCAATCTTCGAGCGTATCAAGCAGGCGCGCATCGGAGACGTCGGGCAGGCCAAGCTCGGGCATCCATGAGCCGAGCGATTGCATGCGCAGGCGCAGGCGCCGCGCCGATTCGGTCCACGGCAGGGCCTCCAGGCCGCGGGCGCGGATCGCCGCCAATAGCGCTGGCACGGCATCTTCTTCCTGCACGGGCACGCTGCGGCGTTCCAGCACGATGGCGGCGAAGCGGCGTTCCTCGAACGCTTCCACGCCTGCGCGCTCGTCGTTCCAACGCACGTGGCGCACGCGCTGGAAGTGTTGCGGGTAATCGCTTTCCAGCACGCGTGGATCGAGCGGTGCGGCGGCAAGGATCAGGCTGTCGCGGGCTTCGTGACGCAGATCCAGCACTACCAGCCACGGCTCGCCCAGCAGTGCGGTCTGCTCGTGCAGACGCGCGCCGCGGCCGTTGGACAAGGTATAGCGCAAGGGATTGTTATCGTCCTGCCGTGCGATGCGGTCGGGAAACGCATGCAGCAGCAGATCGCCCACGGCATGGCTGTGCGGCACGCCGCTCGCCGCGCTGCGTACCTCCAGGCGACGCCGCCAACCCTTGCTGGCCTGCTCGATCGCCGCCAGCGCACCCGCATCCGCGCCGCCACCCTGCCCGCTGGCACTGCGGCGATCGCGCCACGCGTGCAGAGTCGCCACGCGCACGCGGAAATCATCGCTGCGCGCGAGTTCGCCGCGCAGCGGCGAGCGTGCTTCCATCAAGGCCAACAGATCCGCCACCAGTGCAAGCAACGTTTCCGGCGCGCGCAACGCGGCGGCACCGAGGCGCGGCGTGGCACCCAGTTCAAGCATGCGGCGACCGAGCGGCGCGATACGCTGCTGCGCATCGAGCGCGCCCAGGCGCGTCAGCAGTTCGCGCGCCTGCGCCAACGCGCCTGCAGGCGGGGGATCGAGCCACGGTAGCTGCGCGCTACCCCACGCAGCCAGTTCCAATGCCAGGCCCGACAACTCCGCCTGCGCGATCTCCGCCGTGCGCGACGGATCCAGCCGGCGGCTTTGTGCCCACAGCCGGTACGCGGTGCCTTCCGCGACACGCCCTGCACGACCGGCGCGCTGATCGGCCGACGCCTGCGAAATCGCCACCGTTTCCAGCCGCGTGAATCCGGTGTTGGGGTCAAAGCGCGGCTCGCGCGCCAAACCCGTATCGATCACCGCGCGAATGCCCGGCAGCGTGACGCTGGATTCGGCGACATTGGTGGCGAGCACGATGCGCCGTACGCCTTCTTCGCCCGGCGACAGAGCAAGCTGCTGCTCGGCCAGCGAGAGCTCGCCGTGCAACGCCACGATCTCGACACCATCCTGGGGCAGGCTTTGCGACAGGATGCCTTGCACGCGCGCAATCTCCCGGCGCCCGGGCAAAAACGCCAGGATGTCACCGGCGTTTTCGCCCAGCGCCTGACGCGCCACGCGCGCCAGGTGATGTTCCACACTTTCCTGCGTACGCGCCGGCGGATAGTCGATCCGCACCGGAAAACTGCGCCCGGGACTGCTGAGCCGCGGCGCATCCAGCCATTGCGCGATGCGCTCGCCATCGAGCGTGGCCGACATCACCACGATGCGCAGATCCGGTCGCAAGGTGTGCTGGATATCCAGCGCCAGTGCAGCCCCCAGATCGCCGGCCAAGTGCCGTTCGTGGAATTCGTCGAACAGGATCGCACCGATGCCGGACAGCTCCGGGTCGTCCTGGATCAGCCGCGTGAGAATGCCCTCGGTGACCACTTCAATGCGCGTGGCCGCACTGACTTTCGATTCAAAGCGGATGCGGTAGCCCACGGTTTGCCCGATCGGCTCGCCCAACTGCTGCGCCATGAACTGCGCCGCCGCCCGCGCCGCGATCCGGCGCGGCTCCAGCATCACGATCTTCCTGCCCTCCAGCCACGGCGCGCCGAGCAACGCCAACGGCACTTGGGTGGTCTTGCCTGCACCGGGCGGCGCTTCCAGCACCAGGCGCGGTTGCGCGGCCAGTGAGGTGCGGATTTCAGGCAATAAAGAAGTGATCGGAAACATCGGCGCGTTCATGCGCACGATCATAAATGGAGGTGCAGATGCCGACCATCCATGGTCGGAACCGCACCGGGCTACTGATCTCCCAAAAGTAGCCCGGCGAGCCTGTTCATTTAGTATCTAAGCCAGGTCGGTTGAATCGCTAAACGGCGTCATGTAAACGCG
The DNA here is from genome assembly GCF_035503745.1 of Dyella sp. GTDB lineage: Bacteria > Pseudomonadota > Gammaproteobacteria > Xanthomonadales > Rhodanobacteraceae > Dyella_B. The sequence continues at coordinate 54,652 of NZ_DATJTC010000016.1, forward strand.
CTTGTTACTGCTTGAGCGGATAGGTCACCGGGTTTGGCTTTGGCGCGGTGGCGGGCGGAAGATTGGCACGCAGCGGCGCCAGTGATTCAAAGCCGTTCTGGTAATCGTCGGTGATCTGTTTGGCGTCGTCGCTGTCGGTGATGACGCGCGGCGTGATCAGCACGATCAACTCGGTGCGACTTTTTTGCTTGCCTGTAGAGCCGAACAGCTTGCCAAGGATCGGGATGTCGCTGAGCCACGGAACGCCCTGACCTGTATCTGAGTTCTGCTGCTGAATCAGGCCACCGAGCAGCACCGTCTGGCCGTTCTGCACACCCAGCTGCGTGGCGATCTGGCGCTGCTGAATCGTGTAATTGCCCTGGCTGTTGGCGTTACCGGTGGTGGAGCTGACTTGCTGATCGATATTGAGGTAGACCAGACCGCCCGGATTCACGCGCGGTTGCACATCCAGGATGATGCCGGTGGGAATGTATTCCACCTGGCCTACGGTGGTGGAAGTGGAGGTGGTGCCAAGCCCCGTGTAATAGGTCTGGTTGACCGGTATCTGGTTGCCCACCTCGATGTGCGCCACCTGGTTATTGAGCACCACCAGAGAAGGTGCCGACAGGGTCTTGGTATTGCCGCTGCTCTCCAGTGCGTTGAGCGCGACCTGGAATTTTCCATTTGAACTCAGGAACGAATAGAAGAACGGTTGCCCGCTATACGTGTTGGTAGAGTTGCTGTTACTGCCGCCACCGAGCGCAATCATGCGGTGCGAGTAGGGATTGCCCGGCGTGTACGAAGTTGTGCCGCTGCTACTGGTGCTATTGGACCCGCCCGCCAATCCCTGCAAATACCACTGCACGCCGTATTCAAGATCACCGGTCAGATCCACTTCAAACACGCGCGTCTCGATCTGCACCTGCAACGGCGCCTTGTCGAGCTGCTTGATTGCGCCGAGGATTTCGTTCCATTGCGCGGGGCGCGCGCGCACCAGTAGCTGGTTGTTGGCATCCACCGAGCTGATGCGGATGCTGCCGTCCTTGGAGCTGTAGCCCTGGTCCTGGCTTTTGCCGTTGGCCAGGCCGCCGTTCAAGCCCACGCCGCTGACGCCGGTGCCGCCGCCGATGCCGCCGGTGGAACTGCTGCCAAACGCACTGCTGCTGCCGGTGCTTGAGAGCGGGCTGCTGCCGGTGCTGCCCAGACCATTGCTGAGCCCGCCGGTGGTGGAGCTGCCGAAGCTGCCGGCGGTGCTGCCCATGCCGCTGGACGAGCCCGACGCGTTGTTGCCGATGCCCAGCGTGGTAGCACCGCCGGCACCAGGCGCCACGCTGCCACCGCGATCGCTGCTGCCGTTGGCGCCGCCATCGGCGTAGATCTGCGCCAGGTAGTGCGCGAGATCCGACGCGCTGATGTTGCGCACGTCGTAGACGTACAGCTGCGGATCGTTGCCGCCGCCTAAGTCGATCTTGGTGATCCAGTCGCCCACTTCGCGCAGATAGCTCGGCTGGGTGCTGATCACCACCAGCGCGTTGGTGCGCTTGATCGGGATGAAGCGCAGCAGGCCGGCCAGCGGTGTATCACCCTTGGGGCCGAACATGCTATCCAGCTGCGGCATCAGGTCTTCGACGCTGGCGTGCTGCAGGTTGAACACGCCAACCGACATGCCGCGCAGCCAATCGACGTCGAAAGTGCGCACGGTGCGTTCGTAGTTGGCCAGTTCGTCCGGCGTGCCCGCTACCACGATGACGTTGCGCGCGTTATCCACCAGCAGGATCGAATCGGGCCGCGCGAACGGCTTGAGCAGCTTTTGCATCTGGTCGGCGGCGATGTAATGCAGCGGGAACAGCCGCGCCTGCAAACCACCCGATGGCGCCACCGCACCCAGGCTGGGCGCGACGTTGCCCTGCACGGCATCCTTCTCCGGCATCACCACATAGCGGCCGTTGGTCTTGATCAGTGCGTTGTGCGTCCAGGACAGCAGCGTCTCCAGGATCGGAATGGCCTGGCTGCTGTCCACCGGTTCGGACGTGGAGAAGGAAATATTGCCTTGCACGCCGGGCACGATGGTGTAGTTCTGCTGCAGCAGGTCGCCCAGGATCGCCTTCACCACCGCCTGCACCGGCTGGTTCTCGAAGTTGAAGGTGACCGCGCCGCTGCCACCCGCCGCCGGACGCGGCGTGGTCAATGCGGTGGGCCGCACGAACTCGCCGCTGCCGGTGCTGATGCTGGCCACCGGCGGTGCCGCGGTGCCGGTGCTGGGATTGCTATTGAGCGACTGCGGCTGCGGCGCGGGTTTCTCCGTACCGGCCACGGCCTCGCGTTCCAGCGAGAGGTCCGGCTTGGTCAGCGGCTTGGTGTTGGAGCATCCGCTCAGGAAGACGGCCAGCGCGATGGCGCTGACCTGCAGGCCGGTTCGGTAAAGCTGCGCGCGCGTGTGTGACATGGATCAGTGTTCTCCCTGAGTGCTCGGGGTTACCCCGGAGCGCTGCTTTTGAATGGCGGCCCTGAGTCGTTGCAAGCGTTGTTGTTGTGCGTCGTTCGGCATCGCGCCCGGCGGCGGCATGGGCCGCATCCTCGTGGATCGACCCGGAGCTGGCGGCGGCCCATTCATCGGTATGGCCCCGGCCGGCGCTCCCGGAGCAGGTTGATCAATAGGAGCGCCCGCGGGCAGCTTCAGTTCCGTGCGCCCGCTCGGGGACGCGAAAATCGCCGAGCGCGGCAGCACCTTGACCAGCTTCCAGGTGCCGTCGGGCAGCATTGCGCCCTCGCGTACGCGTACCTGGCCGCCCTCGTCGCTTTTGTCGTTGCTGCCGTGGACGGGACCCAGCAAGGCCATGTGCAAGGTTGGCGTGATGATCACGCCGGTCAGCTGCAGGTCGCCCAGGCTCACGCCTTCGCTGCCACCGGTGCTGACGATCGGTTTGCGATCGGCGCTGAACAGCGGATGCAGCCAGAGCGGGGCGTAGCTGTCCAGCGGCGGCGGCGCCGGCAGCGCGACATTGTGCACCGGCGGCAGGGGCCGCGTGGGGCGCGGCGGATCCCAGCTCACGCCGCGGTCCATGCCGAACAGCAGCGACACCAGCAGCAGGCCCAGGACCGCCACGACGATAACCAATGAGGGTGTGAGCCGGCGTTGCGCGGCAGCGTTCATGGCTGATCGCCTCCCGCCGCATCGTTACCTTGCGCCGCACCGCTGTTGGCCGGCGCGTGCACATAGCCACCCAGTGTGAATTGCACTTCCAGCGGCGCACTGGCGCCTTTCTGCGCGGCGACCAACGGATTGCGATACACGCTGAAATCCTGCACGAACAGATACGGCTTGCCCTTTTCAAGCGTGTACAGCAAGCCGATCAAGGGCTGCATGTCGCAATGCAGGCTGATGCTCACCACCACTTTCTTGTACGGATCGCCCGGCGTGATGGGCGGATTGGGCACCGGCATTTTCTGTGCGACTTCGCAACTGCCTTCCTGCGCGTGCGCGGCGGCATCGTCGACCACGCGCTGCATCAGGCCGGCGGCGGCGGCGTTGGGGTCGGTCTCGGGCAGGAAGGTGCTGCTGTCGGTGGAGTAGCGGCCCAGCTCGGCCAGGCGCTTTTCCAATTGCGGTTTTTCCGCGATCGCGGCGGCATAGCGGCTCTGGGTATCGCGCAGGTCATCCATTTGGCTATCGATGTTGCGCAGCGGCGCGACGAACCACCAATGCAGCAATATGAAATAGGCCAGTACCAGCACCAGCACGAGCAGGCCGATCGCGGCGATGCGGCTTTCCGCCGGTTTCATCGGGCGCAGGTTCATTGCGCGGCTCCCGTACCGCCGTTCGCGGCCGGCTTGGCGTTGGACGTGCGCAATTGCGCATCCATGTAAAAACGCTCCTTGTTGGTGGCCGGATCGCGCTGGATCACGCCCTGGAAGTTCGCGCCGGTGATCAGTTTGCTGCTCTGCAAGACATCGATCAGCGGCGCCGCCTTCGCGCTTTGGCCCTGCAGGCCGACGCGACCGCTGCTGTCGACGGTGAAGCGTTCCAGCCAGGTGTCGTCGGGAATACGTGCGGTGAGATCTTGCAGTACGTCCACCACCGCCACCGAGTCGGTCTTGCGGCGCGCGAGGAAACCGGCCGCGCCGGTGCTTTCCTCCAGCTGCTTGCGCAAGTTGGAAATTTTCTGCGCGTCGCCGCGCATGTCTTCAACCTGGGCCTGCATCGCGGCCAACGCTTCCTCGCGATTGTGCAGCCACTGGCCCAGGCAGAGCAGCAACAGCATGAGGGCCGCCGCGGCCAGCGCCAGGTTGAGGCGGCGGCGCGGATCGCGATGCGCGCGCACCATGTCCGGCGGCAGCAGGTTCACGCCGAGCCGGGCATCGCCCTCGCACAGATCCACCGCATCGATGACGATGCCCGCATTGCGCAGATGCTCGAGCCGGGCATCCACCAGCGCGCGCGGTGCGGCGATCAGCTCGGCGGCGATGCGGCCCGCCGGTGCAGCGCCGCGCAATGGGCGCAGGTCGTAATAGACCTGGTCCAGGCGGAATGGCGTTTGCCGATCCATTTCGAAAGCGCCGATCTGGCGCAGGTTGTCGCGCGCGGCCTCGGGCAACAGCAGGCGGCGGCGCAGCACGCCTTCCGGCGGCAGGCACAGCGCAAGGCGCAGATCCTGCCGATCCACGCCCGCCAGGGCCGCGCCCAGCATGGCCTGCTGTTCGGGCGCGTCGAGCGTGTCGCTCCACGGCGCGGCGTTTTGCGGCTGCCCGCTGCGGCGCGCATGCCACTGGCCGCTTTCGTGGTGCAGCAGGCACCAGACGTTGCCGCCACTGAAGAACGCCTGCCAGCGCACCGGCAGCAGGGCACGCAACTGACCGCCCCACCAGGCCATGAAGGCCGGCATCGGCGAACCGCGCCACGCGCGGCGTACGCGATCAAGCTGCGGTCGCAGCGTCTGCGTAGCGGAATTCACTCCTCATCCCCCTCTTGCCAACGCAATACCGCAAAAGATTGCGACCCGGGCCGAAATCCCTGCAGGCGCACGGTGGCATGCAAAACTGCACGCGTTCCATCGGCGAGCACCGCCTCTGACCGAATACTATGCGTGATGCCATTGTTGCCGACCAGACCTGGCACCGGATTGCCCGCGCTCAGGGGTGGGCGAGCGGCAATCATCGCCGCCGCGCGTTGCAAATTCATGCCTGGCAGCGAGGCGAGCGCCAGCAGCGGCGCGGTGTTGGGATCGGGGCTGGGACGGCCGGACCAGATGGTGACGTAGGGCGCGACGGCCGCGTACAGCGCAGGGTCCATGCCCAGCACCATCTGCAGTTCGTCCACGCTGGCAAACGGGCCGTTACGCGGGCCGTAGTCGCGCCCCGCCGCGGCGTAGACGGCGGCGCGTTGCGCCGCTTGCTGCGGCGATATGGCAAAGCTGCGCCAGTCGATCACCGCCTGCGCGACGGCCGCGGCGCGCGTGGGATCGGCACCCGCCAGACGGAACAGGTTGGTCAGGACGTCGGGGCTGGCAGCGTTGAGATCCACCTTGCCGCTTTCGGAAATCACCGAAATGCCGACCTTCGCGCCATCGAACACGAACGGATACAGGCGCCCGTCGGCGACCCATCGATCATTCACATTGGTGGCCTGCAGCGCATAGATGGCGCGCATCACGCCCGCTTCGGCCGCGTAATACGCGCGGGTCTGCTCGAACTGGTAACTGGCTTGCAGGCCTTCGTTGTGAGCCAGCGCGGCATAGCCGCCGAGCAAAATCGCCAGCAGCGTGCACGCCCACATCACGACCAGCAAGGCGATGCCGCGTTGCGCGCGCTTCATGGCACCACCCCCGGACCGCGCAAGCCGCGCAGCAAATTGCTCGGCCCTTGCATGGCGGCGGGATTGACCAGCAGGCTCGCGCTCATCAGCGGCCATTCGCGGCCGCCGTCGAGCGAAAGCTTGATGCTGACCACGTTGGGCATGTTGCCGGTGTATTTCCAGTCGCTTTGCCAATCCATCGGCTGGCCTTGCGAATTGAGGCCGCGATAGCTGAAGCCGCCACCCTTGATGCCATCGACCAGCACCTGCGGATCGCCCAGCGGCTTGGGGGCGCTGCCATCGGGCGGCAGCACGGCGAGGCTGGCTTCGAGCCGCTCGCCTTTGTCCTGGTCCTCGTCTGGTACCAGCTTCAACTGGATCAGCTGCGGCCCCATGCGCCCCAGATAACCGGGCAACGGCGCGACGAAACGCATTTCGGTTTCGCTACCCTCGAAATAGATGTTGTTGCCGTCGCTGTCGTGCGCGATCGGCTGCGCCATCGCCTGCGCCAGCTCGCGCCGCAGGAATTGCTGCGCCGAACGCACCTGGTCGAGCTGTTCGATTTTCAGCGTGCCGGCCTGCACCGTATGCGTGGCCGTGCGCACGCCCGAATACACGCCCAGCAGCAACAGCGCCAGCAGCGCCATCGCGCCGAGCACTTCGAGCAGGGTGAATCCGGCGGCGCGCGTCATGGTGCGGGCAGCGGCGAAGGTGATGCATTGCTGCCGATGCGCAGCGTGCTGAAATGCGCGTGGCGCTCGAACGGCTCCACGCCCCACATGACATCCAGATCGAGCCGGAACATCTGCGTGTTGCCGCCGTTGCTGGCCGGCGGCACGCCCGGCGCCACCCATGGCGTCACTTGCAGGCGCCAGCGGTAGCGATCGTTGAAACGGCCTTCGCTGGTGCCGGGCTGGATCGGATCGAGCGTGTAGCGCGTATCCAGCAAGGAGCGCGCCCACAGCGCAACCTGGCTGTATTGGGCTGCGTTCTGCGACAGGCGGATCGAGCCACCGGCCACTTCCATCAGCGCCGCGAAGGCGATCGCCAGCAACAGGATCGCCGCGATCACCTCAAGCAGGCTGAAGCCGCGCGCGCGGGGTGGCGGCGCGTTCACGTGTGTGTTCCGGTATCGAACACGCTGATGGCACCGGTCAGCCACGATACGTTGATGTGCCATTCGCGCCGGCCGCTGCGCAAGGTGATGCGCCCGCCGGTGGAACTGCCATCGGGAAAGAAGCGGATGCGCGCGATCGCGCCGCCGCTGGTGTCGCTGGCCGCGCTGGTCACCGACAGATCCAGGCCTTTGGGCAGGCGCACGTCGCGTTGATCGGCGCCGCGATAGGTGCCCTGCTGCGTGTCGACCTGAAAGATGCGCTGCTGGCCATGCATGATCGCCTGCGTGCGCGTGGCGCGCAGCGTCGCGGCAAGCTCGCCGGCGGCGGCGTTGATGCGCGCGCTGGCCAGGCCGTGGTTCACGGAAATCGCCACCGCGACGGCCGCGATGGCGATCAGGATGATCACCGCCAGCATTTCCAGCAGCGTGAACGCACGCATGCCGCGCGGCGAAGGCGACCGATGCATGGGCACGGAGCGAAGCGAGCGCGTTTGGCTCGTCGATCCGATGCACATGACCGGTCGCAGGCTGGTCACTGCCAGTTACCCACGTCGGCGTCGTAGCCGTCGCCGCCGGGCTTGCCGTCGCGGCCGTAGAAAATCAGGTCGTAATTACCGTGTTCGCCGGGGTATTTGTAGCCGAAGTCGTGGCCCCACGGATCCTTCAGCTGCGAGGGCTTCACATACGGCCCTTGCCAATTGCTGGCAGTGGCCGGCTTGGCGACCAGGTCTCCCAGCGACGCCGGCGGCGAGCCGTTGTCCAGCGCATAGGCATCCACTGCCTGGCTGAGCGTGGTGAGCTGCGCCTTGCCGGCGCCGTACTTGCCCTTGTCCACGCTGCTGCCGACCTGGCGTACCACGATCGCGCCGACGATGCCGATCAGCACGATCACCGCCAGCATTTCCAGCAGGGTGAAACCGGCGCTGCGGTAAGGATGGCGCAGGGACCGGGTTCGTGAATATCTGTACTGCATGGGCTGGTTTCTCCGTATTTTATGCGTGAACAAAGGGATGCTTATCGGACCGTGCCGATCATTGAATGTTGCTGGTGAGGCTGAGCAGGGGCAGCAGGATAGCGGCCATGATGATCGCCACAAACACCGTCATGACGATGGTGAGCGCCGGCACCAGCGCGGCCAGCAGGCGATCGATGGAGCGGCGGCTTTCCAGCTCGAACGTGTCGGCCACTTTCAGCAGCATCGCGTCCAGCTGCCCGGCCTCCTCGCCTACCTGCACCATCTGGATCGCCAGCCGCGGAAATCGTTGCGATTGCGACAAGGCCAGGCTCAGCCCGTTACCGCCCTTGACCATTTCGGTGGCCTGCACCAGCGATTGGTCCAGCGCGCGGTTGGACGTGACCTGGCGCGCGATACCCAGCGCCGACAGCAGCGGCACGCCGTTCTTGACCAGCGTGCCGAGCGTGCGCGCCAGCCGCGCCGTTTCCACTTTCAGCACCAGCGGGCCGACCAGGCGCAGCTTCAGCACGCGTTCGTGCCAGGCCAGGCGCAGCGCCGGATCGCGCATGCGCGAGCGCCACACCAGCACGCCGGCCACCAGCAGCAGAATGATCAGCCACCACCAGTCCTGCAACGTGGTGCCCAGCGCCAGCACGGCCTGGGTGATCCATGGGATCGGCACCTGCATGTCCTGGAAGATCGGCACGAATTGCGGCACCACATACGTGAGCAGCAACAGCAGCGAACCGAGCACGCCCACCATCAGGAACGCCGGATAGATCAGCGCATTGATGATGCTGCCGCGCAATTGCTGCGAGCGCTCCAGGTAATCGGCCAGGCGGCGCAAGGTGTCTTCCAGCGATCCGCCGACTTCGCCCGCGCGCACCAGTGCGATGTAGAGCTTGGGAAACACGCCATGTTCTTCGTCCAGCCCCTGCGACAGCGGCGTGCCGCCGCGTACGCGATCGCGCACGCGTTCGATCAGTTTCTTCGCATGCTCGCCCTCGGGCAGATCCATCAGGATGCCCAGTGCGCGATCGAGCGGCTGTCCCGCGCCCAGCAGCGTGGCAAGCTGGTGGGTGAATTGCGCCAGCTGATCGCCGCTGAAAGGTCCGCGCTTGAGAAAGCCGGCAAAACCGCCGCCCACGGCACCCGCATCGGCAGCCTTGGCTTCCAGCGGCGTATGGCCCTGGTCCTGCAGGCGTACGATTACTTCGTCGAGACTGGCCGCCTCCATCTGACCCTGCACGATTTCGCCGGCGGCACTGACGGCGCGATAGCGGAACTGGCTCATGGCTTTTACTCCTCCCCCTGCTTGCAGGGGGAGGTTGGGAGGGGGTGACGCTCTTGTTTCGCATGATGGGCTTCACCCCACCCCAGCCCTCCCCTGCTGCACGCAGGGGAGGGGGTGAATTGCGGCGCTATTTTTTTGCTCCTCCCCCTGCTGCACGCGAGGTAAGGGGTAAACGGCGTGACCAAGCAAGAAATCACGCGTAGACCAAGCCACCCCACCGGCTACCCGTCGCCACGCCACTGTAACCTCGGCCCGGCACCCTTCCCGCACTGCCACATGGGCTGGTTCGGGGTGGTTCTCGTGTCGTTTCTATCGGGCTTTCGCCGCCATCCCATGGCGATCAACTTGGTCGCCGGCAGCGCCGCGTTCCTGGCGTATGCATCGATGTACGCATTCCGCAAGCCGTTCACCGCCGCCGCGTTCGAGGGCATGCACGTTGGCGGTGTCGACTACAAGGTGTGGCTGGTGATCGCGCAGGTCATGGGCTACATGCTGAGCAAGATGCGCGGCATTACCTGGATCGCACAGATCCAGCGCCAGCGCCGCGCGCGTACGCTGGCCGGGCTGATCGGCTTTTCCTGGATCGCGCTGCTCGGCTTTGCGCTGATCCCCGCACCGTGGAATATTGCGTTTCTGTTCCTCAACGGCTTGCCGCTTGGCATGGTGTGGGGCGTGATCTTCGGCTATCTGGAAGGGCGCCGCGGCACCGAATTGATGGGCGCGCTGATGTGCGCCAGCTTCATCGTGGGCTCGGGCGTGGTCAAGACGGTGGGCATGTGGCTGATGATGCGCTGGCACGTCAGCGAATTCTGGATGCCGTTCGCCACGGGCGCCTTGTTCATACCGCCGCTGTATGCGGCCACCTGGGTATTGGAGCACCTGCCCGCGCCCGATACCGCCGACATCGCCGCGCGCAGCGCGCGCGTGCCGATGGATGCGGCCACGCGCCGCGCGTTTCTGGCGCGCTTTCTGCCCGGCATCGCGATGATCGTGATGGCCTACGTGGCGCTGACGGTGACGCGCGATTTTCGCGACAACTTTGCCGCGGAAATCTGGAGCGACCTGGGCCGCGGCGGCGACGCGTCGGTGTTCACCGAGACCGAGGTGCCGATCGCCATCGCCGTGCTGATCATCACGGCCTTCACCATGTTTGTGCGCGACAACCTCAAGGCGTTGATGCTCAACCACGTGCTGATCTTCGGTGGCTTCGCCATCGCCACCTTCTCTACCTGGCTGCACAATCACAACATGCTCGATCCGCTGGGCTGGGTCGGCTTTAGCGGCTTCGGGCTTTATCTAGCCTATGTACCGTACAACGCAACATTCTTCGAACGCATGCTGGCGACGTTTCGGGTCACCGGCAACGTGGGTTTCATCATGTACATCGCCGATAGCAGCGGTTACATGGGAAGCGTGGTGGTAATTCTGGTGAAAGAGTTTGGCGGCATGCACCTGTCGTGGGCGTCGTTCTATGCCGATACGGTGATGACGCTGTCGGGCATCGGCATGGCCATTACGCTGGTGTCCGCGCTGTACTTCCATGAGAAAGCGCGACGCGCGCGCGGGCCGGTGGCGGTGCCTGCCGCAGCCTGACTGCGCGCGAGCTTATGCCCTTTCCCCTGCTTTGCAGGGGGAGGATGGGAGGCAGTAACGCTCTTGCTTCACATGACGGGCTTCACCCCACCCCAGCCCTCCCCTGCTGCACTCAGGGGAGGGAGTCAATTGGGGCGCCATTTTTTTGCTCCTCCCCCTGCTTGCAAGGGGAGGTTGGGAGGGGGTGGCGCTCTTGCTTCACATGACGGGCTTCACCCCACCCCAGCCCTCCCCTGCTGCACTCAGGGGAGGGAGTCAATTGCGGCGCCATTTTTTTGCTCTTCCCCCTGCTTGCAGGGGGAGGTTGGGAGGGGGTGGCGCTCTTGCTTCACATGACGGGCTTCACCCCACCCCAGCCCTCCCCTGCTGCACGC